>NZ_FNQM01000094.1 GCF_900107585.1 Rubrimonas cliftonensis | reverse complement strand
TTACTCGATGATCTTGGAGACGACGCCGGCGCCGACGGTGCGGCCGCCTTCGCGGATGGCGAAGCGGAGCTTCTCCTCCATGGCGATCGGCGCGATCAGCGACACCTCGAACTTCAGGTTGTCGCCCGGCATGACCATCTCGGTGCCCTCGGGCAGCGACACGGTGCCGGTCACGTCCGTCGTGCGGAAGTAGAACTGCGGCCGGTAGTTGGTGAAGAACGGCGTGTGGCGGCCGCCCTCCTCCTTGGTGAGGATGTAGGCCTCGGCCTCGAACTTCGTGTGCGGCTTCACCGAGCCCGGCTTGCATAACACCTGGCCGCGCTCCACGTCCTCGCGCCCGATGCCGCGCAGCAGCGCGCCGATGTTGTCGCCCGCCTCGCCGCGGTCGAGCAGCTTGCGGAACATCTCAACGCCCGTGCAGATCGTCTTGCGGTTGGCGCGGATGCCGACGATCTCGATCTCCTCGCCCACCGTCACGACGCCGCGCTCGACGCGCCCCGTCACCACCGTGCCGCGGCCCGAGATCGAGAACACGTCCTCGATCGGCATCAGGAAGGGCTGGTCGATCGGCCGCTCCGGCGTCGGGATGTAGGTGTCCACCGCCTCCATCAGCGCCTTGATCGCCGTCTCGCCGATCTCGGGCTGCGTGCCGTTCATCGCGTGCAGCGCCGAGCCCTTCACGATCGGGATGTCGTCGCCGGGGAAGTCGTAGCTGGAGAGCAGCTCGCGCACCTCCATCTCGACCAGCTCCAGAAGTTCCTCGTCGTCGACCTGGTCGACCTTGTTGAGAAACACCACCAGCGCCGGAACGCCAACCTGGCGCGCAAGCAGAATGTGCTCGCGCGTCTGCGGCATCGGGCCGTCGGCGGCGTTGACCACGAGGATCGCGCCGTCCATCTGCGCGGCGCCCGTGATCATGTTCTTCACATAGTCGGCGTGGCCGGGGCAGTCGACATGCGCGTAGTGCCGCGCAGGCGTCTCGTACTCGACATGCGCCGTCGAGATCGTGATGCCGCGCGCCTTCTCCTCAGGCGCCGCGTCGATCTGGTCGTACGCCTTGAAGTCGCCGAAATACTTCGTGATCGCCGCCGTCAGCGTCGTCTTGCCGTGGTCGACGTGGCCAATGGTGCCCACGTTGACATGCGGCTTGTTCCGCTCGAATTTCGCCTTAGCCAT
>NZ_FNQM01000021.1 GCF_900107585.1 Rubrimonas cliftonensis | reverse complement strand
GCCCCTGACACCGCTCCTGCTCAGATGCCGCCCTCAACCGTCAATTCCCCATAGCCGGACCCTCCGCCGCCATCCCGCGGCTTCCATCATCGGAGATTTGTCAACACGGGCCGCAAAGCGCCCCGGGCGCCCGTTCCGACGCGGCCCGCGTCGAAAAATCTTAACGGAAGCCGCCGCCTACTGGCGCCTCCCTCCGGCCCCGTGACCGGCCGAAACCGGGAGAAGCCGATCAGGCTTGCGCGTTGTGCGTCGCATTTCATCAAGCCCTGACCTTCGAGATGAGCCGCACTCCGGGAAGTCCGTCGAAGTGCGCATCACAAGTCAGAAGCGTTGCCCCCCTCAGTCGCGCTGTCGCGAAGATGATGGCGTCGGCCATGGCGAGACCGCGTTCCCTGCAGGCGTCTGCAGCCGCCAGCGCGATCTCGGTGTCGAGCGTTTCAACCCTGCAGACCTGCGTGAACGCGATCACCTGATCAGCCTTGTCATCGCCTACCTCGCGCGTCAGCCACTTGGCCAGTTCGAGTTGAACGATGGTCGGCACCAGCCAGTCCGACTGATCCGGCAGATGCTCGGCGACGCGTTCACCTGTCGGCGAGGCGATCAGCCACTCGATCCACGCGGACGTGTCGACAAGCGACATCAGGTGCGATCCGAGCGGTCCCGATAGTCTTCGGCCCGGGCGCCTCTCGCGATGCCCTTCAGCGTCTCACGCTTCGGGATCGGCACGAGCAGCACGCCCGAACCCTTCGGGATGAACGCGAAGGTGAGACCGGCCTCCCAGTTCTGCGCGGCCCGGATGGCCTTCGGAATCGAGATCTGGAACTTCGATGAGAGCGTCGCGGTCTCGGTCATGCTCATACCCGAAGCGTATCGATAGAGAAAAAGTAAGATGATCGTGGAGGAATCGCAAGGCGCCCATCTCCGGCGGCGCTCTCGCCGACATCTGATCAACCAGTCGAAGCATGGCGGCGCGCCTGCCTGCCTCATCCGAATGAACGCTCACCGGCCTGTCGCCTTTTGGTCTACCCCTCACGAACGGCGGTCGTGTCCAAGTTGCATCAACTAGGGCGCCACGACACCCGGCTCCGTCACGCATGCACCCGACGGCGCGGGCGTCCGGAAGATCCGGGCTCAGCCGGTGCCGCCGAGCCCCGAGGCGATGGCGTTGACGGTCAGCAGAAGCTCTGTGAGCGTCGCGCCCGGCTCGCCGCCGGCGTCGCGCTCGGTCCGCCAGCGGCGCAGCAGCGCAATCTGGCGCTCGTGGAGCGGAGCGAGCGCGCGGTCGCGCCGCTCCACCTGCTGCTGGACCACCGGGCGCGCGACGGGGACCGGCGCGCCGTAGATCTCGCCGATCATCTCCCCGGTGCGCTCGTGCTCAGCGAGGATCGCGCCGAGAATGCGCCGACGCACGGTCTCGTCCTCCACCAGCTCCGCGTAGGCGGCCATGGTCTCCGGACAGGAAACCGCCCAGGCGGTCGCCGCGTTGCTGACGAGGTGATGGAACGGCGGCCAGCGATCCGGTCCCTCGGCCTTCGCCGACCTCAGCGCGGCGAAAGCCTGCGGCCGCTCGCTCCTCAAGGCCTCCAGCGCCGAGCCCAGCCCGAACCAGCCCGGTATGCCGAAGCGCGCCTGGTTCCACGCAAAGACCCACGGTATGGCGCGCAGGTCCGAGAGGCTGCGCCGGCCGCTGCGGCGGGAGGGGCGCGAACCGATGCGGTTCTGCTCGATGGCATCGATGGGGGTGGCGCCGTCGAAGAAGGCGAGAAAGCCGTCGGCCTCCACGAGCCGGCCATAGGCCGCCCGCGCCGAGGCCGACAGCGCGTCCATCGCCGAGACAAGTTCCGGCGGATCGCGCCGCGCTTCGAGCGACGCGCCAAGCGCGCCGGCCATCAAGAGTTCCAGTTGATGCGCGGCGGTCACTCTGTTGGCGTATTTCTGGGAGATCGTCTCGCCCTGCTCCGTCAGCCTCAGGTCGCCCGCGACGGCTCCGGGAGGCAGCGCGCGCAGGAAGCGGTGGGTCGGTCCCGCCCCGCGGCCGATGGTGCCGCCGCGGCCGTGGAAGAAACGGATGCGCACGCCGCGCCGGGCCCCGGCCTCGGCGATGGCGCTCTGGGCGCGGTACAGCGACCAGACGCTTGCGACGATGCCGCCG
The DNA here is from genome assembly GCF_900107585.1 of Rubrimonas cliftonensis. GTDB lineage: Bacteria > Pseudomonadota > Alphaproteobacteria > Rhodobacterales > Rhodobacteraceae > Rubrimonas > Rubrimonas cliftonensis. The sequence continues at coordinate 42,009 of NZ_FNQM01000021.1, read as the reverse complement.
TCCTTGCCGCTGTCGCTGTAGCCGACCATCACCTGCTGCACCGGCGCGTCCAGCCCCGCCGCATCGGCCTGTCGTCGCAGGGACCGGCGGACGAGCGGCTCGTCGAGGAAGGCTTCGAGGATCGCGGGGCCGTTCTGAAGGTCCTCGATGGTCTCAAGCAGCGGCGCGATCGGAAGCGGCATCCACGGTCCGTCGGCGCTCTCGCGCATCATGCCGGCCTCGCGGGCGAAGAGAAGTACGGCGAATAGGTCCGCGGCGCTGCGCGTCATGCTGACGATGTAGGCGCCGAGGCCTTCGTCGCCGCAGGTCGCGGCGTGGTCGCGCAGCACCTTCATCAGCGCCACGGTCTCCTCCGCCTCGGCGCCCGCGGGCGCGCCGGGGGCGGCGAAGGGGCGCGGCGAAGCGAGTTCGCGGCGCATCAGCGCGTTGCGGCGCGCGAGGTCCCACCCGGGATAGTCCGCGCCCCAGGGCTCGCCGGCGACCGTAAGGAGCTGGCCAAGGGCCCGATCGTGGAAAGCGCTGTTCTGGCGCACGTCGAGCGTGGCGAGGTGAAATCCGAAGCAGTCGACCCCGCGCAGCGCAGGATCCATGTCCTCGCGCGCCAGCCGCCCGGCGCCGACCGCGCAGAGCGAACGCCGCAGAAGGTCGAGGTCGGCCGCGAGCTCCGTGGCGCGGGTCCTGGCGCCGGGCGCGGACGGGCCCTGCGCTGCGGGCAGGCCGGCGATCATCAGATTCACGGCCTGGCGCCACGGTTCCTCGGCGTTGCGCTCGAGCGCCGCGGCGCCGGCCTCGCCCAGCGCCTCCGCGCGCTCGGCGATCCAATCCGACAGCGCGGACGGCGTCGGCTGGCGCATCGCCGACAGGCTCAGGTGGGCGGCCAGGTCGGAAAGCGCGGCCCTCACCCGCTCAAGCGCCTCGCCGCGGAACAGCGCCAGCGTCTCACGGGTCACGACGGCGTCGACGCCGGGATGGCCGTCGCGATCGCCTCCGACCCAGTCGCCGAAGCTGAGCCGCGGGCGGGCGCCTTCAAGCGTCTCCGCGGCGAAGCCTGCGCGCCGCCATGCCGCCTCCAGCCGCAGGTCCACCCAGGGCAGCGCGGCGGGGAAAACCTCGCTGAGATAGTGCATGACGTTGCGGCGCTCGTCGGCCACGGTGGGCTTGCGCAGGAAGATTTCGCCGGTGCGCCAGAGCCGCTCGATGGCCGCTTTCGCCTGCTGGCGCAGGGCGGCGCGCTCCGTCGGGCTCCACATCGCGTTTTCCAGCTCGACGATCACCCGGTAGAGTGCGCGGTGGTGGTGGAGAACCGTCTGGCGCTTGGCTTCGGTGGGGTGCGCGGTCAGCACCGGCTCGACACGCAGCCGGCCGAGCGCCGCTGCGATCTCGACCTCGCTTCGGCCAAACGCCACCAGCCGCGCGAAGTGCTGGTCCCACGAGCCCGCGTCGAGATCGAGCGCCCCCTCGGCCTCGAGCGCCCGGCGGGTCTGCGCGACCGCGTTCTCCTCGGCCATGGTCAGGAGCTGGAATGCGATCGAGGCGGCCTGCGCCATGCGCTCGGGCGCAGGCGGCTCTGCGTCAGGCTCCTTCGGAGAGTCGGCGGTCCCGGCCCACTCTCCGGCCCAGGGCAGGCGCGCAGCGATGCGCTCCTCGCCCAGTTCGGTGAGAACCTCGGCGAAAGCCTCCATAAGAAAGCTGAGCGTTCGGCCGATGCGATCCTCGGCCTCGACCATCGGCTGCATGTGGTTCTCCTCCCCTGCGGTGCGCAACTGGCGACGCACTCAAGCGAAGGCTATGGACATCGAAAGGGCGGGGCATCCCTCGAATGGACGCGGCCATCCCCAGCAAGGGTGAGCGTCGTCCACCCGTTTCGTGCGACCCGTTCGGGGAGTCGGAAGGTCGTCGGGGCAGGCCCGCGGCGCCTGCTGATCGACAGCATCGGGTTCAAGGTCGAGGGCGAAGGCGAAGGCGAGTGGAGTGAGGCGGATCAGAAAACAGTCCTGCGAACTGTTTTCTCGCCGAATGCGCAGGCACGGCGGCGCCAAGCGCCGGGTCTGGCGCAAGACCACCTCAGGATCGATGAACAAACGCGGGAAGTTCGCGCCATCGAGGGCGCACCTGCGCGCGCAGCGCCGTCGGCGACGCGCCGATGCCGCCGCAGCTCCTCGACCAGATCGCCCGAACCATGAGGTGGCGAGCGTCACCGCCGACGGGGCCCACGACACCCGCAAGCGCCATTAGGCCATCGCCGACCGCGGCGCCGCCGCGTTCGGCGGGCGGCCCTTCCACGGGAAGAGCCGCTGTGCCGCCTCACTCCCGCCGCGGAGCTATGCCCAGCCGTGGAAAGAGACCACCGCGGGCGCGACGGCGCGCAATGAGGCCCTCCGGACGTCACGCCGCCTCGGCCGTGCGATCTGGCGACGATGGAATGGCTATCACCGCCGAAGCCGCGCCGAGACCAAGATGCATTGCATCAAGCTGCTCGGTCAGCGCCTGATGGCGCGCGACTTCGACCGTCAGGTTGCCGAGCTCCATGTCAGGATCGCCGTCCTGAACCGCTTCGCCGCCCTCGGCATACCTGTCACCGAAGCCATGGGATGGGTCCGTCCGGGGGAAGGGAAGATCCGGCCATGCCGTGATCTCCGCATCAGAGTCGTTGGCGCCGACCCGGTTTCAGGAGGGTTGAGGCTCATCGAAGACATAAACTGCTGACAGCGCGTGCCCGTCGAAATTGCCTTCAGTTCATGGAGGGCATTTGGGAGCGTCTCCGCAACAGTGCCCAGCCAGCTCGGAGAATGCTCTGGCTCACCGACGAGGCGTGCGACGCTCTGCGGGCGTGATGCAGCGATGGGACGGCCGACGATGAGCGGTCGCGGTGGGGCGGAGATTGCGGGAAAGGCGCCGCCTGCGCGCAGGTCATCTTTCCCGGGGCCGGAAATCCGGCGGGTGCGGCAGCCAGGCGACGCCTTCCTCGCCCAGTTTCAGGCCGGTCTGGTACAGCGCCGTCATGTACGCCGGATCAAAGAGCTCCTCCGCCTCCGCCTCGAAGTCCCGCGGAATTGAGGTCACCCGTAGCGCGATGCCGTCGCGCTCGGCGATGGCGAATATCTTGTAGATGTCGCCGGCGCCTGAGCCGCCTATCAGGCTCGACATGGCGCCGCCGGCGATGGCGGCGAGCCGCGGGCGCACCGGGGCGTAGGGCTTGCGCAGCTTGTTGTTGATGATGACGTAGATCGTCCGGGCGACATCGAGGCCGAGGCGGCGGTCGATCTCCCTGACGGACAGCTCCGGGCTGAACAGCATCACCTGCTGGGTGGCGCCGCCGTCGACATGCATCTCGTCGTAACGTCCGCCAGCCGTCTCGACAGGGATGATCTGCGGCGGAAACGCGCCGGGGATCGCGGAGGAGGCCTGGATCACGTCGCGGATCAGCGTCTTGGCCATCGGATGTCCGGTCGCGGCGATGGCGGTGAGGTTCCAGACGACCGGGCGGGAGGCGTCGAGGTTGGTGGTGCCGATCAGCAGCGCGCGGCCGCGCATCTGCTCTCCGGCCAGCCGCTCAACGACGGCGTCATCGATGTACTGGTCGATCAACCGGCGATAGCCGCTGGTGTCGAGAACGGCCGAGCCGCCGAGCAGGCCCGCGAGGATCGCGCGGGCGACGAGATCCTCGGTGTCGTAGGTCGTGTAGATCTCGCGCAGGACCGGGTCGTAGTCGGGCCCGAGAAAGGCGAAGAGCGCGACGATCGCGCCGGTGCTCACGCCGGTGACGATGCGGAAATCCGGCCGGTCGCCCCGCGTCGTCCATCCGGCGAGCAGCCCTGCGCCGAACGCGCCGTCGGCGCCGCCGCCCGAGAGCGCGAGCCAGGCGCGGTCGCGATCGGCCGCGTCGCGGGAGCGGAGCCTTTCCGCGAGGATGTCGCCGCGATCCGCAAGGACGCGCTCGATGTCCTCATCCGAGATGTCGTCGGCCCAGAAGCGCAGGCCCGGACCGTCGATGCCATAGGGATGCGCCGCCGCAAGGGACGCAAGCGCCGCCTCCGGCGCCGGGTTGCGCGGGGGCGCCGTGGTGCAGGCGGAGAGTGCGAGCAGCGCGAGCGCGACGATGCCGGCGATCGAGGCGCGCGCGCGGGCGAGGCCCCTTGCGCTTTCAAGTCCGACACTCTGCCCCATGCCGTCCCCTCGCTTCGCCAAGCCTGCGGCGGGCATGGCTCGCTGACGCCGCCGCCGTCAACCCTCGGCCTGTCGGCGCATCAGCGCGTCCCGGGCGGCGGCCCGAACGCCGCGCCAGCCGCGCACGCCGAGGGTTTCGGACGGACGTTCGCCGAAATGGCGCGCATAGGCGCCGGCGAAGGCGGCCGGGCGCGTCACGCCGCAGGCCGCGAGGATCGCCGCCACGGACGCGTCCCGGCCTCGCGCCGCCCGCAGCGCCGCCCTCGCCTGGTGCATTCTGAGGAGGCGGAAGAACGCCATCGGGCCCACGCCATGGGTTTCCTGGAAGGCGAGGCGCAGCAGTCGGTCGCTGACGCCGAAGGTCTCGCACAGCTCCATCGCCGTCACGGGCTCGGAAAGGCGGTCGCGGAGATGTTCCCTGACCCTGGCGACAAGGCGAGTGCGGGCGGAGAGCTCAAGACGCGGCCCCGGGGTTCTGGGCGGCGTCAGCGCGTCGATCAGGCGGCGCAGGACGGTCGCCTCGGCGTCGTTTGCAAAGGGGTCCACCCTGCGATGCTCGGGCGCGGCGAGAAAGCCGGCCAGCGCAGTCTCCAGGCAATCGAAGGCGGCAGGGTCGAGCGACGGCGCGCGCCAGCCAGTCCAGTCCGGCGCGGCGTCGCCGCCGGACAGGGCCGAGGCGGCCCGGTCCAGCAGGCCGACCGGCGCCACGATCGCCGTGGTCTCGCTGTCGCGCGCGGTGCGCGGAGCGAAATCGATCTCCGACCCCTTCACGAGCAGCGCGCCGCGGTCGAGCCTGCGTCCTTGCCAGAGGTTGGCCTCATTGGATCGCGTGATCGGAATGAACGTCGCCGTCTCGCCGTCGGCCTCGCCGTCGAGCCGCAGCGTCTGGTTGGTGACGGCGCGGAAGATGCGCAGGCGCCTGCCCACCGACACCGTCAGGCGCCCCCGGAAGGCGCCGCTCGACATCTGCGTGAAGCGGCCACGCAACTGCGCGAAGCCGGCGGCGAGAGCCTCGAAATCGTCGATCTCGCGGTCAAGTCGCGCCAGTTCAGGTGGTGTCGCGCCGAACATCAGCCTCACTGATTGCCAGAAGCGTATTCTTCTCCGCGTCAGGCTACGCCGTTCAGGCGCATGGCGATAGGCTTGCAGCCCGTGAACGCCGGAGACGGAATGACTGCTTCGGAAGCATTTGCACAGGTGTTCGCCATGAAAGCGCCATCGGCGCCGATGGCCGCCCGTCGCCGCTGTTAGCGCTTCGATCCGGATGGATGTGCGTCGGCGGCGCAAGAGACGGGCGACGAGCAGGGGCGGGGGAAAGCGCATGAGTGGAAGCCGCGCCGCGCCGACGCGGCAAGGGACGCGCGTCGCCCCGCAGCGGGCGCCGAAAGGAATGCTTCAATGAGACATGCGGCGAGACATGCGGTCTGCGCGGCCCTGCTTGCGGTCGACCTCGCCGGGTCGGCCGCCATTGCGCAGGAGGGCGGCGCCCGTCCCAACATCCTGCTCATCGTGGGCGACGACGTCGGCCTTGGCGATCTCGGCTTCGCCGGGGCCGTCACGCGCACGCCGAACATCGACCGGCTTGCCGGCGAGGGCGCGCTGTTCACGCGCTTCCACGCCTCGCCGGTCTGCTCGGTCACGCGCGCGATGCTGCTGACCGGCGCCGACCCCGTCGAGGTCGGGCTGGCCGCCTTCGACTATGCGCTCTACCCGCCGGCGGAAGGCCATCCCGGCTACGAAGCGTATCTGACGCGAAACGCCGTGACTGTCGCGGAGCTGTTGCAGGAAGCGGGCTATTTCAGGGCCATGGTCGGCAAATGGCGCCCGGGCGGCACACGGCATGGCGGCGAGGGCCCGCATGAATGGGGCTTCGACCGCAGCTATTCCATCTACACCGGCGGCGCGAACCACTGGAATTCGGGCGTCTTCCACGTCGACATGAACGAGCCTGAGCAGAAGGCCGCGATCGAGGCCGGGCGCATCCCGCAGGAGCCCCACTTCGAGGACGGCGTGCGCGTCGCGCGGCCCGAAGGCGTGTTCTCCGACACGCTCTGGACCAACCGGATGCTCGGCTATCTCGACGCCTTCATCCGCGAGATGAACCTCTCGGACGTCCACATCATCGGCCCTGACGTCGGCATGTCCGCGGCCCTGCAATACGCGATCCACCACAAGCATCGGCTGAAGAGCCTGATGATCGGCGCCGGCCCCGGCGTCGCGCCGTCCAGCAACGGCAGCGTCATCGACAGGATGATCAACTCGGCCTTCTGGCGGATGGTGTTCCGCGTCGCCGGCGCACCGCCTTCGTCGAGGCCGGCAACCGGCTCCGCCATGTCAGCTACACGCCGCGGCCCGAGGAGGTCGCGGATTATGTGGCCTCCTACAGGGACCGCATCCCTGCCGTGCTGCGCTGGTTCACCGGCTACCCAGAGAGCCTCGCCACCGTCGACCCGCATCTCGCGACGCTCGACCTGCCCGTGCAGGTCTTCTGGGGCGACAGGGACCAGCTTCTCCATCTCGACAATGGCGAGCGGCTGGATGCGCGGCTGCCGCGGTCGCGGCTGCATGTTTTCAGGGAGTGCGGGCATTTCTGCTATCAGGACCGGCATGAGGACTTCGCGCGCCTCGTCGCCGGCTGGGTGGGCGGCGGCTTCGCCGAGATCTGACCAGCAGCCGACGACGGCGCCGAGAGCCGTCCCATCACGACACCCAACGGAGAAGTCGACATGACCGCACGCCGCCTCGCGGCTTTCCTCCTCCTGGCGGCGGCTCCGGCCGCGGCGCAGGAGGACGGCTGGAGCTTCCGCCTGACGCCCTATGTCTGGGCGCCGACGATGGACACCTCCGCCAGCATCGGCAGCGACCCGACCGCCGAGACCTCGACCTCGGTGCTGGAGGTGCTGGACTTCGCGGCGCTCGTCACCGGCGAGGCGCGCAGGGGGTCGCTCACCATCATGGGCGAGTTCAACTACCTCAACCTCGGCGAGGACGCGACCGGGCAGGGGGGACTCGTCAGCGCCAACATCGACCTCAAGGGCGTGCTGGCGGCGCTGGCCGTGGGATACGCCGTTCATGAGGACGCGCGCGCCCGTGTCGAGGGCTTTGCGGGCGCGCGCCTCTGGTCGCTCGAAACGTCGGTTGATTTCGCCAACCTGCCGAAGGCCTCGGCTACGAAGACATGGGTCGATCCCATCATCGGCGCCCGCGCCACCTACGCCGTCACCGACCGCGTCTCGGTGCAGGCGCTCGGCGACATCGGCGGCTTCGGCGTCGGCTCCGACTTCCAGTGGGAGCTGATGGGCCGCGTCGGCTACGCCTTCACCGACACCGTCACCGCCGCCGCCGGCTGGCGCCACCTCGCCGTCGAGGCGGACCGCGGCGAACTCGACCTAGACATGAGCCTGTCGGGCCCGTTCGTCGCGCTCGACGTCAACTTCTGACGGGGCGCGGCTGATGCGGCTTCACGCCCGGCTCCTGCGGCCGGCGTCCGCGTCGCGCAGGCGCGGGGCGTCGACGGCCCCCCCCCCCCCCCCCCCCCCCCCCCCCCCCCCCGACGCGCGCTGGCGCGGCCGCCGGAGACCGGGCCGCGGAGCGTGTCCACCGGATCGAGACCGGCTCCGGCATGCGCCTCCGATTGCGGCGCCGTCGCGAAGTCGCGGCGATTTCCGCGGCGGAAGGTGCTATCGTCAGCCGGCTCGATTGATCCACGATCTGTTGCCAAAAAGAGGAGGAAGACCATGCGACTGATTTTGGCTGTGCTCGCGTTGGGGGCGAGTGTCACGGCCGCAGCCGCCCAAGACGTCAAGCCCAACATCCTTGTCATCTGGGGCGACGACGTCGGCCAGAGCAACATCAGCGCCTACACGATGGGACTGATGGGCTACCGCACGCCGAACATCGACCGGATCGCCCGCGAGGGCATGATCTTCACCGATTATTATGGCGAGCAGTCCTGCACCGCCGGCCGGTCGAGCTTCATCACCGGACAGAGCGTGTTCCGCACCGGCCTCTCGAAGGTCGGCCTGCCGGGCGCCGAGCAGGGCATGCAGACCGAGGACCCCACCATCGCGGGGATGCTCAAGGCGGAGGGCTACGCCACCGCGCAGTTCGGCAAGAACCATCTCGGCGACAAGGACGAGCATCTGCCGACGAACCACGGCTTCGACGTGTTCTACGGCAACCTCTACCACCTCAACGCCGAGGAGGAGCCTGAGAACGAGGACTATCCGCGCGACCTCGTCATGCCCAACGGCGAGACCTTTCTGGAGCGCTTCGGTCCTCGCGGCGTGATCAGCTCGCGGGCGACCTATGGCGCGAACGGCCTTGAGGGACAGCAGATCGAGGACACCGGCCCGCTGACGCGCAAGCGCATGGAGACGGTGGACGACGAGACCGTGGAAGGGGCGCTGGCCTGGATCCGCGAGCAGGAGGCCGCCGGCACGCCCTGGTTCATGTGGTGGAGCGGGACGCGGATGCATTTCCGCACCCACGTCAAGGAAGAACTGCGCGGGATCAGCGGTCAGGACGAATACGCCGACGGCATGGTTGAGCACGACATGCATATCGGCCAGTTCCTCGCCCTGCTGGACGAGCTCGGCATCGCCGACGAGACCATCGTGTTCTACTCCACCGACAACGGGCCGCACATGAACACCTGGCCCGACGCGGCGATGACGCCGTTCTGGGGCGAGAAGAACACCAACTGGGAGGGAGGCTGGCGCGTTCCCGCCATGGTGCGCTGGCCCGGCGTGATCGAGCCGGGTTCGGTCAGCAACGAGATCGCGCATCACATGGACTGGTTCCCGACCTTCCTCGCCGCCGCCGGCGCCGAGACGGTCAAGGAGGATCTGCTGCAGGGCGTGACCAACGCGGCGCTCGGCCGCGACTACCGCGTGCATCTCGACGGCTACAACCTCCTGCCGATGCTCTCGGGCGAGAGCGAGGCTGGCCCGCGCAAGGAGATCTTCTATTTCACCGATGACGGCGACCTCTCGGCGCTTCGCTACGGTGACTGGAAGCTGATCTTCATGGAGCAGAAGGCCTGGGCCACGCTGCGCGCCTGGGTCGAGCCGTTCACGCCGCTGCGCACGCCGCTGATGTTCAACCTGCGCCGCGACCCCTATGAGCGGGCGTACCGCACGTCGAACACCTATTACGACTGGTGGATCGACAGGGCCTATCTGCTGGTGCCGGCGCAGGCCTATGTCGGGCGGTTCCTTGAGACCTTCCGGGAGTACCCGCCGCGTCAGGAGGCGGCGAGCTTCAGCCTCGACGCCGTGATGAAGACGCTTGAGGCGGGCGCCGGCTCACGGTGACGCGCGCCTGAACCGTAAAATCAGGGGGCGGCCCGCCGGGCCGCCCCGCCTCCTGCATGGGAATGGAGCGATGATGGTTCGACCGGGTCTCACCACCGCCACCGCCACCGCCGCCGCCGCGCTTGTCGCGCTCGCCGCCACGGCGGCGCTCGCCGACCCGCTGCCCTCCTGGCGCGACACGGACGCGAAGGCGCGTCTCGTCGGCTTCGTCGAGGCGGTGACCGATCCCGCCTCGGGCGACTACGTCACGCCCGCCGCCCGCATCGCCGTGTTCGACAATGACGGCACGCTCTGGGCGGAAAAGCCCATCTATTTCCAGGTTCTGTTCGCCATCGACCGCCTCCGCGAGATGGCCGGGGACGACCCCTCCGTGCTGAACTCCGACGCCCTCCGCGCCGCCGCCGCGGGCGACATGGCGACGGTGGCGGCATCCGGCGCCGAAGGCCTGCTGGAGATCGTCGCCGCCACGCACTCCGGCCTTTCGGTCGAGGAGTTCGAGGCCGAGGTTCGGGCGTGGCTCGACGTCGCGCGCCATCCGCAGACCGGGATGACCTACGCCGCCATGGTCTATCAACCGATGCTGGAGCTTCTGCGCTATCTCCGCGACGAGGGCTTCCGCACCTGGATCGTCTCCGGCGGCGGGCTGCACTTCATCCGGGCCTTCGCCGAGGACGTCTACAACGTGCCTCCCGAGCAGGTGGTCGGATCGACTGGCGAGGCGCGCTACGACGCCGAGGGGCCCGCTCCGCGGATCGCGAAGGATCCCGGCGTCGCGTTCGTCGACGACGGGGCCGGCAAGCCGCTGGCGATCGACGCCCGCATCGGCCGGCGGCCGATCTTCGCCGCCGGCAACTCCGACGGCGACTTCGAGATGCTGGAATGGACGACGGCGGGGGACGGCCCCCGTTTCGGCATGATCGTCCACCACACGGACGCCGCGCGCGAATTCGCCTATGATCGCGAGGGCCATGTCGGGCGTCTCGACCGCGGGCTCGACGAGGCCGAGGCGCGCGGCTGGCTGCTCGTGGACATGGCGGAAGACTGGGAGAGGGTATGGCCGGCCGGAAACTGACCCTGCGGATCGCACTGGCCGCATCGCTCGCCGCCGGCGCGGCGCTCGCCGATGTCTGCGCGCCGCCGCCGCCGCTCCCCGATCCCGCGGCGCCGACGCGCGGCATGGCGCGGCTCGACGGCGGGACGTTCCTGATGGGATCGGACGACCACTACGCCGAGGAGGGGCCGCAGCGCGAGGCGACCGTCGGCGCCTTCTGGATCGACCGAACCGAGGTGACGAACGCCCAGTTCGCCGCCTTCGTCGCCGCCAGCGGCTACGTCACCGTCGCCGAGCGTGGTCTCGACCCCGCCGAGCACTCCCACCTGCCCGAAAGCCTCACCCGCCCCGGCTCGATGGTCTTCGCGCCGCCGCGCACGGCGGCTGGCCTCGAAGACCCGACCCGGTGGTGGCGCTATGTCGGCGGCGCGAACTGGCGTGAGCCGATCGGGCCCGGTTCCGCCATCGCGGGCTTCGAGGACCATCCCGTGGTCCACATCGCCTGGGAGGACGCGCTGGCCTATGCGCAGTGGCTCGGGCGCGACCTGCCGACCGAGGCGGAATGGGAATTCGCCGCCCGTGGCGGGCTGGAGGGCGCCGACTACACCTGGGGCGAGGCCTACAATCCGGTCGAGGGCTGGAAGGCCAACACCTGGCAGGGCCGCTTCCCCGCCGAGAACCGTGTCTCGGACGGGTTCCTCACGACTGCGCCCGCCGGTTGCTTCGCGCCCAACGGCTACGGCCTGCACGACATGGCCGGCAATGTCTGGGAATATGTCCGCGATGCGTGGAGTCCGCGTCCCGCGAGCCTCGCCGCTCCCGACGAAGCCCGCGTCACCGTCAAGGGCGGTTCGTGGCTCTGCGCGCCGAACTACTGCGCCCGCTACCGCCCGGCCGCGCGCCAGCCGCAGGAATTGTCGCTCGGCTCGAACCATATCGGTTTCAGAACCGTGCTGCGGCCCGCAACGCCGGATTGATCCGCGCTCGCGGCGGGCTTTGGCGGCGTTCGGCGGTCCATCGCCGCGCCGGTCCAGGGCGGCGCGCTGCAGATCCCGGCCTCGGTCTTCGGGGGGCCTCGTCAGCCGCCACAGTGAAGACGATCGGAACCCGGCGCCGCAGATCAAGGCGCTGAGCAACAGGATCGCCATCGACTGAACTGGGCCGGACTTTCCCGGAGGCGGCGCGCCCCGGCTCCGCCGCCGGTTCTCGCGTCGGCCGCCCGGCGCCGCGCGAATCCGGTTGCCTTTCGTCCAATGCGCAGCCAATGTCGTATTGGTTGAGATTGGTGCAGCGAAACCGGGTGGATTGGTTCTTGATCGATCAATGCGGAGCCGATTGCGGACATGGCGCGCTCACCCAGCTGACGGCCTGGCTCTCTCAGCGCGGGTTGTCCGAAAACGACCGGCTGCCGTCGGAACGCGAGCTGTGCGAGGTGCTGGGCGTCTCCCGCAGCGAGCTCCGCAAGGCGCTGTCGGAGCTTGAGGCGGACGGAAAGCTCTGGCGGCACGTTGGCAAGGGAACATTTCTGGGGGCGCGGCCAGCGGCGGCCGCGGCCGAGCTCGGCCAGACCGCGGCGCAGACCAATCCGGCCGAGGTGATGCGCGCGCGGCTGCTCGTGGAGCCCGTCATCGCCATGGAATCGGCCGTCAACGCCACCGCGGTCGACATCGACGCCATGCGCGCCTGCCTCGCAGGCTCGCGCCGCGCCGACACCTGGCGCGAGTACGAGACCTGGGACAACCGCCTGCACCGCGCCATCGCCACCGGCGCGCGCAATCTCGTGCTGTTGACCATGTTCGACACGATGAACGCCGTGCGCCGCGCCGTCGTCTGGGGGCGCCTGCGGGCGGCGCCGACGCGGCCGCCGGCGGACCATCACAGTTTCGCCGATCACGACGCGATCGTGTCGGCGATCGCGGACCGCGACGTGGAGGGGGCCTCGCGATCGATGCGGCGGCACCTCGCGGCGGTTCAGGAACACCTGCTCGGCCGTTAGGGCGCGGCCACCGGCGCCGACGGGCGCTCAATCAGAAAAGGGAGAGAGACGATGAAGAAGTCCATGATCCTCGCCGCCGCGCTGGCGGCCATGACGGCGGGCCACGCCGCCGCGCAGAACTATCCCGAACGCGCGATCACGATCCTCGTGCCGTTCGCGCCGGGCGGCGTGGTCGATCTGGCCTCGCGCACCATCGGCGAGGGGCTTTCGAAGAAGTGGGGCGTCGAGGTGATCGTCGAGAACCGCGCCGGCGGCTCCGGCTTCATCGCCGCGACCGCGCTCGCGCAGAGCGCACCCGACGGCTACACGCTCTTCATGGGCGAGGCCGGCACCATGACCATCAATCCCTCGCTGTTCGACCAGACGCCCTACGACGCCGAGGCGGACTTCACGCCGATCTCGACCGTCACCGACACCCCGCTGATCCTGGTCGCGAACAAGGAGGCCCCGTTCAGCACCATGGAGGACTTCCTCGCCGCCGCGAAGGCCCAGCCCGGCATGATCACCTACTCGTCGGCCGGCGTCGGCACGCTGAACCACCTTGCGCCGGAGTGGATGGCGCTGGAGGCGGGGATCACGCTGCAGCACATCCCCTACAAGGGCGGTCGCCCCGCCGCGACGGCGGTCGCCAGCGGCGAGGTCGATGTGAGCGTCGTCTCCTACTCCTCCACCAAGCCGTTCATCGACAGCGGCGACGTGGTGGTGCTGTCTACCGCGAGCGGCCAGCGCATCGCGCCGAGCCCCGAGACGCCCACGATGCAGGAGGCCGGCGTCCCGAACGTCGACACCAGCCAGTGGACCGGCCTGATGGGCCGCGCCGGCACGCCCGAGCCGATCCTCGACCAGCTCAACGCCGCTGTTCAGGAAGTGCTCGCCGATCCGGCGGTCGCGGCGCGGCTGAGCGAGGCCGGCGCCGCGCCCTTCCCGTCGTCGCGCGCCGATTTCCAGGCGATGCTGGAGCGCCTGCGCGGCCAGTTCGCGACGATCATCGAGACCGCCGACATCACGCCCCAATGACGCGCGCGCAGGGCGGCTTCGGCCGCCCCCAGCCGCGCCGGGAGGACGCCATGAACGCGCTCCTGCGCAAGGACCTGCTCGCAGGTCTGGCCGCGCTCGCCCTCGGGGCGGCGGTGGTCTGGATCAGTCTCGACTACCGTCTCGGGACGCCCGCCAGGATGGGACCGGGCATGTTTCCGCTCGCGCTCGGGGTCGTGCTGTCGCTCAGCGGGCTCGGGGCGGCGCTGTTCGCCCTGCGGTCGGTGGAGCCGGCGCCGGCCCTGCGCGTGAGGGCGATGCTGGCGGTGACGGGGGCGCTCGTCCTCTTCGCCCTGACGGTCGAGCGACTCGGCTTCATTCCGGCCAGCGTCATCCTGATCTTCGTGTCGGGCCTCGCCGAGACGCCGGTGCAGTGGCGCGCGCTGGCGCTGCTCTCCGTCATCCTGGCGCCGGCGGCCTATGCGCTCTTCGTCGTCTTTCTCGGCATTCCCGCCCCGGCCTTCGCCTGGGGCGCGCCATGAGTTTCGCCGACGGCCTACTGCTTGGGTTCGAGACGGCGCTGAGCGCCCAGAACCTCCTCTACTGCCTGCTGGGCGTCACGGTCGGCATGGTCGTCGGCGTGCTGCCGGGCATCGGGCACCTCACGGCGATCTCGCTGCTGCTGCCGCTGACCTTCCACGCGCCGGTGACTGCGGGTCTCGTGATGCTCGCCGGCATCTACTACGGCGCGCAGTATGGCGGCTCGATCGCGTCGATCATGGTCAACCTGCCGGGGACGGCGTCCTCGGCGGTGATCTGTCTCGACGGCTATCCGATGACGAAGCAGGGCAGGGCGGGCGCGGCGCTCATCATCACGACGCTCGCATCGTTTTTCGGCAGCCTCGTGGCGATCATGCTGCTGGTCGCGCTGTCGCCGCCGCTGGCGCGGGCGGCGCTGTCCTTCCATTCCGCCGACTATTTCGCGATGATGGCGCTTGGGCTGGTGGCGGCCGGGACGCTGATCCAGGGGCGGCCGCTGATCGGCGTCGCCAGCGTGGCGCTTGGCCTCGTCTTCGGGATCATCGGGACGGATACGAGTTCCGGCGCGCTGCGTTTCACCTTCGGCGCACCGCAGCTCTTCGACGGGATCAACATCGTCGTGGTGGCGATGGCGTTCTTCGGCGTCTCGGAGGTCATCTCCAGCATCGGCAGGCCGCGGGTCGGGCCGGCGGTCAACGGCGCCGTCACGCTGCGCAGCCTGATGCCGACGCGGGCCGACCTGCGCGAGAGCTGGTGGCCCATGGTGCGCGGGGCGGGCGTCGGCTCGGGGGTGGGCATCCTGCCGGGCGCCGGCGGCGGCTCGATGGCGGCGTTCATGGCCTATGCGGTGGAGAAGCGCGTCTCGCGCACGCCGGAACGGTTCGGAAGCGGCGCCGTGGCCGGGATCAGCGCGCCGGAGGCCGCCAACAACGCCGCGGCGCAGGCCGCCTTCATCCCGACCCTGACACTGGGCATTCCCGGCGACGCCATCATGGCGCTGATCCTCGGCGCGCTGCTGGTGCATGGCGTGACGCCGGGCCCGACGGTGCTGGCGGAGCAGCCGGAGCTGTTCTGGGGGCTCGCGGTCAGCTTCCTGATCGGCAACCTCATGCTGCTGGTGCTCAACATCCCGCTGATGCAGGTGTGGGTGAAGCTGCTGCAGATCCCGCCGCGCTACCTGTTCCCCGCCATCACGCTGTTCATCGCGATCGGCTGCTACAGCGTCGCCAACGCGCCCTTCGACGTGCTGATGGTCGCGGGGCTGGGGATGGCGGCCTATGTGCTGCTGGCGCTGGGCTTCGAGCCGGCCCCGCTGCTGCTCGGCTACGTCCTCGGGCCGCTGATCGAGGAGAATTTCCGGCGCGCGATGCTGCTGAGCCGGGGCGACGCGATGGTGTTCGTCGAGCGGCCGATCAGCGCGGCGTTCCTCGCCGCCGCCGTGGCGCTCGTGGTGTGGGTGGCGCTCGGCGCGCGGCGTGAGCGCACCCTGCGCGCGAAAGGAGAGACGTGATGCCTGCGGGTCTCGTGATCAGCGCCCATGCGGCGGATTTCGTGTGGCGGGCCGGTGGCGCGATAGCGCTGCACGCCGCGCAGGGCTGGCGCATGGTCGTCGTCTGCCTGTCGCTCGGCGAGCGCGGCGAAAGCGCTAAGCTGTGGCGCGAGCCGGGGATGACGCTGGAGCGCGTCAAGGCGAACCGCCGCGCCGAAGCCGAGGCGGCGGCGCATGTGCTGGGCGCCGAGCTGCGGCTGATGGAGCACGGCGACTACCCGATGCGGGTGCCCGACGATACCATTCTGGCGCTGGCGGATGCGATCCGCGAGCTTCAGCCGAGCTTCATCCTCAGCCACGCGCCCGGCGACCCGTGGAATTTCGACCATGAGCTGACCCGCCGCGTCGCGCAGGAGGCGCAGATCATCTCCCAGGCGCGCGGCCACAACCCCGGCCTCGCGGTCGCCGGCCCGACGCCGGTGCTGATGTACGAGCCGCACCAGACCGAATGGGCAGGCTGGCGGCCGGACGTCTATCTCGACATCGACGCCGTGTTCGAGACCAAGCGGCGGGCTTTCGAGCAGATGGGCGCGCAGGAATGGCTGTGGGACTACTGGACGCGCGCGGCGGCCCAGCGGGGCAACCAGGCCTGGCTCAACGGCGGGCGCAAGATCGTCCACGCCGAGGCCTACCAGCGCTTGTTCCCCCAGGTCGCGACGACGCTGGGCTGACGCAAGGCGGCCCGGGCGCGGGCGTCGGTCCTGCGCTCAGCCGGTCGCGTCCAGCGCCGGGACGGTGAACCAGAAGGTCGAGCCCTGCGGCTCGCGCGCCGTCACGCCGATCTCGCCTGCCCAGAGCGCGACCATCTCGCGGCAGATCGCGAGCCCCAGCCCGGCGCCGCCCTGACGGCGCGTGATCGTGCCGTCCACCTGGTGGAAACGCTCGAAGATCGCCCTCTCCTCGCCCGGCGGCACACCGACGCCCTCATCGGCGACCTCGAAGCGAAGCCCTCTCGAAAAGTCCCCGTCCAGCGGCTCGACGGAGACCGTGACGCAGCCGCTCGGCGTGAACTTGACGGCGTTGTCGATCAGGTGTCCCAGCACCTGCCTGATGCGCGAGGCGTCGTGGACGAAGCGCAACGTCCGCAGGGCCGCCGCGTCGCACTCCAGCCGGAGCGCCTTGGCCTCCGCGCGCCGGCGCGCGCCCTCGATGGCGGCGCCGATCAGCGCCTGGGGGCTGAAGCTCGTCGGCGTGATCTCCACCGCGCGGTTGTCGAGCGCCACGATGTCGAGCATGTCCTCGACGATCTCCAGCAGCTGGACGCCCGAGCGTCGGATCGTCTCGACCGACCGGGCCTGCGCGCGGTCGAGCGTGCCGTGCTCAAGCACGCTCGCCATGCCTAGGACGCCGTTGAGCGGCGTGCGCATCTCGTGGCTCATGGTGGCCAGAAAGCGCGACTTCGCCTCGTTCGCGGCCTCCGCTGCGTCCAGCGCCTCCTTCAGCCGCTGCTGCTGGCGCCGCGCGCCGGTGACGTCGAGCGCGCTCAGGAGGAAGGCGCCGTCGCCGGTGACGGCGTCGTTGCAGCCCGAGGCGTGGACGTCGAGCCAGCGCAGCCCCGCGACCGTCGCGACGCGGACGGTGGCGCGGTGCTCGCCGAACGCGGCCAGCCCTTCCGCGAAGGGCGCCCAGTCGCCGTGGTCGCGCAGGATGTCCTCGCAGCGGCGGCGGCCCGGCCCGAAGGCGGCCCGAAAGGACGGATTCGCGTAGAGTTCTCGGCCGTTGGCGTCGAACAGCGCGGTGAGCACCGGCGTCCGCAGCAGGGCGTCGGCGCTGCGCACCGTCGACGGCGTCTTGCCGTCGTCGGGGTTGGCCTCGACGAGCATCCCGGCGCGACCGTCGCCCAGATCGCAGCGCCGCAGGATCGCCGTGACGCGGAAGGGCGCGCCGGACGGGTAGAGTGTCCACGTCTCCTCGATGCGGCGCGCGGCGTCGAGCTCGAAGTCCTCGCGGTGCTGGGCGAGGCGGTTGCGAACGCCGATCGACATCTCCTGCATGAGGTCGCGGCTGCGCAGCGCGTCGAGGCTCGCGGCGTCCCAGAGCCGCAGCGCGCTGCGATTGGCCCAGACGATGCGGCAGGCGTCGAAGTCGTAGAGCCAGAGCGCAGTCGACAACCCGTCGACGAGCGCGCCGAGGTCGAACTCGGCCGCCGCGGGAGGCTCGCAGGCGCGTAGATTCGGCGCTGATCGAATGGCGTTCATGCCCGGTATTCTGCTTCCACAAGCTTTAAGGGAAGCTTTTCGCGAATGCGCAACCAGCGATTGTGAAGGCGCATCTCGGTCCAGTTCGGGTTTGATTTTCGCCGGTGTGGCCGTAATTTCAACTATACATTCAAAATACAAATCGTCTTTGTTTAAAATAAATATAAAGTAATATTTAAAATGTATTATAAGGTAAAACAAATTGGTGTTCCTGGAAGTTGCCAGTACTGATTTCGGCGCCGCTCTGATCTGTGAGGTCGCCATGATCGAGAAGTACTCAGTCGATGAGGAACTGCTGGAGCCCGGCTCCGAGGCGGATCTGGCCGAAAGCGGCGACGCCGCCGGCCGGGCGCCGACCAGGCGGCCGGAAGCCGCCGGGATGGGCGGCTACCTCGCGCGCCTGGTCGCCGAACTGCGCTGCGCGGCCGACGACGGCCATCGCCGGATCATGATCGCGCATCTGTTCGACGACACCCGGCGGATGCTGGACGCGCTCGAGCCCGTTGCGCCCTTCGACGCCGTCATCGGCGTGCCCTATTCCTCGAATCGACCCGGCGTCGCCGAGGCCTGGGGCGCCCGCTTCGGCGACCGCCTGCGCCTGCCTGCGGACCTGCCCGAGCTGGAGGCCGTCGTCGCGCAGGAGATCGCCCGCGCGCTGGCGCGCTGCGAGGAGCACGGCCAGAAACTGATCGTGCAGGACGTCGGCGGCTTCGCGGCGCCGATCCTGCACGCCTATTTCGCCGACCGGCTCCATCTCGTGCGCGGCGTGGTGGAGATCACCAAGCAGGGGGTCTGGCGCGCCGCCGCCCTGCCGCTGGCCTTCCCGGTGCTGCACTGCGCCGACAGCGAGCTGAAGCGGCTGGAGGCGGTGCGCTGCGGGGAGACGGTGGCGCGCTGCCTCGACGGCGTGGCGCGGACGCTCGGCCATTCCCTGGCGGGGCGTCGGGCGACGGTGATGGGCGCAGGCTGGATCGGTTCGGGCGTGGCGCGGGCGCTGCGCCGGCTCGACATGGTGGTGGAGCTTGTCGACACCGACCCGATCAAGCTCGTCAAGGCGCGGCTGGCCGGCTTCGAGGCCGCCGCGGCCCCGCGCCGCCTCGCCGAGACCGAGCTGCTGGTCGGCGCGACCGGCAGGCTTTCCGTCACGGCCGCCCATCTGGACGCCCTGCCCGACGGGGCGCTCGTCGCCAGCGCCAGTTCGCGCCAGATCGAGATCGACGTCGCGCACCTTGCGGCGCATCCCGCCGCGCCCGCCTGCGCCGGCGTCGTCGCCCGGCGGCTGCCGCCGCGCGGCTCCGGCGCCGCGTCGCGCCGCGTCCTGCTCGTGAACGACGGCTTCCCCGCCAACTTCCTGCCCGGCTCGGGCAGCGTCGCGGACGAGATCGTGGAGACGATCCTCGGCGAGCTGATCGTGCTGCAGGCCGCAATCGCCACCGGCGCCTTCAGGCCCGGCGTCCACCGCATCCAGCCCGAGCAGGAGGCCCTCTGCGCCCGGCTCTGGCTGGAGATGCGCGACGCGCCCCTGACGGCCCCCTGACCTCGGCGGCGAGCCGCCGCCGCCCCGTCATCCAAACGCAAAGGATAAACGCCATGTCCCTCGCCAGCGACCTGCCGCCCGCCTTTCGCGACGTCGCTCCCCATGCGGCGCCTGCGCCCATCGAGGAGCGCGGCTTCGAGGGCGCGGCCCACTCGCCCTACCTCGTCGCGCGCCTCGCCGGCCAGAAGCCGAACCTCTACGGCACCGTGAAGTTCGCCGTGGTGGCGCGCGAGATCCGCCGGCTGGAGAAGCTGCTCGGCCGCCCGCCGCGGGTGCTCGACCTCGGCTGCTCGACGTCGATCTCGCGCCACTATCTCGAACTCAACAGGCTGAACTTCGAGTACTGCG
Organism: Rubrimonas cliftonensis; assembly: GCF_900107585.1. Lineage (GTDB taxonomy): Bacteria > Pseudomonadota > Alphaproteobacteria > Rhodobacterales > Rhodobacteraceae > Rubrimonas > Rubrimonas cliftonensis. The sequence continues at coordinate 22,333 of NZ_FNQM01000021.1, read as the reverse complement.
GCGTGGACTACGAGGACCAGTTCTCGCCCGACATCGTGATGGACGTGCGCGAGCTCGACCGCCGTCGCGACGAACTGCCCTGGACGCCGGACGTCATCATGCTGCTCGACGTGCTGGAGCATCTGCCGGGCAGAACGCAGGACATCGAGGCCGTGATGCGCGCCTGCGACGCGGTGATCCCGCCCCATGGCGTGGTGCTGGTGATCGCGCCGCAGCTCTACCGGCTCGACCGGCTGAAGCTGGCGCACCTGCACTACCCCGAGCACCAGGTGCGCTTCACCCTCGCGGAGTGGCGCGCCATCGTCGAGCGCGCCATGCGCGTCGAGAAGGTGCGCGGCGTCGGCTATCTCTCCTGGCTGTGCTACCTGCCGATGCTGAGCCGGAACTACCGCGAGGACAACGGTTACGGCCGCCTGTTCCACGCGCTGCGCGGCGGCTTTTTCGAATGGAGCCCGTTCAAGCCGCTCGAGATCGCCCTGACGCGGGCGCTGGGCTGGGCGCCGTTCCTGGCGGGCTGGTCCAACAGCAGCCTGCTGATCTGCCGCAAGCGCGGGGCGGCGGCCACGCGCTGACGCCGCGCCGCCCCGCGCGGCGGGTCGCTGGCCCGCTGACGCCCCGCAGGGGCGCTGGCGCGGCGCTCAGGCGGCCGCGAGCGCGGCTTCCAGCGCGCCGGCGAAGAGGTCGCCCTCCGCGTCCGTCAGCGTCAGCGGCGGTCGCGCCTTGAGCGTCTCGCCGGTGCGCCCCGCCGCGCCGATCAGCACGCCGCGTTCGCGCATCCCGTTGATCACGCGCCGCGCGAGGCCCGCATCCGCCAGCTCCAGCCCGAAGAAGAGGCCCGCGCCGCGCACCGCGACGAGCCGGCCGTCCACGGCGGCGATCTCCGTGAAGCGGGCGCGCAGCCGGCGGCCCTGCGCCTCCGCCCGCGCCTGAAGGCCCTCCAAAGCGATCGTGTCGAGCACGGCGAGCCCGGCCGCCGCCGCGACCGGGTTGGCGCCGAAGGTGCTGAAGAAGCCGAACTCCTCGCAGTAGCGCGCCAGCAGGTCGGGCCGCGTCGCCATGCCGGCCATGGGAAAGCCGTTGCCCATCGGCTTGCCCATGGTGACGATGTCGGGCTCGACGCCGTGGCGCGCAAAACCCCAGAACGCCTCGCCCGTGCGCGCGAAGCCCGGCTGCACCTCGTCGGCGATGAAAAGGCCCCCCGCCGCGTGCGCCGCCGCCGCGGCCTCGGCGAGGAAGCCCGCCGGCCCGGAATGGACGCCGTCGCTGGAGAAGATCGTGTCGGCGATCAGCGCCGACAGCCCGAATCCGGCTCCGTGCAGCGACGCGGCGGCCTCGGCGACGGCGGCGGCGAAGCCGCCGGCGACGTCCTCCCCGAAGGCCGCGGGCGACGGCGCGGGGACGATGCGCACATGGGCCGGCGCGCGCGCGCGCCGCCAGGACGAGGGCGAGATGTCGGCCACGGCGCTGGTGTTGCCGTGATAGGCGGCTTCCGTGACGATCACGCCGCGCGCGCCGGTGGCGCTTGCGGCCACCCGCAGCGCCAGGTCGTTCGCCTCGCTGCCGGAGCACACCAGCACGGCGTTCGAGAGCGCCGGCGGCAGCGTCGCCTTCAGCGCCTCCAGATAGCGCTCGACGCCTTCGGTGAGGTATCGCGAGTTGACCGTCAGCGCCGCGGACTGGCGCGCCACGGCCTCCGCGACGGCGGGGTGGCAGTGCCCCAGCGACAGCACGTTGTTGTAGCAGTCGAGATAGCGGCGGCCGTCGACCGCGATCATCCACGCGCCTTCGCCGCGCATGACCTCCAGCGGCGCCTCGAAGAACAGCACCGAGGCCGCGCCGAAGTTGCGCCGGCGTCGCGCCAGCAGGGCCGGCTCGTCGGGGCGGGCGGCCGCGTCGAAGACGTTCATGGCGAGGATGTCGCGCGCCGGCGGCGCGGCTCCGCCGGTCATGCCCGGCTCAGCCAGTCGTCGGCGATGGCGAGCGTGCCCGCGACGAAGCCGCGGCCGAGCTCCTGCGCCGTGGGGGTCTCGGCATGGCTCGCGAGCCAGGCCGTCAGCAGCATCCGTCGCAGCGTCACGAACATCGGTATGGCGGCGGCGTCGGCGTCCGGCAGCTCCGCAACGGCGCGGTATCCGTCCACCCAGGCCTCCGCCAGCGCCGGGACGTAGGGCTCGGTCTCGATGAAGCTGACCGCGGCGGCGAAGTCGTAGACGAACCAGGAGAAGCCGCAGTCGTCGAAGTCGATGACGGTGATCGCGTCGCCGTCCACCAGCAGGTTCGCGAGGCGCAGGTCGGCGTGGACCAGTCCGAAGCGGTCGGAGCCTCGCCCGTAGGCCGCGAGCCGGTCGCGCAGCGTCTCCGCGCAGCGCTCCAGCAGCGCCAGCCCCGCCGCGTCGAGCCCTTCGGCCGCGCGCCAGTCGCCCCAGAGTCTGCGCGCGCCGAGCATCGCGTCGAAGTCCCATGTCTTGCGCACGAAGCCCGGCGGCGGCGCCCAACGCCGCGCATGGGCGTGCAGCCGCGCGGTGGTCGCGCCGAGCCCGTGGAAGGCGGCGCCGAGGCGGTCGCCGGGCTCGGGCTCGACCCCCGCAGCGAAGGCGAAGGCGGCGACGGCGCGCCGGTCCTCGCCCTCGCCGAAGAAGGCCAGCCGCTCGCCGCCGGCGGTGCGAAGCGGCGCCGGGGCCGCGACGGCGCCCTCGGCGCGCAGCGCCTCGATCCATTCGAGTTCGGAGCGGATCTCCGCCTCGGTGTGGTAGCCGGGCCGGTGCACGCGCAGCACGGCCTGAGCGCCGTCCGCTCCCGCGACATGGAACGTCGCGTTCTCCGAGACGGTGAGAAGGCGCACCTCGGCGCCCTGATCGAACCCCCACGCCGCGGCGGCCTCCGCGGCGCCGCGCTGGAGACGGGTGATCATCTCGTCATCGTAGAGCCCTAACATGGATCGAACGCTAGGCGCCCGAAAGCGGCGATGCAAGATTTTCACGCTTGCGCGCCGGCCGCGACGGCGAAAGCATCGCGGTGAGGCGGGACAACGGGAGAGAGGGACGCTCCATGCTCACATCCATCGCAGGCCGCAGCGTGATCGTGACCGGCGGCTCGAAAGGCATCGGTCGGGGCATCGCGAAGGTCTTCGCCGCCAGGGGCGCGCGCGTGACGATCGCGGCGCGGGGGGCGGAGGCGGCCGAGGCCGCCGTGGCGGAGATCGTCGCCGCCGGCGGCGAGGCGCGCGCCAGCCTGTGCGACGTCGGGGACTGGGACAGCGTTCAGGCCATGGTGGCCGGGACGGTCTCGGCCCATGGCGGCGTCGACGTCCTGTGCGCCAACGCCGGCGTCTTTCCCCAGAAGAAGATCGTCGAGATGGACCCCGCCGAGTGGGACGGCGTGATGGCCACCAATCTGCGCAGCGCCTTCCTCTGCGTGAAGGCCTGCATTCCCGTCTTCGAGAAGGCCGGAAAAGGCCGCGTTGTGCTGACGTCCTCGATCACCGGGCCGGTGACGGGCTATCCGGGCTGGGCGCATTATGGCGCGTCGAAGGCCGGCCAGCTCGGCTTCCTGCGCACCGCCGCGATGGAACTGTCGCGCTACGGCGTGACGATCAACGCGGTGATGCCGGGCAACATCGTGACGGAGGGGCTGGAGGGGCTGGGCGCGGACTATCTCGCGACCATGGCCGCCTCGATTCCGCTGAAGCGGCTGGGCGCGGTGGAGGACATCGGCCACGCCGCGCTGTTCTTCGCCTCCGACGAGGCGGGATACGTCACCGGCCAGACGCTGGTGGTGGACGGCGGCCAGATCCTGCCGGAATCGCTGGAGGCGATGCAGGAGATCTGACGCGGCGCGCGCCCGCCGCTCAGGCGGTCAGCTTCAGCGCGGCGAGCCGGTCATAGGCCGGGCGCGCCGCGTCGGCGACCGCCGCGAGCGCGTTGGGCAGGGCGGGGGCGGTTCCGACCGGCGGCGCGAAGCCCGTCGACCGCTCCACCGCGCCGTACCAGTGCGCCGCCCACACGCCGTCGCTGTCGCGCCGGCCCGGCTGCCATGACAGCATCGCCGGCTCGAAGGCGAGCCCCAGCGCGGAGCAGAGCGCGCGCAGCATCGCTTCCGGGGCGCGGCGGATGTCGGCGGCGTCGACCACCGGGGCCGGGCCGTAGCGCGCCGCGCACCGGTCGTAGAGCGCGGCCTGCGCGTCGGCGCCGATGTCCTCGCGGCGGCAGGTCTCGCGCTTGGCGGCGTAGCTGGCGGCGACCTCGCCGGGGTCGCGGATGAGAAAGGCGACGCGGGCGCCGTCGAGCCAGTCAAGCGGAAAGCCCGGCGGCATGTGATGCGTCATGTGCTTCTCGTAGCGCAGCGTCCCCGCGGGCGGCGGCGCGGCGCAGGCGGCGGCGACGCGCGCCGGGTCGGTCTCCATCGAGGCGAGGATTTCGGCGCGCATCGGGTGGTCCGCCTCGGACGCCGCGAGATAGGCGCCGTAGAAGGGCTCGTCGACCACCGTGCAGCCGGCGCGCTGGCCGAAGCTGCGCATCATCGCGGTCGAGAGGTTCCGCGGCCCCGACCACATGACCACGCGCGTCCCAGGCGCCCGCCCTGCCTCCAGCCCTGCCGCCCGACCTTCCGTCGCATCCGCTCCAGTCATCCGATCACCCCGCGAAAAGCTTGTCGGCGACCGTGCGCAGATGCGCGCGCATCGCGTCCTGCGCGCCGTCCGGCTCGCGCGAGGCGATGGCCGCCACGATGAGGTCATGCTCCTGAAAGCTCGGGTGGTCGGCCGGCGGCCTCGCGCCGAGCCGGTCGCGGCGGCCCCAGGCGACGGCGCGGCGCAGGGTCGTGAGCTGGTCCGCGAGCGCGAGCAGCGCGAGCGAGCCCGCGGCTTCGGCGACTTCGCGGTGGAACTGCGTGTCGAGCGCCTCGTATTCGCGCCAGGTGGCGGCCTTGCGGGCGCGCATCGCGGTGGCGCGCAGGCCGGCGATGTCCTCCGCGGTCGCATGGAGCGCCGCCTCGCGCGCGATGGCGGGCTCGAGCGCGAAGCGGGCGCGGGCGATGTCGGCGGGGCTGAGGCGCTTGGCCAGCGCGCTCATGTCGTCCGCGGCGGCGTCGCGGTCGGAAAGGAACGTGCCCTTGCCGACATGGCGCCAGAGCGCGCCCTCGCGCTCCATCGCCTCCAGCGCGCGTCGCAGGTCGGCCCGGCCGACGCCGAGCTCTGCGCAGAGGCTGCGCTCGGGCGGCAGCCGGTCGCCGGGGCCGAACCCGCGATCGGCGATGAAGGCGCGGAGGTGGACGAGCGCGGCGGTCTCTGTGGCCATCGGGGCGCCCAGGGCTGGAACGGCTGTCATCGACGGCTAGCTGGCGGCCGCCGCCGAAGCAAGCGCCGCGCCTCAGTGTTCGGTCGCGGCGCCCACCTGCTCCTTGCGCCAGAACACCACGCGCCGCTGCGCCCAGGCGACCAGCATGAACAGCGCCAGGCCCACGACGCTGAGATAGATGATCAGCGAGAACACCCGCGGCGTGTTGAGCTGCGAGGCGGCGACGCGGATCAGCTCGCCGAACCCCTTGCCGCCGCCGAGGAACTCGCCGGTGATCGCCCCGGCCATGACGCCCACCGAGCCGATCTTGAGGCCGGTGAAGATCTGCGGCAGGCCGGTCGGCAACTTCAGCTTGACCAGCGTCTGCCAGCGGCTCGCGCCCATCGTCTTGAACAGCATCCGCGCGTTGTGGTCGGCGGCGTGCAGCCCGGCGGCGGTGCCGACGATGATCGGGAAGGTCGCGATGAAGGCGGCCAGCGCCACCTTGCTCTCGATGTCGAAGCCGAGCCACGCCACGAACAGCGGTGCGAAGGCGACCTTCGGCATGGTGTCGATGGCGACGAGATAAGGCATCACCGCCTTCTCGCCGAAGCTCGTCTCGCCCACCAGCACGCCGAGGCTGAAGCCGATGGCGATGGCGAGCGCGAAGCCGTAGACGACCTCCAGCAGCGTGATCCAGAGCGCCTGCAGCATGTAGCCGCCCGAGATCAGGTTCTCGCCGACGAAGAGGATGTCGCGGAACGTCTCCATCGGCGTCGGCAGGATGATCGGCGAGACGAGGCCGAGGCTCGTCACCAGCTCCCACACGCCGATGAACACGGCGGCGACGAAGAGCATCGAGACGGAGCGGGGGACGCTGTCGAGCCACGAGGTCTTCTCGGTCCAGACCGTGTCGCCGCCGTCGTAGCCGGCGGCTTCGTTTGCGCGGACGTCGCTCACAGGAACGCCTCCTTGTCCAGTCGGCCGCGGATGCGCTCGACCAGCGCGCCGAACTGCGGCGTGGTGACCATGTCCAGCGTCCGCGGTCGCGGCAGGTCGATGGGCACGAGTTCGGCGACGCGCCCCGGCCGCGGCTTCATCACCAGCACCATGTCCGAAAGGATCACCGCCTCGGCGATGGAGTGGGTGACGAGGAAGGCGGTGGCCTCGCGCGCCATGCAGATGCGCTGAAGCTCCATGTTCATGAAGTCCCGCGCCAGTTCGTCGAGCGCGCTGAACGGCTCGTCGAGCAGCAGAACCGCCGGTTCGGTGATCAGCATGCGGCAGATCGAGGCGCGCTGCGCCATGCCGCCGGAGAGCTGGCCGGGATAGACGCTCTCGAAGCCCTTGAGGCCGACGGTCTCCAGCAGCTCCCGCGCCCGCGGCTCGGCCTTGCGCGCGGCCGCCGGCCCGTCGCGGATCTCGATCGGCAGGAGGACGTTCTGGATCGTGGTCCGCCAGGGAAAGAGCGTCGCCTGCTGGAACATCATCCCGATGTCGCGGCGCGGCCCGAGAACGGGCCGCCCCTGGAGCGTCACGCGCCCCTTCGACGGCGGGGTGAGCCCCGCCATGATCTTGAGCAACGTGGACTTGCCGCAGCCGCTCGACCCGATCACCGCGTAGAAGCCGCCCTTGCGTAGGGTGAGCGAGACGTCCTCCAGCGCGGTGACATGGCCGCGGGCGTATGTCTTGCCGACGCGGGAGAGCTCGTAGACGGGCTCTCCCTGCGGCCCGCGGAGCGGCGTGACGGCTGCGGCGGCGCTCATCAGTTGATCCCCGCGTTCCACGCCGGGACGAACGCGTTGGTGAAGGCGGCGGAGAGGTCGTCGAGCGGCGCGGCCATCTCGCCGTTGGCGACCTGCGCGGCCTGCCACTCCTCCCACACCTCCGGCGGCTGGTAGCCGAGGCCCTGGGACGGATCGATCGGGAAGGTCTTGGACCGGACGGCGGTGAACAGCGCCGAGGCGAAGTCGGCGTCCTCGCCCTCCTGCGGGTTGCCGGCCTTGAGGTGGGCCAGCACCGTCTCGCGGTTGGCGTCGTCGAGCGCGAAGGCGTGGCCGCGGGCGAAGGCGCGGCCGAAGGCCTCGACAAGCTCGGGCCGCTCTCGGATCGTCTCGCCCATGGTGGCGAGGCCGTTGCCGAAGAAGCGGGCGAACTCCGACGGCGTGATGTCGCGCACCTTCACGCCGCGCTGGTTCAGGATCGCCGCGTCGGCGGTGGAGGCGGCGTAGGCGGAGATGTCGCCGCGCGAGAAGGCCGCCGTCGCCGGGCCGCCGTCGCCGACCGTCAGGAAGGTGAAGTCCTCGCCCTCGGTCAGCCCCGAGCCGCTCAGCACGTTGCGCGCGAAGCCGACTTCGGCGCCGTCGGCGGTGCCGGTGCCGACGACCGTTCCCTTGAGGTCGGCCGGCGTCTGGAAGTCGCTGCCCTCCTCGACGACGATGCCGAAATTGGTGCGCGCCGCGACGTTGTAGATGAAGACGGCGTCGACGCCGCGCGACCGGGCCGCGAGCACCGGGCCCGGGCCGGGACGGCCGAACTCCGCCTGGCCGGCGGCGAGCGCCTGCAGCACCGCGCCGGAGCCGTTGATCGACTCGACCCTGACCTCGAGCCCCTCGTCCGCGAAGTAGCCCTCGCCGATGGCGACGAACACCGGGAACGAGTTGATCGCCGACGGGCTCGGCTGCACGAAGGTGACCTGCGTCAGATCCTGCGCCGCGAGTGCGCCGGCCGACAGCGCGGCGACGCCGAAGGCGGCGGCCTTCAGTCCTCTAGTCCACATGACGTTTCCCCATTTTTATGTTTCGTTCTTCTCGCAGTCGGACTTGTAGCAGTCCGGCTTGTCGCAGGCGGGGCCGGCGGGCGGCCCCGCTCTTCAGGCTGCGGCCATCGCCGCGCCGCTCGACCGGATCGGCGTCTCCAGTCGGCCGATGCCGTCGATCTCGCACACCACGACGTCGCCGTGCTTGAGAAACACCGGCGGCTCCATGGCGTAGCCGACGCCCGAGGGCGTGCCGGTGGCGATGATGTCGCCCGGCTCCAGCGTCAGCCCCGCCGAGAGCGAGGCGATCAGCGTCGGCATGTCGAAGATCATGTCGCGGGTGTTTCCGTCCTGCCGCTTCTCGCCGTTGACCCAGAGTCGCAGGCCGGTGGCGGCGGCGTCCGGCAACGCGTCGGCGGTCACGATCCACGGGCCCATCGGGCAGGAGCCGTCGAGCGCCTTGCCCTTGAAGAACTGGCCGCCATGGGTGCGCTGGATGTCGCGCGCGGTGAGGTCGTTGGCGATGGTGTAGCCGAAGACGTGCTCCATCGCGCGCTCCTTCGGGATGTCGCGTCCGCCCCTGCCGATGATCACGGCGAGTTCGACCTCATAATCGAGCTTCCGGGTGACGTGCTCGAAATGCGGAGCGGGGGCGCCATGGCCGATGACGGTGGCGGGCGGCTTCGTGAAGAACACCGGGTTGTCGCTGACGCCGACCTTGATGTTCTGCGCGCGCTCGCCCTCGGCGATGTGTTCGGCATAGTTGCGGCCGACGCAGAACACGTTCTTCGATGGGCGCGGGATGGGCGCCAGCAGCCGCGCCGACGCCGCCGGCACGCGGGCCGCGTCCGCCGCGGCGGCGGCGAACTCGCGGGCCGCCTCCAGCGCGGCCGGGCCGGCCGCGATGAGGGGCGCGAGCCCCTCGCCCTCGAAGGCGGCGCGGACGTCGCCGCTCAGCCCCGCCGCGGCGGCCGCGAGGTCGAGCCGAAGATAATCGCCGTTCTCCAGAACCGCGGCGGGCGTGGCGCGGCCCCCCGCTTCGAGCGACGCCAGACGCATCGTGTCGTCCTCCCCTTGCGCAGTCTCGTGGGCGCTTCCGCGCCTTGTCGCGCGGCGCGTTTTCCGGGGCGGCGATGTCGCCGCGATTGTCGTGGCCCGGTCGGCGCCCGTTTATGGCTCGACGCTACTCTCGAATCGCAGCGGGCTACAGGAGTTCCGACGGACCAATGAGGGAATTGGTTGGAAATGGCTGAGTCGTCCGAGGCGGCGCTGGCGCAGCGGCTGCGCGACTACATCGCGGCGGAGGGCTTCGACCACAACGAGCGCCTGCCGCCGGAGCGGAGCCTTGCGGCGGCCTTCGGCGTGGGCCGGGCGCCGTTGAGGCGGGCGCTCGCGGCGCTGGAGCGCGAGGGATTGATCTGGCGCCATGTCGGGCGCGGCACCTTCATCGGCGCCCGCCCGGTGCTCAACATGGACGACGTGGCCTATCTGGGCGGGCTCGTCAGCCCGGCGCAGGTGATGGAGGCGCGGCTGGCGCTGGAGCCGGAACTCGCCCGCATCGCCGCCGTCCGCGCCACCCCCGCCGACATCGAGGAGCTGCGCGCCCGGTCGCGCCGCTGCGTCGAGGCGGGCGACTGGCGCAGCTACGAGGCGCGGGACAACCTGTTTCATCACGCGGTCGCCGGGGCCGCGCGCAACAAGCTGCTGATGCATCTGTTCGAGACGCTGAACGTCGTGCGCCGCACCATCGTCTGGGCCCAGCGGCGCGAGACGCAGCGCCCGCCGGCCGATCATTTCAGCTTCGCCCAGCACGAGGCGATCGTCGCCGCCATCGCCCGGCGCGACGCCGCGGCCGCCGCCGCGGCGATGCGGGCCCACATCGCCACGGTCCGCGAAAAGGTGCTGCCCGCGCTCAGCCGATGAGCGGCGCGGGCGGCTCTGGGCTCAGACGACCTTCACGGTCACGTCGTCGACGCCCTCGACATGGGCCTCCATCACGTCGCCCTTCACGACGGGCCCGACGCCGGAGGGCGTGCCGGTCATGATCACGTCGCCCGGCGCCAGCTCGAAATAGTCCGAGAGATAGGAGATCATCTCGGGGATCTTCCAGATCAGCTGGTTGAGGTCGCCCTCCTGCTTCACCTCGCCGTTGACCTTGAGGATCACCTTTCCTTTCGTCGGGTCGGCGATCTGGCTGGCGGGCTTGAGCCTGCCCATGGGGGCGGAGCGCTCGAAGGCCTTCCCGACCTCCCAGGGCCGGCCCATCTTCTTGGCCTCGCCCTGCAGGTCGCGGCGCGTCATGTCGAGGCCGACGCCGTAGCCCCAGACGCAGTCCATCGCCCTGTCGAGCGGGATGTTGCGGCCGCCCTTGCCCAGCGCCACGACCAGCTCGATCTCGTGATGCACGTCGGAGGTCTTCTCCGGGTAGGGGAATTCGCCGGTGAAATCGAGGTTGTCGGGGTTCTTCTGGAAGAAGAAGGGCGGCTCGCGGTCGGGATCGTGACCCATCTCGATCGCGTGGGCGGCGTAGTTGCGCCCGATGCAGTAGACGCGGCGGACCGGGAAGGTCTCATCCGAGCCATGAATGGGCGCCGCGACGACGGCGGGCGGGGCGATGACGTGGCCGGACATGCGGCGCTCCCTCTGCTGATCTGCCCGGCTCTCATGGCAGGATGGCGGTGCGAAATCAATTGCGATCAATCCGACGCGGTGACGGGGCGCGACCTGCGGCGCCGAAACGGCCGATCCCCGCCGCGCCGCGCGCCGGACGCTTCCGGCCGCGGCGTCGACGGGCGTCGCCGCCTGCGGCGCAGCGGGCGCGCGCTTGCCCCTCGGCGGCTCGGCGGCTATCTGCCGAAGCGTTCAGCAATCGTGGATGCATGCTCATGGCCCGCCAAGCCGCCAGACCGCGCGCGATCTTCGAGGAAGTCGGCGGCAGCCGCGCCGACGCGGCGAAGGCCGCTCCGGTTCCCGGCGCGGCGGAGAAGCGCAAGGCGCGGGGTCGGCGTCTGACGGCGCTGTGGCTCTTCGTTCTTGCAGCGCTGGTCTGCGCGATGGTGCTGGTAGGCGGCATGACGCGGCTGACCGACAGCGGGCTGTCGATGGTGAGCTGGCATCCGGTGCTGGAGGCGATACCGCCGCTGACCGAGGCCGACTGGGCCGAGGAGTTCGCCAAGTACCAGACGACCGAGCAGTATCGCGCGCTGAACGCGTGGATGACGGTCGAGGACTTCAAGCCGATCTACTGGTGGGAGTGGGGCCATCGCCAGTTCGGGCGCGTGATCGGGCTGGTCTGGCTGGTCGGGCTGGGGGCGCTGCTGGCCTTGCGCATGCTGCCCTCGGGCTATCTCTGGCCGGTCGTCGCGCCGGGGCTGCTGGGCGGCGTTCAGGCGGTCGCGGGGATGTGGATGGTGCAGAGCGGCGTCGAGGCGGGCTCCACCCTCGTCTCCGTGGCGCCCTACCGGCTGGCGCTGCACCTGTCGCTCGCCTTTCTCATACTCGGGCTGCTGCTGTGGCCGGCGTGGCGGCTGATGCGGCCGGAATGGGCGCAGCTCCAGGCGCGGCGCCGCAGGCTGTCGGGCCAGATGGTCTGGTCGGGAGCGCTGGTGGCCCTGTGCTTCGCGCAGATCGTGCTGGGCGCGCTGGTGGCGGGCAACGACGCCGGGCGCGGCTACATCGACTGGCCGCTGATGGACGGCGCGATCCTGCCGCCGGAGGCGTTCGACCTGTCGCCTGTCTGGCGGAACCTGATCGAGGGCGCGGCGCTGACGCAGTTCAATCATCGGGTCGCGGGCTATGCGCTGGCGGTCCTGCCGCTGGTCTGGGTCCTCTTCGCGAAGCCGCGCCGCTGGGCCGGGCTCGCCGCGCTGGCGATCTGGGCGCAGATGGCGTGGGGCGTCGTCACCGTGATGAACGCCGCCCCGCTGGAGTATGCGATCTTCCATCAGGCCGGCGCGCTCCTGACCTTTGCGGTCGTGCTGCGCGCGCGCTTCGTCGCAGCCTACCCGGACGAGGTGTCCGTGCGCGGATGACGCCCGACGCGCCCCGCCGGGCGGCTGACGAGGCGTGGCGGGACGCCTCTCCCGTCGCGGCCGCCGGCCCGCGGCGCGGCCGGGCGCGGTCAGGACCAGTTCGGCTTGCGCTTCTCGATGAAGGCCGCGACCCCTTCGGCGGTGTCGCGGTGGATCATGTTCTCCGCCATCACGCGGCCGGTGTGGGCGTAGGCGGCGTCGAGCGTCATCTCCATCTGCTCGTAGAAGGCGCGCTTGCCGACCGAGACGGCGCTGGAGAGCTTGGCGGCGACGGTCTCGGCCAGCGCGCGCGTCTCCGCCTCCAGCGCCTCGGGCGCGGCGACGCGGTTGACAAGGCCGGCCTCGCGCGCGCGCGGCGCGCCGAGGAATTCGCCGGTCGTCAGCATCTCGAAGGCGTGCTTGGCGGGAATGTTGCGGCTGAGCGCCACCATCGGCGTGGAGCAGAACAGCCCGATGTTGACGCCATTGACGCCGAAGCGGGCGTCCTCGGCCGCCACCGCCATGTCGCACGACGCGACGAGCTGGCAGCCGGCGGCGGCGGCGATGCCGTGGACCTGCGCGATGACCGGCTGCGGCAGCCGGCGGATCGAGGTCATCATGCGGCCGCACTGGGCGAAGAGCGCGTTGTAGTAGGCGCGGCCCCGGTCGGGCGCGGCGCGGCCCTTCTCCATCTCCCGCAGGTCGTGGCCGGCGCAGAACGCGCGCCCGGCGCCGCGCAGGACGACGACGCGCACCGCATCGTCGGTCGAGAGCGCGTCGAACTCGGCCTGGAGCGCGGCGAGCAGCCCCTCCGACAGCGCGTTGAGCGCCGCGGGGCGGTTGAGCGTCAGCGTCGCCACGCGCCCCGCGTCTTCCCTGAGCAGAACCGCTTCCTGCGTCGCGCCGTCAGCCATGGTCATCCTCCCCCGAGCCGGTCTAGGCGTGAGGGTAACGCAAGCCGGGAGGGCGGGAAATGGCGCGTGAGCCGGTGATGAACGTGGCGGAGCTCTCGGCCTTCCTCGACGAGGTGTTTCCGCAGGTGCGCGGCCAGATGATCATCGAGGCGGTCGGACCGATGAGGGCGCGGGTGCGGATGCCGGTCGACGAGAGCCGCCTGCGCCCCGGCGGCACCGTCTCCGGCCCGTCGATGTTCACGCTGGCCGACTGCGCCTATTACGTCGCGACGCTGGCGATGATCGGGCGCGAGGCGCTGACCGTCACCACCTCGCTGACGATCAACTTCCTCGCCAAGCCGCCGTCGGCCGACCTAGTCTGCGAGGCGCGCATCCTGCGACTGGGCCGCGCCCTGAGCGTCGGCGAGGCCACGATCTGGTCGGATGGCCGCGCGGACGGGCCGGTGGCCCACGCCGTCGTGACCTATGCGATCCCGCCGCGCCCGGCCCCCTGACGCCGCCAGAGCGGGCGCACGCGCAGAAACAGACGGTACGCCGCCTCGCCGGCCCAGGTGAAGGGCGCGCGGTCGAGCAGGCGCGCCGCCGGCGCAAGGCGCGGATTGGCCCGCCATACGGCGAGGAAGGCGCGGAAGCCGGAGACCAACTCGCCGTCGCCGCGGCGCGCGTGGAAGCGCGCCAGCGCCAGCTCCGGCGTGATCTCGGCCGGCGCCTCGCCCGCCGAGACGTCGCGCCAGCCGATCGTCTCGGCCCCGCGCATGCGGCGGTACTGGGCGATCTCGGCGCGGCAGAGCGGGCAGCCGCCGTCATAGAAGACTTCGGCGGCGGCGGCGGGGTCGTTCGGGGTGGCGCGGTCCTGTTCCATGCGCCATCAGATAGGGCGAATGCGCGGCGATCCATAGCAGGCCGGCGCCGCTGGGCGAGCACGCGGAAAGGAGAGGCGATGGACATTCTTCACGAAGGGCGGCCCGCCCTGCGTCACCGCTGCGCGAGCCGCGCCCTCGCGGGCCGCATCGTCGCGCTCGACGGCGTCGAGGCGTGCGCCGGAACGCGGAGCGAGGCGTTTCCCGCAAGCCGGGCGATGATCGCGGCCATCGCGGAGGCGTCGTGATGGCCGGCGGTCGCGGCTTCATGGGCGACGTGCCCGACGCGGCGCGGCTGCTCGGGCTGGCCGGGCTGATCCCCTTCGTCGGGCTTGCGGCGCTGGCGCTGGTCGGGCCGGCGTCGTGGAGCGACACGGTGCTGAAGGCGCTCGCCTATTACGGCGCTACGATCCTCGCCTTCATGGGCGGCTGCCGCTGGGGCTTCGCGGCGGCGGGTCTGGGGCGGGGGGCGGAGCTTGGGCCGCTGGCCTGGGCCGTCGGGCCGTCGCTCTGGGCCTGGGTGGCGCTGATGCTGCCGCCGCCCTTCGAGAAGGAGATGCTTGGGCTCGGCCTGCTGATCCTCTACGTCATGGACCTGCGGCTCACCGCCGAGGGCGGCGCGCCGGCCTGGTGGCCGCAACTGCGGCTGCCGCTGACGCTTGGCGCGGCGGCGAGCCTGTTTGCAGCCGTCTGGGCCTGACCGCTGGGCCTGACCGCTGGGCCTGACCGCTGGGCCTGACCGCGCGAAGGCCGCGCGAAATGCGAAAATCTCCGCTTGCCGCCGCCGCATGCCTCTTGACCTGACGCCGCGCCGCAGACTATCTCCACAGCGCGTTGGCACTCGCCTCGGGTGAGTGCTAACAGGGTCGGCGGCGCAGCCGCCGGCTTCGTGGCGCTACGTTAAAGGGAGCGACAAACCCATGAACTTCAAGCCTCTGCATGACCGTGTGCTGGTTCGGCGCATCGAGGGCGACGCCAAGACCGCCGGCGGCCTGATCATCCCCGACACCGCCAAGGAGAAGCCCCAGGAGGGCGAGGTCATCTCCGTGGGCGAGGGCGCGCGCAAGGACAGCGGCGAGCTGATCCCCATGGCGGTGAAGGCCGGCGACCGCATCCTGTTCGGCAAGTGGTCGGGCACGGAAGTGAAGATCGACGGCGAAGACCTGCTGATCATGAAGGAAAGCGACATCCTCGGCATCGTCGAGGGCGGCGCCGCGGCCCAGAAGGCCGCGTAATCCTTCCTTTCCCCCTTCCAAGGAGCTGCTCACATGGCTGCTAAAGACGTCAAGTTCTCCTCCGACGCCCGCGACCGCATGATGAAGGGCGTCAACACGCTCGCCAACGCGGTGCGCGTGACGCTCGGCCCGAAGGGCCGCAACGTGGTGCTCGACAAGTCCTTCGGCGCGCCGCGCATCACGAAGGACGGCGTGTCGGTCGCCAAGGAGATCGAACTCTCCGACAAGTTCGAGAACATGGGCGCCCAGATGGTGCGCGAAGTGGCCTCGAAGACCAACGACGAGGCCGGCGACGGCACCACGACCGCGACCGTTCTGGCGCAGTCGATCATGGTCGAAGGCATGAAGGCGGTCGCCGCCGGCATGAACCCGATGGACCTGAAGCGCGGCATCGACGCCGCCGTGCTCAAGGTCGTCGCCGAGATCAAGGCGATGGCGCGCGACGTGTCGGGCTCCGACGAGGTCGCCCAGGTCGGCGCGATCTCCGCCAACGGCGAGAAGATCATCGGCGACAAGATCGCCGAGGCGATGCAGACCGTCGGCAACGAGGGCGTCATCACCGTCGAAGAGTCGAAGTCGATGGAGTTCGAGCTCGAGACCGTCGAGGGCATGCAGTTCGACCGCGGCTACCTCTCGCCCTACTTCATCACCAACGCCGACAAGATGGTGGCGGAGCTTGAGGACTGCTACATCCTCCTGCACGAGAAGAAGCTGTCGTCGCTGCAGCCGATGGTGCCGCTGCTCGAGGCCGTCATCCAGACCCAGAAACCGCTCCTGATCATCGCCGAGGACGTCGAGGGCGAGGCGCTCGCCACGCTCGTCGTCAACAAGCTGCGCGGCGGCCTGAAGATCGCCGCCGTGAAGGCCCCCGGCTTCGGCGACCGCCGCAAGGCCATGCTGCAGGACATCGCGATCCTGACCGGCGGCCAGGTGATCTCCGACGACCTCGGCATGAAGCTCGAGAACGTCGGCCTCGACATGCTCGGCACCGCCAAGAAGATCCGTCTGACGAAGGACGACACCACCATCGTCGATGGCCATGGCGAGAAGTCCGAGATCGAGGCGCGCGTCGCCCAGATCAAGGCGCAGATCGAGGAGACCACCTCGGACTACGACCGTGAGAAGCTCCAGGAGCGTCTGGCCAAGCTCGCGGGCGGCGTCGCGGTCATCCGCGTCGGCGGCTCGACCGAGGTCGAGGTGAAGGAGCGCAAGGACCGCGTCGACGACGCGCTGAACGCCACCCGCGCCGCGGTGCAGGAAGGCGTGGTTCCGGGCGGCGGCGTGTGCCTCGTCCATGCCGGCAAGGTGCTCGAGGGCTTCCACGGCGACAACGAGGACCAGAAGGCTGGCGTCGCCATCGTGCGTCGCGCGCTGGAGCAGCCCCTGCGCCAGATCGCCGAGAACGCCGGCGTCGACGGCGCCGTCGTGGCCGGCAAGGTGCGCGAGTCCTCCGACCGCAACTTCGGTTTCGACGCCCAGAAGGAGGTCTACGGCGACCTCATGAAGGCCGGCATCATCGACCCCGCCAAGGTCGTGCGCACCGCGCTGCAGGACGCCGCCTCGGTGGCCGGCCTGCTGATCACCACCGAAGCCATGGTCGCCGAGAAGCCCGAGCCGAAGGGCCAGAGCATGGGCGGCGGCATGGGCGGCATGGGCGGCATGGACGGCATGATGTGATCTCGGCCTGAGCCGAAATCATACTGGGACAGTGAGCGCCGCCCGGAGAGAAACCTCCGGGCGGCTTCTTTCCGGGCGCCGCCCGCCCGGCGTCGTCGCGGCTTGACGGCGGCGCGCCCGATGGCGGATGTGCCGCTCATGCATCTTCAGACCTTCGTCTATTCGCCGCCGCCGGGCCTTCCCGAGCCGCTCCACGCCGACGCCGACCTGCTGGCCTTCGACAAGCCCGCCGGGCTGCTGACCGTTCCCGGTCGCGACCCCGAGCGCGCCGACTGCCTCGAGACGCGCGTCAAGGCGGCATGGCCGGGGGCGCTGCTGGTCCACCGCCTCGACATGGCGACGTCGGGCGTGATCGTCTTCGCCCGAAACCGCCGCGCCCAGCGCCATCTCGGGCTCCAGTTCGAGCGGCGCATCGCGCGAAAGACCTATCTCGCCCGCGTTCTCGGCGCGCCGGCCGCCGATTCCGGCGTCGTCGACCTGCCGATCGCCGCCGACTGGGAGCGTCGCCCTCTGCAGAAGATCTGCGGCGAGACGGGCCGCCCGTCGCGCACCCGATGGCGC
Source organism: Rubrimonas cliftonensis (assembly GCF_900107585.1). GTDB lineage: Bacteria > Pseudomonadota > Alphaproteobacteria > Rhodobacterales > Rhodobacteraceae > Rubrimonas > Rubrimonas cliftonensis. Next base: position 5,045 of record NZ_FNQM01000021.1, on the reverse strand, counting down.
GTCGTCGAGCGCCGCGCAGACGCCAGCCTCATGGCGCTGAGGCCCTTCACGGGTCGCAGCCACCAGCTGAGGGTCCATCTGGCCGAGATCGGGCTGCCCATCCTCGGCGACGAGTTCTACGCCCCCGCCGAAGCGCTCGCTGGCGTCCCGCGGCTCATGCTCCATGCCGCCCGGCTGGCGCTGCGCCGCCCGGCTGACGGGAGCTGGATCATCCTGCGGGCGCCGCGCCCGACATCCTTCGCCTAGTTCCCGCCGCGGCATCTTGCCCACGGCCGCGAGGCGCCAATGCGCCTTCAACTGGGCGCCGCCGTGGTAAACACCACTCGTCCCGACGCGCCGACGCCATGAAGCCGTGGCGCGCGACGCCCGGGCATTGTGCGGGACGCGTTGACGACGCCGGAGGCGTCGGACGCATGCAGGGACGATGCGTCATGATTCCAAAACTCTCCGCCGAGTTCTTCGGCACCTTCTGGCTGGTTTTCGGCGGGTGCGGGAGCGCCGTGCTCGCCGCCGGTTTTCCGGGACTCGGCATAGGTTTCGTCGGGGTTTCCCTGGCTTTCGGGCTCACCGTGCTGACCATGGCCTACGCCGTGGGGCACATTTCGGGCGGGCACTTCAACCCCGCCGTCTCGCTCGGCCTCGCGGTGGCCGGACGTTTCTCGTGGAGCGAGGTTCCCGCCTATGTCGCGGCGCAGGTGGCGGGGGGCGCGGTCGCGGCCTTCGTGCTCTATCTCGTCGCGTCGGGGCAGGCGGGCTGGACCGCGGGCGGCTTCGCATCGAACGGCTATGGCGCGCAGTCGCCCGGCGGCTATTCGATGGCGGCGGCGCTCGTCATCGAGGTCGTGCTGACCGCGGCCTTCCTGATGATCATCCTCGGCGCGACGTCGCCGAAGGCGCCGGCTGGCTTCGCCCCGATCGCCATCGGGCTCGGCCTGACGCTCATCCACCTCATCTCGATCCCGGTCACCAACACCTCGGTGAACCCGGCGCGCTCCACGGCCGCGGCGCTCTTCGCCGAGACCGGGGCGTTCGGTCAGCTCTGGCTGTTCTGGGTGGCCCCGCTGGCCGGCGCGGCGATCGGCGCGGCGATCTGGGTGCATCTGCTCTCCAGGGAGGCCGACGCCGTCGCGGCCCCGCCGATGGCGCCCGCGGCCTGAGATGAACCCGCGCCGCCCCTTCGCGGGGGCGGCGCATGAACCGGGTGGCGGGGCGACGCCGGGGGCGCGATGGTTCGGTAGACCGACATATCGCGGAGCCGAGCCGATGACCGCCCAGCCGCAGGCTGACGCCTTCCAGTACGAGCTGATGGGCGCGGCGCTCAGATACATCGCCGAGCACGCCGACGCGCAGCCCTCGCTGGAGGCGGTGGCGGCGCATATCGGCCTCTCGCCCACCCATTTCCAGCGCGTGTTCAGCGCCTGGGTGGGCGTCAGCCCCAAGCGCTACCTGCAATACCTCACCCTCGACCACGCCCGCCGCCTGCTCGCCGAGCGCGCCACGGTGCTGGACGCGACGCTGGAGACGGGCCTCTCCTCGCCGGGGCGGCTGCACGACCTGTTCGTGCGGTGGGAGGCGATGAGTCCCGGGGATTATGCGCGGCGCGGGGCTGGGCTCCGGATCGCCTTCGGGTGGTTCGACAGTCCCTTCGGGCCGGCGCTGGCGATGGGAACCGACAGGGGGCTCTGCGGGCTGGCGTTTGCGGCGGAGACGGGGCGAGCGACGGCGCTGGCGGACATGCGGGGGCGCTGGCCGGCGGCGGATTTCGTCGAGGCGCCGGAGCGACTCGGGAGGTGGGTCGCGGCGGCCTTCGGCGGCGGCGAGGTCGCGTTGGCGCCGCTGGGCGCGCCGTTCCAGATCAAGGTGTGGGAGGCGCTGCTGGCCGTGCCCTCGGGCCATGTGGTGACCTATGGCGAGATCGCGCGGGCCATCGGCGCGCCGAAGGCGGTGCGCGCGGTCGGCACGGCGGTGGGGCGCAACCCGGTCAGCTGGCTGATCCCGTGCCACCGGGCGCTGCGGGCCTCCGGCGCGCTCGGCGGCTACCACTGGGGGCTCGACGTCAAGCGGGCGATGCTGGCGTGGGAGAGCGCGCGGCTGGAGGCGTCCACGGCTGAGGCGGGCGCCGGCGCCTAAGCCGCGTCGGGGTTGCACGGCCGCCGGCCTCGCGCGCAAGGCTTGCATTTCGCGCCCTTTGCGCGCATATCCCACAGCAGTCCAATCGCTCAAGTCGCTTCGCTGTCTCCCTCACCCGGATCTCAGTCGCACGATCTTGCTCTGACTGAGGCTCACGCCGCCGCACTCTCGCGGGCGGAAACACGTAAGGGAAGACACACGATGGCCACTGGCACCGTGAAATGGTTCAACGCCACCAAAGGCTTCGGCTTCATCCAGCCCGATGGCGGCTCCAAGGACGTTTTCGTCCACATCTCCGCCGTCGAGCGCGCGGGCCTCAACTCTCTGAATGACGGCCAGAAAGTCACCTTCGACCTCGAGCGCGGCCGCGATGGCCGCGAATCGGCGGCGAACCTGCAGCTGACCGACTGATAAGAGGCGCAGCGCCCCTTCGCGGGGCGGCGAATCCGGACGGCCTCGGCGGAAACGCCGGGGCCGTTTTGCATTTCGGTTATACGTCAGACGCGTGATTTGTGGCTAGGCACGCGGAGATATCAACAGCTATGGTTAACAGCCCCGAGCAAAATTACTTGGCCGTGTTTACCTAAAATACGTTTGAAACTTTCCCGCAGAAAGTCCAAAGCGGTTGCACGACGAGATGGTTGCGACCGGAGGCTGATGTTCCGCTCGCGTTATTTGTGGATGGGTAAGACATGCGGATCAAGACAGTGACGATGGCTGCGGCCATCACTCTCGCGGCCGGCGTGGCGTCGGCGGCGACGATCGACTTCACCGATCGTTCGGTGTGGAACTCGGCGGCGAGCACGACCTCCGTTTTCGGGGCGACCGTGAGCATCAGCGCCACCGGCGGCGCGATCAACTTCACCCAGGACTATGACCGCTCCAAGACCGGCGTCTGCGACGGTTTCGGCGGCGCGCTGGCCTGCGTGAGCGACGGCCTCGGCGTCACCGACGACGAGATCACCACCGAGGGGTCGATGGTGCAGACCGCGACCGTCAGCTTCTCCAGCGCGGTTTTCGTCAAGGGCTTCTCGTTCCTCGACCTCTACCTGGCCACTGACGGGTCCGACCTCGAGACGGCCAAGATCTACTTCAACGACGACATGTCGACGATGATCTCGTTCGCCGCGCTGCAGACCCCGTCGGCGAATCAGCCCGGCTTCGTTGTCGGTCTCGCGAACGTGGCGCCGGTGACGTCGATCACCTTCTTCGCCGCGCCGAGCAACGACAACCTCGGCAACCCCGACTACTCGCTGGCCTCCATCGAAGTGGCGCCGGTGCCGCTGCCCGCCGCGGCGTGGATGCTGCTGGCCGGTCTGGCCGGCATGGGCTACGTCGCCCGCGGCCGCAAGAACGCCTGACACGAGCCGCGCCGGCGCATGCGCCGGCGCGACGCCGCCTTCGGGCGAGGATGACTGCCCGGACGGCCCCGGCGGCGACGCCGGGGCCGTTTCGCGTTTCGGGGGGCGCCGCCACCCGCCTGCGAGACTCCGCCATGCGCGAAGAGACGCCCGGCGGCGGGCGACCCGGACCGACAGGTCCTGCGCCGAAAAGGACGCCGCGCAGCGTGGAGCGGGCGCTCAGGCCGCTATCGGCGGGATGGCAGGTTCGGCGCAGCGTCGCGCGTGCTCTCCAGCTCCCAGCGGGACTGGTGGTTGAGCTGCGAGACTGACGTTGTGCGGAAGGCGGCCTCGCGGTAGGTGCGCTGATACTCCACCACCTATTGACGTCGGCGCGACAGGAAGAAAATTTTGCAAACGTATTATAAATAAAGTCGACTATATTTATTGATAAAATACAGTATATTAGTAAATCGATCTCAAAATAGTTACAAATTTGAGACCGATATACAGTACGTATATCGATTATTTATGGTGAGCCCATTAAAGTTTGGTGCACGTAATTGCCGAAGGGCCACCGTTCCCCCGGCTATAGCCGCAACAGGTATCTTGTATCCATTGGGAATAGCAAAGTAAGCTAATACTGCTGCGATTGCTGCCTCGGAAAGCGTCAAAAGGATACTAAAATTTACCATCTGATAAGGGAAATTTTGTTTAACAAAGTTATTATTGTCCTCCAATGTATCTTTGAAGTATTGGATGGTTTGCTGAAAATTACCAGTATCAGGATTTATTTTTTCATTTAAATCATTGCAGAGCAACCAGAACCTACGTAACTCTTTAAGCCTTTCAGTCCGAAAAGAGATAATTTCGTCAAAGGGGATATCTCTACTTGGCAGAGCAACAGCATTCATCATTTCAATAGCTAGTCGAGTTTTAGTTGGATGACATAACAATTTTTTTTCAGCAATAAAGTGATAGCCATCTTTTTTGTCAAAGTTGCTCAACACAAAGTTCAGATATGAAAATAGAATCTGAGGCGAGTCGAGATACAGTAAACCATCATCCCCAATGATTGCAGTACTCAATGTTGCAGATGAATACCTCCGGAGTTCGACACTTCCGGCCCCGATTTTCGGGCACCCGGACCGTTAGCCTCTGGGTAATCAATAACTTAGCCTTTGCCCGGGGGTGATTTCAGCGAAGTTGTGTTGTGGCACGTCATCGGTATTTCACGATGGAAAGCAGTTTTCTGCCGTGATATCGTTGCGGCATGTACACGAAGATCACCCGGTCGGGCGGACGACGCTATCTGCAGCTGGTCGAGGGCTATCGTGATGATGCGGGAAAGGTTCGCCACCGCGTGATCGCGAACCTGGGGCGGATCGAGGATCTCACGCCCGAGAAGCTGGATCCCCTGATCAGTGGGCTCAACCGCGTCCTGGGCCGGGCGGAGAACACCGCCTCGCACCTCACCCACGAACCCGCGCAAAGCTACGGCGACGTCTTTGCGCTGCACGAGCTGTGGAAGGATCTCGGCTTCGACCGGGCGCTGAGCCGCGCGCTGCGCTCGGG
>NZ_FNQM01000054.1 GCF_900107585.1 Rubrimonas cliftonensis | reverse complement strand
ACGTCCGGCGCCGACGCCGCCGTGTGCTGGCCCTTCGACGGCAAGGACGGGCCGATGGGCCGCCCGCCGGAGGAGACCTGCTTCGGCGCCAAGCGTCTGTGCAGCGCGGTTACGGGGCTGCCGGGCGAGAACCTCGTCATCGCGGGCTTCCGCGACGGCGCGGTGCTGGCGGGGCGCATCGGCGCCGACGGCGACGCGGTCGTGAAGGGCTCGGGCGGCGCAGGCGTCATGGCGCTCGCGCTGACGCCGGAGGGCTGGCTCTTCATCGGCTGCGAGGACGGCCTGTCGCTCTGGCTGCGGCTCGGCGGATGATCGGCGGGTTCTCTGGGCGCCGCCGCGCCGCATCGCACGCCGCCTGCGTGAAGGCATGGGTCGAAGCGCGTCCCGCGCCAGCCACGCAGGGCGCCGCGTCGAGCGCCTGCCGCCTGGGCGCCCGTCCGGCGACTGTCTGAGCCCGATCGCAGCGCCGCCGCAGCTAATTCTTCGCCGCGGGGCGAGGCCATGGCGACGCCCGCGCTGGCGTCCGGCGCGCCGCCGCCTGTCGCCGACGCGGCGCCCGCAGCGACGCCTGCGCTTCGGCCTTGCGCCGGCTCCGGGCCGCAGGTCGCCGCAGGGCCCGGCCGGAGCACTCCCTTTCGCCGCCGCTCCGACCGCCGGAGACCGTTGGGGCGGCTGTCGACCGGACTTCGGGCCCGGCGCCGCGCGCCCCGCCCGTTCACGCGCCGACGACGGCTGCGCGATACATGTCGGCGACCCTGTCGGAACCCAGCTCGACATCGTCGAGCGCGAGCGCTTCGCCTGCGGCGACGTCCCGCAAGAGGCGGACGCCATGCGCGAGGCCCACCGGCAGCGCCCGCTCGGCCGCCTTGCGCGGCAGGGCCCTGCCATGGACGGTGTAGCCGCCTTCGCCGTCGAGCATCTCGCCGGCCTTGAGGGCGCGCTTGGCGACCGACGCCGCCACGCCGCGCATCTCGCGCGCCTGGCCCGTCGGCTCGTTGCGCAGGGCGGCGCTCAGGACGGAGATCGAGAGTTCGAGGCCGATCAGGTGGAACGGCTTGTACATCGCTGCGAAGCGCCCCGTCGCGTCTGTCGGCAGGCCGTACTGGCGGAAGCAGGCCGCGGCGTAGTCGTTCGGCGCCTCGAACACGACATAGACGCCCCAGCGCAGGTCGCGGAACACCGGCCGGCCGTCGCGCTCGAGCGAGGAGACCGTCTCGACCACGCCGCGTCGCGGCAACTGTCCGCCAAGCTCCCGCGGCCGCAGCACATGCGCGAGGTCGTCGACGCCGCAGGGCGGAAAGGCGAGGCCGTCGTCGGGCACGTCGAGGCCGCAGGCGTTGGCGATGGCGACCATCTCGATGGCGCTTTTCGTGCCGTCGAGGAACGAGTTGAACATCTGCGGGTTCATGCCGGCGGCCTTCGCGGCTTCCGGCGTGAGGCCGTAATGGCTCCAGACGTCGTCGGGCGTCACGGCGTGGTAGGCGGGCAGATACCTGGTGCCCTTGCCGGCGGCGGTGACATGCAGGCCCGAGGCGCGCGCCCAGTCGACCATCTCGCTGACCAGCGCCGGCTGGTCGCCATAGGCCATCGAGTAGACGACCCCCGCCGCAGCGGCCTTGCGGGCCAGCAGGGGCCCCACCAGGACGTCGGCCTCGACGTTGACCATCACGACATGCTTGCCGGCGGCGATGGCGGTCTCGGCATGGGCGACGCCGGCGCGCGGGCTGCCGGTCGCCTCGATCACGACGTCGACATCGTCGCGGCGGGCCAGCTCCGCGCCGTCGTCGAGAAACGCCGTCGCCGCGATCCGCGCGTCGTCCCAGCCGACGGCGGCGCAGGCGGCGCGCGCCCGGTCGGGCGAGAGATCGGCGATGGCGGACACCTCCAGCCCTCGGATCGCCGGCGTCTGGCTCAGGAACATCGAGCCGAACTTTCCGGCCCCGATCAGTCCCGCCCTCACGGGCCTGCCGCGGGCTTCGGCTTCGGCGGCGAGACGGGCGAGGTTCATCGGCTTCGATCTCCGGGACGAGTTGGCGGACGCGCCGCCTCGGGCTGATGGCGCCGCGCGGGCGGCCGGGTCAAGACCGCCGCGCCGGCGATCCCGCGCCTGCGCGGCGTCACGCGAGCATCCTGCGGCCGGCCGTCATGGCGTCGAGCCGCCGCACGATCGCCTCCGCGTCGATCCCGGAGCAGCGGTAGAGCTCTGCGATGGTTCCGGTCTGGCCGAACGCCTCGACCCCGAGCGGCAGCGTCCGGCGGCCGGCGACGCCGCCCAGCCATGACAGCGTCGCCGGGTGCCCGTCGATCACGGTCACGAGGGCGCAGTGGGCGGGCAGCTCGCCGAGCAGCGCCTCGACATGGGCGCGGGCGCCGGCGTCGCCGGCCTCGCGCGCCCGTTGCGCTTCGGTCCAGCCGGCGTGCAGGCGGTCGGCGGAGGTCACGGCGAGCAGGCCGACATCCCGCCGGGCGCCGCCGACCCTACCGGCGGCCCTGATCGCCTCGCCGGCGACGGCGCCCTGATACGCGATCACCGCCTCGCAGTTCGGCCCCGGCGGACGCATCCAGTAGCCGCCCGCCACGACGTCCGCCGCGAACCGGTCGCCCCCTTGGCGCAGCGGCTGCTCCAGCGGGTTGGTGGTGAGCCGCAGATAGACCGAGCCGCCCCCGGCGCCGTCACGCTGCAGATGCGCGAAGGCCCACTCCATGATGATCGCCAGCTCATCGGCGAAGGCGGGCTCGAAGGCCGTCAGCCCCGGCTGGCTCATCCCGATCAGCGGCGTGCCGATGGACTGGTGCGCGCCGCCCTCCGGCGCCAGCGTCACGCCCGAGGGCGTGCCCACCAGCAGGAAGCGCGCGTCCTGGTAGCAGGCGTAGTTCAGCGCATCGAGCGCGCGCGCGACGAAGGGATCGTAGACCGTGCCGATGGGGATCAGCCGCCTGCCGAACAGCGAGTGCGCGAGGCCCGCGGCGGCGAGAAGCAGACAGAGGTTCATCTCGGCGATGCCGAGCTCGACATGCTGGCCGTCCGGCGAGAACTCCCATTTCGCGGTGGAGGGAATTCTGTGCGCCTTGAAGACGTCCGGCCGCGCGCCCCGCGCGAACAGCTTTCGCCGGTTCACCCAGGGGCCGAGGCTGGTGGTCCCGGTGACGTCCGGCGAGGTCGTCACGATCCGGTCGACGAGGTCGCCGCCGCTCCGGGCCAGATGATCGAGGATCCTGCCGAAGGCGGCCTGCGTCGAGATCTCGCGCTCAGGGGGGCGCCGCGATGGCCGGCGCGGCGAGTTGGGCGTCCTCATGGCGGCGCGGCCCGCCGGCGAAGAACGGCGTCGACGCGAGGAACGCCTTCAGGGCCTCCGGGTTCCCGACCGTCGCGAACCGCTCCCACTCCATGCCTTCCGGCACGCCCATGTGCGCCCGCCACGCCGCCATCTGCTTCGGCGTCATCAGGCCGCCGTGATTGTCCTTGTGCCCCGCGATGGGCGTCCCCCACCCCTTCACGGTGTAGGCGAGGAAGCAGACAGGGCGCTCGTGATCGACGGCCGCGAAGGCCTCGGCCATGGTGTCGACGCAGTTGCCGCCGAGGTTCTCCATCAGGGCGGCGAGCTGCGCGTCGGAGCGGCGCCCGATCAGGGCCGAGACGTCGCCCTGGTCGCCCAGATCGTCCATCAGGCGGCTGCGCCAGACCCCGCCCCCCATGAAGGTGAGGGCGGAATAGTCGGAGTTCGGGCAGCGGTCGATCCAGTCGCGCAGCCTGGCGCCGCCGGGTTCGAGGAAGGCGGCGCGCTGGAGCGCCCCGTGCTTGATCTTCACCACGTCCCAGCCGAAGGCGTCGAAGGTCTTCTCGATGCGCTGGAACAGGCCCTCGCGCACGACGCCGTCGAGCGACTGTCGGTTGTAGTCGATGATCCACCAGGTGTTGCGGAGATCGTTCTTCCAGCCTTCCTGCAGGCATTCGTAGACGTTGCCCTCGTCGAGCTCCGCGTCGCCCGCCAGCGCGACCATGCGGCCGGGCCTCAGATCGCCGCCCCAGGACTTCGCGAGGATGTAGTCCTGCACGATCGACGCGAAGGACGTCATGGCGACGCCGAGCCCGACGGACCCGGTCGAGAAGTCGACGTCGTCGACGTCCTTGGTGCGCGAGGGGTAGGACTGCGCGCCGTCGAAGCCGCGGAACCGCTCCAGCTTCTCGCGCGGGATGTTTCCCATCAGATACTGCATTGCGTGAAAGACCGGCGAGGCGTGGGGCTTCACCGCCACCCGGTCCTCCGGCCGCAGCGCCGAGAAGTAGAGCGCGGTCATGATCGACACCATCGAGGCCGAGGAGGCCTGGTGCCCGCCGACCTTGATCGCGTCCGCCTTCGGGCGGATGTGGTTGGCGTGGTGGATCATCCAGTGCGAGAGCCACAGCAGCCGGCTCTCGATGGTCTTGAGATGAGCGCTCGTCATGTCGCCTCCGGAGCAAGCATGCCGAGCGTAGTCTCGCTTCCGAGCGCATTCTTGGCTATCCTGACGCTCAAAGGCGTCATCTGCGCCGATTTCACCTGTCATATGGGCGCAGGATGGCGGGAAGCGCGAGGCTGGATGAGATCGACGAACGCATCCTGCGCCGCCTGTCGCGCGACGGGCGCATCTCGCTGCAGGCGCTGAGCGAGGCCGTCGGGCTGAGCCCGACGCCCGTGGCGCGGCGGCTCAGGCTGCTCGAGGACGCGGGGATCGTGACCGGCTACGCGGCGCTCATCGACGAGGCGGCGCTGGGTTTCGACGTCTCGGTATTCGTGTCGGTCAAGCTCAGCAAGCAGATCGACGACGCGCTCTCGACCTTCGAGGCGGCCATTGCGCGCTTTCCCGAGGTGGTGGACTGCTGGCTGATGACGGGCAACCGCGACTACCTGCTGCGCGTCGTCGTGCGCAGCATGGCGGAGTTCGAGAAGTTCCTCGTGGGCAGGCTCACCAGGGTTGAAGGCGTCGCCGAGATCGAGTCGTCGATTCCGCTGCGCCGGGTGAAGTCGGCGGGGGCGCGGACGCACTGAGCGTCCCGGCGCGCCGGTCCGTCCGGCGCCGCGGCGGCGCTTTGCGAGCATCGCCGGGCCGCTTGCCCGGCTGCTTCGCAGCGCCGGCGCGTCGATGCGGGCGCGTCGGCGGAATGGCCAGAGCCGGCGCCATGGCGCCGGCTCTGGCTGCGGTCATGGGAACCAGCCGTCCGGCTTGTCCCGTCTCAGGCGGCCGCGCGGCGGCGGCTCAGCGTCGCGAGCCCGGCGAGGCCGGCGAGCAGCATCCACGCCGCGGCCGGCAGCGGCACGGGGGCCACGGCGGCCCGCGTCGGTTCGCCGAAGATGAAGTCGTCCATCACCGGCTCGTCGCCGCCCAGGGCGTTGAAGATCGACACCTTCGCCACCGGCACGTCGAACAGGACGCCGAGGAACGAAAGCCCCGTCAGGCCGCTCGGCGTCACCGCCTTGGAGAGCAGCAGTTCGCCGTCCTCGCCGAAGAACGACATCACGGCCTGCCCCTCCTCCTCGAGCCCGGTGAACACGACGCCGAGCCCGGTCGTGGTCGCCGGCGAGGTCTGGTCCGTGGGGTCGAAGAACAGCACGTCGAAGCTGTCGCCGCCGACCGGGCGGAAGATGCGCTCGGGGCTGAAGAAGGAATACTCGTCGGGCTCGTCGAACAGGATCGGCACGCCCGAGGCCGTGGAGGACGAAACCTCGAAACCGGTGGTTTCGCCGGTTGCAACGAACTCGATCCCGCGGGCGCGGCCCGGGGTCGAGCCGTTGAAGAAGTCGCCGGGGAAGGCGTTCGGGTCGGCGAGACTGTCGGGAACGCCGTCCCAGTTGATCTCGCGGCGGCCGCCCGCGAAGTTCTCGGGCGTGTTGGGGTTGAGCCCGCCGAGCGCGGCGCGGAAGCCGTCGACCTCGGACTGGATGGAGGCGGCGTCAGCGCCGGCGGCGCTGAACACGTTGGCGTTGAAGATGGTCGCCGCCTGGGCGCCGGTCGTGGCGACTGCGAGGGCGAAGGCCAGGAAGGTGGTGCGCATCGGAGTGCTCCTTTTCGGTTGTTCCGACGATTGGTCGAAAGCAGCCCCGATGCGGTTCAATTAAAATTCTCGGAGCTCTGCGCCCGGCTCTCCGCAGCGTGACGCGGTCGCGGACCGACGCGCCAGTCGATGCGCAGCGACTGGGCGGCGGCGCCCGCGCGCCAGGCGAGCATCCGCGTGTCGCCGCAGACCGAAAGCGCCTGCCCGCTGATCGTGCGGCCCCGTTCGCTGGCGATGAAGAGGCACTGGTCCGCGATCTGGCGCGGCGTCACGTATTCGGCGATCGACGTGTAGCTGAAGGCCGCCGCCTCGATCTCGGCGAAGGACTTGCCGAGGCGCTGGGCCTTGGGAGCTGTCGGGTTAACCTGGGGCGGTCTCGCCGCCGCTTCGAAGGGACGATAGTTGGCGGCGACGACCATGACCCCCGCCTCGTACAAGCGCCACCGGTATCCGCCGGCGATCATCTTCCACGCCGTCTGGCTGTACCTGCGCTTCTCGCTCAGCCTGCGGGCTGTCGAGGAGATGCTGCTCGCGCGCGGCGTC
>NZ_FNQM01000063.1 GCF_900107585.1 Rubrimonas cliftonensis | reverse complement strand
GTGTCGACGCGCCCGAGATTGGCGACGACCCGCAGACGGGGTTTGCCGGCCTCGTTGCGGAAGGACTCCATGATCTGGAGGTAGCGCCGGCCGCCATTCTCAGTGATGCGCGTGAACATGGCATGCAGGATAGCGCCCTACCTGCACTGCCGCCAGTAGGTAAAGAGCGTGCGCATGTAACTACACGTTATCCGCGGAAATCGCCGCTCGCAGACACTAACCCTTTGAAATCACGTCGACGTCATCGCCATCTGCGAAGCTCTTCCGTCGGGAACTGTCGAACTCCGGTGACCCGCACCCGCCGTGTGCGCGACAGGCTGTCTACCGTGCTCCACAGGGCGCCCCGCGACTGGCCGGAACCGGGAGGCGGAGCCTTTCGGCGCAACAGTATTTCTGGGGCTCGAGCACACAGACGAGTCGATCGTCTTCAGTTCGGGTTTGATCGAGCTTTCCTCATCCTCGTCGCGTGATCACCAAAATCGCTCAGATGTCGCCGTGCAGGCGGAAGTGCGTCAGATGATTCACCCCCCCTAACTTCAACGCAGTCGCATTTTCCAGACTAGGCGCCTCGCCGACAGCTGTGCCCAGCCTGCGGCTCTATTCGTCGACACGGACCCCTGTCAGGCGGATCAGGCCATCAGCGTAGGGAGTAAAGCCCTGAACGCCACTGCGGACTCCCCAAAGGCCCTTATAATGGTAGAGCACTATCTGGGGCACGGCCTCCAAATAGATCGCCATCGCTTCATGGTAGCGAGCCTTGCGGAAGTCAGGGTCGGTCGAGCCGCGCGCCTCGGCAAGCAGCCTGTCGAACTCCTCGTCGCACCACCGGCCCCGGTTGAGAAACCCCTTGCATGCCGCCCAAGGCGTGATGTTGGCGTCTGGGTCAGGGCGACCGCTCCAGATCGAGATATTGGCCTCAAAATTACCAGCTTCAGCGTCGGCCACCCAAGTCGCAGGCGTGAGTGACAGGATCTCGATCTCAAAGCCGGCTTCGGCGGCCATAGCCTTAATGACTTGGCTCAACTGGTTTGCAGTGGCATTGTTTGAGGCCATCATGGTGAACGAAGGGTTCTCGACGCCGGCCTCCGCAAGTAGCGCTTTGGCCTTGGCGATGTCTCGGGGGGGCATTGGAAAGGCGGGGTCCCAATAGGCGGTGCCGTTTAGCTCGTGTTGGTTGCCCGGCACAAACAGTCCGTCATAAACAACTTGGTTGATCGCTTCGCGGTCGAGCGACAGTTCAAGCGCCTTGCGAACCTTGGCGCTGCGCCCGATCGGATTGTCGGCGGCAGGGCCATGGGCGACGTTGAAGGTGATCATGTCGTAGGCGATCGAGGGGCCAGCGATCAGTCTAACGTCGGGATCCTGCTCGATCGAGGGTATGTCGGAGGGAGTCACGCGCTCAATCATGTCGAGATCGCCCGAGCGAAGATTGAACAGCCGGACACTGGCGTCAGGGATAATGCGATAGGTCACGCTGTCGAGCGAAACATCTTCAGCATTCCAGTAATTGGCAAATCTCTTCAGCGCGATGTGGTCCTGTGAGACCCGCTCGACGAACTCGAACGGGCCTGCGCAGACCGGGTGGAGGCCGATATCCTCGCCCGCGGCCGCGATCGCCTTGGGCGACATCATCATGCCCGAGCGGTCCGACAGCACGGCGACGAGCGGCGCGAAGGGTCTATTCAAGTGTATCGCAACGGTGGCTGGGCCCGTGACCTCGACGCTCTCCACCGAAGACAGCTCGTTGCGGCGGCGCGAGATCGGATCGCTGCGATAGCGGTCGAGATTGAACTTGACCGCATCGGCGTCCATCAGCTCGCCGTCATGAAATTTGACCCCCTCGCGCAAGGTAAGGGTGAGGGTCAGATCGTCTTCGGACCACGTCCAGTTGGTGGCGAGCTGCGGCTGGAGGCCGCTTTCCGGCGTCACGTCGACTAGCTTGTCGCACATCGCCGCGAAGATCACGCGACCGGCGACCGAGGTGCCTTGCGCTGGGTCGAGCACGTCCGGGTCGCTCTGCACGCCGATGGTGAAGTCAGCCGCCGTCGCCGGTGCTGCAAGGAGCGTCGCGAGCGCAAGCGCGCAGAGACGCGGCGAAGAATGGGACAGAGCGAATTTCATGGCGCAATCCTCTTGTAAAACCGCGCTGCTTGAGCGTGAGGCGCACGAGGCTGATCACCGTTGAACATGGCACTGGTGCATCGAGGTGGAAAGAAGCGTTTTTGCGGTCGGCGTGATCAGCGGACGCGCAGGGTGAGCTGGCCCGATTTTCCCTGGACATCCATTTGTCGAAGGAAGCCGCTAGATTGAAAGCGTCTGATGCTGGGGCAACAAGTAAACCGTGTTGGGGCAGGCGGCCCGTTCTTCGCGCGAAAGGTGGCTCACCGCTCACGGGCCCCGGCCCTGCCACCGGCCGGAACCGCGGGACCCGCCGCCTTGCCGGCGGCGCAGGTGACGGGGTTGATCCCATACCCGTCCCCGCCGCGACCGGCCGCCTACCGCGTTGCGCGGGGCGCCCCGCGACTGGCCGGAACCGGGAGAATGCCGTCGCAAGCAGCAAAGTCGGATAAAGAATCCTCAAGTTATGCCTAATGCCGGGCGAACATGTCTTTTTTGAAGCCTATGCATTGTTGTGCCGATCAGCGTTTGGCTTGATCATGGAAGAATATTTCGGCTGGATTGCCCGTCGCACTTAGCTTCAACTGCGCTCGCTGTGAGCTCCGACTGAAAACTATCGTCCGTGGCACCCGCCTCGGCGTTGAAGGCGCGTAGCTCTCGGAGCGCCACGGCCATGGGCAGGATCGCCTCGCAGGGTTGGCTGAGCCAGCCTTCATTGAGGACCCGGACCTGCAGCATCTTCTCCTGCATCAAGAATTTGCTTCCCTCGCGCACGACGCCGTCGATGAGTGGAACCGCATCGCGCAAGTGCTGCCGAGCCGCCTCAATATCGTGAGCGGGGCCAAGCGCGAACTGGATACGCGCCTTCAGGATTTGCTGATCGATGGCGGCGATTGGGCTCAGGCCCTCGGCCGACACGGCCTCGGCTACGCGTAGCGCATCGTCCGTGCGATCCTGCACGAGGAGCGCTTCGGCCAGCGCATTGAGATCGAAGCGCTTTAGCATCTCCGGCTGCTCCTGCCATTCAAGATATACCGTGTCGGTCAAACGCGCAATCTGCCCGCGCTTCGCTTCGATGAGGGCGAAGGCCGTGTCACCTTTGCCCTCGGTCTGCAGCCGATAGATCTCGCTGTTAATGTCCTGCAGCTGATCAAGCCGTGAGATCGCCGCTTCTCGGCGTTCAGCGAGACTATTTGCTTCTCGGCTTGTAAAGTATTCGTCAAATTCGAGAAAGGCTTTGAAAATCAGGGCTGGTACGCCAATAATATAAATAAAGTCGCGGATCTTCTCTGTCGGCACCCAGTCCCACCAACTTTTGGGCTTTGGCTCGGAGAGCTTTGTGAGGAGGACAACGGCCTCCTCCAGCCGAGCAAGTCGCTGCTCTTCTTCGTCAGATCTCATTCACCATCCCCAATGCCTTTAGGATAGACAGCGATTGGCATCGTACCACAGTCGGTCAGTCTTTCGCGACAATGAGAATGCTTCTGCCCCTCGCGCGAACAGCCGTCTACCGGGTTCACCCTTGGGCTCCACGACCGGCCGATACCGGGAGGAAGCACCAGGGTGGACCGGGAGAATTTGCTAACTTAATTTTTCGCCCATAAGGTCCTCTTGTTGGTTTCCGCGCGGAAACCAACACCGAAGCTGATCGACAGCTACAACAGCGGCAGCCAGAACATCGAGACGTTCTTCCGCGCCCTCATGGAACTCGCGGAAGACCTGTCCGCCGAGGAGCAAGAGGCGATCCGCGAGGGGCTTACCGAAGAGGAGAAGGCGCTGTTTGACATCCTGACCAAGCCGGAACCAGAGCTGAAGGACAAGGAGCGCGAGGAGGTCAAGGCGGTGGCCCGGCGCCTCCTGCAGACTTTGAAGGACGGCAAGCTGGTGCTGGATTGGACAAAAAAGGAGCAAGCGAGGGGCGCTATCCGGCGGGCCATTGAGACGACCTTGGACGACGGTCTGCCCGAGGCCTACGATGAGGCGCTCTTTAGTCGAAAGTGCGAAGTGATCTACCGCCACGTGTTCGACGCCTATGGCGCGGGGGCTGGCGGGGTCTATGCGGCGGCTGTCACCGGACACGTCACTGAGGGCGTAAGGCGACACCCAGATTTACGAGGTGTCGCCTTGGCCTGATCGATTTCCGGCGGGTTGTCCGCCGG
>NZ_FNQM01000092.1 GCF_900107585.1 Rubrimonas cliftonensis | reverse complement strand
TTGGACCAGATCGCCACCCCCCAGATCCCCGTCACCGTGCTGACCGGCTTCCTCGGCGCCGGCAAGACCACGCTGCTCAACCGCATCCTCACCGAGCGTCATGGAAAGCGCTACGCCGTCATTGTCAACGAGTTCGGCGAGACCGGCATCGACAATGACCTCGTCGTGAACGCCGACGAGGAAGTGTTCGAAATGAACAACGGCTGCATCTGCTGCACCGTGCGGGGCGACCTGATCCGCATCCTTGGCGGGCTGATGAAGCGCGCCGACAAGCTCGACGCGATCATCGTCGAGACCACCGGCCTCGCCGATCCCGCTCCGGTGGCGCAGACCTTCTTCGTCGATCAGGAGGTGGCAGAGCGCACGCGGCTCGACGCCATCGTCACCGTGGCCGACGCCGTTCACCTCGCGGGCCAGCTCGGCGAGCACCACGAGGCCGAGGAGCAGATCGCCTTCGCCGACGTGGTGCTGCTGAACAAGACCGACCTTGTGGGAGACGCCGATCTCTCCGGCGTCGAGACCCGCATCCGCCGCATCAACCCTTATGCGAAGATCATCCGCACGGCCCGCTGCGATACGCCCCTCGACGCCGTGCTCGGGCTGAACGCCTTCAGCCTCGAGCGCGTGCTGGCGGTTGAGCCCGATTTCCTGACCTCCGACCATGACCACGAACACGACGAGGACGTCACGAGCCTGTCGCTGACGAGCGACGCGCCGCTCGACCTTGCGGCGTTCCAGACGTGGTTTGGCCGGCTGCTGCAGACCCGGGGGCAGGACATCCTGCGCTCGAAGGGCATCCTGAACTTTGCGGGCGAGGCGGACCGCTACGTGTTCCAGGGCGTGCACATGCTCATGGACGGCGCGCCGATGGGGTCGTGGCCCGAGGGCGCGCCGCGCGTCTCGCGGCTGGTGTTCATCGGGCGCAATCTCGACGGCATGGGCCTGCGCGAGGGCTTCGAGGCGTGTCGGGCGGCATGAGCGTGGCGACCGTCGAGACGCTGCGGCGCGGCTTTCCGCCATCCGACAAGGAGCGTTCGGCGCAGCGCGTGGAGGCGCGCGCCCCCGTGACCGGCGCCGTGGTTTCGAGCGGCGTGGTCTTCGCCAGCTATGGCGACGGGACCGTGCGGCTGTTCCGCCCCGGCCTGCCGCCGCAGAGGATCGCGGCGCATGAGGGCGCGATCCTGAGCATCGCCGCCGACGCCGCAGGCGCAGTC
>NZ_FNQM01000089.1 GCF_900107585.1 Rubrimonas cliftonensis | reverse complement strand
TCGGGGTTGAGCAGGCGCTCCTCGGTTGGCAGCAGGGTGCGGAGGGCTCGGAGCGCGGGGTAGAAGCGGGCTTCCTCGACATGGGCCAGCGCGCCGCGGAGGGCGAGGATGCTCTCGCTGTCGTCGAAGACGGCGAGCAGCTGGTTGACGCCCAGGATGAGCTGGCGCTGCGCCTCGGCTTCCCCGGCCTCGCCGGCCACCGCCATCTGCGCGATGTAGCAGACCCGCCGCACCGGCGTGTTGACCTCGTGGGGGTGGATCGCGTCGCGCAGCCGCAGCACATGGGCGCCCGGCGTCAGCAGCGTCAGCCGCACCCGGCGGTCGCCGTTCTCGATCACGGCGCCGTTGACCAGCAGCCGTTCGCCCGGCGCGAGCTTGAGCACCAGCCCGTTCATGCCGTGTTCGCCGGCGCGCCGCGCAGCCCCTTCATCACCGCCTGGTTGACGTCGATCAGCGCGTCCACCCCGCCCTCGCCCGCGATCACCGCGAAGGACTGGCGGATCGAGAACACCGCCAGCGACGCGATCTGCGCGCGCAGCGCCTGCGGCAGCCCATTCTCCGGCGCCGCCACGTCGCTGGCCAGCGTCGTCCACAGCCGCACGTTCTGGTTGAGGGCCTCGCAGAGCGGGCCGAAGGCGCCGCCGTTGCGCGCCGCCGACAGCGCGGCGGTCACCCGAAGAAAGACCTGGTATTCCGATTCTCGCGCCGTCTGCGCGCCCCCTGTGCGAGGGCCGTAGGCGGACTGGGCGAGGGCGCTGGCGTTCATGGGTTTCTCCGTCGCGCGCGCAAGGCTTGGGCGGCTTCGACCGCCGGAGGGTCAGGCGGGGGCCGAGGCCCCCGCCCGGGTCGTCGCTTATCGGAACAGCGACAGCAGCGTCTGCGGCTGCTGGTTGGCGATCGACAGCGCCTGGACGCCCAGCTGCTGCTGAACCTGCAGGGCCTGGAGCCGCGCCGAGGTCTCCTCCATGTCGGCGTCGACCAGCGAGCCGATGCCGGCCGTGAGGCTGTCCGTCAGGTCCTTCAGGAAGGTCATCTGGATGTCGACGCGCTTGCCGGACGAACCGAAGGACGCCGCCGCGTTGATCGAGGACTGGGTCATGCCCTCGATCGCCGAGAGCGCCGCCGCCGCGCCGCCCTTGGTGGAGACGTCGATCAGGCCGAGCTCGGCCAGACCGCCGGTCTGCGCGCCGTTCACGGCGAGCTCCGTGGTGCGGCCGGTGGTCGCCGTCACCGAGATGCCCCCCGAAGCGTTGTCGAAGGTCATGTTGCCGAACAGCGCGGTGGCGGCGGTGTTCAGCGCGGTGGTGATGTTGGCCTGCGTTGAGATGTTGGCCAGGTCCGTCGTCGCAGCCGCGCCAGTCTCGGCGGTGGCGTACGCCTCCAGCTGGACCGCCATGGCGCGG
>NZ_FNQM01000047.1 GCF_900107585.1 Rubrimonas cliftonensis | reverse complement strand
GTACGTCGGGGGTGTCGGCTTGCTCATCCACCCCGGCTATCACGCTGGATTCGCGACGTGAATCCCTCCGCCAGCCACCTTTGCGCAACATAGCCGTGTTTGGCTAGAGCCACACGAATTGCTTTTCTGCATTGGGGATCAGCCGAGCATTGGGCGCCGGCGTCACCTGGCGTCGTCGCGAATCAGTCCCAGGCGCCAGCGGCCCTCGTCAGCCGATCCAGGCCTGCGCGAGGAGAATCAGCGGGCCGGCCGCCAGGGGCGCGAGAAAACTCGCCCCCATCCAGAGTTTGAGCCGCCGCAGCTTCCCACGCCGATCCGCATTCTCACGCTGGGTCATTGCGGCCGCCGCCCGATCGGGGGTTTGCGGGACCCGGGGCCGCGCCGGAACGCTTGAACCCACGCGCCGCAGTCTGCGCCAGCGTGCAAGCCGCCATGACCACCGTCACGCCCATCACCGCCCCGCCGACGGCATGAACGGCGGCGTTCGCCGCGAGCCTGAGGATCATTTGCGGCTGTCGATCGCTATGGCCGCATGCGCCGCCGCCGCGAGCGCGATGCCGCCTGCCACACCCACGCCTAGACCCATCAGGGTCGCCTTCACCGCGACAAGCTTCGAGAGCAGGCCCATCTTTCGTCTCCATTCGCGACTGTTCACCGGCCTATGATGGAGCGCCGACCCTCCGCGACCATGAAGATCTCGATCACGGCCTCATCAATGGCGTGATCGGGGTCAGTGCGCACCCGGGCCAGCCCCTGCAGCAAGCTGATCGGCGAACCCGTGGTTTGTGTCGCGATGGGCCGCCTCGTCAGCGCGCACTGCGATCACGACGTCGCGCAGGCGGGCGTTCGACGGCAGCGACCAGTAGTCGATCGCCAACTGCGGGGCCGCCACGTTCTCCTGCCGGCCCGCGTCGATCTCCGCGAGATACTGCGTGTAGCTGACGACCGCCTCCTCCTCGAGATAGCCGACCACGCGGTGCGCCGTCTTGGGCGCGAACAGATACAGGAAGAAGTACAGATTGAAGAAGACAGCCTGCGCGATCAGGATCACGAAGCGCTCGACCACCGTTGGCTGGGCCATCTTAATGAAGGCCATCAGATGCATCCGCTCATTGTCGGCTTCATCCAGAAGCTCGCGGATCCATCCATGGTCCTCGCGGATATGACGGACGGCCTTCAAATGCTGGAGCAGTCCACCCACCATGCCAGGCACGGCGGCGACGGTCTCAAGAACCACCGCCCGATGCCCATAGCGCTTCGCGAAGAAGGCGTCTGCGAAAACCCGCATCGTCTTCACGATCCGCAGGGCGAGGCGATCGGAGAAATCCTTTGGCGCCGCATGGCGGTCAAGCGACCGTTGATCGACGCGCGTGACGCTATCGAACATTTTCTCTGTCCATTGCTGAGTTTTATTGCCTTACACAACTGGCGTCGACGACGCGATCTGCAATCGGGTGCGACATCGAGAAGCTTGCGGCGGCCGTCGAAAGGGCAGCGAGGGAGCTGGGGGCGTCGGACCTGCCGATCTCGGACTGGTTCCACATCTCGATGCGCATCCGCCATATTGAGGCGTCGGCAAGGGCCATCAACGAGAGCCATCCCGCCGTCGCAAAGGGCAAGAAGGAGGTGCTCGACGCACTCGAGCGCATGCGCCACCGGCTCTGGAATGGTCACAAGACGGCGGCCATGGACGCCAGCCGCGCGGTGCGCGCAGGACTGCGGGCGCACCCCGACGAGCCGATGCGGAAGGGCCGCGCCCAGTGCAACCGCACCATACGCCGCGCCATGAAAAAGATGGTCGCGTACGTCGCCAACCCGCAGGCGCGATTGGTGAACTATGCCGAGCGCCATCGGACAGGACAGCGCGTGGCGACTTCGCTCGTCGAAAGCGGCGCCGACCACCTCGTCAACGCCCGAATGGCCCGCACCCAGCACACGCGCTGATCAGAGCAAGGCGCGTTCAACGTCCTCCAGGTCCGCACCGCCCACTTCAACCAACGCCTCGCAAACAAGCCCGTCGCGGCATGAAGCCCCCACCTTCGGAAACGTCCCACATTGAGTTTCAATCAACGAGCGCCCCAGTGGGGCAGATGCAGAGCACGAGGTCACAAAATTTTGGCGGGACCGACCTGCCATAGGCGGGTCGGTCCGACAAGCGCAGAGCAGCCAATCGCGAACTCGTCGCGTCGCCAGACTCAGACCTTGCGGCGCAGGGCTACCAGACCAGCCAGTGACACGGCGAGAAGCGCGAATGGCGCCGGTAGGGGGATCGGGGCGACGGCATAGGCGATGTCGCCATCGCCGTCCGCAGACAGCCCCTGATAGCTGAAGAACGCCTCGTCCACCGAGAAGAAGCCCGGAATGAAGGAGAAGGCGTCCGGCGTGTCAACGCTGAAGCTGAGGCCGAGGAACGCGTTGTCGAAATAGGCCAGCTCCGCGTCGCCGTCGGCCTCTGTATAGGTCTCGCCGCCGAAGTCGAAGCGCAAACGCTGCACCGGGATGAATTCCTCTCCCACTCCCGCGAGGCCGGCGAGGTCGGCCACAGCCTGCGCCGACAGGGTTTGACCGAACAGATCGCCCGACGTCACGGTGATGTCGGCGTCCACGACGAACACCGTCGTAGTCGCCGCCGCCGCGGGCGCCGCGGCCAAGGCAGCCGCTAGCGTGGCGGCGATGTGCGTCTTCATCATGATGCGTAGCCCTTGCTTGGATGGTCGGGTTGCGCCGCGCCGCCGTCGGCGCGGCGTGGATGGTCAGAAGAAGAAGTTCGCCGCGTCGCTCAACGTGTCGACGTCGACATCATCGACCTGCACAAGCGTGCGAGCCCGGCCTGGCCCGTCTCCGTCGACATCGACCAAGACGAAGCTGTCGTCGCCGCGACCGCGGAACGTCACCACGCCGTCGGCGATGGGATCGTCGCCGTCCAGGCCCAGACCGCCCAGCAGGCTGGACAGATCGATCACGTCCTGCCCGACGGTGAAATCCGTGATGCGGTCGCCGGCGTCGGTGATCTCTTCGAAGATGAAGGCGTCGAAGCCGTCGCCGCCCGTCAGCACATCGCGGCCTTCGCGACCGATGATGAAGTCGGCGCCGTCGGTGCCGGTCAGCGTGTTGCGGCTTGCGTCGCCCTCGATCAGCGTCACAGTCTCCTGCGTCGCCGGCGTGCCGTCGGCATTGAAGGTGAAGAGCTGCACGTCGTCGTAAATGCGACGCTCGGTGTTGCCGATCAGTGAGCCGTCGGCATCAAGGTCGGGGAAGCTGTAGGCGATCTGCAGCGTCATCACTGACGTTTCGCCAAGACGATAGAGGTTCGCCTCGAGGTGGCCATAATGCTTGCCGCCATCGACCAGCTGAACGTACGTCTCGCCGTCGCGGTCGGTGACTTCGCGCCACAGCTCGCCGCTGTCCCTGTCAGCGGTCCATTCAGAGAACGGGTTGGTGATCTCCGCGTCCGCGTCGGGTCGTGTGCCCCGCATGCCGTCGCCGGCGATGCCGACATCGTAATAGTTTACGCCCATGGCGTCATCGTCGGCGTTGACGAACGACCGTTCGGCGATCTCCGTGTGGCCCGACAACACGGCAACGACGCCGAACTCGTCGAGCAGCGGCGTGAACTGGCGCAGCGGCGTTCCCGCCTGGCCGCTCGACCGGGCATCGAGACCGTCGAGTCCGGCGTTGGGGATCGAGTGGGCGGCGCCGCTCGAATACGCAGCGTTGTGGTACTGCACGAAAACGATTTGCCCCTCGGCGCGCGCGTCCTCAAGCTGTTCGCGCAACCACGCGGCCTGGATCGAGCCTTCGTTGAAGTCGGACAGGTCGGTGCCGTCGCTTTCTGGGCCCGCATTGTTGGCGCGGTAGGTCTCGGCGTCGATGTTGACGTTGGTGTCGGTGTTCGGCGCCGTGGGGTCGCCACGGTCACTGCCAGCCACGTCGGGCTCGCCGTTGGAGCTGTCGAGCGTGATGATTGTGATCGGGCCGTAATCGATGCGATGGTAATTGTCCTGGTGGCTGTCGGTGCCGTTGGACGGCATGTCGAAATATGTCTTGTACTTGGCCCGGGAGAACGCGACAGCGTTGAAATCCTCGGTGATCCCGTAGCCGCCGTTCACCGCGGCGAAGTTCTCCCAATTCCCGAGGGCTGGGATGATCGGGCGGTCCGTCAGCACCTGGTCGAAAACGCCGGCGTTATGCCGGAAGAACTCGTCCCAACCCAGCTGATAGCCGCCACCCTGGACGAGATCGCCCGGCATGACGACGAAATCCGCGTCGCGCTCGCCGATGATGCGCAGGTTCTGTGCGTAGCCGTCGGTCTGGTTGAGAAGATACAGGTCACGGTCGGAGCCGTCTTTGGGCAGGTCGTCGGGACGGCCAAGGCTGCCGTCCGCCTGCGCGCCTTCCGACCAGTCGCGGACCTGGGTGGCGCCGAGCGGTTCGGTTTCGCTGTCGGCCAGCGCCACAAAACGGATGTGGCCCCAATCGTCGCCAGGCGCCGTTCGGACCGTCGCCTCGAAGGTCTCGCCGCTCTGCGTCACGGAATAGGTGTAGGTCGTCCCGGCGGACAGCCCCTCGATACGGACGCTATGCTTGTAATTCTCACCGTCGAACAGCGGGTACGCGTTGACCGCGGCATTGGCCAGCTCCGGCTCGATGTAGCTGAGCAGCGGCTGCAGCGCCGGGTCAGACGAGAG
Organism: Rubrimonas cliftonensis; assembly: GCF_900107585.1. GTDB lineage: Bacteria > Pseudomonadota > Alphaproteobacteria > Rhodobacterales > Rhodobacteraceae > Rubrimonas > Rubrimonas cliftonensis. The sequence continues at coordinate 3,358 of NZ_FNQM01000047.1, read as the reverse complement.
CGTGATCGGCGCCTCGAGGTCTCCGCCGGAGATGATCACGTCCCCGGCTTCGTCCGTCTTCGTGAACCACGTCAGCAGCATCCCCTCGGCGGTCGGCTGCTGCTGGTAGGGGAGGACACGAAACGCGTCCAACACCCCGGCCGTTATCGAAGCGTTCTGCGACATGGTGGCTCCTGATGAACAGGTTGATCGGGCTGACAGGGGCCTTGGCTAGCCGCGGCCTGTGTCATGGCGATGACCCGCGGGCATTCGTTTTGTGACGCGCTTTCCGCGAGATGCTGGCCTTGGGTGCTCGTGTGGCGCGAGGCGTAACGATGGCGGTCTCGCGCTGCTGCGGGCGTCTCGCCGATCCCTCGCCGGAAGCGGGGCCACTGCGGCCACTCGACCACCAATCCTGCCGCTGCCACCGGCAATCGCACTGCGGTTGCTGCATAAGCATAACGCGCGCATCTCGACCGTCGGCGGTGTCAGCGCGAAAGATGCCTTTGAGCGCAGAGTGTCGAAGCGGGCGCTCGATGTCGCAAAAGAAAATTTCAGGCGCAACAGCTGAGAAGCACCGGCCCACTCGGGGATTAGCCGGGCGCCGCAGTCGATTGTCGCAGTGGGGAGTTTCCCGGTTTCGGCCACTCGCGAGGTGCTCCGTCGGGCGCGGTAGGCGGCCGGTCGCGCAGGCGGTGGGTGTGGGATCAACCTCGTCGTCCGCCGCGCGAGGGAGGCCGTGAGTTTAGCAGTTGATCAATCCAACGGAGGGGTCCGGATTCGTTAGGCGAGAAGACAGCAATAACGGCACCAAGTCGGCAGCTTCCGCGCCGCATTGCCCGGAACCGCTCGCTAAGCTGACTTCACCTTTCTTGAAATAACCGGGGATGAGATCCTGTCCTTCCGCAATTGCCTGCACCCTGTTGCTCGCTCGTCTGAGTTCATCAGAGAATCCTAAACCAATCCTTGAAAGGAAAACTGCTATGGCGAAGCCAGTCGAGACGACCCTGAGACTGCTGTTCCCGCAATGGCAGGGCGGAAACAATCCGCCGTACACGTTCGGCAGCGAGCTCCTGGAATGGCTTGCACCACCAGCTGATGGGCCGGTCGAGAAGATCGAGATAGTCCCCTTCGACGGCACGCCTTTAAAGAACGAGAACGGAATTGTGGGACGCACGTCCCTCCAGTCGCAAATCGAAGAAGTCCATAGAGCAATTGATAAGCATAGCCCCAACAGGATCATCGTCTTGGGCGGCGATTGCGGCGTATCGCTTGCCCCGTTTGCTTACCTGAATAAGCACTATGATGGCGAGCTGGCAGTTCTTTGGCTAGATACACACCCCGATATAATGACACCAGACATTTTTCAAAATGCGCATGCAATGGTGATGGGAAGCCTCCTAGGTGAGGGAGATCCCGACTTTCTGAAGAATGTAAGCCACCCGGTAAAGCCTCATAACGTGATGTTCGCGGGCATGAGGAAGACCGGTGCGGAGTGGGCTCAGATAAGAGATTTCGAAGCGAGCTTCTTCGAGCGATTGCAGCTGCGCAGTGCGGGCCCAGAAGAACTGGCTGACACAAGCGCTCCTGTCATCGAGTGGCTGAAATCCACCGGCGCAAGAAAGGTTGCCATCCATTTCGACCTCGACGTTCTGGATCCACATTATTTTCGTTCCCTCCTGTTCGCAAACCCCGAAATCCCAATGCCGCACGGTACACCTCATGGTCGCATGCGGATCGATCAAGTCACCCGCGTGCTTAACGATGTCGCCGATGAAGCAGATATCGTCGGCCTGACAATCGCAGAACACATGCCCTGGGACTCCCTGAATCTCAAAAACATGCTGCAAGATCTTCCTTTGATCGGGCGTGGGTTCAGCTGAGCGCTGGACCGCCTTGAGAAAAACTGGGGAAATTACGTGCGGCCAGTTTATGAATTTTGGATTGCGGGCGCGCCTTTATAAGGAACGGCATCAAGCTGCGGCAGACCTTCTCCGAACTCCAAACCTAGAACCAGCGTCAAAAAAAGTCACCGCGTCGCGATGGAACGCGCAGGATCGCGGACCGCGCGGCGATAGTCGGAGGGGCTTATGCGCTGATGCTTGAGAAACACGCGGGCTAGAACCTGGTTTGATGAGTACCCGACCTCGAGGGCGATTCTGGTGATGGGAAGATCCGTCAACTCGAGGAGTTCGCGGGCTTTCTCCATTCTCAATCGTGTCAGATACATGCGTGGCGGCATGCCGACGCTCTGCTTGAACATCCGGGCGAAATGAAATGGAGAGAGTCGCGCCTCGGCTGCCAATTCGTCGAGGCTGACGTCTTCGGAGAAACGGGCATGCATCAGGTCGAGGCAACGCCGCTCTGCCCATGGTGTGAGGCCGCCTCTTGCTGGCGTGAACGAAGCACCGCTCAACCGAAACAGTTCGGCGAGGATTTCGCAGCCAGCAGCCCGCGCTAGCAGACGCGACGGCGCCCCCTCCTCTTCACTGAGAGCCCACAAGTTCCGGAGCACTGACTGGATGGCGATTGATCGAAACGGACCTCTGTAAAGTCGAATGCGCTCCAACGAACCCCTGCCATCAGTAGCTTCCTCATACACATTCTTCCACTGCGCCAGACAGAAAGAAAGGGCGCGAACACGGTGACTGGTGTCCATCATCATCGTGTGAGCGAAGTCCGGCGCATCTAGACCCAAATCGCCCTTCGTGCTCTTAACATCGAAAGATCCACCTCCCGAGTCGCCGTGAATGCGGCTTCCGCCAAGCAAGTCCTCGTGTAAGACAAGATCTGGCTGCGCTGGCCGAGACATGTCCCCGGCCGGGCGCGCCAGTTCAACGAGATCAAGCAGACCGCCAGGGGATTTTCGAACTTGCACATAAGATGCCTGCCGCCCTTCACAGTACCATTTGGAGGAAGTCGAATGGACAAGCGGGGTCACTGTCGTGTCTCCTGAGCGGCGATTACTCTGGCTCTCGAACACACCTCTTCAAGTAGCGTGGTCGGAGCGGCACCATCTCGGCCGAAATGGCGAGGGAACGGATTGATCGCAAGAGTGCTGCTGACAACAAGAAGTGGCAGCCGAGCGGTGCGGCGGTTATCCGCCATGACCTGATGGTTCAGCTGGTCCGCCAGATCACTCCTGAGTAGATGGCCGAACGCAAAGGGCCGGGCGAGTTCTCGACGATACCGGACCGCGCTGCCATGCTCCGTCACGTCCGGCCCGGTCCGGCCATTCATCCGCAGCAGCCCCGACTTGCGACAGGGTCGAGCCCCGAGCGGACTGAACCGCGCCGGGTCTGCCGGAGGCTCCAACTTCTGAGTAGGATGGCGCCCCATGAGCAAGACGACGAACAAGTTCTCCCCTGAGGTCCGCGAG
>NZ_FNQM01000087.1 GCF_900107585.1 Rubrimonas cliftonensis | reverse complement strand
GTACGTCGGGGGTGTCGGCTTGCTCATGCAGCACGGCTATCACGCTGGATTCGCGACGTGAATCCCTCGTCACGCCACCTTTCTGCAACAGAGCCTTCTGAAAGTCAACTTTGGCGCAATTGCAGCGAATTAGCGCTTTTTCCGCACTGCCGATCTCGAGATCGTTCGGTGCGAATGGCGGAAGCCCGCGCATCGTGTCGCCGGGTGTTAGGCGCGTCGCCGCGACAGGCATCGCCGGACCGGCGTGCGCGAACGGCTGTCGACCGCGGCTGCAGCCATTCGCGCCAAGGTTTCCGACCCGGCCGTCGCCCCGGAACCTCCTCCCGGTTTCGGCCGGTCGAGGATCTGGCCCCAGCAGCGAGTTCCGGCCGTTCGCGCGGGCGGCTGGATCGCATTTCGGGCGATCCTGGGAGTTGGTTCAGGCTGTCATCGCCTCAAACCGCCAAACTCGGCGAGCCCGACCGAGGTCTCCCGCTGCGCGGGGACGTAAGGCGCGTCGCGAGAGCAACCTTGAAATCAGGGAGACGCGCCTGCATTTTGCCTGCAGACGCTTGAGGAGGTCGTGATGGCCCAGTTGACCGTTCGCAACATCGACGACGATCTCGTCCTCGCTCTGAAAGCGCGAGCCGCGCAGGCGGGTCGCTCATCCGAGGCCGAGCATCGGTTGATCCTGCGCCAAGCGCTGAAGGGATCGCGCGACAGCGGGAGTTTCTTCGAGCGCGCCGACCAGCTGCGCTCGCAGCTCGGTACGGTGTCCGACACGACCGCCCTCATCCGCGCCGATCGCGATCGCGACGGCGAGTGAAGGTCGTCGTCGATGCATCCGTCGCCGTCAAATGGCTCGTCCCCGAGCACGGATCGGATCGCGCCGCTTCGCTGCGGACCGAAGAGCTGTTCGCGCCACGGCTGATCAGGGCCGAGGTCGCCAATACCCTCGCCACGCTCGAGCGCCGTGGCGAGCTCACCGCGACCCAGGCTGCCGAGGCGTTCGCGCTGTTTCAGGACGCGCCAGTCCGCATCATGGACACCGACGAGGACCTCGAACGCGCGGCGCTTGCCATGGCGATCCGCCTCCGGCATCCCGTGTATGACTGCATCTATCTGAGCCTGGCGGAACGCATAGACGCCACCCTTGTCACGGCCGACCGGCGCTTCGTCGCCACCCTGGTCGGCGACGTGGCGGCAGCGCGCGCCGTTACTCTGTAGATGAGATGACGACATGGCGCGGCGCTCGGCGCCAAGCTCGCGCTGGTCGCGGCGATGGTCGCGCTGGCGGGGCTGAACCGCTGGCGTCTGACCCCCGCCATCACCGCCGGCGCGGCCCCTGCCGCGCGGGCCTTCCGCCGTTATGCCGCGGCCGAGATCGCGCTGCGGCATGGCGTGCTGGCGCTGGCCGCCTCCTTCCGCCTGACCCCGCCGCCCCGGGCACTGGCCGAGGCCGCCGCGCCGCCGCTGGCCCTCCATCTGCACGGACCCGCCGCGATGGCGGACCTCACGCTGCACCCCGCTCGCGACGGCGCCAACATGGCGGAATGAACCGCGCCGGGTCTGCCGGAGGCTCCAACTTCTGAGTAGGATGGCGCCCCATGAGCAAGACGACGAACAAGTTCTCCCCTGAGGTCCGCGAG
>NZ_FNQM01000082.1 GCF_900107585.1 Rubrimonas cliftonensis | reverse complement strand
CTCCCGGAAAGCCGCCGGTGGCGCGGTCGATGGCCGGGCGCAGTCGACAGCCGTTCGCCCGATCCGCGGGATCGTCCTCGATGGCGGCCTGTCGCCGGGCATGACGCGGCGCGCCCCGAGCATGAACGGGCGTTGGAGAGCGAGCCCCATCGCTCAGGACAACGCGCCCGTCATGGCGCCGATCCGCGCCGGCTTGCTCACCGCGGCCAGAGCGTGGAGCCCGGATGGAACTGCGACCATGCGAACCAGAACGCCTGATGACTGCCGAGCTCGTCGCCGTCCATCGCGACGGCGCGCAGGCCCCCGGCGTCGAGGACTAGGCGGACGCCTTCGAGCGTGACCTCCTCGCCCCTGGTCAGCGCCGCCATCGCCGCGCTGCGCTGGAACGCTACCGGGACGCCGGCGGGAGAGACGACGCCGACGACATCCTCATGCACGGGCAGACGCGGGTCGACGTCGCCCACCGGAAAGATCGGCCCATCCGCATCGCGACCGCTCCGGAAGTCGAAGTCGCGGCCGAGCGCGAGCGCCTCGACCAGCACGGTCGTGTCGGGATGCGCGGCCTTCCAGTCGCCCCATGTCGTCGTCACGACCGACGCCTGTTCGAGCGCGAACCCGATCTCCGCCAGGGGCCCCGTGACGGCCTTGCCGAGGAACGTGTCGAACACCGACCCGGTGACCACGTCATACATCACCTTGTTCGAGCGGATCAGCAGGCCGGAGGTGCGCAGGACCGGTCGCTCGACCCCCGCCGGCAGATCGTCGGTGAACCAGGCCTGCGCCGCGCCGCAGAGGGTGCAGTAGGGGATCCCGAGGTCGCGGCCCCCGAGCGTGTCGTTGACCATCTCGCGCACCTCCATGATGCGGCGCGGATAGGCGCGATGCTCCCCGTTGATCGACAGCCCGAAGATCACGGCGTCGTCGGCGAGCCAGGTCGCGTCCTCCGCGGCCTCGACTTCGGGGTTGTCGGCGGCGGGGATGCAGTTGCACGGCTCATCGGTCCGGCCATACGGGCGGTCGTCGATCAGCACGCCGCCCCACGAGACGTGACGCCAGTCGATGTCGCCCTCGACGAACACCGCCTCCCAGCCGGGGACCATGCCGGTGAAGATCGCGCGCTTGATCGCGAGGTAGCCCGGCGGCGCCGGGACGTCCCAGGCGATCAGATGGTCGGTGATGGCCCCCCAGCGGTTCTGCGCCGGCGGCGCGATGGCGAGGAGCTTGGCGGCGGCGTCCGAAAGCGTCTCGCTCAGGGCAGGCGAGGAGATGAACCGCATCAGGTCCGCGATGATCCAGGCGAGGCGCGGATCGCCCGATCCGGAGACCATGTCCAGCGCTTCGATCTGATCGCCATCCCAGCGCCGCTCCGTCACGCTTTCGACGAAGGCCGTGGCGACCGCGGCGCGGACTGCTTCGGAGAGCGGCCCATCGGGGATGGCGGGCGGTCTGCCGAACTGTTCGATCACGTATTCTGAAAGACCCGGTTCTTCGGCGTCGACGGGAACGGCGTGCGCGCCGATCGCGAGAGCGGCGAGCAGCGCCAGGAAATCCGAGGTCCGGGACATGGGCGCGCCTTTCGCATGAGCGTCCCTGCCGGCGGCGCCAGGCGGGAAGCGGTTGCCGGAAACCTTGATCGATGACTTGAACTTATCCTGTGTTCGCGCACGGCGCGGAAACGTTACGTTGAATGAAAAGGACGCCGCCCGCGGCGCGCGACGTCGACATCCGTGATCCGCGCGGTCCGCTGCTGTCCCGCTG
>NZ_FNQM01000085.1 GCF_900107585.1 Rubrimonas cliftonensis | reverse complement strand
GCAGCAGGCTGTGGCGCTGACCGCCGCCGGCTGCGCGCTGGTCCACCGCGAGACGGCCTCCGGCGCGTCCAGAGCGCGCCCCGTTCTCAACAAGCTGCTCGGCGCGCTCGGCCGCGGCGACGTCCTCGTCGTCGTGCGGATCGACCGTCTCGCCCGCTCGCTGCGCCATCTGCTCGACGTGATCGAGACGCTGGAGGCGCGCGGCGCCGGGTTCCGCTCGCTCTCCGACCCCATCGACACCACCACCCCGCAGGGGCGCTTCGCGCTGCAGATCCTCGGCGCCGTCGCCGAGTTCGAGCGCGCGCTGATCTCCGAGCGCACCAGGGCCGGCCTCGAGCGCGCGAGAGCCGAGGGCCGTCAGCCCGGCAACCCCGGGCTGCGCGCCGGCGACCCGGCGGCTGCGTTGGCGATCTCGCGGGCCCGCAATCGTAGCTGGCTCGACCAGCTCAGGGGATCGGAGGATGTCTGGCTGCCGGTCGTCCAGACCCACCGCCCCGATGTCGCCTGGGCCGATCTGGCGATGCGCCTCAACGGCAAGGATGGCGCCGCGCGGCGATGGACGGCGCAGGCCCTTCGTCGCGCCGCGCGGGCCTATGTCGACATCGGGCGTCTCGACGAGAATGTCCTCGACCGCGCGCCGCGCTCGGACGGCGTCGTCCGACGCGACGGCGGCGCCTCAGACCAGGCGGTCGTCACGGCCGTGGCGGCCCTGATGCGCGACGACCCTTCCCTCACCCTCGCCGAGCTCGGGCGGCGGCTCCTCAGCCGGAAGATCTATCCGGCCCGCGGACGCAAGGACTGGGCGATCTCAACCCTCAGGCTGATCCGCATCGCTGCGCGGGAGCGCGGATTGTTCTAGCTGTGAGCCGACGCGGAAGAGCGTGCGTCTCCACCTTCGCACCATCAATCATCCAGATGCCGATCGGCGTTGGGACCCCTCGCCGATCCACATGTCGCCGCCACCACCAGAACGCCGACTCGCTGCGCGGCGGATCCGGGCGCATTCGGTTCTTGCACCGCCGTCATGACCCGGTGATCTTCGCCATCGGCCTCACGGCGTTATCGCGTCACAATGAAACGCCCCTATTCAAGGTGATTGGATGCCTCGCCGTCTCAACCTGCCCGAAAGCGTCTCTGCCGCAAACGCGACGACTGGGGCGCGCTTGATCGCCCCCTCCGCTGAGCGAAACGCCGCGGCCATCACCGAAGCGCTGGCGTCCATCGCCCCAGCTACGGGGTGCGCGCTGGAACTGGCGAGCGGCACGGGACAGCATATCGTTGGGTTCGCCCGCAGCATGCCGGGCCTGACCTGGCGACCCTCGGAGGTGGACCCCGTCCGGGCGGCCAGCATCGACGCCTATGTGATGGAGGCGGCATTGGCCAACCTCCACCCGCCGTTGGAGCTCGACGCGACGGCGCCGGGATGGGGCGCCAGGCATGGCGGGCAGGCGCTGATCGTGCTGATCAACCTGCTGCATCTCGTCAGCACCCGCGAGTCGCAGGTGCTGATCTCCGAAGCGGCGGCGGCCCTGGCGACAGGTGGCCGCATTGCGATCTATGGGCCGTTCCTGCGCGACGGAGCGACAACCTCGGAAGGTGACGCTCAGTTTGACGCCAGCTTGCGCGCGCAAGACCCTGAGATCGGCTACAAGGATGTTCTCGGGGTCAGCAATATGCTGCAGGAAGCCGGGCTGTCGCCGCCGAACATTCTCAAAATGCCCGCCAACAACCT
>NZ_FNQM01000081.1 GCF_900107585.1 Rubrimonas cliftonensis | reverse complement strand
TCACCGCCCTCGGCATACCCGTCACCGAAGCCATAGGATGAGTCCGTCCGGGGAAAGGGGAAATCCGGCCCAGCCGTGATTTGCTCAACAGAGTCATTCGGCTCCCAAAGGCGCTTGCCGTTGAGGACGTGCGCTCGCGCAGCCGCGACACCGCGCTTAGGGTACTCGTCCCGAAGCTTATCGGCGGTGTCTATCAGCATGGGCAACTGGACGGGTCATTGAGTCATGGACTCAGCGCTATCGCGCGGTTCAGCGACTTCTCGGTCAAAGTATGGCTTTATAGGCGCGAGGCTGAGGAAGTCGCGGTAATCGACGTCGCGATCATGGGGCATAACAAAGTCTTTTCTGCGGATGTCGGATCGCTCCAGCGGCGATATGTCGATGGTCAGGTGGGGTTGCGCAGCTGGAAGCGCGGTGATTGGGAGCTTGAACTCGTGAAGCTCATAGGTCCGGCAAAGAGGCCAATTCGCGACGTCTTTAAGCAATTGACCGCGCGAGGCTGATCCGAGTCATCGAACTCCATCTGTAGGGGCCACCGTTCAGATGGCTGGTCCAATCCTGATCACCCATGAACCTCAGCGAGTTTCAACAGGCGGTAGTATGGCATGGACGGGGTTCGGGCGCAGGCTCACGTCAAGCGCGTGATGCTTGTGGCGAGATCGTAGCGCCGGCTGCAGGGGATCCCAGATGGCGCGCCGAAGGCGCCGAGCCGCTCTTGAGCGGCTCGGGCAGTTGTCGGATCAGCGCGACAACCTCTCTGCGACCTCCATGCCGGCGATCGCAGTCTCCAGGAGGCGCGCGATGGCGCATAGCGCCATGCCGCGTTCGGTCGTCCGCCAAGGGCGCTCCGCCTCCTCGACCGCGCTGGCGTTGTGGTCGGCCTCCCAGACCCAGCGTTCCTGCGCGGCCTGGACGCGGACGGCGTCGAGATACAGGCGGCAGGTCGCGAGGCGCTGGGCGTCGGGCGCGTCGTCGCAGAGAAGCGCCGCGTAGCACGGCGTCCAGCGGCTGATCGGGCGCGCCTGCGGCCGCAGGCGAACGCCTAGGATGACGAGCCAGCGACCGGCCTGGATGGCCGCCAGACGCGCGTCAGCGACGCCGACCCGCTCGGTGATCACGGCGCCCATCACGCAGCCTCCTCGACTGAGGAGGCCGATAGACGCGTGAGGAGCGCGACGCCGCGGACCATCCGCTCGGCGCAGCGCCGCGCGTTGTCGGCGCGCGGGTGATCGGGATGGATCCCGGCAAAGCGCCGGGCCTCCGGGCTGAAGGGATCGTCGACGAAGCGCAGCGTGAGCAGCGCGGACACACGGCGCAGGGCGGGGAGATGCCGGGAGGCGGCGTCGCCGTCGCGGAGCCCGGCGACGACGGTCTCGGCGCGGTCGCGCCAGAGCGGGCCGCCGAGCAGATCGGCCGCGTCGAGCAGGGCTTCGCCGTCGCGCAGCCAGTCGGCGAAGGCCTCGGCCTCGGCTGCGCGCTGGAGCAGAGCGCGCGGAAGCATTTCGGGGAACATGGAGGATTCCGGAGTTCGACAGTTCCCGACGGAAGAGCTCCGCAGCTGGCGATGACGCCGACGTGATTTCAAAGGGTTAGTGTCTGCGAGCGGCGATTTCCGCGGATAGCGTGTAGTTACATGCGCAGGCTCTTTACCTACTGGCGGCAATGCAGGTAGGGCGCTATCCTGCATGCCATGTTCACGCGCATCACTGAGAATGGCGGCCGGCGCTACCTCCAGATCATGGAGTCCTTCCGCAACGAGGCCGGCAAGCCCCGTCTGCGGGTCGTCGCCAATCTCGGGCGCATCGACAC
>NZ_FNQM01000077.1 GCF_900107585.1 Rubrimonas cliftonensis | reverse complement strand
GAATTCTCGCCGATCGGCTCGCCGAGGTGCGTGGTCTGCTCGGGATCGACCAGCATCTCCTCGTCGGGGCCCATCGAGTAGGCGCGCCAGACGCGTTCGCCGGTGTTCATGTCGTAGGCGGTGACGTGGCCGCGGACGCCGAACTCGCCGCCGGCGATGCCGACGATGACCTTGTCCTTCACCGGCAGCACGGTGGCGGTGTTGGTCTCACCCATGGACGGGTCGCCGTTCACCGCCTCCCAGATGACCGTGCCGGATTTTGCATCGAGCGCGACGAGCGTGTTGTCAGCCTGATGGAGGAAGATCTTGCCGTCGGCGTAGGCGGGGCCGCGGTTGACGGTGTCGCAGCACATGACCGCGATGACCGACGAATCCTGCTTCGGCTCGTACTTCCAGATGATCTTGCCATTGTTGTTGAGATCGAGGGCGAAGACCTTGTTCGGAAAAGGCGAGTGGACGTACATGACGTCGCCGACGACCAGCGGGCCGCCTTCATGGCCGCGGAGTACGCCGGTGGAGAAGCTCCAGGCCACTTTGAGATCGCCGACGTTGTCGCGGTTGATCTCGGCGAGCCCGGAAAACCGGGTGTTGGCGTAGTCGCCGGTCTGGAGAACCCACCCGTTCGGATTTGAACTCAGCGTCGTGACGCTGTCGTTGGCGGTCGCAGGCGCGGCGAGCATCGCGCTGGCGGCGAATGCCGCAATGAGCTTCTTCATGGTTCCTCCGAGGCAGGGGCAGGGGCAGGGGCAGGGGCAGGGGCAGGGGCAGGGGCCGCCGCATCCGTCGTGCTCAGAGAATTCCCTTGTGCGGATGAAAAATATGTTATCGGAAAGAATGACTCGGAAGATGTTGAGCAGTGCCCCACGGCATGGCGCAGTGTTTGGCCTATCGGAGAGGTCCGGGCTTGACCGGGGCCCGACAGGGGCGCCGGGGCGAGCGGTCAGACATCATGATGGTCGGTGACGCGGGTGAGCGCGTCGAGCGACATCCATTGTCGCGTAACCGCCTGCTCGTCGTTGGCCAGCGGCATCGGCGCGCCGGGGACGGATGATGGCCTCCTGGTCGGGAAAGACGCCGAGGACATCCGCCCCGCGCCTTGCCTCCCGGTTCAGCCGTTCGGGGGGGGGGCAGGCGATCCGCGCCCGGCGCTTGCGGGGGCTAGCGTGGGAGATCCCTGAAAGCCGGAACAGCGTCGCGGGAGGCGTCCATCATGGCGCCGAGCCTGGGCTGCTTCTCCCGGAGCGCATCGGCGGCGATCTCCCCTCGGGTCTCGGCGTCGGCCTTGCCATCGCAGGGCGAGGATCGTCTTCTGCGTCGCGGATACGGCCGCGCGCCGCCTGGCGGGAGCATGGGCGCGCGCGCTCCGGGTCGTGGCCCTGCTGGTGGTGCAGCTCGCCGGCAGCGTCGCCGCCCGCACGCGCGCTTTCACATGGCGCCGTAGCGGTTGGCCATCGGGAGGTCTCCGATAGTGTCGGGTTTGCGAGAGCCAAGCCGAACCGGAGAACCCCGATGACCGACGAGATGATGACCCTGCGAAGCCTGGTGGAGAAGGCCCCTGACGCGGACCTGCTGAGGGACATGCTTCTGGAGCAGGTCGCGCAGCGATCATTCGATCCTGCGGATCGAATGAGGGCGGATGGAGGTCGGAGGCCGGCTGCGCCGCCGAGCGCCCGATGGAGATGGAGGCCGGCGGCCTGACCGGTGCAGCCTGCGGCGAGAAGAGCGCCGAGCGTCTGGCGCGAGCCGCAACGGCTACCGTGACCGGGCCTGGGAGACGCGGGCCGGCACGGTCGAACTGCGCATCCCGAAGCTGCGCAAGGGCAGCTACTCCCCCGGCTTGGCGCGTTTGCCACCTGATGCCGTTGATATCGGCCCTTCCGAGGCCGAGCCCCCAACTTCGACAGCAAAACGCGTAAGCGATTGATATTGTTATGGCCGGATGGGCCAAAATGTAACTACACGGGCTTGTCAGGCTGGTTTTGGC
>NZ_FNQM01000076.1 GCF_900107585.1 Rubrimonas cliftonensis | reverse complement strand
CCGAAGTAACGCGCAGCCGCGGCCGTCGCGAGGACATTGGTCTTGAACTTGTCGGGGTCGATGTCGCGAACGAGCGACAGGAGCCCGGTCTGATGATCGACGAGCAGCATCGCGGCGTCGTCGCGGCTCAGGCGGGTGTAGGGTTTGGTCATGGTCGGTGTCCTTCATTGAGGGTTCGTGGTGATGGGACGTCCCGGACGGGGCGGCCCCGCATCAGGCGGAAACGGCGCCGAAGCGCCCGCGCCTGAAGTCTTCGACGGCCTCGCGGATCTCCGCCTCGTTGTTCATCACGAAGGGGCCTTGGCCGACGATCGGCTCGTCGATGGGCTCGCCGGTCAGGACCAGCAGGCGCGTCTCGCCGCCCGCGTGGAGCGCGACGTCGCGCCCCTCGCGGCCCAGCAGCACGACCTCCGCCTCGCGGGCGTCCTGCGCGCCGTCGACCGTAACGTGACCGGACAGCACGGCCAGCAGCGTCGTGTGGCCCTCGGGCGCCGGCAGCTTCACGTCCGCCCCGGCGGCGAGCCGCACGTCCCAGACATTGACCGGCGTGACCGTCCGCGCCGGGCCGCGCACGCCGCCGAGGTCGCCGGCGACGACCCGCGCGGCGGCGCCCTCGAAGGCCACGCTCGGGATCTGCTCCCGACCGAGCGCCTGATAGGCGGGCGGCATGCGCTTTTGGGCCGCCGGCAGGTTGATCCAGAGCTGGACCATGCGGAACGGCCCGCCGGTCCGCGCGAAGCCTTCGGAGTGGAACTCCTCGTGCAGCACGCCGTCGCCCGCGGTCATCCACTGCACGTCGCCGGGGCCGACGAGGCCGCCATGACCGGCCGAGTCGCGATGCTCGACCGCGCCCTCATGGACGATGGTCACCGTCTCGAAGCCGCGATGGGGGTGCAGACCCACGCCGCGCCGCGTCTCCGACGGCTCGAACACATGCGGGCCGGCGTAGTCGAGCAGCAGGAAGGGGCTGACTTGCGCGCCATGCTCCGCGTGGGAGAAGAGCGTGCGCACCGGGAACCCGTCGCCGACCCAGTGGCGAGGATGGCCGCCAAAGCGGCCGAGGATGGTCTTGGTCATCGTGGTTCTCCCGATGGGACGGAGGACCGTCCGTTCTCCGGGAGAGATGCGCGCGGGACGCGGCAGGCTGTAGTGTGGAATATCTCAACGCAACGTTCTACTGATGGAACGGTGCAGGATCTGAACGACCTCGCCTATTTCGCCCGCGTCGTCGAGCATGGCGGTTTCGCGCCAGCGGCCCGCGCCCTCGGCGTCCCGAAATCGAAGCTCAGCCGGCGGGTCGCGGCGCTGGAGGAGCGGCTCGGCGTGCGGCTGATCCAGCGCACCTCGCGGCGCTTCTCGGTGACGGAGATCGGCCGGGAGTTCCACGCGCACTGCGTGGCGATGCTGGTCGAGGCCGACGCGGCGGCGGCGGCGATCGAGCAGGCGCGCTCGGAGCCGCGCGGCGCGGTGCGGGTCAGCTGCCCGGTCGCGCTGACCAACTTCCAGTTCGGCGCGCTGTTCGCGCGATTCCTGATGGCGTATCCGGCTGTGACGCTGCACATCGAGAGCACCAACCGCCGGGTCGACGTGACGGCGGAGGGGTTCGACGTCGCCATCCGCGTCCGCTTCCCGCCGCTGCCGCCGTCCGACCTCGTGATGCGCCGGCTCGACGAAAGCGTGCAGCGCCTCGTCGCCGCCCCGGCCCTGGCCGCGGCGTCCGTCGCCTCGCCGGCCGATCTCGCCGGTCTGCCCGGTCTTGATCTCGGCCCTCCCCGCGGGATCGGCGAATGGCGGCTCGACCATGCCGACGGCCGCTCGGCGGTCGTGCCGTTCCGCCCGCGGCTCGTCACCGACGACATGGCGGCGCTGCGCGAGGCGGCGGTCGCCGGCGTCGGCGTGGCGCAGCTGCCGACCATGATGATCTGGCGCGACCTGCAGTCGGGCGCGCTCGTCCCGGTGCTGCCCGACTGGCGCCCCGCCAGCGGGATCGTCCACGCCGTGTTCCCGTCGCGCCGGGGCCTGCTGCCCTCGGTGCGCGCCCTGCTCGACTTTCTCGCCGCCGAATGCGGGGCGCAGCGGCGCGC
>NZ_FNQM01000048.1 GCF_900107585.1 Rubrimonas cliftonensis | reverse complement strand
GTACGTCGGGGGTGTCGGCTTGCTCATCCACCCCGGCTATCACGCTGGATTCGCGACGTGAATCCCTCCGCCAGCCACCTTTGCGCAACATAGCCGTTGGGCGAGACCATGCTGGGGTTCGGCGACCATTCCAAGGATGTAATCGGCACGCCCAAGGTGTTCCACAATCGCGTGTTCGCACCCGAAGTCGATGGCATCCGCGTCTACACGATCGGATCGAGGAACTTGCCGCAGCTGATCGCCCCTGACGACGGGACGCTGACGGGAAAGATCGACTGCGACGGCCACTTCCTGGCCTATTGTACGGGCCAGACCCTCTGCGTGTTCGACCTCGAGAGCGGCGCGATGGTGTCGAAGACCCCGGTGACCATCAGCGATCCGACGCCGATCCTGCGGATGGGCAAGTGCTACCTGTTCGGACAGGTGGTCCAGGTCGTCGACATCTTCAGGGGTGCGGTGATCGACGCGCTGGACTTCACCGTGGACGACCCCGAGAACGCGGTCGCCGGCGACGACGGTACCCTCTACTTCGCCTCGCTCGGCGGCATCAACGTGCTGCCGCTCTCCGCCGGCGTCGAGGTCGACCACAGCCTCTACGCCGAGAGCGGCGTCGAGGGCCTGATCGGGTCCTACTAGGACGTGCTCTACTATCGGACCGAAACGCAGGTGAAGTCGGCGCGGGTGAACACGGACCTGCACGACATCTATGTCGAGACCGAGCTTCTGCAGGACATGACCTTCGACGGCGAAGCGACCGAGCCGACCCTGCACGAGAGCCACGCCGTGCTGATCGCCCTGCACCGCGACGACGGCACGCCACGCGCCGATCGGACGCTGCGCGTGACCGCGTCGGAGCCGGCGGAGATCATCTGGCGCGGCGTTAGCCACACGGTGTCGCAGGACGCCCATCTGGACGTGGTCACGGACGGCGCGGGCCGCTGCCGGCTCGACGTGAGGGCGGGCCATATCGGCGAGGACGGCGCATTCCACTCCGGCCTCGCGACGGCCGAACTGTATCTGCGCGGTGGCTTCATGGCGCCGGAGACGACGGTGATCCTGCGCCCGAACGCCCGGCTGATCGGTGCGCTCGGGTCTCTCAGCGCCGATCATCTGAACGCCGCGGCGGACTGGACCGGTCAGCCGGTTCTCCAGCCCGGGCTCAATGGCTCGGCCCATGTCGAGGCCGCCGCGCAGACCGTGCGCGCCCTGACATCCGTAGCCGTTGGCGCAGGCAAGGCCGCACGCGACGCCGCCGGCGGTTCGAGCTATTGCAACGCCGCCAGCGATCCCGTCGCCCTGCACGCCCAGACCGCGGACCAGCAGCCCCCCGGCCTCTACACCGCCAGCTTCAGCTTCGCCCTCGGCCAGGACGGGTCGGCGCACTTCACGGAGATGTCGCAGTCGGACGCCGCCGCCGCGTACGATGCGGCGGTGAATGGTCCGGCGACGCGGGGGCTCGCCTCGGAACTCTGGCATGGCGTCGAGACGGGCGCGCTCAAGATCAGCCATGGGGTGGCCTATGCCGCCGGCGGCGCACTGAGCGTGGCCGTCACCGCCGTGTCGACGGCGATCCACGACCCAAAGGAGTTCTTTTACGACGTGGCGATCGGCTCCCTGTTCGAGGCGCTGCGCCTCGCCCACGGGGTGCTCAACGCGGTCGTGACGGGCGTAAAGCGCCTGATCCAGGCGCTGAGCTACGCCTTCGACAGGAACATCCTCAAGGCGGTCGCCTGCGCGGTGGAGAACCTCGGCGTCGCGACGATGGCTAGCTTTGCGTCTGGCCCCCTCGCGACCCTGCGGAAGCACGCGCGGTCGGAGGTGAAGACGAGCTTTTCATCCGCACGGATGACCGATCCAAGCGCGTCCGCGGCGCTCGACGACCAGATCGGCGGGCGTTCGCCGCTTCAGTCCGACGCCGCCTACAGCAAGAAGCCGACGCCGTCCCAGGGCGCGACCAAGGACCACTGGCTGCTGCACAAGGTGATGGACGCGATTTCCGGCGGCGCCGTCGACCCGGGCGTGGCCCCGTTCACGCTGTCGTCTGGCGCGGAAAAGGCCTTCGAGGCTATCATCGCGCAACTCGGGTCGGTCGTGTCCCACGACGTGACGCGGACGCTGCATCAGGCCTATGCCGACCTCAAGGCCACCGGTGACCCAGGTCTCCTCGCCCGGGCGGGGACGGCGCTCGTGGACCTGATCCGCGGTCTGGCGCACCTTGTTCAGGACGTGGCGGCGGCGCTGATCGACAGCCTGTTCGACTTCATGGACGCGGTGATCAAGGAACTGCTCGCCTTCGCGACCCATCCGATGACCAGCATCCCCTTCGTCTCGCGGTTCTACGCTTGGGTCATGGGCAAGGACATGACGCTGGCCGGCATGATGGCGCTGGTCGGCGCCATCCCGACCGGCTTCGCTCTCGCCTGGCTTTCACCGGACCCGGAGTATCTTCGGAAGGGGGCGACGGCGCCCCGCAAGGTCATCGCGCTCAAGACCCGCGGCGCGCTTGAGGTCTGCACCGGCGTGTTCCAGATCATTCACGCGGTCGGGAGCACCGTCCTGGCGGCTGCCGACCTCGCGGCCGCATACGCGAAGATCTCCGAGTACCAGGAAATCCCGGGATCCAAGAAGCCGATGGGACCGGCTGCGCTCCGCTGGCTGCGTTTCGGCTTCGCGCTCGGGTCGCTGGTGATCTCGAAGGGCATGCTGCTGGCGTCGTTGGGAACCAACATCGAGAGCACGACCTCCGGCCCGACGCTTTCCTGGATCGTCCCTCCGATCATCGCGGTCGGGATCCACATCCTCGACCTCGGCATTCTCGGGATCCGCGGGGCCGATCCGGAACTGACGATGAATGTGGCGGTGCCCACGGCGTTGTGGGGCGTGGGTTCCGCCCTCGCCATCGGAATCATCGCCTGCAACGCCCCGAAGATGACGACGGATCTTGCCCTGCACATCGCCTTTGCAACTCTCGTCGCGGCGTCGCTGGTCACTCGGATCGTGCCGGCGATCGGGGCGACGCGCGATCTCCGGACGGGCATGGCTGGGCTGGTCATTTCGGGAGGGCTTCTGGGCTCGTCCGGCGTCATCGCGATCGCGCGGGGCGGAGTCGCGCTGCATTCCTGACACAGGGAGTGGATAAAATGTGGGGGTCGCGCACTGGTCTGCGAGGGGTACTGCCCGCTGAGCTGTCGCAAGTGGCGCTGCGCTCGGGAACTGATCGCCGTTTTCGCCCCGAACGCTCGCTGCACGACCCCCACGTTTTGCCCACTCCCCGCCCGAACAGCGTATCGAGCGTGCGGGAACGGTAGTCGTGCATGGGGCGTACGCAGCCGCAGTCGGGACAAGACCGGCTCGCCTTGGCGAGCTCCTCGATCTGGTCGTGGATGATCGCGCGCTGAAGACGCTCCAGGATCGCCTTGGCGTCCTCAAGCATCAGCCCGAATGCTTCTGGACAGGTCATCCGGCAGGGGCGCGAGAGGCGGCCGAGTGAATGCCGCCGGACCTCGCCGTCCTCGAAGATCGTCTCGATTGAGATCCGCACGTCCATGCCAAGCTCCCTCTACCGCCAAGAGCCCAGCCTACACCAATTCCGACCCCCAGCTTTTGCCCACTCCCCGTCATGCCTTTCGCCGACACGGAGGCCATGCAGGCGCATCTCGCCGAGATCGGCCTCACGGTCGATCCCGGCGCCCATGCCGTGCTGATGCTCGACCAGGCGGGCTGGCACATGTCCGCCCGGCTCGTCGCGCCGGACAACATCACGCTGCTCCCGCTGCCGCCTCGCTCCCCGGAGCTGAATCCGGTCGAGAACCTCTGGCAGTTCATGCGCGACAACTGGCTGTCGAAACGGGTCTTCAGCTCCTACGACGATATCGTCGAACACTGCTGCGAGGCCTGGAACAAGCTCGCCGACCAGCCCTGGCGCATCATGACCATCGGCCGGCGGGCCTGGGCTAATCGGTCGTGATCAAGGGGCCTTGGTATGAGACCGTCGCCCCGCCACGACGACGGACCTTCGCCACCTCGCTCGCTTGGCTCCAGGTAATGACGAGAACCGAGGAGCAAGTTGATTAGCCAAGGCGAATCACGTTAACGTTTTTTACTAAAAGAACAGTTGTTTCGATAGGTATTGAGATGGCGACATTCAACGGCGGAAACGGTCCCGATCCCCTCACCGGCACCGAGGGCGACGACGTCATCAACGGCCTCGGCGGCGACGACACCATCCGGGGCCTCGGCGGAAACGACGTCATCGACGGTGGAACCGGCGGCAATCGCATCGACGGCGGCGCCGGCGACGACACCATCACCAGCCGCGGCGGCGAGGACGCCCTCTTCGACATTGTCGAGGGCGGGCCGGGGAACGACCTGATCCGCGTTGAGGGGCCTGACGGCACCGTGTTTCCCGGGACCGGAAACGACACCGTCATCGCTGCGGCGTTGGGGACCGCGATCCTCCGCTACGACGGCTTCGCCACGCCGCTCGTGATCGACTTCGCCGCCGGCACGGCGACGACCACGGGCATGACCGACGCGCTGACCAATATCGACCGCGCCAGCGGCGGCGACGCGGCCGACACCCTGCTCGGCGGTCTGAACGACGACTACGAGGGCTTCGACGACAGCCCCGGCGGCGACTTCATCGACGGCCGCGGCGGCTTCGACGAGCTGATCTTCAACATCGGCGACGTCGGCCCCAACCCGATCGTCATCGACTTCGCGGCCGGGACGGTGCGCGACACCTTCCTCGACACCGACACCTTCCAGAACATCGAGGCGGTGCGCGCCACCCTGCGCGACGACGAGGCCCGCGGCTCGGACCAGGAGTACGAGCGCTACCGGATGCTCGCCGGCGACGACACGGTGATCGGCGGCGGCGGGATCGACGAGGTGGACTACTCGCGGGACGCCAACTACGGCGGCCCGGCTGGCGTCACCGTGAACCTCGCGACGGGAACGGCCGTCGACGGCTGGGGCGACACGGACAGCCTCTCGGGCGTGGAGCGGGTGCGCGGCACCGACAGCGCCGACAGGATCACCGGCGACGGCGCCGACAACCGCCTGCGCGGACTCGGCGGAGACGACACGCTCGACGGCGGCGCTGGCGTCGACGAGCTGGAGGGCGGCGACGGTGACGACAGCCTCGTCGCCGGGGGCGCGGCGGGCAACGGCGACCGCGACCGCCTGCGCGGCGGCGCCGGAGACGACACGCTGGTCGGCGTCGGCTTCCGCGCCGAGGCAGACTACCGCTTCGGCCATGACGACAGGCTGGGCGTGGTCGCGGACCTCGCCGCAGGGACGGCGACGGACCCCTTCGGCGATGTCGACAGGCTGATCGGGATCTCGCGGCTGCGGGGCACGGCGGGCGACGACACGCTGCTGGGCGACGACCGGAACAACGGGCTGCGCGGCGACGACGGCGCAGACCTGATCGACGGCCGCGGCGGCTTCGACTTCGCAATGTTCGGTTTCACCGACGAGACCGAGGGCGCGGTGGTCGACCTCGCCGCCGAAACCGTCGCTAACGACGGCCACGGCAACGTCGAGACGATCCGCAACATCGAGGTGCTCGTGGGCACGCGCTTCGCCGACGTGTTCCGCGGCTCAGCCGAGGATGAGTTCTTCGAGGGGTACGAGGGCGACGACCTGTTCGACGGGCGCGGCGGCTTCGACACCGCCAGCTACCTGTTCGAGGAGGGCGCGCAGGGCGTCGTGGCCGATCTGACGGTGGGAACGGCGACCGACACCCACGGCGACACGGACACGCTGATCTCGATCGAGGGGCTGGAGGGAACCGACCGCGACGACACGCTGCGCGGCGACGCCGGCGACAACAGCATCGACGGCGAGGGCGGCGCGGACCTGCTGACCGGCGGCGCCGGCGACGACAGCTTCCGCGGCGGCGTCGACGATCTTGATGGCGACGTCATCACCGATTTCAGGCTCGGCAGCGTGCTGATCGTCGAAGGCGCCGTCTTCGGGTTCAGCGCCCTGACTTTCACGCAGGCGACCGGCGCCCTCGCCCTCGACATCGACGCGGACGGCGCGACGGACGCGATCGTCACGTTGCAGGGCGTCGACGTCGAGCCGGATTTCTTTATCACCGCCGCAGGCGACGCCACCGAAATCCGTCTGACGGGCCTCGTTGTCGATCCGCCGTTCGGCTTCGGCACCGAGGGCCCCGATCGCATCACCGGCACGCCTGGCCCGGACAGGATCGACGCGCTGGGCGGGAACGACACGGTGAAAGGTTTCGCCGACGCGGACGACATCGACCTCGGAACCGGCGACGACATCGTGCTCTCAAGCGGTGGCGCGGACACGATCCGCGGCGGCGCGGGCGCGGACACGATCAAGTCGGGCGACGGCGCGGACAGCATCGACGGCGGCGACGGGAACGACATCATCCTGTCGGGCAATGACGACGACACCATCCTCGGCGGCGCCGGCGACGACACCATCAAGCCGGGCCGCGGGGACGACAGCATGGACGGCGGCGCCGGCGACGACATCCTCGTGGCGTTCCGCGGCGACGAGGTTCTGATCGGCGGCGACGGAAACGACACCCTGCTCGGCAACCTCGACGACGACACGCTGATCGGCGGCGCCGGCGACGACCGGATGCAGGGCGGGCCGGGGCGCGACACGTTCGTGTTCGACACGCCCGAGTGGGGCGACGACCGCATCGTGCTCGATTTCCTGCCCCAGTCCGACACGCTGGACTTCCGCGGTTCGGGGCTGGGCTTCGCCGACCTGAGCATCACCCAGGCCGGCGACAACGTGCTGATCGAGGCAGGCGACAGCTCGATCCTCGTCAACTCAGCCCGCTTCGGCCCGCTCGACGTCGCCGACTTTACGGGCGACGTGCTGCTCTTCGGATGAACCGGCTTCTCTCGCTCACCGCCCGAGCCGCACGGTCAGCTTCCGCACGTTGGACACACGCCATCCGGCTCCAGGCCGAGTGAGAACGCCGCGCATGTCCGCGATCACCGGGGCGAGGTCGGCGGCGAAGCGGTCCGCGTTCTCGGAAACCGTCCCGCGCAGCCCGCGGCCGCCTTCGGCGCAGCGCCGCCGCGCCGTTGGTGACCCTGCCCCCCGGAGTTCGACACTTCCGGCCCCGATTTTCGGGCACCCGGACCGTTAGCCTCTGGGTAATCAATAACTTAGCCTTTGCCCGGGGGTGATTTCAGCGAAGTTGTGTTGTGGCACGTCATCGGTATTTCACGATGGAAAGCAGTTTTCTGCCGTGATATCGTTGCGGCATGCACACGAAGATCACCCGGTCGGGCGGACGACGCTATCTGCAGCTGGTCGAGGGCTATCGTGATGATGCGGGAAAGGTTCGCCACCGCGTGATCGCGAACCTGGGGCGGATCGAGGATCTCACGCCCGAGAAGCTGGATCCCCTGATCAGTGGGCTCAACCGCGTCCTGGGCCGGGCGGAGAACACCGCCTCGCACCTCACCCACGAACCCGCGCAAAGCTACGGCGACGTCTTTGCGCTGCACGAGCTGTGGAAGGATCTCGGCTTCGACCGGGCGCTGAGCCGCGCGCTGCGCTCGGG
>NZ_FNQM01000074.1 GCF_900107585.1 Rubrimonas cliftonensis | reverse complement strand
GTACGTCGGGGGTGTCGGCTTGCTCATCCACCCCGGCTATCACGCTGGATTCGCGACGTGAATCCCTCCGCCAGCCACCTTTGCGCAACATAGCCCCGTCGATGGCAGAAAATAATTCATTTCTCGCCGAATCACTCCAATGGTATTTTCCATAAGTATAGCGATGGGAGGCGTCTCGTCATGAAATATTCACACTTGCCCCTTTGGATTGCAGCGTCTGGGTGCGCGTGCGTTTTGCACCTGTCGAGTGGCGACAGTGCGCGAGCGGCGACTTTCCGCTTCGTCGAGATCGGCACGACGACTGACTTGAGGCGATCCAATGTGTCGATCAGCCAGGCGGGGTCGGTCACGTTCAGCGCCGACGATGGCGGCGCCGTTTCCATCGTTGTCGGCGACGGAGATACGACGCGCACCGTGGCGAGCACCGGCACGGTGTTCTCAGAGTTGGGCATTGTTGGCGCGACGATCAGCGACAATGGCGAGCATGTCGCCTTCATAGCATCCCGCCAGGGCCGCACGGGCGTCTATCGTGTCGACCGAAATGGGGGCGTGACCATCATCGCCGAAGACGATCAGGTGATCGCGGGCGAAGAGGTGCTGGGCTTCGACTGCGTGAAGGGCTGCGGTGTTTCCAACAGCGGGCAGGTCGGGTTCTCGGCGCTCTTCCGCGGCGCCGATTTTGGGCTGAGGAGGATTGACGCCTGGGGCGAAGGCGGACCGGTGACGGTTCTCCAGACGAGGCTTCTGCAATTTAGCGAAACCCTGCAACTCAACGATGCCGACGCCAAAGTTGTTCAGATAAGCACGCGCGAAATCGCCGGGGCCGTCGGCACGGGCGTCCTTGGCGGGCCCTTCGTCACAGTGCCGGCACCGACGGTCATCCGCGACTACTCGGTCAACGACCAACTCGCGGTCGCCTTCACGACGGCTGATACGAATCCGCGCGAGGTCGTGCTGCGCAAGTTCGGGTCTGGGCAGCCAGACCAGATCATCGCCTCGTCCGTCGGCCCGTGGGACCAGTTCGGCCTCGTCTCGCTCAGCGACAACGATCTCGTGGTGTTCGAGGCGCTGCTTGACGTGGATCCGCCGTCTCAGGACAGCTTTGCCAACATCGCCATCGGCGATGATCCCGTCGCCGACCTCGTGATCCGTCGCGGCGACGTTCTGGACGGCCGGACCGTCCAATTCGTCGAGCTGCCGAGCGAAAACGCGATCAACGACCTCGGCAGCGTGGCCTTCGTGGCAGGTCTGTCCGGTGGCGGTGACGCTTCGACCGAGACCGTCGTTCTCCGCGCCGACCGCTTCAAGACGTTGCCGGGTCCGATCAAGCGCAAGGCGCAGCTGTCGACGGCGGACGCCTTGGGCGTCTCCCTGCTGCAGAATGTCGTTAGTCCGGCCACCGACGCCGATCTGATGTTCTCTCTTGATTGGCTGTCGGGCGACGGGTTGCTCGAGGTTCTGTTCGGCGGCAGGCTGCTGGGCGCGTTTTCCGCGGCGGACGCGGGCGCCGTGGCCCTGTTGGGGCTAACCTTCGACACGGCGCCCGGCGTCCTGTCGCCGCTGGAGTTCCGGCTGTCCGGCGGGCCCGGGGTGACGATCGCGCTCGACGACATCCTTTTCGCCGGCCTTTTCAACGGCGATTTTGAGACCGGCTATCTCGACGGCTGGACCGTCGACCACAGCGCAGGCGGCGTGGCATTCTTGAACGGTCGGGGGGCGCTCGCGACCACCCCGGCGCCGGTGCCGCTTCCCGCGGCGAGCGGGCTCATGTTCGCAGCCTTTGGCGCATTGGCATGCATAACGCGCCGACGGCGCGGGCGCGCCCCTTATCGCCTCAGTGCCCGCCCCGAAAAGGGTTGAGCGATATCAGGATGTTGTGGTTCACGTCGGTTTGCGAAGACTGACGGGATCACGCTGCCTTGGACTGATACTGCTTGGCGTGACCCTGCACGCCCGAGCATGCGCTATGCAAGCGACATGACGGATAGGGAGTGGGCGCTGTTAGCGCCGGTCCTGCCACTGCCACGGCGGCTGGGAAGGCCTCGCACGACCGACCTACGCGAGGTCGCCAACGCGATCCTCTACCTTGTGTCGACCGTCCGCCGTCCGCGCATCGTGCCCTCGCTCGCGCTCGGCGTCGACATGGGAAACCCGTTCGACTTGGCTCGCGCGACCGGCCGTCCATGCTCGATCCAGCTATCGGAGCGTGGGAGCATGGGCCCGCCCGCGGCGCGCCGGAAGTCCCTCCCGATTTCGGCCGATCGGAGCGCGGATCATGGGGGTTGGTATCCGGCCGGTTGGCAAAGCGTCGGTGACGGCCGTCATTTCAATCTTTCGAT
>NZ_FNQM01000073.1 GCF_900107585.1 Rubrimonas cliftonensis | reverse complement strand
GTACCCCTCCGTTGAGGGCCGCGGCTAAGCAGCCTTGACGGAGGGGCTTTGTTTGGCGGCCCAGTTCCAAGGCAGCAACTCGTCGAGCTTCGACATTGGCGTGCTGGCGATGCGGGCGAGGACGTCTGCGAGCCAGGCCTGTGGATCGACGTCGTTGAGCTTGGCGGTGACGATCAGGGTGTAGAAGAAGGCGGCGCGATCGCCGCCGCGTTCGGAACCGGCGAAGAGCCACGCCTTGCGTCCGAGGGCCACGCCGCGCAGCGACCGCTCGGCCGAATTGTTCGTGAGGCAGATCCGTCCGTCTCTCAGGAACGCGGTGAAGCCGTCCAAGCGGGTGAGCATGTAGTCCATGGCCTTGGCGACAGGGGCGTGCTTCGACAGTCGGGCGCGCTCGGTCATCATCCAGTCGCGCAGGGCGGCGACGAGCGGCGCGACCTCCGCCCGGCGGACGGCGAGGCGCTGGTCGGCGGGCAGGCCGTTGATCGTGCGTTCGATGTCGAAGACGGCGTCGATGCGGGTCACGGCCTCAAGCGCCAACGGCGAGATCGGCGGCGCCTTGCCGCCGCGCCGGGCGTTGGCGGCGATATCGGCCAGTTCGAAGAACTTGCGGCGCGCATGGCTCCAGCATAGCGCCGGCAGGATTTGTCCCTGCGCGCGCGTTGCGCCGAACAAGGCGTTGAAGCCGGCATAGGCGTCGGCCTGCAGCACGCCCGACCACTTTGCGAGATGTGCCTGGGGATGCTGGCCGCGGCGGTCGCGCGAGAAGTGGAACAGCGCCGCCGGCGGCGCCGGCCCGCCGAACGGCCTGTCGTCGCGCCCGTACACCCACAGCCGCGCGATCTCGGTCTTGCCCTTGGCCAGTAGCGGCACGGTGGTGTCGTCTGCGTGGAGGCGCTCGGCCGCCATGACATGCGCCGCGATCAGCGCGTGCAGCGGCGCCAGCGCGGCGGCGATCGCGCCGATCTGGTCGGCGAGCGTCGAGAGGCTGAGCTCTACGCCTTCACGTGCGTAGCGCTCGGCCTGGCGGTTCAGCGGCTGATGCTGGCCGTATTTCTCGAAGGCGATCATCGCGAGCAGGCTGGGGCCGGCCCAACCGCGCGGCGTGGGGTGGAACGGCGCCGACGGCTGGCTGATGCGCTCGCAGTCGCGGCAGGTGAACTTCTCCCGCACCGTCTGGATCACCTTCCACTGGCGAGGGATCACCTCCAGCGTTTCGGTGACGTCCTCGCCCATCTTCGCCAGCCGGCTCGAGCCGCAGGCGGCGCAGGCGCAGGGCGCCTCGATCACGACGCGTTCGCGCGGCAGGTGCTCGGGAAACGGTTTGCGGACCGGCTTGGCGCGCGTGAAGCCGGCGACCTCGACCTTCGCCTTCGCCGCGGCGGCTTCGGCGAGCGCCTCATCCTCGGAGGCGCTCGCCTCCATCTCTTCAAGCTGCAGCTCCATCTGCTCGAGCAGGCGCTGCTTGCGCTCGGAGCGCTGGCCGTAGAGCTCGCGCCGGAGCTTCTCGATCTCGAGCCGCAGATGGGCGATCAGCGCCTCGCTGCCCGACAGGATCGCCTTGGCGCGGGCGGCGTCCGCCGCGTTGGCGTCCGCGCGCGCCTCGGCCTTCGCCAAGGCCGCGCGCAGGGCTTCGATCTGGGCGGCGGCGTCCGTCATGGGACGGAGTTTACCGCATGGAGTCATGGGGTTGGAGCGAAATCGGCGTCCCGCCCGGCGATTATCCCGCCGCCTGCGGCCGCCAGGTGTGGCGCGGGTTGCGCCAGTCGATCCCGTCCAGGAGGTAGCCCAACTGCGCCGCCGACACCGCCACCGCGCCGTCGGCCGGCGTCGGCCAGATGAAGCGTCCTTTCTCCAGCCGCTTGGCGTAGAGCGACATGCCGACCCCGTCGTGCCAGAGAACCTTCAAAAGCGATCCGCCACGCCCGCGGAAGACAAAGACGTCGCCCGCGTGCGGGTCGCGCTTCAGGCCCTGCTGAACCATCAGCGCCAGGCCCGGCATGCCGCGGCGCATGTCGGTCACGCCGCCCGCCAGCCACACCCGCGCGCCCGGCGCAAACGCGATCATCGCCGGTCCAGCGCGTCGACCAGCCGCGCGACCGCCACGGCATCGACGTCTGCGCCAACCAAGAGCCGCCGGCCGTTGCACAGGACGATCTCGATGCGAGCGTCGGCGCCCGACGTCGCTGGCGGGTCCGCCGCCAGCACCACCGGGGTGAATGTCGGCGCGTCGCAAGGCGCGGCGTCGCTCCCGTCGATGAGCCGGCCTTCCCGCGCCAGGTCGCGCCAGGTGACCAACTGCGAGCGCGATATCCCATGCCGCCGCGCGGTGGCCGAAACCTGCCGCCGACCGGCCATGCTCTCAGCCACGATCCTCAGCTTCTCGGCGTCGCTCCACCGCCGACGACGGCCGACCTCCACAACCTCAAGCCGAGAAACGCAACTGTCCGTATGGGCGCCCATAAGGACAGGTACGATCAAGCCGCCTCAGCACGGAAGACG
>NZ_FNQM01000069.1 GCF_900107585.1 Rubrimonas cliftonensis | reverse complement strand
CCGCCCTCGGCATACCCGTCACCGAAGCCATAGGATGAGTCCGTCCGGGGAAAGGGGAAATCCGGCCCAGCCGTGATTTGCTCAACAGAGTCCCCGCCAATGGAAAACAGGGCCGCTAATGGGCTCTAAGTATCAGGGAACCGAATGCCGACATGACAGGGCGCCCGGACCCTGGAACGCCTCAGGACGATACCCTTCGATCTGGTGCGGGCGAGTTCACCAGTTCAAGGTGCTCGGAGCCCGTCGCCACTGAAACTCACGACATCGCGACATAGCGCACCGGATCCCGCACCGCGCGGCGATAGTCGGATGGCGTCACGCGCATATGCCTGGTGAACACCCGGGCCAGAACCTGGTTCGACGAGTATCCAACCTCCAGGGCGATCTCGGTGATCGGGAGGTCCGTCCGTTCGAGGAGTTCGCTGGCTTTTTCCACGCGCAGTCGGGTCAGGTACGCGCGTGGCGGCACGCCGAGGCTCCGCTTGAACATGCGGACGAAATGGAACGGCGAGAGCCGCGCCTCGGCTGCGAGTTCGTCGAGGCTGATGTCTTCCGATAGCCGCGCATGCATCAGATCCAGGCACCGCCGCTCGGCCCACGGAGCAAGCCCGCCCCTGACTTGCCGGAACGGCGCCCCTCCCAAGCGGCAGAGTTCGGCGAGGATCTCGCAGCCCGCGGCCCGCGCCAGCAGACGCGACGGCGCACCCTCCTCGTCACACAGAGCCCACAGGGTCCGAAGCGCTGATCGGATGGCCGGCGAGTCGAACTTGCCGCCATAAATATGGGGAAGGTCGAACGAGAAGCGCCCGCTAGCGGCATCGTCCAGCGTCTCCTGCCACTGCGCCACAGGAAACGCCAAGGCGCGAACCTGCTGGCTGGTATCGACTGTGGACGCGAGGGCGAAGTTTGGCGCAGCGACGGTGAGGTCGCCTTTTTGGTTGGCCACATCGAAACGGCCTCCTCCCAAGTTGCCGACAAGACGGCTGCCGCCGTTCATGTCCTGACATAGGACGAGATCCGGGAGGCCTGAACGAGACATGTCCCCGGCCGGTCGCTTAAACTCAATCAGATCGAGGATTCTACCTGCAGACTTTATCGTGCGTAGATCATATCCGCAGTGGCCATCGCGGTACCACCGGGCGGACGCCGTATAGGCAGGCGCGGTCATTACTGTGTCTCCTATCGACGTGGACATTGTCGCCGGGATCTGCGCGGGCAGCCCGACGGGGCCGTCGCCCAACCGCGCCCGCTCATCTCGCCCTGTGGCAGCCCCCACAATACCTGCGGGACAAGCAGGCGGGCAGGCTCTTTCTCGGCCTGTCGGCGCCAGCGCCGCCAGGCGCTCCGTGAGTTCGTCAATAGCATAGCCATTGATCCGCACGCGCTCCAGTCGCCCGAGGGCAATCACCGCAAGATCGGCACCCGCGCAGCAACTCCAGCGCCGCAGCGCACAAGAGCGCTCGGTACAGCTCACTTGCCTTGAGAGACTTCACAAGGATCGAGCAGTCGGCCCACTACGGAAAATCCTTCGCCTGCTTGGCGAAGTATCCTGATGCGGTTTGAAAAATTCGCATCCGTGATGGCCCGGCGCGAAAGGAGAGCAGACGTGTCCGGTAAAATCGACCTGCTGACACCTTCGAACAACCAGCTGATCATCATCGACCATCAGCCGCAGATGGCTTTCGGCGTGCAGTCGATCGACCGACAGGTCCTGCAGAGCAACGTCGTGGCGCTGGCGAAGGCCGTGAAGGTGTTCGACTTCCCGACCACGATCACGACGGTCGAGATCGAGAGCTTCTCGGGCCACACCGATCCCGAGATCCTGTCCGTCTTCCCCAAGGCGCCGCTGTTGGAGCGGACCTCGATGAAGTCGTGCGACGACAGGAAGGTGCGCAACGCGCTGGCGGCGATCGGGCGGAAGAATGTGGTGGTGGCCGGCCTCTGGACCGAGGTGTGCAACAACTCCTTCGCGCTCGAGGCGATGCACGACGGCGGCATCGCGATCCAGCACCGCATGGCGGCGCCTGGCGGCGGCATCGCGATCCAGCACCGCATGGCGTTTCTGGGCGAGTACTTCGTCCAGCGCTACGGCCGCTACGCCGCCGAGGCGACGCCGCCGGTCGGGTGGCGTCTAGAGGCGGGCGGTCCCGGTCGGCGGCGGCGCCGACGCGACGCGCGCTGCTTCCTGCGATCCGTGGCGGGCGCTCTGGTGGCTGACCACCGGCAGGACGCTCGGCGGGCTGTCGGTCTACGACGAGGGCAACGTGCTCGACCGCGAGGCGGCGCTTCGGCTCCGGACGCAGGGCTCGGCGTGGTTCTCGGGCGAGGCGGACGTGAAGTGGACGCTGGCGCCGGGCGCCTTCGCCGACCCCGCCGTTCTCTCGGCCGACTACTTGGCCGTGCCGCCCGGACGAGATCCGCAACATCGAATCGGTGCTGACCGTCATGGGCGGGCGCATCGTGCACAGAGCCGGCGACTTCGGCCTGATGGCGCCGCCCTTGCCGCCCGCCGCGCCGGACTGGAGCCCGGTGAACGCCGTCCCGACGCCGGGCATGCGCGCCGACGCCCCTCAGCTGCGCCGCTACGCACGCTCATGCTCGGACGGCTGCGGCGTCGGGTCTGGCGTCCATGGCCATGACCACCGCATCGCGTGGGAGTGCCCTGTCCCAGTCGCAGACCGCCACCCCTTCTGGGGCGCACTCGGCTGCGCCTGCTTCGCTGCCTCAGCCCTAGTGGCAAGGAGACCAACGATGATCGACACGCTCGCCGCAGCGCCGCTTGACCGGCGCACAATGCTCGCCGGATCGGCCGCGCTGACGGCCACAGCCCTCTCACCCTTCGCTGGTTGGGCTGCG
>NZ_FNQM01000068.1 GCF_900107585.1 Rubrimonas cliftonensis | reverse complement strand
CGCTCGCCGCAGCGCCGCTTGACCGGCGCACAATGCTCGCCGGATCGGCCGCGCTGACGGCCACAGCCCTCTCACCCTTCGCTGGTTGGGCTGCGGCCCCCACAGAGACCGGAGACAGAACCATGACCACGATCACCACCGCCGACGGCGTCAGCCTCTACGTGAAGGACTGGGGTCCGAAGGACGGCCCGGCCGTCACCCTCAGCCACGGCTGGCCGCTGAGCAGCGACAGCTGGGAGAGCCTCGCCTTCCACCTCGCCAGCGCGGGCTTCCGCGTCGTCCACCATGACCGCCGCGGCCACGGGCGCTCCTCCCAGCCCTGGGACGGCAACGACATGGACCATTACGCCGATGACCTGGCGCAGGTGATCGAGGCCTTCGACCTGCGCGACGTCTCTGCCTTCGGCTTCTCGACCGGCGGCGGCGAGGTCGCCCGCTATGTCGGCCGCCACGGCACGGGGCGGGTCGCGAGGCTGGGCCTGATCTCGGCCATCACGCCGCTGATGCTGCAGACCGACGCCAACCCCGGCGGGCTGCCGCTGGAGGTGTTCGACGGCTTCCGCGCGGCGCAACTCGCCGACCGGGCGCAGTTCTACCGCGACATCGCCTCGGGACCGTTCTACGGCTTCAACCGCCCCGGCGCGAAGGTCAGCCAGGGCCTGATCGAGACCTGGTTCCAGCAGGGGATGCAGGCGGGCTTCAGGAACACCTACGACTCGATCGCGGCGTTCTCGGCCACCGACCACACCGAAGACCTGAAGAAGTTCGACCGGCCCACCCTGATCATCCACGGCGACGACGATCAGGTGGTGCCGATCGACGCCTCGGCCCGCGCTACGAAGAAGCTCGTCCCCCACGCGACGCTGATCGAATACGCCGGCGCGCCCCACGGCTTGCCCGACACCCACAAGGACCGCTTCCACGCCGACGTGCTGGCGTTCCTGAAGGGCTGAGGGGGGGCGATCATGGTGGACAGGACCGACGCGGCGCCGCCGGCGCCCCTCACGAGCCGCCCTTTCGCCGGGCGCCGGCTCGCGCTCGCCTGCGCGGCGATCCTCGTCGCCGCCGCCGCCTCGGCCGAGACGCTGCTGTTTGACGGCCGCATCGAGGCCGCCGGGCGCGCAGTCCTGTCCAGCCGCCTCGACGGCGTCGTGGCGGCGATCCTGTTCGAGGGCGGCGAGCGGGTCGAGCGCGGCCAGCCGCTGATCCGGCTCGATCCGGCCGACGCGGAGCTGGCGCTGGCCGCGGCGCAGGCTCTGCTCGCCGAGGCGCAGGCCCGCCGCGAGGGCGCTGAGCGCCGCGCTGCGCGGCAGGAGGCGCTGTTGGAGCGCGGCGTCGCCGCCGGCGCGCAGGTCGGCCCTGCGCGCACCGAGCGCGCCGCCGCCCAGGCCGGGGCCGCCCTGGCGCAAGCCGGGCGCGACCGCGCCGCGCTCGACCTCGAACGCGTCGTGATCCGCGCGCCGATCTCCGGCTACGTGTCGCGCCCGATGGTGGCGGTGGGCGCGTTCCTTGAGGCCGAGGCCGGGCCGCCGCTAGCCGAGATCGTGTCGCTCGATCCGGCAGTAGTGGCCTACGACGCACCCTACGCCGACCGGCTCGCGGCGCTCGAGGCTTCCGGCGCGGGTTCCGTCGAGGCGCTTCTAGCCGGCTTGCGGGTCAGGCTCCGCCTGCCCGGCGGGCGGCTCTACCCGGCCGAGGCCACCCCCCACGCCGCGAGCGCGGACGTGGACCCGGCCACCGGCGCCGTCACGGTCTGGGCGCGGTTTCCCAATCCCGACGCTATCCTGCGTCCCGGAATGGCCGTCGAAGTCGTCTCGCAGGCCGTCGTGGGCGCCGCCGAGCCGCTCGATCCGGGCCGCGAGCCATGACCGCTGTCGCACCGGTCGCCCCGACATGCGCCATCACCTGCCCGCCAATCCTGTCGCCAAGGAGACTGCACAATGAGCTGGAACCCCTGTCCCGAGCCTGTTCTGGGCGACCGCGCCGCCTGCGACGCGGTCGAGACCGTGATCGCGCCCCGCGCGGTGGACCTTGGCGAGATGACCGTGCGCCGCGCGCTGCCCAGCGTGCAGCGCCAGATGGTGGGCCCCTTCATCTTCTTCGACCAGATGGGCCCGGCCGAGTTCCTTACCGATCAGGGCGTGGACGTGCGCCCGCACCCGCACATCAACCTCGCCACCCTGACCTATCTGCTGGAGGGGCGCATCTGGCACCGCGACAGCACCGGCGCCGACCAGCTCATCGAGCCCGGCGCGGTGAACTGGATGCGCGCGGGCCGCGGCGTGGTGCATTCCGAGCGCACCGACGACGCGAAGAAGGCGACCGGCCAGCGCCTGTTCGGCGTGCAGAGCTGGATGGCGCTGGCGGCGGGCGCCGAAGAGAGCGACCCCGCCTTCCTGCACCACGCCGCCACGCAGACGCCGGTCATCGAAGCGCATGGCGTCACGGCGCGGCTGATCGCGGGCGAGGCGTTCGGCGCCGTCTCGCCGCTCGCGGTCGCCTCGCCGACGCTCTACGTCGACGCGCAGCTGGCCGCCGGCGCCGCTATGCCGGTGGACGCGACCTATGAGGAGCGGGCGGTCTACGTGCTGGAGGGCGAGATCGAGATCGCCGGCGACCGCTTCACGCGCGATCAGCTGCTCATTCTGCGCCCCGGCGACCCCCACGCCGTGCGCGCCGTCACCGCAGCCCGCGTCATGCTGTTCGGCGGCGAGCCGATGGAGGGGCCGCGCTGGATCTGGTGGAACTTCGTCTCCTCACGGCTCGAGCGCATCGAGCAGGCGAAGGAGGAATGGGCGCGCGGCCGCTTCGACACCGTGCCCGGCGACGAGGCCGAGTTCATCCCGCTGCCCGAAGGCCACGGCAAACCGCGGCGCGCCGTCGGGGGGCGGTCCTTCCGATGACGGGCCGGTTTTCGCGCGGCGTCGCTTCATGACGCGGGCTTCGGAGCC
>NZ_FNQM01000096.1 GCF_900107585.1 Rubrimonas cliftonensis | reverse complement strand
GGCTCTGTTGCGCAAAAGCGGCTGACGGAGGGATTCACGTCGCGAATCCAGCGTGATAGCTGAGGTGCATGAGCAAGCTGACACCCCCGAGGCACAAGACCACGAACTGGCGGAGCTACAACGAGGCGCTCAAGCGGCGCGGCTCGCTGAGGATCTGGTTCGATCCGTCGATGCGCTGGGAGGGTGCGCCGACGGGCAGGCGCGGCCGCCGCCAGAGCTGCAGCGATGCCGCGATCCAGAGCTGCCTGACGCTCAAGGTCCTGTTCGGGATGGCGCTGCGGCAGACCACCGGGTTCGTGGAAAGCCTGCTTCGTCTGATCGGCCTGAACTGGAGCGTACCCGACTTCGAGCCACGCTCTGCCGCCGGCATAGGGCCCTGGCCGTCAACATCCCGTATCGGGGGGCGAATGGCCCGCTGCCCCTGCTGATCGACAGCACCGGGATCAAGGTCGAGGGCGAGGGCGAGTGGAACGCGCGCAAGCATGGCGGCTCGAAACGGCGGGTCTGGCGCAAGGTCCACCTCGGGATTGATGAGCAGACGCTTGAGGTTCGGGCCGTCGAGGGCGCGCCTGCGCGCGCAGCGACATCGGCGACGCGCCGATGCTGCCGGAGCTTCTCGGCCAGATCGCCCCTCACCATGAGGTGGCGCGCGTCACCGCCGACGGGGCCTACGATACCCGCAAGTGTCATGACGCTATCGCCGAGCGCGGCGCCACCGCGTTCGGCGGGCGGCCCTTCCACTGGAAGGACCGCTGTTCCGCCTCACTCCCGCCGCGCAGGAACGCCAGACCCTGGAAGCCAAGCACCGCAGGCGCCGTGGCGCGAAACGAAGCGTTGAGGGTGTCAAGCCGCTTCGGCCGCGCGCTCTGGCGACGATGGAGCGGCTATCACCGCCGAAGCCGTGCGGAGACGAAGATGCAATGCATGAAGCTCCTCGGTCAGCGCCTCATGGCGCGGGACTTCGACCGTCAGGTCGCGGAAATCCACATCAGGATCACCGTCCTGAATGGCGTCACTGCTCTCGGTACATCCATCACCAAGGCCATGGGATGAGTCCCTCTGCGGAAGAGGGAACTCCGCCAAAACGGTGATTTGCACACTAGAGCC
>NZ_FNQM01000012.1 GCF_900107585.1 Rubrimonas cliftonensis | reverse complement strand
CACGGCGCGGAAACGTTACGTTGAATGAAAAGGACGCCGCCCGCGGCGCGCGACGTCGACATCCGTGATCCGCGCGGTCCGCTGCTGTCCCGCTGAAGGGCGGCCGCTTCAGAGACTCCTGTCCGGAAACGATGACGTGGAAGCCCCCAGACGGCGTTGATGCGCCAAGGTTGCGGGTGTTGAACGACTGCTATGAGGAAGGCGTCCGTGGTCGCGTATCGGCGGCGTAGCGGGGGCGCGCCGCGGCGGCGCGACCCCTGGGCTCGGGTCGGCGATCTTGGTCGCCTGGCGTCACTATCGCCGCTGCGGCCGCCGCGCCGCAGTAACCACGGCGAGCCCCCCCCCGTGAGACGCCCGCTTCGCGTGTCACGCGCCGGCTGGGGGACCGCCTCGGCGCCGCTCCGAACGGTAGAGCCGGGCGAGCCGGCGGTGCGAGACCCCCGCCAGATGGAGCGCGTGGATCGCAACCCAGCCCGCCACGATGCGCCAGGGCCGGCGGCCCTCGAACCGGCGCGAGGAGGTGACGGCGGACGGCTCGGACACAAAGGCGAGCCGCCCGCGGCGGGCGAGGCGGCGGACCAGCTCGAAATCCTCCATCAGCGCGATCTCGGGCACGCCGCCGATGGCCTCGAGCGCCGCGCGGCGCACGAAGATCGCACTGTCGCCGTAGAACAGGCCCCGCCGGCGCAGCCAGGCGTAGAAGCCCGTCAGCCAGCGCGAGAAGCGGTCCTCGCCGTCGAAGATCAGCCGGAAGTTGCCGCCGACGACGGCGGGGTCGGCGAGCGCGCCGCGCAGCGCGTCGAGCGCGCCTGCGCCGAGGCGGGTGTCGGCGTGCAGGAACAGGATCGCCTCGCCCGTCGCCGCGCGCGCCCCGGCCGCCAGCTGCGGTCCCCGGCCGCGCGGCGCCGAGATCACGCGGGCGCCGAGCGCGCGCGCCGCCTCGGCCGTGCCGTCCCCGCTTCCCCCGTCCGCCACGATCACTTCGGCCCCGTCGAGACCGGCCAGCGCCGCGGATAGCGCGGCCGCCTCGTTCAGCGTCGGGACGACGACGCTGATCCTCATGCCGCGCCGAACAGCGCGCGTTCCTCGGGCGCGAACAGGCCGGCGCCCTCGAGGTCGGCGAGCCGGCCGCGCCACTTGGCCTCGAGCGTCCCCGGCCGCGTCAGCCGCGCCGCGAGCGGGCCGAGCGGCGAGACCGCCGCTGCCACCGCCACCGCCGCGTCTAGCCACATCGCCCTGAGCCATTCGAGCAGCGCCAGCCGCTCGGCGAGCGGCAGATCGGGCAGGCTGCGGCGCAGGTGAAGCTTGCCGAAGGCGACGTGGCGCGCCTCGTCGCGCGCGATGGCGGCGGAGACGGCGCGAAACAGCGGACAGGGCATCCAGTCCTCGGCGACCTTCTGGATGCGCAGGCTCTCACCTTCGAGGATGACGTGAAAAGCCAGCATGGTCGCATGCACGTCGCCCGCCCCGAGCGCGCGGGCGTAGGCGCGGCTCAGCGCGCCGGCCGGGTCGGCGCGGGCCCCGAGCAGGGCGAGATAGCGCTCGTAGAGGACGAGATGGCGCTCCTCGTCGAGCCGCTGCGTCTCGAGGCAGGCGCGCGCGGCGTCCCCGGCGATGCGGCCCGCGATCCGCGCGCACATGTCGGCGGTGGCGCGCTCGCCGTGGCAGAACTGGCTGATCGCCCAGACCGCGACCCGACGCGGCGTCCAGAACGGCAGCCGCGCGCCGCCCGCCCAGTCGAAGGCGGCCGCGTCCTGCGCCTGCGCGCGCCAGCCCTTCGCGGCGAGATCGTCCAGCATGTCCGTCAATGCGCGATCTCCAGGCCCGCGATGCGCGCGCGGGCGAGGCCGCCGGCGTCGTCGGTGTCGGCGGAGATGGCGAGCGCGGCGACGGACGCCGCGCCGACGCCGAGCGCGGCGCGCAGGTCGGCCTCGACGTCGCGCGCCTCCTCGCGCCAGACCCCGAGCGGCTCGCCGGCCCCGCGCAGCACGAGGATCGCGCTCGGCGCATGGTAGGGATTGGCCAGCCGCGTCCCCGCGGGGCGCGTCCCGCCCCATTGCCAGGTCAGCGCATGGGTGACGCGCGGCTGGCCGAGCGCCTCGGCGAGGCGGCCGAAGAGCGTCGGACCGCGGCCCGCGTCCAGCCACAGATGCACCGCCGCGGGACGGTCGTCGGCGTCGCGCGCGGCGGGATCGGTCGGCGGCGGCGCGGCGTCCACCCGCCAGCGCCAGCGCAGCATGTCGCCCGGCCGGGCTGCGGCGGGCCGCCAGAGAAAGCCCACCGCGCCATCGGCCTCGAGCTCGATCTCGGCCCCCGCCGCGGCCAGCCGCGCGGCGCGCGCCCAGGGCGGGGCGAGAAAGCGCCACGCCCCCTCGGCGCGGAGGGCCGGCGCGGCGAGCGCGGCGGCCGCAAGCATGAGCGCGCGCCGCGTCATCGCGCGTCGTTCAACGCCCAGTCGTACTCGGCGTCGTCGATGCGCGTGCGGCCGCGCAGCGCTTCAGCCAGAGCCGGCTCGGCGTAGCGGATCAGATGGGCCAGCAGCGCGGCGTCGGTCCCGCCGAAGTCCTCGTGGAACCAGTCGTAGATCTTCGAGACGACCAGCCGCCCGGCCTCGGCCCGCACGCCGCGGGGGTCGTTGACGTAGGACCGCGCCGCCGCGTCCAGCGCGGCGTCCAGCCCCGCAGCCGTCCACGCCCGGGCGCGCAGGTCCGGACAGCCGACCGCGGCGCAGTTGACCGCGTAGTGGATGCGCGCATCGCGCCAGATCGGGCGCAGGATGCGGTGCTCGATGTCGTTGAGGCTGAGCCGCTCGCCCGCCACCTTCGCGAGCTTCGCCCCCCACGGCCCGTCGGCGACGAGTCCGGGCGAGATGTCGATGTCGCGGATCGACGCTACGGGGTGGTGCTCCAGCACCACGTCCACGGTCAGCGCGTTGTAGAGGTTGATCCAGAACGCCATCTGCTCGGGCCGCGCCAGCCGGTCCACCGGCGTCGCCTGCAGCGCGGCGAGATAGGCGTCGAGCGCAGCGCGGTCGGCCGCCGTGAAGGCGGCGTAGCGCACGCGGTTCACGCCCGGCGCATCGACCAGGTGTCGGCGCAGCAGCGCGTCCCAAGGCCCGTGGTCCACCGTCAACGGCGAGGCCGGATCATGCGCCGTCCACCGCTCCCAGAGCTTCGCGTCCGGGGCGAGTGCGCGCTCCACGCCGCCGACCGCCGCCGTCGCGAGCACGGCCGCGCCCAGCGCCGCCGCCTTCATGAACCGTCCCCATCCGAGCATCGTCGTCACCTCCCCGCCGGCCTTCGTGTGTGACATGGCGTCGCGACCTCCTTCGGGCGACACGCGCCCCGCTCGCGACCGGTCACGTCGTCGTGGCGGCGCCGCGCGCCACGGCGCATGGCCCTCGCTGCGCTCGACCCTGATCAGTCTTTCGCGCTCTCGGGCTCCACCAGATCCTCGTCGAGATGCGCCTGGGCGGCCGCCAGGGCGGCCTCCCTGATCGGCTTTGGAACGGGATGCGCCTCGCCGTCGATCCGGACCCGAACCTCGCGGCGGGCGAACTGCACGCCCTGCGCTTCGAAAGCGCGCTGCACGCGGGCGAAGATCTCCTTGCGCAGGCCCCATTGCCGGCCCGGACGCGCCATGAATTTGCCCCGCACCACCATGCCGACATCGTTGACCTCGAGCACGCCCTGGCTCTTGAAGGGCTGCAGGAAGTCGGATGCGAAATCCGGGTCGTCGGCCATGTCCTTGCCGATCTGCTTGAAGATGCTCTTGACGAGGTCGAGGTCGGTGTCGAAGGGCACTGTGAAGCGCAGCTTCATGATCACCCAGTCGCGGGAGTAGTTCGTCAGCCGCGCCACGTCGCCGAAGGGAATGGTGTGAACCGCCCCGAGATGATGGCGAAGCTGAAGCGAGCGGATGGAGATGCGCTCCACCGTGCCCACCGTATCCTCGATCTCGACGTATTCGCCGACGCGGAACGCGTCGTCGATGAGGAAGAACACGCCCGACACCACGTCCGCCACCAGCTTTTGCGCGCCGAAGCCGATGGCGAGGCCCAGCACGCCGAGGCCCGCGAGCAGCGGTCCGACGCCCACGCCGAGCGCGCGCAGCGCCTCCAGCGTCGTGGCGAGCAAGATGACGGCCTGCGCGACCCGCAGCAGCAGCGGCAGCACCGTATACAGACGGCTGCCGCCTGCGCCGCCGCCCTCGCCACCCTGCTCCTCGTCCTCGGTCGCGGGCGCGGGCGTCTCCGCGAGGATGCGGCGGGTGATCCAGAGCGTGACGCCCTCGAAAGCCAGCCAGCCGAAGGCCGCCACGCCGAGCGCATGCACCGCCGCCGCCGAGACGCGCGCGGGGGCCGCGCCCATGGCGGCTTCGGAGAAGTCGACGTTCCAGAGATCGACCAGCGCGAGCATCAGCGCGCCGCCGAGCGCCACCCGTCCCATCCGGCGCAGCCCCCGGCGCACCCGTTCCGCGGCGCGCGCGGCGAGGGCGTCCGGCGGCCCGCCGGGATCGGGCGACAGATGCGCCGCGAGGCCCCTGATCCCCTTGTCGGCGACCGGGGCGAAGATGAGCGCGGCGAGCGTCAGCGGCAGCCGCTCGTCGAGCAGAGGCCAAAACCCGAGGCCAGTGAAGATCTCCGTGATGGCCCAGAACAGCGCGATCAGCGCCATGGCCGCCCACGGATAGGCGCGCGCCACCTGCGCCTCGTCCCCTGCGGCGTGCGCGTCGGCGAGCATCCCGCTCAGCGCGTCACGCGCGCGCCATGCGGCGTAGAACAGCCAGCCATGGACGAGCAGCGTCAACCAGAATCCGAGGCGCATGCTCGCGAGGTCGACGCCATGGCCGCCGAGGAAGCTCAGCACATAGGCCCGGAAGCCGACCAGCCCGGCAAATATCACCACGGCGCGCTGGAGAAAGCGCGCATCGGCGTCGTCCACATCCAGCAGCCTGACGCCGGGCTCGTCGGGGGCCAGCAGGAACCGCCCCGCCGCGGCCGCCGCCCCGACATAGAGCACCGGCAGGAAGAGAAAGAAGGTCAGGATCAGGTCGCTGATCGGCTCGGGCGGATGCGCGACGGCGATGACGGCGCGCGCGGCGGCGAGCAGCGCCGCGAGGCCCGCCGCCTCCAGCGCGAGCCGCTCCAGCAGGAAGCCCAGCGTCGCCCCCAGCCTCGCCTCGGCCGGCGGCGTCTCTAAGCGCCGCCACCACCGCCGCACCGCGCGCTCAGCGATATGGCCGGCGCCGAGCGCCGCAAGGCCCACGGCGAGCAGATGCAGCGTCCCCCACCAGCCGCGCGGCGCCCAGAAGCGGGCGAAGCCCTCGGCAGCCCCGGCCGGGATGTTCGGAACCCGCGCGATCGCGCCGGCGACCGACGCCGCCAGCGCGTCGGCGGAGGTTGCGAGCGCGCGCCCCAGACCGCCTTCAGCGCGCGCCGGATCCTGCGCTCCGACGACCGCGTCGAGCCGCTCCAGGAGCAGCGCGCGCACTTCAGCGTCCGTCAGCCGCGCCACCATCGCGCGCACCGCCTCGGCGCTGGCCGGAGCGGACGCGGCCTCCGCGCTCCCTGGCCGCTCCAGCGCATCGATGACCATCCCCTGCGCGGCGCTGCGTTCAGCTCCGCTGACCGTGAAAAGAAGCAGCGCCGCCGCAAATGCGGCGCGGGTCCGTCGCCGCAGCCGCTCCGCCGCCTGAGACGGGGCGCGCGAGGAGACCGGAGCCTCGGCCAGGCGTCGCCCCTGCCCATGCGGCCTCAAGCCAGTTCGGCGTCGCACAGGATCTCCAGGAGCGCAGGGCCCATCGCCGCGAACGCCGCCGCCTGCGGGTCGCCGAGGGCGGCGCCGGTCGCCGTTGCGCCGACACCGCCGCAGAGGCGCGTGGCGGCGGCGAAGCACCGGAAAGAAGGATCGGCCGACCGGAAGCGAAAGCGCCCGGGCCGACGCTCCATGGCAATCTTACCGAACTGCGCATTGTTCGGCGGCCCATGTGCGACGTCGTTGTCGCGCGCGAAGGCGGCGGTGACTTCCATTGCGTACGGCGCGACGCCTCCGTCGCCGGAGATCGAGACGGTGCGCCGCCCCGCGGGGGCGGCAAGGCCCCGCGTCGCGACCCAGGGAACCGCGGCGGTGGGAAAGGCGGAGCCGTCATGGTCGTCGCCGGACGGCGACAGCGATGGTTCTTCGAAAGTCATTGCGCAGCCGCAGGCTGTTCCGGCGTCGCGCTTTCGGACGCGACCGTGGCGCGCAAACCGTGGCCCGCATGACAGGTCGCGGTCGCCTGCGCGCCAAGCATCTGGTCAAGGTCCACCGAGGAGGCGCGCCCCAGCGCGTCGAAGCTCGTCGCCAGCCACTTCGTCGCGGTCTCGCGGCCAATCGCGAAGAGCCTTTGCAGGAAAGCCCATTCCGCGTTGAGCTTCGAGGAGGCGTCGAGCGCGCGCATCCGCTTGCGCGCCTCGACGATATGGAAGCGCATCCGCCGCCGCGCGCCGTTCGTGATCTCGCCTCGGT
Source organism: Rubrimonas cliftonensis (assembly GCF_900107585.1). GTDB lineage: Bacteria > Pseudomonadota > Alphaproteobacteria > Rhodobacterales > Rhodobacteraceae > Rubrimonas > Rubrimonas cliftonensis. Next base: position 101,619 of record NZ_FNQM01000012.1, on the reverse strand, counting down.
CGATCATGCCGTTGATCAGGTGGATCGTCCGCAGCTCCTGCAGAAGCGCGCCATTGAAGCTGATCTCATTGATGCGGTTCTGGATCTCCTGCGCCCTGACCGGCGTTCCAGGCCGCCGGACCGGGTTGATCTGGACGATCATGATGTCGTCGGACGGGCAATGATCGAGAAAGGGCAGCAGCGGCGGGTTGCCGGAGTAACCGCCGTCCCAATAGGGCGCTCCGTCGATCTCGACGGCGTGAAACATGTAGGGCAGGCAGGCTGACGCCATGACGGCGTCGAGCGTGATCTCCTCCCGCTGGAACACCCGGCCGAGGCCGGTCTCCGCGTTGGTGGCGCCGACATAGATCGCCATGTCCTCGCAGGCGCGCACCTTGGCGAAGTCGACATGGCTTTTGACGAGGTCGCGCAGCGGGTTCACCCGCATCGGGTTGACGTCATAGGGCGACGCCAGCCGGCTCATCATGTCCAAGGCGACATAGGCCGGAGAACTCGCGAGCGACCAGTCGCCCGTCATCGCCGCCAGCGGCGAGCGGCGCAGCGGGCTGCCGCGCGCCGCGTCCGACACGGCCTTCCAGAAATGTGCGAGGCGCACGCGCGCGCCCTCGGCGCCGCCTTCGTACATGCCCTGCGCCGCGACGACCGCGTTCATCGCGCCGGCGGACGTGCCGGATATCGCCTCGATCCAGATCCGGTCGTCCTCGAACAACCGGTCCAGCACGCCCCAGGTGAAGGCGCCGTGCGCGCCGCCCCCTTGCAGCGCGAGGTTGACGCCCTTGTGGTTTGTGGTGCGGCGAGACATCGGCTTTTCCCTTTTAGCTACGGGGTCGCTGTCGCTTCAGCCGGTCGGGCGGCGCTCACTGCGCCGTCCAGCCGCCGTCGACCGGCAGCGCCGCGCCGGTGATCTGCTTCGCCGCGTCTGTGCACAGGAACGCGGCCAGCGCGCCGATCTCCTCGACGGTGGCGAACTCGCGCGTCGGCTGGGCGGCGAGCAGCACGTCGCGCTTGACCTGCGCCTCTGTCAGCCCACGCGCCTTCGCGGTCTCGGGTATCTGCTTCTCCACCAGCGGGGTCAGCACATAGCCAGGGCAGATCGCGTTGCAGGTGACGCCGTGCTCTGCGCCCTCAAGCGCGACAGTCTTGGTCAGACCGATGACGGCGTGCTTGGCCATCACGTAGGCACTCTTGAAGGGCGAGGCGACGAGGCCGTGCGCAGAGGCCACGTTGATCACTCGACCCCACCCTTCAGCCTTCATCGCCGCGAAGGTCAGGCGGGTGAGATGCCAGGCGGCCGACATGTTGATCGCCATGATCAGGTCGTAGCGGTCGGGCGGGAAGTCCTCGATCGGCGCCACGGTCTGCACGCCGGCATTGTTGACCACCACGTCGATCGCGCCGAAGCGAGCGCGCGTCGTCTCCACGAACCGCGCGATCTCGTCCGGGCGCGACATGTCGGCGCCGTCATGGGCGATGTCGGCGCCGGTTTCTTCCGCCATGGCGGCGCGTTCGGCCTCGATCGCGTCCCGGTCGCCGAAGCCGTTCAGCATCACGTTCATGCCCGACGCGGCAAGCGCGCGGGCCACGCCCTGCCCTATGCCGCTGGTGGAGCCGGTGACGACGGCGGTTCGGCGATGGTCCATTGCTGCGGCTCCCTGGAGTCAAGCTGGCCGCCGCAGCATGTGGGTTTGGCGCGCCGGCGTCGCCGGGGCTTGCGCTATGCAGTTGATAGCGCCTGGGCATCCGCCGCCGCGCATGCACGCGCGCTATCGAAACGCGTCCTCCACGGCATTTCACACCGCCCCTTCCGCAGGCGAGGCCGTGCGGCATGGCCCGGACGGGTCAGATCGCCGCCAACGCGCAGGAGATCGCCATGCACAGTCGACGCGTCTTTGGCCGCATCGCCGCCGGGCTCGCCTTCGCCGCCGCCGCCCCGGCCGCGCTCACGGACGCGGGGGCCGACATCCGCGCGCTCTACCTGCGGTTTCTCACCGCGCAGAACGCGCGCGACCTTGCGGTGGTGCGCCGCACGCTCTGGGACAGCCCGGAATTCCTGTGGGTCAACGACGGACGGCCCTATTGGGGGCCCGATGCGCTCGTCGAGCGGATGGCGGGCTTTCAGAAAGCGGAGCTGTGGCGCGTCGAGCCCGACCTGGACGCGGCCCGGGTCGTCAACATCAACGAGGGCGCGGCCTACATCTCGCTGACCCTCACGCTGCTGATCGGCGCGGCCGCCGCTCCGGCGCGCCTGCGCTGGCTCGTGGGCGTGCTGTGCCGACAGGGCGCTGAAGGCTGGCGCATCGCCGCGCTCTTCACCACGCGAAGCGACGACGGCTGAAGCGTCGGCCGCGCTCAGCGCTCGCGCATCGCGCCGGCGGCCAGCGCCCCGGCCGCAAGGGCCAGCGCGACGCCCGCCACGCAGCCTGTCCAGCCGAAGCGCTCGAACGCCCAGCCGAGCGCCGCGGCGCCGGCAAGCCCGCCCGAGAAATAGGCCGCGAGGTAGAGGCCGGAAGCCGCGGCCCGGGCGTGGAGCGCCGCGCGGCTCACATAGCCCGTCGCCGCCGCCTGCGCGAAGAAGGTTCCCGCGCCGACTGCGACGAGCCCGGCCAGCGCCAGTTCGAGGCGCCCCGCCAACAGCGCCGCGAGCCCCGCGCCGGCGACCGCCAGCCCGCCCCAGATCGCCGCGCGCGCGCCATAGCGCGCGCTCGCCGGGCCGGCGAGCGGCGTGGTCAGCAGCGACGGCGCGAAGACGAGATAGACCGCGCCGAGGCTCATCGCCGGCAGGTCGTAGGGCGGCGCGATGAGCACGAAATTGACGTAGGTGAAGACGCCGATGAAGGCGAAGAGCACGCAGAACCCCAGCGCGAAGGCCCCGCGCAGCCCGGGATGCGCCAGATGCGCCGCCGCCGCGCGCAGCGGCGCCGCAAGCCCGCGATCGACCGCCATCCCGGGCGCTGCGTGGCGGCTGCGCCAGACCATCAGCGCGCCGGCGAGGTTCAGCGCCGCGAAGAGCAGGAAGGTCGCCTTCAGCCCCGCCGTCTCCGCCGCGCTCGCCGCCGCAAGCCGGCCCAGCAGGTTCGAGGCGACGTTGCCGGTGACATAGGCCGCGAAGGCCGCCGCCGCCGCGCGCCCGGTGAGCAGTTCGCCCAGCGCGGTCAGCGTCAGCGAGAACGCCGTCGCCATGCACACCCCTTGCGCCACCCGCAGCGCCGCGAACGTCGCCAGGTCGGGGGCGACCGCAAGCAACGCGGTGGGAACCGCCAGCAGCGCCAGCGCCAGCGCCACGCCGCGCCGGCGGTCAACCCCGCCGCCGAAAAGCGCCACGCCCAGGCTCGCCGCGGCCATCCCCAACGTGGAGGCGTTCACGGCGAGCCCCATCTCTGCGGGGGTAACGCCGTAGGCGACGGTCAGGGCCGGGATGATCGCCTGGGTGGCGAAGAGGTCCACCAGTGTGAGAAACGCGACGGCGGCGACGAAGGCCCGCCCCGGCCCCTGCGCCCGGCGCGGGCCTTCGGCAGCCGCAGTCTCTGCGCCCTGCGCCACAGGCCGGCGCCGCTCTCAGTAGTTCACCTGGTCGAGCGGCACGACGTCCGCGGAGACCAGCACCACCGCCTTGTCGGTCTGGTTAACCCACCAGTGGGCGTGGAAGTCGCCGAACCGGTTCGCGGCGTCGCCGGCATGGTGCGGCAGCTCCACCGAACAGAAGCTGTTGTGCTCGACCAGTACGCCCTCGATGATGTAGTCGACCGAGGGGCGGTCGTTGTGCCAGTGCAGCGGCACCCAGCCGCCCGGGGCCACCGTCAGCTTCCGGATGCGCAGGGCGAGGCCCTCCACGCCGCGCCAGCCGTCGAGCGACACCCATGTGAGAACTTCGCGGGTCGCGCCCTCGTCCGGCGGCGCGACGAGTTCCTGCGGTGCGGTCAGGCGGAACTCGGGCGGACATTCGGCGACTGGCTGCGCCTCGACTGCGCGCGCGGCCGGCGCGCCGGCGATGAGGGCTACGACAAGCGGCGACAGGCGGCGTTTTAGTTTCATGGCGACCTCCCCTGCGAAGCGCCGACGATGCTCCGCCGGCTGCCGCCAAGAAGCGCAGGGCGCGCGCTGGAAGGGAAATGCCGGGCCGCTGCTGTTTCCATGCCCCTTGGCTATGACGCGCCGCGCCCTGCGCCTCGGCTATCGACAGCAAAGCCGCTACGCATTGTCTCACGCCGCCGTGATGTGTCGTAATACCTGCCGCCGCCCGCAACGACAGGAAGCGTGAATGAGCGATCCGTGGGATGAAGCCCAAGTCCGCGCCCGCGCGATGAGCGGCTCGCTCGATCAGCGGCTGGAGGTGATCCGGGACGCCTGTCGCAGCCTCGCGCCCGCCTACGACGCGGCCGTCGACGCGCTGGTGGACCGGCTTCGCGCGGTGGACGCGGGGAGCGCGGCGCCGGATGTGGGCGACGCGTTCCCCGACTTCGCGCTGCCCGATCAGGCCGGCCGCCTCTGGAGGCTGCACGTGATGCGCGACGGCCGCCCCATCGTCGTGGCGCTGCATCGCGGCGGCTGGTGCGATTTCTGCCAGGTGAATCTCTGGGCGCTCGCAGAGGCGCATGAGCGGATCCTGCGGGCGGGCGGCGACATCGTCGCGGTCGCCCCGCAGCGGGCGGCATGGGGCGCGCGGCATCGCGCCGGCGCGGGCGCGCGTTTCCCCATGCTGAGCGACGTGGGCGGCGGCGTCGCCACGCTCCTTGGGCTTTCGGTGGTGATCGACGCCCGCCTGTGCGACGCCTTCGCCGCCTTCGATCTCAATCTCGCCGAGACGAACGGGGATCAAGGCCTCTTGCTGCCGATCCCCGCGACTTTCGTCATCGGCCGCGACGGGCGGGTCTGCGCCCGCCATATCGACGTCGACCCGCGCCGCCGCATGGATGTCGGGGCGATGGTTCAGGCGGTGTCCATCGCGGCATCGAGAGCGTAGCCCGACCAGTCCGCGGCGCGGAGCAGCGTCGCGAGCATCGCTTCCGCCGGTTCGCGCCTGCGGCCCTGAACGGCGAAGAGCCTCAATTCGCGGCTGAGCGGCGGGCCCTCCAGCCGAGCCGTGGCCACGCCTTCGCCGGCGATCGCGCTCAGCGGGGCCAGCGCGACCGCCGCCCCGGCCGCCACCAGCATGCGCGCATCGCTCTCCTCCGCGATATCGAGGGTGGCGACGACGTCGGCCGCGACGGCGCCCAGCGCTTCGTCGAGGCGACGCACGACGCCGCGGCGGCTCACGATGACCCGTTCACGGCGAAGCGCCGCCGGCGAGACGCTGGCTGCGGTGGCGAAAGGGTGTTCGGCGCAGAAGCAGACGACGATCGGTTCGCGAAACAGCGGCCAGGATTCGAAGCGCTCCCATGTCATGCCGTCGGGCTCGGCGATGGCGAGCGCCGCATGGCCGTTGCGCAGCGCCGTCGCCGTCTCCGCCGCGTCGCCGCGGGAGATCTCGAGCGTGAGGCCGTCGCAGGCGCGCAGCAGTTCGCACAGATGGCCGGCGAAGGGCCCGACGCTGACGCCGCTGTGCATCGCGAGCCGCAGCCCGGCGAGCTTTTGCGCCTTCACAGCCTCGGCCACGGCGCGCGCGTTCAGCGCGCTCTCGTGGCATTGCTCGAAAAGCGGCAGGAGGCGCCGGCCGAGCTCGGTGAGGTGGCTCAGCCCGCGTTCGCGCCGCACCAGCGCGCCGCCCATTTCCGCCTCCAGCAGCTTGATGGCCCGCGTGAGCGAGGGTTGCGTGACGTTGCACTCATCGGCTGCGCGCGTGAAGTTGAGGCTTCGTGAGAGCGCGATGAAATATCTGACCTGATGTAGCTCCAAAGCTCGCCCCCCGGCCCGTCGTTCCCACGATTGTCAGGCCCGCCTATCAGCGCGCCAGCGTCAAGCCGCCGCCGCGCTGATAGGCGGCGCGAGCGGCGCGCAGTCACGTCCCGTGAAGCCGTCGGTCGCGGATCGGTCGGCCCAGCTCGGCGATCAGCCGCTCACAGGAGCGGCGGACGCCAACTTGTTCTCGGCTGGTCGCAGGGCGCTGCTCATCGCGATCCGGGCCCGTTGACCGCCCGAGCGCTGTGATCGGGATCCGGGCTGCGCACCCGGTTATGCGGATCGCAGCGAAGGAGTGGACCGAGCCGTCATCGCCGCGCCGCCAGCTGCATCACGGCGACCAGCACGAGGGCGTAGAGCACATGGCCGATCAGCGCGACCCACGTGATCCCGGTGAAGTTCAGGAAGAAGGGCAGCCCGGCGACGGCGGTGATCCCGCCGATGGCGAAGACCCAGAGCCCGACGCCGTAGACCGCCGCGGGGAGAAGCCAGCCTTCCCCACCGCCCGCCACGCGGCGCCACAGCGGCCGGAAAACATAAAGCCACCCCACCGGATAGCCGATCAGACCGACAAGGTAGAAATGCACGAAGTACCCGGCGAAGTCGCCGTTCGGGAGGCCGAAGGCGCCGAGCAGGCTTCGGGCGAGACCGTGCGGCGACAGACCGGCCCAGCCGATCGCCGGGCTGACGAGTTGTCCCCAGAAGTCGAAGGCTATGGTCCCGGCGGCCCCGGCCACAAACATCATGCCGAGAGTCGCGATGGTCGGAGCCGGGATCGGATGCAGGGCGGAGGCGGGTTTATCGGAAGGCATGGCGGCGTGTTCTCCTGGTTGCGTCTGTCGCGCGGGGTGGAGGCGACAACCGCGGCGCAGCGGGATCGCGAAGGCGCGGAAGCGGCTGATATGGCGCGGGGATGCTGCGGCGTCCGCGAAAGCGGGTGTCTTCGCCGACGCCGCCAAAGCGCGAACGAAGTTGTCAGGCGGCCTTTTCCCAGGCGAAGGCCTGCATCGGCTGGTCCACCGGCGTCCGGGCGAGGTGATTGGTGTAGTTCGACATCACCTTCTGCGCGACGCCGAGAACGACCTCCAGCACCTGCCGCTTGGTGAAGCCGGCGTCGAGGAAGCTCTGCACCGCCTCGTCCGACACGAAGCCGCGCTGGCGGACCACCTGAAGCGTGAAGGTGCGGAGCGCCTCAAGGCGCGGGTTGGGCAGCGGGGTCTCGTCGCGCAGCGCGTTCGAGATCGCGTCGTCCACCTTCATCATCTTGGCGATGCCGGTGTGGGCGGGCACGCAGTAGTGGCACTCGTGCTCGACGTTGATGGTCTGCCAGACCACGGTCAGCTCGTCCTTGTCGAAGCTGGTCTCTTCGGCGAACAGGCGGTGGAGGTGCTTGTAGCCGTCAAGCAGCGCCGGGGCCTCGGCCATTGTGGCGTGAAGGCCGGGCACGCGCCCGAAGGCCCTCTTGGAGTCCTCGAGAAGCGGCCGGCTCGCCTCCGGAGCGGTTTCCGGCGTGTGCATCGTGAAATCAGCCATGTCGGCCTCCGATCGGGTTTTTGAGTGAGCGCTCAAGTTTGCTGAGGTTGGGATAGCTTTACTTGAACGATCGCTCAAGCATATAATTGAGCGATCACTCAAACTTGATAGCGAGACCCATCGGATGCCGAGGAAAGCCGCCTACGATCGACACGCCTCGCTGGAGCGGGCGATGATACTGTTCTGGACCCGTGGCTATGCGGGCACGTCCCTGAAGGACATCGAAGCGGCGCTGGACATGCGTCCCGGCTCGATCTACGCGGCGTTCGGCTCGAAGGAGAAGCTGTTCCGCAGCGCGCTGACCCTCTACGCGGAGAGATCGCGGACGGCCTTGTCCGAGACGCTGTCGGAGGCCGCGTCGCCGCTGGAGGGTCTCGCCGACCATGTGCGCAAGCTCGGACGGGCGTTGGCGGCGCCGACGCAGACGAAAGCCTGCATGCTCATGAAGACCATGCTCGAGTCCTCCGACAATGAGCGGGTGTTGCGCGACGCGGCGGAGGACATGATGCGTCAGACCGAGGCGGCGTTTCGCGACGCCTTCCAGGCGGCGCGCGACGCAGGTCAGATCCCGGCCGACAGGGACCCTGTGCGCCTTGCGTCCCGCCTCCAGTCCGAAGTCCTCGGGCTGCGCGCCTATGCCCAACGCAGCGATGCGCCCGGCCGCATCGAGGACCTTTCGGAGGACATCGCGCGCGATCTCGAGGCTCTGGCCACCTGCTTCCGTTGAATGCGGAGGGTCGCCGCAAGCTGTGTCAATGGCCAAGGGCCGCCGTTCGAAACGCGCGCGGATCGTTACGGTGAACCGCCCCGGCGTTACCGGGGAGCGAAGCTCCCGGTGTTCCATTGCGGATGCGGGCCTCCAATTTAGGCCCTCCCGTATCGCACGCCCACTCCCGAGCGGCCGACGCCGGCGACATGTCCGGCGCTCGCGCGAACGGCTGTTCACCACGCTCTATCGCATGCCTCGCGACTGGCCGGAACCCGTTAACCCGTGGCGTCCGCGTCGGCCGCGAGCTCGACCGCATCGTCGAGCTGCGCGGCAGGCCCTGCATGATCGTGTCCGACAACGGCACGGAGTTCACTTCGAACGCCATGCTGACATGGGCGGAGAAGAACGCCGTCGAATGGCGCCACATCGCGCCGGGCAAGCCCACCCAGAATGCGTTCATCGAAAGCTTCAACGGTCGTCTGCGCGACGAGTGCGTGAACGAGCACATCTTCGATGGTCTCGCCCATGCCCGCCGCGTCCTCGCCGCGTGGCGGCCCGACAATAACGCCGTCCGTCCGCACACGAGCCTGGGCGGACTGACCCCGATCGAGTACGCCAACCAGGCCAGAGAGGCCCAGAACAAGAACATCGCTAACCTATGAGCGAGGGCATATCGGGGGCAGGGTCACGCGCTGGCGCTGGATCCGGCCGGGGCCCGAACCGCTCTGCCGACAGGTCCGTGTCGTCTTCGCTGCGCGCAGGGGGGGGGGCGACGCCCGTGCGAAGCGCAGGCCAGCCCCCCCCCGACGGCGTCGATCATGGACCGGATGTTCGACGGGCAGTGTGGTCGACTTCGAAGCCCCCTAGAGGAACAGCGTCGCCGTAACTGGAAACAGCGCCACGATCACCAGCACCGCCAGCATGACGGCGATGAAGGGCAGCGTTGCGGCGAAGATCGCCTCGACCGAAACCTCGGGGTCGTTGAGGGTGTTGTGCACCGTGAACACCGAGATGCCGAAGGGCGGGGTGAGCAGGCCGATCTCCACCGCCAGCACGGTGACGATCCCGAAATGGCTGAGATCGATCCCGAGACTTGCCGCGATGGGCGCGGCTATGGGCGCCATGATCAGCAGGATCGAGGTGGAATCGAGGATCATGCCCATCAGCAGGATGATGGCGACGTAGAAGAACATGAAGCCCAGCGGCCCGAAGCCGGAGTCCGTCACCAGCCCGGCGATGGCGTTCGGCAGTCCCGCGATCGAGAGCATCCGCGAGTAGAAGCTCGCCGCGATCAGCAGCAGCAGGATCGACACCGAGATGACGCCGGTCTGCTTCATCACCTGCCAGAACTTGCTCCGGTCGAGCGAGCGCCGCGCCAGCGCCAGCACGAGCGCGCCGAAAGCGCCGACGGCCCCCGCCTCGGTCGGCGTGAAGAAGCCCGAATAGAGCCCGCCGAGCACGAGCAGCACCAGCAGGGCGATCGGCGTCAGTTTCGCGGCCATGCGTCCCGGCGGCATCGGCGGGGCTTCACGGTCGAGGCGGCGCAGGCGGCTCGCCTCTGGGTCGGTCAGCACGAACCGGGGAAAGAGCAGCGTCACGGCCACGAGCATGGCGACGAAGCCGCCCGCGAGCATCAGCCCCGGCACGATCCCGGCGATGAACATGCCGCCGATCGAGACTTCGGCGAGAATGCCGTAGACGATCAGCAGCAGGCTCGGCGGGATCAGCATGCCCAGCACCGACGAGCCGGCGACCGTGCCGGCGGCGAAGGCCGGGCGGTAGCCGTGCCGCGTCATCTCGGGCACGGCGACGCGGGTGAAGACGGCCGCCGAGGCGATCGAGACGCCTGTGACCGCGGCGAAGATCGTGTTGGCTGCGACGGTGGCGACGCCGAGGCCGCAGACGACGCGGCGCAGCAGCTCCTCGGCGACCTCGAAGGTGTCGCGGCCGACATTGGAGGCGCTGACCAGCAGGCCCATCAGCACGAAAAGCGGGATGGTGGCGAACAGGTAGTCGGCGATGCCGCTGTAGGCGGTCAGCTCCAGCATGCGGAAGGCGAGGCCGAGATTGTCGCGGATCAGCCAGATGCCGGCGAAGGCCACGGCGAACAGCGCATAGGCGATCTGGAGCCCGAGCAGGACGAGAAGCACCAGAACGCCGATGAGGGCGAGGCCCAGCCCGAGCGCCGTCATGCGGCGGCCCGCGCCTTGCGCAGCTCCTGCGCCGCCACATAGAGGGCTGCGCAGGCGGCGAGCGCAGCGCCGAGCACGGTGACGCCGCGAAACGGCCAGGTCGGGATGGTGAAGACGCCCTGCACGCCGAAGAACTCCGCGCCGGCCCAGGCGTCCGCCAGCTTTGGCCACGAGGCCCACAGCACCAGAGCGAAGACGACCGCGCCGGTCAGCGAGAACAGCGCCTCGACCAGCGCCTGCGTCCGCGGCGCCCGGCCCTCGAGGCGGCGCAGGATGAAGTCGGCCCGCGTCAGGCGGCGCTGCAGGATCGCGGCGGAGACCTGCAGGAACACGATGGCCACGACCGAGCGCGCGGCGATCTCCGAGACGCCGGTGATCGGGGCGTTCAGGAAGTTCCGTCCCACCACGTCAGCGACGACCAGCAGCATCAGGCCGCCGATCCACGCCGTGCCGATGGAGGAGAGCGCCGCCGCGACGCCGCCTAGGAGGGCGCCGACCGGCGCCTGCGCGAAGGGCGGGACGAGGGCGTCGGTCTTCGGTTCGCCGTTGTCACCGCTCATGCCGGCTCCGTGCTCCAGATTGCGCGGGGGTCAGCCGCCGCGCGCCCGGCGGGTGCTCGGGCGCGCGGGGTCGGACGTCAGAGCCCTTCGTCCCAGGCGCGCAGCGGCTCGGCGCCGCGCGCGCGCAGCGCCTCGAAATAGGCCTTGAGCACCACCGCGCCCTTCTCGCCGGTCTGCTCCAGCCAGGGCTCGATGATGTTGGGCAGCCCATTGACCCAGGCGGCCTTCTCGGCCGCGGGCAGTTCGTGGACAGTGAGCCCGGCTGCCTGCATCTCGCCCATGGCGCGTTCCGCGAGCGCGGCGACATAGTCGCCATGCGCGGCGGAGGTCGCCTTGGCGGCTTCGCGGAACGCCTGCCGCACCGGCTCGGGCAGGCCCTCGAAGAAGTCCATGTTGGCCGCGATGCCGCCGAAATACATCGAGCCGATGCCGACCCGCGTCAGTTCCGGCGCGACCTCGTAGACGCGCGTGGGCAGGATGCCGGAGGCGAAGGACAGCGTGCCTTCGGTCACGCCGGTCTGGATGTTGGTGTAGTAGGTGGTCAGCGCGCCGTCGACCGGCGTGGCGCCGGTGTCGCGCAGCCAGTTGGCCGAGGTGCCGGGCGCGTTCAGCTTGCGGTTCTGCAGATCGGCGAGCGTGTTCACCGGGAAGGTCGCGTAGATGTCGTAGCTGTCGGTGATCAGCGACGAGAGGTGGACCATGTTGTTCTCCGCCCAGCTGTCGCGCAGCTCGGGCAGCGTTTCCGACAGCTCGTCGAAGATCTCGATGATCATGCGGTGGTCTTCGGTGGCGAAGGGCGTGAAGTAGGTGACGTTCTGGAGCGGCATGGTCGCGCCTTCCCAGACAGTTCCGACCATGCCGACGTCGACGATGCCGTCCATCACCGCCTCGCGGGTGTCGGTGAACTTGTAGAGTGTGCCGGCGTAGTTCTCGCTCCATGACACCTGGTAGTCGCCGGCCTCGGCGAGGATGCGGTTCACTTCCGGCTGGAAGGTGTTCTTCATCGCATAGACCCAGATGTTGGCCTCCGGATGCGACGAGCCGATGTTGACGGTGATGGTCTGCTGCGCGGCGGCGGCGCCGGCGAAGACGAGGGCGATTGCGGTCGCGGCCGCAAGACGCTTCGGTTCCATGGGTGTCCTCCTCTGGCGGGCGCCTTCTTGCGGGCCCCGATTGGGTTCAGTCGTCGAGGGCGCCGAGCGCGCGCAGGATGCGCTCAGGCGTGAAGGGCATTTCCGTCACCTGTGCGCCGAGCGGGCGCAGGGCGTCGTTGATCGCGTTCATCACCGCCGCCGGCGCGCCCGCCGTGCCGGCTTCGCCGGCGCCCTTGGCGCCGAGCATGCTCTCCCGCGTCGGCGTCTCGACATGGCCGATCACCATGTCGGGCATCTCGGCGGCCATCGGCACGAGGTAGTCGGCCATCGAGCCGTTCAGCAGCTGCCCGTCGGCGTCGTAGTGGATTTCTTCGTAGAGCGCGCCGCCGAGGCCCTGCACGATGCCGCCGCGGATCTGCTCGTCGACGAGCTGGGGGTTGATGACGCGCCCGCAATCCTCCACGCACCAGTGCTTCAGGAGCGTCACGACGCCGGTCTCGACGTCGACTTCGAGCCAGGAGGCCTGCACGCCGTTGGTGAAGGCGAAGGGGTAGTCCGAGGTGATGAAGTGCCGCGTCTGCACCAGTTCGCGCGGCAGCCCCTTCGGCAGCGTGTCGCCGCGGAAATAGACGATGCGGCCGAGCTCCTCCAGCGGCAGGCGCGCCGCGCCGCCTTCAGCGTCGACCACCACGCCGTCGCGGATGTCGAGCGTCGCGGCGTCGGCCTGCAGCATCGCCGCCGCCACCTCGAGGATGGCGCCGCGCAGCGCGCGCGCCGACAGGAGCGCCGCCTCGCCGCCGATGCCGGCCCCGCGCGAGGCCCAGGTGCCGCCGCCGTAAGGCGTCACCTGCGTGTCGCCGGTGACGACGCGGACCGCCTCCGGGCGCACGCCGACGCCCTCGGCGACCACCTGCGACAGCATCGCCTCCGTGCCCTGCCCCTGTTCGGTCACGCCGGAGAGCGCGACGATCGAGCCGTCGGGGTCCATCCGCACGGTGCAGCCGTCCTGCGCCGAGATGCGGGCGCCGCCGATGCCGTACATGAAGGGCGAAGGGTTGGTCAGCTCGATGAAGCTGGCGAAGCCGAGACCGCGATGCACGCCCCGCGACCGCGCCTCCGCCTGGTCGGCGCGCAGGGCGTCGAGGTCCATCAGCGTCAGGAGCTTGTCCATCGAGGCGTGATGCGAAAGGCCCTCGAAGCGCATCTTCGCCGGCGAAGTCACGGGATAGGCGTCGTCGGCGTAGAAGTTGCGCCGGCGGATCTCCACCGGGTCCATCCCCAGTTCAGCCGCAGCCATGTCGACCAGCCCTTCGGTGATCGCCACGGCGATGGGGTGGCCGACGGCGCGGTACTGGCAGGTGGGCGTCTTGTTCTGGAAGACCACGGTGGTCTGCGCGCGGTAGTCGGCGAAGGCGTAGGGTCCGCCGCAGAGGTTCACCACCTGGTTGCCCTCGATGGCTGAGGTTCGCGGATAGACGGAATAGGGTCCGATCGCAGTCCAGTCGTCGACGTCCATCGCGAGGATGCGGCCGTCCGCATCCACCGCCAGCCGGGCGGAAATCTCGTGGTCGCGGGCGTGGATGTCGCTGCCGAAGCTCTCCAGCCGGTCCGCGACGAACTTCACCGGGCGGCCCATGATCTTCGCGATCGCCGCGGTGGCCATCTCGTCGGGATAGACATGCACTTTGACGCCATAGGAGCCGCCGACATCCTCGCAGATCACCCGCACGCGGGCTTCGGGCACGGCGAGATGCTGCGCGAAGACGGTCTGCATCATGTGCGGCGCCTGTGTCGCGTGCCAGGCGGTGAGCTGGCCCTCCGCGGGGTTCCAGTCCACCAGGATCGAGCGCGGTTCGGGCGTGACGCCGGTGTGGCGCGCGGTGCGGAACCGGGCGGCCACGACCTTGTGCGCGCCCGCGAAGGCCGCCTCGACGTCGCCTTCGTGGTGAAGCCGGCGGAAGGCGAGGTTGTCGCCCAGATCGGGGTGGATGACCGGGGTCTCGGGGTCGAGCGCGCTCATCATGTCGGTGACGGCCGGCAGCGGCTCGTACGCCACGTCCACAAGGGCCGCGCCCTCCTCGGCCGCGGCGCGGCTCGCAGCGACGACGGCGGCCACCGGCTCGCCGACCCAGCAGGCGCGGTCGACGGCGAGGGCGTGCTGCGGCGGCGACTTCAGCCCTTTCAGATGCGCCAGCACCGCGACCCACGGGCTGCACACGGCGGCGATCTCCGCCCCGGTGAAGACGCGCAGCACGCCCTTGACCGCCCGCGCCGCCGCCGTCTCGACGGCGCCGAGGCGGGCATGGGCGTGGGGCGAGCGCACGAAGGCGACATGGACCATGCGCGGCGGCGCCAGATCGTCGACATAGCGCCCGCGGCCCTGCGCTAGACGCGGCGCGTTGGGGCGCGGGACCGTCCTGCCGATGTAGGAGTTGGGGCGGTCTGGGTCGCCGAAACGGATGCTCATCGCGCCGCCCCTCCGGCGCGCGCCTGCGCGACGGCTTCGACCGCGTCGATGATCGCCTCGTAGCCGGTGCAGCGGCAGTAGTTGCCCGACAGGCGCTCGCGGATCTGCTCGCGCGTCGGCGCCGGGGCGCTGGCGACGAGCTCCTGCGCCGCGACCAGCATCCCGGGGGTGCAGAAGCCGCATTGCAGCGCGTTGCGCGCCACGAAGGCTTCCTGGAGATCGGCGATCTCGCCGGTCTCGGACAGGCCCTCGACGGTCCAGACCTCGGCGCCATGGGCCTGAGCCGCGAGCATGAGGCAGCCGCGCACGGACCGGCCGTCGACGCGCACCGTGCAGGCGCCGCAGACGCCGTGCTCGCAGCCGGCATGGGCGCCGGTCAGGCCGAGGTCTAGCCGCAGGAAGTCGATCAGGTGGCGGCCCGCCGGCACGCGCGCCTCGACCGCCTCGCCGTTGACGCTCAGCGCCACGTCGATCTGCTGCGGAAACATGTCCGTCACGCCGCGCCTCCTTCGATCCGGGCCGCCGCGCGGCGCAGGAGCACGCCTGCGAGATGGCGGCGATAGGCGGCGCTGGCCTGCGTGTCCGAAGGCGGGTCGATCTCCGCCTTCAGCGCAGCCGCCGCCCCCGCCATGTCGCCCGCGTCGAGCGCCGCCATGGCGCGCTCGGCGAGCATCGGCCGCGGTCCCAGCGAGAACAGCGCGAGCCTGTGCCGCCCGGCCCGGCGCGTCAGGCAGAGGCCAGCGAGCGCGTAGTCGCCGCAGCGACGCGCGACCTCCTCGATGACCTGCGCCTCGGCTTCGGCGGCTTTCGGGACGATGACCGCCGTCAGAATCTCGCCGGGCGCCAGCGCGGTCTCGAAGGTGTCGCGGAAGAACGCCGCCGCCGGGATGGTCCTGGGCCCCGAGAGGCTCTCGACCTCGAATTCCGCGCCGAGCGCCAGCGCGCAGGCCGGAAACTCCGCCGCCGGGTCGGCATGGGCGATGGCGCCGCCGATGGTGCCGCGATTGCGGATGGCGGCGTGGGCGATCAGCCCGACCGCCTCGGCCAGCATCGGCGCATGGGCGCGCACCAGAGGATCCTCGGCGATCTCGACATGGCGGGTGAGTGCGCCGATGCGCAGGCTGTCGCCCGCGTCGTCGACGCCGCGACAGGCGCCGAGCGCGGAGATGTCCACAAGGATGTCGCCTGCGGTGAGCCGCATGTTGAGCGCGGCGACGAGGCTCTGCCCGCCCGCGAGCACGCGTCCCGCTTCGCCTGCAACTGACAGCAGCTCGAGCGCGTGGCGCAGATCCCTCGCGCGCGCATACCCTCCGACCGAAGCCTTCATGGCTTCATCTCCGCTTCCCCCCTGCGCCCGTTTCAGGCTGTTATTGAGCGCGTGCTCATCGCTCTTGATCGAATGATCTATATTGCGCGCCGCTTTGCAAGCGGAACATGCTTCGGGGCGCAGTCGGGGGATGCGGATGGCCGAAACCAGCGGGGCGGAGCATAGCGAGACGGGGGAGCGGGCCGTTCGGCGCCGTCTCCCTCCCGACGAGCGGCGCCGCCAGATCGTCGATGGCGCGGTCGCGTTTTTCGCCGATGTCGGCATCGAGGGCGCGACGCGCGACCTGGCCCGCCGCCTCGGCATCACGCAGTCGCTTCTTTTCAACTACTTCGCGACGAAGGAGGAGCTGGTCGAGGCGGTGTATGCGCGCGTCTATCTGGACCGGCTTTCGCCCGACTGGCCGGAGCGGCTGCAGGACCGGTCGACGCCGCTGCGCGCGAGGCTGCTCGCGTTCTACACCGAGTACAGCGAGCTGATCTTCCAGTACGAGTGGATGCGCATCTTCATGTTCTCGGGGCTCGCCGGCGCGGCGCTGAACCGGCGCTATCTCGACCATCTCGGCAAGGTGATTCTGGGGCCGTTGCTCGCCGAGCTGGCGGAGTCCGCCCGTTCCGGCCCGCCGCCTACGATGGAGGACATCTGGAACCTCCATGGCGGGATTGTCTACATCGGCATCCGCCAGCACATCTACCGCATGCCATGCCCCGACGACCCTTCGGTTGCGATAACCCATGCGGTCGACCGGTTCCTGTACGCTTTCGGCCTCGAAGCGCCGTCCGGGGCCGCGGCGGGCGTCACGGCGAGCGCGGCGCGTCGTTGAAGCCGCGAAGGCGTCATGCGCCGCCGGAGCGCCACGCGGTCGACGCCACGCGCGACGCCGCCATGGCGCCGGCCTTCGCCCGGCGGTTTGAACCGCACCGGGAACATGGTCGATGCGCCGAACCGGGTCCGCCCCGAGGTCGGCGCTCACAACGCCGTCCGCGTCGACCCGTGAAGCGCGTCCGTCTCCCGCGATCTCGACCTGCGGGCCTGGCTGAACGGCGTGACGCTCGACGGCTCCCGGCCCGGAAAGCCCCCCGCGACCACGCTGCGCGCGCATCGCTCGGCGATGGCGTCGAGGCGTTCGGCGACAGGCTTCGGTTCATCCTGGTCGCGCCGGCGTGATCCGGCGATCCGGGAAAATGGAGGGCAGATCTCCATGATCCGCTCGGGATGCAGGCGTCCCGCGGTCCAGTCGCGAAGCGCCTTCCAGTTGCCCAGCGTGCGGCCGCGCCGATCCACCCGGGGCTCCGGCGTCAGAAGCTTGCCGTGGTTAGCGAGGAGGTTGCGCAGGCAGAGCCGGGCAGCCTCGCGGCGCGGCATCACGCCCTTGCGCACCAGATAGATCGGGTTGGCGATCTGGCTGTAGCCGAGGCGCTGCCCCCGCTTCTCTCGGCCGGCCTTGACCCCGCAGTGCACGCCGACGAAACCCGCGGCGACGACCATCCGGCCGCGCGCACGGGCGCGCATGCTGACGTCGACGTCCTCCTGCCATCCGTAGAGCGGCAGGCGCTCTTCGAAAACCATCCCTTCGACCATGCCTTGGCGAAAGGCCATGTTGCAGCCGTAGAGGCTCGGGCGCTCGCGCAGCACGCCGGCGTCCGGGCCGGCGCGCTCGGCGCCATACGCGGCGACGATGCGCTCAGCTTCTGCGCCGGAGATGCCGGGTCCGGTGATCCCGTCCGCCAGCACGACCCCGGTGATCCCGGCGACGTCGGGGTTGGCGTGGAAGCACCGCGTCACGCCCTCCAGCGCGAAGCGCGACGGCACGAAATCATCGTCGAAGAACACCTGAAAGCCGCAGTGCGCCGCCGCGCGCGCGATGCCGCGGTTGCGCTGCGCGCGCAGGCCCTTTGAGCCGGTCGCCACCTCGACGGCGACGCCGTCCGCGAGCGACGCCAGCGTTTCGTCCGACGGGCGTCGGCCCGATCGACGACCGACAGGACGAACTTGGCGGGTTGCAGTGTCTGCCGCATCAACTGCGCCGCCAACGTGGCGGGCGCTTCGGGTAGCTCCAGCGACGCGATGACGAGGCCAGCGCCTCCCGGTCCTGACGGCCCCATGATCGATCCTCCGTTTCATCGGCCGCGCGCGCCGAACGGCCCCGTGGAACGGGCGCGCCCAGCCTGCGCGCCGCCAGATCGCGCAGGCGCTGGACGATCAGCGCCTCGAACCCAGGCGGCCTGCCCGCAAGCTCCCAAAGTCCCGCAAGCGCCTCCCCGAAGACAACCAGCCCCGCCGCGCCGGCGAGGGCCGTCTCGACCAGAAGGCGAAGCGGCCCCGTCCCGTCGACTGCGGCGGGGCGCAGCGCCAGCATTGCGCCGGCCATCGCGGTCAACGACGCGACCGTGCGCGAGAGCCCGCACATCTGCCGCCATGGGCTCAGCCCGGTCATGCGCCGCACCGAGCCCATGGCGAAGATCACCATGCCGAGGACCGAAATCGCCCGCGCGGCCACGGTCCCCGTCGTTCCACAAGCCGCGACCCCGAACAGCAGCGCCGGCGCCTTCAGGGCGACCTCGGGCCAACGGCTCCATCTGAAGGCCAGATGGTGCGGCATCAACACGACGCCGCGCCGCGGCCGGTCCGCGGCGAGCGACAGCGTCATCGCGCCGTCGGCGCAGGCCTTGGACGGCTGCAGGCCTAGAAGGTCGGCGGACAGCGGGCCCCGCACCAAGCGCCGGATTCACCGGCACCGTTGCAGAACTCTGGCTGCGAAGGATTCACATCAAGAATCCATGCATTTAGACGGGTGGCATGACCAAGCCCAAGCCCAAGCCCAAGCCCAAGCCCGCCCGCTACCCCTCGACGAACTGGTCCGGCTACAACCCTGCGCTCTGCAAGCGCGGGTCGCTGCTGATCTGGCTGGACAAGGCGATGGCC
This sequence comes from Rubrimonas cliftonensis, assembly GCF_900107585.1. GTDB lineage: Bacteria > Pseudomonadota > Alphaproteobacteria > Rhodobacterales > Rhodobacteraceae > Rubrimonas > Rubrimonas cliftonensis. Next base: position 82,980 of record NZ_FNQM01000012.1, on the reverse strand, counting down.
TGGCACGCGCCGCATGAGGGCCGCCCGCCGGTGTTCTCGAATGAGGCGGTCCACTTCTGCCGGTCGATCAAGGGTGAGGGGCGCCCGGAAAACAGTCCGGTGGACTGTTATCAGCCCTGAGCGGGCGGAGCCCCGGGAAGGTTCAAGTCGCCACCGCGACAGACCGCCGGGAAGGTCGCCAGTCTCCTGCGCCTGCCGGGCCGGGCTGGCCCGTTCCCGACTACTCCAAATTGTGTCGCCGACAGAAGACGCTGAAAGTGCAGATCCCCTATCGCCGTGCCGTTGAACCTGCTGGTGGACAGCACCGACGCCAAGTTGTTCGGCGATGGCGAGTGGCAGGCCCGCAATCATGGCGTTCAGGGGCGGCGCCAATGGCGCAAGGTCCACCTGGCCATGGACACGGCGACCTCCGACATTCGCGCGGTCGAGTTCACCCCCAAGCCGGGCAGGCGACAGCCCCGTCCTGCCGGACCTGCTCGACCAGACCCCTGAATGCGAAGACGTCGGCGCCGTGACCGCGGACGGCGCCTGCGACACCCGCCGCTGCCACAGCGCCATCATCGCACGCGGCGCCACGGCGATCATTCCCATCCGCAAGAACGGCCGACCGTGGAAGGAGGACTGCCCAGCCGCCCGGGCGCGCAACGAAACCCTGCGCGCCACGCGTCACTACGACCGCGCATTCTGGAAGCGGTGGACAGGACACCACGCCCGCAGTCGCGCCGAAGCAAGGATGCGCTGCTTCAAGGCCTTCGGCGAGCGCATCGCTTCAAGAGACCCCGACCGTCAGACAGCCGAAATCCACATCCGCGTCGCCCCCATGAACCGCTTCAACGCTGTCGGCGCCGCCGAGATCGTCCGCGTGGCATGACGCAGATGGGAAAAACGGCCCTCACGCCCCACGCCGCCTTTGTGCGACAATGCCGCTGAACGGTACGCTCGGCGGGATCACGGCCCCTTTCGGCTATGCCATGCTCGCCTTCAGGGGGGCGGCGGCGGATGTCGCCATGGACCGCCTTCATCGCGCCGCGTGGCCGCCTGTCGGGCTGTTTCTCGTCGGGCTGGTTCTCGTCGGGATGATCGTCATCGGCGTCGCGCAGGCGCTTGCGGCGTGGCCGCCGTCATCGCTCCGGACTGCTGGCGGCGGAGGCCCGAGCCGTCTCGAGGGCGAGCGCGTCGCGGACCTGCGCCACGCCCGGCGACGGACGCCGACGCCGATCGGCGCCTGCGGCCTTGATTCCCGCAGGAATCAGGGGGCACTCTCCGGTCCCTGCCTGCGCCTCAGCGCCGGGCGGCGGACGTATCACAGGCTTCCAGAGGCCGGGCGCGGCCCGCCAAGGCGCATGACGAGGGGAGGTCGATGCGACAGCGCTGCTTCGATGGGGCGATCGCCGCGGCCGCGGCGGCAAGCCGGGGCGGGGACGGGCGACGGCGAGCGCCATGACCAGGGTAGGCCTCGACGCCGTCGACATCCGTATTCTCGGCGCCGTGCAGAAACATGGCCCGCTGAGCCGCGCGAAGCTCTCCGAACTCGTCAACCTGTCGCCGACGCCGTGCTGGGCGCGGCTGAAGCGGCTGGAGACGGCGGGGATCATCCGCGGCTACGGCGCCGACATCGCCATCGAGCGCATCGCCCATTTCACGGAAGTCTTCGTCACGGTCTCGCTCACGCACCATCGCAAGGCCGATTTCGACCGGTTCGAGGCGGAGGTCCGCCGGCTCGACGAGATCACCGAATGCGTCGCGACCGGTGGCGGCATGGACTATGTGCTCAAGGTCGCCAGCGCCAACATGGCCGCCTTCCAGGACCTGATGACGCGCCTGCTGGAGGCCGAGCTGGGGATCGACCGCTACATGACGTATATCGTCACGCGGCGCATCAAGAACGCGCCGCCAAACCTCGCGCGACTCGCGCCGAGGCCGCGCAGCTGAAACGGACGGATCAGCCCGGCGAGCGCGGGCAGAATGCGCCGCGCGGTCTGCGCATGGCGCAAAATCAGGCTGTTTGGCCATGGCGACGGCGCATTATCCCCGAAGCAGACACCGGTCGAGAACGAGCCGGAAAACTGAAAAAGGAGGATGACGCCTATGAACCCTACCCCCGAATTCGGCTTCGGAACGCAGATTCGGAAATCCCCGTACTTCGACGCTACGGTGCGTTGGGGAGCGAACGCCTTTTCGGTGTACAATCACATGTATATCCCGCGAGACTTCGGCGATCCGGAGCAGAACTTCTGGAATCTCGTGACCGACGCGATCCTGTGCGACGTCGCGGTGGAGCGTCAGGTCGAGATCACCGGGCCGGACGCGGCGCGCTTCGTCCAGATGCTGACGCCGCGCGACCTGTCGCGGATGGCGGTGGGGCAGTGCAAGTATGTGCTGATCACCAACGCCGAGGGCGGCATCCTCAACGACCCGATCCTCCTGCGGCTAGGCGAGACGCATTTCTGGCTGTCGCTGGCCGACAGCGACATTCTGCTGTGGGCGCAGGGCGTGGCCGTGCACGCCGGGATGGACGTGACCATCCGCGAGCCCGACGTCTCGCCGCTCCAGCTACAAGGCCCGAAATCGGGCGTCATCATGCAGGCGCTGTTCGGCGAGGCGATCACCGATCTGCGCTACTACCGGCTGCGCGAGCTGGAGCTGGACGGCATTCCGCTGATCGTCTCGCGCACGGGCTGGTCGAGCGAACTAGGCTACGAGCTTTACCTGCGCGACGGCGCGCGCGGCGACGCGCTGTGGGAGAAGATCATGGCGGTCGGCGCGCCTCTCGGACTGAAGGCGGGGCACACCTCGTCGATCCGCCGCATCGAAGGCGGCATGCTCTCCTACCACGCCGACGCCGACAGCGACACCAACCCCTTCGAGCTGGGGCTGGACCGGCTGGTGAACCTCGACATGGAGGCCGACTTCATCGGCAAGGCCGCGCTGCGGCGCATCCGCGACCAAGGCGTGCGCCGCCTGCAGGTGGGCCTCGTGATCGAGGGCGCGCCGCTGCAGGGGCCGAACACGACGTTCTGGCCGGTGTTGAAGGATGGCGTCATCGTCGGCAAGGTCACTTCTGCGATCCACTCGCCCCGACTGGGGCGCAACATCGCGCTCGCCATGGTCTCGGCGGCGCATGCGGCGCCGGGCGAGGCGGTCGAGGTCGCCGGCGCGTCCGGTCGGGTGGCGGCGAAGGTGGTGGAGCGGCCGTTCTACGACCCCGCCAAGCAGCTCGCGGTCGCGCAGGCGCCCTGCGCGGCGTGAAACCGGCGCCGATCCGCCGGTCTGGCGGGGCGGCGCCCCGGGCGGCGCGGTTGCGCCGCCCGAGAAACGTGATCAAGGGAGCGTCGGCATGTATCGCGTGAGGCTGTTCGCCGTTCGCCACGCCAGGCGCTTCGAGTGGCTCTACGGGCGCTTCGAGGCGTTCATGGCGGCCTGCGATCCATTGTTCTCCCGGCTCGGCTATGCGCGGGTGGAGCGGCCCGTGGCCTTCGTGGAGCGGCTGACCAAGGGGTTCCTGTTCGACTGCCGGATGTGCGGCCAGTGCGCGCTGTCCTCCACCGGCATGTCCTGCCCCATGAACTGCCCCAAGCAGCTGCGCAACGGGCCCTGCGGCGGGGTGCGCGCCGGCGGTTACTGCGAGGTGATCCCCGAGATGCGCTGCGTCTGGACCCTCGCCTGGGAAGGCGCCGCCCGCATGCGCAATGGCGGCGGCATCCATGAGGTGGCGCCGCCGGTGGACCGCTCGCTCGAGGGCACGTCGTCATGGCTCAGGGCGAGCCGCGAGAAGGCGGCGGCGCGGCGCGAGGCGCGCGAGGCCGGCCGCACCGCGCTGGCCCGCGCCTATCCGGGCGCGCGCGCGTCCGAACCCGCCACCGCGCCGCTGGCCGACGAGCCGGCGCGATGAAGGGCGCGGCGCAGGATGCGCCGAACCGCGCCGGGTCGCTCGCCGACCTTGTCAGGCCCTACCCCGAGCCGCCGGCCGGCCATGTCTCCGACAGCCGACTGGAGGCGGTGCTGCGGTCGGGCCGCTTCGCCGTGACGGCCGAGCTGAACCCCCCCGACAGCGCCGATCCGGCCGACGTGTTCGAGGCTGCGCGCCCGCTCGCGGAAGTGGCCGACGCGATCAACGCCACCGACGCCTCGGGCGCGAACTGCCATATGTCCTCCATCGGCATCTGCGCGCTGCTGACGCGCGCGGGCCACGGCACCGTCTACCAGATCTCGTGCCGCGACCGGAACCGCATCGCCATCCAGGGCGACGTGCTCGGCGCCGCGGCGATGGGCGTGCGCAACGTGCTGTGCCTGACCGGGGACGGCGTGGGCGCCGGCGATCAGCCCGGCGCCCGGCCGGTGTTCGACTTCGACTCGGTGTCGCTGGTGCGCGCCATCCGCACCATGCGCGACGACGGCGTGTTCCTGTCGGGGCGACGCATCACGCGGCCGCCGCGCCTGTTCATCGGCGCCGCCGAGAACCCCTGCGCCGAGCCGCGGGACTGGCGACCGGAGCGGCTGGCCAAGAAGGTCGAGGCCGGCGCCGACTTCATCCAGACCAACTACATCTTCGATCTGCCGGTGTTCGAGGCGTTCATGGCCCGGGTGCGCGACCTCGGGCTCGACCGGCGCGTGTTCATCCTCGCCGGGGTCGGGCCGCTCGCCTCGGCGCGGGCCGCGCGGTGGATGCGCTCGAACGTGCCGGGCGTCCACATCCCCGACGCCGTGATCGACCGACTGGAGCGCGCGGCGAACCCGGCGGAGGAGGGCAAGCGGCTCTGCATCGAGCTGATCGGGCGCATGAGGGAGATCCACGGCGTCGCCGGCGTCCATGTCATGGCCTACCGTCGCGAGCACCTCGTCTCGGAGATCGTCCACGCCTCGGGCGCGCTGGACGGACGCCGGCCATGGCTGCGCCACCCGGACGCCTGACAGGGCGGCGCGCCTGCGCCGCAGACGGGCCGGGCGCGTCCTCGCCATCGCTGATTTCGGAAGACAAGGGGATCACGACCTGACGCACTCAAGGGTGGCGCCGATACGCCGCGCGCCGCCGCCCGGCGCGGTCGCCCGGCGTCATGGGCCGGCGCTCGCGAGGAGCGACGCGCCGGCGGTTCGGCGCGCCTCGCGCCGTCACGCCAACGTCACGCATTGGCGCGGTAAGCTTCGGCGGCGCGTCACACTTCGCTGTTAACCTTCCCTGAGAGGTCGCCTAACGGGGGAACAAGCCATGATCGATCAGATTCGCGTCGCGACGTTCAATGCGTCGCTCAACCGCAACAACGCGGGTCAGCTGATCGACGATCTGTCGACGCCCGACAACCAGCAGGCGCGCAACGCCGCCGAGACGATCCAGCGCGCGGCGCCGGACGTGCTGCTGATCAACGAGTTCGACTACGACGCCGGCGGCGTGGCGGCGGACCTGTTTCGCGACAACTACCTCGCTGTGGCGCAGAACGGCGCCGCGCCGGTCGACTACCCCTACGTCTACGTCGCGCCCTCCAACACCGGCGTCGCCTCGGGCTTCGATCTCAACAATGACGGGACCGTGGGCGGCCCCGACGACGCCTTCGGCTTCGGCTTCTTCGAGGGCCAGTTCGGCTTCGCGATCTTCTCGAAGTTCCCGATCGACGAGGCCGGCGTGCGCAGCTTCCAGAATTTTCTCTGGAAGGACATGCCCGGCGCGCTGCTGTTCGACACGGAGAACGGGACGCCGCTGGCCGGCGACGGCGGCTTCTACAGCGCCGAGGAGATCGACGTCCTGCGGCTGTCGTCGAAGAACCATGTCGACGTGCCGGTGATCGTGGACGGCGAGACGGTGCACATCCTCGCCGCCCACCCCACCCCACCGGTGTTCGACGGCGCGGAGGACCGCAACGGCAAGCGCAACTTCGACGAGATCCGCTTCTGGACCGACTACGTCTCCGGCAAGGGCGACTACATCCATGACGACGCCGGGAACGCCGGCGGGCTGGCGGCGGACGCGCGCTTCGTCATCGTCGGCGACTACAACGCCGACCCGTTCGACGGCGACGCCTTCGAGGGCGCGGCGAACCAGTTCTTCGCGACCGACGCCATCCTCGGCTCGACCACCGACGCCGACATCACGCCGTCCAGTCAGGGCGGCGTCGACCAGTCGGCGGCGCAGGGCCTGCTCAACCTGACGAACGAAGGAAACCCCGCCTTCGACACCGCCGATTTCGGGCCGGACTTCTCGGTGCCCAACATCCGCGTGGACTACGCCCTGCCGTCGAAGGCCGGTTTCGCCTACCAGGGCGGCGAGGTGTTCTGGCCGGGGATCGGCGAGCCGTTCGAGAACCTGACCGGGACCTTCCCGTTCCCGACATCCGACCACCGGCTCGTGGCGGTCGACCTCGCGCTGACGCCGACCGGCCTCGGCGCGCGTCTGACGCCCGGCGCCATCGAGTTCATCGGCGAGGCGAGCTTCGCCACCGGCACCCTGTTCGACGGAGCGGTGATCGGCGGGCTTTCGGGCCTCGCCTTCGACGCCGAGGCCGGCGTCTACTACGCCATTTCCGACGACACCGGCGGCTTCGGCGACCAGCGCATCTTCGAGCTGACCATCGAGTTCGGCGCCGACGGGATGCTGAACGACGGCGACGTGACCTTCACCGACCTGATCGTGCTGACCGACGGCGGCGCGCCGATCGCGGCGGCCGCCGACACCGAGGGCGTGGCGCTGGTGGACGGCGGCTTCCGCGTGATCTCCGAGCGCAACCTCGCCCCAGCGAACGACCTGACGCCGCGCCTGCTGAGCTTCGACATCGACGGCGCCAAGACCGCCGAGGTCGTGGCCGAGGCGAAGTTCATCGGCGACGGCGCGACCACTGGCGTCATCAACAACCTCGGTTGGGAAAGCCTGACCGTGACGCCGGACGGGGAGACGCTCTACGTCGCGACGGAGAACGGCCTGATCCAGGACAGTCCCTTCGCCACCGTCGACAACGGCACGGCGGTGCGCATCTCGCGGCTCGACGCGGCGACCGGCGCGACGCTCTCGGAATACGTCTACATCGTCGATCCGGTCGCCGAGCAGACCGTCCCGCCGGGCGGCTTCGCCACCAATGGGCTGGTGGAGCTGCTGGCGATCGACAATGACGGCTCGCTGATCGCGATGGAGCGCAGCTTCTCCGCCGGCGTCGGCAACGCCATCAAGCTCTACGCCGTGCGCACCCAGGGCGCTACCGACGTGAAGGATTTCGACAGCTTCGAGAGCGCGGTCGAGGACGGCGAACTCGAAGTGAACGTCGACGCCATCGCGGAGAAGACGCTGCTGCTCGACCTTGGCGAACTGGGCATCACGCTCGACAACATCGAGGGCATGGCGTTCGGGCCGGATCTCGCCGACGGGCGCAAGCAGCTGATCCTGGTGTCGGACAACAACTTCGCCGCCACGCAGGAGACGCAGTTCCTCGCCTTCGCGCTGGAGCTGGGCGCGACGCCGCTGATCGCGCCGGTGCTGGAGACGCCCGACGAACTGCGCTACCCCGACCCCGCCGACGCGCCCATCGTGATCGCGCATCGCGGCGGCTCCGCCGACCGGCCCGAGCACACGCTGGAGGCCTACCGCTTCGCCATCGAGCAGGGCGCCGACTTCGTCGAGCCCGACCTGGTGACGACGAAGGACGGCGTGCTGATCGCGCGCCACGAGCCGTGGCTGGCGACGGTGCAGACCGCCGAGGGCGAGATCGTCCGCGACGAGAACGGCGACCCGGTGATCACGTTCGCCTCGACCGACGTGGCCGAACTCGCGCAGTTCGCCGACCGGCTGACCACCAAGCAGATCAACCCGATCCAGAGCGTCACCGGCTGGTTCGCCGAGGATTTCACGCTCGAGGAGATCAAGACGCTGCGCGCCGTCGAGGACCAGCCGGAGCGCCGCCCCGGCTCGGCGGCCTTCGACGGCCAGTTCGAGATCCCTACGCTCGCCGAGGTGATCGCACTGGTGCGCGAAGTCGAGGCCGAGACCGGGCGCGTCGTCGGCATCTACCCCGAGACCAAGGAGCCGACGTTCCTCAAGCACACCGGGACGTTCCTCGACGGGACGCCGATCAACATCGACACCAGCCGCATCCTGATCGACACGCTGGTGGCGGAGGGCTTCACCGACCCCGACCGCGTCTTCATCCAGAGCTTCGAGATCGCCAACCTGCTGGAGCTGGCGCAGACCATCATGCCGGAGGCGGGCGTCGACCTGCCGCTGGTGCAGCTGCTGTTCAACGCGCCGACGTTCCCGACCGTGGACCAGTTCTTCCACTTCTCGGGAGCGCCGGGCGCCGACCCGTCGCTCTACGCCGACCTGCCGTTCATCGACGGCCCGACGCCGAGCGCGGCGCTGCGCACGCCGGAGAACCTTGCGACGCTGGCCGAGGTCTACGCCAGCGGCGTCGGCCCGGCGCTGAGCCTCGTGCGCGACGGGGCCGGCGAGCCGACCGGGCTGGTCGAGGCGGCGCAGGCGGCGGGGCTGCTGGTGCATCCCTACACCTTCGCCGACGCGGTCAACGCCGACATTCCCGACCCGGCCGACGTCGCGCGCTATGTCCAGGAGCTGGGCTTCGGGATTGACGGGCTGTTCACCGACAACTCCGACACCGGCCGCGCGGCGGTCGACCAGGTGCTCGCCACTGAGGGCGCCGACAGCGACGACCCCGCGATCTACCGCACCGCCTCGGGCGAGGGCCTCGTGGTGACGGCGATGAAGGAGGGCGGCCTGCGGGTCTATGACCTTGACGGCGTCGAGCTGTTCCGGGTCGAGGACGCGGCGACGCGCTTCAACAACGTCGATCTGGTCTACGGGCTCGGCGGCATGGACATCGTCGTCGCATCGGACCGCGAGCAGGACACGGTGGCGATCTTCGCGCTTTCCGACGACGGGACGCTGACGAACGTGACCGGCGCGGTTCCCGCCAGCATCTTCGGCGTCGACGACGGCGAGGCGACGGCCTACGGGCTGGCGACCTACACCTCGCTGGTCGACGGATCGGAGTATGTCTTCGTCACCCAGGCCGACGGCGGCCAGCTGGCGCAGCTGAAGCTGACCCTGGGCGAGACCGGGGTCGACGCGGAGATCGTGCGCATCCTCGACCTGCCCAACCCCGAGGAGCTGGACGCGGCGGACCTGCAGTCCGAAGGCGTCGCGATCGACCGGCAGACCGGGATCGGCTATGTCGCGACCGAGGGGGCCGCGGGGCTCTACGCCTTCAACGCCGAGCCCACGGGCGACGCGGCCTTCGCGCTGGTGGCCGACAACGACAGCTTCGTCCCCGATCTCGAGGGCGTCTCGATCGTCTACGGCGCGAACGGCGCGGGGTCGATCATCGTCTCCAGCCAGGGCGACTCGAGCTTCACCGTGATCGACCGCCGCACCTACGAGGTGAAGGGGTCGTTCGCGACCACGGCGGCGAACGGCGTGGACGCGGTGGAGGAGAGCGACGGCATCGACATCGCCTCCTTCGCGCTGCCGGGCTTCGAGCGCGGGCTGATGGTGCTGCACGACGGCTCCAACGACCCCGCGTCCGTGTTCCCCGACCCCGAGGACCGCGAACTGCAGAACTTCGACACCAACTTCAAGTATTTCGACCTGTCGCACGCGCTGGGCGCGGTGGGCGCCGGGCCGATCGCGGCGGATTTCGACCCGCGCGACCCGGGTCGGGTGGCGAGCCTCGGTCTCGACACGATGCCCGAGGGCGTGGCGGCGGGCGACGCGACCGACAGCAGCGTGGTGCTTTGGGCGCGGAGCACGGCGCGCGGCCTGATCACCTTCGAGGTGCGCGACGCCTCGGGCGTGGTGGCGACCGTCGCCGGCTACGTCTCCGACCCCGAAATCCCGGTGCGGGTGAGCGTGACGGGGCTGAGCGCTGGCACGGACTACAGCTACGCCGCGACCGACGCATCGGGCTGGAGCGAGAGCGGCGTGTTCGAGACCGCCGCCGCCGCCGGGGCCTACGCCGGCCTGCGCTTCGGCGTGACCGGCGACTGGCGCGGCGAACTGGCGCCTTACCCGGCGGTGGCCAACGTCGCCGACGCCGGTCTCGCCTTCATGCTGCTGCACGGCGACACGATCTACGCCGACATCGGCTCGCCGGGCCTGCTGAACCCCGACGGCACGGAGAAGGCGCAGGCCGAAAGCCTGTCGGACTTCCGCGCCAAGTACCAGGAAGTCTACGGCGAGCGCTTCGGCGAGAACTTCTGGGAGGAGGTGCGCGAGAGCACGTCGGTGTTCGCCACCATTGACGACCACGAGGTGACCAACGACTTCGCGGGTGGGCAGACGATCGGCTCCAGCCCGCTGCCCGAGTTCCTCGCGGCGTTCCCCGGCGACGACCCCGCCGCGCTCGTCAATGACAGCACGCTCTACGAGAACGGGTTGCAGGCTTGGCAGGAATACCATCCGATCGAAGAGCGCTTCTACGGCGACACCGGCGAGGAGCGCACGGCGGGTGAGCGCCAGCTATATCGCAGCCAGCAATACGGCGACGACGCGCAGTTCATCGTGCTGGACCAGCGCAGCTTCCGCGACGCCGCCCTGCCCGGACCGTCGAACACCTTCGACCCCGCCCAGGTGGGCGGCGCCTACGCCGCCAGCTTCACGCCGGGCCGCACCATGCTGGGCGCGGCGCAGCTCGACGACCTGAAGGCCGACCTGCTGTCGGCGCAGGAGAGCGGCGTGACCTGGAAGTTCGTCAACACGCCCGAGCCGATGCAGAACCTGTTCCCGGGCATCAATATGGACGCCTGGGACGGCTACAGCGCCGAGCGCACTGAAATTCTGAAGTTCATCAACGACAACGCCATCGAGAACGTGGTGTTCGTGGCGGCGGACGTGCACGCGACCTTCGTCAACAACCTGACCTATCAGGAACAGCCTTTCGGCGCGCAGATCGCCACCTCGGCCTTCGAGATCACCACCGGTTCGGTGGCGTTCGACGCGCCGACGGGCAGCTTTCTCGGCAACCTGATCACCGCCGGCGACCCCGCCCTGCGCGCCTTCTACGACAGCCTGCCGATCGCGCCCGACGGCGACAGCCTGCCCAACGACAAGGACGACTTCGTGAAGGCGGCGATCAACGACATCCTGCTCGACCCGCTGGGCTTCGACCCGATGGGACTGGACGACAACCTCGCGCAGGCGGACGGCCTGATCAACGCGCGGCTCGTGCAGGGCGACTACGTCTCGGCCCACACCTTCGGCTGGACGCAGTTCGACATCGACGCCGCTACGCAGGCGCTGACCGTCACGACCTACGGCATCGAGCCCTATTCGGAGGCCGAGCTGCTGGCCGACCCGGCGGGCGTGGCGGCGCGGATGCCGCAGATCGTCAGCCAGTTCGTCGTGGAGGCCGCGCCACTGCTGATCGAGACCGCGCCGGGCGAGCGCTTCGTCGGCGGCGACCGCGCCGAGATCATCATTTCCGGCGGCGGGCGCTCGGAAGTGGCGACCGGCGGCGGCGCGGGCGACATCTTCGTGTTCAACGACGACCCCGGCGCGCGGCAGGTGTTCCGCATCCAGGACTATTCCAGCGCCGAGGGCGACAGCATCGCGCTGAACGGCCTTAGCGTGGCGGACAGCCGCGAGGCGGCGGGGCGCGTGATCCTGACGCTGGACAGCGGCGACACCATCATCGTCGCAGGGGCCGACGGCTTCGACGACATCGCCTTCGCCGACGGCCTGTTCTGAGAACGACCCCCGTTGACCGATCACTGAGCGGCGCATCCCGCCCCCACGGGGGCGGGATGCGCGCCGCACATGGCGACAGTGCAGCTGCGCGGCGATGGCGGCGTTGGATGCGACATCCCGCGAACCGGCGCGGCGCGTCGCACCAACGCAAGCCGTTGCGATTGATGAAGATGACCCCGCTCAGCACCCGCCGGTCAGCGAGGCGAGGTCTGCCGCAGCTCTTGGGAGGGAACGGCCGGAGGCGCGTCATCTACGCCTCCGTCAGCCAGAAAAGGCTGCTGATTCACGCCCCCGTCGAACCGGGGAGCCTGCATCAGCGGGCGCCGCCGCGGCGAGCCGATGAACGGATTCTCACCCCAAGCCCGAAATGCTGTCAATCAGTCGGCTTGCGCAGCACGACGATCCCATAGGTGACCAGAGGGAGCTGGAGCGCCACGACGACCCGTCGTGAGAGGCGTTCGAGATCGCGCAGAACCGGCAGGCGCGCGAAATAGCCATGCCCGGAGAAGACATGGCGGCTCTCCACTTCGAAGCCCAACCCTTCAAAGTAGCGCTTGGAGCGCGCGGACGGGCTGTGACACCGCTTGTAATAGGCCGGGAACTTGCCGTCCCGGCCCGCCAGATCGCGATTCGGCTGCGCGATCTTGAGAATTTCGCGGCTCACACGCTCGGGCAACACCGAATTCAAGCCCATCGCGAGGTTGTTGTTGATCGGATAGGCGTGGATGGCCCGTCCGCCGGGCGGCAGCGCCGCATGGCAATTGCGATGAACCGCAACTGGGTCGCGCACATGTTCGACGAACATGTGGCTCAGGATGAGGTCGTATCGCGCCTCGCCGACAGTCCGGACGAACTCCCGGAGCGGAGCCGTGGCGTCGACGCAGATCGTGCGGTCGAAGCGCGTCTCGGCCTTCGCCAGCTCCGCAGGGTCGATGTCGGCGAGAACGCTGATCACTCCCCTGGCCGGATCACCCGCGATCGTCGGATAGGCGCCGCCGCCGAGGCCGAGAACCTCGAAGTCGTCGTCGACATAGGATCCGATGAAGCCGGGATGGGAGGCCGAGCCGGGAAATTGGTCTACTGGCTCGATCGACCGCCAGTTCGTTCTTGCATGCAACTTCATCCGCCCGAAATACCTCCAGTAATGCGGCGCTGCTCGAGACCCACCCGCGCGGATGCCGGGCGTCGCAAGGGCCGCGCGGCTCGCTCCGGCGCCCGCGAGGCCGGCGGCGGCTCTCAGCATGCCGGCCCCTGGACGATGTCCCTGCGGTAGACGACCCCGTTCGACGATGGCGAGGATCACCGCCTCGGCGGTCGACAGCTTCGGGCGCGCCAGCGAAGTGAGCCGCGCCAGCGCTCCGGGAGCCGGGTGACGTTTCGGGACGGGCGCCATACTGTCGCGCCGGCGACGGGTCGCCTCCTCCGTGACGACACGGAGGCGACCCGTCGAGACACGCAGCGCGCAACGCCGACGCCCTCCGCGCCTCGGCTCGCTCCCCAAGGGGGCTCGGCATGGACATCGGCCGCTCCGATGTCGAGCCGTTCCGGACCGGGCTTCTGCGCAAGCTCGCGCGGCGCGGCCTGCGCTGCGTCAGGCTGGCGATGTCAGGCGCCCATGAACGCCCCGGTGGGGGCGGTTCTCCGCCTTCAGTCCAGACGCCGCGCCTCGATCTCGAGGATCGCTCGGGGGGTCGCCTCGATCACGGTGAAGCGCCAGCCCTCGGCGTCGAAATGTTCGCCCGCCTGCGTCAGGCGCCCGAAGCGCGCGAGCGCGTAGCCGCCGAGGCTGCTGTGCTGAAGCGTCTCGAGCGCCACGCCCAGCGCCTCGTTCACCTCGACCAGCGGCGTTCGCGCAGGGAAGCGCCGCGCGCCCGCCGCCGACGCGCCCGGTTCGGCGCCGGGCCCTGGCTGATCGGCGCGCGCCGCGTCGTCTGCGCCCAGGGTCCGTCGCACCAGCAGGTTCAGCGTGATGAGGCCGAGCGCCGCGCCGGTCTCGTTGACGACGATGATGATCGCGGCGGGTTCGCCGTGGAGCATGTCGATGATCTCGTTGACGCGCTGCAGGTGCGGGACGAAGCGCACTGCGCCGAGCAGCTCGTCCACCGGCTTGCGCTCCAGCTCCGGGTCCAGCAGATCCCAGCTCTCGATGACGGCGACCGTGGTCACGTTGGCCGGCGCGGTCTCGTAGAGCGGCACCAGCCGCTCTCCGCTCGCGCGCCGCGCAGCGACGATCTCCGCCATGCCGGCCTCGCGCGAGACGGAGCGGATCTCCGAGAGCGGCCACATGACCTCTGCGGCGGTCATCTGCGCGAAGCGCAGCACCCTGCGCACCTGACCGCTGCCGAAAGCGGCGTTCGCCGCTGTGCTTTCGGCCATCTGGACGACGGCGACGACCTGGCTGCGCGCCGCCGAGGACGGGTCGTCGGCGCCGCCGATCATCCGCGCCGCGAGCCGCGCCAGGCTCGAGAACAGCCAGACGAGCGGCGCCAGCGCGATCTGGACCCATGAGAGCGGATGCGCGATATAGGGGGCCAGCGCGTCGGCCTTCTGCTGATAGACGGATTTCGGCACGATCTCGCCGAGGATCAGCATGACCGGCGTGAGGACCAGCACGGCGACCAGCTCGCCCTGTCCGCCGAACAGCCGGACCATGAGCAGCGTGCCGATCGTCGTGAGGGCGACGCTGCTGAGATTGGTGCCGAGCAGGGTCGTCGTGAGGACGCGGGCGGGGTCGCCCATCAGCCGCAGGGCGAGCTTCGAGCCGGTCGCGCCGCGGGCGGCGCGGACGCGCAGCCGCACCCGGTCCGCGCTCACCATGGCGATCTCGGAACCGGAGAAGAAGCCCTTGAGCAGCAGGAGAAGGCCGAGCAGCGCCAGCGTCGTCAGCACCGAGTCCATCACGCGGCCTCCTCCCCCGGCGGCGCAGCGGGCTCGTCGAGCACCGGATGCCCTTCCGGCGCGATCAGCACGTCGGTCACCAGCAGGTCGGACATCGCCTCCACCCGGAACGCCACGCCGCCGTCCGCGACGGTCTCCCCCACCTTCGGCAGCCGCCGCATGAGCGCGAGGATCAGTCCGCCCACCGTCGCCACCGCGTCGGCGCTTTCCAGCGGCAGGCCGGTCGCGCGGCGCAGCGCCCCGATCGGCGTGAGCCCCGCGCAACGGAACACGCCCGGCGCCGGCTCGGCGATGTCGGCATGCGCCTCCAGATAGACCGCCTGACCGCGTGTCAGGTAGCCGAACACGTCATCGGCGGAAACCAGCCCGTCGACGCCGCCGAACTCGTTGACCACGAGCACGGCGTGATGGTCGCCGTTCTTGAAGGTCTCCGCCAGTTCGCCGACCGTCTGCGTCGTCGGCGCGAAGCTCGCGGGCGCCAGCAGCGCCTCGATCGTCGGGACGCCCGGCGCCGCGGCGGCGCAGGCTTCGAGGACGCGCTCCTCGCGCAGGAAGCCGACGATGGCGTCCCGCGTGCGCCGATAGACCGGCACGCGGCGATGGCGCAGCCGGCGGAACGCCTCCAGCATTTCGGCCGGCGGGAGGTCGGCGCTGAGGAAGGCGACCTGCGGCCGCGGCACCATGATCTGCGTGATCGGCGTGTCGACGGCCTCGATGAGGTTGACGATGAGGCGCCGCTCCCCGGCGCTGACTGCGCCTTCGCCCTCCACGTCGCGCAGGAACGCCTCGAAATCGTCGGTGCTGAGCAGGTTGCGCTCCTCGCGGCTCTCGCCGATCAGCGCCGTCGTGATCCGGTCCGACGCGAGCCGCACGAGCCAGCGCAGCGGCGCGACGATGCGGACCCAGACGGTCATCACCGGCTCGACGATCCGCGTGGCGATGGGAACCGGGGCCGTGACTGCGACCGTCTTGGGCGTGATCTCGCACAGGATCAGCAGAGCCGGCAGCATCACGAGCGTGTTGACGAGGCCGGCGGCCTCGGGGCTGCCGAACAGCGCGAGCATCACGCCGGTGAGGTTGATCGTCGCGAGGATGTTGATCAGTTCGTTGCCGCACAGGATCGAGACGATCAGCCGCCGCGGCTCGTCAAGCAGCGCCCGAAGGCGGCGCCCGCCGGGTCGGCCGGCGTCCTCGAGCCGCCGCAGGTCTGCCTCCCGCAAGGAGAACAGACAGGTCTCCGACATCGAGAAGGTCGCCGAGGCGGCGAACAGCACGAGTTGCAGGGCGAGCCGCGCGATGATTTCCGGGTCGCTCAGCGCGGTCCAGTCTATGGTCATCCCCGCGCCCGCCGCTTCCCTGCTCGCCGCGATCTTGAACGCGTTGCATGACGCCTTCACGACGCCGCGGCGTTGGCCGGAGGAAGCGGGTGGCGCCCGCGTCGCCTGGCCCGCGTCTTTTGGCCCGCGTCTTCTGGCCCGCGTCTTCTGGCCCGCGTCTCCTGGGCAATGAACGACTGCCTCGGCAGATCGCTTTGCTGTCGATGCGCCATGCAACGCCGCGCGCACGCCGCGCAGGACGCTTTGCGGGAAGGCCCGCCGGACCGATCAGCGTGGCGGACGCGGTCCCGGAAGGGCCGCGCCGGACGGCGGGCTGCAGCGGGACGCGGCGGTGTTCATGTCGCAGGCGCCGTCCTCGCCCCGCAACGCAGTCTTCGGAGACGCGCGCGGCATCCGGCTTCGGGAGACTGGGGGGCGATGGGTCGTGCGTTTCGGCGGCGACAGCGCATCACCCCGGCCATGCGTGGACGGCAGCCGGCATGCGGCGTCCCTGTTCCCGCCATGTCGGCGCCGTGCAGCGCCGGTCATCGTCGCGCCCCCTCGCCGATCCACGGGCGAACCAAGACGGTGATGGTGAGACTGCGCCGCATTTCAGCCGGAGCGGCTCGCCCCGCGGCGGCGCACGCGGAGGGGCTGACGATGCGACCCATGCGACCGCCCTCGATTCCCGAACCGAACCCCGGGCGGTCAGAATTCCGCCCAAGCGCCGGTCCCGGGCCTAGAGTTGCGGCGGCAGCACGTCCGGCGCCACCGACAGCACCCTGAGCCGCACCGGATCGATCTCCGCCAGCGCCGTGCCGGCGGCGATCCAGACGGTGGCGCCCCTCGCGTGGGGAAGACGGCGGTCGATGCGCTCCGGCACCGGCTGCGCCGGAAAGTCGGCCGACAGCCTGCCGCCGGGGACAAGCAGCGCCATCAACTCCTCATCCAGCGGCTGGGGGTCGGTGATGAAGTCCGGCAGCGGGTTGGCGCCGCGGGCCTCGGCGCGCAGCACCAGGGTGACGGTGCGCCGCAGGGCCTCGTCCACGCCGGCGCGCCGGTCGCCGCCGCCTGCGCCGCTCCGCCCCAGCGCCGCCCCGAGCTGCGCGGTCGCCGGGGCGCCGAGCGGCAGGACGGCGAGGGCCGCAAGGCCGCCGATCATGGCGCGGCGGCTCATCGCGGCGCCTCCCGCCGCAGCGCCTCCAGCAGGGCGGCGCTGTCGTAGCCGTCGGCGGGAAGCCCGCGCGCCCGTTGCCAGCCGCGGATCGCCGTGCGGGTGTCAGGCCCCACCACGCCGTCCGCCGCGCCCGGGTCGAAGCCGGCCGCCGCGAGGCGCTGCTGCATCTCCTCCTTCTCGCTGCGCGACAGCGGGCGGTCGCCGCGCGGCCAGTCGCCGAGGAAGGGGCCGCCGCCGGCGATGCGGTCGGCCAGATGCCCGATGGCGAGCGCATAGGAAGTCGCATTGTTGTAGCGCTTGATGACGTCGAAGTTGTGGTAGGTCAGGAAGGCTGGGCCGCGCGCGCCCGCCGGCAGCAGCAGTTCGGCGTCGCCGGCCGAATGCAGTGGCGCCCCGTCGGCCCGGGCGAGACCGAGGCCGCGCCAGAAGGGCTCGGGGCGCTTGGCGCCGTCGGCGAGGCCGGGGTCGACGCCCGCCGGCAGCCTGACCTCGACAAACCAGGGCTCGCCCCAGCGCCAGCCGAAGCTCGACAGGTAGTTGGCGGTGGATGCGAGGGCGTCCAGCGCGTCGGCGCTCCACAGGTCGCGCCGGCCGTCGCCGTCATGGTCGACGGCGTAGGCGAGGTAGGAGGTCGGGATGAACTGGGTGTGGCCCATGGCCCCGGCCCAGCTGCCGACCATGCCGGCCGGCGTCACGTCCCCGGCCTCGACGATGCGGAGCGCGGCGAGGAGCTGCTCCTCGCCGAAGTCGCGCCGCCGCCCCTCCCAGGCCAGGGTGGCGAGCGACCGGATCACCGACATGTCGCCGTAGTTCGCGCCATAGCCGCTCTCTCCGCCCCAGATCGCGAGCACGATCTCGCGCGGGACGCGGTGGCGGCGCTCGATCTCGGCGAGCTCGGCGGCCTTCTCGGCGGCGAGGCGGCGTCCGTCGGCCACCCGCCTCTCGGATACGGCGCTGTCGATGTAGTCCCAGATGGGCCGGGTGAACTCCGGCTGGCGGCCGTCGAGCTCCAGCACGCGCGGGTCGGGCGCGACGCCCCGAAGCGCCGAGCTCACCACCGACGGCGCGACGCCCTGCGCCGTCGCGCGCGCGGCGAACTCCTCGCGCCAGCGCCCGAAGTCTTGAGCCGCGCCAAGCCCTTGCTCCGTCATGGGCCTCTGCTCGGGCGCGGGCGCCGCGGCCGGGGCCGCGGGCCGGGGCGCCGGGGCGGGCGGCGCGGAGCTGGCGCAGGCGGCGCACAGAGCGGTCGCGGCGACGGCCGCCGATCGCATCAACATTCCTCGGATCCTCTCAAGACGGAACGCATCCGGTGGACGCGCGCGATGGTAGCCCGTTCGGCGCCGGTGTCGAAAGAGCCCCGGTCAGCGAGCGGGCCGCGCAAGCCGCCCGGGCCACCTGCGCCGCGCCAAGGGCTCGCCGTATCCCGCCGCCGCGATCCGCGCCGCGGCCTCGGCGAGCGGCTCGATGCGCGTCGTCATCGAGTTGGCGTTGGCGTGGAGCATCCTCGACGGGCTGAGCATGACGCCGACGTGGCCGCGCCAGAAGATCAGGTCGCCGCGCCGCTCCCGGCCCGGGGCGACGTCTCGGCCCGGCGCGGCCTCCTGCATGTCGCTGTCGCGCGGACAGTCGAAGCCCGCCGCCTGCCGCGCGACCTGCACGAGACCCGAGCAGTCGACGCCGGCGACGGTGCGCCCGCCCCAGAGATAGGGCGCGCCGAGAAAACCCAGCGCGACCGTCACCCAGTCCGGCTCAAAGCTGTCAGCCGGCGCGACGTGCTGGACGCAGACATGGCCCCGCTCGGCCAGCGTCACGAAGCCGCCGCCGTCGCCGCCCGTGGCGCGCAGCAGGGCGCCCATCGGCGCGGCGGCGACGGGGCGGCTCTTGATGTCCGGGCGCTCGTAGACCGTCGCCTGAAGCGCCGAGACGCGGTGCGTCGGCGGCGCGTCGTCGGGTCCCGCGACCGGCTCCAGCGCCGCCGACGGCGTGTAGCCCACATAGCCGTCGCGCGCGCCCTGCCCCCAGGACCAGCCGCCCGCGTCCTCATAGACGGCGAAGCGTTCGCCCATCAGGAGCTGCGTCGTCATCGGCGCGTCGCCGTCGGGCGTCGCGGTCACCGGCGCCGCCGCGACGCAGACCACGCGCCAGCGCGGCGCGGCGTAGCGCGCAGCGGCGACGACGCCGCGCAGTTGTTCCGCAGCGAGGTCGTCGCGCGCCGGGGTCAGCCTGGGGTCGCGCCGCCGTTCAGCCATGCCGGCGCGACAGCAGGTCGAAGAGAGCGCGCCCGGCCTGAAGCTCGCCGCCCATCGGGCGCCCGGGCGCGGCCTTCGGCGCCCAGCAGAACACGTCGAGATGGGCCCAGCGCGTTCCCGGCTCGACGAACCGGCGCAGGAACAGCGCCGCCGTGACGGCGCCGGCCATGCCGCCGGCCGGCGCGTTGTCTAGGTCGGCGACGGGCGACTTCAGCATCGCGTCGTAGCCGCTCCAGAGCGGCAGGCGCCACAGCGGATCGCGCACCCGTGCGCCGCTCTCGGCGAACTCCAGCGCCAGCGCGTCGTCGTCTGTGAAGAGCGCCGGCAGGTCGGGCCCGAGCGCGACGCGCGCGGCGCCGGTCAATGTGGCGAAATCCACGAGCAGGTCAGGCGCCTCCTCGCAGGCCAGCGTCAGCGCGTCGGCCAGAACCAGCCGCCCCTCGGCGTCGGTGTTGCCGATCTCGACCGTCAGCCCCTTGCGGCTGCGCAGCACGTCGCCGGGGCGGAAGGCGGCGGCGGAGACAGCGTTCTCGACGGTCGGGATCAGCACCCGCAGCCGCAGCGGCAGGCCCGCCGCCATCACCATCCGCGCGACACCCAGCGCGCAAGCGGCGCCGCCCATGTCCTTCTTCATCAGCCGCATCCCGGCGGCGGGCTTGAGGTCGAGCCCGCCGGTGTCGAAGCAGACGCCCTTGCCGACGAGCGTGACGCGCGGGCCGTCGGCCGCGCCTTCCCAGCGCAGGTCGATCAGGCGGGGCGGCTCGGCGGCGGCCCGGCCCACGGCGGCGATCATCGGGAAGCCGGTCTCCAGCGCCGCGCCGGAGACGACGTCGAACGTCGCGCCGAAGCCCTCGGCCAGCGAGCGCGCCGCGCTTTCGAGGCGATCGGGGCCAAGGTCGTTGGCCGGTGTGTTCACGAGGTCCCGCGCGAGCGCGACGCCGGCGGCGATCGCCTCGGTCCGCCGCGCGTCGACGCCTACGGGCGCGGCGAGCCGCGCGCGCGGCGCGGCCTCCGTGCGGTAGCGGCCGAAGCGGTAGCCGTGCAGCAGCCAGCCGAGCGCGGCCTCGTCCGCCGCCTCGGGGTCCAGCGGCGTCGCGATGCGCCAGGCGCCGGCCGGCAGCGCGTCCGCCGCCGCCGCCGCCGCGAAGGGCCGCGTCTCGTCCGCGGCAAGGCCGAAGATCGCGCCGCCCACGCCGCCCGCGCCATCCGGCAGCACGATGCAGCGACCCGCGGCGGCGTCGTAGCCCGTCGCCTCGATCCACCGGCGCCCGGCGTCAGGCAGGGACGCGGCGACCTGCGGCAGCGAGCGCTGGGTCGCGAGGTGCAAGGGGAGAGCCGGTTCGTCGGGGTCTGCGAATCGAAGCGGGGCGGCGTCCGCCTGAGCGGCGGCGTCCGAAAGGGTCATCATGCGGCCTCATCGATGCGATGCAGACCCAAGATAGCGGGCCCGGCGCAGGGCCGAAAGGGCGTCCGGGCGGGTCAGGCCTGGGGGAGGCGCTCCAGCGAGGCGCGCGCGACCGAGGCCACCTCGGCGTAGGCCCGGCGCACCGCGTCGCCCGTGGGCGACCGCCCGCAGAGGGCCTCCAGCGACAGGGCCGTGGCGCTCAGGCGGCTGAGGCCGACCTGCGCGGACATCCCGCCGACCTCGTGCGCGAGGCGGCCAAGGGTCTCGACTTCGCCGGAGGCCGTCACGCCGTCCATCTGGCCGAGGCGTTCGGTGATGATGGCGCGGGTCTTGGACATGAGGGCCCCCGTGGCGTCGCCGAAGATGGCGCGCAGGCTCTCGACCACCGCCTCGTCAACGAGAGCGACACCGCCTTCGACCAGATTTGCGCTTTGCGCGTTGCCCATGCGCCTCTCCTTCGCGACACGGGGCAGACGATCACGGCACAGGCTTAAGATTTCGTGTCCAAGGGCCCCGCCGCGCGAAGTCCGCCGACGTCGACGCCGCGGAGGTTGCGATACGCCGGCGCCAGCCGCCGCCGCACCCGGGGATCGGCGGGATCGACCGCGCCGAAGCGGACGAGGAGCGCGGCCATGGCGCATTCGGCGGCCTCCGTGGCGCCGTCGTCGATCTTCAGCGCGACGCCGAGCGCCGGACGGCCGTCGCCCGCGGGCAGGATCGCGATGAAGCTGCCCTCGGCCCCGGTCTTGATCGCCGCGCGGCCCGCCGCGGCCTCCATCAGCTCGGTGCAGGCGCGCCCGGCGCCGGCGACCTCGAAGGGGTGCGCGATCATCGCGTCGCGCAGCCGCGCCGCCGACGCCGCGCGCAGCCCGCAGCCGAAGCCCGCCTGCGGGTCCGCCACGCGGGCGGCGGCGAGGGCGAGGCCGCGCAGGCGCACGGCGAAGTTGGGCGCGGAGCAGCCGTCCACCGCCCAGCCCATCGGCGTCTCCTCGTCGGCGGCCTGCGAGAACGCCTCCTGCGCCGCCTTCTGCACCGGATGGTCGACGGCGACGTAGCCGGCCGTCGGGGCGCCGAGACGCCGCGCGAGGGTGAGGAAGCCCGCATGCTTGCCGGAGCAGTTGTTGTGGAGCTGGCTGGGCTTTTCGCCGGCGGCGCGCAGCGCGTCGCGCGCGGCCTTTTCCTTCGGCGGATGGGCGCCGCACATCAGGTCGCGCTCTCCGAGGCCGATCTCGGCGAGCCACTGCGCCACCTGACCTGAATGCGCCGCCGAGCCCTCGTGCGAGGCGCAGGCGAGCGCGAGGCGGCGGGCGTCGAGGCGGCATGCGTCCGCCGCGCCGCTCTCGACCAGCGGCAGCGTCTGGAACAGCTTGATGGCGCTGCGCGGCAGGATGCGGCGCTCGACGTCACCCGCGCTATCGACGATCTCGCCGCCGGCCGCGCACACCGCGTATGCCCCGCGATGGCGGCGCTCCACGACGCCGCCGCGCAGCGCCACGGCGAGCACCGGATCGGCCGGCGCGTCCACAAGGTCAGTCATCGAAGAGCTCCTCGGCGAAATCCGCGCCCAGCGCCTCCCGCAGGCGGGCGACGGCGAGGCGCAGGCGCGACTTGACGGTGCCGAGCGGCGCGCCGAGCGCCGCGGCGGCCTCGCTCTGGCTGAGGCCCTCGTAATAGGCGAGGCGCACGACCTCAAGCTGCTCCGGCGGCAGGGTGGCGAGCGCGGCGCGCACCGCGGCGTCGCGGTCGGCCACGGCGGCGGCGACGTCGGCGGGCGGCGCCGGGTCGGGCTGGAAATGCGGGTCGAGCGGGTCGGGCTCGGGCCTGCGGCGGCGCATCAGGTCGATGCGCCGGTTGCGCGCGACGGTGAAGAGCCAGGTGCCGGCGCCGGCGCGGGTCGGGTCGAAGGTCTCGGCCCGACGCCACACGGTCAGCATCACCTCCTGGGCCGCCTCGTCGGCCTCGTGGGGCGGAAACCCGGCGCGCTGCATGAAGCCCTTAACCCGACCCGCGTAGCGACCGAACAGTGCGGCGAAGGCAGCGCGGTCCCGGGCGGCCACGCGCAGCATCAGCGCGTCGTCGCTGTCCTCCGCCGCCGGTATGGCGGCGTCGCGGGCGTCGGCGGGGTTTTGGCTCAAGGTGCGGCAGCCTTCACGGGAAACCGGCGCCGAGGCGCGCCATCCCCGGTCGGCAAGTCTGGCGTCGGCGCCCGCCTTGGGGCTAGACTAGAGCGTAATCGGCCCTGATGAAACAGGGTCGCGGTCGTGGCGGCGCCGCCGCGCGACCGGGAAGGCCCCGACGTCACGGGGTCGTGAGGCGGAACTGGCGAGACGGAGCGGCGCGACATGGCGATGGCGAAGAGTGCGACACGGGCGGCCGGCTTGGCGCTGGCGGCGATGACGATGGCGGCGGCGCTCTGGAGCGCGGCGCCGGCCGCGGCGCAGGCGGTCGACCGGGCGGGCGCGCAGCAGAACTGGAGCGTGTTCGAGTCCGGTTCCGGCGCCTCGCGGCTGTGCTGGATCGTCTCGGCCCCGAAATCCTGGGTCGCGCAGCGGGATGGCCGCCGCGTCAGCGCCAACCGCGGCGACATCTACCTGATGGTGTCGGTGCGCCCCTCCGACGGCGTGCGCAACGAGGTCAACACCGTGGTCGGCTACCCCTTCCGCGAAGGCTCGACCGTTCGGGTGCAGATCGGGACCGACACCTTCGCGATGTTCACCGACGGCGAGAACGCGTGGTTCGAGAACGCCGCCGCGGACGACCGGGCCGTGGAGGCCATGAAGCGGGGCGTGGACGCCAAGCTCACGGGCGTCTCCTCGCGCGGCACGACCACGATCGACACCTATTCGCTGATCGGCTTCACCGCGGCGCTGGAGGAGGCGCAGCGCCTCTGCTCCTGATCCGGCCCCCATCCGGCGCGCGCGGCGCAAGGCCTGCGTTGCGCCGCGGGGCGCGTCGGCCTATCTCACGCGGATGACAGGAATCGCTCCCCTCGTGCCGGAGACGGCGGCGCTGAAGCGCGCGCCCGCGCAGGCGCGCCCGAATCTCGTCGGCCTGCCCCGCGACGCGCTTGCGGCGACGCTGGAGGCGGCGGGGACGTCGCCCGCTCAGGCGCGGATGCGCGCCGGGCAACTCGCCGGCTGGCTGTACCAGCGCGGCGCCCGCGATTTCGAGACGATGACGAGCCTTTCCAAGGGGTTTCGCGCCGAGCTTGCGGCCAGTTTCCGGATCGACCGACCGGAGATCGTGACGCGGCAGGTTTCGCAGGACGGCACCCGCAAGTATCTGCTGCGCATCGACGGCGGCCACGAGGTCGAGGCGGTCTATATTCCGGAGGAGGATCGCGGCACGCTCTGCGTCTCCTCCCAGGTCGGCTGCACCCTGACCTGCTCGTTCTGCCACACCGGCACGCAGAAGCTGGTGCGTAACCTGACGGCGGCGGAGATCGTCGGCCAGATCCTCGTCTGCCGCGACGACCTCGGCGAATGGCCGAAGCCCGGCGAGCGCCCGCAGGCGAGCATCGACGGCCGGCGGCTGCTCTCCAACATCGTGCTGATGGGCATGGGCGAGCCGCTCTACAACTTCGAGGGCGTGCGCGACGCCATGAAGCTGGCGATGGACGGCGACGGGCTGAGCCTGTCGCGCCGCCGCATCACGCTCTCGACCTCGGGCGTGGCCCCGATGATCCCGCGCTGGGGCGCCGAGGCCGGCACGCTCATGGCCATCTCGCTGCACGCCACCACCGACGACGTGCGCGACCAGCTCGTGCCGATCAACCGGAAGTGGAACATCGCGGCGCTGCTCGACGCGTGCCGAGCCTATCCGCGCCTGAGCAACGCCGAGCGCATCACCTTCGAGTATGTGATGCTGAAGGACGTCAACGACAGCGACGCCGACGCCAGGCGCCTCGTGCGGCTGATCGCGGGCATCCCCGCCAAGATCAACCTGATCCCGTTCAACGCCTGGCCCGGCGCCAGCCACGAGCGGTCGAGCTGGGAGCGCATCGAGGCCTTCGCCGAGATCGTGAACCGCGCCGGCTACGCCAGCCCGGTGCGCACCCCGCGCGGGCAGGACATCCTCGCCGCCTGCGGCCAGCTGAAAAGCGCGACCGAGCGCGGACGCCGCAGCGCCGCGCAGGTCGCGGCCGAAACCGCCGCGGGCTGAGCCGCGTTTATCCTCCTTGAAGCCGGGCGGCGTTCGGCCCACTGATCCGGGCGGTCGAACCGTGAAACCGCGTCGGGAGATGCGCGATGGACGTATTCGAGTGCCCGTGCTGCGGCGCGCGCATCTTCTTTCGGAACCCCGCCTGCATGGCCTGCGGCGCCGCGCTGGTCTTCGACCCGCGCGGCCGGCGCTTCGCGACGGTCGAGGCGTCGCAGCCCTGCGCGAACCGCGACGCCATCGGCTGCAACTGGGCCGCGGCGCCGGGCGGCGGGCAAGGGGCGTTCTGCGCCGCCTGCGCCATGACGCGCACCTCGCCCGACCGCGGGGTGGACGACAACGACGCGCTGTGGGCCGAGGCCGAGGGCGCCAAGCGCTGGGTGGTCGCCGGCCTGATGCGCTGGGGCCTCTTCACCGACGCCGACCCCCATGCGCCGCCGGTGTTCGACATGCTCTCCGAGAGCACCTCCGCCGGGGCCGCGCAGGTCACGATGGGCCACATGGAGGGCGTCGTGACGCTGAACGTCGCCGAGGCGGACCCGGCGATCCGCGAGGCCCGGCGGGCCAACCTCGCCGAGCGCTATCGCACAATGACCGGGCATGTCCGCCATGAGCTTGGCCACCTGGTCTTCGAACGGCTGGCGCAGGCGCCGGGGTTCCTCGACGCGTTCAGGCCGCTTTTCGGCGACGAGCGCGCCGACTACGGCGCCGCGCTCGACGCGCATTACGCGAACGCCGCGGACGGCGAGGCCGCGCCGCCGGAAGGCCACCTGACCGACTACGCCGCCGCGCACCCGCACGAGGACTGGGCGGAGACCTTCGCCCATCACCTGCACCTCGTGGACATCGTCGACAGCGCCGCGCGCGTCGGCCTGTCCTCGCCGGCGCTGGAGACGGCGGGCGGCGGCGGCTTCGACCCCTACGCGGCAGACGACGCCGGGACGGTGCTCAACGTCGGCGGCGAGCTCACCATCGCGCTGAACCACGTCAACCGCTCCATGGGCCTCGCCGACGTCTATCCCTTCGTGCTGACGCCGCCGACGCGCGAGAAGCTCGGCTTCGTGCATCGCTGGCTTCCGGCGGCGGGCGGGGGGGCTGCGCCGTGACGCCGGAGATGCTGGGCGTCGAGGCCGAACTCGCGCCGGTCGTCCCGATCAAGCTGCTGCTGTCGATCCTGATCGTGCTGGCGACCATGGCCGCGCGCTGGCTGCTCGTGCGGCTGGTGCGCGGGCGCGACGACATCCTCAGCGACCGGCAGCGCTACTGGATCAGCCTCGTCAAGAACGTCTCCAGCGCAGTCGTCGTGTTGGCGCTCTTCGCGCTATGGCTGCAGGAGATCGAGGATTTCGCGCTGTCGATCGCCGCCGTCGCCGTGGCGGTGGTGATCGCGACCAAGGAGCTCTGGCTCTGCGTGACGGGCGCGACCTGGCGGGGCGTCAGCCAGGCGTTCTCGGTGGGCGACTGGATCGAGATCGGGCCGCATTCGGGCGAGGTGATCGACGAGAACCTGCTGGCGACGGTGCTGCAGGAGATCGACCCCTACGACTACAACCTCACCGGCCGCGTCGTCTCCGTGCCCAACAGCCTCCTGCTCTCCGCGCCGGTGATCAACAACAGCTTCCGCAAGCGCTTCATCTATTTCAGCCTCGACATCCATAGCGAGCCGGGCGGCGACGCGCTCGGGGCGCGCGACCGGGTGCAGGCGGCGGTGGAGGCGGCCGCGGCCGACTTCGGCGAGCTTGCGCGGCGCTACGCCGCCCGGATCGAGAAGACCGCCGGCGCCCGGCTGCGCGACCCGTCGCCGCTCGTCAGCGTCCACACCACCGAGCTCGCCAAGGTCGTGCTGCGCGTCACCGCGTTCTGCCCGCGCGAGCGCACGGCGATGCTGCGCGAGGCGGCGATGGCGGCGTTCTTCGCCGTGCCGCCGCCCCGTCCGGTCTGAGGCGGGCGCACCCCCGCGGCCCTTGCGCGCGCTTCGTCCGGCGCCTTCGGCGCTCGCCGCATCGCAACTGGCGCGGCGGCGCGGGCTGGCCTAGGCTCCCCTCCATTCCGGTGTTGCGGGTGCGATGCAGATCTATCTGCCGATTGCCGAGATCTCCGTGAACGCCCTGCTCCTGCTGGCGCTGGGCGGCGGCGTCGGCGTGCTCTCCGGCCTGTTCGGGGTCGGCGGCGGTTTCCTGCTGACGCCGCTTCTCATCTTCATCGGCATCCCGCCCGCGGTCGCCGTCGCGAGCCAGGCTAACCAGATCGTCGCCTCCTCGCTGTCGGGCGCGCTGGCCTACTGGCGGCGGCGCGCGGTTGACGTGAAGATGGGGCTGGTGCTGCTGGCGGGGGGCGTCGTCGGCTCGTTCTTCGGCGTGCGGCTGTTCGCGCTGGCCAGCGCCTTCGGGCAGGTCGAGCTGATGGTCTCGCTCTGCTACGTCGTGTTTCTCGGCGCCGTGGGCGGGCTGATGATGGTGGAGAGCGTGCGCACCCTGCGCGCCGCGCGCCGCCCGGGCGGCGCGCCGAAGAAGCACGGCCATGGCTGGGCGCTGAAGCTGCCCCTCAAGATGCGGTTCCGCGAGAGCAAGCTCTACATCAGCGCGATACCGCCGCTGCTGATCGGACTCGCCGTCGGCGTGCTGGCGGCGGTGATGGGCGTCGGCGGCGGCTTCATCATGATCCCGGCGATGATCTACATCCTCGGGATGCCGACGAGCGTGGTGATCGGCACGTCGCTCTTCCAGATCACCCTGCTGGCGGGCTTCACGACGCTGCTGCACGCGGTCGAGACCCAGTCCGTCGACGTCGTTCTCGCGGTGCTGCTGATCGTGGGCGGCGTGTTCGGCGCGCAGTTCGGGGCGATGCTGGGCGCGAGGCTTCGTGGCGAGCAGCTGCGCTTCCTGCTGGCGGCGCTGGTGCTTCTGGTCTGCGCGAAGCTCGCCGTCGACCTCGTGAGCACGCCCGGCGAGCTGTACTCTCTGGCCGCGCCGACATGACGGCGCGCGCGCTGATCGCGGCGACGCTCCTGCTGCTCGCGGCGGCGGGCCGCGCCCCCGCAGAACGGGTCGTCGCGGATGTGAGCCAGAACCGCATCGCGATCACGGCCGGCTTCGACGGCTCGGAGCTGTTCGTCTATGGCGCGGTGGCGCGGATCGCCCCGCCGCTGGAGGGGCGGATGGGCGTGGTGGTGCGCATCGCCGGGCCGTCGACCCCGGTGCTGGTGCGCCGCAAGTCGCGCGTCCTGGGGGTCTGGGCCAACACCAGTTCGGAGCTGGTGGACGCCGCGCCGAGCTACTACGCCGTGGCGGCGACCGGGCCGATCGACGAGACGATCAGCCATACCGAGAACCTCAGGCACCGGGTCTCCCTGCGCCACGCGCTCCGCCTCGTGGACGCCGCGAGCACAGGCGACGAGCGGGAGGCGTTCCTCGACGCCGTCACGCGCCTGCGCGAGAGCTCGGGCCTCTACGTCATCGCGCCGGGCGGGGTGGCGGTGACGGGCGACGTGCTGTTCCGCGCCAGCTTCCAGCTGCCCGCCAACATCGTCGAAGGCGCCTATCGGGTCACGGTGCTGCTCACCCGCGACCGCAGGGTGATCGACGTCTTCGAGACCGAGATCGACGTCGCGAAGGCCGGCATCGAGAGGCTGCTCTACGACGCGTCGCGGCAGCAGCCGCTGGTCTACGGGATCATCGCCATCGCGATCGCGATGGCGGCCGGGCTGGCGGCGTCCGAGACCTTCCGCTGGCTCAGGCGGTAGCCTCCGGACGACGCAGGGCGGCCTAGCGCGCCTTCTGACCGAACAGCACCGACTGGGCGGCCTTGTCGTCGGCGAGGTTCATGCGTCGCTCCGCGCCAAGGGCCTTGCCCTTCTGGACGGCGGGGCGCGCCCACATCCGGTCCAGCCACGCCTTCATGTTCGGGAAGGCGGCGATGTCCTGCTCCTGCCGCTCCCAGCCCTGGGCCCAGGGCCAGATCGCCATGTCGGCGATGGAGTAGGCGCCCGCGACGAAATCGCGGTCGGCGAGGCGCCGGTCCAGGACGCCGTAGAGGCGGTTCACCTCGTTGCGGTAGCGGTCCATGGCGTAGGGGATCTTCTCCGGCGCGTAGGTGAGGAAATGATGCGCCTGCCCCGCCATCGGGCCGACGCCGCCCATCTGCCACATCAGCCACTGGTCGACCTCGATGCGCTCGCGCTCGGTCGCGCCGCAGAAGGTTCCGGTCTTGCGGGCGAGATACTGCAGGATCGCGCCGGACTCGAAGATCGAGATCGGCGCGCCGTCGGGGCCCTCGGGATCGACGATCGCCGGCATCCGGTTGTTCGGAGCGATCCTGAGGAACTCGGGCTCGAACTGCTCGCCGGCGCCGATGTTGACGAAATGCGTCTCGTAGGGGAGGCCCATCTCCTCCAGCGCGATGGAGATCTTCCATCCGTTGGGCGTCGGCCAGTAGTGCAGGGCGATGGGGGCTTGCATGGGGCGGCTCCTTCGGATGACACGCCGCAACATTGTCGATGCGGCGGCCGCGAACAAGCCCGGCCGCTTCACATGGGGCTCGGCGGAGACCCCTGCGCGGCGGCGCGCCGCCGATGCTTGAGCCACGCGGCCTCGCAGTGGGCCGCCTCGCCGCGCAGCACCGCGCAGCCGAAATCCACCAGCGCCGCCGTCGCCGACCACGCCATCCGCCGCGCGACGTTCGCGGCGCGAAGCCGCTCTTCGTGACACCGGGCGGAGAAGGTCATCGTCGCGCTTCCGCCGGTGACGGCGTTGAGCACCAGCGACGCATGGAAGCAGCAGAGGATCGTGATCTCCTCGGCGCGCACGTCCTCGGGGAGCCGTCGTCTCGCGGCGCTCTCGATCGCCCTGCGCAGCTCCAGCGCGTAGGCCGCGGCGCGCTGCGGCGCCTGCCGCGGGACGAACCGCTCGGCCGGCGCGGTCCGCGGCCGCCCCGGCCGCAAGCGCAGGACCGATCCCGTGGTGAACCCGGACGCCGCCATGCGGTCACGCCTCCGTTCATCCTGCGTCGACGGTTGTGGCGACCCCGGCGACAACGCTGGCGGGCGGTTGCGCGCGCCACCTCACCTGTTGCCTGAAGATCGCGACGAGCTTGCGACGTCTCGATGAATCGTACGCGACGGAAGTTGATTTCCGGTGAAACGCCGCGCGCTTGACCCGCGGGCCCCGGCTCGCTAGCGCATCCTGCAGTCGCGCGGCGGCGGGCCGCTGCGATCGGGACGGAAGGGGTGCGGCGGTGAAGGACCATGATCGCGACGGAGCCGAGGCTCCCCTGCGCCAGCGCACGCGGCTGGTCCATGCGGGCGTCAAGCGCTCGCAGTTCCAGGAGACGTCCGAGGCGCTTTTTCTGACGCAGGGCTTCGTATATCCCGACGCCGAGGCCGCCGAGGCGCGCTTCAAGGGCGAGGATCCCGGCTACATCTACGCGCGCTACGGCAACCCTACCGTTGGCATGTTCGAGGAGCGGATCGCGTCGCTGGAAGGCGCCGAGGACGCCTTCGCCACCGCCTCCGGCATGGCGGCGGTCAACGCCGCGATGATGTGCATGCTGCGCGCCGGCGACCATGTGGTGGCGGCCCGCGCGCTGTTCGGTTCATGCCTCTACATCGTCGAGACGCTGCTGCCGCGCTTCGGCGTGGAGATCACGCTGGTGGACGGCCGCGACCTTGACGCCTGGAAGGCCGCCATGCGGCCGAACACGAAGGTGGCCTTCTTCGAGAGCCCCTCCAACCCGACGCTGGAGATCACCGACATCCGCGCCGTGTCGGAGATCGCCCATGCGGCGGGCGCCCGCGTCGTCATCGACAACGTGTTCGCCACGCCGATGTTCCAGCGCCCGCTGGAGTTCGGCGCCGACGTCGTCGTGTACTCCGCGACCAAGTACATCGACGGGCAGGGGCGCTGCCTCGGCGGCGTGGTGCTGGGCTCGAAGGACTACGTCCGCGGCGAGCTGGAGCCCTATCTCAAGCACACCGGCGGCGCGATGAGTCCCTTCAACGCCTGGGTGATGCTCAAGGGCATGGAGACGCTGGCCCTGCGCTGCGACGCCCAGGCCGCCGCAGCGGCGCGCATCGCGCAGGCGCTCCAGGGGCATGCGAAGCTGGCGCGGCTGCTCTATCCGGGCCTCGCCGACCATCCGCAGCACGCCCTCGCCATGGCGCAGATGACCGCCGGCGGCGGCGTCATCTCTTTGGACGTGGCGGGAGGGCAGGCGTCGGCGTTCCGATTCCTCAACGCGCTGCGCATCATCGCGATCTCCAACAACCTCGGCGACGCCAAGAGCCTCGTGACGCATCCGGCGACGACGACGCACCAGCGCCTGAGCGAGGCGGCGCGCGAGACGCTGGGCATCACGCCCGGACTGGTGCGCATCTCAATCGGCCTCGAGGATCCCGAGGATCTGCTCGAGGACATCGCGCGCGCGCTCGCCGCGGCGTAGTCGAAGGCGCTGCGCTCAGGCGAGGCGCATCGGGGCTTTCCCTCACAGGCGTGCGGCCTATTTACGCAGGCGGCGGCGCAATCTGCGCGCCGATCGAGGAGTGTCTTCCATGAACGTGCATCGTCCCGACCTGCCGCGTGAGGCCCCGTCGCCGCAACTGCGCCCGACGCGGGAGGAGGCCGAGGAGGCGGTGCGCACGCTGCTGCGCTGGGCTGGCGACGACCCCGGGCGGGAGGGGCTGATAGACACGCCCTCCCGCGTGGCGCGCGCCTACGGCGAGTGGTTCCGCGGCTACGATGAGGATCCGCACGCGGACCTCCAGCGCGTGTTCGAGGAGGTCGAGGGCTACGACGAGATGGTTATCCTGCGGGACATCCGTTTCGAGAGCTATTGCGAGCATCATCTCGCCCCGATCATCGGTCGCGCCCATGTCGGCTACATGCCCGATCGCCGCGTCGTCGGCATCTCCAAGCTCGCCCGCGTCGTCGACAGCTTCGCCAAGCGCCTGCAGGTTCAGGAGAAGATGACCGCGCAGGTGGCCAACGCCATCCGCGACGTGCTCCAGCCGAAGGGCGTGGCGGTGGTGCTTGAGGCCGAGCATCAGTGCATGTCGACCCGCGGCGTCCACAAGCACGGCGTGTCCATGGTGACCTCCACCATGCTCGGCGTGTTCCGCGACGATCATGCGACCCGTCGCGAGTTTCTCACCATGGTCGGCAATCCGGTAAACCGGGGCGGCTGAGCCTGCGCGGGACGGCTCCGGTCGCTTGCTCCGCGCCGACGCGGCGCATAATGTTCGCCCGCGTCTGGCGGGCGGACCTCCCGGACGGCGTCATCGGGAGCTGCGAAGCGCATGGAAATCAACACGGTCGGTGTCATCGGCGCGGGACAGATGGGCGTGGGCATCGCCCATGTCTTCGCCGCCGCCGGATACGACGTCCGGCTGATGGACGTCGCGCCGGCCGCCTTGTCGACGGCCGTCGCACGCATTGACGCGGCGATGGACCGGCAGATCGGGCGCGGGCAGATGGACGCCGCCGGCAAGGCCGTGGCGCTGGCCCGGATCGCGACGGCCGGCGACGCCGAGGCGCTTGGCCCCTGCGACCTCATCATCGAGGCGGCGACGGAGGACGAGGCCGTGAAGCGGCGCATCTTCGAGAGCGTCGCGCCCTTTCTCGCTCCCCACACCCTGCTGACGTCGAACACCTCGTCCATCTCGATCACGCGGCTCGCCTCCGCGACCGACAGGCCCGAGCGTTTCATGGGCTTCCACTTCATGAACCCGGCGCCGATCATGCCGCTTGTCGAGCTGATCCGCGGCATAGCGACCGACGAGGCCACCTTCGAGACGCTGCGCGCACTCGTCGTGCGCCTCGGCAAGACCCCGGCCAGCGCCGAGGACTTCCCCGCCTTCATCGTCAACCGCATCCTGCTGCCGATGATCAACGAGGCGATCTACACGCTCTATGAGGGCGTGGGCACCGTCGAGGCGATCGACACGGCCCTGCGCCTCGGCGCCAATCACCCGATGGGGCCTCTGCAGCTGGCCGATTTCATCGGCCTAGACACCTGCCTCGCCATCATGCATGTCTTGCACGACGGTCTGGCCGACACCAAGTATCGACCGTGTCCGCTTCTTGTGAAGTATGTCGAAGCCGGATGGCTGGGCCGCAAGGCGAAGCGCGGATTCTACGACTACAGGGGCGAGACGCCGGTGCCGACCCGTTGAATCGTTCCGGGGGCGGCGTCCTGATTTGGCGGACGCCGCCATGTTGTCGCCGCGTTGGTGCGCCAACTGAAGGCTATGTGGACGAGTTGCAAATCGGCTCGTATTGCCAAAGCTGTCGTGAAGTGAAACATGGGCGATCTGCGGAAAACCGCCTAGTCTGACGCCTTTTTTGGAGCTGCCATGTTCTATCGTGATGAGCGTCTTGCGCTGTTTATCGATGGTTCCAACCTGTACGCCGCCGCCCGTGCGCTTGGGTTCGACATCGATTATAAATTGCTCCGTTCGGAGTTCGTGCGGCGTGGGAAGCTTGTTCGCGCTTTCTACTATACGGCGCTGCTGGAGGACCAGGAGTACTCGCCGATCAGGCCGCTCGTGGACTGGCTTGACTACAACGGCTTCACGATGGTCACCAAGCCGGCGAAGGAATTCACCGACAGCATGGGTCGGCGCAAGGTCAAGGGCAACATGGACATCGAGCTGGCGGTCGACGCCATGGAGATGGCCGAGCGCATCGATCACATGGTCCTGTTCTCCGGCGACGGCGACTTCAGGCCGCTGGTCGAGGGCGTGCAGCGCAAGGGCGTCCGTGTCTCCGTCGTCTCGACGATCCGCAGCCAGCCGCCAATGATCGCCGACGATCTGCGCCGCCAGGCCGACAACTTCATCGAGCTCGACGAACTTCGCGAGGTCATCGGCCGGCCGCCCCGGCCGCCGCGGCGCGAGGACGACGAGGAGCAGAACGATAGCGACGCCGCCTGAGCCGGAGGCCCCGCGCGACAGTGCGATCGAGGCCCCGCGCGGCTGCGCGATCTGCCCCCGTCTCGCCGCCTACCGCGCCGAAGTCGCCGCGCGCGAGCCGGCATGGTTCAACGGCGCGGTGCCCTCTTTCGGCGACCCGGACGCGCGCCTTCTGGTGGTGGGGCTGGCGCCGGGCGTGACCGGAGCGAACCGCACCGGGCGGCCCTTCACCGGCGACTACGCCGGAAATCTCCTCTATGACACGCTGACCGCCCACGGCTTCGCCAACGGCGCCTTCAAGGCGCGGCCCGACGACGGGCTGGAGCTCAGGGACTGCATCGTCACCAACGCCGTGCGCTGCGTGCCGCCCCAGAACAAGCCGGTCGGCGCCGAGGTGAACGCGTGCCGGCGTTTCCTCTGCGGGCGCCTCGCCGCGACGCCGCGGCTGCGTGCCGTGGTGACGCTGGGCGGCATCGCCCATGGCAGCGTGGTGCGGGCGCTGGGCGGCCGGCTGGCCGACGCCCCTTTCGGCCACGGCGCCGAGGCCGAGCTCGGCGGCGCCCGCGTCTTCGCGAGCTACCACTGTTCGCGCTACAACACCAACACCGGACGGCTCACCCCGGCGATGTTCGACGCCGTGTTTGCGCGCGTGCGCGACTTTCTCGACGCGGCCTGAGCCCGCGCCAGGGCCGGGGCGGGTGGACGGGTCGGGTGGATGGGGACGCATCGTCGCGGCCCAGCGCGGGCGCGCGGGGGGTGACGGCGGCGCTCGCGCCCCGTATCTCTGGGGCGAGACCACGGGAGCACCGCCGATGACCGCCGCGCCTTCGCTCATGCTCTATCTCGCCGCGCCCCGCGGCTTCTGCGCCGGGGTGGACCGGGCCATCCGCATCGTGGAGCTGGCGCTGGAGAAATGGGGCGCGCCGGTCTATGTGCGCCACGAGATCGTCCACAACGCCCATGTCGTCGAGAGCCTGCGCGCCCGCGGCGCCGTGTTCGTCGAGGAGCTCGACGACTGCCCCGACGACCGCCCGGTGGTGTTCTCGGCCCATGGCGTGCCGAAGGCGGTGCCGGCGGAGGCCGCGCGGCGCAACATGCTTGCGGTGGACGCGACCTGCCCGCTGGTCACGAAAGTCCACATCGAAGCCGCCCGCCACCATGAGCAGGGCCGCCAGATCGTGATGGTCGGCCATGCCGGCCACCCCGAGACGGTCGGCACCATGGGGCAGCTTCCCGAAGGCGCCGCGCTTCTGGTCGAGACGCCGGCGGATGTCGCGACGCTGGAGGTGCGCGACCCCGAGCGCCTCGCCTTCGTCACCCAGACCACGCTCTCGGTGGACGACACGGCCGAAATCGTCGCCGCGCTGAAGGCGCGGTTCCCCGCCATCGAGGGGCCGCACCGCGAGGACATCTGCTACGCCACGACCAACCGGCAGGCGGCGGTGAAGGCCATCGCGCCCAGGATCGACGCGCTGGTGGTGATCGGCGCGCCGAACTCGTCGAACTCGCGCCGGCTGGTCGAGGTCGGGCGGACGGCCGGCTGCCCCTACGCGCAGCTCGCCCAGAACGCCGGCGAGATCGACTGGCGGGCGCTGGAGGGCGCGCGCTCGGTCGGGCTGACCGCGGGCGCGAGCGCGCCAGAGGAGCTGGTGCAGGCCGTGGTGGACGCCTTCCGCGAGCGCTACGCCGTGACGGTCGAGATCGTCGAGACCGCCGTCGAGCGCGTCGAATTCCG
Source organism: Rubrimonas cliftonensis (assembly GCF_900107585.1). Lineage (GTDB taxonomy): Bacteria > Pseudomonadota > Alphaproteobacteria > Rhodobacterales > Rhodobacteraceae > Rubrimonas > Rubrimonas cliftonensis. The sequence goes on along the minus strand of NZ_FNQM01000012.1, from coordinate 47,466 downwards.
CGTGCCCCGCGTGCTGCGCGACAGCGCCGCGTGAGCGCGCTCTTCGCCTTCACAGACGGCGCCTGCTCCGGCAACCCCGGCCCCGGCGGCTGGGGCGCGCTGCTGCAGGCGCGCGACGGCGATGCGGTGGCGCGCGAGCGCGAGCTGTCCGGCGGCGAGGCGCACACCACCAACAACCGCATGGAGCTGATGGCCGCCATAGCGGCGCTCGAGGCGCTGGAGCGGCCCGCCGCCATCACAGTCGTCACCGACAGCAACTATGTGAAGGGCGGCGTCACCGGCTGGATCCATGGCTGGAAACGCAACGGCTGGAAGACCGCCGACCGCAAGCCCGTGAAGAACGAGGATCTCTGGCGCCGGCTCGACGCCGCCGCGGCGCGGCATCAGGTAGTCTGGAAATGGGTCAAGGGCCACGCCGGCCACCCAGAGAACGAGCGCGCCGACGAACTCGCCCGCGCCGGCATGGCCCCCTTCAAGCCGAGCCGCAAGGCCGGCTGACGTCGGCCCCGCTCAGTCGGCGGGGAACCGCGCGCCGAGCGCGGCGATCTGCTCGGGGGTCAGCAGGCGCGGAGACAGGCCGCGCGTCAGCAGGGCCAGCTTGGCCGTCTCCTCCAGCTCCTCGATGGCGAAGACCGCGGCCTCCACGTCGCGCCCCGCCACCACCGGCCCGTGATTGGCCAGCAGCACGGCGGAGCGCTTGCCGGCGAGGCCGCGCACGGCGTCGCCCATCGCCGGGTCGCCGGGCATGAAGTAGGGCAGCAGCTTGACGCGCCCCAGCTTCATCACCGCATAGGCCGTGAGCGGCGGCACGGCGTCCTCCGGGTCGGTCTCGGGCAGCACCGAGAGCGCGACGGCGTGCGCGCTGTGCAGGTGCGCAACCGCGCCGGCCGAGCGGCGCGTCGCGTAGAACGCCGTGTGCAGCGGCATCTCCTTGGTCGGCGGGTCGCCGGAGACCGGGGTCATGGCGGCGTCGAGCCGGGAGATGCGCGCAGGGTCAAGCGCGCCGAAGGACGCGCCCGTGGGCGTCACCAGCAGGCCGCCGTCGGGAAGGCGGGCGGAGATGTTGCCGGAGGCGCCGGGCGTCAGCCCGCGTGCGAACAGCGAGGCGGCGAGGCGTGCGATCTCCTCGCGCAGGCGCGTCTCCGGCGTCATGGCTTCCCCAGCGCCGCCAGCGCCTTGGCGAAGAAGGCCGGGCCGCCGAAATTGCCGGACTTGAGCGCAAGCGCGAGCGGGCGGCCCTCGGCCTTGAGCGCGGGCACGCCGGGGTCGATTTCCGGCCCGATGGCCATCGCCCGCAGCCCCAGCGCGGCGACGACGGCGCCCGAGGTCTCGCCGCCGGCGGAGACCAGCCGCCGCGCCCCGCGCGCCAGAAGCGCCGCCGCGACGGCGCCGGTCAGGCTTTCGAACCGCGCCGACAGCGCCTCGCGCCCGTGCCGCGCCTGCGCCGCCGAGACGGCCTCGGGGTCGGCGGTGGTGTAGATCAGGGGGGCCGCGGCGGGGTCGCGCGACCACTGCTCCGCGGCCCAGTCCGCCAGTTCGTCCGCCAGCGGACCGCCGTCGCCCTGGGCCATCGCCTCCTCCGGGGTCACGGTGCGCGCGGCGAAGCCGGCCGCGCGGTGCGCCGCGACCTGCGCCTGCGTGGCGCGCGAGACCGAGCCGGCGACCGCCGCGCCGGGACCGTCCACCCCTTCCCAGCGCGCGCGGCTCACGGAGATCAGCCCCTGCGCGAGAAACACGCCCGGCAGGCCCGTCGCGACGCCGGACCCGCCGGTGATGAGGGTGTCGCGCCCGGCCGCTGCGCCCAGGTCGATCAGATGCGCGTCGGTCAGCGCGTCCGCGACGATCAGCCGGCGGCCGGCCTGCGTCTCCGCCGCCATCGCCTCCGCGACAGCCGCCGGGCCGCGCTCGACGATCGAGAGCGGCACATGGCCGACCGGTCCGCGGCTCTGGCGGGCGAGCGCGCGGCGGATGTCGGGGTCGCGCATCGGGGTGAGAGGGTGGTTCTCCATGCCCGACTCCGAGAGCAGCCGGTCGCCCACGAAGAGGTGCCCCTGATAGACCGTGCGCCCGGCGCCGGGAAAGGCCGGGCAGACCAGCGCACGGGCGGCGCCGGTCGCGTCCATCATCGCCTCCGCCACCGGGCCGATGTTGCCGGCGTCGGTGCTGTCGAAGGTCGAGCAGTACTTGAAGACGAAGCTCAGCGCGCCCTGGGCCTGCAGCCAGTCCAGCGCGGCGAGCGACTGCGCGACCGCCTCCGCCGGCGGGATCGTGCGCGACTTGAGGGCCACGACGCCGGCCTGCACGCCCTCCGCCGCCGGGGCCTCGGGGACGCCGGCGTAGAGCGTCGTCGCCATGCCGCCCTGCGCCAGCGTGTTGGCGAGGTCCGACGCGCCGGTGAAGTCGTCGGCGACGCAGCCCAGAATCATCGCCATAGCTCCCCCAGCACTGCTGCGTGATCGCCCGGCGCGACGTCGAGCCGGTGCGCCGCCGGGCCCTCCGCCTCTCCCGCCACGCGCGGGTAGAGCCTGCGCACCAGAGGGTCATGCCCCGGCACGACCATGTTCCGCCCCGCCGCCAGCCGCGGCAACAGCGCAAAGCCGCGCAGCATCGCCTCGGCGTCGACGACGATGGGGAAGAGCTTCCCGCAAAGGAAGTTCTCGTAGAAATGCGAGGCGTCGGAGGCGAGCACCATCCAGCCCCGCGCCGTCAGCACCCGCACCGCCTGCAGCCCGCGCGAGTGCCCGCCGACGGCGACGACCTCCACGCCCTCTGCGACCTCGCCGGCCCCGTCATGGAAGCGCACGCGGCCCGAATAGACGCGGCGCACCATGGCGCAGACATGTTCCGCGGTGAACGGATGGTTGAGCGCCGGCGCGCACATGCAGGGGCCGGTCGCATAGGCCATCTCGGCGGCCTGCAGGTGGAAGGTGGCGGCGGGAAAGCCGTCGAGCCCGCCGGCGTGGTCGTAGTGCAGGTGCGTGAGGATCACGTCCTCGACCGCGCCGGCGTCGACGCCGAAATCGGCGAGCATCCGCACCGGCTCCCGCAGGATCGGGCGGTTGCGGCGCGCGGCCTCGGCGGCGTCGTAGCCGGTGTCCACGACGATGACGCGGCCCTCCCGCCGCAGCAGCCAGAGATAGTAGTCGATCGGATGCGGGCTGACGTGATCGTCGAACAGGAAGCTGTCGGCGCGCACCCGTCCGGCGCGCTCGGCGTAGCGCAGCGCATAGACCTCCCACGTCATTGAACGGCCCGACTCACTGCGCCGCGCCGTACAGGCGTCCGCGATAGGGATATTGCGGGTCTGCGTAGCCGGGCGCCGGCGCGTGGCCGGACGGATTGAGGCTCTCGACGAGCGCCTCGTCCTCCGGCCCGTAAGGCGCCTCCATCGCCGCGAGATACCCGTCGAGCTGTGCGGCGTTGCGCGGCCCGATCAGCACGCTGGAGACCGCGGCGTTGGCGAGCACCCATTGCAGCGCCAGCGCCGCCGGCGCGCGCCCGGTCGCTTCGGCGTGGTCGGCGAGGCGGCCGGCGGCGGCGAGGGTCTCGGGGCGGAACTCCGTCTCCATCATGCGCTTGTCGGCGCGGGCGGCGCGCGAGCCTTCCGGCGGGCTGGCCGTGCGATACTTGCCGGTCAGCACGCCGCGCGCCAGCGGCGAGTACGGCACGACGCCGACGCCGAAATGCGCGCAGGCCGGAATGTAGTCGATCTCCACCAGCCGGTTCAGCGCATGGTGGTAGGGCTGCGCGACCACCGGGCGCGGCGCGCCCAGCGCGTCGGCGACCCTGACCATCTCGGCGATCTTCCATGCGCGGTGGTTGGAGAAGCCCCACCAGCGGACCTTGCCCGCCGCGATCAGCTTCGCCAGCGCGCCGACGGTCTCCTCCAGCGGCGTGGTCTCGTCGTCGCGGTGCAGGTAGTAGAGGTCGATGACGTCGGTTCCGAGCCGGCGCAGCGACGCGTCGGCCGCCTCGGCGATCCACCTTGCGCCAAGCCCGCCCGAACCGGGGACGTCCCGCATCGCGTTGCCCGCCTTGGTGGCGAGGATCACCCCGTCGCGGCGTGGCCCGAGCATGCGGCCGAGCAGGCGCTCGCTCTCGCCGTTGGCGTAAACATCGGCCGTGTCGATGAAGTCGCCGCCGGCGCCGAGGTAGCGGTCGAGCATCGCCGCGGTCGCCGTCTCATCGGCCTGGTCGCCGAACATCATCGTGCCGAGGCAGAGGCGCGAGACCTCCGGCCCGCCGCGGAACAGCGCCCTGCGCGCCAACCCGCTCACAGCCTGCGGCTCCAGGTGAGCAGGCGGCGCTCCCGCACCATCGGGCCGATGTCGGCGGCGAAGCTGTTGAAGTGGACGCTGGCGAGGTGGGCCTCGAAGGCGGCGGCGTCGTCATAGACCTCGTGGAGCCGCACCTCGTCGGGGCGCGCGTCCTCCACCCAGACCTCGAACACGCGGCAGCCCGGTTCGAGCGAGAGCGATGCGTCGGCCTGCCGCTTCATGCGCGCGAGGAACGCGTCCCGCCGGCCCGGGTCGATCGTGAACTCCACGGTGACGCAGAACATGCCCGAAACGCCTCCCCCGGCTGCCTCGCGGACGATCATGCACGTCTCAACGCATGTCGCAACGCATGCATTCCCAGTGCGGCGCTTGCTTGCTATCGCTGGGGAGCGGGCTCGCGGAGGAGACGGCGGATGCGGCTGGAGATCGCGGTTCTCGAGGGCGACGGCATCGGGCCGGAGGTGATGGCCCCGACGCTGGCGCTGCTGGAGACGCTCGCGCCCGAGGCCGGCGTCGAGTTCGCATTCCGGGCGCTGCCCGCCGGCGCAGGCTGCTATCGCGACACCGGCGAGGCCCTGCCCGAAGCGTCGCTTGACGCGGCCCGCGCGGCGGACGCCATCCTGCTCTCGGCGATGGGGCTGCCCGACGTGCGCTACCCCGACGGCACCGAGATCTCGCCGCAGATCGCCCTGCGCATGGCGTTCGGCCTTTTCGCCGGCGTGCGTCCGGTGCGCACGATCCCCGGCGCGCCGGGGCCGCTGGCCGGCGCGCCGGCGCTCGACTTCGTCATCATCCGCGAATCGACCGAAGGGCTGTTCGCCTCCCATGGGCGGGGCGTGGTCGAGGCCGACCGGGCGCGGGAGACGCTGGAGATCACCCGCGCGACCTCGGAGAAGCTGTTCGACGCCGGCTTCGCGATGGCGCGGCGGCGGCGCGAACTGGGGCGGGGGAGGGGGCTCGTCCACTGCGTGGACAAGGCGAACGTGTTCAAGGCCTTCGCCTTCTTCCGCGCGATCTTCCGCGAGCGGGCCGCGCTCAACCCCGACGTCGCGGCCGAGACCGCCTATGTCGACGCGACGGCGCTGTGGATGGTGCAGCGGCCGGCCATGTTCGACGTGATCGTGACCGAGAACATGTTCGGCGACATCCTGTCTGATCTCGGCGCGGGGCTGATGGGCGGGCTCGGCGTCGCGCCCTCCGCCGACATCGGCGAAGCACAGGCGGTGTTCCAGCCCTGCCACGGCAGCGCGCCCGACATCGCCGGCAAGGGCGTCGCCAACCCCTGCGCGATGATCCTGTCGGCGGCGATGATGCTGGACTGGCTGGGCGAGCGGCGCGGCCATGCGGGCCTCTGCGCGGCGGCGGCGCGGCTGGAGCGGGCGGTGGATGCGGCGCTCGCCGACCCGGCGGCGCGGACGGCCGATCTCGGCGGGCGGGCGACCACGGCGCAGGCCGCGGCCGCGGTGGCGGCGGCGCTGACGGCCCAGCCGGCGGGCGGCTGAGCCCGTGGCCCCGCTCTCGGTGCTGCAGGCGGGCGCGGGATACTTCGCCGCCTTTCACGCCGAGGCGTGGCTGCGGCTTCCCGGCGCGCGCCTGGCGGGCCTCGCCGACCCCGTTCCCGGCAAGGCCGAGGCTCTGGCGACGCGGCTGGCCGGCGCCGATGGCGGCCCGGAGCACGGCCCAGAGGGCGGCGTCGCGACGGGAACCGACGCGGCGGCGATGCTGGCGGCGCTGCGGCCCGACATCCTCGACATCGTCGCGCCGCCGGCGGCGCATCTCGGCCTGATCCGCGCCGCGCTCGCCGCGCCGCGCGGCCTGCGCGTGGTCGTCTGCCAGAAGCCGTTCTGCGCCGGGGCCGACGAGGCGCGCGCCGCCGTCGACCTCGCCGAAAGCGCCGGCGTGCCGCTCGTCGTCCATGAGAATTTCCGCTTCCAGCCCTGGCATCGCGCGGCGAAGGCGCTGATCAATGCGGGCGAGATCGGCGTTCCGCGGCAGGCGACGTTCCGGCTCAGGCCCGGCGACGGGCGGGGGCCGCGCGCCTATCTCGACCGCCAGCCCTATTTCCAGACCATGGAGCGCTTTCTGGTCCATGAGACCGCAGTACACTGGATCGACGTGTTCCGCTTCCTGTTCGGCCCGGTGGCGGCCGTGTTCGCGGACCTGCGGCGGCTGAACCCCGCGATCGCGGGCGAGGACGCCGGCTTCATCCTGATGCGTCACGCCGGCGGCGTGCGCACGCTCTTCGACGGCAACCGGCTGCTCGACCACGCCGCGGACAACCCGCGCCTCACCATGGGCGAGCTGATCGTCGAGGGCGACGGCGGCGCGCTCACGCTCGACGGTTTCGGCGCGCTCGGGCTGCGTAGGACGGGCGAGCGCGCAGCGACCGAGGCGGCCGGCGGCTGGCCGCTCGACGGTTTCGGGGGCGACTGCGTGGGCGCGCTGCAGGCCCATGTGATCGCCCATCTCGCCGAGGGCGCGGCGCTGGAGAACACCGGCCGGGACTATCTCGCCGTGATCGACGTCGAGGCCGCCGTCTACCGCTCCGCCGAGACCGGCGCGGTGGTCGAGACGCCGCGATGACGCCGGCCAAGGGGCAGTCGCAGCGGGCGCTGGCGGCGCTGCGCGAGATGATCGTGACCAACCGGCTGCCGCCGGGCTCCACGCATCTGGAGGCCGAACTGGCGGAGATGCTGGGCATGTCGCGCACGCCGGTGCGCGAGGCGGCGGTCATCCTCGCCGAACAGGGGCTGGTGGAGGTGCGGCCGCGGCGGGGCCTGCGGGTGCTGCCGCTGTCGGCGCGCGACATGGAGGAGATATACGCGATCCTCACCGAGCTGGAGTCGCTTGCGGCCTTCGAGGCTGCCCGCGCAAGGCCCGATGCGGCGGCGCTCGCGCCGCTGCGCGCGCAGACCGAGGCCATGACCGCCGCGCTGGACCGGGGCGACCGGCGCGGCTGGGCGGAGGCCGACGACGCCTTCCACGCCGCCCTCGTCGCGCTGGCCGGCAACCGGCGGCTTGCGGGCGTCGTCGCCACCATGGCCGATCAGGCCCGCCGCGCCCGGCTCCTCACGCTGCCGCTTCGTCCGGCGCCCTACGCCTCCAGCGAGGATCACCGACGCCTCGTCGAGGCGATCGCCCGCGGCGAGGCGGAGGAAGCCCGATCGATCCACCGCGCACACCGCCTCTCGGCGATGGAGACGCTGCTGGGCCTGCTCGCCGCCCACGGCCTCGCCGCGGTCTGAGACGCCGCCCTTTGACAGCGCCTCCGCGCTGTGGCATCGGGCGCGCTTCTCAGAACGCGCCGCGACGGCGCCGGTCGCCGAGGACCAACATGGCCAGACCCGAATGGGGCGTGAAACGCCAGTGCGCCAGTTGCGCGACGCGATTCTATGACCTGAACCGCGACCCGATCGCCTGCCCCGAGTGCGGAGCGATCTTCGAAGTCGAAATGCTCCAGCGTGGCAAGCGCGTGCGCTCCACCGCGCGCGCCGCTGCGCCCGCCAAGGCGGTGGAGGTCGAGGACGATGTGCTCGTCGACGACGACGACGACGACGCCGATGACGCGGCGGTGGTGCTCGACGACGACGACGACGATGACGACGGCGCGGTGAAGGTCGCGCCGGCCGCCGTCAACGACGACGAGGACGAGGCGATCGTCGAGGACGACGACGTGCTGCTGCCGGACGACGAGGATGACGACGACGTGGAGGACGAACTCGGCGGGCTCTCCGAAGACGACGACGACGGCAAGCGCTGACGCTCGGGCGGCGGGGGCGGCGGCGCAACTATCGGCTCCGCAGGCCCTTGCGCTCGGAAGCGTGCGGGCGTAAGCATCCGCCCGCACGCGACGGCGGGACCATCTGGGGCCATAGCTCAGTTGGGAGAGCGCTTGAATGGCATTCAAGAGGTCAGGGGTTCGACTCCCCTTGGCTCCACCAGAACAGCTCCCGCCGCGCGGCGGAAGGGCCTCCCCGACGGGGAGGCCCTTTTCGTTTCGTCCGCCTCCCGCTCCGGCTACTCGCCATCGACGCCCGGCGCCGCAGCCGGGCGCGCCTGGCCCCGGCGCGCGGCGAACGACGCATCGTCAGGATCCTGCCCTTGACGCTGCGCAGCCCCGCGATTGCGCCTGATGCGCCGTATCCGATGCGCGGCGGCGCCCTGCGCTGGACGGCGCCCAAGCCGCACGGCGGGCGGCTGCCGCTGGACGCGGTCGCTGGCGTCGCGCGGTCCTTCTTCGTCGCGGCGGAGGTCGACCCCGGCCGCGCCGTGGCGCGCACGCCGGATCTCCACGCCGATCTGCGCGTCCATGACGGCCGCGCCCGGCTCAGGCGCACCCTTCGCCGCGCTCCGCACTCCCTCGGCGCGTGACGCGCAGGGTCATGGTCGGCCTGTCCCAGCAGCCCGCAGCCGGCGGCCGGCGGCCGCTCAGCCCGCAGCCGCCCCGCGCACGCCCGCGTTCAGAGCGCGCCACAGCTTCTCGCCGGTCAGCGGCGTCTCGACATCCGGCGCGCCGCGGCTCGCCAGCGCGTCGAGCGCCGCCAGCGTCACAGCGGGGATCGCGGCGACGGCGCCGGCCTCGCCGCATCCCTTCACGCCAAGCGGGTTGGAGGGCGTCGGCGCGTTCTCGTTGAAGGCCAGCGAGAACATCGGCGCGTCGTCGGCCCTTGGCATGGCGTAGTCCATGAAGCTCGCCGTCAGCGGCTGGCCGGTCTCAGGGTCCCAGCGCATCGCCTCCATCATCGCCTGGCCCGCGCCCTGCGCCACGCCGCCATGGACCTGCCCCTCGACGAGCAGCGGGTTCACCAGCCGGCCGAAATCGTCGACCATCGTGTAGCGCGTGAGCCTCAGCCGCCCGGTGTCGAGCTCGATCTCGACTTCGGCGACATGGGCGCCGTTGGGGTGCGTCGACACGCGGTCGTCCACGGCGCCCTCGCCGGTCAGCCCGCCATGCCCGGCGGCGAGCTCCACCAGCGTCACGGTCCGGTCGGTGCCGACGATGCGGAAGACGCCTCCCTCCGCCGGCTCGAAGGCGATGTCGGCCTCCGCCGCCTCCAGCCGGTCGGCGGCCAGCGCCCTGGCCTTGGCGACCATGTCGGCGGAGGCGGCCATGATGGTGCGGCTGGCCATGATCAGCGAGCGCGAGCCGCCGGTGCCGCCGCTGAGCGGCAGCGCGTCGCTGTCTCCGGCCGCGAGGCTGATGCTCTCGAAGTCGAGCCCCAGCTCCTGATGGGCGATCTGCGCCCATGCCGTTTCGTGGCCCTGCCCGTTCGACTGGGTGCCGACGGTGATGACCGCGCGCCCTTCCGGCCCCAGCGCGATGACGGCGCGCTCCGACGGGCCGCCTCCGGTGCGCTCCATGTAGTACGCCAGCCCCCAGCCCAGCGCGCAGCCGCGCGCCTCGGCCGCCGCGCGCCGCTCCGCGAAGCCGGCGCGGTCGGACGCCTCGACGACCGCGCGCACGTTGGCGGCGGGGTCGAGGCTGTCGAAGACCATGCCGCCCGGCGTCTCGTGCGGCAGCTCCTGCGGGGTCAGCAGGTTCCTCAGCCGCAGCTCGACGGGGTCGATCCCGAGGTCGCGCGCCGCGCGCTCCATCAGGCGCTCGGTGACGTAGATGACTTCCGGCCTGCCGGCGCCGCGATAGGCGTCGGTCGGCGGCGTGTTGGTGAAGACGCCCTCGATGCGCGAGTGCATCGCCGGCAGCCGGTACATGCCGCCGGTGATCGGCGCCGAGGCCGCGGTGTGCACGAAGGCGCCCATCGACGAGCAGTAGGCCCCGAGGTTGGAGCGCGAGCGCCAGCGGAACGCCATGAGCCGGCCCTCGGCGTCGAAGGCGCCCTCAGCGTCCGTCGTAAGGTCGCGACCCTGCGCGTCCGACAGCATCGCCTCGGAGCGCTCCGCCATCCAGCGCACCGTCGCGCCGAGCTCCTTCGCCGCGAAGGCGACCAGCCCGTGCTCGGGGTGGCCCATCAGCTTCATGCCGAAGCCGCCGCCGACATCGGGCGTGTGCACGCGGATGCGCTCCGGCGGAACCATCAGCGCCGCCGCCAGCCGGCCCCGCGCGCCATGGGCGCCCTGGCTGCCGATCCAGACCTCCCAGCGCTCCGTCGCCGCGTCGTAGCGCGCCGTCGCCGCGCGGGCCTCCATCGACGCCACCACGACGCGCTGGTTGACCGCCGTGACCCGCGCGACATGGGCGGCCCGCGCGAAGGCCGCTTCGGTGGCGGCGGCGTCGCCCAGCTCCCAGACATAGGCGCGATTGCCGGCGGCCGCGTCATGGAGCCGCGGCGCGCCGTCGGCCAGCGCATCCTCCGGGCGGACGACCGGCGCCAGCTCCTCGTAGTCGACGCCGATCAGTTCGGCGGCGTCCCGCGCCGCGGCGAGCGTGTCGGCGACGACCAGCGCCACCGGCTCGCCGACATGGCGCACGCGCTCCGTCGCGAGATGCGGCTGCGCGGTCTTGAGCGCCGCGGCCTCCAGCGCGCCGTCGAGCTGGAAGGCCGAGGCGAGCGGCGCGAGCCGGCCGGCGACGTCCGCCCCGGTCCAGACCCCGCGCACGCCCGGCGCGGCGCGCGCGGCCTCCGCGTCCGTCACGGTCAGCCGGGCGTGGGCGACGGGGCTGCGCAGCACGAAGGCGCGCAGCGCGTCCCGCGGGGCGAGATCGTCCACATAGGCGCCGCGGCCGGTGAGGAAGCGCGCGTCCTCCTTGCGGCGAACCGGTTGTCCGATGCCGAATTTCATGAGCTCGCTCCTCGTCTGGGTCGCGCCGAAGCTAGCCGCCGGCTGCCCCGCGTCAACGCCCCTGCGGCGCGCAGGGGCGCCGCCGACGCAACCCCGCCGCGCGCCTGCGCCGGGCGCCGGCTTCTTGACCGTCACCGGGGCCGTCCATAGCTTCACTTCTCCCGGGCGAAGCGCCCGCCACCCAAGGAGCGAGCCATGACGACGGTCTCGGTTACGGACGACAGTTTCGAGTCCGACGTGCTCAAGTCCGGCACGCCGGTCGTGGTAGATTTCTGGGCCGAATGGTGCGGCCCCTGCAAGCAGATCGGCCCGGCGCTTGAGGAAATCGCCGGCGAAATGAACGGCAAGGTGAAGATCGCCAAGATCAACATCGACGACAATCCGGGCGCGCCGTCGAAATATGGCGTGCGCGGCATCCCGACGCTGATGCTGTTCAAGGACGGCAAGGTGGCGGCCACCAAGGTCGGCGCGGCGCCCAAGACCGCGATCTCGAACTGGATCGCCGAATCGATCTGATTCGCCCTTCGGCTGAAGGGGTCGGCGCGTCTGCGCCGGCCCCTCTTCATCACGCGAGCCCTTTCCGGCGACGCCGCCATCGACAACCCGCCGCCGCGGCCATAGCCTCCGTTCTCACGGGATGAGAAGCGCGACGGAAAGGGTGAGAGACGGTGAACGTCCGAACCAATGCGTCCTCGGGCGCCGATGATCTTCACGCCATGGTGGAGGGGTTGCGCGCGTCCATGAACGCCGCGCTGATCGGGCAGGAGCGCCTTGTCGAGCGCCTTCTGGTCGGTCTGCTCGCCGGCGGGCACGTTCTGCTGGAGGGCGCGCCGGGCCTCGCCAAGACCCGCGCGGTCAAGCGCCTCGCGATGGGCGTCGAGGGCGGCTTCAACCGCATCCAGTGCACGCCCGACCTCATGCCCGCCGACCTCACCGGCGCCGCGGTCTATCGCCCCGACACCGGGGCCTTCGACTTCGCGCCCGGGCCGGTGTTCGCCTCGCTGGTGCTGGTGGACGAGATCAACCGTGCGCCGCCCAAGGTTCAGTCGGCGCTGCTGGAGGCGATGGCCGAGCATCAGGTGACGAGCGGCGGCGTCACCCGCCCGCTGCCTGACCCGTTCATGGTGGTGGCCACCCAGAACCCCATCGAACACGAGGGCACGTTTCCGCTGCCCGAGGCGCAGCTCGACCGCTTCCTGCTCTATGTGAAGCTCGAGATGCCCGGCCGCGCCGCAGAGCGCGCCATCCTCGACCTCGTGGAGCGGGAGGAGACGGCCGCCGCGCCGCCGCCGCCCCCGAGGCTCTCCGCCGAGGCCGTGCGCGGGGCGCGGGCTGCGGCGATGACCACCCATCTCAGCCCTGTGCTGCGCGACCACATCGTGGGCGTCGTCGCCGCGACGCGCGAGGGCGAGGGCGCCGCCGCCGCGATCGAGCACCCCGTCTCGCCGCGCGGGACGCTGGCGCTGGCGGCCTGCGCCAAGGCGCGCGCCTGGCTGCTGGGGCGCGACCACGCCATGCCCGAGGATGTCGCGGAGCTCGCCGGCGACGCGCTGGCCCATCGCATGACCGTCGACTGGCGCGCCGCCGCCGAGGGCGTAGACGCGCGCGGCGTCGTCGCCCGGCTGCTGGCGCAGGTTCCCGCGCCGTGACCGCCGTCGACGCGGCGGCGCTGGCGGCGCCCGGCGTCGCGGTGACGCTCGACGCCCTGCGCGCGCTGCGGCTCGCGGTGCGCCGGACGCCGGCGCGGCCCGCCGCCGGCGCGCCGGGCTCGGTCGTCTCGCGGAGTCGGGGCAGGGGCATGGAGCCGCGCGACGTGCGGCCCTTCGTGGACGGGGACGACCCGCGCGCGCTTGATCGGCACGTCACCGCCCGCACCGGACGGCCCCATGTGCGCGACTTCCATGACGAGCGGGCCCATGCGCTCCTGCTGATCGCCGATTTCCGGCCCGCCATGCTGTGGGGCACGCGCGGGCGGCTGCGCTCGGTCGCCGCCGCCGAGGCGCTGGCCGCCGCGGGCTGGCGCGCGGCGGAGGCCGGCGGGCGCGTCGGCCTGCTCGCGGTCGCCGCCGGCGGCGTCGTCCGCTCAGCGATGCGCCCCGGCGCGCTGGGGATGGAGGCCGCCGCTGGCGCGCTGGTGAGCGCCCACGCCCGCGCGCTGGAGGCCGGCGCCGCGGCGGGAGACGGCGCGGCGGCGATGGCTGAGGCGCTGGAGGAAGCCGCGCGCGCCGCGCCGACCGGCGCCGACGCGGCGCTCGCCAGCAGCCTGGAGGAGCTCGGGGCCGAGCGCGGGCGGATCGCCGCGGCGCTGGAGGCGCTGGGGCGTCGCGCGCGGCTCGCCACGCTGCTCGCGACCGATCCGTTCGAGACCGACCCGCCGCCCGGCGTCTACCCCGTCGCCGACGCCGTCGGCGCCGCCTTCTGGGCGCGGATCCTCGGCGGGGCCGCCGCCGCGTCGGGGCTGGCCGCGCGGCGCGCACTGGCCGAGCGCGCGGGCGGCGCGGCGTTGCTTGACGCCTCGGCCGATCTGGCCGGCGTGCTGGCCGCGCTCGACGCCGCCGGGCGCCGCCGGCGCCGGCCCTCGGGCGGCTGAGGCGCGCCATGGCGGAGCCGGCGCGCGCCATTCCCATCGAGCCCGACGCGCTGCTCGCGCGGCTGCACCCGCTGCGCCCGGCCGCCGTCACCACGGATGCGCTCGTCTCAGACGTCCTGCTCGCGGTCGCGCTCGGCTGCCTCGTCGCCGCGGCGCTCGCCTTGCTGGTCTTCGCTCCGCGCGCCGCGCGCGGGCGCGACCCTCTCAAGGCGGCGCGGAAGTTGCCGCCGCCGGACCGCGTCGCCGCCATTCTGGCCGCAGTCCGCGACGGCGTGCGCGACGCAGGCCGCGACGGCGTGCGCGACGGGGCGCCGGGCGGGGCGCCCGGCGGATCGTCCTGGGCGGAAGCCTTCGCCGTGCGGGTCGGCCGCCCGGCGCCCGCCGCGCTGCTCGACGCCCGCGCGCGCCTCTACGCCGGGGACGCGCCGCCGGGGCCGGCGGAGGCCGACGCCGTCGAGGAGGCCGCGCGCGCGGCTCTCGCCGCGCTGCGCCGCGCCGGGGGACGCCGACGCCGTGGATGAGCTGATCGCCCGTATGCTCGACGCGACGCCCGGCTTCGCCGACCCCTGGGCGCTGCTGCTCGCGCCGCTGCCGCTGCTGATGCTGCGATACGGGCCGCGCGCCCGCGCCGCCAGCGCTGCGATGGCCGCGCCGGAGAGCGTGTCCGCCATGAGCCGCGGCGCCGAGGCGGCGCTGGCCGCCCGCATGGGCGCGACGCTGGCGCCCTGGGTCGCATGGCTCGCGCTGCTGCTCGCGCTCGCCGGGCCGCGGACGCTTGAGAACGCGCCGGTCGCGCCGCCCTCGGGGCGCGACGTCCTGCTCGCCATCGACCTGTCCGGCAGCATGGAGCGTCAGGACTTCGTCTATCGGGGGGCGCAGGCCCGGCGCATCGACGTCACCCGTCGCGTGGCCGCCGACTTCGTGCGGGGGCGCGCGGGCGACCGGGTGGGCCTCGTGGTGTTCGGCGATCACGCCTTCGTCGCCGCGGCGCCCTCCTTCGACGTCGAGGCCGTGGCGCAGGCGCTGGAGGGCATGACCATCGGCGTCGCCGGCCGCTCGACGGCGATATCGGACGGGCTGGGGCTCGCTCTGCGCCGGCTCGACCGTTCCGACGCGCCCTCGCGCGTCGTCATCCTGCTGTCGGACGGCACGAACACCGCCGGCATGGTGCGCCCGCAGGAGGCCGCCGCGCTGGCGGCGGAAATGGGCGTGCGGGTCCACACCATCGCGCTGGGGCCGCTGGCGCGCGGCGAGGGCTCGCAGGACCGCAACGCCGTCGACGACGTGACGCTGGCGCAGATCGCCCACGCCAGCGGCGGCGCCGCGTTCCGCGTGCGCGACGGCGAGGACTTCCGCGCGGTCGACGCGGCGCTCGACGCGCTGGAGCCCAGCCCCACCGACGCGCCGCGCATCGCCGCGTGGCGCGACCTCTGGCCCTGGCCCGCCGCGCTGTCGCTGCTGGCCGCCGCGCTGTCGCTGGCGCTGGGGCGGGCGACGTGAGCTGGCTGGCGGAGGTCGCGGTCCTGCGGCCGTGGTGGCTGCTGGCGATCCCGCTCGCGCTCGCGCTCTGGCTGCGGCGGCGGCGGATGGCGACGGGGCTCGGCGCCTGGCGGCGCGCGATGGACCCCGCGCTGATGGCCGCCATGGCGGCGCTTGGCCGGGTGCGGCCCGGCGACGGGCGCGGGCTCTGGCCGCCGGCGGTGGTCATCGCGATCCTCGCTGCGGCGCTGGCCGGCCCGGCCATGCGGCGCGACGGCGGGGCGGAAGGCCTGCGCAACCTCGACGGCATGGCGATCCTGCTCGACCTGTCGCCCTCCATGACGTCGGCGGGGCCGCCGACCGGCGCGGTCGTCGCGGCGCGGGTGCTGATGGACGCCGCCGGCACGCGGGGCGTCGGCGTCATCGTCTACGGCGGCGACGCCTATGTCGCCTCGCCCTTCACTGTCGACCGCGACGCCGTCAGCCGGATGCTCGGCGGGCTGGACGGCGAGACGGTGCCCGACCCCGGTTCGCGCCCCGCCCGCGCGCTGGACCTCGCCGCGGCGCAGTTCGGCCGGGCCGGCATCCTCTCGGGCGACGCGGTGCTGATCTCGGACGGCGGCGGCGTCGACGACGCCGCGATGGACGCCGCGCGGCGCCTGCGCCGTTCGGGCGCGCGGCTCTGGACCGTCTACGCCCCGCCTGTCGACGACGAAGCCCCGCGCGACCCCGCTGCGCTGGCCCGTCTCGCGGAGGCTGGCGGCGGCCGCGGCGCGCGGGCCCATGAGGCCGGCGCGTTGGCCGAGCGCCTCGGCGCAGGCTTCGACGCGCGGCTGCGCGAGGCCGGCCTCGCCGCGCTGGCGTGGCGCGACTGGGGGCGGGGCCTCGCCGTGCTCGCGCTTGCGCCGCTGCTGCTGATGTTCAGGCGGCGGGCGTGAGGCTGGCGGCTGGCCTGTTCGCCGCCGCGGCGGCGCTGGCCGGGGCCGCCCTCGCGGTCGGCGGCGGGGATGCGCCGGCGCGGCTGGCGCTCGCGCTCGGAGCGCCCGGCGCCGCCGCCGCGCTGGCGGGCGACCCGTTCCTGGAGGGCCGTGCGCGCTTCGCCGCGCGCGACTGGGAGGGCGCCGCCGCCGCGTTTCGCGTCGCGGGGCCGCGCGCGAGCTACAATCGCGCGGCGGCGCTCGCGCTTTCGGGCGACTACGAGCTGTCGCTCGCCAGCTACGACGCCGTGCTCGCGCGCACGCCCGACGACCTGCGCGCCGCGGAGAACCGCGCCGTCGTGGCCTCGGTCTGGCGCGGCGCCCGCGGCGACATCCTGCCGGGCGTGGAGGGCGCCGGGGACGGGTCCGGCGACCCCGAGAACGTCTCGCCCTACGACGAGGCCGTGAGCGCCGACGGCGGCGCCGCGCGCGAATTCGAACAGGCGCGCTCGGAGCTCGCCGCCGTGGTCGCGCTCGGCCGCGAGCAGGTGCGCCGCATGCCGGACGCGAAGGGCCGCCGCGCCGACAGGCTGTGGCTGGAGACCTTCCCCGACGCGCCGGCGGCCTATCTCAAGGCCGCGATTCGCGCCGAGCAGGCGCGCCGGGCCGAGGCCGGCCTCGCGCCGCCCGAACCGGCGGACCCGCGATGACGCGCCGCGCGGCCCTTCTGCTGCTGGCGGTCTGCGTCGCCGGGCGGGGCGCGGCGGACGCGCCCGCGGACTGGTCGCTCGCCATCGTTCCCGCGCCCCTGGGGCCGGAGATCTATGTCGGCGAGATGATCCCGGTGACGCTCAGGGGCGTCTATGGCGGCGGCGTGGCGCTGGAGAACCTAGAGGCGCCCGAGACCCCCGGGCTCTCCTGGGTCCAGCTCGGCCGGGACCGCTGGTTCGATGAAATGGTCGACGGGCTGGCCCGCCGCGTCTTCGAACGGCGCTATGCGATGTGGGCGGAGAAGTCAGGGACGCTGGAGATCCCGAGCTTCGGCCACCAGCTCACGCTGATCCCCCGCCGCGGCGAGCGGGAGGAGGTGACGATGATCGCGCCGCCGGCGACGCTGAGGATCGCGCCGCCGCCGGTGGCGGGCGAGGCCGGGCCGGACCGCTGGCTGCCGTTGACGGCGCTGCACGTCGACGAGACATGGAGCGGCCCGACCGACGCGCTCGACATCGGCGAGGTCGCCGTGCGCACCGTGACCCTGCTGGCGCACGGCCTGACGCCGGACCGGATGCCGACGACGCCCGACATCGACACCGACGCCGTGTTCGTCTTTCCCGAAGACGAGATCCGGACTGTAGAGATCACACCCGACGGGCCGGTGACGACTGTGGTCTGGCGCTGGACGATCACGCCGGACACGCCTGAGCCGTCGCTGATCCCGCCGCTGCGCATTCCGTGGTTCGACACCCGCGCGCGCGAGATGCGCGAGATCGCGCTGCCGGCGCGACGTTTCGCGGTGGATGGCGCCGTGTTCGGGGTCGAGCGCCGGGACGAGCGGCTGGAGCGCGCGGCGCGCTGGGCCGGGCCGCTCGGCTTCGCCGGCGGACTGGCGCTCGGCGCAGGCGCGATCGCGGCGGCGGCGCGGCGGCGCGGACTCTCTGCGCGCGAGGCGTTGGCGGCGGTCGCCGTCCGGGCGCGGCGCGCCCTCGCGCCGGTCGCGGCTCGGATCGAGCTGTGGCGCGCCCGCGCCGGCCTGCGCGCCGCGGTGGCGCGCGGCGACGCCTTCGCGGCCCGCCGGGCGGCGCGACGTCGCGCGCAGGCCGGAGATCTCGACCCGGCGACGCTCGCGATGTTCGACAGGCTGGCCTACGGGCCGGAGCCGACCTCGCGCGACGCCCTGCGCCGGGCGGCGGAGCGTCAGCCGAGGGGCGCCTGAGCCTCGCAGGCCGGCAGGCCGCGCATGGCCCGCAGCCCGGTGAAGTAGGCCCGCGTCGCCATGTCGACGCTCGCATGTATCTCGGCGCGGTCGCGCGGCAACTTCTCCGCCACGCCGATCAGCAGCGTCGCGAAGCCGTGGACCATGGCCCAGAGCGGCGCGCTGGCGGCGTGCGGCTCCATGTCGTCGAGCCCGTGGGCGCGCAGCACGTCCTTGAACCGCTCGATGAAGATGCCGCTGCATTGATCGCCCTTGGCGCGGGCGGCGCAGGCCCCGTCGGTCGGGCGCGTGGCGCCCCACATCAGATGGGTCAGCTCCGGGTTGCCGGCCGAGAAGTCGATGTAGGCGCAGCCGCCCGCGACCAGCCCCTCGATCGACCCCGCCGGGTGCTGCGCCATGGCGTGGCCGGTGGCGTCGGACAGGCGCTCGAAACCGGCGGCGGCGACGTGGTCGAGCAGATCGTCGCGGTCGGCGAAATGACGGTAGGGCGCGCCGGAGGATACGCCGGCGGCCCGCGCCGCGTCGGCCACGGTGAAGCCCTCGACGCGCTTCTCCGAAACGATGCGCGTCGCCGCCTCGATCAGCGCAACCTTCAGGTCGCCGTGGTGATAGCGCGGCTTCGCCGCTTTCTGCGCTCTGACCATTCCTTCCTCCTACGAAAGAACGAGTGGCTCGGCAAAGGCTTTGCGACGGACGCGCTGCGGCGGGAGTTCGCCGTGGGGCGCGGGCGCGCTATAATCCGGCCCATGAAACCCGCGGCGTCGATCCTTGCGCTCCTGTTCGCCTGCGCCGCCGGCGCAGCGGAGCGGGAGGTCGACCTCGAACTCGTGCTCGCGGTGGACATGTCGGGCTCGATGGACCGCGATGAAAAGCGTCTCCAGCGCGAGGGCTATGTCGCCGCCATCGCCAGCGACGCGTTCGCCGCCGCGCTGCGCGAAGGCGCGTGGCGGCGCATCGCGCTCAGCTATCTGGAGTGGGCCGGCCCGACGTCGCAGGTCGTCGTGATGGACTGGCGTCTCATCGACGGGCCGGAGGCCGCCCGCGCCTTCGCCGAGGAGCTCGCCGCCGCGCCGCTCAGCCTCATCCGCGGCACGTCGATCTCGGGCGCGCTCGACTACGCCGTGGAGATGTTCGAGGGCAACGGCTTCGAGGGCTGGCGCAAGGTGATCGACGTCTCGGGCGACGGCGCCAACAGCCGCGGCCGCCCCGTGGAGGCGGCGCGCGACGCGGCGCTGGCGCGGGGCGTCACCATCAACGGCCTGCCGCTGATGCTCCGGCCGTCCTGGATCGGCGCCGGGCTCGCGCAGTACTATGCGGACTGCGTCGTTGGCGGCCCGGGACACTTCGTGCTGCCGGTCACGGCGGAGGCCGAACTCGCCGACGCGATCCGCCGCAAGCTCGTGCTCGAAGTGGCGGGGCTGGCGCCGCCCCCCGTGGCGCGCGCGCAGGCGGCGCGGCGACTCGACTGCATGGTCGGCGAGCGGCTCAGGCGGTCGTGGGACGAGCCCTGAGCCGGTCGCAGCGCCACCTTGACAGCCCCCCGCCGCGGGATCACCTCATCGATCAGAGCGCGCGCGGACGGCCATGGCGGTCGTCCGGAAAACCCGGCGCGCGCTCGGCCGCCCGGGCGACGTCGCCCGCCAGCGACCCCTTCCGGGGGAGCGCCTGACACATGTCCAAGCACCAGAAATCGAACCGCGAGGCCAAGAAGCCGAAGCAGGAGAAGCCCAAGGCTGCGCCGGCCACGCCCGATCTCGCCGCCCGTCTGACCGGCGGCACCGGCAAGCCCAAGGCCGGCGCGCCGAAAAAGTAGCGCGCCGCGTCCGGGGCGGCGGCGCCGCCGCCCCGGCGGAGCCACGTCATCGCGCCTGCGCCCGGGAAAGCTGCACGGCGGCGATGCCGGCCGTCACCACCGCGACGCCGACGAAATCGAGCGTGGTCACGGTCTCACCCAGAAGCGCCGCGGCGATGGCGACGCCCAGCGCAGGGTTCAGGAAGTGGAACGCGCTCGCCGCCGTCGGCCCGATGCGCGCGACGAGCCGGAACCAGATCATCGTCGCCACGAGGCCTGGCAGCAGCGCGGTGTAGGCGAAGGCCAGCGCCAGCGAGAGGGTCGGCCGGACGTCGGCGACGCTCTCGAAGATCAGGCCGACCGGCGCCAGCGCCGCCGCCCCGACCAGCATCTGCAGCCCCACCGCCATCAGCAGGCCCGTGCCGGCGCCCGCGCCCTGCACGGTGAGCGTCGCCACGGCCAGCGCCATGAGGCCGACGAGGCAAAGCGCCACGCCAAGCGGGTCCGCCCCGCCGGCGACGCGGCCGGCCATGATCAGCGCCACGCCGGCGAAGCCCGCCGCCAGACCCGCCAGCGCCAGCGGCGCGAGACGCTCTCCC
Organism: Rubrimonas cliftonensis; assembly: GCF_900107585.1. GTDB lineage: Bacteria > Pseudomonadota > Alphaproteobacteria > Rhodobacterales > Rhodobacteraceae > Rubrimonas > Rubrimonas cliftonensis. The sequence goes on along the minus strand of NZ_FNQM01000012.1, from coordinate 27,138 downwards.
CGCCAGAGATAGCTCAGGCCGGCGACGGCGAGCGGCAACGCGCTGGCGATGATCGCCGCGAGCCCCGCCGGCACCTTGGTCATCGCGAGGAAGTTCAGGCCGAGATAGAGCGCGTTCTGGCACAGGCCGAAAAGCGCTATCGCCCGCCATGTCGCCCCGTCCCGCGGCGGGCGCTGGCCGAGCGCGAGCGCGAGTCCGACCGCGAGGGCCCCCGCCAGGCCGAAGCGCGCCGCGAGCATGAGGAAGGGCGGCGCGTCGACCAGCGCGATCTTGGCGGAGGTGAAGGCGCTCGACCAGATCAGCGCGAACGCCACGCCCATCGTCGCCGCCGTCAGATCGACGCCGCCCTGCTTCTCCGCCATCGGGATGCCCTCGCCCGCGCCACGCCGGCGCGCGCGGACCCTGCGCCGAACCCGTGCGCTGCTGCAAGGCGGTTGATCGATGTCAATTCAGCCTGACAGGTTGATGGGTAGCCTGAGCTTACAACAACGGCGCAGGGAGGCGACGGCGATGCGCATCGCGCTCATCCACCCCAACTACCATTCCGGCGGTGCCGAGATCGCCGGCTCCTGGCCGCCCGCCTGGGTGGCCTATCTCGCCGGTCCGCTGAAGGCGAAGGGCTTCGACGACATCACCTTCATCGACGCCATGACCAATGACATGAGCGACGAGGCGCTGGCCGCGAGGCTCGCCGAGCTGAAGCCCGACCTCGTGGGCGCCACCGCCATCACGCCGTCGATCTACAAGGCCGAGCGCGCGCTGGAGATCGCCCGCGAGACCTGCCCGAACGCCGTCACCGTGCTCGGCGGCATCCACGCGACCTTCATGTACAAGCAGGTGCTGAGCGAGGCGCCGTGGATCGACGTCATCGTGCGCGGCGAGGGCGAGGAGATCTTCGCCAACCTCGTGACCTGCGTCGCCGAGGGCCGCTGGCCCGAGGACCGCGCCCGCATCAAGGGGCTGGCGTTCCGCGAGGGCGAGACCATCAAGGCCACCCAGGCCGCCTCCACCGTGCGCGACCTCGACGGGCTCGACCCCGACTGGTCGCTGCTGGAGTGGGAGAAGTACAAATACATCCCGCTCGGCGTGCGCGTCGCCATCCCCAACATGGCGCGCGGCTGCCCATTCACCTGCTCGTTCTGTTCGCAGTGGAAGTTCTGGCGCGACTATCGCGTGCGCGACCCGAAGAAGGTCGTGGACGAGATCGAGAAGCTGGTGAACGACCATCAGGTGGGCTTCTTCATCCTCGCCGACGAAGAGCCGACGATCAACCGCAGGAAGTTCAAGGAGTTCTGCGAGGAGCTGATCGCCCGTGGCCTGCCCGACCGCGTGAAGTGGGGCATCAACACCCGCGTCACCGACATCCTGCGCGACGAGGCGGAGCTGCCGCTCTGGCGCAAGGCGGGGCTGGTGCATGTCTCGCTGGGCACCGAAGCCGCGGCGCAGATGAAGCTCGACCGCTTCAACAAGGAGACCAAGGTCGAGGACAACCGCCGCGCCATCGCGTCGCTCAAGAAGGCGGACATCTTCGTCGAGGCGCAGTTCATCGTCGGGCTGGAGAACGAAACGGCCGAGACGCTGGAGGAGACCTACCGCTTCGCCCGCGAGTGGGACCCCGACCTCGCCAACTGGGCGATGTACACGCCGTGGCCGTTCACGCCGCTGTTCCAGGAGCTGGGCGACAAGGTCGAGGTGTTCGACTTCGAGAAGTACAACTTCGTCACCCCGATCATGAAGCCCGAGGCGATGGACCGCGCCGAGCTGCTCGACCGGGTGATGAACAACTATCGCCGCTTCTACATGATCAAGGCGCTGTTCCACTACCCGTGGCGCGGGACCGGCTTCCGGCGGAAGTACCTGCTCGGCTGCCTCAAGGCGTTCCTGAAGGCCGGCTTCGAGCGCAAGTTCTACGATCTCGGCAAGATCAACTACTGGGGGCCGCAGTCGAAGAAGAAGGTCGACTTCCACTTCGACAAGAGCCGGCGGATCGCGCCCGCGCAGATGGAGGACTGGCACGCCGCCGCCGAGCGCTCGCGCAAGGTCAAGGCGCGCAAGGAGTATGCGAAGGCCGCGCAGGGCGGCGGCTTCCAGATGCCGCAGGCGCTGGAAGGCGAGCGGGTCGGCGCCGAATGAGCGCGGCGCCCGCCATCGGCGCCCCGGCGGCCGTAGCCGCCGACGGCCACGCGCGGCAGCCCGCCCGCATCGGCCCCAACGCCGTCATCCAGACCGCCGCGGCGCTGCGGGCGCTGGGCGGCGAGGCCTGCGCGGCGGAGGTGTTCGGGGCGGCGGGCGTGGCGCACTGGCTCGCTGCGCCGCCCGACGGCATGGCCGGGGAGGCCGGCGTCGCGCGCCTGCACCGCGAGATGGCGCGGCGCGCTCCGGAGGCTGCGGCCGACGCGGGCCGGCGCGTCGCGGCCTATCTGCTCGCCAACCGCATTCCCGCGCCGGCGCGGCGGCTGATGGCGCGGCTGCCCCGGCCGCTCGCGGCGCGCGCGCTGCTCTTGGCGATCAGGGCCAACGCCTGGACCTTCGCCGGCTCCGGCCGGGTGCGGGTCTCAGGATGGCGGCGCCCGGTGGTGGAGATCGCGGGCAATCCGCTGGCGGTCGGCGGCTGCCGCTGGCACGCGGCCGTGTTCGAGGGGCTTTTCGCCGCCCTGGTCAGCCCGCGCGCCCAAGTGCGCGAGACCGCCTGCTGCGCGGCGGGCGCGCCGGCCTGCCGATTCGAGATCGTGCTGGACGGCTCAGGATGAGCCGCCCTGCGCGCCGTCGTGGCGGTCCATCTGCTCCGACAGCGCCTCCAGCAGCGCGCCAAGGCCGCGGCGGCGATCCTCGTCGAGGTCGTTCACGTGGCTGCGCTGCTCAGCGAGGCGGTTCTCGAGTGCTTCGAGTCTGGCGTGGAGGTCTTCGGCTTCGGTCATGGGATCGGCTCCCCGTGATCGGACTGGTTGCGACGGATCAAGGCGGTGGACGCTCCGTCGTTCAAGACATGGCGACGCCGCACGGAATTTCGAGGGGAAAGCCATGAACGCCAGTCGGCCCGCGTCGATCGACCCGATGATCGCCCGCTACGCCGCGCGGCCCGCGCCGCGCTACACGAGCTATCCCACCGCGCCGCAGATGCGCCCCGGGTTCACCACGGAGGCCTGGGCGGGCTGGCTGTCGGGCGTCGAGCCGACCGCGCCGGTCTCGCTCTACCTCCACGTCCCGTTCTGCCGGAAGATGTGCTGGTACTGCGGCTGCAACATGAAGCTGGTCGCCCGCGAGAGCGTGCTCGACGCCTATGTGGAGGATCTGCTGGCGGAGATCGATCTGGTCGCCGCCGCGCTGCCGGGCCGGATGTCGGTCGGCCATCTCCATTTCGGCGGCGGCACGCCGACCGCGCTCAGCCCGCAGGCGCTGACGCGCGTCATGGCGCGCCTGTCGCTGCGCTTCGACTTCGCCGAGGACGCCGAGATCGCCATCGAGAGCGACCCCCGCACGCTGACGCCCGAGATGATCGAGACCATCGGCGCGCTGGGCTTCACCCGCGCGAGTTTCGGCGTGCAGGAGTTCGACCCCGCGGTGCAGGCGGCGATCAACCGCATCCAGCCGCCGGAGATGGTCGCCGCGGCGGTGGCGGGGCTGCGGCGCGCGGGCGTGGCCAGCGTCAACTTCGATCTCATCTACGGGCTGCCGAAGCAGACCGTCGCGGCGCTGGAGAACACCGCCCGGCTCTGCGCGGCGATGCGGCCGGACCGGCTGGCGCTGTTCGGCTACGCCCATGTGCCGTGGATGGCGAAGAACCAGCGCATGATCGCCGACGCCGACCTGCCCGGCGCCGCGGAGCGCATCGCCCAGGCGGAGGCCGCCGCCGCGGCGCTGCGCGCCGAAGGCTACGCGCCGATCGGCATCGACCATTTCGCGCTGCCCGGCGACGCGCTGACGCAGGCCGCGCGCGCCGGCGGCCTGCGGCGCAACTTCCAGGGCTACACGACCGACGCGGCCGGGACGCTCATCCCCTTCGGCGCGACCGCCATCGGCCGCACCCGCGAGGGGATCGTCCAGAACCTCGCAGAGACCGGCGCCTGGTCGCGCGCCGTGCGCGAGGGCCGGCTGCCGGTCGCGAAGGCCGTCGCGCTCGACGACGACGACCGCGCGCGCGCCTGGGTGATCGAGCGCCTGATGTGCGACTTCGCCGCCGACATGGGCGAGGCGACGCGGCGCTTCGCGAGGCCCGAGGGCTGGTGGAGCGACGCGGCGGCGGCGCTGGCGCCGATGGTCGCCGACGGGCTGGCGACGGTCGAGGGCGAGCGGGTCGCGCTCACGCCGCGCGGGCGGCCGCTCGCGCGCGTCGCCGCCAGCGCCTTCGACGCCTATCTCGGCGCCGGCGCGCGGCACTCGGTGGCGGTCTGATCCGCCGCGGCGCGCGACCGCGCGCAGCAAGCCGGGTTGACGCCCCGGACGGCGGCCTCCTACCCTCGCTCGGCATCGTTCGCCCGGCGGCGGGAAAATGGCCATGCGCATCGCTCTCGCGGCGCCCTTCCGGACGACGCTGAATCTCGACACCTATGTGGCGTTCAGCCATCCCGAGGCGCTGTGGGAACTGACCCGCGCCGCATGCCGGACGATGGCCGCCCATGACGGCTTCGCCGCCCGTCCCGGCCGCCTGCCGCGACCGGGAGAGGGCTTCCTGCGCTACCGCGCCGTCGCCGAGGATCGCGAGCACTGGTACTCCAGCCCGGTGGCCACCGTCGACCTGACGCCGACGCAGCTTGGCGACACCCTTGCGCGCTTCGCCGCCGGCGGCGCGCTGGCCGGCTCGGCGCGGTTCGTCTCGGCGTCGGTGGCGCTCTACGACAACACGATGGCGATGCTGACGCTTGAGATCGACGCCCCGGCCTCGGCGCTCGGCGCGCTGGACGACGCCTCGATGCTTGAGCGCGCGCTGACCGATCTCGCCCATGACACGGTGACGGTCGTCTCCGAGCAGATCGCCGAGCGCTTCGCCCGCATCATGGCCGTCAACGCGCGCCGCCGGGAGCTGTGGCCGCATCCCGAGCCCATCGTGAAGGCGCCGGAGGACTTCGTCGCCTTCGACGACATCGACGCCGACGTGATCGAGAGCAGCCCGCTGCGCGCGACGATGCTCTGGGCGCACAGGATCTATGTCGCGGACGCCGCCTCAGGGGAGGGCGCCGCGTGGTTCGCGCGCGCCTATCCCGACGCCGCGCCGCATGGCGAGCCCTTCACCCTCGGCTGGGGCAACACGTTCCTGTTCTGCCCGGAACTGCTCCCGACCTATCTTGCGCTGATGCGGCAGACGCAGTTCTTCTATGTGATGTTCGAACTGCTCGCCGCCAGCCAGCTCCGGCTGCTGCGCTCGGTCTCGGTGCGGGAGCCCATGCGGGCGGCGGCGCGGCTGGAGCGCAAGGTCGAGCGGCTGGAGCATCTCAGCGCCGAACTCGAGAGCGAGTATCTGCTCTTCGTGGAGAGCCTGCAGGGGCCCAGACGGGCCCATGTCGCCGCCATCATGGCGGGCTTCAACTTCGAGGAGCTCAAGGCAGCCTGCCGCATCCGGCTCGATTTCGTCGAGCGGCAGCTGCGGCAGGCCGAGCGCCGCCGCGCCGAGGTCTATCGTCGGCTGGTGAGCTTCGTGTTCATCGTCGTCGGCGGCACGCAGGTGTTCCAGACCGCGCAGGACGCGCTCGCCTTCGCCCGCGATGTGGGCGACGTGGACCCCGCGCCCGGCGTCACTGACCTGATGCGCGCCCTGCCGGTGGACCTCACGCTGAACGTCGTCGCGCTGTGCATCGTCGCGGTCGCGGCGTTCTGGGCGATGGGCCGCGCGCGATGAGCCCGACGCCCCGCCTCTCGGCCCTGCTGGCCATGGCGCGCGACGGCGAGGACCGGCTCGGCGTCGCGGCGCTGGCGGCGCGCCAGGAAGCCGCCTTCCGGGCCTTCGACGCCTATCTCGCGGCGCCGGGGCGGCGGGTCTACGGCGCCAACACCCTGCCGGGCCATCGCGACGGCGAGCCGATCGCGCCGGAGGCCGCGGACGCCTATGCGCAGGCGTTCCTCGCCGCGCACGCCATCGGCGGGCCGCCCTGGTTCGACGCCCCGACGGCGCGCGCCATCGGGCTGGCCAAGCTCTGGAGCCTAGACGCCGGCGGCGCGCCGCTCTCGGGCGCCGTGACCCGCCGCGTCGCCGAGGCGACGCTGGACCCGGCCTTCAATCCGCTCGCGCCGCGCCGCGCCTCCTATTCCAGCGGCGACGTGATCCCTGCGGCGCACTGGGCGCGCGCCGCCCTCGCCCATGGCCGGGCGCCGGCGCCGGCGCTCGCGCCGGTGGAGGCGATGACCCTGGTGAACGGCACCTTCGTGGCGGTGGGCGCGGCGGCGGCGCTCGCCCCGGCGCTCGGGGCGTTCTGGCGCCTTTTCGCCCTGCTCGCGGCCGAGACGGCGCTGGCCTCGGGCGTGAGCCGCGGCGCGTTCTCGGCGCGGCTGTTTCCGCCGGACCCCGCCCTTGCGGCGCTGCTCGACGCGATGGCGCGCGACCTGCCCGAGGCCGAGCGCGCGCGGCAGGCGCCCGTCTCGGCGAGGACGCTGCCGCAGCAGACCGCCTGCCTCTTCGCCGCCGCGCGCGACTGGCTGGCGGAGATCGACGGCGCGCTCGGCCAGCCCGCCTGCAATCCGCTGTTCTTCGCCGACGAGGGCCGCCATGTCGCGAATGGTGGATTTCTCGCGCCAGGCCTCACGGTGCGGTCGGGGGCCCTGATCGAGGCGCTGCTCATGGTCGCATGGGGCGCCGCGCAGGCCGCCCAGCACGCCGGCGGCGACGCGCCGCCCGGCCACGGGCCGGACGCCGGGCCCGGCCTCATCCAGTGGCCGAAGCACGCGCAGGCGCGGCTCGAAAGGCTGCGCCATCGGGCGGGCATGCGCGCCTTCGCCAGCGGCGCGAGCACCTCCCACGGCGTCGAGGATCTGTGGTGCCACGCCCTCACCACCCTGGAGACGCTGGAGGAGGCGCTGTCGGAGACGCGCGCCATCGCCCTCATCGCGCTGCATCAGCTCGTCTGGGCGCGCCGCGAGGCCGGTGGGCGCATCGGCGCGCTGGCGGGCGCCTTCTTCGGGGCCGCCGGGGCGCAGGGCGACGCCGCCGAGGCGCTCGAGCGCCTTGCGCGGCTGGTCGAGGCGCGGGCCGATCCCGGGCCCTTCGCGATCTGAGCCGCGGCTCACGGGTCGGCGAGCCACACGCCTTCGAAATGCTGCTCGAAGCTGGGATGCGTCTCCCGCCCGCGGACGCGCGGGTTCGCATGGGAGAAGATCGTCCGCCAGTAGGGCTGGATGAGCACGCCGCTGTCGCGCAGGATCGTCTGGAGCCGCGCCATCGGCGCGCGCCGGGCGACCGGATCGACCGTCGCGAGCGCGGCGTCCAGCGTGGCGTCGAACTCGGGGTCCGAGAAGTCCGTCTCGTTCCACGCGGCGCCGGTGCGATAGCCCAGCGCGAGGATCTGCACGCCGAGCGGTCGCGCGTTCCAGTTCGTGACGGAGAACGGATAGTCCTTCCAGGCGCGCTCGAACTCTGCGACGGGCGCAAGGCGCCTGACCGCGTTCACGCCGGCGTCGAGCAGCTGCGCCACGATGGCGTCGGCGGTGTTGCGTCGCCAGTCGTCGTCGGCGACGACGAGTTCGAAGACCGTCCCGGCATGGCCGGCCTCCGCGAGTATCGGGCCCGTCGCGGCGGGGTCGAAGCGGGGGGCGTCGATGCGGGCGTAGTCCGGGTGCATCGGCCCGACATGGTGGTTCTCGGCCACGAGCCCGGCGCCGCCATAGCCGAGCGCGAGCGCCACGGCGTTGTCGACGGCGCCCTGCAGCGCGCGCCTCACCGTCGCGTCGCCATAGGGCGGCGCGGTCGTCTTCATCCGTGCGCAGACGGTGTTCGCGGTGACGACCGAGCCGCGCGCGAGCCCGAGCGCGTCCAGCGGCTCGACGAAGCCGGCCGGCGTCTCGGCGTTGACGTCTATGGCGTCGCGCGCGAAGGCGTCGCGCTGATTCGCCGGGTCGGCGCCGAGGTCGAACCACTCCACGGCGTCGAGCCAGACCTCGCCGCCCCACCACGGGCGTTCCGAGCGCACCACCCGCGCCGCCGCGCCCGGCTCGACGAAATCGAGCCGGAACGGGCCGGTGCCGACAGGGTTCGCGGTGAGATCGGCGCCGCTCGCCTCGAAGTCGCGATGGGTGAGCAGCGCAGGGTAGTCCGCCATGCCCGGGATCAGCGTCACGTCCGGGCGGGGCAGGTCGAGCCTCACGGTATGGCTGTCGACGGCGCTCGCGGCGCCGTCGCGCAGCCTGCGGGTCGCAGGGTCGACCAGCACCGCGAAGCGCGCGGCCATGGAGTTGCCGGGCGCGGCGGCGTCGCACCAGCGCTCTATCGCGCGCAGCACGTCGACGGCCTCGAACGGGTCGCCGTTCGACCACGTCACCCCGCGCCGCAGCGAGAGCGTGTAGGCGCGCGCGTCGTCGGAGACCTCCCAGCCCTCGAGCAGCCAGGGCCGGAGCGTGAAGTCGGCCCCCTGCCGGACCAGCGGTTCGACGAACTGCCGCGCGATGTTGGCCGGCTCGGGCCAGTCGAAGCGCCGCGGGTCGTCGACCCGGTGGACCGTCATGCCGACACGCAGCGTCCCGCCGCGCTTGGGGGGGGCGCCCGCCTGCGCCAGCGCTGCGCGGGCCTCCCCGAGAAGGCCGAGCGCGGCGCCGGCGGTCGCGCCCAGCGCGGTGGCCCCGGCGAGAAATTCTCGCCGTTCGAGCCGGCCCGCGCGCGCAGCACGGGCCATCGGCGCGATGGCGGGATGCGGCCGCGCGCCGGTCAGCGTCTCGCAGGGGGCCTCTTCGCTCCGCCTCGCCATGCCGGCGTCTCCCGGTTCGTCTTGCGCGCGCGGCTGACGCGCGGGCGCCGGGCGCGGCCCGGCGTCGCCCAGCCGCCTCAGCCCGCCGCTTCAGACTGAGCGCGCGCGAGCGCCGCGTCGAGCGCCGCGTCGTCCAGCGCGTCGACGCGGCCGATGCGGGTCCAGACCAGCGCCGCGCGGGCGACGCGGTCAGGATAGATCAGGCGCAGCCCGGCGCGATAGGCCGCAAGCTGGCGCAGGTAGGGCTCCGGCGCCGCGCCGGGCGGCGGCGCGGCGTCGGTCTTGAAGTCGACGGCGAGCGCCGTCTCCGCGTCGACCGCCAGACGGTCGATGCGCCCAGAGACGACGCCGAGCCCGGGCAGCGCCACCGACAGCGTCGCTTCGGCCGTCGCCTCCGGCGCGAAGGCGCCGGCGAGTTCGGGCAGCGCCATCACCGCCTCGGCCTCGGCGCGCATCGCCGCGCGCGCCGAGGCGTCGGCGGCGGGCGCCGCGCGGCGCAGGATCGCCTCGGCCAGTGCGCCGCGCTCCTCCGGCGGCGCGTCTGGCAGCAGCTCCAGCAGCGCATGGACGGCGACGCCCCAGGCGAGCGCGGCGGCGGCGTCGCGGGCGGGCGGCGTCTCGACGGGTCCGGCCGGGGCCTCGAGCGGCGCGAGGTCCGGCGCGGGTTTCGCGCCGCCGCCGCCCAGGTCGCTCGCCCGGAACCGCGTCGGCGCCCGCGGCGCGGGCGGCGGCGGCGCGGCGATCCACGGCGGCCGGGAGAGCGCCGGGCCGGGCCCCGGGCGCAGCGGGGCCGGCGCCTGCGCGCCCGCGTCCTGCATCCGCAGAATCTCGTCGCCGATCAGCTCACGCAGCGGCGGCGGCGCGGCCGCCGGCAGCGCCGTCCCGCCGCTCTCCAGCCCTTTCGCGACCAGAGACCGCCAGCTCTCGCGGGGGATCTCGCCCTTGGGCGGCTTCTCCTCCCCGGCGCCGCAGACGATCAGCCAGCGCTCGGCGCGCGTCATGGCGACGTAGAGCAGCCGCCGCGCCTCGTCGCGCTCGGCCAGCGCGGCGGCGGCCTTCGCCTCCTCCAGCGCCGCCGCCCGAGCGCCCGGCAGCCGCCACGCCGGCAGGCGGGAGCGGTCGTTGGCGCCGGGCTCGGCGACGCGCGCCACCGCCTTGCCGCGCGGCGCCGCACGCGGGCCGCAGTCGGGCAGGATCACCACAGGCGCCTCCAGCCCCTTGGCGGCGTGCACCGTCATCACCCGCACGGCGCCGGGGCCGTCGGGGTCGCCCTTGTCCATCTCCCGCTTCACTGTGACGGCGCTGCGGCCGAGCCAGTCCACGAAGCCCTCCAGCGTCGGCACCGCCTCGATCTCGTAGGCCAGCGCGCGGGCGAGCAGCTCGTCGATGGCGTCCTCGGCCTCCGGTCCGAGCCGTGCGGCCATGCGCCGGCGGCCGGCGGCGTCGGCGCCGAGCGCCGCGTCGAAGAACTCGAACGGGCGCGCGTAGTCGGCGCGGCCCATGGCCGCGATAAGCGCCGCCGTCGTCGCGGCGTGCTCGGGCGCGGCGCGCAGCGCGGCCCAGAGCGAGCCTGGCCGCCCGGCGTTGGTTCGCCCCAGCGCCAGCCGCTCCAGCGCCTCCGCCGCCATGCCGAAGAGGGGCGAGCGCAGGACGGTGGCGAGCGTCAGGTCGTCGTCGGGCGTCAGCGCGAAGCGGGCCAGCGCCAGCAGGTCCTTCGCCGCGAGCGCCTCGCCGAGCGCCAGACGGTCGGCGCCGGCGACGGGCACGCCCAGCGTCTTGAGCCGGCGCACGAGCTCCGCGGCGAGGATGTCGCGCCGCCGCACCAGCACCATGACGTCGCCGGGGCGCACCGCCCGGTCGCCGCCCGGCAGCGTCTCGCCCTCGTCGAGCCAGCGGCGGATCTCCGCCGCGAGCGCGCGCGCGAGCAGCAGCCGCGGATTGCCCGGCGCCGGGGCGTCGAGCGGCTCGTCCCAGGGCGTCTCGGGAGCGTCGTCGGGCTTGGGAACGAGCGGCCACAGGTCCACCCGCCCCACCAGCGGCCTGACGGCGGCGTGCAGGATGTCGTCGTCGGTCGAGGTCATGCCCTCGCGGGCGATGCCGAAGGTCAGGTCGACCGCCTTCAGGATCGCCGGCGCCGAGCGGAACGACCACTCCAGCGGCGTGCGCACCAGCGCGCGGCCGCCCTCGCGCAGCCGGGCGTCGATCTCCTCGCGCTTGGCGCCGAACAGCGCCACGTCGGCGCCCTGGAAGCTGTAGATCGACTGCTTCTCGTCGCCGACGACGAAGAGGCTGCGCGGCGTGGGCCCGGCCGCAGCACCGGGCCCACGCCCGTCGGCGTCCTCCGGCGGCTGCTCCTCGAAGAACGCCTCGGCGAGCGCGCAGATCACGTCCCACTGCCGCGGCGCGGTGTCCTGCGCCTCGTCCACGAGGATGTGGTCCACGCCGCCGTCGAGCCGGTAGCGCGCCCAGGCGCCGGCGACCGGGTCGGTCAGCAGCGCCGCGGCGCGCTCCACCAGATCGTCGAAGTCCAGCGCGCCGAGCGCCCGTTTCTCCAGCGCGAACGCGTCGAGGAACGCGGCTGCGAAGCGGGAGAGGGCGATGGCGTGGTTCGCGGCGGCGATCGCCTCGGCGCGTCGCAGCAACGGGTCGGCGTGGTCGGCGAGCCGGGCAAGCAGCGGCCTGATCCATGGCTCCCGCTTCACGAGGGCCGCCGTGGGAACCTTGTCGAAATTGCGCAGCGCGCCGGCGCCGCCGTCCGTGCGCAGCGCGCGCGCCAGCGCCGCGCCCGACTCTTCAGGCCCGGCTGCGGCCAGCGCCTCCGCGAGCGGGGCGCCGATCCAGCCGTCGTTGCGGCTGCTCGCTGCAAGCGCCACGGCCGCGCGCCGAAGATCCGCGCGCGCGAAACCGTCCCAGAGCGCGCCGAGCGGATCGTCCGCCAACGCCGCCTCGCCCAGCCCGAAGGCCGCCGCGAGGCGCGCAGGCGTCGGCCGCCCGGCCCAGAGGTCGCGACCGTGCAGGATCTCGGCGCAGAGGCTCTCAAGGCTTTCGTCGCCGACATGGGCCGCGGCGGCGTCGAAGGCGCCGGGATCCTCGGTCGCCGCGCGGTCTCGCGCGCGGGAAGCCGCGGCGTCGCGGGCGGCGTCGTCGAGCACCGTGAACGCTGGCGAGACCCCGGCCTCCAGCGGGAAGCGCCGCAGGACGCCGTCGCAGAAGGCGTGGATCGTCTGAAGCTTCAGCCCGCCCGGCGTCTCCAGCGCCTGCGCGAACAGGGTGCGCGCGCGCGCCAGCGTGGCGTCGTCGAGCGCCGCCTCGGGGCCGGCGAGCGCGCGCATCTCCCGGCGCAGGGTCGCCGCGTCGGCCAGCGCCCAGGCGCCGAGGGTGCGACTGAGGCGGTCGGCCATCTCCGCCGCCGCGGCGCGGGTGTAGGTGAGGCACAGGATGCGCTCGGGCCGAGCGCCTGCCAACAGCAGCCGCGCCACCCGGTCGGTCAGCACCCGCGTCTTGCCCGAGCCCGCGTTGGCCGAGGTCCACACCGACGCATGCGGGTCCGCCGCCCTGCGCTGGGCTGCGCTGGCGCGCTCCACCCGGCTGGGGTCCGTCGCGCCGTCAGCCACCGTCGCCTCCCTCCGCCTCGCTCTCGCCGTCTTCCCATTCGCCGAAGCGGGCGAGATGGTCGTAGTCTCGCGCCTCGCGCAGTATCTTCACGCGGGCGTGGGCCGTGTAGGGCTGCGCCGGGTCCTCATAGCGCGCGACGAGCCGCAGCAGCTTGGCCCACGCCTCCTCCGCCATCGCCGCTGGATCGCCGCTCGCGGCGTCGCGCGCGGCGCCGCGCAGGCCGCCGAGCCCGATGTACGCCAGGCGCGCGGACGCGGCGGCCGGCAGCCCCACGAAGCCGCCGGCCCTCAGGATCGCGGCCTCGAGCGGAAGCTGCGGCGAGAACTTCTCGACCTGCGAGGCGCTGGGCGGGGCGCCCGTCTTGTAGTCGTAGATCGCCGCGTCGCCGCCCTGCAGGATGTCGATGCGGTCGGCCCGAGCCGTGAGCGTGAAGTCGAGATCGGGCGCTTCGCGGGCGCCCGAGACCTCCTGTCGGCTGACGCGCGCCGCGGCCCGACGCGCGGCCTCCTCCACGCAGAACGTCTCTCGCGCCCGCCGCAGGCGCGCGCGCCACAGGCGGCGCTGGGCGGGGCCGGCGGCGGCTTCCGCAAGCGCGGCGTCGGCGGCGGCGTCGAAGGCCGCGGCGATCTCGTCGGGGCTTGCGCCGGGGGCCTCGGCGAGCCGCTCGAGCGCGGCGTGCAGCGCCTCGCCGCGGTCCCGCGCGTCGGTGTCGCGGCCCACGGGGTGCAGCGCCTCCAGCCTCAGCACCTTGCGCGCGTAGATCTCGAACGGGTCGCGGATCAGCGCCTCGACCTGCGTCGCCGACAGCCGGCGGGGGCGGTGCTCGACCGGCGGGCGCGGGCGGGGGCGCACGGCGGGCCTCGCCGCCGCGCGCTCGGCGTCGTCAGGCGCGGAGAGGACGGCGGCGAGCCGGACCAGCCGCCCGCCCTCGGCCCGGATCTCCGCCAGCCGCCCGGCGTCGACCCCGGCGAGCAGCGTCGTCAGCCGCTCCAGCCAGCGCGAGCGCGTGGTCGGCGCGCCGCCCGAGCGCAGCGCGCGCGTCAGCAGCACCCGAGGCCCGCAGGCGGCGGTCAGCACGTCATGGGCGGCCAGCCCGGTCAGCCGCTCGGGCGGCGCGAGCCCCATCGCGGCGCGCATTTCGCGGTTCATCCAGGGGTCGGGCGGCGGCGCCTTGGGCCAGACGCCCTCGTTCAGCCCGCCGAGCACGACGAGATCGGCGCGCTGCATCCTCGCCTCCAGCGGCCCCCAGATGCTCACGCGCGGATCGGCGACATAAGCGTCCTCCCGCACGGCCCCGCCGAGGCATGTCGCGAACAGCCGCGGATAGTCGTCGGGCGCGCAGGGGCCGTAGACCTCCGCCGCCCGTGAAAAGCCTTCCGCGGCGGCGCGCACGGCGGCGCCGGCGCCGCGCGCCCAGAGCGCCGGCCCGGCGAGCGCCTCGGCGGTCGCCAGATGCGCCGCGGCCATGGCCTCCAGCGTCGGTCCAGCTTCGCCGAGAGCGATGAGCGCGTCGAGCGCCGCGATCACCGGTGTCTGGTCGGGCAGGGGCGTCGCCTCGCGCTCGGCGCGGCGGCGCATCTCGCGGTCGAGCGCGGCGCGCGCCTGCGCCAGCCCGTCGAGCCCCGGCGCGCGCCGCAGCACGCCGATCTCGAAGCCCTGCGCGGCGCGCAGCTGCGCGCGCCGGCCGCTGCCGTCGCCCTCAGCCCCGCCGCCGGCGAGCGGGTGCTTCAGGAGCGCCGTCAGCACCACCGCGTCGAACGTCCCGAAAGCCAGTTCCGCGACTAGCTTCAGGAACATCGCCGGCGGCGTCAGCGCCATCGGCCTGCCGCCGCTGTCGTCGGGGCGGATGTCCCAGCGGGCGAGCGCGGCGGTCACGCGGCGGGCGAGTTCGCGGTCGGGCGTGATGAGCGCCGCCGTGGCGCCGGGCGTCTCCAGCGCCTCGCGCAGCGCCAGCGCCACGGCGCCGGCCTCCAGCCGCGGGTCGTCGGCCTCGGCGATGGCGAGCCCGGTCGTCGCCGCCGCGACGCTCTCGCGCAGGCCGGAAAGCGCACCGATCCAGGCGTCGGTCACGGGGGCGGGGCGCAGCGCCTGCGCGATCAGGCGGCGGCGCGGGGCGGCGGCGGCGCGCTCGGCGACCGCGTCCTCCGCCCACCATGCGACCTCGTCCGGGGCGACGCCGAGGCCGTCGAGCAGGCGGCGGACGCCGCCCCAGGGGTGCTCCTCGCCGATGTCGCCCCAGACTTCGGCGGCGAGGGCTGGGTCGAAGCCGGGCAGCACGACGGCGCCCTGCGGCGCGCGGGCGACGGCGGCGAGGAAGGCGGCGGTGACGGCGCGCGATCCGGTGGAGCCGGCCGCGACCATGACGCCGCCCGGCGGCGCGGCGCGCCAGCGCGCGGCGAGCGCGGCGACGGCGGCGGCGCGGCGCGCCTCCGCCTCCATCGCGCCGCCCTCCTGCGCTTCGAGGATGGCCGGCCACGCCTCGCGGACGATGCGCAGGAAATCCAGCGTCAGGGCCCATCGCTCGGCGTGCGCTTCGGGCGCGACGGCGTCCAGCGCCTCGAGGCTCGCCATCTCGCGGCCCGTCTCGTCGAGCAGCGCCCCCAGCGCCTCCGCCAGCGCCGGGGCCGCGGCCGGCGGACCGAGCGCGGGCGCCTGCGCGAGCGCCGCCGCGGTCAGCCTCGTCAGCGTGAGCAGGCGGCGCGCGGGGTCCGCCGCGGGCGGCGGCGCGCCGGCGCCGGGGTCGTCGGCGAGGTCGTCGAGCGTGCGGATGCGTGGGAGGAAGCAGGCCGCCTCCCCCGCCTCGCGGGCGAGCGCCTCGAAGGCGAGCGCGACGGCGCGGCCCGCTCGCCGGGTGTTGAGCGTCAGCGACACACGCGCCGTCGCCTCTGGCGGCTGGCCGGCGAGCCGCCCCCGCAGGCCGAGGGCCAGTTCGCGGGCGAAGTCGGCGCCCGGCGCGACGGCGAAGATGCGCTCCGCCGTCACGCCGCGGCCGCCAGGGCCGCAAGCGCCTCGGCCCAGCCCTCGCCATGCGCGGCGATCGCGAGGCTGCGGCCCTCGCCGTCGAACTCCAGGGCAGCGTCGAGCGCGCGCGCCGGGAGCAGCGCGCCGAGCCGTTCGGGCCACTCCACGAAGCAGACCGCCGTCTCGAACGCCTCGGTCAGACCCAGTTCGAAAGCCTCCTCGGGCGCGCCGAGCCGGTAGAGGTCGGCATGCCAGATCTGGCCGCCTTCGGCCTCGTAGATCTGCGCGAGGGTCCAGGTGGGGGAGGGGATGTCCTCGACCGCGCCGCTCCGGGCCAGCCGAGCCGCGATCGCCGCGCGCGCCAGCGCAGACTTGCCCGCGCCCAGCCCGCCGCGCAGCAGCACCGCGTCGCCGGGGCGCAGCGCAAGGCCGAGCGCTGCGCCGACGCGGTCGGTCGCCGCCGGGTCGGGCAGATGGAGGCGCAGGTCGCGCCCCGGCTGGGCTGGGGCCTGAGACGGGTGCATCGTCACCGCCTAACCCGGAGCGGCCGAAGCGGGCCTATGGCCTTTCGCCGCAAGCGCGCGTCGTCACAGCGCGCCCGCCATCCGGCACAGCACCCGCACGCCGCCGTCCTCGCCGTTCGCGATGGAGAGCGAGGCGCCATGGATCTCCGCGGTGCGGCGCGCGATCTCGAAGCCCTGCGACGGCGTCGCCGTCTCGCCATGGTCCGGCGTCGAGCACCAGAGCTCGATCTCGTCCGGTCTCCGCGCCTCCACGCCGACCTTCAGCACGTCGCCGCGCCCGGCCGCGCGCACCGCTTCGGAGAGCATCGCGAAGATCATCTGTCGCACGCGCGCGGGGTCTCCGCGCGCCGTCACCGTCAGGCCGATGTCGCTGAGATCGACACGGGCGCCGGTCTCGCGCAGCCGCCGCTCAAGCACGCCCGCGGCGCCGCGAAGGACGGGGGCCACCATCACGGCGTGGCTCTGCGCCTCGACCGAGGGCGAGCCGGTCGCGACGAGCTCGCTCAGGCTCTCGACGCCCTCCAGCAGGCTGGCGGCGGCGTCGCGGATGGTTTCGAGGAACTCCTCGCGCGCGGCGCGCGGCGTGTCCGCCGCGAGCAGGTCGGTGAAGCAGAGCACGGCGTTGAGCGGCGTTCGGAGGCGATGGCTGATCTGATAGAGCATCGCCGTGCGCATCGCGTCGGCGGCTTCGAGCGAGGCCGCGCGCTCGCGCAGCGCCTCCGCCACGCGGGCGCTGTCGGTCACGTCGGAGAAGGCGGCGAGGGTCTTGCCGTCGGGCATCTTGGCGATTCGCGTCACGAGCACGCGCCCGTCCTTCAGCCGCACGCGATGGCTGCCCGGCGCCGCCTGCGGCAGGTTGCTGACGGCGTCGCGCACGATGTCCCAGATCGGCGGCTCGGGCGCGAGGTCGCGGCAGGCGGCGGCGAAGTCCCGCACATGGCGCGGCGCGCCCGCTTCGCCGACGTCGAGGCCCCAGAGCGCGAGGAACGCCGGATTGGCCATGCGCGTCGTGCCGTCGGGGCTGAACTCCACCACGCCGTCGAGCATGGCGTCCAGCATCACCCGGCGCGACTTCATCGCGGTGCGGCGCCAGCGCTCCATCTCGGTCGCCGCGCTCACGTCCTCGAAGACGAACGCGATGCCGCCGAGCGGATGCGGCTTGCCGAGGACGTGGATGATGCGCTGGTCGGGAAGCTCCCAGCGCTCGTCATAGGCCGGCGTCTCGCCGCCGTCGAAGAGCGTGAAGAGCCGCGCGCGCCATGCCGGGTAGTCGAGCTGCTCCGGCAGCATCCGCGCCTCGCGCAGGCGGTCGAGCATGTCGCGCAGCGACGGTCTGCCGCTCAGCCAGGCCGGATCCATCCCGAACATGTCGGCAAGCGCCGGGTTGGCGAGGGTGAGGCGGCGCTCGCTGTCGTAGATCGCCATGCCGACGCGCAGATGGGCGAAGGTCTCCGTCACCGTCGCGACGAAGCGCTCTAGCACCACCTCCGCGCCGGTCGCGCCGCTGGAGGGCCGCCCCATCACGAGGGCGCCGCCGCTGTCCGCGCCGGCGACGCGCGCAGCCACGGCGTCGTTCGGACCCGGAACGCCGGACGCGCCGGCGGCCTCGTTCGACCAGACCACGCCGCCGGCGTCGTCGACCCGCCAGACCGGGGCCTCCAGCGCGTCGACCGCCCGGCGCAGGAGCGCCGCCTCGCTCCGCGACTGACGCATCTCGCGCTCGACCAACGCCAGCTCCGCCGCCTCGCAGGAGACGTCGTGCAACTTCAGGGTGCACCCTCCGCCGATCGGCGCGCCGGAGACCGCGAAGACGCCGGCCCCCGGAAGCGTGTTCGTGCGTCGAAACGCCGCGCCGCGGGTCAACAGGTTGTCGAAGTCGCGGGCGAGGTCGATCGAGGCTGCGCGCAGGCAGTCCCGCAGCTCCGCCGCGGAGGCGCCGCGCCGCGCCGCCGGCCCGAGCAGCCCGCGCGCCCCGGGAGAGGCGTAGCGCACCAAGCCGTTCCTGATGCGCAGGGAGGCTTCGTCGACGGCCGGTCCATGCGGATCAAGCCAGGCGGCAAGCCGCTCCAGCCGTGCGGCGAGGGCGCGTCGCAGGGCGCCTGCAAGGTTCGTCGACCCGCTTCGTGAGGCTTGCGCGCGAATGTTGCGATCCAACGCCACCCTCACTCGGTCGCCAGAGCCGTGTTGCACGACAAACCGCTTCACAGCCCTCTCGCCGACATTTTTTTGCCACACTCGGACCAGTTCAACCCAATTTTTCCACAATCGCAAGATGCAATTCCGCGCACTGCATCCTGACTGTTCAGAATACTTCTTCCTCGAAACGTGGGTTTCTGCCGAGCGGGCCGCGCGTCGTCTCCTGCGACACGATCATCGCGTCGCGCGGCCAGATCGCCGCCACAACGGCGCCGCCGCGTGCGCCAGGGGCGGCGGCGGCGCCCGCGGCGTTGGCGAACACCACCCGCGCGCCGGTCCGCTCCAGCAGCGTCTTGGCGATGAAAAGGCCAAGGCCCATGCCCTGATAGGCGCCGTCGGCCGGCGCCGCCGACGGTCCGGCCTCGCCGTCGCGCCCATGCCTGCGGCCGCGGCCGCGGGTCGTCACATAGGGATCGCCAATCATCTCCAGCACGTCCGGCTTGAACCCCGGCCCGTCGTCGGAGACCGAGACGCGCAGGGCCGCGTCGCTCTCGCGCGCCTCGATCCATATCGTCGTGGCGGCGAAGTCCACGGCGTTCTGCACGAGGTTGCGCAGGCCGTGGATGACCTCGGGCCGGCGGATCACCATGGGCTGGTTCTCGCCCGCCAGCGCGGCGTCCTCGCCGTTGATGCGGAAGGCGACGGTCTTGCCGCGTGCGACATGGGGGCCGGCGGCCTCGCGCAGCACCGCGTCCAGCGGCGCGTGGCGCACCACGGCGTCGGCGCGCCCGCCCTGGCTGAGATCCTGCAGGATGTCGCGGCACCGGTCCGCCTGGCTGCGCAGCAGCGCGACGTCCTCGGCGAGCTCAGGGCGGTCCTTGAGGTCGCGGGCCAGTTCGCCGGAGATGAGCTTGATTGTCGCGAGCGGCGTGCCGAGCTCGTGGGCGGCGGCCGCCGCCAGCGCGCCGATGGCGGTCAGCCGCTGCTCTCTGGAGAGGGCGAGCCGCGCCTCCGCCAGCGCCTCGCTCATGCGCGCCGTCTCCAGCCCGATGCGCCGCGTGTAGATCGCCATGAACACGATGCCCACCGTGATCGCCGCCCAGACGCCGAGCAGGTAGAGGTCGGGCGGGCGCACGGCGTCGCCAAGCGGGCGGTAGGCCACGAGCAGCACCGAGGTCGCCGCCATCGCCGCCGAGGCCAGGATCAGCGTCGAGCGCAGCGTCAGCACCGAGGCCGCGATCGTCACCGGCGCCAGCAGCAGCACCGCGAAGGGGTTGGTCAGACCACCGGTCAGGCCCAGCATCACGAAGAGTTGCGCGAGGTCGAACAGCAGCCACAGCATCGCATGGCGCTCGTTCAGCCGCGTATTCGCGGGCTTGAGGCGCGTCGCGGCGAAGTTCACCCCCGCCGGCGCGGCGATCGCCAGCAGGCAGGCTGCGACGGGCACGTCGAGGTCGAAGAGCGCCACTGCGGCGAACACCGCCGCGGTCTGGCCTGCGAGCGCGAGCCATCTCAGGGTGATGAGCGTCCGCAGGCGGACCCAGTGGCCGCGCGCCTCCGGCCCCGGCGGCCCTAGCGCCGCAGCGAATGTCGACGACTGGAACATGGCGCCACTAAACACCATGTCGACCCTTGGCCGCCAGCACCCGCGGGGCCGCAGCCGGGCCGCGCTTGCCGCCCGCCGCGCGACGCGGCAAGAGGGCCAGACCAACCCGACGGAGCTTGCCCCATGGCGACGACAGCCCCCAGCGCCGCCCTCATCGCCGGCGCAGCCGCCACATCCCTGCTGCTGGGCGTCGGCCTGTGGTTCTCCTTCGCGGAGGGCGACGGCCTGGCGGCGTGCCGCGACGGCGGCGGCGTGATCGGGGCGGATATCGGCGGCCCCTTCACCCTGACCGATGACACCGGCGCCCGCGTGACCGAGGAGCAGGTGCTCGACAGGCTCACCCTGCTCTATTTCGGCTACACGCACTGCCCCGACTTCTGCCCGACCGACGCCGCGACCATGGCCGCGGCCGCCGACATGCTGGCCGAGCGCGGCGTGGACGTGAACACGGTCTTCGTCACCATCGATCCGGCCCGCGACACGCCCGAGGCGCTCGCCGCCTTCACCGACGCGATGCACCCCGACATGATCGGCCTGACCGGCTCCGAGGAGGACATCGCCGCGGCGGCGCGGGCGTGGCGCGTCTATTACGCAAGGGCGGGCGACGACCCCGACTACTACCTGATGGACCACTCCACCTTCACCTACCTCGCGCATCCCGAACGCGGCCTGCTCGACTTCTTCCGGCACGGCGACGCGCCAGAGGTTCTCGCCGAGCGCACGGCCTGTTTCGCCGACGCCCTGCGGTGATTTGACAGGCGCGACAAACGCCCGCATAACGCAAGAAAGTTGCGCGCGCGCAATCGGTTCGGGGTGAAATTGCATGGATGACGGGGCGATGAGCGAACTCGGGGCGGACCGCAGCCTCCTGATCGTGGACGACGACGAGGCGTTCCGCCGCCGCCTCGCCCGCGCGATGGAGAAACGCGGTTTCGACCCGGTCGTCATGGCCGAGAGCGTCGCCGAGGGCCTGGAGAACACGCGCTCAAGGCCGCCCGCCTACGCGGTGATCGATCTGCGTCTCGAGGACGGCAATGGTCTCGACGTGGTGGAGGCGCTGCGCGAGACGCGGCCCGACGCCCGCATCGTCGTGCTGACCGGCTACGGCGCCATCGCGACGGCGGTGGCGGCGGTGAAGATCGGCGCGACCGACTACCTCTCGAAGCCCGCCGACGCGGACGACGTCGAGGCGGCGCTGCTCGCGCGGCTGGAGGACAAGCCCGCGCCGCCCGAGAACCCGATGTCCGCCGACCGCGTGCGGTGGGAGCACATCCAGCGCGTCTTCGAACTCTGCGACCGCAACGTGTCGGAGACGGCGCGGCGGCTCAACATGCATCGCCGCACGCTGCAGCGCATCCTCGCGAAGCGCTCGCCGCGCTGAGCGGGGCACCGGTTCGGGTCGGGGCGGACGACGCCGCCCGCGGCGCGCCGGGGGCCGACGCTCACGCCCGCGCCTGCGGGTCGGTGAGCACCTTGTGCTCCTGCAGGGCGAAGCGGTCGGTCATCCCGGCGATGTAGTCCGCGATGACGCGGGCGCGCTCCGCCGCGCCGCCGGCGCCGGCGGCGCGCGCGGCGGCGCTCCAGTCCGGCGGCATCAGGTGCGGCTCCTCGGAGAAGATCGCGAACAGATCCGAGACGACCGTCGCCGCCTTGCGCCGCATCCGCGCGACGCGCCAATGGCGATACATCCGCGCCATCAGGAAGCGCCGCAGCGCCGAGATCGCGGCGCGCATCCCGGACGAGAACGCGATGACGGGCTCGGGCGCGGCCTGGACCTCCGCCATGCAGCTCGCCCCTAGCCGCGCCAGCCGCGCGCCGCTCTCGGCGGTGACGTCGGCGACCATCATGCCGAACACGCGGCGCAGCGCCTCGGACTGGGCGCGCAGCGGGTCCAGCCCCGGCCAGCGCGCGTCGACCTCCGCCCAGGCCTCGCCCACCAGCGGCAGCGTCCGCGCCTCCTCCACCGTGAAGAGCCCCGCGCGCAGACCGTCGTCCAGATCATGGGTGTTGTAGGCGATGTCGTCCGACAGGGCCGCCGTCTGCGCCTCGGCGCTCGCATGGGTGTGCAGTTCGAGGTCGTGGCGCGCGTCGTAGTCCGCGATGGCGTAGGGCAGCCCGCTCCGATCGGCGCCGACGCCTGGCAGCAGCGGGCCGTTGTGCTTCGCGATGCCCTCCAGCGTCTCCCAGGTGAGGTTGAGGCCGTCGAAATCGGCGTAGCGCTGCTCGATGCGCGTCACGATCTTGAGCGCCTGCGCGTTGTGGTCGAAGCCGCCGAAGGGGGCCATGCGCTCCGCCAGCGCGTCCTCCCCGGTGTGGCCGAAGGGCGTGTGGCCTAGGTCGTGCGCGAGAGCGACGGCCTCGGCGAGATCCTCGTCCAGCCCGAGGCTGCGCGCCAGCGTGCGGGCGACCTGGGCCACCTCGAGGCTGTGCGTCAGGCGGGTGCGGTAGTAGTCGCCCTCGTGCTCGACGAACACCTGCGTCTTGTGCTTCAGCCGCCGGAAGGCGCCGCAGTGGATGATGCGGTCGCGGTCTCGCTGGAAGGGCGTGCGGTTGGCGCTTTCGGGCTCGGCGTGCAGCCGCCCGCGGCTCGCGCTGGGCTTCGCCGCGCAGAGGGCAGGGTCGGGGCGGCGCGTCATCGTTGCGGCTCCTGTGCGGGCGCTTATATTACACCGTGTAACCTATTTTCGGCGAAGGGTGCAGCCATGGACGATATGACCGGACGCGCGGCGCCGGACCTCGCCGGTTCGGCTCTCGGCAAGGCGGATGCTTCGGCGGGCGGCGGCTTCGCCGCTCCCCTCACCGTGACGGCGCGGGCGAAGGCGCGCATCGCGGAGATCGCGGCCGACGGTCAGCCGGGGCTGCTGCGGGTGGCGGTGCTGGGCGGCGGCTGCTCGGGCTTCCAGTACGAGTTCGGGCTGGAGCCGGCGCCGGCCGCCGAGGACGCCGTGATAGACGGGGTGGTGCTGGTCGATCCCGAGTCGGCGCCGTTTCTCGCGGGCGCCGTCATCGACTTCAAGGACGAGCTGATCGGCGCCCGCTTCGCCATCGAGAACCCCAACGCCACGTCGAGCTGCGGCTGCGGCGTGAGCTTCTCGATGTGACCGCTCAGGCGCAGCCCGGCGGCGGGCCCGCCTCGCGCTCGAGGTCGATCAGCGCGCGCAGTCGCGCCTCGGTGATCGCGCCCTGGACGACCGTGCGCCCGACCACGAGCGCGGGCGTGCCGATGAAGCCGTAGAGCCGCGCAAGGCCGCGGCTGTCGGCCAGACGCCGGCTCACCGCCTCGCCCGTCATGTCGGCGAGCAGCCTTTCGGGATCGAGCCCGTTGCGTTCGGCCAGCGCGCGCAGATAGGCCCCGGTCGGCACGAAGGCTGAACCCATCAGCGCGGCGTGGAAGGCGGGATAGGCGTCCTGCCGCGCAGCGGCGAGAGCTGCTCGCGCCAGCGCCTCCGAGCGCGGACCGAGCAGCGGCCATTCATGCCAGCGCACCGCGACGCCGGGCGTTTCGGCGATGGCCGCGAGACGCTCGGTCAGCACGCGGCAGAACGGGCAGGCGTAGTCGGAGAACGAGGCGACCGGGACGACGCCGGGCGCCGGCGGGGCGCCGAACAGCCTGGCGCACAGGTCGGCGCGCAGGACGTCGGGCGCGGTCGCCTCGCCGGGGCGGGACGAGAGCCCGGCCAGCGGATCGAAGCCGGCGCTCACCGACCCGCCCTCCAGCGTCCGAAACCCGGCCGGCGCGGTCATCTCGGCGAAGTCGAAGCGCTGCGGCGCAAGGCGCAGCAGCGCGGGCGCGCCAAGGTATAGCGCCGCGCCGCCGGCGGCCGCGCCGCCCAGCAGCAGCAGGCGTCGGGAGCGGCCGTGCGACGCGTTTGCGCTCAATGGCTGGCGAAGACGGCGGTGGACCCGTCCCGCATCACGAGCAGCGTGTCGAAGGCGTCGCGGCGGTCGCCGTACTCCATGCCGGGCGAGCCGAAGGGCATGCCGGGCACGGTCAGACCGAGCGCTTCCGGGCGCGTCTCCAGCAGGCGCGCGACATCCGCCGCCGGGACGTGCCCTTCGACGAAATAGCCCGCGATCTCGCCGGTGTGGCACGACGCCAGCTCCGGGCGCAGCCCCAGCCGCGCCTTGCGGGCGGCCAGCGCGCCGGAAGTCATGTCCAGCGTCTCGACCTCGAAGCCCGCCGCGCGCATGTGATCCACCCATGCCGAGCAGCAGCCGCAGGTCGGCGACTTGGCCACGGTCAGCCTGCGCTCGGCGATCTCGGCGGCCGCCCGGCGCGACACGAGGCCGCTGAGGACAGCCCCGCCGGCGAGAATGGCGGCGAGCGTCTGGCGGCGGTTCATCATGGGCATGGTCGCTTCTCCCGCTTGAGAGGTCAGGATGCGCGCCCCGCGCCCCCCCTGTCCACCTGCGAGACGTTCAAGCCGTCGTGACCGGGCGTCAGGCTGCGCGGAAGTGCTTGGACAGGCGGAGGCCCTGAGCCTGGTAGGTCGAGCCGATGTCGCGGCCATAGAGGATCTCGGGGCGCTCGGCCATGCGTTCGTAGACCAGCCGCCCGACCGTCTGGCCATGCTCCAGCGCGAAGGGCGCCTCGTGGCAGCGGACCTCCAGCACCGCGCGCGAGCCGGCGCCGCCGGCCGGGCCATGGCCGAAGCCGGGGTCGAAGAAGCCCGCATAGTGCACCCGGAACTCGCCGGCGACGGCCATGTAGGGGGCCATCTCGGCGGCGCAGTCGGGCGGCACATGCACGCTCTCGCGGCTGACGAGGATGTAGAAGGCGCCCGGATCGAGGATCACCTCGCCGGCGCGGCCGGGACGCACCGGATCCCAGAAGTCCAGCGGGTCGTAGGCGTCGAGACGGCCCAGATCGATCAGCGCGCTGTGCCGGCGCGCCTTCCAGCCCACGACGCCGCTCATCGCGCCCGCCGCCTGCGCCGAGAGGTCCACGCTGAAGCCCACGCCGCCGTCGATCAGCGCCTCGCCGTCGACGAGGCCGAGCGCGGCGTGGATCGCGGCGTGCTCGGCGTCGTCGAGCCCCGCCGCGCCGCGCCGCAGCCTCAGCTGGGTCAGCCGGTCGCCCGCCCGCGCCAGCACCGAGAAGGTGCGCGGGCTGATCTCGGCGTATAGCGGCCCCGCGTAGCCCTGCGGCACGCGGTCGAACTCCACGCCGCGGTCGGCGATGACGCGGGTGAAGACGTCGAGCCGCCCCGTGGAGCTTTTCGCGTTGGCCGCGCCGGAGACGTCCGCCGGCAGCGCGAGGCGCTCCATCAGCTCCACGACGTAGACGCAGCCGGTCTCCAGCACCGCGCCGGGCTCAAGGCTCATCTCGTGCATCGCGAAGTCGCTCAGCCGGTCGGCTACGCTGCGGCCTGCGCCGGCGAGAAAGCTGGCGCGCACCCGCCACGCGCGTCGGCCGAGGCGCAGGTCGAGGCTCGCCGGCTGGATCTGTCCCGCGGCCAGCGGCGCGTCGGCGGCGACGGCGCCGGTCTCGGCGAGCGCGCGCAGCGCCTGCGAGGGCAGCACGCCCGGACTTGCGGCGACTTCGGCTGGAGCGACGGAGCGGGTCAGGGGCGCGCCCCTCCATGCGAAGACGCCAGCGCCTTGCGGCGCTGGCGCGAAATGGTCGGGCTAGCAGGATTCGAACCTACGACCTTCCGTCCCCCAGACGGACGCGCTACCAGACTGCGCTATAGCCCGTTGACGCCCGCGGTCTTAGCCGGGCCGCGCAAGCGGCGCAAGCGGCGGCGAGGCCGGCGGAGGGCCGTCGCGCCCGGCCGGGGGCTGGCGTCGGCGCGCGCAGGGGGCGACGATCCGCACCCCGTCAGGAGGCCCGAGCGATGATCGACCGCCAGCACCTTTCGCTCATGCGCGAGATCGACCGGCAGGGCGGCCTCACCGCCGCCGCCGAACGCCTCAACATGACGCAGTCCGCCGCCAGCCACGCCCTGCGCCGGCTGGAGGCGCAGACCGGCGTCACGCTCTGGCGGCGCGAGGGGCGGCGGATGCGGCCGACTCAGGCGGGGCGGACGCTGCTCGACCTCGCGCGCCGCCTGCTGCCGCAGTTCGAGCGCGCCGACGCGGCGATGGCGGATTTCGCGAAGGGCCGCCGCGGCCTGCTGCGCATCGGCATGGAGTGCCACCCCTGCTACCGCTGGCTGCTGAAGGTGGTGGAGCCCTATCTCGTCGGCTGGCCCGACGTGGACGTGGACGTGCGGCAGGCGTTCCAGTTCGGCGGGCTCGACGCGCTGACCGACCATGAGGTGGACCTGCTGATCACGCCCGACCCGGTGGCGCGGCCAGGCGTCGGCTTCACGCCGGTCTTCGGCTACGACCTCGTGCTGGCGGTGGGGCGCGGCCATCCGCTCGCCGGCCGCGACCATGTGCGGCCGGAGGATCTCGACGACGAGGTGCTGATCACCTACCCGGTCGGGGCGGAGCGGCTCGACATCTACGCCCAGTTCCTCGGTCCCGCCCGGCGCCAGCCCAGCGCGCGCAAGGAGATCGAGACCACCGACATCATGCTCCAGATGGTCGCGGCGGGCAGGGGGGTGGCGCCGTTGCCCGACTGGCTGCTCGCCGAATACGCCGCCGCCTTGCCCATCGTCGGGCTGCCGCTGGGCCCCGAGGGCCTGCGCAAGAGCATCCATGTCGGCCTGCGCGACGAGGACGCCGCGCTCGACTACATGGCCGGCTTCATGGCGCAGGCCGCCCGCGTCGGCGCGGCGGTCTGAGGCGGGGGCCGAACGGCAAAGATGCGCGGACTCTCGCCGTTCGCGCCGAGCGATTTGGAGATCGGCATTGCGGACGTTTCCGCCTTTTGCGCGTGCAGCATTCCACATGCAGACTCGGCGAAGCGGATCTGACGAAGAGTCGTCGTGCCTGCTGCGACGCAGCATTCCTCCCGGGAGCGGACATTCGCCAGCCCGCCGACGGGCCAGATCTCCGGAGTTCGACACTTCCGGCCCCGATTTTCGGGCACCCGGACCGTTAGCCTCTGGGTAATCAATAACTTAGCCTTTGCCCGGGGGTGATTTCAGCGAAGTTGTGTTGTGGCACGTCATCGGTATTTCACGATGGAAAGCAGTTTTCTGCCGTGATATCGTTGCGGCATGTACACGAAGATCACCCGGTCGGGCGGACGACGCTATCTGCAGCTGGTCGAGGGCTATCGTGATGATGCGGGAAAGGTTCGCCACCGCGTGATCGCGAACCTGGGGCGGATCGAGGATCTCACGCCCGAGAAGCTGGATCCCCTGATCAGTGGGCTCAACCGCGTCCTGGGCCGGGCGGAGAACACCGCCTCGCACCTCACCCACGAACCCGCGCAAAGCTACGGCGACGTCTTTGCGCTGCACGAGCTGTGGAAGGATCTCGGCTTCGACCGGGCGCTGAGCCGCGCGCTGCGCTCGGG
>NZ_FNQM01000029.1 GCF_900107585.1 Rubrimonas cliftonensis | reverse complement strand
TCGCGGACCTCAGGGGAGAACTTGTTCGTCGTCTTGCTCATGGGGCGCCATCCTACTCAGAAGTTGGAGCCTCCGGCAGACCCGGCGCGGTTCACGTCATCGCCACGCGGAACTCGGCGCCGACATCAGAAACATCGATGTCCAGGATCTTCGCCGCTGCTGAGGCTAGCGCCTCCGCGACAGTGGTGAGTACGATCTTGGCGACGACCGACCCCGGCGGGAGGGTGACAGTGCCGGCCAACTGAAAGCGGAATAAGGCGATGTCCGTCTCGAACTCGTTGCCAAGGACCACCACCGTGGGGATGCCGTTACAAATCGGGCCATGCGGATGATTGTCTGGATTTGGGCGAGGGTGCCCTCCCCGCTGGAAGCGACCGGAAGCCCACCCGTTCGGCTCTGCCCGACCGCACTTCGGGCAGTAGAGGAAGCCAGGCTTCATCTGATCCTGGGAACCGGTGTTCGTAAGAACGAGCCGCTGCTTGGCCGTCCAGATCTCGTAACCTGCGCCATTGGCTGCATTGTCTGATCTTTCGGCTGGTCCTCTGTCGGTGAAGGGCGCGCTCAGTTTCGCGCGGGTCGGCCTCGTAGGAGTGGGGCTGTCATCAAGAGGGAGTTCAGGGTCGAGGTCGATTGGATGCGCGAAGCCCGGCGGACGAAGCCAGCGTGTGCCGGGCCCCAGCGAACCTGGGGTACCACACGCGGGGCAGTCGCGCACTTGATCGACATAGTGCTCTTCACTGCGCTGCTCGACGCGGGCGTAGCCGCAGCGGTCGCACTCGAAGTAGACCTGCATACCGCGCCACGCCTGCCAGCATTCCCGACGGTTGAACGGCGTCCAGATCGCGAACGAGTAGTGGCGCTCGCCGTTCACCCAAACCTCCCGACCGGGCGCATAGCCTGATAGAGCTTGGTTGAGGCCGAGTTGCGGGGAGTACTTGAGGACCGCCTTGCGTTCGGTGCTAGCAGCCGGATCAAAGACGTGGAAAGTCACTACGTCAGTGGGGAAGGCGTAACGCGGGAGCACCCCACGATCGAAAAGACGATCCAGCAGTTTCTCCGGGTCGAGGCCGCCCTCGGGCGCGTCCTCGGTCCGGCCGATCTCAGTCGAGAGTTCAGCAGATTCAACTGTGCCGGCATCAACTGCATCGAAGTCGAAGTCGTCACCCCAGTCCATCATCAATTTGCCAAAGGCAGCCCTTGCCTCCTCCCCGCCTCCTTCCGCGACGAGTTCTTCAACAACGGATGAGGACTCATCCATCGCCTCCGTTGCCTCAAAGGGGCCGGCGCCCACCTCGCGCAAAGCGGACAGGAGCGCCAAAGGCACGTCGTCCACAAACCCTGGTACCGCAGCAACAACAGACGCAGGGACGATCTCCTCGAGCGCACTGCGGACGCGGGCCACCTCTTGATTAAGCCATTCCTTGAGGCCGGCGTAGGAGAAGTTGGTTGCGTCTCCGGTCCGGAAGTCCCGCAGCATACCGAGGCTCTCGAATACGTTGGAACTCACGCTGTCGTCGTCGGGATTGGCAATCGCGGCCATCTGGAACATGCTCATCACCAGCGCAAAGCAGTGCCGGCGAACGATCTCAAGGTTGTCCAGGTTGAGCGTTGGATCGGGCACGGGGCCGCTTACCATCGCTGCCGGGTGCGAGTAGAACTCCTGGTCATGGCTGTCCGCGCCGCAGTAGGTGATGACCGTCGAGAGAGCAGAGCCTCGACGACCGGCCCGGCCGGCACGTTGCTGGTAATTTGCCCGCCCCGGCGGCACGTTCCGCAAGGCAACAGCTGTAAGGCTGCCAATGTCGATGCCGACCTCCATGGTCGTTGTGCATGACAGAACATCGATCGGACCTTCCCGCCGTCCTTCCGGACCCTCGACGTCGAGATCCTGGAACCTCAATTCGTGCCACTCCGCCCGCGCCACCGCGCCGCTGTTGCTGCTGTCGTTGAGCGCGGCGGAGTGCTCGGCGGCGACGTATGGGTGGGGTGCGTAGTCGGGCTCGGCCGCGAGCCTCTCCACATGTCGGCGGAAGTGCCCCTTCCGGGACCGGAACACGGCGTCGGCCGCGGGGTCCAGCGCGCTAGTCGTGCCCGCGCAAGCCCTGTGGCCCGGGCGGACGCGGCAGCGATCGGCAGCGAGCGGGTTGAACGGCTGGGCTGTGGTGCAGGTATCGCAGCGGCGCCACTCGATCTCATCTGAGGCCACTCGGACCTTGGCGGCCCTCAGGATGAACCCGTTGGCGGTCTCGTTGGTCCCGAAGACCTTCGAGAGGAACTTCCCCCATTCCGACGGCGCTCCGGTGCGTCCTTTGAGGTTTGCGTTGAACCACTTCGTGCCGACGAAATCCTTCACGAACGTAGGAAACGTTGCCTTTGTACGCCGTATCTTCGCCCCTGTGGTAGCGTCGAGCCACTCGCTCGGCGTGGTGGGGAGATACAGTGCGTGGCTGAGGATCGCGTCGTTCAGCCAGAGATCCAGAAGCGCCCAACGACGCTCCTCCTCGCTCAGGTGAGCGGGCTCAGGCGGCGCCGGCAACTTGTGGAACGCTCGCAAGTCTGTCGGGTCGAGTGAAGCGCGGATGGTCGCCAAGCCGAGGGCACTCAGCCCGGTATGTGGGTCCTTCAGCACCGGATAGAGCGCGAGCATCAGGGCTTTGTTTGTGCGGTGCGTGTTGAGTTCCGCTGACCTGCTGCGGATTTCCTGCTCTGTGGTTGCCGGATCACTGGTCAGCAGTTCTCGGAATAGTGCAAGATCTTCTTCGAAGTGCGGCGCCTGAGCGGGGCGCAGCGTGACTCCGTTCATGGCGCAGCCAGTGAGGAGGGCAGCGTAGGCGTGGTCGAGCGTCACCGGACTACTGAAACGCTGCTCTAGCCGGCTTAACCCATCTAGGAGCAGCGGCCGCACCGCGTCGCGCATCGAGTACTGTTGGAGTTTCCCTGCAAGCCTTGAGGCTGCTTGCCGCCCGTCGGAGAAGATGAGTGCTTTGCGCCCCTTGAGCGGAGTGTCGACCTCTTGGCGCGGGGGCTGCTCGAGGACCTGCGAGGAAACAATCTCCTGGAACGGCTCATCGCCCTTCGTCACATGGTCCATGATGTGGTCAGAGCCATCCGCTCCGCAGCGGAGGCAGTTCTGAAACCCACCTGGGATCGTGTCTTTTTGACCAGGAGGCGGGAGCCATATCTCACGAGCAGCATCGTTCCCAGATCCGACGCGGCCAGACACCGGGTCCAGGTACTCGAACCGCGCTCCTGAGCCTTCGGGGGGCTCCTCTAGTGAGAGAAATACGGGTTGGACGACCCCGTCCACGCCGTCCACTTCACCGACGTCCTCTGCCCACAAATAGTCGGGAGTACCGGGATCGAAGGAATAGGCCTTGAAGTACGCGCAGCCACACGACCGGCACGTATAGACCTCGAACACCCGCGCTCCGCACTCGCACGTCCGACGAGGCTGAGCGTAAAGCGCTCCAGTCGGCGGTAGCGTGTCCCATCGCTCTCGTTGAGAGTTGGAGACATGGGAGCACTGGGGATCCGAGCACGCCCATAGGCCCGGGAGACCTCGAAAGAATGCATGGGCGCGAGCGGCTAGGAGTGGCGCCTGCCTGCTGTCAGGCTTCGCCATGGAAGTGAGTTCAACTAGGGCGTTGGTGGCCACGCGGGCGAGATCAGCCTCAACTTCCGGAAAGAGCCGTGAGGCCAGTTCTCCGATCTCCTGAGCCGGTCCCACGCCCGCAGGGTCACGTTCGAAGTCGCCTTCGGCGACCGCGCCGCTCGTTAAGTTCACGAGGCGTCCGGTAACCGGGAACTCCTTGATCGCGCGGTGGAGAGCCCTCCCCAACGGATCTCCGTCGGGCGACGCGCTTGCCTCGTCCAGCAGGGACTCACGCGAGACTTGGTCGTCGGCCAACTGAAGAACCGGCATGACCGCGTCAAAACGAGCCGCCAGATTGCCTTCGTGCACCCGGTGGAGGTCCACCGCCGCTAGGGTCTCCGCAACTTGCCTGTTGCCGGGGCCGGACGGGTGAGACGCGCGCTTTGTCCCTCTAAGAACCTCAAATCCTTCTGGGGGCTTGCCCGCAAGGTCAGCGGCGAACCTCTTTGCTGCTGAAGGATCCGAAAACGACGCGCTCGTACAGATGATCTGCAACTGCTCCGGACGAAGCGCCAGTCGGTTGCGTAAGCGGCGGATCAGCATCGCCACCTCAGTCCCCTGCGCGCCCCGGTAAAGATGGGCCTCGTCCAAAATGAGGATCAGCCGCTCACCTGGGTGACCCGCATAGTACTCAGCGGTGATCCTGAAGATGTCCCGCTCAATCGGACGAAGGAGCATGTACTCCAGCATCGAGTAATTGGTGACAAGGAGATCAGGAACCCCCTCCTGCGCCTCGTGCCGCAGAAATAGTTCTGGATCCTCGGGACGCTCGATAGTCCTGACCCACTCGTCACCTCGCTTCCAAGGGCCCTTGCCCAGCCAGGCGCTCATGCCGTCCTCGCAATCCGGACTGGTTGGTGGCTTCGCCGGCCACTTGCCGCGGCGCCGCAACTCGCCGATCAAGCGTCTCACGTCGGTATCAGAAACTGCGCGATCTTCGAGTTTCGTGAAGAACTCGAGCGGCTCTTTCAAGCGCGTCCAGTGCTTCTTAGTGTCCTCCTTGCGGCTACCTGGATACAGGGACCGCCCCGTATAGCGAGCGAACTTCATTGGGCGCCCGCCTTTGTCAGTGAACCAGCGTGCGACGTTGTTGTCGCCGAAGAGCACACGCAAGCGGCCGAGTTGATCGTTGACCAGCGCATTCATCGGGTAGAGGAGTAACGCCCGCACTGCGCGCTTCGAGAACGAGCGCCCGCTCATGGCCTCCTCCGCCATTCGGCCCAATATCGGGAGGAGGAAGGTCTCAGTCTTGCCCGAGCCGGTTCCGGTCGTCACGACGAGGTCACGGAACGGTGGGGTAAGCGCGAGTTCGAGAGCTTGCGCCTGGTGGTCGTACGGCGGATCGAACACAACCCCTCGCTCGCCGAGCCATCTCAGAAGGCCCGCCACATCCGAAGGAAGCGAAAGTTCCTCATAACGTCGCGAAGCTGCGTACCTCGCGGTGCTCTCTAGGTAGGGTGTCTGCGCAATGGCACCGCTCCGGGAGAGCAGTTCATCTCGTAGATCGACCAAGGCGGGGTTCGAGATATGATAGGTGGAAGTAATGTAGGTGCGGAGCGCGTCCGAATAATGCTTAAGTTCTTCGTACACCTATAATCCTCGCTGCCTCGCCGGAGATCTGCGGTTTCGTCGGCTCCATCCTCACGGAGCCACCGGTCAGCATACTCCAACTTTAGCTTCCAGTGTATATGCCTATCAAGAATTCCTCAGAAGCTGAACGAAGTCCAGCCGTACATGCTGCTTGGCTCACTGCGAGCCTGTATCCGTCCAGAGCACCCCGAGATCAAAACCCACGGCATCGAAAGGCGCGATCCTGACGATCTCGTTGTCGTGCAGAGCTGCAATCAGGGTCCATGATCCGTCACGCAGTTCGAAGGCCTCAAGGGTCTTCGCGTCGGGATCGACGAACCAGAGATGGTTGACGCCATGCCGGGCATAGATCGCGCGCTTGGCGGTCAGGTCGTAAGTCCTTGTGGACGGCGACAGCACTTCGCAAACCCAGTCGGGCCGCAGCGCGAAGTGCGGCGCGTCGGGAAACACGGGGAGGCGCTCACGCCGCCATCCCGCGATGTCGGGCACGAGCACGTCCTCCGCGAGATGGATCTCGGGCTCGTCGATCAGCCACCAGCCGCCCGGGCCCCCGACGCCTTCGTCGAAGGCAGGCGTCAGCTTCGCCCCCAGCATCGAGCTCGCTCGGGCGTGTCGCGAGCGCGGCCGGGGCTGGAGATGCAGCGCGCCGTCGATCAACTCCGCCACCATCCCCTCCGGCGCATCGAGGATGTCCCGATACGTTGCCGGACGCCTGATCGTGGGGACTTGGAGGTTCATCGGCTCGCTGCTTTCGGCACCGGCCGATACGATAGCAGGCCGGGCGCTTTCCGTCACCCGACGGGCGCGTCGTGGGCGAACCAGGCGTGTCAAAGCCCCGCCAGCGGCCCGGCCCCGTCGCGCCGCGGAGCCGCTGCTGCGCACCGGCGGTCGGCTTACTGACCGGGGTGGTCGTCCGAAGCGTCGCCATCGAGTTCACGGGCGATCCGCTTCGCGAGCCGGGCATAGGCGTCGACCAGCGCCTCGCCGATGGAGAGGTCGAAGCCGCGCGCGTCGGCGCGGGCCTTCAGCGCATCCATGGTTTCAGCCAGGGCTTCAGGGACGTCGAAGCTCACGCGGCGCAGCTTCGGCGCCGTCGGGCGTTCCTTCAGGATCGAGCGGACCATGGCGGTCTCCTATCGCGGTTGCGCGCGGGGGCGGATGCCGACGTCGCGGTCAGCAGGAATCGCGACGCTCATCGTTCGAGGCCCCTGTCCTGGCTCGGCCGGCGGGGCGCGCGGGCGGCGTCGACGCGTCGCCGCTCCTCCGCGGCCTGCAGCACCGCGTCGAGGCTTTCAGGGCGACGGGCGGCGTCGCG
Source organism: Rubrimonas cliftonensis (assembly GCF_900107585.1). Taxonomy (GTDB): domain Bacteria; phylum Pseudomonadota; class Alphaproteobacteria; order Rhodobacterales; family Rhodobacteraceae; genus Rubrimonas; species Rubrimonas cliftonensis. Next base: position 22,156 of record NZ_FNQM01000029.1, on the reverse strand, counting down.
GTCGCGCTCGCGCGGCCGGCTCGGCTCCGGTCGAAGCCTGGTGGCATTCTCGGACCGTTCGGGGACTCGCTTCGCGGTCGGCTCCGGCGTCCGGCCCGCGAAGAGCGCAGCGGCGGAGTCGAGCGCCGGTTCGGCGCGTCGCGGCTCGACCCGCAGGCTTCGCAGCGCCTCGCTCAGACGTTCCGCCAGACGCGCCGCCACACCGAGCTCGCGGGCGACGGTCTGATCGGCTACCCGCGCAGCTTCTGACGCGTCGAGCGCCGACATCTTGACGCCGGCGCGTCCGGCCAGCGCCTTGCGCAGCTCGGCGAGATCGTCAGTGACGAGGGCGCCGTTGGCCCGGGCGCGCGACAGGGCGACGTAGAAGCTCGACGCATTGATGAGGTTGATGCGGTGCGACTCGGCGTGGATCAGCACGCGTTCGGCGGTGCGCCCCTGCGCGCTGTGCGCGGTCTGGGCGTAGCCGTGCCGCCAGTGTCCGGCGTCCGCGGCGTCCATGCCGATGACGCGGACGCGCTTGTCGGCGAAGGCGATGGCGGCGGTCCGCGCGGCGGGATCGACCTCGACCACGCGGCCTTCGAGACCGTTGCGCAGGCCGAGCCGGGCGTCGTTGCGCGTCCAGACGATGCGATCGCCCGCGCGCAGCTCGCCCGTCTCGCGGGCGAACACCTCCGCCTTGGCGGCTCCCTTCTCGGCCGGCCGCCACAGCACCGTGGCGTCCGCGGGCGTTCGGAGCGCGACGACGCCGTCGCCCTGCCGAACCTCGACCACGGTCAGGTAGTCGTCTTTCGCGACGGCGACGCCGTCGAACCGGTAGCCGCGCTGGAAGCGCACCGTGTCGCCGGGCGCGTAGGAGAAGACGAACCGCTTCTCGACGGTCGTGAGCCCCTTGCTCTCAAGCCGCGGGGCGGCGAGCGCCGGGCCGGACAGCGTTCCCTCGGCGGCGAGCCCCTCGCGGATCGCGGCGTTGATGCGGGCCCGGCCCGCGCGGCTCGGCTCGATGAGGATCGTGGCGGCGCGCTCGGCGGGCGAAAGCGCGAGCCAAGCCGAAGCCAGCGCAGTCAGACGCGCGTCGGCGTCCTTGTCGACGATGAGCGCGCCCCCGCCGCCCGCGAAGTACCCGGTGGCGCGCGCAGCGTCGCCGGTCGCGGCCTGCTCCACGGCCTGGCGCAAGGCGGCGTCCGTCTGACGCACGATGCGCTCCAGCACGGCGGTCTGCATGCCGGCCTCCTGCATCTGCCGGAACGCGGCCCCCGCCTCGACCGAGCCGAGCTGACGGACGTCGCCGACGAGCACCACGCGGGCCTTCTGCGCCGTCGCCGCGTCGAGCAGCGACCGCAGCTTCGCGGTCGACAGCATCGAGGCCTCGTCGACGATCCAGATCGGCTCGGCGTAGCCCCAGCGGTTCTGGATCGGCCGGGTCACCCCGGATTTCAGCTCGGCGAGATGCCGGTCGACGGTGCGCCCTTCGAGTCCGAGCGCCTGCGCCAGCGTCTCGGCGGCGCTCGCCGTGGGGGCCAGCGCATGCAAGTCCTTGCCCAGCCGACGCGCCTCGGCGGCGTAGGTCGCAAGCACGGTGCTGGTTTTCGCGGTGCCGGCCAGGCCCTGTACGGCGACGACACTGTTGCGGGTGGTAAGCAGCGCAATAGTCGCTGCGCGCTGATCCTCGGTCCACGCGTGCCGCGGTTCCTTCGCCGATGCGGCCGCCCTCGCGATGGCGCGACCGGCAAGCTGCGGGCTTGCGAGCCGCGCCACGGCGCCCCGGCCGGCGGCCTCGGCGGCGATCAGGGCGCGCTCCTCGGCGCGCAGCGCCTCGGTGGTCAGCCCCTCCTTCTCCATGTCGACGCGCGCCAGCCGGTCGGCCTCGACGACGCGACGGGCGAGCGCGCCGCCGCGGCTCATGGCGTCGGTGAGCGCGCCGGCGAGGTCGGCGTCGGTGGCGCGGCCGACGGCGATCTTGCCCGCGAGCCCCATCAGCCGGTCCACCGAGAAGGCGGCGTCACGCTCGGCGAGAGCCGCCGTCGCCTCGCGCAACACGTCTGCCGCAGCGACGGTTCGCGCCGCGCCTTCGTGGGATCGCGCGGCCTTGGGGCCGGCGCGTTCCGCGGCGGCGCGCAGTCCGTCGAGTGCGCCGAGCGCGCGGCCGTCCAGTCGGGCGCGCCACCGTTGCGGCTCAGCGGTCCGCTCGCCGGCGCTCTTGGCGCGGCGCGTGGCGAGCGTCGCCGCGTCGGCGTCCTTGGCGGTGCCGAGCCCGTCGCCCTTGCCGAGCGCATCGAGCCGCGCCTCGATCTCGGCGCGCCGCGTCGAGAAGGCCGCGATCGTCTGGGATGTCACGCCGCGGATTTCGAAGCCGCCGTTCGGGGTGACGTCGATAGCGTAGCCGAGCCGTTGCACCCGTAGCGCCAGCTCCTGCCGGTAGCGCAGGCCGATCGCCATCTTGGCGTCGTAGAGCGCGCGGCTGTCGATGCTGCGCCAACCCCGTTCGGTCGGCGTGGCGTTCGCGACCACGGCGTGGGTGTGGAGCTGCGGGTCGCGGTTGCGGCTCAGATCGTGCCGGAACAGCGCGACGACGAGCGCGCCGGTCGGCTCGCGAACGATGCGTCCGTCGTTCTTGACGCGCGTCGCCGCGAGATCGCGCTCGACGGTCTCCAGCGCCGCCTTCACCGCTGCGTCATGCGCCGCGAGAAGCCGCGTGTCGCCCGCCACCTCAGCCAGGATCGAGACGGATTTCGGCGCGCTGAAGGTCAGGTCCCAGCCGGCCTTGTGCTTCCAGGCGCCCTGCTGGGCGAAGCCGAGGCGCTCGTGGACGCCGGGCAGACGGCCCTCCAGCACCGCCTCGAACGCGCCCCGCTCGACGCGGCCGGCGAGCCCGAGCCGCTCAGCACCGGCGCCCCACCAGGCCGACGGGCTGTCGGCGTCGCGCGTATAGTAGTCGTCGCGGTTGAAGTAGCCCGACGCCCCCGCGGCGCTGGTGACGGCGCCGATCGAGAGCATCAGCGTGCGCTCCCTGGAGGCGTCGCCCGCGTCACGTCAGGTCCTCCGATCGCCGCGGCTGGCGCGGCGCGAGGTCGTCGCTGAACAGGCTCGGCGTTTCGCCGGACGGCGCCGCCGGCCCGCGGCGCGGGGGCGTGGCGGGGGCGGTCGGCGTCGCGGCGCGGGCCAGATCGCCGAGCGGTGGGCGCGGCATCGCAGGCGGTTTTGGCGGCTCGGTCGCGGATGCGTCGGTGGCGACCGGCGTGAGAGGCGGCGCTGCAGACGATGCGACAGGCTCTCGCACCGGCGCCGCCGCCGCTTCCTTCGGGTCGACGTCGGCGGGCTTTCGCCCTGCTGACGGCGCTTCCGTCCGGCGCGGTCGCGGCGTCGCTTCCGCCGTGGGGCCGCCGCGCGGCGACGCTGGCCGCCCCGTTCGCGCGCCGCCTGGGCCGCCCCCGGAAGGCGCCGCGGCGTCGTCCTCGGCGCGCCCGGCTAGGGTGCGCGCGATCTGCCCGGTGGCCACCGCGTCCTCGCCTTCGGGCATCGGACTCCAGCCTTTGCGGTCGAGCGCGTGGAAGATCGTCTGCTCCGCCGGCCGCGGCTCCAGCGCCTTGGCGAGCGGCGGCGGCGCATCGGTGCGCGCGTCGAAGCGCAGCTGGATGCGCCCCACCGGCCAGTTGCCCGGCAGCGTCAGGTAGCAGTGCAGGTCGGGCTGGCGCGCGATGTCACCCGCCATGACGATCGGCTCGGTGGTGCGGTGAGGCGAGAGCTGCGCGCCGTCCATGGTCTGCGAGGTGCCGTAGCGGATGCTTTCGCCGACATGCTCGATCACCGCCGAGCCGATCGCGTCCTCGCACCATTTCGCCGTGCGCGGCTCGGGCAAGCGGAAGAAGGCCTTGGTGTTAAGGAGCGACATCAACACCTCGGCGCGGTCGGGGCCGTAGTTCTGGCGCAGCTGGCCCATGTTCTGGACGCCGGCGACGACGCACGCCCCGTACTTGCGGCCCTCGGTCAGCAACGGCTGAAGCGAGGGAAGCTCCTGCAGCGCCTGCAACTCGTCGAGCATGAACCAGATGCGCCGCGCCTCGTTGGGCGGAAGGCTCATGATCGTGTCGGCCACCGCGTCGAGCCAGAGCGACAGCATCGGCCGCACCGCCTGCAACTGGCGTTGGTCGGACGCGATGAAGAGCCAGGGCGCGCCCTTGCGCCTCAGCCGCTGCGTGGCGTCGCGATGGCGCTCGGCGAGCGTGGCGAGGATCGCGGGCTTGGCTGCGTCCTGCGCCGTCCAGTGCGCCTCGATGGCGTCGCGCTCGGCCTCCCACCAGGCCGTGAAGGCCTCGCCGTCATGGGGCGCCGCCATGCCGTCGGGCAGCAGCGGGAAGGTGAGCGAGGCGCGCTGCACCAGCCGGAACGCGCGCCGCAGGTCGCCGATGGCGAGCAGCCGCCGCGCCGCCAGCGCCTCCTCGTGTTCGCGCTCGAAGCGCGAGCGGATGTCTGCGAGCGCGCGGCCCGGATCGCTCTCGAGCCGCGCCACCGTGTCGGTGATGAAGTCGCGCACCGAGAAGTCGCCGCGCCCGCCCGAGCCGATCGGCAGGAAGCGCAGCGCCTGCGTGTAGACTGCGGCCGTAGCGTCGACGTCGTGGCCGGAGCGATGCTCGCCGCGGTAGTGCTTGGCGGCCGACGTGCCCTCCAGCAGTTCCGCCTTCTGCTCCTTGTCCCAGACCAGCGCCGCCTCGAGCAGCCCCATGAGCGAGCGCTCGCGCATGTTCCAGATCCGCGTCAGCAGCGTAGCGAAGAGGTCCTGCGCGGCCGTGTGGAAGAAGTTGTTGTCGCCCTGGGTCGAGGGGATCAGCGCCTTGGCGATGCGGTAGGCGTCGGCGATCGAGCGCATTTCGGCCCATGGGCTCCAGGGCGGAGAGCGCGCGTCGAGCGGGTTCAGCAGCACGTCGCCGCGCTCGGCGTCGAAGAACTCGGCGGTGAAGTCGCCGACCTTGTCGAACACAACCGCCATCTCGCCGCGCCGCCGAACCTCGCGCAGCCAGCGCTTGATCAGCACCGACTTCCCGGTCCCCGGCGTGCCGAGCGCGACGAAAGCGCGGTTCAGCGTCGCCTCGGGCATCGCCACGGGGCCGATGGTGAAGCGCGACACGCGCGTCGTGCGCCGCACGATCCGCGCGAGTTCACTGCCGTCAACGACGCGCTGGCCGCGCGCGAGCAGGTCCGCCGTGGCGGTGCGTCCGCGCCGCTTGGCGGCGACGAATATCACCGCGGAGAGCGGCCCGGCGAGCAGCACGAACACCAGCACGCCGATGGCGATCACGTCGCGCGTCGCACGCCACGCTGCCGCGTGCCATGGGTCGCGCAGGATCCGCGCCGACGGCCAGTTCTGCCAGCCGCTGTCGGTGAGCACCGGCACCGCTTGCAGCTCGACGCCGACGAGGCCCGTGAGCGCCTGCGCGAAGAGGTAGCGGAAGGCGCCGAACAGCACCTGTTGGTCGAGCGCGAACCAGGTCCAGGTCGCGACGCCCACGAAGCCGATGAGGCCGAGGACCTTGGCCATCAGCGCGAGGGAGCGCGCCTGCAGCTGCGCCTGCAGGCGGAAGATGTCGAAGCCGCGGGCGAAGGCGTCGCCCATCAGCGGGCGGCGATAGATCGGCAAGGGCATGGGCGCGGGCTCCGGCTCGATGGGGTCAAGCGACGCCGGCGGCGGCGTCGGGCGGCGTTGCGGCCTCGCGGGCGAGGATCAGCGCGCTTGCCGAGCCAGGCGTGGCGACAGCCTCGGCCATCTGTTGCGCCTGAAGATCGACCACGTCGAAGAGCCGCTTAAGGTGCTTCTCCTGCAGCGCCTCGACGCGTGCGGCGAGCTCGGCGGCCGCGCCGTCGCCGCGCGTCTCGGCGACGATTGCGAGCCCTTGAAGCGTCGCTTGCGCTGCGCAGAAGTGCTCGAGGAAGCGCGCGAAGGCCTCCATCTGGAGCACGTGGAAGGTCTCGATGCGCGCCACGCGCGGACCCGTCTCGCAGGCCGCGAGCGCCTCCAGCGTCGGTCGGGCGCGCGCGTCGAGCGCCTCGACGAGGCGCCGGATGTCGCCGATGCCGGCCGCCAGCGCGTCGAGCCGCTGCGCGAGGGCGGCCTGCGCGGCATCCGCGCGCCGCCGTTCCGACGCGATGGCGATGGCGAGCCGCACGCCCTCGACCACCGTGTCGGCCTTCGGCAGCCGCGCGATCTCGTCGACGCGGAGCTTGACGGTGGTGACGCCGCGCGCGCTCTCGCCCATCGCTCAGCTCGCGATCCGCGCGCCGTCCACGTCGCGCGACGGCGACGCAGGCGGGTGCATGTGCAGCTTCAGCATCACCGTGTCGAAGGCCTGGGCGTGGAACGCGGTGGCGAGCGCGCCGAGGATCATCGCCGCCCCGCGGGACGCGCCGACATGGCGGGCGAGATGGGTCAGCCGCGCATGAGCCTTCGCCGAGATGCGGGCCGAGACGCGCTGCCGCGGCGGCGGTCGGCGAGAGCCCCTCAGGCTGGGACGCTGAATGACGCGGGGCTCCCCGGCCCCTCGGATGAGCGTCCTGAGCGCTATGGTGCTGGCTGGCTCGGGACTTTCGCGGGGCGCCACGGGGCGATGCGTGCGCAGGATGTCGTCGAGCAGAACCTCGATCGACAGGGCGTCGCTGTGCTCGAGCACCGCTTCCAGCAGCAGGGCGGCCTTCGAACAGACGCCGCGCGGCGACCACAGGTCGTCGATCCGATCGATGATCCACGGGTCGACGCGGGTCGAGACATGGATTTTTTCTTGTCCGGTCCTTGAAAGCCCTTCACGCATGGGTCGCATCCTTCAGTCGAGCCGTGCGAGGACGGCCTGTTAACTGAGATGACGCGATAGTATAGGTATCTCCACTTCACTCGAAGTTGTGGACGCACTGCCGAAAACTCTGCGAATTCTCGGAAGTCATTGAGAAATTGTGACTTTCGGGCTCCTATGGACTGTCCGCATAGGATGCGACAGCCTGCCGCAGTTTAGCTGGATCGGTGGTCTCGCTCCACTGCGAATCGTGAGTATTCCCCGGGGAGTGCGCCGCCGTCCTGTTCGGGTCTTACAGCGAGCGTCGCCCATTTCAGCGACAGCTCAGGCGTTTCGTGGGAGGCGTATTCTCCGGAGAGCGTCGAAAGCCTCCCCGGGGAATACAGTCGAACACGCCAGAAAACTCGTATCCGTTGTTTCTGCTCTTTTTTCCGGAGGTGCGTCGGGTGTGTAGCCTTCACTTAGGGGCCCCGCTCGTCGGGGTATCGTCGCGATGGCTAGGGGAGGGCTTCAGGCCGGGGCCGCCGCAAGTAAATCGGCCGCGCAAGCCAAGGGGCGGTGGGAGCCCATGTCGGTCTTGGCCGACGGCTTCGCAGACGTCGCGGAGGCGAGCTCGCGGTCCCGATGCCGCCGGCTGGCGCCGAGGCGGCTACGCCGATCGCTTGGGTCGGCCGCCCTTCTTGCCGTTCTCTCGCGCGGCGGCCGCCTTCCGGGCGGTCGACGTGGCGCCCGCGATCCGGGCCAGTTCGCGCACGGTCCAGTCCTTCGTGCCGAACACGCCCGCGACGAGCGCGGGCACGTAGAGGTCCACGTCGAGGCGCGGCCAGCGCAGATTGAAGCCGAGACCGTCGACCTCGATCTCGGCCAGCGCTTCGGCCGGCGCGCCGCAGAGGTCCTCGACCCGCTCCGGCGGGAAGGCGTAGGCGCAACCGCCGACGAGTTCAACGACGATGCGGCCCGACGCAGCGTCCCGGCGCGCCGACATGGCGCGCGGCTCGCTCGCCATCAGCGCGCGGCCTCGCGCTTCGGCGGCGTCGATTTGGGCGTCAGTCAACTCGGCCATGGATCCGCTCCCATTGCTGCAACATGTCGTCCCGCCGCCGCTCGACCTCGAGGAGAAGCTTCCGCAGATCGCTGCGCTTGATGCCGACGCTGTAGACCAGCTCCGGCGCGCCGGCCGGTCCCAGCAGGTTGATCTTTGCCTGACCCGGCCCTGTCACGTGGACATGGGCCGGCTCGTGGTCGGCGGTGTAGATCACGAACCTGAAACCGTGGGCGCGATGGACGACGACCATGGGCGTCAATAACCCATCAGATCGGTTTTTTCCAGTGGCGCGCCGCGCGAGTTGCCTTGCGAGAGGGACACCCACCCGCCCGGGCGGAGACCCGGCCTCGGGGCTCCGTTCATGGGTGGCCAGGCGCCCCGGACGCGAGGCCGGGGCGCTCGCCAGCATCGGGCGCCCGATGAGACGCCGCATGGGACCACGGGAATCGTTCCTCTTCTGTTCCTAACGCGCTATCCCGCCAGTCATGACCCGAAAGACATACGTCCCGGAGATTCTCGCGCCGCGTTACGCGCTGCGGGTCGACGACTTCGGACCCGACCATGTGCTGCACGTCCGCTGCGAGGCCTGCGCCAGGGTCGTACTAATCGACGCTGGCGAACTGCGGCGGTCCTTCGACGCGTGCCAGCGGATCGTGGTGCTGGCGGAGCGGCTGCGCTGCGCCCGCTGCGCGGCCCCGACGCCGCTCAGTTGGTCGGTCTACCGGCGGGTTCCGACACCAGAGAGTTGACGGTGTGGTCTCCGCATGTGGCGATGTTGAGCGAGGATGACTATAATCGTGGTCGCGCTTCCGGGGTTGCGGCGATCGTGGCTGTCGTCGCTGTCGTGACTGTCGCGAGCACGCGCAAGGGAGACGCGCCATGCCGAAGCGCAACGTCGATCCAACCGATGAGCAGAACGCGTTCGTCGCGGAGCCGGTAACCTGGGACGCCTGCCAGAAGGCGAGCAAAGCCATGCGAGCGCTGCGGCAGCGCCGCTCCAAGGTCGCGCTGAAGCTAGAGGCGCGGCGTGCGCAGGTCGCGGTCGGCCTCGCCGATCTTCAGCGGGGGTCCGCCACTGAGGTCGGCGAAGCCGAACTCGACGCCTTCCTCGACGGCCTCGCCGCTCCCGTGGCGCTGCGTGTCGATCGTCGCCCAGACTGAGATCGCAACGGCGCTGGGGAGAGCGATGGCGAGCACGGACGGGCATCAGGACGCGCCGCTCGTGCGGCGCGCCCCGTCGGGCAGTCAGGCCATGTGCCGCGCGGCGGCGGCCGGGACGTCGAGCTGCCGCGCCAGCCAGTCGGGGAGCGTCTGGCTCCCGTCGTCCTCGTCGTCGAAGAGCGCGAGGTCGTCGGCCTCGTCGGCGGCGCGGGCCAGCGCGGCCTCGGCGCCGGTGTAGCGGCGGGTGACGACGCGCTCGCCGGCGTCGTCGAGGATCCAGAGCAGGGCGTCGTAGGCGTCGGTGCGAAGGGCGGTCATGTCGGCTGCCTCCTTGAGGGTGATCCACGCCGCACACGCGCGTCGTGGCGCCTGCCCCCCGCCGCGCCCTGCTCATGGGGTCAGGGATCGGCGCGCCCGCGCGCCGACGCGCTTGCGCGCAAGCCGACGGCGAAGTTTTTTTCTCGGGCGCGACGGTGATCCCGGTTGGGCGCTCTCGGGATCGGCGCCCCGCTCGCGGCCTGGCGCGCGGGTCGGAAAAAAACTTCGGCGGCGGCGCAGTCCTTGACGCCATGGGCGGGGGGTGGCCGCCGGTCCCGCCAGCGGGCCGCCCGACGGGCGGCCGCGTCGCGGGACCGGCTGGCAGCGCCACGGCGGGTGTGTGCGGAGAGGTGATGCGCGGCGACCAGCCGCGCATGCCGCCCGCGGAGGTCAGGCGGCGCGCTTGCGCGACGCCGTGCTCCGGCCGCGAACACTGGGGCCGGCACGGCCCCGGTTCGCGATCGGGGAGACCGCAGCGCCCGACGGGGGATGAGGCCCGCGGCGGCGCGCCGCCCGCGGGCCGACCCCCCGTCGGCCCCGATCACGGCCCGAGGCCGTCGATCGAGCGGGTCGCGGCCCTCGATGGGCCGCGGGACGCTCCCTGACGCCGCAGCGAGCGATGACGCCCGGCGCGGAGGCCGGGCGCCCAAGGACGCTCTCGTGGGGCGTTCGCGTCGTCAGGCGACGGCGCGGGCGGTCGGGCTCGCGGCGCCGACCCGCCAGACCGCGATCCGCTTGGCGGCCGCCTTCTGGATCAGGTTGAGCGAAACGCCGGTGAGCGGGTGGGCGGCGTCCTCGAAGACCACGACCCCGGCGGGGGCGAGCGCCAGCGCCTCGTCGATAGCCTTGAAGGCCGTCTGCTTGCCAAGGCTCCAGTTCATCGCAACCGTGATCTGGGGCGTGCCGCGCAGCGCCGCCCACTTGCGGGCGACGAGCTCGGCGCCGGGAGCGCCCTTGGTCACCAGCACCATGTCGGGCTTGCGGCTGCGCAGCTTGTCGAGGGCGGCGAACACCGCGTCGACGTCGGTCCACTTGGCCGGCCCGCTGACCACGAAGCGCGGTCCTTCGGGGTTGAGGTCGGCGGCGCGCTTGTCGCGGGCGGCCGTCAGCATCGCCCGCGCGTCGATCTGGGCGGCGGTCACGCCATGCCCGGCGCGCGAGCCCGACCGCGGCAGCCAGGGCTCGCCCGTCGCGTTCGCGTAGGCCTCGGCGGCCGCCTCGCGGAAGGTGGCGAGCGCCTCGCGGCACTCCTCCATCCGCGCCTGGGCGGTCATGGCGGTCTGCAGCTCGACGTCCTTGACCTCCGTACCGTCCTGCTCGGCGATCAACGTGCGGATCACCGCGGCGTTGTCGTCGGCCTTGCGGTCGAGGCGCTCGATCTCGCGGTGGATCGCGTTGACCACGCCCCAGCCGACGCCGGGCAGGTGGCGCTCGAGCCCCGCCTCGCTCAGCGCCTCGAGCAGGGCGGCGACGGCCGGACCCGCGAGGGCGGCGATGGCGTCGTGGTCGGCGATCGGGGCGACGTAGTCCTCGCCGGTCATGCCGTAGCTCTCGATGTCGTCGTAGATGCTCATCGTGGGTCTCCCTCGGACGCGAGCGTGCACCGCGCACGGTCTTCCTGCTGTCCGTGGAGGTCCCGGACGAAGGGGAGGCGGTCGGGTCAGGACCCATGAAACAATTGGTGACGTCCCGTCACGAATTGTTTCATGCCGCAGGCGGAAAACCCGAAGACGACAGGCGGTCCGCCGCGTGCGGCGGATCGGGTTTTCCGGGTCTTGAGGCGGCTGTCTCCCCCCTCCGTATCATCCGCACTTAGGATAGCCTGGGAGGGCGTGCGTGCGTGCGGAACATCAGCCCGCGCCACCACCCCCGCACCGCAGCCGACGGAGGAACCCGGCGGGCGGCGATGAAGCGGCGGGAGGGCCGCCCTTGGGGCGGTCCGACCGGAGCGCAATCGTCGCCGGGGGGCCGTCGTGCGAGGACGGGGTGGAAGCGGGCGGGCCGCCGGGCGCCACGCCGCGCGACTGCGCGCGCGCCGCTGGCGGCGCTGGGCGCGGCTGAGGCCATCGAAGCCGGCCGCGGCGCGGGACCCCTCGATGGGGTTCTGCGTCGCCCCTTCGCCGACGCATCCAGGAAGGTCGATGGTCGCGCCGGCGTCCGTCTTGGCCGATCGCAGGAATGCGAAAGGCGCCCGGCTTTCGCCGGACGCCTCAGGGTCGTCGTGGTGATGGCGCTGTCGGTGATCGACGGTGCGACCGTCAGGCCGCGTCCGGCCCGGCGAACTCGGGACCGGCCGCCGCGATGCGGCCGCGGCCGCGCGCGGGACGCTCGGGCGCCCCGATGCGCGCGACCTCGTCCTCGAGACCGGCGAAGGCCTCCTCCGTGGCGGCCAGCGGCTCGGCCGTGCGGACCGCGCCCGCGAAGCTGTCGCCGCCCGGCGCGCCCCGGCCGTCGCCCGGCCGGTTCCAGATGATGGCGTAGACGTCCGGGTCGTCCTGTCCGGCCATCACGCCGAGCGTGGCGTAGATCGGCGCGGCGAGCTCGGGATAGTCGATCTTCACCGAGACGTAGGTTCCCTGGCCGTCGGCGCGGGTCTTGATCCAGGCCGCGCCCATCTCGAAGCGCCCGCCGTGATCGCCGGCGCCGAAGACGCGGTAGTCGGGGGCCGTCGCGCTGGGCTTCGGGCCGACCGGCTGGAACAGCGTCCGGCCGGTGTAGGACTTCAGGTTGAGGGTGCCGAGGAACGAGCCGTCGGACCGCTTGGTCAGGGCGCCGATGGTGGACATGGCGGATGCCTTTCGTGCTGAGGGGGTTGGATTTCTTGCGAGCGGAGCGCCGCTCGCCGCCGAGAGGCGGGACTCGACCTTTCGCCGTCGTCCCCTGAGCCTGCGGCGCGTCGCTCCGGGCGGGTCGTCGCCGCCCGGAGCCGAGGCCGCGTCATGCCGCCGGGCGCAGCGCCGCGAAGGGGTCGCCGCCGGGCGCCGCCGCGCGGCCGTCGACGGGGCGGTTCCAGATCACCGCGTGGACGTCGGGATCGTCCTGCCCGGCCATCACGCCGAGTGTCGCGTAGATCGGCGCCGGCAGCTCCGGGAAGTCGAGCTTGACCGAGACGTAGGTGCCCTGGCCGTCGGCGCGGGCCTTGATCCAGGCGGCGCCCAACTCGAAGCGCCCGCCCTGGGCGCTGGCGCCGAAAATGCGGAAATCGGGTGCAGCGGCGCTGCGCTTGGCGCCGTCGGGCTGGAAGAAGGCGCGGCCGGCGTAGGACTTGAGGGCGAGCGCGCCGAGGTAGGAGCCGTCGGGGCGCTTGGTCAGGGTGCCGATGGTGGCCATGGTGTCGGGTCCTTGCGCTGGAGGATGAGCTTTCTTGCGAGCGGCCATCCGCTCGCTTCGAAGGCGCAGCCTTTGCTTGGGGTCATCGCCACAGCCTTGGACGGCGGCGACGGGCGTCCCCCCGCGATGCGCCCCGCCCGGCAGCGCCCTGCAGTTTTGGAATGCCGCGCGGGGCGCGATGCGGCGGTTCGCGGCCGGACCGAGCGGGCCGCTTGCATTTTTCGCCCGAGTCGCAGACATGTTCCGTCGCGCGCGGCGACGGTTTCAGATGGGGGAAACCGTGGCGAAAACACCTCTGCCGGAAGGCAAGCTGGTCCTCGCCCGAGAACGGATCTATCCAGCGGGCGTGCGGCGGCATGTTTTGGCTGTGCTGTCGGAGCTGCGCGATCTGGCCTCGAGCGCGCCGGAGCGACTTCGCCACCGTCAGAAATTTGCCGATCCGGCTCTCGGTGAATACTCGCCATACGGGTGGATCGAGCATGTTCTGGAGCGCCGCTTCCTCGCGGCGTCGCCGCGGCGCGAGCACATGCATCAATGGGTGCAGACCGGGGCCATGCATTTCCTCGGCGAGGCGGCGATGCGTCTGACCGACTTCCGGCCGATCGTGATCCCGTTCCTGTTCGATCAGGCGCTGGCGCGCGGCGTCGGCTATCTCACGCGCGCCGCCACCACGCCGGAGGAGCTGGCGCGCGTCGCTGCCGCCGCGGCGGCGGAGGTCGAGGCGGCGCCGGACGACTGCGTGTTCGCGGCGATCCTGACGCCGCCCTTGCCGGAATACTGGGAACCGGAGAGCTGGCCGAAATTCGTGACGCTGGTCGATGTCGACGAGGAACGCTGAGGATGCGACGGCTGGATCGCCTCGTCTTCGCCCGCGAGTGGGTTGTTCGCGGCGGCGCCATCGACGCGAGATCGGTCCCGGCTTGCCGCGTGCGACAGCGCGCGCCCCGGGACGCCGACGGGAGTGGTGGGCGCGACGGTGAACCGCGCGCCGTTTCGGCGCGCGCGCAGGGCATCGCTGGTTCCGCCAGTGTCGGCTGAGAAGATCTGTGGTCCGCGCCAGCTTCGCGCGCAGTGCGGCGCTGCCGTATATCTCGATTGACGGAGTGCGGCATTGCCGTATATAAGATGACCGAGACGAAGCCGCTCCAAGCCTTGATCGCGACGCCGACTTTCGAGGCGCAGGCTCGAAGGGCTGGGGTTTCGGAAGAAGAGATGAAGGAAATCTGCGACGTCATCGCGGGCGACCCGCAGGCCGGCGACCTGATCTCCGGGACTGGCGGCGCCAGAAAGCTCCGTCACCGAAGGGCGGGAATTGGCAAGAGCGGCGGATATCGCACGATACACTACTGGGGCGGCGATGACGTTCCGGTCTTCCTGCTCGCCATCTATGGCAAGTCGCAGAAGGACAATCTGTCGAAGGAAGAGCGGAACACGCTGAAGAAGATCCTCCCGCTTCTGGCAGACGCCTATCGGGAGAGCGTCAGGAATGCGATCCGAGGCGCATAGCGCCGCAAGGCGGGAGGGAGGGCGAGGAATGGCGAGCTTTGGCGAGGAGTTGATCCAGAGCGCCCGCGAGGCGCTGGAGATCGCGCAGGGCAAGGCGACGCCCGCTTTCGTCCATGTGCCGGACGAGGTGGACGTGGCTGCGATCCGCAAGCGCAAGAACATGTCCCAGGAGCGGTTCGCCCGGACGTTCGGGCTCGCCGCGTCGGCCGTGCGCGACTGGGAGCAGAGGCGTCGCGCGCCGGACCGAACCGCCCGGGTCCTGCTCATGGTGATCGACCGCAACCCCGAAGCGGTCTGCGCATCGCTCGACGCCGCCGCCCAGTAGGCGGCCGAAGGCTGGGGCCGCGTCGCGCCTGCCTTCGATATCCGACAGCTCCGCCACCCTTGTTTCGGCTGGGCCCTCCCGCCCGCGTGATCCCCGGTCTCGACCGCGCGAAGGCCCGTGCGCCCTCGCGCATTTTGCGCTACCTTCCACCCGTGCGCGCAGCGGCGGTCCGTTCCCCGAACGGAGCCCCCGATGTTCGACGCCCTCCTCGCGCAGCCCGGCGTCCGGCGCCTGCGCAGCCTCTACCGCCGCCACGCCAATCCTTCCGGCGCCGCGCTCGCGGCGGCGATCGCCGCCGCGGCGGCGGCGGTGCTCTACGCGCTCGGCGATATGTCCGAGCTCGCCGAGCGCCGCGCGGCGGCCGAGCCCGCCGCCTTCTCGCAGGCCTATGCGCTTGCGACCGACGATGCCGCGGCTGCGGGCGCCGGCGTCTTGTCGGGCGTGCTCGACGACGGCTGGCTGTTCCTGCGGCGCGAGGCGGCGCCCGAGCTCGCCGCCCGCGTGCCCGATCTGGCGGCCGACATAGTCAGCCGCCTCTTCGTCGAGGCCGTGGTGCCGCTCTCGGACGCCGGTCCGCGCGCGAGCCTCGCCTCGGTGCTCGGCGGGCTCTTCAGCCTCGCGCTCGTGGCGATCATGGGCCGCTACATGATGACCATGACCGGGCTCGGCCGGTCGATCGGCGAGGCGCTCTACGTCGACGAGATCGAGACGCGCTTCGCCGATGTCGCCGGCGCCGCCGAGGCGGTTCGCGATCTGGGCGAGCTCGCACGGATGATTCGCGGCGAGCTCTCCTACGGCGCGCTCGGCGCGCGCACGCCGAAGGGCGTGCTGCTGGTCGGCCCGCCCGGCACCGGCAAGACCCTGCTCGCGCGGGCGACCGCGGGCGAGGCGCGGGTGAACTTCATCGCCTGCGCGGGGAGCGATTTCGGCGGCATGCTGGTGGGCCAGGGCGCGCGCGACGTGGGCCAGCTCGTGGCGCGCGCGCGGCGCATGGCGCCCTGCATCGTGTTCATCGACGAGATCGACGCCGTCGGGAAGGCGCGCGGCAAGGTCTCCCACACCGACTACGAGACCACGCTGACCAAGCTCCTCGCCGAGATGGACGGCGTGACTGCGGCGGGCGGGGTGTACTTCCTGGCCGCCACCAACCACGCCGCGGCGCTCGACCCGGCGCTGGTGCGCCCGGGCCGCTTCGACCGGGTGATCCGCGTGCCGCTGCCCGATCTCGCCGCCCGCAAGAAACTGCTCGCGCTCCACGCCCGCGGCCTCGCGCTCGCGCCCGACGCCGAGCTCGGCGACATCGCGCGGCTCGCGCACGGTTTCTCGGGCGCGCAGCTTGCGGCGCTCGCCAACGAGGCGGCGATACAGGCCGGCCGCGCCGGAGCGAGCGCGGTCGCGCGCGAGCATTTCGAGCGGGCGCTGATGAAGCTCTCGATCGGCGAGCGCGTGGAAGGCGCGCCGCTCGCGCCCGCCGACCGCCGCCTCGTCGCCTACCACGAGGCCGGTCACGCCTTGCTTGCGCTGAGCGACCCCGCCGCTCCGCCCGTCGATCGGGTGACCATCGTCCCGCATGGCGAGGCGCTCGGCCATGTCGCCACGCGTCCGCCCGAGGACGTCCGCGTCATGGCGGAGGCGGCTCTGCGCAGCCGGCTGCGCTGTCTTGCAGGCGGCCGGGCCGGCGAGATCGTCGGCTGCGGCGAGGGCGCGCGCTCCACGCTGGCGGCGGCCGATGTGGCCGAGGTCTCGCGCCTCGCGCTCGAGATGGCGGGCCGCTGGGCCATGGCCGAACCGGAGGAATTCTTCGCGGCGCCCGAGCCGGGTCCGCTCGAAGGCCCGGCCGAGGCGACGCTCGCGCGGGCGCGGGCCATCGCCGCGCAGGCGCTGCGCGAGGCCGTCGCGCGGCTCGGCGAACGCGCGGCCGCGCTGCACGCCATGGCGGCCGCGCTGGAGGCGCGCGAGACGCTGTCCGGCGAGGAGGCGCTCGCCATCGTGGCGGACGCCGAGGCGCACGGGGCGGTCGCGCCGCCGCCGACGCGGGCGGCGTCATGACCAAAGTTGCGACGGGCCAGGGCGCCGACGAAAATTTCTTGCGCGCACCCCTTGAGGTTGTGCGACCTGTGGATAACTTTGCGTCGTGTGGAGTTCTGCCTGCCCGCGCCCCGAGCGGTGCCGAGTTGGGGGCGTGGACCATGCTCGAAGGTCAGAGTCTCGAGGGTGATGTCAGCTTCAGCGACATCATCCTCTATCTGAAGCTCTTTCGCCATTCGCTGGCGCCGCCGGCGGATCTGCCGCGGTTGATCTGGGGGATGCCGCTCGACACCAGACGGCGCCCTCTCGAGTTCCCGGTGCTGACGCCGGCTGAGGTCGCGCCGGGCTGGCAAGCGCTCCCGATCGAGACGCGTGTCGCCCTCGCCCGCACCGCCCTCGATCTCGGCGTGCATCCGCTGGCGCTCGGGCGCTTCCTCGGAGCCCGTGAGACGGCGCTGATCGCAGCCCTCCGAAGGCAGAGGTCACAGGTTCGAATCCTGTCGGGTGCGCCACCCGAGACATCCCCTGAGAACCGGCCTGTGACGTCCTGGCGCAACCAACGGGGTCATCGACAGGGCCTCCGTCTGCCGAGGAGGGCCCGTTTCGCCGCCGGACGCCGGCTTCAGCCGGATGGGAGACGGCGATCACGGCGGACTCATGGCGAGCCGCTGAGAGCGAGGGGTGTTTCGAGGCGCCCGGTTTCCGCTTTAACGACCCTTGGCGCGTCCGCCATCCGGAGCGCTTTGCGACCCGACTGGATCGGCCAGCGACAAGCGAACCGCGACAAGGCGATGGCGTGGAGCGGCGGATCTGACGCAGTCAGATCGAACACCGCTCCAAGACCCGCTTGATCAGGGAGCGGCGCGTCGCCGTGACGGCGCCTCGGTCAGCCAGCCGACGCATCCCGCGCCCCGCGAGCACCTCGGCGGCCCGCCTTGCGGCTTAGGGGCTCAGCGCCGCGCGGACCGCGCTCCGGGCGCATCCCGCGGTCAGCCCGGCGTCCCTGCGCCGCGGTTCTTCAGCGCGTCAGCCGCGGATACCATGGCGCCTCCGGCTCCTCGACGCCGGCGGGCTGATCCTGCTTGACCTCGCGGTGCACCGGCGGCTCCATCGACGTCACGTTGGCGTCGCGCCCGCGGATGAGGCTCTGCGCGCGGACGATCTCGCGATAGGTCATGTTCAGCGCCATCGCCTACTCCCACGAGGGCAGGATCAGCGGCGCGACGTCACCGCGGATCAGCGCCGCCTTCTCGTCGGAGAGCGTTCTGTCCGCCTCCAGCCATTTTTCGATCAGTTCGGCGTCGGCGCGGAGCTGGTCGCCCTCGCCGTGGGCGCGCAGGAGATCGGGCATGCCCGAGATCGCCTTCTGGCTCCAATGGCGCCAGCCGCCGCGGAGCGCCTCCGCGCCGAACTTGCGCGGGAAGACGAGCGCGTCGTCGTCGTTCATGCCGATGCCGCCATGACGGCCCATGCAGAACACCGTCTCCTCGAAACTCTGCAGGCGCAGCGCAGCGGCCTCGTCCTCGATGGCCCCCTGCAGCCGCCAGCCCGCGCCGTTCGAGATCCCGGTCTCGTCGCCGAAGAAGAGCGCGATGCGATCGGGAAACGCGTTGCGTTCGTTGCGTTCCCTGGCCCCGGCGAGAGCGCCCTCCTGTCGGTCGTAATAGGTCTGCCAGCGGGTCTTGCGCATGTACCGGACTTCCTTCATCCGCGCGGCCATGCGGATCGCGCCGGCGTCGGCATCGATGTGGCGGACGGTGTGCAGGAACCCGACGCCGAGCGGATAGAGCCCGGCGGCGAGGGCGCCTCCTCGACAAGCAGGGCCCCCGCGCGGCCCGCCCAGCGCATGGTGACGCCCTTGAGCGTGGCGAAGACGACGCGCGGCGCGGTCCCGAGCGCGCCGTCGCGGTCGAGATCGACGCCCATCGCCGCCTTGTCGGTCGGCGGAACGGGGATGTCGGCGCGCTTGATCAGCGCCTCGACGATGGCGAGGTTGGTCTTGTGGACATGGAGGCTCTGTCGCCCCTGCGCGTCCTCGAGATAGGCGGCCGGCAAGCGGATGAGCACGTCGTCGGGCGAGCCGTTGGTCGGCCAGAAGGTTCCCGGCGGCGGCTGGCAGGCGAAGGCGCGCCAGCCGGTGAGGCGCCCCTCCGGTGTGCGGTCGAAACCCTCCTCGGCGAAGCCGTAGAAGCAGTCGGGCAAATGGCCCGGCCAGGCGCCGTGGCCGTCCACGTCCCAGGCGGCGGGCGGGTCGGCGAGGATGGCGGCCAGCGCCGGACGGCCGAAGTCGTCGAAATAGTTGTCCTCGCGCACCCAGTCGCAGATCTCGTCGAAGTCTGTCGCGGCCACCACGGCGCCGCGGTTGACGAAGAGATTGGTCCAGGGGTTCCTCAGCCACGGGGCAGGATAGGAGTAGGCGAGCTGGAGATTCTGGTCGTTGATGTAATGCGGCTCGCGCGAGCGCACATGACAGGTCTGGCAAGGGTGTGCGCGACGCCCATCGCGTCGATCGTCCTCGTGTAGCACTGCTACGGGATGCAGGCGGTCGGGTTCGTCAGCAGGGTCGACCTCAGATCGACCGCCCCCGCCGACGAAGCCCCGGCCAGGAGCGCACTCAGCACTTTTCGCAGCATCGCGTCGCTCCGCGTCATGGGCGGTTGCCGAACGCGGGGCCCGACGAGCCAAGCCCCGTGCAGGTAGGGAATGTCAGTTCGACAGCGCCGGGAACGGCCCGATCTAGCCGACATGGCCGCGGGCGTCGGCGGAGTGTTCATCGGAGCCCAGATGCGTCGTCCACCGCGTGACCGCGCCAGCGCAGGGCGCCCGGAGCCCGCCATAGGCCGAGCTGTCGACCGGCTTGGTCGAAACCGCCTTGAGGGCGCCGTCGGCGGAGCGGACCAAATCGCCCTGACGGTCTTTCAGCGCGGCAAAGACGCCGTCGCCGATGCGGTCGCCCGAGGACGCGAGCACGGTGTAGCCGATCGGATACTCCGTGCCGTTGATCGTCACCGAGCTGGTGGCGATGACCTGGCGTTTGGCGGCGTCATCCGCGGCGATCGGAACCGGTGCGAAGGCGATCTCGCCGGCCTGCGCGAGGGCCGGGAGGGTCGCAAGCGCGCTGGCGAACAGCAGCCTCCTGCGGCGGGTCATGGACGCATCCTTTCTAGATGATGTCGATCATTCCGATCACCTCCGAACCATGATGCTTCCGCGACAGGGCGGCGCTGTCCTTCGTCGCAGCGCGGACGCAGTCCCGCGTCGCCGATCCTCGCTCCTCCCGAAAGCAATGGGGTGGACGCGCCAAGACGGCGGCGGGTGCGCCAAGGGCGTAAGAAATGTGGGGGGTGGGCACGAATTTGGCGGCTTAGCCGGAATGCGCTGATCGCATTCAATGGCGGATGAGAGCGGCTTCCGCCTGAACCGCTTCAGCCCTCGACTGACCCGCGCCGTCCGCGTTGCTCGCCGAGCGCGGCGCCGGTTCGGTCGGAGGCGTCGCCGGACGTCGTGAAGGCGACGCCCGGCGCGGGCCGGATCACCCCTGCGCCGGAAGTGTCCGGCGCCGACAACCTCGGAGACGGCCCATGCCGATCAGACGCCTTTTCGCCGTCGCCATCGTCGCCCTCGCGCCTTTCGGCGCCGGTGCCGTGACGGTCTCGCTCGACCTCGGGCGGTCGGCCGATCTCCTGCAGAACCTCCCCGTCTTCGAGGTCACCTTCAATAGCGGCGCGCCGATCTCCTTCGGCGGCGGCCTCGTCACCGCCAGCGCCTTCGCCACGGACGGCGGCCGCGTCGTCGACACGCGCCTTCGGGTGCGCACGATCGACGGCGTGTCGATCAACTCGGGCCTGCGCGGGCAACCGTCCAATCAGGCTGATTTCGTGGACACGACGGAGTTCCTGCGCTTCGACTTCGCAAGGCCGGCGACCATGGTCTCGGTCGGGTTCAGCGCCGCCAGCAATTTCAACGGGAACAACACCGTCGGGGACCGGATCGTCGAGCTTTTCTCGCCGCAGGGAACCCTCCTGTCCCGCGTCGCGCAAACCGGTATTGGCGGCGTCTTCAACCTTGGCGGCGGACTGCCCCTCGATACGATGATCGGCTCGCTGATCCTCCGACCCAACGGGGACGGGTTCAGGGTCTCCAGCCTCGGGTTCACGCTGCAGCCTGAACCGGTCACGGCGCAGCCGGACCCCGAGCCGCCGGTCGGGCCGGTCCCGGAGGTCGCGCCGGTCCCGCTGCCGGCCGCTGCGCCGCTCCTGCTGGCGGCGCTGGCCGGATTGGGCCTCCTCTCGCGCCGTTCGCGCAGCCGAGGCGGCGCCGACCCGGCCTGACCTGCGCCCCCGGGCGATGGATGTCGCGCCGGGTCCCTGGCGGTCGCGTCCCGGCCGATGGGGTAGCTGACCGGCGGCGCCGCCCTCCGCACGCGCGCCGTCACAGCGCGACGCGCCGATGGACGACGCCGGCGCCGACAGGCGGGGCTGGATGGCCATTCCACGCCGGCGACGGGCCAGGCGCGCCGGGTCGTGTCGGATTGGCCGGGGCGCGACCCGTGGCGCTCCGGCGTCGCGGGCGCTGGCCGCGGTCAGGCCCCGCCCGACGGCGAGGCGATCGGCAGTTCGCCCGAACCGTCGAACATCTCGCGCACGTTCACGGTCGAGTGCACCCCGATCACGTCGAAGTTCTCGGCGAGCCAGCGCTCCGCGGTCTCGCGGCCGACTTCGAACAGCCAGTTCAGGAACGGCCATTCGACATTGAGCTTGGTCGAGGCGTCTAGCTTGCGCAGGCGCTTGCGCGACGAGATGACGTGGATGTGCATGCGCCGGTAGTTCTCGGCGCTGAGATGGCCGGCCTCGAGCATGCGCTTGACGAAATCTATCGCCCGCAGTTCGTGCAGGAGCGGGCTGTTGAACGTGATCTCGGTGATGCGGTTGAGGATTTCAGGGGCCGTGGACGGCGAGTCCTCGCGCACGATGGGGTTCAGCTGCACGATCAGGATGTCGTCCGCCGGGCTGCTTTCGAAGAAGGGAAACAGGACCGGGTTGCCGCTGTAGCCGCCGTCCCAATAGGGCTCGCCGTCGATCATCACCGCCTGGTGCAGCAGCGGCAGGCAGGCCGACGCCATCAGCACGTCCGCTGACAGCTCGTGGCGCCGGAAGACCCGCGCGCGGCCTGTGCGCACATGCGTCGCGGTGATGAAGAGATCGACCTCGCGCGCAGTGCGCAGACGGTCGAAGTCCAACGAGCGCGCGAGCACGTCGCGCAACGGATTGATGTTCAGCGGATTGCGCTCATAGGGCGAGAGAATGCGGTTGACGAAGTCGAACATGGCGTAGATCGGTGATTTCGCCAGCGACCAGTCACCGGTCATCCGCGCCATCGGCGCGCTGCGCAGCGGGCTCATCCGGGCGCTGTCGCTCACCGCCTTCCAGAAGTCGCGCAAAGCCTGGCGCGCGCCCTCGGCGCCGCCGCGATGCATCCCGTCGGCCAGCACCACCGCGTTCATCGCGCCGGCCGAGGTGCCCGAAATCGCCTCGATCCAGAGACGGTCCTCCTCGAGCAGCTTGTCCAGCACGGCTATGTTGCGCAAAGGTGGCTGGCGGAGGGATTCACGTCGCGAATCCAGCGTGATAGCCGGGGTGGATGAGCAAGCCGACACCCCCGACGTAC
>NZ_FNQM01000066.1 GCF_900107585.1 Rubrimonas cliftonensis | reverse complement strand
CGCAGCCCAACCAGCGAAGGGTGAGAGGGCTGTGGCCGTCAGCGCGGCCGATCCGGCGAGCATTGTGCGCCGGTCAAGCGGCGCTGCGGCGAGCGCATCGATCATCGTTGGTCTCCTTGCGACTAGGGCTGAGGCAGCGAAGCAGGCGAAGCCGAGCGCGCCCCGGAAGGCGCGGCGGTCTGCGACGGGGACGGGTTTGATCGGGGGCCGATGAGCGCCCCCTCGCTCTTCATGACATCAATGATTTGCGATGCTGATCGGCGTCGGAACCCCTAACCGATCAACAACGGATGCTTCATCAAGCCTCAGAAGGCGCTTTCCGATCCGTCCGGATTCGCCTTGATGTGGTATTCGCCGCTTTCGCGGAAGCTGCGGACGGTGGCGAAGGTGTCCTCCATGAACTGGATGTAGGACAGTTTGCCGTTTCCACCGCGCGCCAGAACAGCGAAGGGCGAAGTCACGGTCTTGCCCAGCGTGTTCGAGGTATAGGTGAAGGCGCCGAAGATGGCGGCGCCGTCCTCGCTCTCGAATCTGTCCCGGATCTGGAAATCATCGACGGTCCAGTAGTGGTTCACATCGATAAAGGTTTTCACCAGACCTTCGGCGCCTTCGGTCGTCCCGGCCCAGGGCAGAACCTGCTTCACCTCCGGGTTCTCGTAGTTCAACGAGACGTAGGTGAAATCATCGGTGGTGTACTGCCTGACGAAGTCCAGATCTGTCGCATTTGACAAGATCGCTTGCAGCACCGCCAGGGGCGATGCTTCCGACGCGGGCTCCACCGTGGAAGGGCCCTGCGCAGAAGCGCCGCCAGCCAGCAGGGTCAACGCCGCAGTGGCGGCGGCATTTCGCAGAGTGGGCACTATGGTGGACATGATATGCTCCATTGTCGATTGTCACTGAGATCAGGGCTGTCAGTGCTGATTCAAGCCAGGCTTGAGCGCCATGTGCTTGTGGCCGATAAACTCATCCAGGATAGCCACGTCATTCAGGCGCTGAGGCCGGACTGCTTGAAGCCGCCTTCTTCGTTATTGTCGCCGATCCCCGCCCAATCGTTGATCCAGACCAAACCTGCTTCGAGCGCCTGCGCGACAAGCGAGAACCGTCCAAGTCACGAGGCCGGATGCTGGCCGCAAGTCCGAGTTCATGATCATTGGCGGGTCGGATCGCTTCGGCCTCGTCTGAAAACCACTGGATCGTTATGACCGTCCCGAAGGTCTCCTCCTGCATGATGGCGAGAATGTCATCGCAGACTTCAAGAGATGCGGGGCGGAAGAAGGCGCCGTTCCGATGGAAGCCGACTTTGACCGGGTCGCCACGTTCGACCACCTTGGCCTCGGCTGCGATTGCGGTTTGGACGGCGTGATCGACCCGCTCGATGTTCGCGCGATCGATCAATGGCCCCATGTCGCTTGATGGATGTCCAGCGGGGCCGACCCCGATCGTGCGTGGCCATTCGGCCAGACCGTTACAAACCGCCCCATGACCACCGTTCTGCATGAGCAATTGAGAGCCAGTCATGCCGCACTGACCGTCGAAAAAGGTCAGCGCATCTTCCAATGCCGGCAAGGGGACATAGATTTTCGAATCGTCGAGAACGATCCTCGGCGTCTTTCCGCCAAGTTCCATCCCGAAGCGCTTGAGATGCTTGGCGCCGTTGCTGCTGATGGCGCGTCCCGTACATTTCGAGCCGGCAAAGTTGACGACCGGAACCTCCGGCGACGCCACGAGGTATGCCGAGCCTTCCGGGCTGGCCTGGAAAAAGAGATTGATCACGCCCTTCGGCATGTCTTCGGCTTCGTTCATGACCGTGGTGCAACCAGCGGCAGACGCGGCAGCGAGAGACCGGATGGCCAGGGCGGCAGGAGAGTTCCTGGGCGCCATCACTGGCGCAACGCCCATCGCCTGCCCGAGAATCAGGGAGATGCCGACGGGCTTCGACGTGACCGCTCGATCACTGTCGGCGAGAGCAGTCGCACCCGAGTTTCGAAGCTTGCTCGGGATCATGTCCCGCTCGAGCGCGGCTTCTTCCCTGATCTTTCCGGTTTCAAGCGGGGGAACTTCGAGGAAATCGTCGCGATTGCGCCCGAATGCCTGAACCTGTTGCTCCAGCACGCGGGCGCGCAATTCGCGGTCATGCGCCCACATGGTTTCGTGACAAGCTTCGACTGTCGCAGCGACGGCGGACTTCACAGCCTCTGAGCCGTTGTCAGGATTGTGACCGATCACTTCATGGGATGCGGGGTCGAACGCGTCCTTCGATGTGCCGGAAAAGTCCTGGAAGCCACTGATCCAGTTGAACGGCTTTCGCACAACAGATTTACCCATGTTTCGATCTCCCGCCCCCGGCGCGTTCGCCCTTTCAACATGGCAGAAGCCGCCGTTGACTGAAGATGGCTGCCCGTCGCATCATTCCGGACAGGATGTCCGCATTGTTCTCAATCGAATCGCTCAGCGGCCTCGCCGCCTTTGCTGAGACGGTCGAGTCGGGCAGCTTTGCGGCGGCCGGGCGGAAGCTTGGGTTGTCGGCCTCGGCGGTCGGGAAGGCTGTCGAGCGCCTTGAACTGCGGCTCGGGCTGCGTCTGCTCAATCGGACGACCCGATCCCTCGCGCTGACCGGAGAAGGCGAGGTTCTGCACCGTCACGTCGCAAGAATCCTGAAAGACCTCCAGGAGGCCGAGAACGAACTTCACCTCGTCAAGAATACCCCGCGCGGCCGGCTCAAGATAAGTGTGCCCACTGTCATGGGGCGCAGGATTGTGCTTCTCGCGCTTCGAGAGTTTCAAGAAAGCTTTCCGGACGTGACAATCGACATTAGCCTCGATGACGTGAAGGTTGATGTTATCGGAGGAGGGTACGATGTCGCCTTGCGCCTCGGTGAACTGGAGGATTCATCCCTCCGAGCTCGCCGCATCGGCCCGCATACGTTCACGACATGCGCGTCGCCCGCCTATCTCGCTGAACGCGGCACGCCTCAAGAGCCTTTGGAACTCGGCGCTCACTGCTGCATCCACTATCGATTTCCGACGACCGGACGACCAGAGATCTGGGCCTTCAAGGGCGTAGGGACGTCGAGGCCGATTCAACCCGGGATCATCCTCAATGATGGCGAAGGGCTCGCTTCCGCTGCGCTCGGTGGTTTGGGGATCGTGCAAGCGCCCAGTTACCTCGTGAAAGATGACCTTGCTGCGGGACGCCTCAAGGCTATCCTGGAGGATTACACAGATGAGCGTGGTAGCATCTGGCTTGTCTGGCCACCAATGTCCGCCGAGATTCCTCGCGTGCGCGCGTTCATCGACTACATTGCAGAGCGGATTCCTCAATTATTAAAGTAAACTGCAGTATTTGATCGCTTCCGTCAGAGTGGTCGCGCGGTGCGTCGAGGCGGCGGCCACACGGCCGCCCGAAAGGAGGACCACCATGAGCAGCTCGATCTCTCCGCCGCCATGCCGTGCGTCTGCCAGGACCACGGCTTTCCCGTCATAGCGCTTATGCGCGCCATGGCGCTGGACCGCGATGCGGCTGACAGTGCTCTGAGCCCTGAGAGCCGGGCGGCCCAAGGTTCGGGTTCAGCACAGAAGCCCGGAAAATCCAGATCCGGGTGGTCCAAGGTTCGGGTACCCCAAGTTCGACAACAGATTGGCTAAGTGATTGAAATTGCGAACCCGCGTTTGGCCTTTTTGCCACAACCGCTGATCGTCAGGCAGGCTTTGGAA
>NZ_FNQM01000079.1 GCF_900107585.1 Rubrimonas cliftonensis | reverse complement strand
GACTTTCGCCGCGCCACTGGCGCGACGGTTCCCTCCAACTCTTCGACGTGACCTGCGGCCGCGAGGAGTTGGTCCGCGACCTGCCGCTGCGCCGGTTGCCGCAGACCCTGCCGATCGTGCTCAGCCAGGAGGAAGTGGCCGCCCTGCTGACGGCGGGGCCGGGGCCGGGGCTGAAGTATCGCGCGGCGCTCGAGCCGTCTCGTACGGCGCCGGGCTGCGCGCGTCCGAGGTCTGCAGGCTGACGCCGGCCGACATCGACAGCGACCGGATGATGATCCGGGTGGTGCAGGGCAAGGGACGCAAGGACCGCCTCGTGATGCTGTCGCCTGCGCTGCTGGAGCTCTTGCGCGCCTGGTGGCTTCAGGCGCGGCCGAAGGGCTGGCTGTTCCCCGGCAAGCCCCGGATCAACCCGCTCTCGGGCCGGCGGATGAACCGCGCGTTCCACGAGGCGATGGAGGCGGCCGGGATCAGCAAGAAGGCGACGCTGCACACGCTCCGGCACAGCTTCGCCACCCACCTGCTGGAGGCCGGCGCCGACGTCCGGGTCATCCAGGTTCTGCTCGGGCATGCGCAGCTGGAGACGACGGCGCGGTATACGCACGTCGCCGCCAGCACGATCCGCGGGGTCAGGAGCCCGCTCGACGCGCTGTGGGAGGCGCCGCCCGAGCCGGACTGACGGCGCGCCTCCGTGCCCATACCGGCGCTCGAGGTCGCGGACATCTTCCGCGACGTCACGCCGAAGGCGTGCTTGCAGCACGACGGGCCGGCGTGGCGCGCCGCCAACGCCGGCCATGTGAGCCTCGCCCAGCTGCGCGTGATGAGCGCGATCGAGACCTGCCGAACCGCCGCGCTTGGGGGCCATGTCGCGGCGTGCGACGCCTGCGGCCGGGAGCATGTCGCGTACAACTCCTGCAAGAACCGACACTGCCCCAAATGTCAGGGGTCCGCGGCGCGCGACTGGATGGCGGCGCAGGGGGCCGACCTGCTGCCCTCCGGGCCTTGTTCGCCTTGAAATCGTCCACAGGACGATTTCATCCGGGCAAGCCCGGACCGGCTCCCAAGGGTCGAGTTCTTCCACGTCGTGTTCACCGTGCCGGCGGCGATCGCCGAGATCGCGTTCTGGAGTGAGCCATGGAGCCGCCACTGGTCCGAGGCCCATGGCGAACGGCGGTTGTCTACAATCTTCTGTTCCGCGCCTCGGCCGAGACCATGACCACCATCGCCGCCGAACCGCGTCACCTCGGCGCCCGGATCGGGATGACCTCGGTGCTGCACACCTGGGGCTCCGCGATGACCCATCATCCCCACATCCACATGGTCGTGCCCGGCGGCGGGCTCTCGCCCGACGGCGCGCGCTGGATCGCCTGCCGACGCGGCTTCCTGATGCCGGTCAAGGTGCTGGGCGGGCTGTTCCGGCGCCTGTTCCTCGAGGGTCTCGCCGCGCTGCACCGCGCAGGCCGCCTGCGCTTCTTCGGCGCGCGCGCCGGGCTCGCCGACCCGGCCGCCTTCGCCGCCCACCCCGCACCGCTGCGCCGCGCCGACTGGGTGGTCTACGCCAAACCGCCCTTCGGCGGGCCGGAGCAGGCGCCAGCCTATCTCAGCCGCTACACCCACCGGGTCGCCATCTCCAACAGCCGCCTCGTCAGCGCCGACGCCCTGACCGTGGCGTTCACGTGGAAGGACTACCGGGCGCCCGAACAGCGGCGCCGGCGCGTCATGCGGCTGGCCACGGACGAGTTCATCCGGCGCTTCCTCATCCATGTCCTGCCCGACGGCTTCCACCGCATCCGCCACTACGGCTTCCTCGCCAGCGCCGCCCGGCGCCGCA
>NZ_FNQM01000064.1 GCF_900107585.1 Rubrimonas cliftonensis | reverse complement strand
TCACCGCCCTCGGCATACCCGTCACCGAAGCCATAGGATGAGTCCGTCCGGGGAAAGGGGAAATCCGGCCCAGCCGTGATTTGCTCAACAGAGTCATAGCCAGGAGCACAGTTGCCGCGCGTACGCGGCGGCGAAGGACTACGACGTCCAGGCTATCTTCTGCGAACACGCCAGTGGCCTGAGCAGCGTCGCCAAGCGTCCGCAGCTCAAGGCGTTACTGAACTATCTCAAGGCGCATCAGAACGAGGCGGTCGTCGTGATCACCGTCGATCCGGCGCGCCTCTCGCGCGACGTCGGTTCGCAGGCTCGTTTGCGCGGGTCGATCGAGGCACTCGGCGCGACCGTCGAGCACCCCGAGCATTCGTCCAATCCGCTGGCCACTGACAATCTCCGGAACCTGATGCTCGACATCTATGCGGAGATGAAGTGGGAGTCGCTCCGGCGTCGGAGGGAAACGGCAAAGAAGTAGCGCGTCCGTCGGCACCGCCGCCGATGTCTTTGGGCTTTTGCATCTGCACATAAGGTGGATGGGGACGCACAGCTTCGGCGGTGTCGCCCGCCAGCCTGGAGCTGGCGGGCCGCCCCTTCCAGGCGGCCCAGGTCACCACGGGCGAGACGCCGCCGACCAACACGCGGCGGATGCCGCGCCAGCGCACCCAAGAAAAAATCTTGACGGCATCGGGATGTTCGTTGGAGCGCGGCCTACCCGCGCGTCGGACGGAACGACATGGGAGTACGGCCCTCACGGCAGCATGCACAGCGGCAGAGTTCGCGCTGGACACCTAGTGCCCTCACAATGCGCAACTTCAACAATTTTAACAAACAATTTTCCGAAGCAGAACTGACAGCATTAGAAGCGTACTGCTCATTAGAAATACAAACAATAATGGGTCATGCGACCAAAATAACAAAAACAATGCACATAAGAAAGGAAAGCGAGTAATGAATGCGTTACTGAAGGCCAGCCAGTCGCCGTCGCGTTTTGCTCTTTACATGCGGGTTTCGACCGGGAGGCAGGCAGAGAAGGATCTCTCGATTCCCGATCAGGAGTTTCAGCTGGAGAATGGGGTAAGTCAGCAGGGCGGCGTCGTCACCCAGAAGTTCACCGATACCGGGTCGGGGACCACCGGCAATCGGCCTGAGCTGCAACGCATCCTGTCGCTCGTCCAGAGCGGCCAGGCGGATTTCGAGGTCTTGCTGGTCCACTCCTTCAGCCGCTTCTTTCGCAACGTGTATGAGGCGCTCGGCTTCATTCACAAGCTGCGCGAGCACAGGATCGAGATCGCCAGCCTCACCCAGCCCGTGCCCCCCGGACCCGCCGGTGACATGATCCGTCTCTTCTTCATGACGTTCGACGAGTATCAGTCGGCGGAGACGGCCAAGCATGTAGCACGGGCGATGGGCGAGAACGCCAGGCAGGGCTACTGGGGCGGCGGCAGGACGCCGTTTGGCTTCAAGACCGTACAGGCCGGCATCCGCGGGAACACCATCAAGAAGAAGCTCGACATCGAGCCGTCCGAGGCGGGAATGGTCCGGCTGATGGTCGACCTCTACCTGAAGGGTGACGGGATCTCGGGACCAATGGGCTGCAAGCGGATCGCTGCGTGGCTGAACGAACACGGCCATCGGAACCGCTACGGGTCAAGCTGGGCAAACGGCAAGATCCACAGGATCCTCACCGATACGGTGCTGGTCGGGATCTACCGACATGGCCACACCAAGAAGGATAAGGAACCGATTCTGGTTTCCGTTCCGGCGATTTTGCCTCTGGAGGACTTCGACGCCGTCCAGTGCTCCCTCCGGGCTCGCAACCCCAAGACGACGCCGCCACGCGTCGTGACCGGCCCCATCCTGCTGACCGGCTTGGCGAAGTGTGGGTGCTGCGGCGCCGGGATGACCATGCGAACCGGCAAGGGTGGCCAGTACCGCTACTACATCTGCGGAAACAAGCTCTCCAAGGGCGTTTCCACCTGTTCCAGCAAGGCCATCCCGATGGAGGATCTGGACAGCCTGATCACCGACCACGTCGTTCGGGAACTCCTCGCGCCCGAGCGCATGCGCTCGCTGCTGGACGCGCTGCTCAAGCGCCAGTCCGCAAAGGCTGACCGGAACGACGAGACCCTCGCGAAGATGCGGGAGAAGCGCGACAAGGCCGACTTGCGCCTCCGTCGCCTTCTCGAAGCCGTCGCGAACGGGGCCATCCCGCCGGACGACCCGAGCCTGAAGACGATGACCAGCGAGGCCGCGGCCGAACGCGACCTCGCACAATCATGCATCGATCGCGCTGCGGCCGAAACTGCTCCCAAGGCCCTGATCACCGACGCTCGCCTCGACGCCTTCGTCGATCTCATGCGCAGGAACATCACGCACGGGAAGATCGATTTCCGCCGGGCCTACCTCCGGGCGATCATCCGGCAGGTCCAGATTCTCCCAGAGGGCATCAAAATCTTCGGGAACAAACCTGATGTTGAGCGAGCCGTCCTCCAGTTCGGGAACGGCGACGTACTAGTGCCCAGTTTTGTACCGGGATGGCGGAGGGAGAGTCCTCTACACTGCACCGAATTTCGCCATAGCATTAGTCGGTTATGACATGCCAACCAGAGCCGCCCCACACTTTGGCCCACAATCCTCGAGCACGCGATTCTGTCGGAAGAGTTGATGGCTGATACGCACAGGACTGTAAAGCGTCAGTCGCTCACTGTTGTGTCGCGAGCAACCCAACAGCTGGATGTCCATCGAGATGCTCTCACCCGAGATCGCCGACAAGACGATCTGGGAGATCTTCGAGGCCGAGCGGGCGAGCCTCGTTCCGTATCGCGGCCCGTTAGACGGTTTCCACGCAATCCCGGCGGCGGTGTCAAAGACGTGCCTCGTGCGGTTCGACGACAACAAGTACTCCGTCGACGCCTCGGCCGCAGGACGCCCGGTCGAGATCTGCGCCTACGCCGAACGCATCGAAATCCGGCAGGAGGGCCGCGTTGTCGGCGAACACGCCCGCGCGTTCGGCCGCGGCTGCACGATCTACGACCCCTGGCACTACGTGCCGATCCCCGCGCGCAAACCCGGCGCCTTGCGCAACCGCGCGCCGTTCAAGGCCTGGGACCTGCCGGCGCCGATCGAGCGGATCCGACGGAAGCTGAAGGCGGCGCCGGACGGCGATCGGCAGATGGTCGACATCTTCAGCGCCGTGCTGACCGAGGGGTCGACGTTTGCAAGCGACCGCTCCATACACGTTTCTGCCGGTCGTCGCCGGAACCCGAACGACAGCATTGTCCGCACCGCCGACGTAGAGGGCGGCGGGCACGAATGACCGAAGTCCGCGCATCTTGTCGTCGACCACCGCGCGTGTCGGTGTATCCGGCACCGCCGGAACCGCGCGAGCGACCGGCCGTCGACCGCCGGTGAACGAAGCCGCTCTCGCGGCATTGGCGCCTGGCGTCGTCGTAGCGCTGCGCGCGGCGTGACGGCGCTTCGCCGACGGGTCGGCTGACCCTGACCATCGAGACCTTTCCTTTTGGACAGGAGGTCTCGATGAGCCTGAAGACGATGAGCCCGCTGCGGCGGCGGATGATCGAGGACATGCGGATCCGCGGGTGTAAACAAGCGCCGAAGTGTAACCCTCTCCGCCAAAGCGGTATCAACGACTTACAACGCCGATCGGCGTCGGGACCCAGCGCCGATCCACAAGCGCCCGCTCGCGAGTGTCGCCCACTCCTGCGCTACAGTGATACGTCGACGCCAGATCAGAACATGAACACGTCAGAAGTGAGCGACGCCTCGTCGATACCTGTCAGGACAAGACGCCCGCCTATACGATCCAGCAAGACAGTGCTCCCACCGATCTGACTGACAGTCAGATCTTGAAGGCTCGAGACGCCAATGTGTTCGGTGAAGTCGAGCACGTCGGATCCGACCCGGAAATCAAGAACGCGGTCTTCGTCAAAGCCTTCGCGCAGGATCAACCTGTCCCGACCCGGGCCCAGGATGATACGGTCGTCGCCAGCGCCGCCTTCGACGACATCGGCGTCGAAGGACTCTGTTGAGCAAATCACGGCTGGGCCGGATTTCCCCTTTCCCCGGACGGACTCATCCTATGGCTTCGGTGACGGGTATGCCGAGGGCGGTG
>NZ_FNQM01000059.1 GCF_900107585.1 Rubrimonas cliftonensis | reverse complement strand
CAAGCAGTACGTCGCCGTCTACTCCGGCATCGGCGGCTGGGCCGGCATCGGCCTCGCGGCCGGTCTGGTCAACCCGAACGACGGTCTCGGCGCCGTGGGCGGCTACGCCTCCCTCAGCGACTACACCGCGCTCGGCGGCCAGCTTACGGTCTTCGCCCTGCCGAACTGAGGCGGGAAGTCGGGCCGGCGCGGCGCGCCGGTCCCTCACCCTTTCGGGCGCGACGACCTGTCATGGTTGTCGCGCCCGTTTCATTAACGCACGCTCTATACAACCGCGCCGCTGAAGCGCACCGCAGTCTAGAGGAATCGACCCCATGCTCAAATCCGTCGCGCGGCCGCTCGCCGCCCTTCTCGCCGCCGCCTGCCTCACTCCCGTCGCCGTGGCGCAGGACGCAGGCGCCGCCGTGGAGGTGGCCTATGAGACGGATGGCAAGTTCTTCACGGCCGACGACACGCCGACCTACAGCATCGCCGAGGACGGCACGGTGGACTGGTACACGTTCTCCGGCTTCCGCCGTTATCACGCCGAATGCCACGTGTGCCACGGGCCCGACGGCGAGGGGTCGTCCTACGCCCCGGCGCTGAAGGACAGCGCGCTCAACCTCGGCTACTGGGAGTTCGTGGCCATCGTCGCCGGCGGCAAGCAGGGGGCCGGCACCGACGCAAACCAGGTGATGCCGGCCTTCGGCACCAACAACAACGTCATGTGCTACATCGACGACATCTACGCCTACCTGCTCGCGCGCGGGACCGAGGAGCTGCCGCGCGGCCGCCCCGCCAAGCGCGCCGACAAGCCCGACAGCTTCGTGGAGGCTGAAGACGCATGCATGGGGTGAGGCGGCTCCTCCTCTCCGGCCTGGCCGCGCTCTGCGTCGCGGGGCCGGCAGCGGCGGTGGACACGTTCGACCTCGTGTCCGACACGCAGTTCCGCGTCTGCGCCGACCCCGCCAACATGCCGTTCTCGAACGAGGCGGGCGAGGGGTTCGAAAACGCGATCGCGGAGCTGCTGGCGTCGAAGCTCGGCAAGCCAGTCGCCTACACCTGGTTTCCCCAGTCGCTCGGCTTCGTCCGCCGAACCCTCGCCGAGAACCGCTGCGACGTCATCATGGGGTTCGCGCAGGGCCATGAGCTGGTCCTGAACACGAACCACTACTACGTCTCGGCCTACAGCTTCGTCACGCGGGCCGACAGCAACCTCGCCGACGTCGACCACATCGGCGACCCGCGGCTGCAGGGTCGACGGCTTGGCCTGATCGCCGGCAGCCCGCCGGCCGACCATGCGGCCCGTCACGGCCTCGTGCGCGGCGCCAAGGGCTACCGGCTGATGGTCGACACCCGCAACCAGAACGTCGCCGACCAGGTCCTCGACGACATCGAGAGCGGGGAGATCGACGGCGCCTTCATGTGGGGCCCAATCGCCGGCTGGAAGGCCATGCAGGCAAAGACGCCGATGGTCGTCACGCCCCTTCTGAAGGAGGAAGGCGCGCCGCGGCTCTTCTTCCGCGTCACCCTCGGGGTGCGCATGGGCGAGGACGGCTGGAAACGCGAACTGAACTCGCTCCTGCGCCGCAACAAGGACGAGATCGACGCGATCCTCTCAAGCTACGGCGTGCCGCTCGTGGACGATTTCGGCAGAACCGGCGCAGGCGCCGTGCAATGACGGCGCCGGGGCGCGCGGCGGCGATCTGCTGCGCGCTCATCTGGGCGACGGCCGCCGCCGCGCAGCCGTCGCCCGCCGAACCCCAGACCTACCGCATGAACGACTACCGCAGCCCCGTCCCCGCGACGGTCGCCGGGGGCGTGGTGGTGGACGCGCTCGAAGCCCATGCGCTGTGGGAGGAAGGTCGGACGCTGTTTGTCGACGTCCTGCCCCGCCCCCCGAAGCCGGCCAACCTGCCCGCAGGCACGATCTGGCGCGAAAAGACCCGTGAGAGCATTCCGGGCGCGATCTGGCTGCCCAATGTCGGCTACGGCGCAATCGCGGGCGTCACCGAGACGTGGTTCCGCGAAAGCCTCGCCGAGGCCACGGGCGGCGACCCGGCGCATCCGATCCTGATCTTCTGCCTCGCCGATTGCTGGATGTCGTGGAACGCCGCCAAGCGCGCGGCGACGGAGTTCGGCTACGAGAAGGTCTACTGGTTCCCCGGCGGCACCGACGACTGGGCGCTCGAACTCCTGCCGCTCGAGTCGGTCACGGCGCAGCCCGGCGAACCCGTCGCCAGATAGAATTCAGGCGGCGAGCGCCGCGACGCCCGACCACAGCAGCCGCGCGGCCAGCAACGTCAGCACGATGTCGAGCACGCGACGGAAGGCGGCCTCCGCCCGCCGCAGCAGCACCTTGCGGCCTGCGACCGTCCCCAGGAAACCCGCGGCCGCCATGGCGACGCACAGGCCGAGCCACGGGCCGAAGGCGAAGCCGAACAGGCCGAAGGCGACGCATTTGAGCCCGTGCTGGCCGCTCATCAGGGCCGCATGGGTCGCGACCACGCCCTGCCGTTCCAGCCCCAGCCCCCGCACCCACGCCATCACGAAAGGCCCGGTGGCGCCGAACGCCATGGTCAGCACCGAGGATATCGCGCCGGCCGGCGCCGCCGCGCCCACGCCCCATGACGGCATGCGCCCGTAGACGGACCACAGGATGAAGCAGCCGACGGCGATCTCGACCACGGCGGGCGGCAGCGCCGTCAGCGTCGCCCCGCCGGCCAGCGCCCCGGCCGCAGTGCCTGCGAGAAACCACGGCAGCGCCGGCCCATGGACCGCGGCGCGCATGAGCGCCGTGCGGCCGGCGTTCGACGCGAACTGCACGACGCCGTGCACGGGGATCAGCGCCGCAGGCGGCAGGATCGCCGCGAGCACGCCGAGCAGCGCGGCGCCGCCGCCGATGCCAGCGCTCGCCGTCAGGAAAGATGTGAGGAAACTCGCGCCGGTCGCCGTCAGCGCGGCCCACGGCTCGAGCGGCCATGCGCCAGCGAACCAGGTCTCCAGCGGCGTCAGACCCCGTCGATGCGCGCCTTCACGAGCCTTGAGACCGCGAAGGCGCGTTGCTCGAGGATCACCGGGCTCTCGCAGACATACTGGAGAGACTGGCGGCGCTCGTTGAAGATGCGGACTTCCCAGGCCACGCTGTCGCGCATCTCGTCGATCCGGTCGAGCGCGTCGAAGTCGTCGGGCGCGGCCTCCTTCTCCAGCCGGGCAAGCTCCACCTGCATGGCGTCTATCCGGGAGGACAGTGCCTGCTGGCTGGCGTTGTAGCGCGTGATGCCGTCCACGACGCGGGCGCGCTCGCGGTCGATCAGCGCGAAGACGCCGGCGAAGAGCTGCGTCAGTCGCGCTTCGAGCGCATCTTCCGGCGTCGCGTCGGCAAGCGCATCGATGATTTCGGCGACCTCGTCCATGCTCGTCCGGCGCTGCGCGATGCGCGCAGCCGCGGCCGCCACAGCCGCGTCGTCCCGCCACGCGGACATGTCCTCGGGGATGGCGCCGGCCCACATCTGCGCCATCGAGAGATGCGCGACCTTGCGGCTCTCGCAGGGCCAGGTGGGGTCGTTGAACGCCTGCGCCGCGCCCGCCGAGGCCAGCAGCGCCGCGAGGGCCATCGCCTTCATCAGCATGGTCGTCTCCTCCCGTTGTCAGGCCGGCGCGTCATCCGCGCCTTCCCATCAGCCCGCGTCCGGGGTCGTAGGCCCACGCCGCCGCGGCCAGCGTGACCACGGTGAGCCCGACAACCACGGCGAGGGCCGTCGGCTCCACGTTCAGATAGAGCGCATGGCGGATCAGCTCAACGCAATGGGTGAAGGGGTTGAAGGCGGCGATGTCTGCGAGCAGCGGGCTGCCCTCGCGCACCCGCCAGATCGGGTAGAGCGCCGAAGACGCGAAAAACATCGGGAAGATCACGAAGTTCATGACGCCAGCGAAATTTTCGAGCTGCTTGATGGCCGAGCTGAGCAGCAGGCCGATTGCGCCCAGCATCATCCCCGAAAGCGCAATCGCGGGCAGCGCCGCGACGTAACCCCAGAGCGGAGGCTCGATCCCGTAGAGCCATGCGATGAAGAGGAACGCGTAGACCTGCGCCGCGCCGACGATCACCGAGGCCGCGAGCTTGCAGGTCAGCAGGAACCAGCGCGGATAGGGGCTGACGAGAAGCGTGCGCATCGAGCCGGTCTCGCGGTCATAGACCATGCTGAGCGAGGACTGCATCCCCTGAAACAGCAGGATCATCGCGCAGAGCCCCGGCGTGACATAGACCTCGTAGAGCACATACGTCTGATAGGGCGGCGTGATCGACAGGCCGAGCACCGCGCGGAAGCCCGCCGCGAAGATGAAGAGCCACACCAGCGGCCGCACCAGGGCGGCGAGAAAGCGCTCCTTCTGCTGGGCGAAGCGCAGGCCCTCGCGCCAGACGACGCCCCAGGCGCAGGTCCGCCAGCCGGTCCAGCGGTTCTCCGGCGCGGGGCCCGCCGCGTCCGCCGCCTGCGTCGCGCCGGCGCTCATGCGGCCGCTCCCGTCAGCGCGAGGAAGGCGTCCGTCAGCGGACGGCCGCCGGCCACCTCGGCCGCCGGACCCTCGGCCAGAACCCTGCCCTTGTGAAGCACCACCACGCGATCTCCCGCGGCGACCTCGTCGATCAGATGCGAGGCCCAGAGCACGCCCGCCCCCTCGTCGGCGGCGAGCCGGTGGACGTCGGCGACGATGGCGGTGCGCGACTGGACATCGAGCCCGACCGTCGCCTCGTCGCAGAGCAGCAGTTCGGGCCGGTGCAGCAGGGCGCGGGCGATCTCGACCCGCCGCGCCTGCCCGCCCGAAAGCCGGCCGACCCTGTCGCCCATGCGCTCCGCCATCGCCACCCGCGCCAGCACGGCCTCGCCGCGCGCCAGCGCCGCCCGGCGGCCCAGCCCGTGCAGCGCGCCGTGGTAGACGATGTTCTGCGCGACGGTGAGGTTGGGGTCGAGCGCTCGGCTCTGGAACACCACGCCGAGCCGCCGCAGCGCCGCCGTCGGCGCCGCGCGCACGTCATGCCCGCAGACGGCGATTT
The DNA here is from genome assembly GCF_900107585.1 of Rubrimonas cliftonensis. Taxonomy (GTDB): domain Bacteria; phylum Pseudomonadota; class Alphaproteobacteria; order Rhodobacterales; family Rhodobacteraceae; genus Rubrimonas; species Rubrimonas cliftonensis. The sequence continues at coordinate 145 of NZ_FNQM01000059.1, read as the reverse complement.
CCCCCGACTGGGTGTCGAACAGCCGGGTGACGAGGTTGAACAGCGTGGACTTGCCGGCCCCGTTCACCCCCAGCAGCGCCGTGAACGCGCCGCGCGGGGCGCTGAACGAGACGTCGTCCAGCGCCCGCGTCCGGCCGAAGGCGTG
>NZ_FNQM01000090.1 GCF_900107585.1 Rubrimonas cliftonensis | reverse complement strand
CGAGATGGAGCTCGCAAAGCAGATCCGCCCGCTCGTCGACCGCGATCTGGCGGTGGTGTTCTACGACCTGACCACCGTGCGCATCCACGGCGAGGCGGCTGTCGAGGACGACATCCGCGCCTACGGCATGAACAAGGAGCTGGGCGGCGTCGCGCGGCAGTTCGTGCTCGGCGTGGTGCAGACCGCCGAGGGCCTGCCGCTGATGCACACGGTTCACCCCGGAAACGTCGCCGAGACGAAGACCCTGCAGGCGATGCTCTCCACCGTGCTGCAGCGCTTCCCGGTCCAGCGCGTGATCCTGGTCGCCGACCGCGGCCTGCTCAGCCTCGACAACATCGGCGCGTTGACCGCGCTCGCCGACCAGGGCGGGCGCAGGCTGGAGTTCATCCTCGCCGTCCCCGCCCGGCGCTATGGCGAGCTGGTCGAGACCTTCCGCGACATCGCCTTCGACGCGGACGGTCCGGGGGCTGGGCTGGCCGAGGCCGCCTTCGCCGGCCATCGCCTGATCGTCGCGCACGACCCCCTGCGCGCCGCCGAGCAGGGCGACCGTCGCCGCGCCCGCATCGCCGAGCTCGAGGCCATGGCCGAGACGATGGTCACGAAACTCGACGCGCAGGACGCGGCGCGCGCGACGGAAGCCAAGGCCGCCCGCGGCCGCCGGGCGTCGGACCGCGGCGCCTACAGCCGCTTCACCCGCGCCGTCGCCGAGGCCGAGCTCACCCGCTTTCTCAAGGCCGACTTCGCCGCCGACCGCTTCAGCTGGTCGGTGGACGCCGACGCCCTCACTGAGGCCGAACTCTTCGACGGCAAGCTCGCATTGCTGACCAACGCCCCGGATCTGACGCCTGCCGACGCCGTCGCCCGCTACAAGGCGCTGGCCGATATCGAGCGCGGCTTCCGCGTCCTGAAAACCGACATCGAGATCGCTCCGGTCCACCACCGGCTGCCCGACCGCATCCGCGCCCATGCGCTGATCTGCTTCCTCGCCCTCACGCTCTACCGCGTCATGCGCATGCGCCTGAAGGCCAAGGGCCACAGCGCCAGCCCCAGAACCGCCCTCGACATGCTCGCCCGCATTCAGCAGCACACCGCCCATATCGGCGAACGCACTTTCAACGGCACCAGCAAAACAACCCCGGAGCAGCTCGACCTCTTCGACGCCATGAGCCTTCCAAAGCCTGCCTGACGATCAGCGGTTGTGGCAAAAAGGCCAAACGCGGGTTCGCAATTTCAATCACTTAGCCAATCTGTTGTCGAACTTGGGCACGAGGTGGCGAGCGTCACCGCCGACGGGGCCTACGACACCCGCAAGTGTCATGAGGCCATCGCCGACCGCCGCGCCGCGGCGGTCATCCCACC
>NZ_FNQM01000025.1 GCF_900107585.1 Rubrimonas cliftonensis | reverse complement strand
TCACTGCTCTCGGTACATCCATCACCAAGGCCATGGGATGAGTCCCTCTGCGGAAGAGGGAACTCCGCCAAAACGGTGATTTGCACACTAGAGCCTCTCCGAGGAGAACCATGGGCGCGTGGCTTTGAAGACGGCGACGGGGACGGTCGGCAAGCGAGCGCCGAAGGGCAGATGGAGGAGAGTTTCAGTCCGGGGCTTCTGTCCCGCCTCTCATGCGCTTAATGACACTGGAGCGGGCGATGAGATTCGAACTCACGACCCCAACCTTGGCAAGGTTGTGCTCTACCCCTGAGCTACGCCCGCATTCGCAGTGTGGCCGGGGTTATAGAGATTCTCCGGCGGGGCGCAATACCCCTTCGAACGGTTCCCCAGGCCAGCGATGATCGCGGCCCGCCACCCACGCGGAGCGCCGCATGCACGCGCGACGGGCGGCCCCGTTGCGACTTCGGCCGCCCTCGCGCTAAGTGTCGTGCAAGAGACGGCGCGCCCGCGCCGGCGCGCGGTCCGCGCGCCGGTCGGCGCCGCGGATCGAGGGAAGCCCGACGATGCTGGAACTTGGCGCAAAGACTGCCCCCGCGGCCCCCGCCGCGGTGAAGGACGCAACCGACCAGAGCTTCATGGCCGACGTCGTCGACGCTTCGCGCGAGGCCGCGATCATCGTGGATTTCTGGGCGCCGTGGTGCGGCCCGTGCAAGACGCTGACGCCAGCGCTCGAAGCCGCCGTCGCCAGGACCGGCGGCCGCGCGAGGCTCGTGAAGATCGACGTCGACGCCAACCAGATGGTCGCCAGCCAGCTGCGGGTGCAGTCGATACCGGCCGTCTTCGCCTTCGTCGACGGCCAGCCCGTCGACGGCTTCATGGGCGCGCTGCCGGCCTCGGAGGTCGAAGCGTTCGTCAAGCGCGTCGCGGCCATGGGGCCGGGCGGCGACCCGATTGCAGATGCGCTCGACCAGGCCGACGCGATGCTGGAGGAAGGCGCGGCGGCGGACGCCGTCGAGGTCTACGCCGCCGTTCTCGGCGAAGCGCCCGACACGCTGCGCGCGACAGGCGGCCTCGCCCGCGCCTGCATCGCGCTCGGCGACATGGATCGCGCCCGCGCGCTGCTCGACGCCGTGCCGCCGATCAAGGCGCATGAGGCGCCGATCCAGGCCGCCCGCTCCGCGCTCGACCTCGCCGAGCAGACCGCGGAGGTGGGCGAGACCGCCGAGCTGCGCGCGCGCCTCGACGCGGACCCGAACGACCACCAGGCGCGCTTCGACCTCGCGCTGGCGCTGATCGCCGCGCGCGACAACGCCGGCGCGCTGGACGAGCTGCTGGAGCTCTTCCGTCGCGACCGCGAGTGGAGCGACGGCGCGGCCAAGACCCAGCTCGTGAAGTTCTTCGACAGCCTCGGCCCCAAGGATCCGCTGGTCGCCAGGGGCCGTCGGCGCCTCGCCTCGATGATGTTCGCCTGAGCGCCCCGATGATGCGTCGCTTCAAGCCCGCCGACCTGCCCGAGACCCTCGCGGTCTTTCCGCTGCCCGGCGCGCTGATGCTGCCCCGCGCCCGGCTGCCGCTCAACATCTTCGAGCCGCGCTATCTCGCGATGCTCGACGACACGCTGAAGTCCGAGCATCGGCTCATCGGCATGATCCAGCCGCTCGAGAGCCGGGGCGACGGCCCACCCACTCTGCGCCGCATCGGCTGCGCGGGCCGCGTCACCTCGCTCAGCGAGACCGAGGACGGGCGCTATCTCATCGCGCTCACCGGGATCTGCCGCTTCCGCGTAAAGGGCGAGGTGGAGGGCTTCACTCCCTACCGCCGCGTCACGGCCGCCTGGGAGGGGTTCGAGCGCGACCTTGCGCCCTCAGACGAGGACCCCGCCTTCGACCGCCCCGCCTTCCTCGACCTGCTCGGCCGCTACTTCGAGGCCGCAAAGCTGTCGAGCGACTGGGACAGCCTGCGCGAGGCGGACGAGGAGATGCTGATCAACTCGCTCTCCATGCTCTGCCCCTTCGCGGTGGAGGAGAAGCAGGCGCTGCTGGAGGCGCCGCGCCTCGCCGAGCGCCGCGAGACGATCTGCGCGCTGATGGAGTTCGCCATCGCCTCGCGCTCCAGCGGCGAGAGCGGGCCGGTGCAATGACCGCGCGCGCCGAGGGCCTGCGGGCGGCGAGGGCGGCGCTCGCGTGCCTTGCGGCCGGGACGGGGGCGGGCGCGCTTTTCGGGTTCGGCTGCGCCGAGGGCGCGCTCGCCGGGCTGCTGGTCGGTCGCTGCGCGATCGCCGCCGCGGCGCTTGCGCGCACCGCGCGAGGGGCGGCGCAATGACCGGCGACGTCCCCATGGCGCCTCGCGCCGCGCCCGACGTCGACCGGCGTATGCTGGAGAGCCTCGTCTGTCCGATCACGCACGGACCGCTGAGGTTCGACGCCGAGCGCGGCGAACTCGTCTCGCGCCATGCGGGGCTCGCCTTCCCCATCCGCGACGGCATCCCGATCATGCTGGAAAGCGAGGCGCGGAGGATCGAGGACTGACGGAACGGCCGCACCACTGCGGGGCGGGGCCCAAGGCCGGGTCCGAGGCTGGGCCAGAGGCTGGGGCTGGGTCAGGAGCGGGCGCCGCCCGGCCCGCGGCCCTGCGCCGAACGGCGGGCGAAGGCGGGGCGGGCGCAGGCGGCGCGGCGACGCCAGGAGCCGCGGCCCGCGACCCCGCTCCCGAATGGACGCCCGACCCGTTTCCAGCCGGCTCGCTCGAGGCGCGCATCGCCGCCTGCCGCCTCTGCGCCGACCGCTTCGCCGCCACCGCCACGGCCCACGCGCCGCGACCGGTGGTCTGGTTCCGGCCCGGCGCGCCCATCCTCGTCGCCAGCCAGGCGCCCGGCCTGCGCGTCCACCGCGCCGGTCTGCCGTTCTGGGACCGCTCGGGAGACCGCCTGCGCGCATGGCTCGGCGTCGATCGCGAGACGTTCTATGACCGCGACCGCATCTCCGTCGCGCCGGCGGCGTTCTGCTTTCCCGGCTATGACGGGAAAGGGGCCGATCTTCCGCCGCCGCCGATCTGCGCGCAGACATGGGGAGAGGCGGTGCGTCGGCGGCTTTCGGGCGCGCGGCTGCGGGTGCTGATCGGGGGCCACGCGCATCGGCTGCACCTCGGCGCCCGCATGCCGGTCACGGAGACCGTCCGCGGCTGGCGCGCCCATGCGCCGACCGCCTTCCCCCTGCCCCATCCCTCCTGGCGCAACACGTCCTGGCTCAGGCGCAACCCGTGGTTCGAGGCGGAACTCCTGCCGGCGCTGCGCGCCGCCGTCGCGCGGGCGCTGGCTCCCGACGCTCCCTGACGCGGCGCCGCGCGCCCGCGCGCCCCGGTTCCGCCGTCAGTCGGGCACGGGATAGCTGCGCGCCCCGAGCAGCAGCGAGAGGCGCTGCGCGTGGTCGTGCAGGATCGCGACGGTGTCGCGCAGCGCGGTCTCGGGCAGCAACGCGGCGGGCGCGACGACGCCGAAGGCCGCGCAGAGCGCCTCGCCCCGGCCGAAGACGGGAACGGCGCAGGCCGCAAGCCCCACCACCGTCTCGCCGCGCGCCTCCGCCCATCCCTGCGCGCGCACGCGGCTGAGCGTCTCCCGCAGCGCGTCCCGGTCGGTGATCGTGCGGGGGGTGAGGCGCGGCAGCGCCACGGCGTCGAGCGTCGCGCCGCCCGCACTCTCGGGTCCGAAGGCCAGCAGCACCTTGCCCGACGCCGTCGCGTGCAGCGCCAGCCTGATCCCGACGCGCCACTGCGACTCCTCGAAATGCGGCCCCTCCACCGCGAGGATATGGCGCGAGCAGTCGTCATGCCGCACGCTGATGAACACCGAATGCCCGGTCAGCTCCGAACAGGCCCGAATCACCGGCACGGCCGCGCGGGCGAGCGGATTGCCGTTGATGTAGCGCACGCCGATCGCGAAGGCCTCGACGCCGACGGAGTATCGGCGGGTGCGGGGGTTCTGCACGAGCAGGCCGGCTCGCCGCATCGAGGCGAGAATCCGCGAGACATGGCTCTTGTTGAGCGCGAGGCGCTCGGCGATCTCCACGACGCCCAGCGGCTCCTCGACATCCTTGAACAGCGACGCGACGCGCAGCGCGGTGTCGAGAGACTTCACGCGGCGCCTCCGGAAGCCCCTGAGCAGACCGAGGCGGGAGCAAAAAATGTGCAGTCGGCGCGCTGTGGCGAAGCGCGGGGCGTCATGCGCATAACTGGTTTGCTATGATGCTTACTCGTCGCCTAAGATGGAACCTTGTTTCCATATAGGGAACTGATCTCGACGTCGAGGCCGTGGCGCAGACGCGCCTCGACGTCGCCGCGAGGCCCTTCGACGCCTCCGCGGCCGGCCCGGCGGCCACCGCGCGACAGAGGAGAAAGACATGTCCCGCCGCATCCTGCCCGCCCCAGCCGCTCTCGCGCTTGCGTTGACGGCTGCGCCCGTATTCGCCGCCGACGTGGTGTCGTTCCAGACCGACTGGATCCCCTCCGGCGAACACGCCGCCTATTACGGCGCCTGGGAGAAGGGCATCTACGCCGAGCACGGCATCGACATCACGATCACGCGCGGCTACGGCTCGGGCGACACCGTCACGAAGCTGGCCGCCGGCGGCTTCGACTTCGGCGTGGCCGACATCGGCGCGGTGCTGACTGCGAAGGCGCGCCAGGGCGTGCCCGTCACGGTGATCTCGACGCTCTACACCCACTCGCCGCATTCGCTGTTCGTGCTCAAGAGCTCGGGCATCACCGACTTCTCGGGCCTCGACGGCAAGCGCATCGGCATCACGCCGGGCAACAGCCACAAGGTCTATTTCCCCTACATCGCCGAGCAGTCCGGCACCGACGCCTCCACGATCCGCTGGGTCAACATGGACGGCGGCGCGATGGCGGTGCAGCTGATCGCCAAGAACATCGACGCCGCGCCGTTCTACGCCATGCACCACTATTTCCAGAACAAGGCGGCGATGAAGGCGGGCGAGGAGATCGTCGTGCTGCCCTTCGTCGACGCGGGCTTCGCGATCTACGCCGCCGGCCTGATCACCTCCGACGACCTCATCGAGGAGAACCCCGACCTGGTGCGCCGCTTCCTCGCCGCGACCATGCAGGCGTGGGAGTGGGCGCGAGAGAACCCCGAGGAGGCCTGCGAGCTGCACGTCAAGCGCATCCCCGAAGTGGCGCTCGACGACTGCATGGGCTCGCTGCGGGCCACGCTGGGCTATGTCTTCAACGACCACACCGCCGAGGTCGGCGTGGGCCGCACCGACCCCGAGCGCGTCGCCGCGACCTGGGAGGCGGTTGCGGTCGCCAATGATCTCGACCTGACATGGGCCCCGGCGCAGGCGTTCGACACCTCGCTGCTGCCGGCGGAATGACGCGGCCGTGATCGGGATCGAGTCGGTCTCGAAGGCGTTCGGCGCGCGCGACGGCTCGCAGGTCGTCGCGCTTCAGGACGTGTCGCTCGCCTTCGACCGCAACGAGTTCGTCTGCCTTGTGGGGCCGTCCGGCTGCGGCAAGTCCACCCTGCTGCGCCTGGTGGCGGGGCTGGTCGAGCCCAGCGCCGGGCGCGTGACGATCGAGGGCGCGGCCGTCGACGGGCCGCGCGCCGACACCGGCATCGTCTTCCAGTCGCCCACGCTGCTGCCCTGGGCGAGCATCCTCGACAACGTGCTGTTTCCCGCGCGCATGATGAACGTCTGCACGCCCGACGCCGTGCGGCGCGCCCATGCGCTGCTCGATCTGGTCGGCCTCGCCGAGTTCGCCGGCAGGCATCCGCGCGAGCTGTCGGGCGGGATGCAGCAGCGCGCGGGGATCGCCCGGGCGCTGGTCCACCAGCCCGACATCCTGCTGATGGACGAGCCGTTCGGCGCGCTCGACGCGCTGACGCGCGAGGAGCTCACGCTGGAGCTGCTGCGCATCTGGTCCGACCAGCCCAAGACGATCCTGTTCGTGACGCATTCGATCCCGGAGGCGGTTCTGCTGGCGGATCGGGTCGTCGTCCTGTCGCCGCGGCCCGGCCGCGTCGCCGATGTCGTGAAGGTCGGGCTCCCGCGGCCGCGCAGCTTTGCAATGGAGGCCCATGATGAGTTCCAGAGATGCGCAGGCCGCATCCGCAGTCTCATCTTCGGCGACCGCGCCACCGCGGCGTAGCGTACGCCCGCCGGCATGGGCGCTGGACGCCGTCATCCCCGTTCTGGCGCTCATCGGGCTGGTGGCGGTCTGGGAGCTGTCGGTGTGGTTCTTCGCCATCCCCGGCTATCTGTTCCCCGCGCCGAGCGTGATCTGGGCCGAGATGGTCGAGAACGCCGGCATGATCTGGGGGCACACGCTGGCCACGACGCGCACCGTGGCGCTCGGCTTCATCGCCTCGATCGTGATCAGCCTGCCGCTGGCGGTGGCGATCACCTCGTCGCCGCTGATGGCCAACACGATCTACCCGTTCCTGGTGCTGACCCAGTCGATCCCCAAGGTCGCGCTGGCGCCGATCCTTGTCGTCGTGATGGGGGCCAACGAACTGCCGCGCGTCGTGATCACCTTCCTCGTGGCGTTCTTCCCGCTGGTGCTGGCGACCGCCGCAGGTCTGCAATCCGTCCCGGCCGAGCTGATCGAGTTGGGCCGCGCCTGCCGCGCGAGCCGGTGGAAGGAGCTGATCCGCATCCGCCTGCCCTATGCGGTGCCCTTCGTGTTCTCCGGGCTCAAGGCCGCGGTCACGCTGTCGGTGGTGGGCGCGGTGGTCGCCGAGTTCGTGAACGCCGATCGCGGCCTCGGCTATCTGATCGTCACGTCGACCGCCTTTTTCGAAGTCGCGCTGGCCTGGGCCGCGCTGATCGTGCTGTCGGTGCTGGGCATCGTGCTGTTCCAGATCGTCGCCGTCGTCGAGCATGTCCTTTTCCCGTGGTCCGCCGGCAAGACCTGACCGCGATCCGATCGGAGCCCCGCCATGACCACCTCCAGAACCATCGTCCGCGGCGGCCTGCTGCTCGACATCGAGGCGCGCAGCTGGAACGCCGCCGACATCCTGATCGAGGGCGACAGGATCGCCGAGATCGGCCCGCCGGGCATGGCCGCCCCTGAGGATGCGCGCCCGCTCGACGCCGCGCGCCGGCTGATGCATCCCGGCCTCGTCAACGCCCACACCCACGGCCATGGCGGCCTCAGCAAGGGCATGGGCGATCTGTGGACGCTGGAGCTGCTGCTCAACGCCGGGCCCTGGGTCTCGGGCGGGCGGCTGCTGGAGGACAAGTATCTCTCCACCTTCATCGGCGCGGTCGAGATGCTGATGAAGGGCTGCACCGCCGCCTATGACCTGTCCTTCGAGTTTCCCGCGCCCACGCCCGACGGCATGCAGGCCTGCGCCTCGGCCTATGCGGACGCCGGGATGCGCGCCGTTGTCGCGCCCATGGTGGCCGAATACTCGTTCTACGACGCGATCCCGGGCCTCGCCGACGCCGTTCCGGCCGAGCTGCAGCCGGAGCTGGCGCGTTTCAGGCTCGCGCCGGCGGAGGCCTGCCTTGCGGCCATGCGCGAGATCTTGCGCGACTGGCGCCACGACCATGACCTCATCCGTCCCGCGATCGCGCCGACGATCCCGCACCATTGCAGCGACGCCTTCATGCTCAACTGCGGGCGGCTGGCGCGCGAGTTCGGCCTCGGCCTGCACAGCCATGTGCAGGAATCCAAGGTGCAGGTGATCTCGGCGATGCGCATCTATGGCAAGACCCAGACCGCGCATCTCGACGCGCTCGGCCTGCTGGGCCCGGACTTCACCGTGGCGCACGGGGTCTGGCTCGACGACGACGACATGCGCCGGCTCGGCGACCGCGGCGCGTCGGTCGCGCACAACCCCGGCAGCAACATGCGGCTGGGCAGCGGCCTCGCCGACGTGCGCGGCATGATCCGGCGGGGCGTCAACGTCGGGGTGGGAACCGACGGCGCGAACTGCTCGGACAATCTCAACGTCTACGAGGTCATGCGCCTCGCCTCGCTGGTCTCCAAGGTGCAGGGGCCCGACACCGCCGCATGGCTGACGACGCAGGAGGTCGCGCTGGCCGCGACGGTCGGCGGCGCCCGCCTGATGGGGATGGAGGGTCTGATCGGGCGCATCGCGCCGGGCTACAAGGCCGACATCGTGTTCCTCGATCTCGACCACCCCAACTGGATGCCGCTCAACGACGCGGTGAACCAGCTCGTCCACACCGAGGACGGTTCGGCGGTGCGCTCGGTGATGGTCGGCGGCGTCCTGCGCGTCGAGAACGGCCGACCCACGGGGGTGGACCTTCCGCGGCTCGCGCAGAAGGTGGAGGCCGCGCGCGCGCGTCTGGAGGACGCGACGCAGGACGCCCGCAGGCTGGGGGCGCTGCTGGCCGACACGGTGAACCGGCACTGCCCGAACCTCGCGCGTCACCCCTACCACATCGATCGCTACGGCGGCTGCGCGACGCGGTGAGCGGCGCCGGGCCTGGCGGCGAGGCGCGGTCGGCCCCGCAGGCCCCTCGTCTCGTCGCCGCCCGCCACGCCGGCTCAGGGTGACGCCGCCGCGACCGGCGGGTTCAGCTTCCGCGCCGGCGCGGACCGATGTCCGGAGTGCGCGCCCCGATACCAGACCCCGCCCCGCCCGTCGTCGCGAGCAGACCGACCCGAGGGCGGCGGACCCTGACGAGCCCCGCGACGCGGCCTGCGCCGCAGTCGACCAGCCACACGCCCATGGGAGCCGGCCGGCTCCGCAGACGGCGTTGAAGATCAATGGCTTGGCGGGAAAGGTGGCTGGGGCGCCTGGATTCGAACCAGGGAATGGCGGTACCAAAAACCGCTGCCTTACCACTTGGCTACGCCCCAACGCGGGCGGGAACATAGGCCCGGCCGCACCGCTGCGCAACGGCGGCGCGCGCCCCGCCAGCGGGCGGCCTAGGGCGCGTCGTCGCCGCGTTCCGGCGCGATCTCGGCGGCGAAGCCGCGCGTCGCCCAGTCCGACAGCCGGGGCGGCAGCCGGGCGCCCAGCCATGTCAGCAGCGCCAGCGGCCAGGGGAAGGTGATGAGCGGCCTGCCCCGCTCCAGCCCGCGCGCCATGATCTCCGCCGCGCGGCCGGCCCCGATCTCGAACGGCTTCGCGCCCTTGTGGCGGGCTGACATCGGCGAGGTGACGAAGCCCGGGCAGATGACGCAGACCAGCGCGCCGCGCGGGCCCAGCCGCCCGCGCAGGGCGGCGCCGTAGGCGCGCACGGCGGCCTTGCTGGCGCTGTAGGCCGGCATGTCCGGCAGCGGGCGCAGCGCCGCCATCGAGCTGACCAGCGCGATCGTCCCCGCCCCGCGCGCCGCCATCGCGCCGGCGAGCGGATCGACGGTGTTGAGCATCCCCAGCACGTTGATCTCCCACACGCGCCGCGCCTCGGCCGCGGTCTCGTCGCGCCCGCCGGGCCGCGTGCCGGAGGAGACGCCGGCGTTGGCGACGAGCAGATCGACCGGAGACGCCGCGTCGAAGGCCCCCAGCGCGGCGGCCATGGCGGCGGCGTCGCAGACGTCGGCCTGCGCGATCTCCACCGTCGCGCCGCGCGCGCGGCAGGCCGCCGCGGTCGCCGCCAGCCGCCCGGCGTCGCGCCCGGTCAGCAGCAGTTCGACGCCGGGCGCGGAGAGCCGCTCAGCCAGCGCGCGGCCCAGCCCGCCGGAGGCGCCGGTGAGGACGATGCGGCGGAAGCGGCTCATGGCGTCCCCCCTCCGGATCCGGGCGCGCGGCGCAGGATCAGCCGGGCCGCGCCCTCCGCGCCCACCGCCATGCCCGGCCCGTCGAAGGCGCCGGGCGTCTGGATCTCCGCCGCCATGCGGTCGACGAATTCGGCCACGCGCGCCGGCGAAGGCGCCTGCGGGGCGCGCCAGAAATCGTCCAGCGGCCCCGGGTGGGTCAGCGGCCCATAGACGGCGCCGCCGAGCGCGGCCGCGGGCGTCCCGGCGCGCAGGGCGGCGAGCCCCACGGTGGAGTTCACCGTGACCACCCCGGCCAGCTGCGGAAACAGCGGCTCCACCGCGCCGCCGTCCAGAAACAGCGCCCCGCCCGCCGCCGCAAGCCGCGCCCAGCGCCAGGGCTGCGGATCGAGCGGATGCGGCTTCACGACCAGCCGGGCGCCGGCCGGCGCCGCCCGCGCGAAGGACGCCAGCGCCGTCTCCAGCGCCGCGCGCACGCCGCCCGCCGGTCCGCGGTCGCGGATCTGGAAATCGGTCTCCAGCTGAAGCGCGAACAGGAACAGCGGCGCGCCCCGCGCCTGCGTCGCAGCCATCTCCCGCAGGGCCTGCGCCCGCGCCGCCCGCCGCGCCGGCCAGCGGGCGAGCTTGCCGCCCCAGCCCAGCCACTCCGCCAGCGGGTTGGCGAGCGCATGGCGGCGATAGCCGGGGTAGAGCGCCCAGCCTGCCGCCAGCGTCGCGAGATCATGGGCGACGTCCATCGCCGCCCATGCGGCGAAGGGCGCGCCCTTCTCCGCCGAGGCCGGCGCCGCCGGCGGTCGCGGCGCGGACCAGTCCGGCCGCCAGGCGCCCAGCGCGTCGGGCTCCAGCGTCAGCCAGCCGGGGCGCAGCCAGCCCTGCTCGACGACATGGACCAGCGCGCCCGCCTTCCGCGCCTGCGCGAAGCCCGCCCGGTGCAGCGCCCGCCCGTCGCCAAGCCCGACGACGTCGGTCGCGCCAGTCTCCGCCAGCATCCGGGCGCAGGCGGCCGGCCATTGCGCCAGCGGGCCGCGCCAGCGCAGCGCCGGCCGGCCGATCCAGTGCAACTCGTCGCCAGGGCAGAACAGGACGCGGCGCGTCTCCGCCCCCATCGCCTCCAGCGCGTCGGAAAGCCGGGCGAAGAACGGCGACCGCGGCCCCTGCAGAAGCAGCACGCGCCGCCCCGCCCCCGGCGCAGGCGCCGGGGCGGTCGGGCGGTTCGCGGTCATGGCGGCGGCGCGCATGTCTCCCGCATAGGCGCTCCGCCCCGCCGCGCCAAGCGCCCGCACCCGCGCGCAGACCCGCGCGCAGACCCGCGCGCAGACCCGCGCCGCGTTGACATCCCCCGCAGCGCGCGGCAATCGGGCGTCAGCGGGGGCGAGAGGCCGCTCCCGCCGCTTGGAGCCGCCCGTGCCGCCCGCCCGAACCATCCTCTTCCTTCAGGGCCCTCCGGGGCCTTTCTGGTCGGAGCTGGCCGACGCCGCGGCGCGGCGCGGGGCGCGGATCGTGCGCGTCAACCTCAACGCCGGCGACGCGCTGGCGTGGCGGCGGCCCGGCGCGCTGAACTATCGCGGCGGCCTGAAGCGCTTCCGGCGCTGGCTGCTGGCGCTCGTCAGGGAGAAGGGCGTCACCGACATCCTCTATTTCGCCGACCGGCTGCCCTATCACCGCATCGCAGCCGCCGTCGCCTGGCGCGTGGGGGCGCAGGCGCATTCGGTTGAGTTCGGCTATCTGCGGCCGGACTGGCTCACGCTGGAGCGGTGGGGCGGCGGCGCGTATTCGCGCTTTCCGTCCGACCCCGCGCTGTTCCACCCGCCCGGCCCCGCGCCGGAGATCCGTGCGCGCTACGCCCATCCCTTCGCCGTCGAGGCCTTGAACGAGGTCGCCTACAACCTCGCCGCGACGTTCGGCCGGCCGCTCTATCCGCGCTACGTCTCCGATAAGTATTACCCCGTCCTCTTCGACTACCTGTGCTGGGCGGCGAAGCTCGCCCGCGGGGGGGGCCGGGCGGCGCGCGGCGTCGGCGCCGGCGTGGCGGGGCACCTGTCGGGGGCCTTCTCCTTCGCCCTCGTGGCCCTGCAGCTCCAGAGCGACTACCAGCTGCGCGCCAGCGCCCCCTACCGCCATCAGGCCGACATGCTGGAGGAGGTCGTCGCCAGCTTCGCCGCCCATGCGCCGGAGGGGATGCGGCTGCTCGTCAAGCAGCACCCCCTCGACAACGGGTGGGAGGGCTGGCGTCGGCGCGTCGCGCGCATCGCAGGGGCCTGCGGCGCCGGCGAGCGTGTCAAGGTGATCGACGGCGGAGACCTCGGCAGGCTCATCGCGCGGGCCAGCGGCGTGGTGACGATCAACTCCACCGTGGGCGTCCATGCGCTGCGCGCGCTGCGGCCGGTCAAGGCGCTCGGCGCGGCGGTCTACGACGCGCCGGGGCTGACCGACCCCGGCCCGCTCGACCGCTTCTGGGCCGCCCCGACCGCGCCCGACCCCGAGACCGTGGCGCGCTTCGTCGCGACGCTGGAGCGCGAGACGCAGATCCGCGGCTCGTTCTACGACGCCGAAGGGCGCGCGGTCGCCGCCGCGGCGATGGCGGAGCGGATCATGGCCGGGCGCGTCGGCCCGCTGCTCGACGACGACGGCGGCGCGCGCCCCGCCGCGACGCCGCGCCTGCGCGCCCTGCGCGCGGCGCGCCTGCGCATGCGTCGGGGCTGAACGGCCGCGTCTCGTACGCCGGGCGGCCGCCTGCCCGCTCGCGACGCCGCCGCGCGCCGCCCGCCGGCGTCTCAGGCCGGAAACGCCGCCGGCTTCGCCGCCCGCGCCACATGGTCGAGCACGCCGTTGACGAAGCGCGCCTCCTTGCCGGCGTCGAAGAACGCCTTGGCGACCTCGACGAACTCGTTGATGGCGACCTTCGGCGGCGTCGGCAGCGCCAGAAGCTCCGCCCCCGCCGCGCGGAACAGCGCGCGCAGCGTCGGGTCGATGCGGCCCAGCGGCCAGCGCTCCACCAGTGCGGCGTCGGTGAGCTGGTCGATCTCCGCCTGCCGGTCCACCGCCGCGCGCAGCAGGCGGCGAAAGAACTTCACGTCGGCGGCGTGGTACTGCTCGCCCTCGATCTCGGCGCCCAGCCAGCGGCTCTCGAACTCGACCTCGGCGCCCTTCAGCGTCGCGCCGGTCATCTCCATCTGGTAGAGCGCCTGCACCGCGCCGAGCCGCGCGGCCGAGCGCATCCGCTTGCGGTCCGGCGGCGCCTCGGTCCCGGCGCCTTCGGCCCCGGTCGTGTCCCGTTCGGCCATGGTCAGGCCCGCGTCGCGTCAGGCCGGCCGGCGAACTGCACCGGCGGTTCGGCCAACCCCATCGGCCCGCGGTCGGCGAAGCGCCGCGCGACGGCGGCCAGATGCAGCGCCGCCCTTGCCGCGCCGCCGCCCTTGTCCATCCCGTCCGGCGCCGCGCGCGCCTCGGCCTGCGCCATGGTCTCGCAGGTCAGGATGCCGTTGCCGATGCACAGGCCCCGCTCCACGCCGAGCAGCGTCAGCCCGCGCGCGCTGTCGGCGCAGACCGTCTCGTAATGCGTCGTCTCCCCGCGGATCACGCAGCCGAGCGCCACGAAGGCCTCGAAGCGCCGCTCGGCGAGGCGGATCGCAGTGGGGATCTCCAGCGCGCCCGGCACCTCGATCACCTCGCGCGGGGCTGCGAAGCCGTCCAGCACCGCGATCGCGCCGCGCAGCAGCGCGTCGGCGACGGGGCGGTAGAACGGCGCGACGACGACCAGCACCCGCGGCGCGGGCCCGGTGAAGCTCGGCGCCGCGAGGGAGGCGTCGTGCGGGGCGCTCGGTTGAGCCATGGTCAGGTCTCCGAAGGGGGCAGCGGCGTCGTCTCGACGACCGAAAGGCCGTAGCCCTCCAGCCCGACGATGCGCATGGCGGGCGAATTGGTCAGCAGCCGCATCTCACGCACGCCCAGCGCGCTGAGGATCTGCGCGCCGACGCCATACTGGCGCAGCTCCTTCGGCGAGGGGCCGCGCGGGCGCAGCCGGTCGCTGAGCGCGGTGGGCGAGAGGTCGCGGATCAGCACCACCGCGCCGCGCCCCTCCCGCGCGATGACGCGCATGGCGGCGGGCACCTGCCCGGCGCGTTCGGGATGCAGGCCCAGCACGTCGTCGAGCGGGTCGAGCACATGCATCCGCACCAGCGCCGGCGCCGGCGTCGCCAGGTCGCCCATCGACAGCGCGATGTGCTCGCCCCCGCCAGGCTGGTCGGCGAAGACGCGCAGCGTCCACGTCCCGCCATGGCTGCGCACGGTCTGGACGTCGGTCTCGCGGATCAGGTTGTCGTGGCGGCGGCGGTAGGCGATCAGGTCCGAAATCGCGCCGACCTTCAGCCCGTGCCGCTGGGCGAAGGCCACGAGGTCGGGCAGCCGGGCCATGGTGCCGTCGTCGTTCATGATCTCGCAGATCACGCCCGCCGCCGTCAGCCCCGCGAGCCTGGGGATGTCCACCGCCGCCTCGGTGTGGCCGGCGCGCACCAGCACGCCGCCCTCCCGCGCGCGCAGCGGGAAGACGTGGCCGGGCGTCGCGATGTCGGCCGCCGTGCTGTCGGGGTGGATGGCGACGGCGACGGTCCGCGCGCGGTCATGGGCCGAGATGCCGGTCGTCACGCCCTCGCGCGCCTCGATCGACACGGTGAAGGCGGTCTCGTGGCGCGACTGGTTGGCGGCGGCCATCAGCGGCAGGCCCAGACGGTCGAGCCGCTCCCCGGGCATGGCGAGGCAGATCAGCCCGCGCCCGTGGGTCGCCATGAAGTTGATGGCCTCGGGCGTCGCGAACTGCGCCGGGATCACGAGGTCGCCCTCGTTCTCGCGGTCCTCATGGTCCACGAGAATGAACATGCGCCCGTTGCGCGCCTCCTCGATCAGCTCCTCCGCCGTCGAGATCGCATCCCTGAAGCTGTCGCCGTCCATCGCGCCCGTCCCGTCTGCCCGCGCCCGTCACATAACCCCTGCCGCGCTGCGCGGCCAGCGGGAGGGCGCTCGCGTCGCAGGGCTGGGCCCTTCTCGCCCGTGGGCCTCGCGACGGGAGACGGAAGACCGCCGCGCCGCGCCCTGCGGCGCGGCGGCCTCGTCCTTACTCGGCCGAGATCGAGAAGATCTCGCCCTGGTCGGTCGCGACGTAGAGGGCGCCGTCGGGCCCCTGCACAACCGAGCGGTAGCGGCCCGGCGGGATGGCGTCGGCCGGCACGCTGAGCACCTGGATGGCCGACGATCCGTCCTCGCCGAGCGCGATCACGTCGATGCGCTCGCCCGGCGGCGTGCCGCCGAAGGCGATGCCCATGACGCCCACCGCCATGCGGCCGTTCCAGTCCCCCCACTGCGCGCCGTCGAGGAAGGCGGCGGAGCCTGTGCCCTGCGAATAGCCGTTGTTGTTCCACGCCGGACGCATCGCGTCGGGATAGGTCTCGGCGTCGGTCATCGGCATGAACTTCATCCGCTCCAGCGGGTTCATCCCGTCCATCTGGTTGGGCGAGTAGCCGCAGTAGTCGTCCGGGCAGCCGCCGCGGCCGCCGACGTTCGGGCGCGGATCCCAGCCGCCGTTGCCGCCGTTGACCAGCATGGTGATCTCGTCGGAGTGCCAGGGGCCGTGCTCGGCGACGAAGGCCGCGCTGTCGCCGGGGCGGAAGGCGATGCCCTGCACGTTGCGGTGGCCGTAGGTGTAGATGCGCGGGTCGAAGCCCTCGGGCGCGGCGTTGCCCGGCGCGGGGTTTCCGTCGCGGTCGATGCGCAGCACCTTGCCGCCGAGCAGCGTCGGGCTCTGCGGCACGACGCCGTTGTGGGTGTCGCCGGTGGTGACATAGAGGAATCCGTCGCCGGGGCTAAAGCGGACGCGCCCGCCATTGTGCGCGCCGGGGCCGCCGAAGGGGTGGTCGCTCGCCTTGGGCTTGTAGGGGATGTCGTCGACGATGTCGGTCCGGTCGGCAACCGAGGCGAGATCCTCGCCCAGCGTCATCCGCATCAGCCGGTTCGTCCCCGGCGCCGTCATGCTGGAGGTCGAATAGACGTAGATGAACCGGTTCTCCGCGAAGTCGGGATCGACCGCGACGCCCATCATCCCCGCCTGCCCCTCGCAGAACAGGTCTTCGGCGGAGGCCGGATAGCCCTCCGCGCCGGCCATGCCGAGCAGCCTGCGGACCTCGCCGGAGGCCAGCCGCACCGAGAGGCCGCGGCACTTCTCGGTGAACAGCATCCCGCCATCGGGCAGGAACGCCATGTCCCAGGGATATTCGAGGCTGTCGAGAACGACGGCGCTGGTCAGCGTCGGCGTCTGGGCTGACGCCGCCGGAGCGGCGAGGGCGAGCGCGGACGCGACGACCGCGCCTGCGGACCAGGCGCCCGCGGACCACGCGGTTGAGCTTCGGATCATGCGGCTTCCTCCGGTTCTTGTTTCATTTCTCGGGTCCGGTTGGTTCGAGGCCGGACGACGGGAAGGTAAACCGGGAAACACCCGCGTCAAAACGATTCTGCGGCCTATTGTCGCCCCCATTGCGCGCCGCCGCGACCGGGTCGACGGGGGGGGGGGGGGGGGGGGGGGGGGCAGGTCGACCGGGGCCGGGAGCGGGGCGGAAGGGCGCCGCCCGGCGCGGCCGCGACTTGACGCGAGACAGGGCGCGAGACGGGGCGCAGGCGCGTCGCCTCGCCGAAGGAGCGCATGTTGACGCGGCTGAAGCCGTGGCCTCCGGTCTCGGACCGGTCGACGGCGATGCGCCCGCCCTGCCGGCGCGGGCGCGCCCCTGCAGGCCCGAGGCCGAGCCGGCGCGCCTCATGGCGCCGCGTCGTCGCCCTGACTGACGCCACGGAGCGACGCCTCGCGGCCTCCGGCCGGCAAGCCGGCCCAGCAGTCTTGCACCGTCGTCCCGCGCTGTCGCGACGGGCTGGCCGGCGGCGGCGCTCAGGCCGGCTCCGCCAGCGCGTCGCCCAGCGCCGCGGCGTGCAGCTCCCGGGTATACTCGTGCCGGGGAGCGTCGAACACCGCGTCGGCGTCGCCCTCCTCCACCACGACGCCGCCGCGCATCACCATCACGCGATGCGCCATCGCCCGCACCACCTTGAGGTCGTGGCTGATGAAAAGGTAGGCGAGGCCCCGCTTCTGCTGCAGCCCGCGCAGAAGCTCCACGATCTGGCTCTGCACCGTCATGTCGAGCGCCGAGGTCGGCTCGTCCAGCGCCACGAACTTTGGCCGCAGGATCATGGCGCGGGCGATGGCGATGCGCTGACGCTGGCCGCCGGAGAACTCGTGCGGGAAGCGGTCCATCACCGCCGGGTCGAGCCCGACCTCCTCCAGCGCCGCCGCCACCTCCTCCTCCTCGGACCGCGCCGCGTCGCGCAGCCCGTGGACGCCGAGGCCCTCGGCCACGATCTGCCGCACCGACATGCGCGGGCTGAGCGAGCCGAACGGGTCCTGGAACACCACCTGCATCTCGCTGCGCAGGGGCCGCATCGCCTTGCCGCCCAGCCCGGCGATGTCGCGCCCGACGAAGGCGATGCGGCCCTCCGAGCGGATCAGTCGCATCACCGCCAGCGCCAGCGTGGTCTTGCCCGAGCCGCTCTCGCCGACGACGCCCACCGTCTCGCCCGCGCGCACCCGCACGTCGACGTCGGTCACGGCCTTCACATGGCCGACCGTGCGCCGCATGAGGCCACGGCGCACGGGAAACCACACGCGCACGCCCTCCCCGCGCATGATCTCGGGCGCGTCGGCGGGCACGGGCGCGGCGCGGCCGCGGGGCGCGCTGTCGAGCAGCAGCTTCGTGTAGGGGTGGCGCGGGTCGGCGAACAGCGCCGCCGTGTCGCCGCGCTCCACGATCTCGCCATGGCGCATCACGCAGACATGGTCGGCCATCCGTCGCACGATGCCGAGATCATGGGTGATGAACAGCATCGAGAGCCCCTCGTCGCGCTGGAGGCTCTTCAGCAGGTCGAGGATCTGCGCCTGGATCGTCACGTCGAGCGCCGTCGTCGGCTCGTCGGCGATCAGCAGCTTCGGCCCGTTGGCCAGCGCCATGGCGATCATCACGCGCTGGCGCTGGCCGCCGGAAAGCTGGTGCGGGTAGTCGTCGAGCCGGTTCTCGGGGTCGCGGATGCCCACCTTGGTCAGCAGGTCGACGATGCGCGCCCGCGCCGCCTCGCCCCGCAAGCCCTGGTGCAGCGCCAGGCTCTCGCCGATCTGCCGCTCGATGGGGTGCAGCGGGTTCAGCGAGGTCATCGGCTCCTGGAAGATGAAGCTGACGTCGTTGCCGCGCACCCGGCGCAGCGCCGCATCAGACGCGCCCAGCATCTCGGTCCCGCCATAGCGCACCGAGCCCGAGACCTTCGCCGAGGCCGGCAGCAGCTTCACCGTGCTTAGCGCCGTCACCGACTTGCCCGAGCCCGACTCGCCCACCAGCGCCACGGTCCTGCCGGGGGGCACGTCGAAGCTGACCCCTCGCACGGCTTCCGTCGCGCCGAAGCGCACGCGCAGGTCGTTGACCTCCAGCAGGCTCATGAGAAGGCCTTCCGCGGGTCGAAGGCGTCTCGCACCGCCTCGAACACGAAAACCAGCAGCGACAGCATGATCGCGAAGGTGAAGAACGCGGTCACGCCCAGCCACGGCGCCTGGATGTTGTTGCGGCCCTGCAGCGCCAGTTCGCCCAGCGACGGGTGCGAGGACTGCAGCCCGAAGCCGAGCAGGTCGAGCGCCGCCAGCGTCGAGATGCCCCCCGTCACGAGGAACGGCAGCATGGTGATCGTCGCCACCATCGCGTTGGGCAGCAGGTGGCGGAACATGATCGTGACGTTCGACACGCCCAGCGCCCGCGCGCTCATGACGTATTCGAAGTTGCGCGCGCGCAGGAACTCCGCCCGCACAACGCCGACCAGCGCCGTCCACGAGAACAGCGCGACAAGGCTCACCATGATCCAGAAATTCGGCGCGATCACCGAACTCACGATCATGATGATGTAGAGCGAGGGGATGTTGGTCCAGATCTCCACGACGCGCTGGAAGATGAGGTCGGTCCAGCCGCCGAAGAACCCCTGCACCGCCCCCGCGACCACCCCGATCAGGGTCGAGACCACCGTGACGATCAGCGCGAAGAACACGCTGAGGCGGAAGCCGTAGATCACCCGCGCCAGCACGTCGCGCGCCTGGTCGTCGGTGCCGAGCCAGTTCACGGCGTCGGGCGGCGAGGGCGCGCGGGGGACGTCGTAGTTGATGGTGTCGTAGCTGAACGGGATCAGCGGCATGAGCATCCAGCCCGCAGAGCCTTCGGCGGCCGCGGTCTCGTCGTCGAAGCAGCGGTCGTCGTCGCCCCCCGTCCGCACCAGGCACCGCACATAGGGGTCACGGAAATCGGCCTCGGTGCCGTGGAAGCCGCCGAGGTCGCGCTCGGAGATGAACTGCACCATCGGCGAGCGCAGCCCCCCGTCAAACCACATGAGCAGCGGTCGGTCGTTCGCGATCACCTCGGCGAACAGCGAAACCGTGAACAGCGCGAGGAAGATGCGCAGCGACCACAGGCCCCGGCGGTTGGCGCGGAAATTGTCCAGCCGCCGCCGCTGCAGCGCGTCGAGCTTCACGCGCGGAAGCCAGCGCCGTCTCGCAGGCCCGGCGTCGAAGGCGGTCACGGCCATCGGATCAGGTCTCCCTGCTCTCGAAGTCGATGCGCGGATCCACCCACACATAGACGAGGTCGGTCAGCAACTGCAGCAGCAGCCCGATCAGCCCGAAGATGAACAGCGTGCCGAACACGATGGGATAGTCCCGGTTCAGCACCGCCTCGTAGCCGAGCAGCCCCAGCCCATCGAGCGAGAAGATCACCTCGATCAGCAGGGAGCCGGTGAACAGGATCGAGATGAACGCCGAGGGAAACCCGGCGATCACGATCAGCATCGCGTTGCGGAACACATGGCCGTAGAGCACGCGGGCTTCGGTCAGTCCCTTCGCCCGCGCCGTCGCGACGTATTGCAGCTTGATCTGGTCGAGGAAGCTGTTCTTGGTCAGCAGCGTCAGCACCGCAAAGCCCGAGATCGCCATGGCGAGGATCGGCAGGGCGATGTGGTGGAAGTAGTCCAGCACCTGTGCGCCAAAGCTCAACTCCTCGAAGTTGGGCGAGGTGAGCCCGCGCAGCGGGAAATACGGAAAGAACTCCGAGCCCTCGGCGAACAGCGTCCGCAGCAGGATCGCGAACAGGAAGCCGGGAATGGCGTAGCCGACGATCACCACGCCCGAGGTCCACACGTCGAAGCGCGAGCCGTCGCGCACCGCCTTCGCCACCCCCAGCGGGATCGACACGAGATAGGCCAGCAGCGTCGTCCACAGCCCCAGCGAGATCGACACCGGCAGCTTCTGCCCGATCAGCTCGATCACGCTGGCCGAGCGGAAATAGCTGTCGCCGAAGTCGAAGCGCGCATAGTTCCACAGCATCAGCAGAAAGCGCTCGACCGGCGGCTTGTCGAAGCCGAACTGGCGCTCGATGTCGGCGATGAAGGCGGGGTCGAGCCCCTGCGCGCCACGATAACCCGAGCCCTCGCCGCCGGCGCCCGCGCCCTGCACGTCGGCGCCGCCGCCGGCGAAGCGGTCGGTGGCGCCGGCGCCGGTCTGGGTCAGCTCCGCGATCACCTGCTCGACAGGGCCGCCCGGCGCGAACTGGATCACCGCGAAGTTGACCAGCATGATGCCGAACAGCGTCGGGATGATCAGCGCGAGGCGCCGCAGAACATAGGCGCCCATCAGCGCGCGCTCCCCATTCTCACTGCTCTCCCGTCCGCGTCCTGGCCGGGTCGCGCCACCAGAGGTCGAGGATGCCGCGCGCGAAGACCGGCTTCGTCTCCGGGCGGCCGAACAGATCCCACCACGCGGTCGGGTGGAACGGGCGATGCCAGTTGGCGACCCAGATGTGCCGCGACCGCAGCACCCGGTCGAGCGCACGGGCGGCGGTCGTCAGGCTCTCGCGGTCCTCCGCGGCGATGATCGCCTCCACCAGCGCGTCCACCGCCGGGTCCGCGACGCCCGAGAGGTTGTAGGAGCCCTGCTGGTCGGCGCTGGAGGACAGGTAGGTGTTGCGCAGGCTGTTTCCGGGGGTCGGATAGCCGGGCAGGTTCGCAACGATCAGGTCGTAGTCGAACTCCTTCTGCCGGCGCTGCTCCTGCGCCTGGTCGATGATGCGGAAGCTCGCGTCCACGCCCAGCGAGCGCAGGTTCTCGACATAGGGGTTGATGACGCGCTCGAAGGCGGGGCTGGAGTTGACCAGCTCCACGCTCAGCGTCTGGCCGTTCGCGTCGCGCAGCAGGCCGTCAGGCCCCTGCGTCCAGCCCGCCGCCTCCAGCAGCCGCGAGGCCTCGCGCATGATGCGGCGGTTGCGGCCCGAGCCGTCCGTCACCGGCGGCGTGTAGGGCTCGCCGAACACCTCCGGCGGCAGGCTGTCGCGGAACGGTTCCAGCAGGGCCAGCTCCGCGGCGCCCGGCGCGCCCTCGGCCTCCATCGCGGTGTTCTGGAAGAAGCTCGTGGTCCGCACATAGAGGTCGTAGAACAGCGCGCGGTTCGACCACTCGAAGTCGAACGCCATCGCCAGCGCCTGCCGCGTCCGCGGGTCGCTGAACTTGTCGCGCCGCATGTTGATCCAGAACCCTTGGGTGCTCATCGGGCTGTCGTCGGCGATCAGCTCCTTGATCACCCGGCCGTCGCGCACGGCGGGAAACTCGAACTCGGTCGCCCAGGCGCGACTGCTGAAGCTCTCGTGCAGGTCGATGTTGCCGGCGGCGATCTCCTGCGGGATCACGCTGCGGTCACGGTAGTATTCGATGCGGATCTCGTCGAAGTTCCAGCGGCCGACGTTCACGGGCAGGTCGCGCGCCCAGTAGTCGTCGCGCCGGCGATAGACGATCGCCCGGCCCGGCTCGGCTTGCTCGACCTCGTAGGGGCCCGAGCCGAGCGGCTGCTCCATGGTCGGCTCGCCGAAGTCGCGGCCCTCGAACCACGCCTTCGAGAACACCGGCAGCCCCGCCGCCTGCATCGGCAGGTCGCGCCGCGCCGCGCCTTCGGCGAAATCGACGCGCACGCGACGCTGCGCCAGCGCCTCGGCGCCGGCGAGCCCCACGAGCGACAGACGGAAGCGCGGGTCGGCCCCGTCGCTCTTGAGCGCCTTCAGCGAGAACGCCACGTCCTCCGCCGTCACCGGCGAGCCGTCGGCGAAGCGCGCCTCGGGGCGCAGCTCGAAGATGATCCAGTCCCCGCCGGGAATGTATTCGGCGTGGCTGGCCAGAAGGCCGTAAACCGCGTCGGGTTCGTCGCCTGCCGATGTCATCAGCGTATCGTAGACGAAGTTGTAGGGCGCCGCGAGGCCCATCGGCGCGTCGCCGCGCAGGGTGTAGGCGTTCAGCGTGTCGAAGGTCTGGTTCGCCAGCACCGACGTCGTCGCGATCGCGCCGCCCTTCGGCGCCGCGGGGTTCACATAGTCGAAATGACTGAAACCGGGCGGATATTTCAGGTCGCCGAAGGCCGAGAGCCCGTGGCTGACCTGCACGGCGTCCGCCTTCGCCTCCCACAGCGCCGAGGCCGCCGCGAGCGCCAGCGCCCCCGCCGCGAGCGCCGAGATCAGCCGGCTCACGACCGTGACCCCATCGCCGCGGCCTTCGCCGCGTCCCACCACCAGACGGCGGGAAAGCCGAGACTGCGCGACGGCAGCGGCTCGGGGCGCCCGAACACGTCCCACCACGCCAGCCGCTCGAAGGGCGTGTAGAGCTGCAGCACCGAGTAGCGGCTGTGGGTCAGCACCCGGTCGAGCGCGCGGCTCGCCGCCGCCAGCGTTTCGCGATCCTCGGCGAAGACGATCCGCTCGATCAGCGCGTCCACCGCCGGGTCCTTCACGCCCGAGACGTTGCGCGAGCCCATGCGGTCGGCCGCCTCCGAGCCCCAGTACTCCCGCTGCTCGTTGCCCGGACTCTCAGAGTTGTTCACGCCGAAAATGATCATGTCGAAGTCGAAATCCGGATCCTGGCTCACGCGGCGCACATATTGCGGCCCGTCCACCACGCGGAAGGTCGCGCGGATGCCCAGCGTGGCGAGGTTGTCGATGTAGGGGCCGATCACCCTGCCCTGCGTGTCCTGCGCGGAAAGGAACTCGATCTCGAAGGGCCGGCCCTGGGCGTCCTGCAGCACCCCGTCCGGCCCCGGCCGCCAGCCTGCGCTCTCCAGCAGCCGCGCCGCGTCGCGCAGGCCGCGCCGGTTGCGGCCCGATCCGTCGGTCTGCGGCGGTGCGTAGGGCGCCCCGAACACCTCGTCGGGAACCTGGCCGCGGAACGGCTCCAGCATCGCCAGCTCCAACCCTTCCGGCGGGGCGGAGGGCTGCAAGTCGTCGCCGCCCTGGAAATAGCTCGAAGGCCGGGCGTACTGGTCAAAATAGATCGTCTTGTTGGTCCACTCGAAGTCGAACGCGATCGAGAGCGCCCGGCGCGTGTCGATGTGCTGGAACTTCGGCCGGCGCAGGTTCATCGCGAAGAACTGCACGCGCTTCAGCCCGTCGAGCGTGACCTCGTCGCGCTTCACCCGGCCGTCGCGCACGGCGGCGAAGTCGTAGCGCTCCGCCCAGTTCTGCGCGGAGAACTCCTCGCGATAGTCGATCTGCCCGGCGCGGAAGGCGTCGAGCTGCGCCGAGGCGTCGAGGAAGATCTCGTAGCGCAGCCGGTCGAAATTGTTGGCGCCCACGTTCACCGGCAGCCCGGCGCCCCAGTAGTCGGGCACACGCTCGTACTCCACGAAACGGCCCGACTCGAACGCCCCCACCCGGTAGGGCCCCGAGCCCAGCGGCGGCTCCAGCCCGCCGGCCTCGAAGTCGCGCCCGTCCTCCCACCAGTGCTTCGGCAGCACGGTGAGCTGGCCCATGATGTGCGGTAGTTCGCGGTTGCCGGTCTGGTCGAAGTCGAACCGCACCACGCGATCGCCGAGGTCGCGCGCCGAGACCACGTTCTTGTAGTAGAAGCGGTAGAGCGGCGCGCCCCTCGCCACCAGCGTCTCGAAGCTCCAGATCACGTCATCCACCGTGATCGGCCTCCCGTCATGCCAGCGCGCCTCCTCGCGCAGGCGGAACGACACCCAAGCGTCGTCGGCGGGGTGCTCCTCCCACTCCGCCAGCAGGCCGTAATGGGTCGAGCCCTCGTCGAGCGAGGGCGTCATCAGGCTCTCGAAGACGACGCCGATGCCGGTCGGCGGGTCGCCGCGCACGATGAAGGGGTTGAAGCTGTCGAAGGCGCTCGCCGTCGCCTGCCGGGCGACGCCGCCCTTCGGCGCGTCGGGGTTCACATAGTCGAAATGGGCGAAGCCTTCGGGGTATTTCAGCTTTCCCACCAGCGAACCGCCATGGGTGCGGATGACGCCTTCCGCCGCGCTGGCCGCCCCGCTTTGGGCCCCGAGCCGCCACGGCGCCGCGGTCGCGAGGCCGACGCCAAGCCCGAGCGCGCCGAAGCGCCGTCTGGTGATCGCCATCGCCTTCGCCCTCCCGCCATCGCGTCCGGCGCATCGCCGGCGCCGCGCGTTTCTCGCCCGGTCCCTCTTGGGTAGGGCGACGGCCTTGGCGTTTCAAGGCGCTGGGCGTGCGCCGCCGCTCGCGAGCGCGTGAGGGGCGCGGCGCCCCAGCCGCGGCGCGGGCACCGCCGCCGGGCGTCGACCTCCGCGATTGACGCGCGAAACGGCGAACGCCTAAAGGTTGTGGATAAAAAGTTAAGGACACCCTCAGGGAGAGGAACCGCCCATGACCCGCCTGCCCGTGCTGGCGCTCGCCGGCCTGCTGCCGGTCGCAGCCCCCATCGCCGCGCCGATGTCAGCCCAGGCCGCCCCGATCGAGGTGCTCTTCGTCGGCAACAGCTACACCTTCGGCCGCGTCGACCCGGTGATGAGCTACAACGCCGCGAACGTCGCCGACCTCACCTCGCCCGACAATGGCGGCAACTTCACCGACCTCACGGGCGGCAACGCGTTCGAACCGCGTCCCTGGGGCGGCGTGCCGGGCGTGTTCAAGAAGCTGACCGACCAGGCCGGGCTCGACTACGCCGTGTCGCACTCCACCCGCAACGCGGCCTCGCTGCGGGGCCATTTCCTCAACACCAACCCCGCCGACTGGGACCTTCGCGGCAACATCGGCCTCAAGACCTGGGACAAGGTGGTGCTGCAGGAGCAGAGCGACGAGGTGCTGCCGCGCCAGACCAACGCAGCCGGCCGCGCGCTGGCCTCCAACCCCGAATACACCCGCTACTTCGCCGACATCATCGAGGACTATCTGCACTCCCCCGGCCCCTACCCCTCGATCCGCTACCGCGAGGCTTTCGAGGGCGCCAACAACGCGGAGCAGACCGCGAACTGCATGGCCCTCACCAGGTCGTCGGAGATCACCTGCAACCGCAACCGCAACGACGACTTCGCCAACCCCAACGCCAGCGAGGAGACCGAGGTCTTCCTCTACCAGACCTG
The DNA here is from genome assembly GCF_900107585.1 of Rubrimonas cliftonensis. Classification (GTDB taxonomy): domain Bacteria; phylum Pseudomonadota; class Alphaproteobacteria; order Rhodobacterales; family Rhodobacteraceae; genus Rubrimonas; species Rubrimonas cliftonensis. The sequence continues at coordinate 9,551 of NZ_FNQM01000025.1, read as the reverse complement.
GGCGCGCCCCAACCTCGTGGACGGCGCCTTCGCCACCGAGACCGACGAGACGACAGGCGACGTGACGCGCTCGACCGAACTCTCGCAGAACACCCACTACGCCTCGCTGGCGGAAATGACCGACGACCTCGTGACGGGCTACGCCGCGACGGTCGCGCAGGCCGCCGCCGACGGCTCGGGCGGCCTCGCGGGCGTCGCCCCTGTCGGCGAGGCGTTCCAGCGCGCGGTCGACGCCGGCCTCGCCACCGAGGATTTCTGGGGCCCCGACGCGCTCACCGACGGCCTGATCGACCTGTGGTTCGACGACGGCACGCACGCCAGCAAGTTCGGCTCCTACCTCAGCGCGCTGGTGATCTACGGCACGCTCACCGGCCTCGACCCCGCCGGCTTCGGCCCCGGCGAGTTGGCAGCGATGGAGCTCGGCATCGACCCGCAGAGCGCGACCGTGCTCCAGCGCGTCGCCAGCGACCAGCTCGGCTTCGGCGTCGTCCCCATCCCCCTGCCCGCCGCCGCACCGATGGCCGTGGCCGCGCTCGCCCTGCTGGGCTTCGTCGGGCGGCGCCGTCGGGGGTGAGACTGAGGCAGCCGCGTCGCCGGCGACGCGGCGCCGAAAGGCGGCTCTGGCGCGGATTTCAGCCATCCGCCCCGCGGCGCCTCTTGAGCGATGAGGGCCGCGCCCTCCCTCGGGTGGGCGCTTCGCGACGGCTGAGCGGCGCGGTTTATGGCGCAAACAACTTCGACGGCGCACCGGGTTGAGGCGTTGCAATGCGCCCTCCCTGGGGGGAGGGAGGGCGCGGCCCGTGCTGGTCGCACGGGCCAAGGGTCGAGCGATGCGCCTTCAGGCCACCGGCCGCCTTCCGCGCAAACCTGCCCCATGCCCCCAGCGCCGTCGCCAGACATTGCCCCGTCGGGGCCGCACCGCGCGGCTAGAACATGAACTGGGGATCCCCCCGGCGGCGGGCCGGGGGACTGGGGGGCGACGGCGCCGCCGCCCGCCTTGACAAAGGCGGAACGGGCGGCGCTGTCCAGCGCCGCGCCGACCGCGCCTCACCCCGGACGAGGTCGCCCGCGTCGTCTCAGCCGCGGCCGCGCAGGTCGCTCAGCGCCTGGGCGATGAAATCGCGGATCGCGGTCAGGCTCAGCTCGGCGTTCCTGAAATGCTCGTCGAGCCGGTCGATCTCCTGGTGCTGCTCGGCTTCCTCGCGCCGCTCCAGCTCCGCCGACAGCTCCTCGAGCGTCGCCTCGGTCTCGTCCACCAGCTTGCGCAGCGTCTCGGTGCGCATCTCCTTGACGTTCATCATGGGCCTAGCCTCTCAGAGCAGGGACGTCACGCCCAGCGCGACGCCAGGCACGACGAAGAAAACGCCGAGGATGTAGGCCAGCGCCGCCGCCTTGTTCTCCGCCGCGGTCTCGCCCAGCCATTCCGCCGCGCGCACGGGGAGGTTGCGCAGGAATGGCAGGCCGTAGATGACGAGCACCCCCAACACGTTGTAGGAGAAGTGGATCATCGCGATCTGCAGCGCCGCCTCCGCGTTGCCCGTCACCGCCGTAGCCGCCAGCAGCGCGGTGATGCAGGTGCCGATATTGGCCCCGAGCGTGAACGGGTAGATCTGCTTCAGTCCGAACGCGCCGGAGCCCGCCAGCGGCACCATCAGCGAAGTGGTGGTCGAGGAGGACTGCACCAGCACCGTCACCAGCGTGCCCGAGGCGATGCCCGAGATCGGCCCCTTTCCGATCGCGGTGTGCATGATCTCCTTGGCGCGGCCGACCATCAGCCCCTTGAGCAGCTTGCCGACATAGTTGATCGACAGGAAGATCAGCGCGATGCCGAGGATGATCAGAAGCACGCCGCCCACCTGGTCGCCGAACGAGAGCAGCGTCGAGGTCGTGGTGTCCACGATCGGCGCGGTCGCCGTCTTGACGAAGTTCAGCCCGCCCATCGAGGCGCTGCCGGCGTCGTAGAACGGCGAGGCCAGCAGCTTGCCGAGGCGCTCCAGCAGGCCGAAGGCGATCTCCAGCGGCAGGAATATCAGCACCGAAAAGAGGTTGAAGAAGTCGTGCACCGTCGCGGCGGAGAACGCGCGGCGGAACTCCTCCTTGTCGCGCACATGGCCCAGCGAGACGATGGTGTTGGTGATCGAGGTGCCGATGTTGGCGCCCATCACCATCGGCACGGCGACGCTCACCGGCAGGCCGCCGGCGACGAGGCCGACGATGATCGACGTCACGGTGGAGGAGGACTGGATCAGCGCGGTCGCGATGGTCCCGACGACAAGTCCCGCGAACGGATTGACCGCGAACGCAAACAGTTCCCTCGCCTGATCCCCGGTCGCCGCCTTGAAGCCGTTGCCGATCATACCGACCGCACAAATCAGCAGGTAAACCAGCCCGGCGACCATCAGCCATTGCAGCCAGTTGTTCTTTCCAGTCGCCACTGTCGAGGGCGAGACGGCTTCCGCCATGATTTTTTCCTCACCAGTACTTGCCGCTTCAGAACTTTCCAAGCCCCGCACGGAAAACGACAAGTTTCATATTTGATGAGTACTGCCGTCGTGAAACCGTTTGATGACAGAACGCCTGCGTCATTTTGGGACGCAGCCGCCCGCCATCGCCCCATTGGCCAGAGGCCCGCCGCGCGGCTTGGGCGCGCGGCTGGATTCCTCGGTCGGGCGGTCGGCGCCGCCGCGGCGCGCGCTACTCCGCCGCCAGCCGCTCGCCCGCCGGCGCGACGCGGCAGGCGGAGAACTTGAACTCGGGGATCTTGCCCCAAGGGTCGAGCTGGGGGTTGGTCAGGACGTTGGCGGCCGCCTCGACATAGGCGAAGGGCAGAAACACCATGTCCGGGGCCACCGCGCGGTCCTCCCGCGCCATGATCTCGATGGCGCCGCGCCGCGTCTCGATGCGGATCATCTCGCCGGGCCGCACGCCCATCTTCCGCAGCGTCGAGGGGTGCAGCGAGGCGTTGGCCTCCGGCTCCACCGCGTCGAGGACGCTCGCCCGGCGCGTCATCGAGCCGGTGTGCCAGTGCTCAAGCTGCCGACCGGTTGTCAGAATCATCGGGTAGGCTGCGTCCGGCGCCTCCGCCGGCGGCGTCACGCGCGCAGGGGTGAACTTCGCCCGCCCCGCCCGGCGCGGGAAGCCGTCGCCGAACACCACCGGCTGGCCGGGATCCTCGGTCGAGAGGCACGGATACATCACCGCGTTCTCCTGCTCCAGCCGCTTCCAGGTGATGTGGTGCAGCGAGCGCATCGACATCTTCATCTCCGCGAACACCTCGCGGGGGTGGTCGTAGTCCCAGTCCAGCCCCATGGCGTTGGCCATGTCGATGACGATGCGCCAGTCCGCCCGCGCCTCGCCCGGCGGGTTCAGCGCCTTGCGGCCCATCTGCACCTGGCGGTTGGTGTTGGTGGCGGTGCCGGTCTTCTCGGGCCAGGCGCTCGCGGGCAGGATGACGTCGGCGAAGTTCGCCGTCTCGGTCAGGAACACGTCCTGCACCACGAGATGCTCGAGCCGCGCCAGCGCCTTGCGGGCGTGCTCCACGTCGGGGTCCGACATCGCGGGGTTCTCGCCCATGACGTAGAGGCCGCGGATCTGGCCGCGGTAGATCCCGTCCATGATCTCCACCACCGTCAGCCCCGGCTCGGGGCTGATCTCGGCGCCATCCCAGATGTGGCGAAAGAGGTCGCGCACCTCGGCGTCGGCGACGGGATGGTAGTCTGGCATCATCTGCGGGATGAGCCCGGCGTCCGACGCGCCCTGCACGTTGTTCTGGCCGCGCAGCGGGTGCAGCCCGGTGCCGGGTCGCCCGACATGGCCGCAGAGCAGCGCCAGCGAGATCAGGCAGCGCGCGTTGTCGGTGCCGTGGATGTGCTGGCTGACGCCCATCCCCCAGAAGATCATCCCGGCCTTCGCGTCGGCGAAGGTGCGCGCCACGTCGCGGATCGTCCCGGCGTCGATCCCGCACAGATCGGCCATCTTCTCGGGCGGAAAACCCTTGATATGGTCGCGGAACTCGAAGAAGCCCTCGGTGAAGCCCTCGACATACTGCCGGTCGTAGAGCTTCTCCTCCACGATGACGTGCATGATCGCGTTGAGCAGCGCCACGTCAGTTCCCGGGCGGAACTGGAGCATGTGGCTCGCCTGCCGGCGCAGCGCCTGCGCGCGCGGGTCCATCACGATCAGCTTGCCGCCGCGCTTGGCGAACTGCTTGAAGTAGGTCGCGGCGACGGGGTGGTTCTCGGTCGGGTTGGCCCCGATCACGATGGCGACGTCGGCGTTCTCGATCTCGTTGAAGGTCGCCGTCACGGCGCCGGAGCCGACATTCTCGATCAGCGCCGCGACCGAGGAGGCGTGGCAGAGCCGCGTGCAGTGGTCGACGTTGTTGTGCCCGAAGCCCTGGCGGATCAGCTTCTGGAACAGATACGCCTCCTCGTTGGAGCATTTGGCCGAGCCGAAGCCGGCCACCGAGCGCCCGCCCCACCGCTCCTTCAAGGCGCCGAACTTGCCGGCCGCCGCGGCGATCGCCTCGCCCCACGTCGCCTCTCGGAAATGGCCGAGCGGGTTCGCCGGGTCGACGTTCAGCCCCTTGGGCGGCGCGTCCTCGCGGCGGATCAGCGGTTTCGTCAGCCGGTGCGGGTGGTGGATGTAGTCGAAGCCGAAGCGGCCCTTCACGCAGAGACGCGATTCGTTGGCCGGGCCCTCCACGCCGTCGACCCAGGCGATCTTCTCATCCTTGATCTTGAAGGAGAGCTGGCAGCCCACGCCGCAATAGGGGCAGACCGAGCGCACCTCGCGGTCGAACGCCTTGCTGTCGCCCACCTCAGCCGCGTCGACCGCCGCCGCCGGCATCAGCGCGCCGGTCGGACAGGCCTGCACGCACTCGCCGCAGGCGACGCAGGTGCTCTCGCCCATCGGGTCGTCGAAGTCGAACACGATCTTGGCGTCGTGGCCGCGCCCGGCCATGCCGATCACCTCGTTGACCTGCACCTCGCCGCAGGCACGCACGCAGAGATTGCACTGGATGCAGGAGTCGAGATTCACGCGCATGGCGACGTGGCTGCCGTCCAGCAGCGGCACGCGCTCGCGCTCCAGCTTCGGGAAGCGGCTGTCCGCCACCCCGGTCGCCTCGGCCATGTCCCAGAAATGCGCCGACCTGTCGTGCGCCGCCTCGCGCGGGGGCTGGTCGGCGGCGAGCAGTTCGACCACCATTCTCCGCGCCGCCTCGGGCCGCTCGCCGGCGGTGTTGACCACCATGCCCGCGCTCGGCGCGCGGATGCAGGACGCCGCCAGCACGCGCTCGCCCTCGATCTCCACCACGCAGGCGCGGCAGTTGCCGTCCGGCCGGTAGCCGGTCGCGTCCTTGTGGCAGAGATGCGGCAGCGCGGTTCCCTCGCGCTTGGCGACCTCCCAGATCGTCTCGCCGGGCTTCGCGACGACCGGCTTGCCGTCGAGGGTGAACACGATGTCGGCCATGGCGTGGGTCTCTCCGGAAAACTGGCGCGTGGCGTACGCTACACCTTTCCGGGGCCGCGCGCAGTGCGCGGAAGCGCCGCGCCGACAAGGGTTTACGACTTGTTAAGGCCACCCGTTCGGGTAGGTCGCGCGCCCCTTGCGGCCCCTGGCGGGCGCTTTTTCAGCGGCGCGCGGGCGGCGCCCGCCAGCCCTTCGCCGCCTCGGCCCGCGCCTCGGCCTCGCCCAGCCCGACATCGCGCAGCAGGCGCGCATCGAGCGCGGCGAGCGCCCGTCGCTCCCGCGCGACCGCCGCGCGGAGCGCGAGCGCCGCGCGCAGTCGGCGCAACGGCTCGACCGCGCGCATGGCGGCGAGGGGCGGCCGGAGGCCGAAGGCGATGCGGAAGGTCATGGGGCGTCTCCATCATGGTGCGATGACGCTGGAGCCGTAGCCGCTTCACGGCCCGGCATGTTTCGGCTAGCATCGAAGCATGACCGACGGCCCCGACTTCGCCGAGATCGCCGCCCTGATCGGCGAGCCCGCCCGCGCGCGGATGCTGTCGAGCCTGATGGACGGCGGCGCCCACACCGCGGGAGAGTTGGCCGGCGTCGGCGGCGTGACGCCGGCCACCGCCTCCTCGCACCTCGCGCGGCTGGTCGCCGGCGGGCTTCTCGCGGTGGAGAAGCAGGGCCGGCATCGTTACTTCCGCCTCGCCTCGCCCGAGGCTGCGGACGCGCTCGACGCGCTGGCCGCGCTGGCTCCGGTCGCGCGGCCGAAGCGGCTGCCCGGCCCGCGGGAGGCGCGGATGCGCTGGTGCCGGAGCTGCTACGACCATCTCGCCGGGACCGTCGCCGTGGCGCTCGCGGAGCGGTTCGTCGCGCTGGACTGGCTGATCCCGCAGGAAGACGATTTTTCGATCACGCCGGCCGGCGCCGACCGGCTCGCCGCCGCCGGGGTGGACGTCGCCGCCGCGAGCGGCGCCCGCCGCCGCCTCGCCCCGCGCTGCCTCGACTGGAGCGAGCGCCGCGCCCATGTCGGCGGGGCGCTCGGGGCCGCCCTGCTCGTCCGCGCCGAGGCCGATGGATGGGTGCGCCGCATCCCCGGCGCGCGGGTGATCGAGATCACCCCCGCCGGCCGCGCGGCGCTGCGCCAAAGCTTCGGGTTCGAGCCGCCCACCCCGGCGGCGTGACGCGCTGCGCGGCTCCTGCGCCCGCCGTCACTCGCTCGGCAGCGAGGCGCTGTTGCCGCGCCAGTCTTCGACGGAAGGCGTCTCCGGGGCCGCGACGCCCAGCAGCAGCGGCAGCGCCACCAGCACGGCGAACGCGACGAGCGACAGCAGCGCCGAGGCCGCCGCGACGCCGCGCCCGCGAAGCGTCGCGAGGTCACGGCTGACGACGCGCCGACAGAATGCGTCCTGATAGTAGGTCATCAAGCATCCTCCGGATCACAGGCGACGCCGCGCGCCGCCGACCCGTCTCAGATGCGCCTTCCGCATCCATAAGTTAAAGGAATGATCATTGCGCAAGACACAACAAATTCCGATGGCCCCGTCCCGCCGTCACCATACGCCAGCCCGCCCGGCGATCAGCCTCAGCCCCAACCCCATGAAAAACAGGCCCACCGCGGCGTCCACGCCCCGCGCGGCGCGGGCATAGACCGCCGCCGCGGCGCGCGTGCTGAACAGCAGCGCATAGCCGACATGCATCAGCGTCCCCACCGACGCCATCCCGACCACCAGCAGCGCCAGCGTGCCCGTGCTCGCCTGCGCCGCGGGAAACAGCGACAGGATCACGAGCCATGTCGTCAGCGCCTTGGGATTGGTCGCCAGCACCGCCAGCGTCGCCATGAAGGCGCGCAGCGGCGTCGCACCCGCCCGCGCCTTCACCGCCCCCGGCCCGGTCGCCAGCGCGCGGCGGATGTAGCGCGACCCGAACAGCAGAAGCAGCCCCGCGCCCAGCAGCGTCAGCGCCGTCTCCGCCGCAGGCCACAGCGCGAACAGCGTCGCCGCGCCCAGCGTCGCCGCCGTCCCCCACAGCATCACGCCCGGCGCGACGCCAGCCGCCGCCGCCAGCGCCGGCCCGCGCCCGGAACCGAGCGCGATGCCGATGGTGTTGAACACGTTCGGCCCGGGGGTCAGGACGTTCAGCGCGAAGAACGCCCAGATCGACAGCAGCTCCGTCCAGGGCTGCGCCGCGAGAAAACCCACCGCCGGCCGCTCAGGACGGCGGAACCGTCGCCTTCCAGCTCTCGCGCTCGGCGAAGGTCGCGTGCCAGGCGGCGAGCTGCGGCCGGCCATCGCGCCAGCCCATGTCGCCGAAGCGGAAGTCGAGATAGCCCAGCGCGCAGGCGACCGAGATCGCGCCGGCGTCGAGCGGCCCGGCCAGATGCGCCAGCCACTGCGCCTCCAGCGCGTCGAGCGCCCGCGCGATCTTGGCCCGCTGCGCCGCGATCCACGGCGCGTACTGCATCTCGTCAGGGCGCAGCCGCCATTCGTATGTGGCCGAAACGCCGGCGTCGAGCACGCCGTCGCCCAGCGCCTCCAGCGTCAGCGTCGACCACTGCGCTGGCCCCTCGGGATAGAGCTTGCGCCCGTCATGCAGACTGTCGACGTAGCGGGTGATCACGCGGCTGTCGAACAGCGTCGGGCCATCGGGCCGCTCCAGCGCCGGCACCTTGCCCAGCGGGTTCGCCGCCACGGCGTCCGGGTGGCTCGCCATCGGCGTGGTCTGCACCGGGGCGAGCGTCACCCGGTCGGCGAGCCCGGTCTCATGCAGCGCCACGACGACCTTGCGGACATAGGGCGAGGTCGGCGAGTGGATCAGCTTCATCGCGAGGGCCCTCCGGCGGAAACGCTGCGCGCATCTCGCCCGCCGGCGCGCGGCTTGTCCAGCGGCGCCGCGACCGGCCGGGGTGAGGCGGCCGTCCCGGCCCCGTCCGTCGTCACTTTCCGGCGCGCACGCGCCGCACCCGCAGCCGCCCCAGCGCGGCGAAGTCGACCGAGACGCCCGGCCCGTTCGGCCCCAGCCGCACGGTGCGCGCCCAGCGCGCCTCGCCGTCGGCGCGGCCGTTGGCGCGGTCGAGCCGCAGGTCGGCGCCGTCCGCCACCCGGTCGAGCGCGTCGTCGCTGACGATGTCAACCCGCTCCGGCCCTTCCGCCGCCCTGCGCCGCGCGGCGAGAACGGCGCCCAGCGCCACGGCGCCGCCAACCTGAAGCGCGCGCAGCGCGAGCGGAGACATCAACACGGCTGGCAACGGCATCGGATCTCCTTGCGATCTGTCGATCCCCTGGGCGACCATCCGCCCCGCCGCACGAAACCGGCAGCCCAGACACGGAGGCTCATTGGCACGACAATAGCATTCTTCCGGGCCGGCGCACACTGCTCGCCGCAGCGCTCTGCACCGCAGCGCTGGCGGGCTGCACCGAGACGGCCGGCTCAGGCCCCCCCGTCGCCGCCGCGCCCGGCAGCCGCGAGGCGCTCCTCGCCGCCCTGCCCCACAGCTTCGAAGCCAGCGCCGCCGCCTTCGCCGGCGCCGCGAGCGCGGCGGAGAGCGCCGGGTGGACCCTGCCGCCAGCGTCGGAGACGGCGATCGGCGGCGCCTGGGCGTTCCGCTTGCAAAACGGCAAGGTGGGAACCGGAGTTCGACACTTCCGGCCCCGATTTTCGGGCACCCGGACCGTTAGCCTCTGGGTAATCAATAACTTAGCCTTTGCCCGGGGGTGATTGCAGCGAAGTTGTGTTGTGGCACGTCATCGGTATTTCACGATGGAAAGCAGTTTTCTGCCGTGATATCGTTGCGGCATGTACACGAAGATCACCCGGTCGGGCGGACGACGCTATCTGCAGCTGGTCGAGGGCTATCGTGATGATGCGGGAAAGGTTCGCCACCGCGTGATCGCGAACCTGGGGCGGATCGAGGATCTCACGCCCGAGAAGCTGGATCCCCTGATCAGTGGGCTCAACCGCGTCCTGGGCCGGGCGGAGAACACCGCCTCGCACCTCACCCACGAACCCGCGCAAAGCTACGGCGACGTCTTTGCGCTGCACGAGCTGTGGAAGGATCTCGGCTTCGACCGGGCGCTGAGCCGCGCGCTGCGCTCGGG
>NZ_FNQM01000057.1 GCF_900107585.1 Rubrimonas cliftonensis | reverse complement strand
GCCAAAACCAGCCTGACAAGCCCGTGTAGTTACATTTTGGCCCATCCGGCCATAACAATATCAATCGCTTACGCGTTTTGCTGTCGAAGTTGGGGAAGATGCATTGCGTCAAGCTCCTCGGTCAGCGGCTCATGGCGAGGGACTTCGACCGTCAGGTCGCGGAACTCCACGTCAGGGTCGCCGTGCTGAACCGCTTCACCGCCCTCGGCATACCCGTCACCGAAGCCATAGGATGAGTCCGTCCGGGGAAAGGGGAAGTCCGTCCCCACGTCGATTTGCACAACAGAGTCCTGCCCATCGACCAGCCGTTTTCGGGAGTTCGTAGCGCCTGCCTTTACCCGCTTCATGCGGCGGAGGCGCGCTCCGGCGTCTGAACCACGACGCCCTCGGCGGCGACCGCGTGCCTTGCGAGGTCCAGCACTGTGCCGGCCCAACGCTGCGCGAGCGCGCCGTTGTGGGTGACGAGCATGACCGCGGCGCCGGCCTCCTCCGCCGCCTCGCCGATCACCGCCATCACGTTGCGCTGGGTGACAGGGTCGAGCCGCGACGTGGGTTCGTCCGCGAGGATCGCCGCAGGGCGCAGCGCCAGCACCCGCGCCAGCGCGAGCCGCTGCAACTCGCCCCCCGACACCTGTGCCGGCCGTCGATCAAGCAGTTCCGGCGCGAGACCGAGACGCTGCATCAGCGCCGGGATCGCCTGAGGGACGAGGCCGTGCCGGCGCGCCAGGTCGCGGAACTGTTCCGCCAACGTAGCCAAAGGCGCGAAGGCGGCGGGCGGGTCCTGGAACAGCTTCTGCACCGCCAGAGGGCGCTCGCCCGCGCCGTGCCGCAACAGTCGGCCCGACATCGGCTCGATCAGTCCAGCCAAGGTGTCGAGAAGCGAGGTCTTGCCAAGGCCGCTCGGCCCGATCACCCCAATACGCGCGCCCTCGCGCAGCGCGAATGTCAGTCCGCCCAACAGCGCCCGGCCGCCGCGGCCGACGGTGATCGCTTCGGCGGCCAGCACGGGCGCACCGGCGGCCGTCGAGGTCCAGAATGGCCAGTTCTCCGGGTCGGCCTCGACGAGCGCGCGGCCGTAGTCGCTCTGCGGATCAGAAAGGATGCGTTCGGAAGGGCCGGTCTCCAGCACCTCGCCGTCCCGCAAGATCATCACGTCGCCGCCCAACGCGCGGGCCACGGCGATGTCATGGGTGATGGCGATCAGAACGCCTCCGCCCTCGACGAACCGCCGCAGCAGGCGCGCCACGTCGTTGCGCCGGGCGTCGTCGAGGCCTTTTGTCGGCTCGTCAGCCAGCAGCGTTCGGGCGCCGGCGGCGGTGGCGGCGGCGAAGGCGACGCGCTGCGCCATCCCGCCCGAAAGCTGCCCGGGCCGCGCGGCCGCCGCCTGCGCGCCCAGGCCGAGATCCGCGAGATCGGCGCGGGCGAGCGTGCGCGCCTGCGCCCAATCTTGCCCCGCGACCTCGGCATGGGTTTCCGCGACCTGCGACAGGTTGCGCATTAGCGGGTCGAGCGCGCGCCAGGGCTCCTGCGGCAGAATGGCGATCCGCCGGCCCCACAGCGCCTCACGCGCGCCTCGGGGGAGGGCGTCCACGCGCGCGCCGTCAAGCGACACGGCGCCTGAAGCGATCAACCCGCGCGGCAGCGAGCCCATCACCGCCTGGGCGATCAGGCTTTTGCCGGCGCCGGTCTCGCCCAGGATGACCAGCGGCCGGCCAGGCTCGACGGTGAACCCGACCGGGCCGACCAGCCGGCGGCCCCCTGTTGAGACGCGTAGATCGTCGACGCGGAGGGTCATGCTTCGGTCTCCTCGCCCGCAATCAGGCGCAAGCACAGCACGGTTGTGGCCAGCGCAAGGATCGGCGCGGCGATAGCCCATGGCGCGCTGCGCCAGCTAGGCAGAAGCTCCGACATCATCACCCCCCATTCCGGGGTCGGCGGACGCAGCCCCACCGAGATGAAGCCGAGGGTGGCCAGCGCCGTCACGACGGTTGCGCCGCCGAACGCCGCGAGCGTCAGCACCTGCTGCGCGAGATCGGGCCAGAGATGGCGGCGCACGATGTGCCAGCGCCCGAGGCCGAGCAACTCCGCCGCCTGCACCGCCTCTCCCGCCGTCAGCACCCGCGCGCGTTGACGGGCGACCCGGAAGAACTCGACCCAGAGCGTAAGGGACAATCCGGCGTACAGCGTCCACCAACTGTCGGGCCGGATCGCGGCCAGCAGCATAACCAGCAACAGCCCCGGCAGCGCCAGCACCCCATCGGCGAAGGCGCCGAGCAGCCGGTCGGTCCAGCCGCCCCGCCAGCCCGCGAGCATCCCGAGCGATACGCCGAACGCCGCCGCGGTGCCGACCGCCAGCGCCGCGAGCCCCAACGTCAACTGCGCGCCGCCGAGGATGCGGGCAGCCATGTCGCGGCCGAGATGGTCGGTGCCGAGCAGATGGCCGGCGGTTCCGGGCGGCGCGAGGACCGCGCGAAGGTTCTGTCGCGCAGGGTCGTAGCCGACGAGGTCCGGGCCCGTGATCGTCAGCGCGACGATCACGCCGGCGCCGACGAGGCCGATCACGCGGCCGGGGCGCATCCCGCCAAGGGTGATGGGGCCGACACCGGTAGTCATTCCGGGGGCGGTCATCCGCGGGTCCTGGGATCGATAGCGCGGCAGGCGAGGTCGATGAGGAAGCTGAGCAGCACGAACGACAGCCCCAGCGCAAGCGCCGTGCCCTGCAGCATGGTCACGTCGCGCTCAAAGACGGCGTGGGTAAGCGCGTGGCCGATGCCGGGCCAGGCGAATACGCTCTCGACGACAACCACGCCCTCCAGCAGCAGCGCGGTCTGCACGCCGAGATAGGCCACGACCGGCGCCGCCGCATTGCGCGCGCCGTGCCGCCACAGCGCCGCGCCGGTCGACAGGCCCTTGTGGCGGGCGAACTGGAACGCCTCGCTGGATACCGTGCGGACGACCGCGTTGCGGATCACCCGGGTCAGCACCGACGCCAGCACCAGTCCCAGCGTCAGGGCGGGCAGGAAGGCGCTGGCGCCGTGGGCGTGGCCGGCGGCGGGGGCGGCGCGCATCCGAACCGCAATCAGCAGGATCAGCACGACGCCCAGCAGGAAGGCCGGCGTGGCGCGCAACAGGATCGCGGCGACCCCGGTGATGCGGTCGAACAGGCCGCCGGGGTTCAGGCCCGCCATCACCCCGATCGGCGTGGCGATCAGCAGCGCCAGCCCCACCGCGAGCGCCGCCAGCAGCACGCTGTGGCCAAGCTGGTGGGCGATGGCATCAACGACGCGCTCACCCGTCACCGCCGTTTGGCCGAGATCGAAAGTCAGTAGGTGCCCAACCCACGCCAGCAGCCGCACCCAAGATGGCCGGTCGAGGCCGAGTTCAGCCCGCACCTGCTCCGCCGCTGCGGCGCTGACCATGTCGTGGCCGTAGCGCCCCGCGGCGATGCGATAGGCGGCGTCGCCGGGCAGCGACTCAAGCATGGCGAAGCCGACCACGCCGACCACGAGCGCGACGATCAGCGCCTGGATCAGCCGGCCGAGAATTAGCCCGCCGAGGCTCTGCGCCGCGGCGGGCCGGATCGTCCAGCGCGCGGCGCGCGCCATTGCGGTCGTCATCAGTCGGACCACCGCACCTGCGAAAGGCCGTAGCTGCGCTCCAGAGGATCCATCGACACGCCTTCCAGCTTCGCCGCACTGGCGGCGGTCAGAACCGACCAGGCGACTGGGATCACGGGGAGTTCGGCCTGAAGCGCCTTGGTCACGGCCCGGATGGCCTCGGTGCGGGCCTCGGGATCAGCCTCGGCCAGCGCGACGCGTAGCGCCTCGTGCACCGCCGGCGCATCCCAGTTCATCGCGCCCCAGTCGCCGCCGCCAGCCTTGAAGTCGTCGAACGCGTTCACGACCGGATCAGGCGTCAAACCGTAGTTGCGCGCCGCAAGCGCGAGATCGAGCGTGCCGTCTTGGTGACCGCCCGGGACCTCGGAGGAATTGCCGACCGAGACCTTCACCTCCACGCCGATGTCGCGCCACTGGTCCTGCAGGGCCGCGGCGATGAGGGGCAATTCGGGACGATTGGGGTAGGTGCGCAGGGTCAGCGAAAAACGCTCGCCGCCGCGCGCCAGCACCCCGTCCGGGCCGGGCGCCCAGCCGAGGTCTGCCAGCAGCGCGCGCGCCTGCTCGGGGTCGTACGCGGCGGGGGGCTCGGCGGCGTCGTGCCAGCCGGTCAGCACCGGCGGGAACAACTGGTTGGCTGCCGATTCTGGAAAGTCCAGAATACCGGCCGCCACGCCCTCGCGATCGATCGCGAGGCTCAGGGCGCGGCGCGCATCCGCCTCGGCCAGCTGCGGGCGGGCGAGGTTCATCTTCACCATGATGGTGCGCGGGATGGCGACGGCGTGAACCGTGGAAAGATCCAGTTCATCCAGTCGGTGAAAGCCGGCCTTGTCGAGATTGACCGCAAGATCGGCGTCGCCGCTCTCGATCATCAGCGCCCGCGTCTCCGGCCGGTGCGAGGAGAGATAGCGGACCTCGGACACGCTGGCGGCTTCGCCCCAGTAGCCGTCAAAGCGTTCCGCAGCCAGCGACAGCGGCGGCTCCATGCCGACCATGCGGAACGGGCCGGTGCCGACGAAGGCCACGGCGGCCCCCTCGGCGTCGAAGCTGGTCGGCGCCAGGATCATCGCGCCGTAGTTCGCCAGCGCCGCCGGAAGCGCGGCATAGGGCGTCTCGAGACGGATGACGACGGCGCTTCGGTCCGTTGTGATGGCGGTCACGGGGACTGAGGACAGAATACCAGGCCGCCCGGCCGCGCGGCGCAGGCTGGCGGCGACAGTCTCGGCGTCCATGCGCCCGCCGTCGTGGAACAACACGCCCTGTCGAACGTCGAAGCGCCACTCCAGCCCGTCGGCGCTGGCGGTCCAGCCTGTCGAAAGCCCGGGGCAGAGCGCACCCTCGTCACACACCTCGACCAGCGTCTCGCCGATCTGCATGCGCTGGAAGATGTAGCCGTCCTGCGACGGCTCGTAGGTGTTCACATGCCAGGGCGCGGCGACCGACACAGCGGTGCGCGTCTGCGCCGCGGCGGGGGTGGCGACATTGGCGGTCGCGAATATGGCGAGGGCGATCGGCCCGGTCAGCAAATGTCGCAAGCTCGGCGCTCCTGCTCGAAGGGATGTGTAACATTTTAACGCGCATGGCGCGTTCGCAAGCGGATCGCTGCGTGTGCGCACCTCATCGCTCAGAAAGATGCCTCGCAACCAACAATGACAGATGACAGTTACGCGAATTAATCGTTACGTAGCGCCGGCAGTCTAAGAATTGGTTGAGGGGTGTGCACGACTCTGTTGAGCAAATCACGGCTGGGCCGGATTTCCCCTTTCCCCGGACGGACTCATCCTATGGCTTCGGTGACGGGTATGCCGAGGGCGGTGA
>NZ_FNQM01000083.1 GCF_900107585.1 Rubrimonas cliftonensis | reverse complement strand
CTGCTGATCGAGAGCACCGGGATCAGCGAACCCCTGCCGGTGGCCGCCACTTTCGAGTTCCGCGACGAGAACGGCGTCAGCCTCGGCGACGTCGCCCGGCTCGATGCGATGGTCACGGTGGTGGACGCGGCCAATCTGCTGAAGGACTACGCCAGCCGCGACTTCCTGCGCGACCGGGGCGAGAGCCTCGGCGCCGACGACGCCCGCACGCTGGTCGACCTGCTGGTGGACCAGATCGAGTTCGCCGACGTGGTGGTGCTGAACAAGGTTTCCGCCGCGACCGCGGCGCAGGTCGACGCGGCGCGCAAGATCATCCGCGCCCTGAACCCCGACGCCCGGCTGGTCGAGACCGACTGGGGCCGCGTCGAGGGCCGCCATCTGTTCGACACCGGGCTCTTCGACTTCGAGAAGGCGCACGAGCACCCGCTCTGGGCGAAGGAGCTCTACGGCTTCGCGGACCATGTGCCAGAGACCGAGGAGTACGGGATCACATCCTTCGTCTACCGCGCGCGCCGGCCGTTCCACCCCGAGCGCCTTGGGGGCTTCCTACGGAAGACGCTGCCGGGCGTGATCCGCGCCAAGGGCCATTTCTGGCTGGCGACGCGCCCCGACTGGGTCGGCGAGTTCAGCCTCGCCGGCGCCATGGCGCAGACCCGCCCGCTCGGGCGCTGGTGGGCGGCGACGCCGCCGGAGCGCTGGCCGGGCGACGCCGAGTATCAGGCGCGGATGCACCGCAACTGGGACCCTGTCTTCGCCGACCGGCGGCAGGAGCTGGTGTTCATCGGGAACGCCGACGCCATGTCGGTCTCCGCCATCACCGCGATGCTCGACGCCTGCCTGATCGAGGCGGGAGCCTTCACCCCTGCGCTATGGGCGCATCTGGCCGATCCGTTCCCCGCCTGGGGCGCGGACGCGGCGGCGGCGTGAGGGGCCGGCGATGAACGCGCCCCTCGCGCAGGCGGGCCGCATCCCGCTCGCTCTCGGCGTAGTCGAGAGCGCCGACCCCGCCATCCTCGCCGGCATACGCCAACCCGGCGTCGCCGCGGCGATCTGGCGCCGCCCCCGCGACCCCGGCTTCGCCGCCTGGATCGACGCCCTGCCGCCCGAGCGCCTGCCGCGGCTGAGCACGCTGACCACGCCCGAGCTTGTCGAGCGCGTCGT
Source organism: Rubrimonas cliftonensis (assembly GCF_900107585.1). Taxonomy (GTDB): domain Bacteria; phylum Pseudomonadota; class Alphaproteobacteria; order Rhodobacterales; family Rhodobacteraceae; genus Rubrimonas; species Rubrimonas cliftonensis. The sequence continues at coordinate 585 of NZ_FNQM01000083.1, read as the reverse complement.
CCACGCCGCCTGCGACAGCGCCGGCACGCCCGCGGGTCTCCACCGCGACCGGCTCGCCAGCGACGCCGCGGCGCTGGCGCTGATCCTGTCGCAGGTCGCCGCCCAACCGCTGATCGAGATCCGGCTCGAGGTCGTCGACACCGACAAGTGCCGGAAGTTTCACATCGACCGTGTTCGCTGCCGCATGCTCTGCACCTATCGCGGCGCCGGCACGCAGTACGGCGCGGCCGCGCCCGGTCCGGATCACGCGCCCGCCGTCGTCCAGCAGCTCTCCGCCGCCGACGCCGCCCTGTTCCGCGGCGCCTTCTGGCCCGGCGCCGAGTTTCCCGGCGTCCTGCACCGCTCACCGCCGTTGGCCGGAACCGGCGAAACCCGCCTGCTGCTCGTCGTCGACCCGATGGACGACGTCGATGGCCATTGCTGACAACCATGAAATGAGGGGAGTGAGACCATGAAGACCCGCGCCGCCGTCGCCTGGGAACCCAACCGCCCGCTGGAGATCGAGGAGATCGACCTCGAAGGCCCGAAGGACGGCGAGGTGCTGGTGCGCATCGTCACCACCAGCCTCTGCCACACCGACGTCTT
>NZ_FNQM01000056.1 GCF_900107585.1 Rubrimonas cliftonensis | reverse complement strand
ATGCCGCGAGAGCGGATTCGTTCACCGGGAGTGGCAGTCCTCTCCCGGTTCCGGCCGGTCGCAGGATCAACGTCGCGAGGCGGCAATCTGCCGTTCATCGGCTGCGGGGGCAATGTTTGTTGCGCAGCAAAGTGTGTTGTATTATGTGCTGTATTCATGTCAGGCGGGAGGCGGCGATGACAGCCAGCTTGAACCTTCGAGACATCGGCGCGCACCGAAAGGCGGCGCTGAAGGCTGAAGCCGAAGCGCAAGGGCAGTCCGTCTCGGAGATCGTGCGCCAATGGATCGACCAGGGTATCGCGCAGTCGAGAGCCCAGCGGGCGCGGGCCGAGTGGATCGAAGCAGCGAAGGCCGGCCTCGCTGACGAAGCCCGCGATCTCGAGCGGCACGGCCCTACTCTCGCGCGGTTCAGACACGTGCGCACCACCGAGCTATGAGCCAGTGCGCCATCTATCGTCTTCGGGAAGTCGGCGATCTCGTCTGTCGGGTTCAGGCGGACCTTGGCGTGGAGACGCCGTACATCCTTTGTGCGCCGGTTGTGCTGCGCTCGGATTGGGGCGCCCTTGTGCCCAAGCTGCACCTTGAAGTCGCCGTCGGCGACGCCGCTTGCGTCGTCCTCATGTCCCAGTTGGTCGCCCTCCCGCGCACCGAACTGGGAACCGTCGTCGGGGACGCGCTTCATCGTCGAGACGACATGGTCGCAGCCGTTGACCTGATCGTGTCCGGTTTCTGACGCTCGGCGGCGCACATGCTACGATGGTCTCTCCCGGTTCCGGCCGGTCGCGGCGCAACAGCCGGACCCCCGTGGACGGCCGTTCGCGCGAGCGGCGGGAGGACTGTGAACAAGCGCCGAAGCGTAACTCTCCGCAGTGTTGAGATGTCTAAGGTTTGCGAGGCCGATAGGCGTCAATATCCCGCGCTGAGCCAGAGACTTGCCAGATCCGCGCCTTAGCGCCCCAGCATCGCCGCGAGCGCATTCCGCGCCAGAGCCTCGTAGCGCGGATCCTCCGACACGACGCTGGCGACGAGCGCCCGGTCGTCGCTACGCCCCACGAGGCCGAGGCCCATGATCGCGTTCCCACGGAAGACGAGTTCGATCGATCGAACCGCGCGCGTGACGTAGGCGCCCTGGCCGCCGTCGGCGAGGAAGGCCCGGGCGTGGGCCTTGTCGCGGTTTCGCTCGGCCCAGGCCGCCAGCCGCTCATGGTCGGCGGCGGCCGCCGCCCGAACGCTGTCGAGAGTCTCCGCCGGCGGGCCGGCCTCCAGCGTCGCCACGAACAGCCGCCGCGCCGCCGCGGGATCCGCCTCGGCGGCCAGCCGGAACCGCTCGCGCGCGCCGCCGATCGCGCAGTCGTTCGCCATCAGCGCCAAAAGGTGGCGGAGCCCCTCGGACGACTGCGCCGCCGCGTGAAGCGGCGCGACGGCAAGAACCAAAGCGAAGAGCGCCGATCGCATGACGAACCCTTTCTCCATCAGTTTGGCGGCGACGCCGCGCCGTCGGCCCAGATCCGGCGCTGCAGGTCGGGACACGGCGGCGAACCGTCATAGGGGTGGCAATCCTCGACGGGCTGGCCGGGCCGCGCCTCCAGAACCGCGTTGACGGCGGATTCCGGATCGAAGTGCGCCCGGAAGGTCTGGCCCTCCGTCAGGTAGGAACGGGAGGTCGACGAGCCGGCCATCACGTTCGTTGACGGCATCTGGCTTCCCAAGCCCCCATCCTCGGGATGAAGCAGCGAGAGGGCGTGCCCTATCTCATGCGCCAGCAGATGCCCGACGCCCTCGAACCCCATCACGATCTTGTCGTCGAAGTTCGAGCGACCGCGCGCAGGATTGCCATCGACCGTCTGGATCCAATAGACGTTCAGGCGACCGTCGGCGAGGCCGACTTCGCTTTCGAGGAACGCCCAGTCGTTGCCGGCGAAGTTGAGCACCGCGTTTGGCGGGGCCGCGCCTCCCGTCATGTCGATTATGTCGACGTCGCCGATTTCGAGGCCCGCACGTTCTTCGGCCCAGGTGGCGTCGGCGTTCACGAGGCCGTCGTTGATCCGGAACTGCGCGACATTGACCGGTCCCTGGACGACCCAGATCGTCAGATCGATCGCCACGGGGGCCTCAAGCCCGAAGTTGAAGCTGTCGTCGCCGGGCGTCCACGTCGTCCTGTCGCGCGTCGGCGCGCGGGCTTCGCCGAAACCGATCACCTCATTGCGGTTCGGCGTAGAGGCGGCGGTGTAGTTGCCGACCCTGAACGACACGATCCCGACCTCGTCCTGCGACAACCGCAGGTCGTTGATCGGGCTCTGTGCGCCCTGGCCGTCGACGAAGAGACCGACCTCTCCCGCCGAGTTGTTCACCGCCACGCGGTCGCAGCCGCTCCCCAGCAGCAGCGCACCCGAAACGATCGCCCGACCGAGCATCGCCTTAGCTCCCGCGTACATTTTAAGACCACCGCAAGCGGCGAAGCGGCGTGGCGGCCGCCGAAGCTCGGCGATCCCCGTCGTCATCTTGCCGCCGCCTGTCGCATGCCAGGAACGGACCGGGCTCCGTCGCGACGCTGTCCACGTCGCAGGGCCGCAGTCGGAGGAAGCCACAGAATGCGCCATGTCAGGGCCGCCCGCCCTTGCGGAAGAGGGCCAATACGCCGAACGCCGCCGCCAGCAACGGCAGGCTGGCCGGCAGGGGGATCGGCGGAATCTCGTCAGCGCGATAGACGGCGGCGTTGGTCTGGGCGAAGCGTTCGGTCACGATCAAGCTCGCGCCCGGCTGCAAGGTTACGCTGAACAGGTAGCCGAACTGGCCAGAGTACCGCGCTTCGGCCGGGTCGCCGCCGCCGAAGGCGCTGGCCGCGACGGACAGCTGGAAACCGTCCAAGCCGATGCTCAGGGACTCGCTGACTGTGGCGTTCGGCCCACTATCCTCGATCTCGGTGAGATACGGAGCGGCCGGGGAGAAGAGCACGTCGGCTGCTTCGCCGACGAGTTCCAGTTCATAGAACAGCGAGGTCCGCGCGAAGCCATTCGCGCCGTCGAAGGTCGCCGCGATGTCGGCGTCGAAGACGCCCGCGATGAAGAAGGGCTCCGGCGGTGTGTTTATGGTGTTCCTGGTGATGATGAACGTGCGTCTGTAGTCATAGTCCGACGACGCATCCGCGTCCTGCGCTCCGTCCACCGAGGACAGGGCCGCCTGGCCGGAATTGTCCACGACGCGCTGCGCCACGCCGTCAATAAGTCCGCCCGGCTGTTCGACGGTCAGGATTTCCACGTCGTACGCGGCGGTGGCGCTGTGGGCGTCGTCCGCCGTCCGCTCGCCCAGCGTGCGCTGGTCGATGAACGGAACCGGGTCAGCGGCGTCGGTGTCGCGAGCCTGCTCGAAGGGCGCATCGGTCAAAACGGCGCCGCCGCGGTCTAGATCGACCGCGGCGTTTCGCTCAGTCTGCCGAGGCGACATGGGACTCAGGAAAATACTGGTCGGAAGGTCGGTGATGCGGAAATCATGGGTGTAGGTCAGCTCGCTCAGGGCCGAAATCGGCGCAGCGATGACGCCGGAGGCCGAGAGCACCGCCGCGGCGGTGAAAGCGAGGGCTCTGTCGATCATGGCGTTCTCCTGACCGTCCGCGCGGTCCGGTCGGCCCGCACATCCGCAAAATGACTGGCCGCGCAAATTGTTCTCGCCGGGGGCTCAAGGCTTCTGCGGCAGAGCGGCGCGACGCCTACTTTAACACTGTGGCCGTCGTTGGCCCGCTTGTCCGTTGCGCTAGCGTTGCGCGTCCGTTGATTATGGCCGAGGTGGCTGGGGGGGGACCAATTGGGGGGCGCGTCGCGATGCGACGATGGCGACTGCAGGAGCAGGATTGCAGACTGACCAGCGACGACCGCGTCGAGGCGCTGACGCCGAAGGCCGCGGCGGTGCTGACAGCGCTCGTCCGCCGACGGGGCGAACTCGTCAGTCAGGACGCCTTGCTCGGCGAGGTCTGGCGCGGCCTGACGGTGTCTCCCCAACTTGTCCGCGAGTACGTCTTCGATCTGCGAACGGCGCTCGGCGACGACGCCCGCGCGCCTGTCTATATCGAGACCGTGCGCGGCAAAGGCTTCCGCCTCATCGGCCCTGTCGAGCTCGCGCCTCCGCAAGTAGGGCGGCCGGCGCGCCCGCCCGCCATCGCCATTCTGCGGCCGGACGTGTTCAGCGACGACCCGCGGTGGCGCCATGTGGCCGATGCGCTGGCGGAGGATCTGACGACCGACCTCGCCCGCTTTCCCGACGTCGCGGTCATTGCGCGACAGTCGGCATTCGGTGCGACCGGGGTGCATCAGGACCTGCGCGACGCCGCGCGAGCGCTGGGGGCGGACTACTTGCTGGAGAGCAGCCTCGCGCCCGGGGGCGAAAAGCTGCGCGCGACCTTCCAGCTGATCCACGGTGAAGACGGCCTCCATGTCTGGGCGGAGCGTTGGGACGAGCCGGTCGCCGACCTGTCGGAGCTGAGTGCGACGCTCGCTGCGCGGGTCGCCAACGCCGTGGCGGGGTGGAGCGGCGAGATGCTGGCGACCTCCTGGACGCGCCTGCGTCGGCGGCCGGCGGCAAGCCTCGACGCCTACGAGAACTACCTGTTGTGCTTGCAGCACGAGCACTCGTTCGAACCCGAGCACCGACGATTGACCATCGAGTACGGACGGCGGGCGACGGAGTTGGACCCGAACTTCGCCCGGCCTTGGCTGCTGCTCTATTTTCTCTACTCCGGCGAGGGGTGCGCACCGTTCTTCAAGACCGATCCGGAGCGCTCCGTCGCACGACGCGCGGCGATTGAGCGCGCGCTCGAACTCGATCCACGCGACCCGATGATCCTCGCAGAGGCGGCCGCGTCGGCTGCGGCCCATGGGCAAGCCGGGCGCGCGCCGGATCTGCTCGCACGGGCGGCCGACCTCGGGCGCAATCAGGCTGAGCCGGCGGCGTGTCTCGCGGCGATCTACGCCCTGGTGCTCGCTGATATCGAGACCTCTCGACGGATGTTCGAGATCGCGCTCAGACTCGATCCGGCGCCGCCGGCCTGGTACCGCAACGTCGAGGCGCAGCTATGCTTCGCCGCCGGCGACTACGAGCGATGCATCGCGCTCGGCCGCGCCTATCCTGACCTGGCTTCGACGAGAGTCTTCGGGGCGCTCGCCGCCGCTGCATCCGGCGCAGCGGGAGACGAAGTGTGCGCGGAGCTCCGAACTCGTCGGCCCGCTTTCGATTTCGAAGGCTTCAGACATGATCTCGGGCTTGTGGCGCCGGAGGTGGCGCGCCGCTACGACAAGGCGGTTCGCCGACTCCTTGACGCTTGATCTCCCGGTGAACGAAGCCGCTACCGCGGCAC
>NZ_FNQM01000055.1 GCF_900107585.1 Rubrimonas cliftonensis | reverse complement strand
TGCCAAAACCAGCCTGACAAGCCCGTGTAGTTACATTTTGGCCCATCCGGCCATAACAATATCAATCGCTTACGCGTTTTGCTGTCGAAGTTGGGGGGTGAAAGCCCATCGCCCTCAGGGTGGGCGGAAGCGCGAAGTAGAGGATCACCGCCAGAACGGCGATGGTGCCAAGGGTATATCGAAGCCAGGACATGCTATTCCTCTCCAAGCGAACGGTTCATCGTCAGCCGATTACGGGCAATCTCCGCACGCCATGATCCCGCTCAGGGTCCATGGGCCTGCCGCGCGTTTTCAGTGAATGGCGTGTTTCATCGCAGCCAGCCCGACACCCACGCTCCCCGAAAAGAGCGCCCCCGCGATCGGCAGCCACCAGCTGTGGTCGATGACCCATCCCACCCGCGCGCCAAGCGCGACGAGGACGGAGATGCAGAACAGTTGCGAAAGCCCGGTCGCCGTCGGGACGCTCAGCCACCCGAGCCCGGCGACGATGAAGATCGCCGTCGGCACATTTGCGACCAGCAGGGTCGAATGGCTGTGCTGCCAGGCCGTTCCGATGGCCTTCCGGGTCAGGATGCGCTCGCCCGTCTCCATCCCGTGGGACAAAATCTCGGCGAAGATCTTGGCCAGCGTCACCGCAAGGACCGAGCCGAACAGGACGATGGCGGCCTCGAATGGGCCGTCGCGGGCCTCATCCATGGCCATTAACAGGCTCAGGACGAGGATCGAGCCGTAGATCAGCCCGAAAGAGGCCCGGTGCACGGGACCCCAGGCAAGGTGGGGGTGGAGCCCATGGCGTGGCATTGCCATGGACCCCTGGTGGCGCCGGTCAGCGTCAGACATTGCGCTGGGTCGCCATTTTCTCGAGGATGCGGTGCGCCGTCTCGTAACCGCTGTTCTGGTTCTGGCCGGTGATCAGGTTGCCATCGATCGTGGTATGGGTCGCGAAGGGGTCGCGGAAGGCGTGCTGGCATTCGTAGATCGCGCCAAGCTTCTTCAGTTCTTCCTCGGGGTGTTTCGGCGTGACCGCGATGCCGAAGGTGTTGATCTGGTTGTTGGTAACGCCGGTCACGCGCCGGCCCTTGACCAGAGGCTCCCCGTCGATCCCCTTGGCGCCGCAGAGGCCGAGCGCGCCGTGGCAGACCGAGCCGAGGATCTTTCCGGCGGCATTGGCGCGTGTAATGAAGTCGTTCATCGCCTCGCTCTGCATCAGGTCGTAGGCCGCGCCCCAGCCGCCGGCCATGAAGATCACGTCATAGTCGTTTGGGTCGAGATCGGGGATCGCCTTGGAGTTCTTCAGGTCATGCATGGCCTTCTTGTCCTTCATAAAGCGCTTGTCTTCGTGACAGGCGAGCGGCCAGGACCAGGACCAGGGCTGGATCGGGATCTTGCCGCCCTTGGGGGAGGCCATGTCGACCTCCATGCCGGCGTTGACGAAGACGTAATAGGGCACGGTGAATTCCGACCCGAAGGCGCCGGTATCCCGCTTCAGGGGGTCGAGACGATCATGATTGGTGCAGATCATCAGCGCCCGCCGCCCCTTCATGTCAAATTCGGGGACGGTGTAGTGACGGTGGATGCCCAGAAGCCGCAGGAAGGCCGGCAGGTAGAGGTATGTAAGGAGGGCCAGAAGGGCCAGGACGAGAAGGGTAACGACGATCCAGTTCATGACAGGTCTCCAAAGTCAGGGATTGGCAAAGGTGCCCCTCGATGCGGGGCGCACGCATGGGTTCGAGGATCAGTAGGCCGGGCGGCGGACCACCATCCGGACAAGCCGGAAGAGGACGTAGAGACCGGCGAGCAACGCCACGATGAGGCCGGCGAGGTAAGGCCAGTATTTGCCGATCACCCGCTCGGTCAGGTTCGACGCCAATTGCGCCGTCGCAAACTCGTCGCGTCCGAGATCGAGAACGCCGGTCTCGGCGGCATAGGCCTCGTACTCGGCCCGCATGTCCGCGAAGAGCTCCGGATTTTTGCTCGATAGATCGGTGGTTTCGCCCGGATCGACCGACAGGTCGAAAAGCCGCCAGGTGAAGTCGCCCCGGGGCAATGCGGTTCGCACGAGTTTCCAGTTGCCGCGATAGAGCGACGCATTGCCGCTGACTTCTCCGCCAAAGACCTCATCGGCGCCGCGTGTCTCGTCCGTCTCGCCAGCAAGCACGGGCAGGATACTGCGCCCGTAAAGCACGCCCGCGTCATAGGCCACACCGGCTGCATCCAGCAGAGTCGGCATCAAGTCGGAGACATGTACCGGGGCGTCCAGAGGGCCGCGCGCCGCGACCCCGGGACCCGCAACCACCAACGGCACCCGCAGCCCGCCTTCGCTTGAATAGAACTTGTAAAGGCTGAAAGGGGATGCGGAGACAGACGCCCATTCCGGGCCGATTGCGGTCAGACTGCCGGGCAGGCCCATGTTCTCGGGCGACGTGTCGATCCCTTCGAGGAGATGGATCCCATCAAGAAGAAGATTGGCGATCGGGTTTCCGAGCGATGTGACGGCGGAATCCGGGCCGTTGTCCGAGGTCACGACGACGATGGTGTTCTCAAGCTGTCCGATCGCCTCAAGGTGATCCAGAAGACGCCCGATGTGGAAATCTGCTGCTTCGATCATGCCGGCATTCACCTGCATCTCGCGCGCGGCGATGGCCCGCTCCTCGGGCGTCAGATCATCCCAGGCGCGGTGACCTTCGTGCACCGGCGCCAGCGTCGTGGTCTCTGGCACCAGCCCAAGCTCGATCGCGCGCTGCCAGCGCTCTTCGCGCAAGACGTCCCACCCGGCATCGAAGACACCGTCATATTTGTCGATGAACTCGGTCGGGGCCTGCACGGGAATGTGGATCGCCTGCAACGACAGGAAGGCGAAGAAGGGCTGATCGGCATCGCCTTCGTCGATGTAGCGGATCATCTGATCCACGAGGTTGCGGGACGAATAGAAATCCTCGGGCAGGCGGACGGGCTCGCCGTCCTCGTACCACGACACCTCCGGATAGCCCGGCAGGTAGTGGGTATGGTCGTAGTTGCTGCCGCCCGTCGAATCCATGACGTAGGAGCGGTCGAAGCCGAAGCGGTTGGGCAGGTTGGCGCCTTTGGCCCCGATGCCCCATTTCCCGGTCACATATGTCTGGTATCCGGCGTCTGTCACAAGGCTCGCGATCGTCGCCTGATCGTCGTCCCAGACCATGGAATATCCGGGCAGTTCGCTCTGCTCAGGCGTCACGGTTTCCACCAGCGTGCCCATGCCCGTCTGGTGATTGTCGAGGCCCGTCATCAGCATGGCGCGGCTCGGCCCGCAGAAGGGCGAGGAGTAGTAGCGCGAGAAGAGCGTTCCCGCCTCAGCCAGCGCATCGATATTGGGCGTGCGCGCGTCGCCACCATAGGCGCCGAAGCCGGTGAAGCCCAAGTCGTCGAACAGCACCACGAGGATGTTCGGGCGCGCGTCCTGTGCCATTGCCGGCAGCGCGGTCAGGGCGGTGAGCGTCAGGGCGCCAAGCGTGTTTCGGGTGGATCCAATCATGGTGAGGGCCTTTTTCCAGCAGATCGCCGCGCGCATATGCGCCAGCGCGCCGCGGCGGGTGGTGCGGGTCAGGGTCATTGCTTCGCCAGTCCTTCCTTGCCGAGGCGCCAGCGCAGGGTTTCGATCCGGTCCTGACCGAAGAAGGGCTCGCCCTCGAACACCATGGTGGGCACGCCCCAATGGCCGGAGGCATCAAGTGCCGCCTGGTTCGCGTCGATCTCGGGCGCGGGATCGTTCGCGGCGATAGCGGCGTCCATCTCCGCAAGATCGAGACCTGCCTTTGCGACAGCGTCGGCGAGCCGATCGCCTTCATTCCAGCCCGGCGTGCCGCCCCAGATCAGTGCGGCAACGTGATAGGCGAATTCCAGCCCCTTGCCGCGCCGCTCGGCTTCGACGCCGAGACCGGTCAGGCGGTGGATGTAGGGCTGCTCCTCCGCGACTTCGAAGGTCTTGAGATCCTGCACCACGGGATCGGGCGAGGGCCGCCCGAAGGGCATGCCGAGAAACTCGGCGCGCCGCACCATGTCGAGCAGGATGTAGCGGACGCGGCGCGGATCGTCGCCAAAAAGTTCGCCCTTCGCACGCACCGCGATGGGCAGCACAGGGCGAAACCGCACGCTCACATCGAAATCGTCGCGCAGCTTCAGGAGAGCCGGCGTGACAAGATAGGAATAAGGGCTTCTGAAAGACCAGAAAACGTCGACTGTTTTCGTCATCACTATGGCTCCGGACAGGGCTGAAGGGCTCGGGCGCGCAGCACGCGCCCCGTTCACGGGCGGGGGGACACCGCGACTTCGGTGGCGGGGTTCAGATCGTCATTGGGGTCGGCAAGGATACCGGCGGGAAAGGCGACCGAGACAGGCGTGTCTGCGGTATCGAGGCAGAGCAGGTGATTGTTGTCGCCATCGCCGAGGTCCGCGAGAGCGACCGGGGTGATCTCCCGCTCAGACCCGTCCGCGGCGCGCACGGTCACACGGTAGAGGTCGCGCTCCGCATCGCCAGGCTCATCGCCGTCTTCCAAGGTGACGCCGCCGGCCCAGACCACGCGTACGGCCTGCTGAATTCCGTCGGTCGAGCAGTCGTCCCCATCGGTGCGGCGCTGGCCAAGACCGAGGTCTTGCGCGGTCGGATCGGCGATTTCGGCCATCACCAGGCTCGGACCCGGCGCCAGGGGCGTGACGTCGACCTGCGCGCCACGGAAGTCCAACGTTCCGTCTATCGAGTGAAGGTGACCGACGATTTCAACCGACACCGGCGGATCGGCTTCGGCAGCGCCGAATTCGCCCACCAACAAGACCGTGCGCAGCTCCCCGCCATCGGTTGCCGGCAGAAGCGTGACGCAGAGCATGTTACCCGTCGCACCGGACGCCGTGGTGACCCGAAAATCGCCCGCCTGCATGGTCTTGGGGTCGATCTCGGTCGAGAAGATCACCGGCATGCCGTCCTTGCCGAACGCACCGCGGCAGATCGCACGGCTGGCCAGCCTTGGCAGGCCATTGTCGAGCCCGAAAAAAGCGGATAACAGGTCCGCAGATTGGCCGCCGCTCTCGCGCGGCAAGGCCGCATCTGCGGTGGTATCGGTCAGATCGAGGCTGGTGACATCCGCCAAGCTCGGCGATGCTCCGGCCACCACGCAGGCCAGCGCTGCGAACAGGCGCCGACGGACCGCACCGGTCGCGCCGCCTTCGGCCCGGACGTCAAGTTTGGATATGCGTGGCATGCGCCCCTCCGCGTATTTTGCACGTGCAGCATATACAGCGAGGGATGCGTCCTTCGACCGCAGGTCAGGATCACCTGCGGCCAGTGGGTATTCATTTTCGGCCTGGCTAGCTCTCCGGAGTTCGACACTTCCGGCCCCGATTTTCGGGCACCCGGACCGTTAGCCTCTGGGTAATCAATAACTTAGCCTTTGCCCGGGGGTGATTTCAGCGAAGTTGTGTTGTGGCACGTCATCGGTATTTCACGATGGAAAGCAGTTTTCTGCCGTGATATCGTTGCGGCATGTACACGAAGATCACCCGGTCGGGCGGACGACGCTATCTGCAGCTGGTCGAGGGCTATCGTGATGATGCGGGAAAGGTTCGCCACCGCGTGATCGCGAACCTGGGGCGGATCGAGGATCTCACGCCCGAGAAGCTGGATCCCCTGATCAGTGGGCTCAACCGCGTCCTGGGCCGGGCGGAGAACACCGCCTCGCACCTCACCCACGAACCCGCGCAAAGCTACGGCGACGTCTTTGCGCTGCACGAGCTGTGGAAGGATCTCGGCTTCGACCGGGCGCTGAGCCGCGCGCTGCGCTCGGG
>NZ_FNQM01000052.1 GCF_900107585.1 Rubrimonas cliftonensis | reverse complement strand
TCACCGCCCTCGGCATACCCGTCACCGAAGCCATAGGATGAGTCCGTCCGGGGAAAGGGGAAATCCGGCCCAGCCGTGATTTGCTCAACAGAGTCGCGCCTCAGCGAAGAGGTTGGGAAAAAGCCGCTCGCGGTAGTCGAGCGGGAACGCGATGCGAACCGCCGTCCTCAAGCTGGCCGAGGCGATGAAGCCCGCGTCCTGCGCGCGACGGAGCGCGGTGCGCGCCGTCCGCTCGCCGGCCGCCATGGACGCCCACGGTCTCGCGCAGCCGTGCGGATCGCTCAAGAAAACGGGACCCGTCGACTGCGCGGCGATAGCCGGGCCTCGTCTCCGACGGGTCGCGCGTCCGCGCCGCGCCGGCGGCCATTGCGTTCGCCGGGGCGTCGCTCTCGCGGACATGGCGATCAGCCTGCGCCTCGCCTCAGCGCCCGGCGGTGTAGTCCCGGATGTCGGCGAGATCGGCCTTTCGCGCGGCGTGTTTTCGACGCGCATTCAGCCTCGCGCACGGCGCTCGGCCAGGAACGCGTCGATGTCGAGCGGCGCGGGCAGGCCGCTGCGCTCGCCCTCGTCGATGGCGGCGCGCAAGTCGCTCAACGTCGCCTCGCGCTCCTCCAGCAGGCGCAGGCCGGCGCGGACGACATCACTGGCGGAAACGTAGCGGCCCTCGGCGACTTTGTCTGCGATGAACTGCGCGAAGTGGTCGCCCACGATGACGGAGGTGTTGCGGGGCATCTGCGATCCTCCGGTTTATGATACCAGAGCATGGTATCAGCAGGCGGTCGATCAACGATGCGGCAGCGCCGCGATGGCGTTGCGGGGCTGGCCCTCGACATTGACGCCGTGGATCATCTTCTGGACCTTGGCGTAAAGCTGTCCGACCTTGGGTGCCCACCCCAAACCGGGAAAGGCGCGTTGCTCCCATGCGCATTCTCGACTATATAATATGCGTTATATAGCCGGGAGCCATGACATGCAGACGCTCAAGATCACCACGGTCGGGGCTTCGTCGGGGGTGATCCTGACCAAGGAGGTCATGGCCCATCTGAAGGTCAAGAAGGGCGACACGCTCTACCTGACCGAGGCGGCGGACGGCGGCTATCGCCTGACGCCCTACAATCCCGAGTTCGCCCGGCAGATGGCGCTCGCCGACGAGATCATGCACGACGACCGCGAAGTGCTGCGCGCCCTCGCGAAGTGAGCGACCCGTCTGGCGGATGGCGCTGGGTCGACCCGGCGGTCATCGCTGCCGTCCATGACCGGCAGCTCGCCGAGCACGGCGGCTCCGAGGGCGTTCGCGATGCTGGCGGGATCGAGAGCGCGCTGGCGCGGGCGGTCAATCTCGCGAACTACGGTGAGCCGGACGCCGCCGATCTGGCGGCGGCCTACGCCTACGGGATCGCCAAGAACCACGGCTTCGTCGATGGCAACAAGCGAACGGCCTGGATCGCCGCCCGCCTGTTTCTCGCCGACAACGGCTACCGGCTCCTCTTCGACAAGCTCGATGCGATCCGAACCATGGAGGGCGTCGCTGGCGGCGCCGTGTCCGAGGCCGCTCTGGCGACGTGGTTTCGCGACCGGATGAGCCGTCCGGACTAGCGGCAGCCAAACCGCATCGGCCATGGCCGCAAGTCGTTATGGCGCCGGTTGAAGATGCGTCATTGTTGATTTCCACGCGGAACCGACCCGGGAAGCGGCCTGATTTCCACTGAGATCTGACCCATGTGACCCCCCTTCATCGATCCGCCGCGGGACGTCAGACCTCGACGCCGAGCGGGCGGGGCCGCGCCGACGGGCCGATCGGCGCGCATGACGACCACTGCCCAATGTCCGCAGATCGTGTTGGCGAATGAGGCGTCGGATGCGCGCAGTGATCAGGGCCGGCCTCATCCGGGCAGAGCGTCGATGATCGCCCTTGTCTCCGGCGCGCGCCGAAGCGCGGCGTCGAGCCGCTTTCTCCACGCCGGTCCGGACGCCCGGGCCGCCTCATGGGCCTCCGCAAGATCCTCCGGCCGTTCCTCCGCCAGCACCTCAATCAGGAACGCCGCCTGGGCGAGGTCCTTTCGCGCCTTGATCGACTCGACGCCATCTCGGCGTCGATCGGAGACGATGAGCTTGTGGATGGCGAAGCGCTCCGGCCGCGGGATCCGCACCAGAACGCCGGAACGGTAGAGGAACGCCGCATGGATCGGCTCGGCGATCAGATAGTTCAGAAAGTGCAGGCTCTGCGCGCTGACGCCGAGCGCCGGGAGATCGCGCACTCCTTCCTCCGCATCGAACGACGGCGTCAGGAACTCGACGAGCGCCTGCCGCTCGGTCTGGCGCCAGCGCCAGACGCGGCCCCGCTCGATCGACGGGACGGGGTCGAACCTGAGATCGGCGAAGACGTCCGCGAGGGGCGGGTCGACGCGATCCTCGAGCACGATCGACAGGCGCTCGAAGCTCGCGATGTCGATGTCGTCGGTCATCGCCGCATCGTCGAAGCCGATCCGGACGCCAAGCTCTCCCTCGTAGCACCGGAAGGCGTGCGTGCCGACGAGCGTGCCGCCGAGGCGAAAGACGCCGACCTTGCCCATGGCGGCGACGACCTGACCGTTCGCGATATCCGACATCCGGAAGCCTTCGGCGCGTAGCACGCGCATGAGGCGCGCGCGTCCGCGCGCCGCCTCCTTGGACTGCGCACGCAACGCCTGCGCCGCGGCAAGGCGATCGCGCAGCTCTGGGCCGTCTTCGCCGATGTAGCGGTCGAGGGTCTGCGCGCCGATGCGGTGCTGGTCGTACCAGTAGCCGCGGCCGTTGATCGTCTTGAGCCGCGGCGCCCCGCGGATGTCCGAGACGACTTCGTCGCGCAGAAGCCTCAGCAGCTCGGCATAGGCCGACGTTCCGGTTGCGCTGTGCGACTTGATCATTCCATACCCTACAAAAATCATTTCGCAGGGTGTATCGATCTCATCCTTACCCTACAAAACATATTTTGCAGGGTATGATGCGCCGGCGTCCGACGCCGACACGGTTTTCGGACATGGCGGACGATTGTCGCCGAACCGGCTTCCACGTATTGTGCAGCCCGTCGGGAACTGCGCCGCCCGAGCCCCGACGCCAGGCCCTGTCGGCACCTGCTTGTCGCGTGGCGGCGCGAGGGCTACTGGTGCTCCAGCAGAGCACTTGATGAGGTTGGACGTCATGGGCGTGCGCAAGCAGTCGGTCAGTTTCACGGACGCCGCTTTCGCCTTCGCGGAGGACCTCGTCCGACGGGGCGAGTATCCGACGATCAGCGCGGCGGTCTCTGGCGAGATGATGCGCGCGCGCGCCGCGCGCGCCGCGGAACAGGCGCTTTTCGAGGCCGAGCTGACCCGGCGCCTCGCGCTGCCCGTCGATCAGTGGGCGCCGCTCGGCGAACCCGCCGATCTCACGCGCGGCGCGCGTGCGCGGCTTGCCGCGCTGCGCGGCGACGACGGTGCGTGATGCGCCTTGCGCCGCATCCCCTGGTCTCGCGCGACATCGACGGCATCGTGGACCACATCCTCGCGGTGACGGACGGCGACGTCGCCGCAGCCGTCAGGCGCCTCGACGAAATCGACGCCCTGCTCGTCTCGATCCTTGAGAATCCCCAGTCGGGCGCGCGGCTGCCGACGTCACTCGACGGGTGGATTGCGCGCCATGGCGGGCGCGACCGGAAGATCACGGTGGTGTTCAAGCCGGACCCGCAGGCCGATCTCCTGCTGGTCGCCCTCGTGGCGTTCGGCGGTCGCGACTGGCTGACGCTCGCACCCTCGCGTCGGTTCGGCGAATGAAGGACCTGCTCGTCAGGGCGCCATGGACGCCCGGCCGCCATGGGTCCGACCTGCAAACCGCCGGACGCGTCTGATGTCGGCGCTGGGATATTTCCGCGCGACGCTCGCTGACGGGGCGCGGCCAAGGGTGGACTTCTCGCGCGGCCAGTTGATCGCTTGGGACCAGATCCGGGCGGGCGTCCTTGACGAGGCCTTTGCGGCCGGCGTGGTGCGCGATGCGGCGCGGCGCATCGTCAGGGCGCCCGATCCGGACGCGACCCAGGTCCTGATCGCGCCCGCCATCTTCGCGGCGCGCTATGAGCACGGCGCGGCGGTGTCCCTGTCATCGCAGACGGCGCCCTTCGTCCTGCCCGCGTTGCTGGACGCCAAAGGCGTGCTGCGCCCGCATGCCACGGCGCGGCCATGGATCGCGCGCGACCATCTCGACGGCGCGGCCGGCGATGCGCCGCAGATCGGCGCGCTGGAGGCCTGCGACCGGTTTCTCGAACATCGGCCGCGCGAGCCTCTTGAGACGTGGCCCGCGATGGTCGGCTGGCTCGAGGCCATGATCGAGGCGGTCGCCGGCGCGCCGCTCGCGAAGCTCGCGCTTCCTGATCACGTGCGCCTCGACGGAGCGCGCCTCCTCGCCGAGCCGCCGCCGGTCCCCGCGCGGCACGTGCTCGATCTTCTGAATGATCTCGACCGGGAACGGCCGCCGGGCTGCCTGCCGGCCCTCGTGCGCGCCCGACCGTGCCGGCCGCTTCTCGACGCGTCGGCGCGCGAGGCGGCGCGGCGCGGCCATCTCGGTCAGTTGGGCGGTCTCTGGCCGCTCTCGACCCGTCAGCGCGAGGCCCTTCACCATGTCGACGCGCTCGCCGAGGGCGAGATCCTCGCGGTCGCTGGCCCGCCCGGCACCGGCAAGACCACACTGATCCGTTCGCTTGTCGCGACCCGCGTCGTCGAGGCCGCGCTCATGGGCGCCGACGCCCCGCCACCAATCATCGTCGTGGCGTCGACGAACAACAGGGCGATCCGGAGCGCCGTCGAGAGCCTCGATGGCGCCGACCTTCCGGCGAAGCTCGCCGACACGCCTCTGGCGCGCCGCTGGATACCGAGCGTCGGCTCCTTCGCGATGCTCATGCCGGCGGCGGGCAGGGCGCGGGCGTTCGAAGGCCTTCAGATGGGCCGCTTCGGTCCGCAGCCGGACGGCGTGGTCGTCGCGCTTCACGCGCCGGAGGCGCTGGCGGCGGCGGAGCGGTCGATGCTCGACAACGCGACGGCGCAGTTCGCGCGGCGCTTCGACCGGATCGAGGACGTCGCCGACGCCCTCTACGCCGAGCTCTCGGCCGCGCAGGCCGTGATCGGCGAGCTCTGCGTCGAAGCTGGAGCGCTGACCGCGGCGGGTGCGGACGCTGCGTCGATCCTTGACGCCAAAAGGCGCGTCACTGACGCCGAAATCGCGATGGCAGCGTTCCATGACGGTGAGGTGCGCATCGAAACCGCCATGCGTAAGGCCCTGCCGGGTCCGATCGCAACCGCACTGCTCTGGTGCCTCGGGCGGCGCCGGGCGCGTTGGCTCGATGCGCGGGCGCTGTTTCGCGCCGCGGGCCTCGATCATCAGCCCTTCGACAGTCTGGTTCCGGTGCGTCGCGCCGACCTGCTGCCGGCAATTCAGTCGGCGCTGAGCAGCCGTCGCGGGGCGGTCGAGGCGGAGACGACGGAGGCGACCGCCGCTCTTCGCGAGGCGGAGCGGCGTCATGCGGCGCGCGAGCGCTGGCCACGTCTGATCGGCTCCCTGGCGCAGACCGGGACGCCGGCCGACCTCGCCGACGCCGCCTGCGCCGACCCGGCCGAACTCGACCGCCTCCTCGACGTCACGCTGCGCCCGCGCGCCTTTCTACTCGCCGCGCGATGGTGGGAAGTCCAGTGGCTGATCCGCACGCGACGTCTCCAGAAGCCCGGCAGGCCCTTCGCTTTTCTGAACCAGCCCGGCAGGGCCGGCGGCGAGCAGCGTTTTCGCCATATGGCCTGCGTCACGCCCTGCTTCGTATCGACGCTTCATATGCTCCCGAGGCACTTTGCGCTGTGGAACCCCGACGGGAGCCGGCCCGGCGGCGACAAGTCCCTGACGGAGTTCATCGATCTTCTGATCATCGACGAGGCGGGGCAGGTGGCGCCGGAGCTGGGCGCGCCCTCGCTCGCTCTCGCCCGCCGCGCCGTGGTCGTGGGCGACGTTCACCAGATCGAGCCCATACCGGCGGTCTCGGTTGCGGCCGACGAGGCCAATCTCGCGCGCAGCGGCTTCACCGAGGTTCAGGCCGCGACAATCAGGACGCAGGGACTCGCCGCCTCGACCGGCAGCCTGATGCAGGCCGCTCACGCGGCGACAGCCTTCGCGAGCCCGGGCGACGAGGGAGTGTTCCTCAATGAGCACCGTCGCTGT
Source organism: Rubrimonas cliftonensis (assembly GCF_900107585.1). Lineage (GTDB taxonomy): Bacteria > Pseudomonadota > Alphaproteobacteria > Rhodobacterales > Rhodobacteraceae > Rubrimonas > Rubrimonas cliftonensis. The sequence goes on along the minus strand of NZ_FNQM01000052.1, from coordinate 525 downwards.
CCCCGGGAGATCGTCGGGTTCTGCAACGACCTCGTCTACGGCGGCCGCCTTCTCCCCATGACGCCTGACGCCGAGCGGCGTCTGCCCCCGCTCGGATGGGCGAACGTGCGCGGCGTTGCCCGGAAGGTAGGCTCGGGCTGGCGCAACGATCAGGAGGCGGCCGAGATCGCCGGCTGGCTCGCCCGACGCCGCGCCGAAATCGAGGCCTGGTTCGACGACGAAGTCTCGAAGGTTGTCGCGATCGTGACGCCATATGCCGGCCAGGCGACCGCCCTTCGCGCCGCGCTGGCGGCGGTCGGCGCGCCGGGTGGCCTGACCGTTGGAACGATTCATGCCCTTCAGGGCGCGGAGCGCCAGATCGTCATGTTCTCGCCAACGGTCACGGCCGGCGCGCTAGAAGGTCCGCCCTTTTTCGATAAGACGCCGAACATGTTGATTTCCACGCGGAACTGACCCGGGAAGCGGCCCAATTTCCACTGAGATCTGACCCATGTGACCCACCCCCCAGAGCCATGCTCGACGGGG
>NZ_FNQM01000051.1 GCF_900107585.1 Rubrimonas cliftonensis | reverse complement strand
CCCGCGGGCAGGTCAAGACGCGACAGGGGCAGAGGCCGCTCGCGCTCAACGCGCAGGACAGCGGCCTTGATCTCCGCCGCCCCGGCGCCCGCCGCAAACAACGCAAAGGTCATCGATAGCGCAATGGCGCTCCGCATCGCGTGTTCCCTGTCATGGATTTCTTCTTTGTTCGTTGGCCAGAAGGGAGCCCGATGTCCGCGTACCGGTCAAGCGCCGACCGTCGGGCCTTTCAGTTTCTGAGAGACGCAAGTGCCTTTCGGACGATGCGCCGACCTTGGCATTGACGGAGCCCGCGGCGTGGATACCGTGCAGGCATGAAACTCGTCGGTCAGATTCTCGCCTGCGCGGCCCTCGCATCGACCCTCGCCTTCGCAGCGGCGGCGGCGGAGAAGCGCGCCGCTTTCTTCGGGTTGCGGTTCATCGACACGAGCCCCGGCGGCCAGCAGGGCGACGAGCTGGCCCGGCTGGCGCGCATCGAGGAGACGCTGGTGCGCCGGCTCACCGAGGAGGACCGCTTCGAGTTCGTCGACGTCGCCCCGGCGGCGGCGAAGCTGGACCGCATCTCCAACATCGCCCACTGCAACGGCTGCGACAGCGAGATCGCGGCGGCGCTCGGCGCCGACGTGGCGATCACCGGCGAGGTGCAGAAGACCTCCAACCTGATCCTCTCGATCTCCGTCTATGTCCGCGACGCGGAGACCGGCGCGCTCGTCGGCGGCGGATCGACCGACATCCGCGGCAACACCGACGAGAGCTGGGACCGCGGCATCAGCTACATCATCCGCAACCGGCTCCTGAAGCAGTGAGCCCGCTGCGCGCCCTTGGCGTCGCCCTCGCGCTGATCCTGGCGCCTGCGACGCAGGCGGATGAACCTGCGCTCAGGGTCGCCGTCCTGAAATTCGGCACGGTGAACTGGCTGACGGACGCGATCCGCACCCACGGGCTCGACGCCGCCGAGGGCTTCACGCTGGAGACGGTGGAGCTGGCTGGGCGCGACGGCGCCACCATCGCCTTCCAGGCCGGCTCGGCGGATCTGATCGTCGCGGACTGGCTCTGGGCGCTCAACCGCCGCGCGGCGGGCGAGGACGTGCGCTTCTTTCCCTACTCGCGCGCGCTCGGGGCGCTGATGGCCGCGCCGGAAGCAGGCGTCGCCTCGGTCTGCGACCTGCGCGGCAAGCCGGTCGGCGTGGTCGGCGGCGCGCAGGACAAGAGCTGGCTGATCTACCAGGCGCTCGCGGCGCGCGACTGCGGCTTCGACCTCGCGGCGGAGACCGAGACGCTGTTCGGCGCGCCGCCGCTGATGTCGCGCCAGCTCCAGATCGGCGCGGCGGCGGCGGTGTCGACCTACTGGCACTACGCCGCGCGGCTGCGCGCCGCCGGCGCGGAGGAGGTGATCGACGTCGAGGGCGCCCTTGCGGCGCTGGGGGTGGCTCCGGCGCCGCCGCTGGTGGGCTTCGTGTGGGACGCCGCGCGCACCGACCCCGCGATGATCGCGCGCCTCGACCGCGCCGTTCGCGCCGCCGGCGCGCTGATGCTGGAGAGCGACGCCGAATGGGAGCGCCTGCGCCCGCTGATGCGCGCGGGGAGCGACGCCGAGTTCGCGGCGCTGCGCGACGCCTATCGCGCAGGGATCATCGTCGCGTCGTGGACCGAGGCGGACACCGAGGCGGCCCGCGCGACCTACGAGACGCTGCGCGCTGCGGGGGGCGAAGCCTTTGAACGCAGCGGGGGCGCCTTCGACGCCGCCGCCTTCCCCGCGCCGACGGGCGAGTGACCGGGGCGAGGCCCCATCCCGCGGTCGCGACGGTCAGGCCGCGCAGTCGGAGCATGTCGGGCGAAGCCCTAGCCGCGCTGCTGTGGCCGGCGCTATCGCTGGCCGGCTTCGCGCTGGTCTGGGCCCTCGCGGCGGCCGCCGTGCAGAGCGACGTGCTGCCGGGGCCGCTGGCCGTGCTCGCGGCGGCGCGGCTCGCGGTCAGCGACGGCTACTTCTTCCACCTCGGCATGACGCTGCTGCGCGTGGCGGCGGCCTTCGCGATCTCGATGTCGATCGGCGCGGCGATCGGCCTGTTCATGGGCATGAGCCCGGCGGCCGACCGCGCCTTCGGCGGCTGGCTGACGCTGTTTCTGAACCTGCCCGCACTGGTGACGATCATCCTCTGCTACGTCTGGTTCGGCCTGACCGAGGTGGCGGCGATCGCCGCCGTGGCCGTCAACAAGATCCCCAACGTCGCGGCGATGCTGCGGGAGGGCGGCCGCGCGCTCTCGCGCGATCTCGCCGAGATGGCGCAGGTCTACGAGTTCGGCTGGCGCGCGCGGATGCGCCATGTCGTGCTGCCGCAGCTTGCGCCGTTCTTCGCGGCCGCGGCGCGCAACGGCCTCGCGCTGGTGTGGAAGATCGTGCTGGTGGTCGAGCTGCTGGGGCGGCCGAACGGCGTGGGATTCCAGCTCTCGATGCATTTCCAGCTCTTCGACGTCGCCTCGATCCTCGCCTATGCGCTCGGGTTCGTGCTGGTCGTGCAGACGATCGAACTCGCGATCCTGCAGCCATGGGAACGGCGCGCGGCGCGGTGGCGGCGCTGACATGCAAGACGCGCGGGCGGAGATTTCAGGCGGCCTCTCCGTCCGGCTGCTCGCCAAGGACTTCGGTCGCCGCAGGATCCTGAAGGACGTCGCCTTCGATCTCGCCGCCGGAGAGGTCGCGGCGCTGCTGGGGCCGTCGGGCGTGGGCAAGAGCACCCTTCTGGCGCTGATCGCCGGCCTCGACGACGATTTCGACGGCCGCATCATGCGCCCGCCGGGGCGGCTCGCGATGGTGTTCCAGACCCCCCGCCTGCTGCCATGGCGCACGCTGGCCGAGAACATCGCCCTCGTTCCCGGCGCCGGCGGCCTTTCCCGCGCACGCGATCTGCTGGCCGAGGTCGGTCTGGCGGAGGCGGCGGACACGCACCCCGAGCGCGCCTCGCTGGGCATGCAGCGCCGCGCCGCGCTGGCCCGCGCGCTGGCGGTGCGCCCGTCGCTGATGCTGATGGACGAGCCTCTGGTGTCTCTCGACCCCGCCGGCGCCGCCGCCATGCGCGCGCTCGTCGCGCAGGCCCTGGCGCGCAGCGGCGCCGCCGCGCTGATCGCCACCCATGACCGGCGCGAGGCCCTGACGCTCGCCGACCGCATTCTCGAGATCGGGGTTCCCGGCGGCGACCCCACGGGCTTTCCCGCGCGACTGCTCGCCGACCGCGTCTCGCCGCTCGACCGCGCCGCCAGGACCGACCCCGACGCGGTGGAGGCGCTGCACGGCGCATGGTTCGTCGCGCAGCCCGCCGCGCCGGAATGATCCGCATGCGCGATTGCAAGGCGCCGGGGAGTGCTGTACCCACTCGCTCAGGCACCCGTAGCTCAGCTGGATAGAGCGCTGCCCTCCGAAGGCAGAGGTCACAGGTTCGAATCCTGTCGGGTGCACCAATCAGTTCAGAGACTTAGCATCGTCTGGCAGCTTTTTCCGGACACCGCTGTCCGCAGAATGTCGGCGTAACGTCTCGCGGTCCGTCAGGTGTTGGATCGCCTACGGCCTGGGGAATCGTAGAGCCGGCCCTCATTCGGATTTCGATCCGGCCGCAGCCGCGATCCTTGGGCCGCGACATCGCCCTTGGCCTTCGGAGGGCAGGAAAAAACACTTAAGTGTCTGTTTTCATTTGCCTTAGGTCCGACAGAAATCGCCTTTGTTGCCTGTGTGTTCCGCGGTTTCTGGGCGTTTTTGTGCGGCCTCACAAGCCAACGCACGGCGTATCCGGCAGCCGATCGACGCAGTTACGACCCGTACTGCCCCGGCGCCGACCTGCGCCCCGTCCGGTGGCTCATCAGCGGACCACGGCGGCGGTCGGCGATGGCGGCGAGGCCCCGCCGAATGTCAGGCTCGTCGATGTCGTCGGGATCGTAGGGCCCGCCGTACCAGGTGAGCATGCGTTTGTGCTCGCGGTGGCGGGGCTTGGTGACCGCGGCGAGGAAGTCGGCGTAGCCCGGCAGGCCGCCGACGTCCTCGGGCGGCGCACGGCGGGCGCCGTCGACGAAGGCCGGATAGTCGACGTCGGCGTCGCCCTCGCGGACGCCCTCCACCACGAGGTCGTGCCGCCAGTCGTCGCCGAAGTCGTAGACGTAGAGAAGCCGGTCGATGCCGCGGTCGAGGATCTGCTGCAGGCGGACGCTCCGCGCCTGAAGGACCTTGCGCACGGACATGCCCTCACGCAGGTGGGGCTCACCGTACACCCGGTCGCCCGCCACGAACTCGAAGAGATGCGCGTCCTGCCAGCGCATCGCGGTCTGAATGACGCCGTGGAGCGCCGTGAGCGTCGCCGAGGTCGGCACATCGACGCGACGCCAGATGGCGGGCTCGATGTTCTGCAGCGTGATGCGGAGGCGGGCGACGGGCTCGTTCATCGGCGGCGGACTTTCCGGCGACTGTCGGGCGTCAGGTTGCCATGGCGCGAGGTCGATCGGCCACAGCGGACCGCGGTATTGTCCGCGCCTTCGTCGCGCAACGGCGATGCGGCCCGTTTCATGGGGCCGACGCCGGCGGCTCGCCGCTCAACATCGCGCGGTCGTCGAGGTCCTGCTGTCGCTGGCCGACACGCCGCCGATAGCTGGCGTCGGTCTTGCGCAGGATCAGCTGGTGCGGGCTGCCGGCCTTGATCGTGGCGTAGTCGAGATCGGCTTGTGCGCCGCGACAGATCCGCTCGACATGCGTCCGCCGCTCCTGCGCGGCCCTGACGGCCAGTTCGGCCTTGTCGGGTGCCGCGAGAAACGCGGAGACGGCGCGACAGTCGGGGCAATCACAGCCGAGCCTGGCTGTCCTCGTCCAGTCCGACGGCGGCGCGAGCGGCGCGGCGATCCGCGCCCCCAGATGGTCGAGCAGCGCCGTGCGAAGCCGAAGCGGCAGCGCCGGTGAGCGCGCCCTGCGCGCCAGCTCGCGGGCGAGCGGCAGCAGGATGCGGTCCGGGTGGTAGAGTTCTGGATCCGCGAGCAGAGCGTCGCAGAGGGCCGCGACGGCGCTGGTCGACAGGGCCGAGGCGGCGGTCAGGAGGTCGGCCAGCGCCGTGGGCTTGACCATCCGTCGAGCCAGCTCGTCCGACGCCGCCCGGGCGAGGAGCGCCGTGAGGTCGACCACGCCGCCGTCGAGCGCTCCGGCGCCGACAAGGTCCGGCTCGGCCGCGGCCTGCGCCAGCAGCGCCGCCGCCGCCTCTGGCCGCAGGCGGATCGCCCCGCGCGCCAGCGCGTCGAGGACCACTGGCCGATCAGACGCCACGAGCGGCTTCAGGGCGGCGACGAGCGCGGCGGCGTCCTCCGCCACGATGTCGCCATGCCAGGCCACCGCGCGCAACAGCCGGCCGGTGAGAGCCATATCGCCGAGCGCGTCGAGCCCGCGCAGAGCTGCGGGGAGCAACCGCGGCGCCCGGTCGTCATGACCGCGTGGATCGGGCGCCGGCCAGACGGCCGCGAGCCGTCCGAGAAGACTTGCGAGCGGCGTGCTCTCCGTCGCGCCTTCGAGGCATCGCGCCTCGATCTCGGCGGCGAGCGCGTTCCGTCCAGACGCGAGCAACACGTCCGCCGTGCGCGCCTCCGGCCAGAACACCAGCGCGGCTTGGGCGTAGCTGCGCTCGTAGCTCACGCCCTCGTTGCCGGTCGCCTCGTGGAACGCGATGGCGCCCTCCGCGACATGCGCGAGAAAGTCCGACGCGGCGATCTCGTCTGCCGCGAGGGGGAACCCGTCGCGAAGCGTCGGGCCGTCGCCGCCATCCCAGTTCGAGAGTTCGAGCGCGATCCTCTCGGTCCCGACGAGCTCGAACAGATCTTCATCCTCCTCCTCGTAGCGCCCGCGCCGCCAGCGTGGCGCGCCCGCATACTCGGCCCAGCCGGTCTCGGTTGCGGTCATGAGCGCCGCGCCGACCACCACGCCCGCGCGCCGCGCCGCCGCCGCGAGCGCCTCGGCGCGGGCGCGGTCGACGCCCTTGAGCCGCGACAGCCCGATCTCGGCCGGCGTGTAGGCATGCTCGAGCGGAATCGCGATCTTGGCCGGGGCATCGTCCGGCCAGCTCGCGAGATGACGGGCGAGCGCCTCCGTCTCGGCGGCATGGTCGGGCGCCGATGCCTCCGCGCCGGCATCGTCCCGGATCAGGTTCCAGGTGAGCACGAGCCGGTGGCCGTCGGTGACCGGCAGCACCTCGTGCAGGCAGTCGGCGTAGAAGGCCGCGAAGCCGGTCTCGGACGGGTCGTCGCCGCCGAGATCGAAGCGCGCTTCCTCGTCGCGGTGGCGTACGATCAGCCGGCCGCCGGCGCTGCGGGTCGGCAGGGCGAGCACGAGGGTCGCGACCATGCCGGGCGCCTTCTCGCTGTCGCGGTGCGGCTTGAAGAAATCCCCCGGCCGGTAGATCAGCAGCTTGTAAAGCTCGGCCCGCAACTCGCCGCGAACGCCGAGGTCGTCGCGAATCCGGTCCAGCACCTCGTCGAGCATGCGCCGCCAGCCGGCGCCCGCGATCGCGATCCGGCCGGCGTCGATCTGGAGCGTGCTGCGGACGGCGCGGTCGTGCACCGTCTCGACGCCCCGGCCGAACGGGGCCTCGGCGGCCGATGCGGCGAGCGCGTCGATCTGCGAAGAGGCCACGGGAAAGCCGATCTCGCCGATGCCCGCGACCGTGAACATCGGCGTGCGGAACGCGACCCGGCCGCCGGCGGCGAAGCGACCGTCCCGGCGGATCGCCGCCAGCAGCGTCGCGACATGATCAAGGAAGGGATGCACGACGCCAATCCGTTGTTCTGGGCTTTGCGGGTTATTCGATGGTCTGCGACGACGAGGTTGATCCGCGTGACCGGGTCAGTGTTCGGTCAAGGCCGCCCGACGAGCAAGCCGTGATGATCGCAGCCGCGTCGGTGGGACAATGCGCCGTGCGCTGCGCGCCTTGGGCGTCATCATCGCGTCTCCGAGACACTGCGTGTTGGTTTCCGCGCGGAACTGACCCGGGATTTCCATTGAGAAGTGACCCGGCTTGATATTGGTCGGCGTGGCTCAGGCGGGTGTCAAGTTGGC
>NZ_FNQM01000026.1 GCF_900107585.1 Rubrimonas cliftonensis | reverse complement strand
AGGCGGCGCGGATACTGCAGCCCTACCCCGCCGAACGAATGCGGATCGTGCGTGAGGGGCTCGACGCGAAAGCTGACGAGTGACGGCCCCTCCCGAAAGCCGCCGGTCGCGGGGCGCCCTGCCAAACGCGGTAGTCTGCCGTTCGCGCAGGCGGCGGGCGTGCGATCATCCTCGCCGACCGCCGCGCTGGAAAGGTGGCGGGTAACGGTTCCCAGCCGGTCGCGAGGCATGCGATAGAGCGCGGTGAACAGCCGTTCGCGCAAGCGCCGGACATGTCGCCGGCGTCGGCCGCTCGGGAGTGGGCGTGCGATACGGGAGGGCCTACATAGAGGGCGCGCATTCGTGACACATCCGGTTAGACTGCACGGCGTTCGCCGACGACGGAACTGCACCCGCTGTCAACGGCGGCAAGTCCGCTCGCGTAGCGCTCGCCTCCTTCCCGCCGCGCGTCATTCCAGCCGATCCTCCGCTCTTGGGTCGCGATATCGCCCCAGATCGAGGAGGCCCGGCACCGTCGGTTCGGCCGCGGCCAACGCGGCGTTGATCGCGTCGAGGGTCGGCCAGAAGCGCGTGCTCGACCGGCGCACGCCGAAGCGGTCGACGAGCGTCATCCAGTCCCGCGGCGTCCGCATCGCCGAGAGCGCATCGACAAAGGCTTCCACGTCGCTTTGCTCGACGTCGAAGTGGAAGTTCGGATAGGCGCCGAACACGCCTGTGGCCACTGTGAGGCGGTCGGCCTCGGGCTCGCGCCGCAGCGCTTCTCCGAGCAGCAGGGCGATGTTCGCGTGCGCCTTATCGCGGATCAGGCTGAACACCGCGTCGCCACCATCCGCGCGGCGCAACCTGAGCAGGGTGAGGTCCGGCAGGAAGGCGACCCACGGCCCGCCCTCGCCAGCGATCCGCGACAGGGCGCGCGCGGCGGCGTCCGATCCGCATGGGGCCGAACAGCGGTTGAGGTCTCCCGAAGGCGGAACACGGGCGCGCCATGCGGCGAGGAATTCGGGCATTGGCCGTGCGCTGTCGTAGGCGATGGCGGCGGGGCGCGCGTCGGCGGCGCGGCGGGCCGCCCAGGGCGCATGCAGATCGGCGAGTGGGCCGCGATACCACGCGTCGTGCAAGGCAGGCCGGACCTCGGGGGGCAGGAAGCTCAGGAAAAGGTCCTCGCCCTCGCGGCGCAGGTGGTCCATCGACAGCCGCGTGGCCAGCTGGTGCTCGACGTCGCCGAACACGTCGTAGCTCGCGACGAGGTCGTAATGCAGGCGCTCGAACAGCGGGTAGTCGATCACCCACGCCGTCTCGGGGTCGTCGCCGATCAGCCCCCGCCGCGCCGCCGCGTTGTCGAAATGCCGCACGACGGTCAGGAACGCGTCCTCGTCGCCGGTCCAGAGCGCCTCCAGGGGAAACCCGCCGGCATGCTTCAGGCTCGCCGCGTAGCGCGAGTCGCGCAGGGCGAGCCACGCGGCCTGCCCGTCGCCCGCCATCGCCTGCAACCGCTGGAACAGCAGCCCTTCGGTCTGCGCCGCTGCCAGCTTGAGCAGCGGGGCGGCCTCGCGCAGGAAGGCCAGATCGGTCGCGGCGAGGTCCCAGCCGGGGTCGAGAAACGCGACCCAGAAGCGGTCCTCGATGACGTTGGTCGCGATCTGGCCATGACAGACCGGACCGCGCACGAAGCCGCGCACGAAGAACAGCGCGTCGTCGAGCAGGAAGCGGTAGCGGCTGTCGGCGGGGATCGCGGCGAAGGTTAGGAATGGATTCGCACCTGCCGCCTCGCCATAGGGGGGCGGGCTGTCCACAGTCCAGGCGAGGTCGAGAAACAGCGCCCGAAGCCGCGCTATGCGCGCGGGCGACAGCGCATAGACGTTCTGGTCCTTGTGGACCGGAACCTCCTCCGCCGGCGCGAGACGATAGTGGAAGGCGCGGCCGGGATCGTCCCAGGGCCTGCGCGTCGCGATCTCGTAAGGCGCCTCGCCGGTCGGCGTCTCGGAGCGGATCAGGCGAAAGAAGCGGTCGGGCGCGCCGCCGTCGAGATGCAGCTTGGCGTGGAACAGGTGCTCATAGAGGTAGCGCGCGACAAGGCGTTCCCGCGGCGACGCGCCGTTCAAGAAGCGCTCCCACGCAGCGACGCGGGCGGCGATCGCGGGGGACGGCGCGGCGCGGGGCGTGGGCGGCGGCGCGCCCGCCAGGATCCAGGTCGCCAGCGTTTCAAACTCCGAGTCCGACAGCGGCGCGGCGCCGTAGGGCATGCCGCCATGCGGCGCGGCCTCCACGTGGTCCGCGATCTCGTCGGGCGCGGGGCAACTCGCAGCGAGCGTGTCGAGCGTCAGCGCCTCCGGCAGGGGCGCGTCCGGGACCGGCGGATTGGCGCGGGCGAGTGCGATCAGCCGCGCCATGACCGAGGCGTCGGGATCAGGGCGATCCGCATCCGGCAGAACCGGGTGGAAGCCGAGCACGCGCCACTCCGCAGTCGTGCGCGCATCGACGCCGAGGCGCGTCGGCGGCGCGGCGGCGAGGCGGCTCTGGTCATAGACCTGCGCCTTGACGCCGCCGCGCAGCGCCCCCTCATGAGAGACGAGCTTGAGCTGGCAGGCCGCGTCGTAGCAGCCATGGCAGGCGACGCAGCGCCGAGCGAGAACTTCCGACGCGCGGTCGCCGAGGGCCTCGACCTCGACGCCCCCCGGCCCGACCAGTCGCAAGAGCGCGGGCGGTTCAGGTGTGGCAGGATTCGTCGCCGCGCATTGGGCAGTGAGCGCCGCGACGAGCGCCAGCCCCGCAAGCGGGCCGAAAAAGCGTCGGATGCGCGCGCCCGTCACCGCGCTTCGCCCCTTGGGCGCTTAAGCCAACGGGCGCCGGACCCGCGGGGCGCCCCTTCGGTCATCGGCGCGCGGCGTCGTTTCAGGGCGTCGACCTCTATCCCCATTCCGTCCCGCCACTCCGCAGGGGCCATGCCACGCGTTCTTCGCGCTTCACGCTGGCCGAAAACCCCGGCGGTCCGCAAGGCGACGGCGCGTCGACGGGGCGGCCCACGCCTCTATTCGACGCTGATGGCTCCATCCGGAAGAACGAAGCCGCGACGCGCCATCTCGGCGATGCAGCCGGTGTCGGGCGCCGCGGCGGGGTCGGACAGGAAGGCCTTCACGATCCTTCCCGCGCACAGATTGATCTCGCCGAGCTGGACATGGGTGCCTTCCGGAAACACGACCAGAGCGGCGCGCGGCAGGGCCCGCGCGACGATTTCGCTCCTCAGCGCGGGCGTGCGGGCGTCGAGCCGGCCGGCGAGGATCAGCGTCGGAACATCGGTCGCGACGTCGACATCGGTGCTGTCGGGCAGCGGCGGCACGTCCACCGCGCGGCAGAACTCGATGTACTCCTCGAGCACCGAGCGGCCATAGGCGCGCGCGTAGCGGCTCGCGCCGGGGTCGACCCGCATGTCCTCGGGCGCGCGGACAGGATCGTCCGAGCAGACCACCGCCATGTGCATCAGCATCGCCATAGACCCTTTCGCCGCGTCGCGCGAGGCGAGGATGGCCTCGCCCTTCAGCTCGCCGAGGATCGCGGCGACCGAACTCCGCCCCTCGGCGAGGATCGCCGAGAGGATGGCGGGCAGCGACCGGATGGCGATCTGGCCGGTCTGGAACTCGAAGATCGTCGAGGCTAGGTCGGCCTCGTTCAGCGTGACGGGGATCACGGTGGCCGGGTCGTCGGGGTCGGCGTAGCGCGTCTCGATCGGCCCCGCGTCGAACAGCGCCATCGCGCGGTCGAGCATCGCGGGAATGTCGTAGGCTTCGGCGCATTTCGCGTCCGCCTCGCAGAGCGCGGCCAGCGCGTCGGTCGCGTCCTGCACGTCGCGCACGCGGTCCTCCACCCAACTTCTGCGCGACAGCGAATTGGCGCCGTCGAGGATCACCGCCTCAAGCATGGCGGGGAAGTCCCGCATGACGTGCTGGCCGAGTTGCGCGCCGTAGGACGCGCCGTAATAGACGATCCGCGCGTAGCCGAGCGCCTGCCGCGCGGCGTCGACATCCGCCGCGATGCGCACGCTGTCATATTGCGCGAGGTCAATCCCGGCGGCGCGCGCGTCGGCGGCGCAGGCGGCGAGGAGGTCACGCCCGGCCTCGAGCGTCTGCGCCTCGTCGAGCCCGCGTTCGTGGGCAAGCCACGGAAAGCCGTACATCGCGGGGCAGTCGAGCATGGGGAGGCTGTTGGGCGCGCCGCGCTGGTCGAGGATCACCACGTCGCGCGACTCAAGGATCGGCCCGAGGAAGCCCTCGGCGAACAGCATCAGCGTCTCGGCTGCGATCAGGCTCTGGCCCGGCCCCCCGGCGAGCATGAAGAGCGGCGTCGCGGGCTCGGCCGCGCGGGAGGCGAGCCGCATGAAGCCGAGCCTCACCTGCGCGCCGTCGGGGTGGTCGGGGTTCTCGGGCGTCACGACATAGCCGCAGCTCGGGCGCGGCAGGGCCGGGTCGTCGGGCGGCGCGAAGAAGCAGGCGTCGAGCGGCTCGACGAGCGGCGCCGCCGAAGCGGCGAGCCCCGTCGCGCAGAGCGCCGCAGCGAGGGCGACGGAGCGGGCGCAGGTCAGCGCGGCGTGCGGCATGAGAGTCCTTTCTCGGGCGCCCTTGCGGGCGAGTTTTTTGCGCCGGGCTCAGACCCGGCGGATGAGCCGGATCAGCAGCAGCAGGATGACGGCGCCGACCACGGCGGCGGCCAGCGCCCCCACGACGCCGCCCGGCATGGCGACGCCGAGCGCCGGCAGGAGCCAGCCGGCGAGGAAGGAGCCAGCGATGCCGATGAGGATGTTGAGGAGCAGGCCTGAGCCGGTCCCCTTTACGATCAGGCTCGCGACCCAGCCGACGACCGCGCCGACGACGATCACCATGGCGAGGGCGATCAGCCCGCCGATCGCGCCGCCGAGCGCCTCGGCGGCCTCTTGCGCGGCCTGGTCCTGGGCCGCGGCGGCGGTCGCGATGGCGAGGGTGGATGCGGCGACGAAAAGCGTGCGGCGCATGATGACGTCTCCCGGTCGTTGCGGCGACGCGATGCGCGCCGCCCGTAAGCGGTGGTGCCAAGAAAGCGCCCTGCGCGCTATCCGTTGCGCGCAGGGCTGTCCTCCAAGCGAATCGCGGGCTTGGGGAGAGCGCGGGTCGCGCGTCTCTCTCCGATGCGCCTCAGGCCGCCGCGGCGTGGCTGCTGCTGGGCGGCCTCGGCGCGCTCGGCGCTCTGGCGCGCGCCCGTCCGAGAGCGGGCGACGGCGAAGCGCGCCGTGTCAGACGCGGCCCAGCGCCCTGCGCCGCGTCTGCGACGGCGCTTCCCCGAAGCGCATGCGATAGACCCGCGCGAAGCGCCCCAGATGGGCGAAGCCGCAGGCGTCCGCGACCTCGGTGACGGTGGTCTGCGCCGCGGGATCGGCGAGAAGCGCATGCACGCGCTGGAGCCGCACTCCGGCGAGCATCGCCCTCGGCGTGGTGTCGAGGGTCCGGCGGAACGCCGCCTGCAGGCTGCGCGGACCGACGCCCACGGCGTGCGCGATAGCCTCGACGGTCAGCGGCTCGTCGGCGTTGGCGCGGATGAACTCCTCCGCCTGCCGGATGCGCCGGCTCGGGATGGCGTCCTCGCGGACTGCGGAGTCCGCCATTCCCTCGCCGAGGGCGTCGACCGCGTCGAGAATGAGCGCCTCGGCGGCGGCGCGGGCGCGCGGACGTTGGAACATGCCGCGCGCGCCGCGGGCGGCGTCCATCGCCTCGCGCGCGAAGCAAAACAGCGCCCGCGCGCCGGCGGCGTCGCCCAAGCGCGCGGGCGCGCCGGAGTGGCGCGGCGCCGTCGCGACCCGGACGCCCAGGCCGCGGAACCAGCCGCCTTCGGCGGCGCGCACGACGCTCTCGCGACGGCCGGTCCAGAATCCCAAGACCTCGCCCGCGCCGCCGCCGAGGCAGCTTCGGCCCGACGTGATCGAGAGCGCCCCCACACTCGGCGCGAACAGCGTGAGGCCGTGCTCCGCGCTGTCGCAGATCCGGTGCCCGGTGCTCTCGATCTCCGAGATCACCACCGCGCCGATGCGCAGGACCGACCAGCGCGCGACGCCGCGGCGCCGGTCTGCGAAGTCGAACCGCTCCACCCGGTCGGCGAGGGAGGCGCGCTCCAGCACGGGCGCGGCGGCCGTCACCTCGAACTGTTCCAGAGCCATTCCGACCGCTCCCGGCGCGAAAGACATGCTTCGTATATCGGTTCGCTGACCCCTCCGCGAGCCGGGAAAGTGCGCGCGGGTCGCGCGTCAGGCGTTCGCTTGCGGCGCCGCATGCGTCACGCTTCGCCAGCTTGGGAGGACGCTGGCGATGGCGACCGCAATCAGATGGACACCGTCGAGCGGCGCGCGCATCGGCGTCGGCGAACTGCTTGCGCGGGTCGACGCCTTCTGCTTCACCGGGCGCGCGCCTCAGACCCTGCATGTGACGACGCTCGCGCTCGGCGCTCTCGCGATCGGGCGCGTGCGCTCGAGCGGGCACGAGATCGCGCTGGCCGAACCCGACCGGGTGTCGTTCATCGCGCCGCTGCGCGGCGCCATCCGGACCGAGGCCCGGGGCCGGGCCCTCGACGCCCGCGCCGACGAAACGCTTTATCTGCGAGAGGGGCCCCGGCGCACGGAAGTCGTCCCACCCGCCGCCGGCGGCGCCTATGCGGCCGCGATCGTGCTCGCCCCGGCGCCGCGCCGCCCCGGCGCCGCGCCGCCTCGGCGCGCGCGAGTCGGGGCTGGCCTCCGCCGTCGATCCCGTCATGCGCGCCTTCGCGGCGCATCTGCGCTGGTTTCTCGGCGAGCATGACCGCCCCGACAGCGCGCTACGCCGCCCGCGCGCGCTCGCTGCGACCGAGGCGCTGTTTGCCGACTACTTCGACGCGCTCGACGGCTTCGACGCGTCGCCGAAGGCGCGCGAGGCGTCGGTCGACGCGGCGCGGGTGCGCGAGGCCGTGGCTTTCATGCGCGTCCACTCCGACGAGCCGCTGACAGTCGCGGCGATCGGCGCGGCGTTGGGCGTCGGCGTCCGCGCGCTGCAACTGGCCTTCCAGACGCAGCGCGGCTGCGCGCCGCGGACAGTGCTGACCGAGATCCGCCTCGGGCGCGCGCGCGAACGGCTCTCGGAGCCGGATGCGGCGACGAGCGTGAGCGACGTGGCGCTGATGTGCGGCTTCGCCCATTTCGGGCGCTTCGCCGCCGCCTATCGCGCTCGGTTCGGCGAGGCGCCTTCCGACACGCTGCGCCGGACGCGCGGCGGCTGAAATGGGTTCTTGTGGAGGGTGAAGGCCATGAGACGCGCATTCGGGATCGCGGCGGGCGTCGTCGCGCTGCTCTGGATCGCGGCTGCGGCGCTGTTTCTCGCGGGGCGCTACGGCTGGGCCGGCGCCGAGCCCGACCCGCTCTCGGGCGTGTTCCTGATCCCGCTGGGCCTGCCCTGGAACCGCCTCATCGAGGCAGCGTTCGAGGCCGCCTGGCCCTGGCTCGCGCTAGCCGCGCCGGGGATCAACGTCGCGCTACTGCTCCTGCTGCGGCGATGGGCCGGCGGGCGCAAGTGAATTCGAGAGAACCTTCGGGGGGATTCTCTTCGCGGATGTCGCGGCGTCGCGCGGATGCGCTAGCGTTTGCTCGACCCGGTTGCGGGCCGGGCGCTGTCCGTCGACTGAACGGGCGGCCTTCGCAGCCGCCCGCCTTTTTCGTCAGGGGATCAGCAATCCTCGGCCGGAAGCATCGTCACTTCCTCGTAGCGGCCGTTCGCAGTTCGGATGCGCGCGCAGGCGCCAGTCTGGCGGTTGAACCACCAGGTCGTCAGGCCCTGCATGCGCACCGGCTCGTAGCCGAGGTTCTGGATGCCCATCTCCGACTGCCCGGCGCGCGCGCCCTGGAAGGCCGACAGGTCCGATGCGCTGCCGACGGCCGGCACAGACTCGGCCTGCGGCGTCGCCGGCTGCTGCTGGGCCGTTCCGCCGTCCGTCGCGACGACGCAGCCGGCGAGCGCCGCTATCGCTGCGAAGCCACCGATCAGGCCGAGATGCTTCTTCATGTCTTTCTCTTCTTTGTGGACAAAGTGGAAAGGTCGCGCTTCAGTCGATGCCGAATATAACGTTGAAGGCAGCGGGCGCGTTCGTGCGGTTGACGACTTCGACGACATGGTCACCGGACTGCCAGAGCTGGCCGCGATACTCCCGCTCCGCCGAGATCAGGTCGAGCAGAAACGAGTTGTCGGGATTGAAGATCTGGTAGTCGAGGCCAGCGCCGGCCACGCGGACGTAGAGGTTCTGGCCGTTCTTCGCGCCGAGCACATAGCGCGCCGATCCCCCGGGCTGAAGCGACCCCGTAAGCTCCGCGCCGGAGGTTCCGGCGGCGAAGCGCACGCGCTCGGTCGTCGTCGCGGGCTCGCCGGAGGCGCCCGCCATCGCGCCACCGCCGTCGTCGGCCGCCTCGACCACGGCGAGTTCGCCCACCGCGCCGTCGTCATAGCCGATGCAGCGCCAGACCGTGCCGCCCGCGTCGCGGATCATCACGAGCGTGCCGGCCTGGGACCATTCCCTGCTCAGCACCTGGCCGCTCTGGCCGTCGGGGCCGCCGACCTTGCGCAGCTGGTCGATGCAGCCGTCGACGGCGGCCTGCGCGTCGGCGCGCGTCGGCGCAGGCGCGCCGAGGGTTGCGATCACGGCGGCGAGCGCCGCGACTGGGAAAAGATGGTTCATGTCGTGAGCCTCGCGTCGGCTTGCGCCCGGAGGGCGTCGATGGGGCCGGTTGCGGAATGCACCCGACGCCAGTGTTGGCAGAGAGAGGCATCCGGCGGAGTGGCGAAATCCGAATCGCGAAGCTCTTATCCGGAATGCGAAGTCTGCGGTGTCGCGCCGCAGGGGCGGCCGGCCTGCTAGTCGAGGATGGTCACGGTCGTCCGGGCGATCTCCTCGATCTCGATCAGATCGGCGCCGCCGCTCTCGATTTCGCGCACCAGCATGATACGGTCGTGATCGACCAGCGCATGGCCAACGAACACGACTTCGACGCGCCGGTTGGGCGCGAGGCAGGCCTTGAGCGCGTCGCCGTTCTCGGTTGGGCAGCCCACGAGAGGGCGCGCCTCGCCCATGGCGGCCACGCCGATCGACCCGACCGGCAGCCCCACCTCGTTGCGCAGATAGGCGGCGACCGCCTCGGCGCGCTTCAGCGACAGCTCCAGATTGTAGGTCTTGGAGCCGAGCCGGTCGGCATGGCCGGTCACGAGAAGCTTCGGCGCCTTGCCGGTCGATCAGGTCGAGAGCGCGATGCGCACGCCGTTGCGGAAGACGTGGACGCGCTGCTCCGGGATCGACACGATGACCGCGCCCGAGGGCGAGCGCTCCGGATGCCAGGAAAACTCGCCCGGCGCGAGGCCGTGCTCCTCGAACACCGCCTCCTGCGCCAGCGCGGCGGCGAGGGGCGCGGCGGCGAGGCCGGCCAGCGCCGCGCGGCGCGTCCAGAGCCTGCCGCGGGTCCTCGTCATGACAGCCATGCTCACTCGATCCCGAGCACGATGTCGAAATTGGCCGTCTGCCCTTCCCGCGCGGCGTTGCGGTTCAGGAAGACCGACACCGTGTGGTCGCCCGTGACGTAAAGCTGGCCGCGATACTCGCTTCCGCCCGTCGCCGAGGTGAACAGCGCCTCGTCGCCCGGCCCCTTGCCGGGGATGTAGACGTTGAAATCGGCCGACTGGTTGTCGGGGCGCAGGCTCACGGTCAGGAACTGACCCTCGCGCGCGCCCAGTTCGTAGAGCACCTATTCGTGGCCCTTGATCCTGTCCGTGGTCCCGGTCGCGCCCTTCGGTAAGTGGACGCGGACAGTCCGGGCGTCGCCGGCGTCGACCGCGGCCGGCGCGGCCAGCGAGATCGCCGCGGCGGCGAGGAGATGGCGAAGCGAGAAGGCCATGAGAGAGGTCTCTGGGAGTTGGGGAAGCGCGCGGGCGGCGCGGCCGCCGGCGCGGACGGCCGATCGTTCAGGACGGGTCAGAGCGCGCCGTCGCTGCCGATGAAGCGCAGTTCCTGCACGGCGCCGTTGCGCGAGACGAGGCACATCCACGGCGCGCGGTTCGCGCCAACGACCATGTAGACCGCATCGTTGGCCTGCGAGGACTCGGTCCCCGTCACCTCAACCGCGCCGTCGGTCTGGGTGTCGAGCGCGCGGCGGCAGTTCTCCACCGCCGCGTTCGTCACTTCGGCCGCGAAGCCGACAGCGGGCGGCGCGGGCTGCGACGACGCCGGCTTCGCCGGCGCGGGCTGCGAGGGCGCCTGGACCACGCAGCCGGCGAGCATCGCGACGGCGGACGCGGCGACGGCCACGGCGGGGATCGTTTTCATATCGGTCTCTCTCTGCTGATGTGACGTGGAAAGGTCGTCGCTCAGTTGACGATCAGCCCGGTGAAGGTGAGGCCGTCGCGCGCGTAGTTGCACTGGAACGTCACAGTGCGACCGCCGGCGATCGGCGCGGAGCCGTTGACGGGGTAAGTCCCGTCGGTACGCCGGCCCTCGGCCTTTGTTGTGACGCTCTCGCGGGAGACGTCGAGGCGCTCGGCGGCGCGGCGCTGGCAGTCGGCCGCGAGCAAAGCGGGGTCGCCCGCCTCCGCGGCGGCTGGGGCGGCGAGGGCGGCGAAGGAGGCCGCGATAAGGAACTTGCGCATTCTGTTCGATTCTCCATGACGGGATGACATTCCGGTTGCTCGCGGGAGGGCTTTCGGAGCGTCGCGCTGGCGTGCGAAATCGTCGGCGGCGGCCGCTGTCGCGTCGTGCTCATCCGCCGAACACTACGGCGTCGAAGATCTCGTAGCGCTCGGCGCCCACCGTCACGACGAACACGTCGCCGTCGCGCGTCGCGGCATAGGGCGGATATCCGTCGGCCTGGCTGGTGTCGGCGCTGACGAACCGCCCGCCTTCGAAGAACAGCGCGCGGGTCCCGCCATCGGGCCGGGTGACCACCACGGCGGCCGAGCCGCCGGGCGCGCGGGCGACGCCGAAGCGGCACTGGCCCGTGGGCTGGCCGGCGAACTGCTTGCAAGGGATCGCGCCGGTGGCGTCGAAGCGGCCCTGTCCAGCGCGTTCCGCGGCGCTCGCGCCGGGGGGCGACGCGGGGAGCTGGCTCGCCGTTCCGCCCGCGCCAGGGCGCGGCTCGCGCAGATAGCGCGCCGAGACCCAGCCGCGCACGCGCGCGGCGCCGGTGGTCTCGACCTCGCACCAGCGGGTCTGGCCGGTCATGCGGCAGCCGCCGACATTGCGCAGGACGGCCCCGTTGGCGAGCCGCCCCACGATGCGCGCCGACGTGCCGGGCCCGTCGCGCAGGTTGAGGCTGTCGCCGCCGCCCACGCCCGTCACCTCGAAGAAGTCGCCCGCGACGAAGCCGTCAGGCGGGCTCGCGGGCAGTTGCGTCGCCGCCCCCCTGCCGCCAGAGACGATCATCTCCAGCCGGTAATCCGCCGTCTCGCCGCGCCGCGCGGCGTTGCGCATCTGATAGACGCGGATGCGGTAGTCGCCGGTCGCGGGCAGCCGGCCCTCGAACTGGTTGCCCGAAGTCGAGCCGACGAAGAAGGCGACCTCGGTCTCGCCCGGCGCGAGGATGTTGAAATAGGCGGACGGGTTCTGCGTCGCCATGCCGACGTTGGCGTATTGCCCGGCCCGCGCGTTCAGCAGGAAGTCCACGATCTCGCGGCCCAGGATCACGCCGAAGACCGTCGAGCTCTCCGCGCCCGGCGGGAAGCTGACGCGCTGGGTGCGGATCTCCTGCGCCGAGGCCGGCGCGGCGAGGAGGAGGGAGAACAGAAGGACGAGGAATCGCATGACGGGACGCCCGCAGCTTGTCGACCGGTCGCACCGGTCTCCACCGTCATCATCGCCCGGGCGGCTCGCAGCCGAAATCCGCTTTGCGCAGCGGACTGTCCGCAATGCGAAAGACCGCGCGCGGTTTCATGTCGGCGGAGCCGCTACCTCTCGACTCTGACCCGTCGCCGCGCGATCCTGCTCGCCCGCTCGTCGTTTGGCGCCGCCATTGAAGCCGGAGACCCGGCGCGATGATCCTTGTCCTGCGCCTCGTCATGCTGCTGATCGCCGCAACCAGCCTGCTCGCCGCCGTGCTGGTCACCGCCAGCCTGTTCATCGCCGACCGCGCGCCGCAGAGCAGCCAGTTCCTCGCCATCAGCCTCGTCGTTTCGGCATTCTTCGCGGCGACCGGGGCGCTCGCCTTCGGGCTGCAGCGCCAGATGGCGCGGCTGCGCGACGCGGGGGCGCGGCTCGACGGCGCTGCGGCAGAGCGCTTCGCGCCGCCTTTCCACGCGTTGGCCCGGCTCCTGCTCGCGGGAGGGACGATCCTCGCCCCGATCCTGCTGCTCGCGACTTATGTGATCCTCGCGCGCATCGATCAGGGCTTCGCCGTGTTCGGCTGAGCGCGCGGCGCTTTCGTGCTTCACGGGGCTCCGCGCCGCCTCTACAAACCCCCGACACGCCCGAGGGAGACCCGCCCGCCATGTTCGCCTCTGTCCTGCGCTGCGGCCTTCCGATGATCCTCGCCGCTTCCGCCGCGACCGCGCAGACCCTCGGCCTGCCGGACGCGGCCCTCGCCCGCATCCCGGTCTCGGGCGGCGGGTGGAGCCAGGTCTTCGCGGTGGACGAACTGCTGCTGTTCGCGCTCGACACCGCCTTCACGCTGGCGCTGGCGGCGGCGCTCGCCTTCCACCCGGCCCGCGCCGGCGCGCCGCGCAGCCTCGAGAACCTCGCGCTGCCGCCGCTGTTCTTCCTCTACGCGCTGATCGGCATGGCGATCGGGTTTCTGGTCGAGCAGCACGGCTACGTGATCGGTTTCGTGGTGTTCGGCATCGGCGGGCTGGTGCGTTTCCGCAGCAATCTCGACGAGATTGACGACACGGTGGAGCTGATCCTCGTCACCTTCATCGGGCTGACGGTGGGGCTGAATCTGCCGGTGATGGCGGCGCTGATCACCGCCGCCGGCTGGCTGGTGATCGCGGCTTCGGCGCGGCTGCGCGCCTGCGAGATCGAGATCAAGGCCGTGGACGCGGCCGGCCTCGACGCCGCGCTCGACGCGCTGCGGCGGCTGGCGGAGTCGCGACGCTGGCAAGTGATCGCGCTGCGGCGCGGCCGGCGCAAGCCCAACGCGACTTTGCTGATGCGCGCGCCCGGCGCGGGACGGGGCGACGCGGTGGAGGCGGCGCTCGAAGAGGCGTTGCAGGGTCAGCCGGCGGAGTGGAAGCTCAGGGTGTGACGCCGCCAGTCGGGGGTGCGAGGTCAAGCCGGGTCAGCGTCGCCTCGGCCGAGACGAGCCTCGGCGGCAGCAGGGCGAAATCCGTCGGCGTCGCGAAGTCGGGCGCGGCGTAAGCCGAGACCCCGATGCGCCCGTCCGGCGCGACGTCAAGCAGCGTGAAGGCGCGGACCGAGGGCGCGTCCATCCCGATCAGGCGCCGCGGCCCCGCGCCCAGACAGGCCTGCGCGACATGCGCGAGCCCAGCCCGGAAGCCCGGATAGAAGGCGTGGTGATGACCGCTCAGATGCAGATCGACGCCGGCCTCGCGCTCCAGCGCCTCGAGCGCGGGGTCGGCGACGATGTCGCGCTCGCGCCCCCGCGCCACCGCCCAGAGCGGCAGATGCGAGAACACGATCGCAGCGCGGTGGCGCGGCCGCTCCTCGCGCAGTGTCTGGGCGAGCCAGTCCATCTCCTCGGGCGGCAGCGGGCCGGGGAGCGTGACGTCGAGCCCGATCAGCAGGACGTCGCCGAACGAGACCGCATAGCGGAACGGGTAGCGCTCGCCGTCAAGGATCGAGACATCGGGGCTGCGGTCAGTCCATGTCCGGTAAAAGGCGCGGCGCTCGGCCTCGAAGCCCGGATATGCGGAGGCGTCGTGATTGCCGGGCGCGACCAGCAACGGCAGGCCCGCCGCGCGCAAAGGATCGGTCACGTGAGCGTGGAACGCCGCCCACATCGCCGCGATCTCGGCCTCGGACAGCAGCGGCCGGCGCTGGCCCGCGACCATGTCGCCGGCGCAGATCACGAGATCGGGCCGCAGCGCCACGAGCCGCGCCACGGCGCCCGACACGGCGGGGTCGTAGTCGGTCGAGCCGTAGGAGCCGTTGAGATCGGAGATCACGCCGATCCGCAGACCGCCCGCCGCGCGGCCCTGCGCCGCGACCGCCGCCGCTGCGCCGGCCAGCAGCACCCGGCGGGTGAGGCTCCGCGAGGACCGGGCGCGCATCACTTTCCGGCGCAGTCCACAGCTTCGGGCGCGACCGCGCCTTCGACGAAGAAGTGCTTCGGCGAGAGGTCGAAGGTCAGTTCCCCCCGCTCGCAAGCGCCGCGCAGGATGCCCGCGGCGAGGTTGGCGTTGGTCACGATCTGCTTCACCTGCGCCGCGTCGAGCCCGAAGGAGCCGACGAGCCAGCCATGGATCGGCCCCTGCGCCTGCAGGTCGGCATCGAGCGCCATCAGCTTGCGGTAGATGTCGGCGTCGAACCGGCGCAGCGCCTCGAGCATCCCGGTGCTCTTAGCGAAGTTGGCGTACTGCACTCGCGCCCCGGCGTCGTTGTCGTTGAGCCGCGTTCGGCGGATCAGAAGCGCGTCGGCGGGAACCTCGCCGTCTCCGAGTTCATGATGCTTGGCCTTCTTGTGCTCCAGCTTGCCGTTCACCACCCAGTAGAAGTACGGCTCGAAGTCGATGTTGCCGATGCGGTCCTGCTGGCTGAAGATGAAGTCCATCAGCACGATCTCGGAAATCTCGCGCATCCAGTAGGCCATCTGCTGCGGCGGCGTCTCGGGTCCGAGATCCTTGGCGATCTGCGGGTCGCGCCGGCCCTGCGCGAGACCTTCGGCGATGGCTTCTGCGAGCGGCTTCGTCGAGCGCAGCGCGAGGAAAGGCGGGGTCTGCTGGAAGTCGCGGCTTTGGCCCTCGCCCCAGCCGGATTTCCGTGTGCCGTTCACTTCCGAGCCGTAGCGATGGCCGGGGCTCAACACCATCACCCCATAGACCGCCGTGCGGTCGGCGGTGAACAGATCATCGGTTGGGGAATAGCTCTCGGGGTTCTCGTCGGCGGAGACGAGCGTGCGCCAACCCTCGTGGTTCATCCGCCCCGAATGGGCGTGACCCGAGATCGCGATGGCGGGCCGCGCCACCTCGGTCAGATGCGCCTGCCGGTCCATGCTGCGCCAGACTGCGACCGGAACCTTCGCGTCCAGCCCGAAATAGCGGGAGAAATGGTAGTAGAGCAGCGGTGAGGGCGAGAACGTCCCGCTCGTGCCCTCCGCGTTCATCGTCGGCTTGAACTTGGCGAGGTCGTCCTTCGCCAGATCCTTCGCGCCCTTGCCCTCCTTGCAGGCGTCGCGCTCGAAGCGGGCGCGGTCGCCGGCGTAGGGGCCTTCGGAGAGGTCGTAGACCATCATGCCGGGGCTCGTGCTCCAGGTCTTGGGGCACAGCGCGACAGTCGGCGCGTAGAGGTCGATGGCGCAGAACGCCTCCGCCTCCTCCAGGTCGTCCTTGTCGTAGTCGGCGCCCGGCATCGGCGCGATGCGCACGCAGCGCTCGGCCACGCCGTTCGGGCTCGTGAAGGCCGACTCGGCGCCGCGCACGGCGTCGGAGGCGGCGGCCGGCGTGGCGATCAATGCGGCGGCGGCGGCGAGAAGCATCGGCGTCATTGAAACCTCGGTCCGGGTTAGTCGGGGCAGATCGCTTCGCGCTCCGCCGCGCTGAGGGCCAGCGCAGGGTCGGGGCGGAACGCGGCGAACTTCGCGTCGATCCACGCGTCGCACCCGCCCGAGCAGGGCGCGCCCTCGCGCGTGTCGTTCCAGTAGGCCTTGGCGCGCGCCTCGCTCCAGCCGCAGAACTGCACGAGCGCCATCGCCGAGAGCGCGCCGGAACTGTGCACGCCCCACATGCAATGCACGAGCACAGGGCCCTTCGACGGGTCCTTCGCGACCGCATGAACCGCGCGCAGGACCTCGGCGGGCTTGGACGAGCGCGCTGGTTCGTAGTCGAGCGCGCCCGTTCCGCAGGTAGTCTCGCCATAGGCCGTGTTCTTGCCGAAATCGGCGTAGCGCGCCGCCGAGAACCCGGCCTCGCACAGGGCGCCGCGTTGCGCCGCGCTCAGCCCGTCGCGCTCCTTGTCGCCTCCCTTGAAGCCCGCGCGCCACAGCACGCCGCTCAGCACCGGGCGCAGCAGCGCGAGGCCCTCGACTGAGGAGCCGCGCGCGACCATTGCTGCCTGCGAAGGTCCGCCGTCGCGGGCGCGCAAGTCGGACGCCGCCGACGCGCCCGCAGACGCCGCTGCAAGGAGCCCAGCCATGATCACCCAGCCCAGCATTGCAGCCTCCTCGCGCCAGCACCAGACCTGTATGCCGTGGCGCCCCGCTGCGCTATCCGGTTTGCGAAGCGGCTGGCCGA
Organism: Rubrimonas cliftonensis; assembly: GCF_900107585.1. GTDB lineage: Bacteria > Pseudomonadota > Alphaproteobacteria > Rhodobacterales > Rhodobacteraceae > Rubrimonas > Rubrimonas cliftonensis. The sequence continues at coordinate 17,241 of NZ_FNQM01000026.1, read as the reverse complement.
TAGGCGAATGCCCGTCAGCGCCGGGCCGCTCGAAAGTTGCGCCCTGCCTCGGTCCGCTTGCGCGTCAGCGCGATCGCCGTCGCGGTCGATCACTGCACGCGGCGTGTCGGCGTCGGCCTTGATCACGCAGTGATCTCGATGCACTTTGCGCCGCAGCTCGCCCCGGCGGCGGCGATCACGTCGAGCTTGCGATCATCGCCATGCCGGACATCTTTGCGTCGACCTGTCAGCGCGGCGGCACGATCACCGCTACGCGACTGCGCTATTCGGGGTCGCCGCATGCCGGTGCCGCGCGCGCTGAAAGGCCGGATACGCGCCGATGCTCAAGCGGTTGTTGCAGGCGGCTTCGACGCCGAGACCATAAGATCAGGGATCGCGCGACAGTTGACCACGAGCGGCGGGCTTTGAACGAGGGGTCCACGTGGAGAAAGATCGCGCAATCCTCCAACTTGGAGGTCATCTTCTGCGCGTCCGTGATGAAATACAGGCTCGGATAGCCGCGGTCGAACTGCATGCCCTCGACCAACTCGGTCTCGGTATCCAGCCCCTTCGCCTCCTCGACCGTGATGACGCCGTCGTTGCCCAACTGCTCCATGCGTTCGCGATCTGGTTGCCGATTGCCAAGTCGCGATTGGCGGATACGGCCGCGACCTTGGCGATCTCATCGCTGTCGCTGACGGGCCGCGACATGGCGCGGAGTTCGGCGACGACCGCCACGACGGCCTGGTCGACGCCGCGTTTGACATCCATCGGGTTCATGCGTGCAGCGACCGCCTTCAGCCCCTCGACGACGATGGACTGCGCAAGAACCGTGGCGGTGGCGGCGCCATCGCCGGCCTTGTCGTTGGTCCTTGGCGTTGCGGCGGCGATCGAACGTAGACAGCGAAACCCTCTTCGATCCGCGCGAAGTCCCCGCTGACGATCACCGCCAGCGCGAGGCACAGCACCGCGCCGCCGCCCGCCAGAAAGAGAATCGGGGCGCGATGATGCCGGGCAAGGTCGCTCCGCCGAGCGGGGTCTGCATGCCGAATGATGGCGTCAATCGCGGCCATCCGCCCTTGAACGCCGACGGCCAGAAGGCCCGCGGCGAGAAAGACGCCGCTCACGGCGAGGCTGATCCACAGGATCTCGGGCGAGCGCGATGCGCGGTCGGCGATGAAGAGGCTCGCGGTGATCATCACGGCCGAGAACAGGCACAGCAGCGCCGCCAGCATGAACACGGCCCGAAAGACCAGCAGCATCGCTCCGCTCCCGGTCCCGCGCGCGCTTGCGCCGCTGACGCGCCCCCCTGTCCCCCTTGCTGGCCGGGAGGGTCCGGCGCAAACCCGCGATGGGCGCGACTGTAGCAATCGCCAAAATTTTGGGCATCTGGCGCATTCTGCTAAAGGTGTTCAAACTGGCGATCGGTCAGGGCATGGAGCGGCAATGGCGCTAAGGGTGCTCGAAATCCGTGACGACAGCGCATACGGGCCGCGAGATTCGCTTTTCGGCGACATCCGAAGCTTCCGCTTCACGCCCGTTCGCGGCGGATTCCTCAGAACGCTTTCGCTCCAGCTCGGCGCGATCCGGGTCGCGGAGGTGAGCAGCGCGGGGCACGACATCGCGCTTGGCGCGGTGGGCGGCGTCACCTTCCTCGCGCCGCAGAGCGGGCGCATCGCCGTTCAGACCCCCTGCACGCGCCTCGACGCGCGGCCGGGCGGCGCGCTGATCATCGGTCCCGGCGAAAGGGAGACGTTCGTCCGGCGGGAGGAGCGGGCCGACTTCCGCGCCATGGTCGTGATCGCGCCGGCCGAGGACGGCGCGAAGCGCACGCGGGCGGCGGGCGCTGCGGTCGACAGCCCATCGGCGCGCAGCCTCTCGGGCTTTCTGCGCTACCTGCTCGGCGAGGTCGCGGAGCCGGACAGCCCCCTGCTGCGGCCCAGGGCGCTCAGGGCGGCGGAAGCCCTGTTGCGCGACAGCCTCGGCGCTGTCGACGGCGTCGATGCGCCCGTCGCGGCCGCGGAGGCCGACGGCGTCGCGCAGCGCCGCATCCGGGCGGCCGAGGACTACATGCGCGCCCATGCGGACGCGCCGCTGACGGTTGAGGCTGTCGCCCGCGCGGTGGGTGTCGGACCGCGCGCGCTGCACGCGGCGTTCCGCGACCGGCTCGGGACGACGCCGCGGGCGTTGCTGGCGGAGATCCGGCTGGAACGGGCGCGGGCGCGGCTGCTCGCCCCCGGACCGGAGACGACGGTCACCGACGCGGCGATGGAGAGCGGCTTCGCCCACCTCGGCCGGTTCGCCCTCTACTATCGGCGGCGCTTCGGCGAGAGCCCGTCCAAGACGCTGCGCAAGGCGCGGGGAGAGGCCTGACCACGTTCCGGCGCCTGAACGCGGCCGCAGATTTCGACATCGCACAACTGGATTCAGTCAGCGGTTTTCGCGGTGCGGCGGGTCCCGTCATTCAGGATGGAAGCGCGGGGACGCGCGTGCGCCGTCAACCGTGCAGGTTCCGAATGTGGCTTGCCTACTGCGCGGCGGCGTCGATGTCGCTGACGAGGGCCGCGCACGCGGTGCTTTCTCCGCCAACTTCTTCGACCTGACGACGAGGGCCATCAGCGCTCATGCAGGTGGCGCGAACGCCGATTCTTCGGCGGTCTACGCCCGCGCACAGCCTGTTTTGGAGCCATTCCGAACGCCCGGGCCGCCCGGCGCCGACGGTCGCGGATCGCGCGGGCCGCGGCCGGCGCTTCGAGAGACACGGACATCGCACAATCAGAGCGGGATTTATTCTCCTTGAACGCGATTCAATACATCAACTGAAGGTTGTATTTACCAAATACTTCCGTTTACGGATAGCACTATTCGGAGATCGGATTTCGCGGCGCTTTCATTCCCGGCATGCCACTCGCATCCGCGGACTCCTCCGCGCGCATGGGAGCAAGATCAGATGAAACAGATTCGCGATCTCTTGATGGCGGCGGCTGCGGTGGCGGCCCTCGGCGCCCCTGCCAACGCGGCGTCGCTCGATGCAACGCTGACCGAACTGGCTCCTTCGGCCCCTGTAACTGCTTTGGCGGGCCTCGGACCGAGCGATGAGTTATTTAGAATTCCCTACAGTATCACCAATAACACCGGCGTCACGTGGCAGAGCTTCCGGCTGCGCGCCGAATTCGGCTCGTTCTTCGAAACCGCCGACTTCCCCTTCGAGGGCCCCGCTGGAAGCTTCGCGCTCTTCTCCACCGACATCAGTACGGCGATTGGAGTTATGGATATCGGCGGTATCTCGATCGCCGATGGGGAAGTCCTGAACTTCACGACCGATCTCCAACGCGGCGGCGGCCCCCAGGATTTCATCCTGTTCTACGCAGAGGCCAGCGCCGACGCCATCGAGAACCCCAACCCGAACCCTATCCCGCTGCCCGCCGCGGCGTGGCTGCTGCTCGGCGGTCTCGGCGCGCTCGGGGCGCTGGCCCGGCGTCGCGCCGCCTGATCGTTCGTGTTTGGCTTAGCCGAACTTTCGTTTTGCATGACTGTCCCTCGCACAGCCTCGGCGGCCCTCGCGGCCGCCCCCTTTTCATGAGTGCGACGGCCTGCCGCACTCGGCGGTTCCGAAAGCGGACAGCGCCCTGCGCAAATCGGCTTTCGCGGCAGGCGGCGACGGCGTCCACTCGTAGTTGGTGACAACAGTCCCTTTCGGAAACGCTCCGCATGCGCTGCGCTCCCGTCATCGCCATGCTCGCCCTCGCCGCCGCCCCGCTCGCGGCGCAGGAGGGACGCACCGAACGCGTCAGCTTCGCGCCGGGCGCAGTCAGCGCCGAGATCACCGGCGCCGTCAGTGGCTATGCGACGGCGACCTATCTCGTCGGCGCCGAGGGCGGCCAGCAGGCGCGCGTCTCGATGACCACCGACAACCTGTCCGGCTACATGAACCTGATCGCGCCGGACGGGTCGGTGGTGGCGGACGGCGCGCTCACCGACAATCGCTTCGAGGGCGCCCTGCCGATGGGCGGCGACTACAAGGTCGAGGTGTATCTCTATCGCAACGCCGCGCGGCGGGGCGAGACGGCCAGCTACCGGCTGGAGATCGCCATCGCGGCGGCGGACCTGTCGCAGCCCGTGCAGGCCGACTTCGCGGACGGACTGCAGGGCGGGCCGGACTACTGGGAGGTGACCGGCGTCACCTCCACGCTCAATATCCGCAGCGCCCCCTCGACCGGCGCCGCCGTCGCCGGGCGGGTGCGCCGTCAGGAGGCGCTGCGCAATCTGGGCTGCCGCATGGCCGAGGGCCGGCGCTGGTGCCAGGTCGAAACGCTGGGCCAACCGCGGTTCAGCGGCTGGGCGGCGGGCGACATCCTGCGCGCGTCGGCCTATGCCGGCGAACAGGCCGCGCCCGAGCGCCCCGAGACGCCCCCCAGCGAGAGCGCGGCGGCGCGCGCCGGCCGCGGGGCGTTCGACGCCACCGGCGCAATCCCCTGCCGGCAATACGCCGGTGAACTGACAGCCCAGTGCGATTTCGGCGTCGCCCGCGGGCATGGCGGCGAGGCGACGCTCATCGTCATGCGCCCTGAGGGGACCACGCGCGCGCTATTCTTCGAGAACGGCGTGTTCCTGTCCGCCGACGCCAGCCAGGCCGACGGCTACCCGGACTACGCCGCGACGCGCGAGGGCGACCTGTTCGTTATCACCGTCGGCGAGGAGCGCTACGAGGCTCCCGACTCCGCCGTGTTCGGCGGCTGATGACGAAGCGGGATAAGAGAGGAGAGCGAGCCATGGACGAATCGGTCGGATCAGGCGCCGGCGCGGGCATCGTCACCGGCCTACGGGCAGGCGCTTTCCTCATCCTCGACGCCGCCCGCGAGCAGGGCCTGATCGCGACGGAGCAGGACGCCGACATCCTCCGCGCAGCCGCGCGCCAGGTCGCCTCCGAGGATCTGCCCGACGGCCCCGACACCAGCGAGATCGACTGCGCGGTCGTCGTGGCGGAACTTCGCAGCGCCGCTGACTGAGGCGCCGGGATCGGCGCTGGCCCATCAACGACAACTCCCACCCAGGAAAGGATATTCTGTGAAGTTTCGCTCGTTCGCCCTTGCAGGCGCCGCCACGACGCTCCTTGCCGCATGCGCCGCCGAGAACACGCCGGCGCCCCAGCCGGCACCGAGCCAGCCGCCTGCCGCCGGAGCGCCGGCCGTTGGCAGCGCCACCGACCTGTCAGCGTTTCAAGGGGCCCGGGCCGGTCAAGCTGAAGGCGGCATCCAGAACCTCGGCTACGAGGCGATCCGCACCCAAGGCCTCACCACCTGGTGGTTCAACCGCGAGACCGGGGCCTGCGCCCGCATCACGACCGCAAACGGCCGCTACTCGGATGTTACGATGCTGCCGGCTGAGGACTGCTGAAGGGCGTCAGCCTTGCTTGGCCGGGCCGGCCAGGACTCCCCATGACCGCCGCATCGCTTGGGGCTCCTGGTGACTGGAGTGAACCCGTGCGTTGGGCGGGCATGCTTCCCGGCTCGATCGAGGACGGTGTTCTCGTTCAGCCTCGTGTCTTTGCGGCAAGTGGTTCATTTCCAAACCCCGTGTCCCCTCTTGAACTTGTTTGGCTGTGCGCGCGGCGCTGCGTCAGCGGTACATTGCGGGTGCCCGAATGACTGAACCGGTGCAGCAGAAGCGGGCTCGGAGGTTCAGGGACGCGGACGCGAGCAACTGCCGCCGCGCTTCTCATCCAGATGCGCGGAGTAGCCATGAAAAAACAGAGCGGAACGTCGGGGCGGTTCCCAGACAATGAGACGTCAACGGCCTCTTCGCGAGCATCGTGCACAGGCCGCGATCAAGGGAAATGGTTCACGGGCAGGCGGTCGCCGCACGCCACGACCTGACGTCGCGAATGACCGCTCCCGCACGAGTCGCCCACAGGCGGTGACCGGCGGTTTAGGCGCACGGGCAGGCGGTCGCGTTGCCTGGCGCCTGTCAACCGCGAGTGACCGCTCCTGCGCGAATCGTCCACAGCCCCCGACCGGCGGTTTTAGGCGCAGAACTCCCCGCCGAGGCGCGGCTTCAGCATGGGCGCCGTCGCGTGCGGCGACCGCGCCTCGTGGCGGAAGAGGCTCAACGTCGAAACGGAATGACGGTCCCGGTCTCCCGAAACGCATCCATCCCTTCCTCGTCGACGGTGCGCTTGAATTCCGCCATCGCCGCATCGTCAGTGGCGAATTCATCCCGCCAGACGATGGAGGTGTTGGCGTGGTTCACGACCTCAAGCGACCATCCGGGCGTGTCCTCCAGCCTGACGATGCTGACGTCGACGGTCACGCCGTCGCGGCTGAACGGGCCTGACAAGCTCGAGATCACAAGGTTCGGCTCGCGGTCAGGCATGTCTTCTCCTTGTCGAGCGTCGACTGAGCGGGGGCATGCCGCCCAGGCAAGCCTGCTTTGCAGGAAGCGATCGTGGCAAGGTCGACAATCGTCCCTGCGCGCCGGCCGGCTGCGGCGGTGCGATGGGCGCAAGCGTCGGGAAACTGGTCGCCAAACGCGGGCGATCGCGCGAGAGCGGCGCGTCGTCTTCGACGGCGGCGCAGGCAGAAGTGATAGCATCCGGCGGCGGCGTCCAGCCTTCGCCGCTGCATCGCCGACGGACGGGGAAGGTCGTCCGCCCGGGCGAATGAAGAGGCGCCATCCAGCTCGCCGCCGCGATCGACAACGCCTGCGCCCGACCGCCGTCGCAGCGCACTGGCCGCGAGGGTCGAATTGCCCTAAAATATCGTTGTCTGTTGCGAGATAAACTTATCGAAAGATGTCTCCGCGCAGAAAGTCCGTACGGCGGCTTGTCGCCCTCGTTCGAAAACACTCATCAGGAACTCGAATTGTCTCAGAAGAAAACTGTCTGGACGCGAGCCGACATCGCCTTGGCGACGCAGGAGGCGCGCGGCGCCGACAGCGCTGCCGAGCAAGTTCGCGCGCTGTCCGCTCAGCCGTCCGCCGCGCCGACCGAGCGCTGCAATGCGTCGATGGAGGCTCGCGCCTCATCACAGTGTTCGGACATGCCTCGGTCCGAGGCGGAGTCCGAGCCGCCGCGCTACGCGCGGATCATCAAGCCGGCGGCGAAGCGCGCGGATCACGGCGTAAGCGGGCCGACGGGCGCTTTCGCGGCCGACCGCGATGCGCGGCGCGCCGAAGCCGCCGCCGCGCGCAGCGCTGCGCCCACCGTCGCATCGGTTTTCTCCGACACGCCGGTGAATGAACCCAAGGCTGTTCGAGCGCTGTCTTCGCGCGGCCGCTCGGCCGAAGCCAAGACGTCTGTCGGACCCGAAACCCAGACCGACGTCACCGCGCTGCGACGCAGCCGAATTCGGTTATCGCTCCCGGCGTCAGCTTCAGCCTCTCGCGACTGAGACGAGGCTCGCGACGCGCATGGATCGGTCGCCCGCAGCGAAGAGCCGGGGATAATCTCGTCGAACCTCCGGCCGCTCGTGAGAAGTCGTCTTCCAGTGTGTACAATCGCCGAAGTGTAGCCCCCTGCGTCATAAAACATCAATGACTTACGCTGCCGATCGGCGTCGGAACCCCGCCCCGATCCACATTAAAGTCTTATATAACTCAATCCATCGGAAAAATATGGAGCTTATTAGCATGCACTATGCGCAACATGTCGCAATACTCCAAGCTGCGTTGTTGCGCCATTTAATTCCGCTTTAAGGTAGCTAATGTAATGACCTATCAGCTTGTCATTCTATGCCGGGGTTCAAGAGTTTGCGATACACACTGCAAGTTCTGACGTCGCTCCTTGCCTGCGCCCCCGTCTCGGCTTCGGATTTCGGGGTCTCGGCTCAGGCGCGCGCCGCAGCCCAGCAGGTGATCTCGGTCGTCGCCGAGAGCGGTCTCGACGCGGCGATAGCCCTGATCAATGACGCGGAGAACGGCTTCGGCGTCGCGCCGTTCGGGGTGAACCTGTTTCGCGACGGAACTCTCGTCGCCGACAACCGCGAGCCCGAGACGGTCGGCGCCGACTACACGGCGTTAGTCGATCTCAGAGGAGAGCGCTTATGGCCGCGCATCGCCGACACGCTCGCGGGCGGCGGCGACGAAGTGGTCATTCCATGGACGCACTACGATACGGGCGCTCCCTACGACTATCGATGCGTGCTGCGCAGCGCCGACGACACGTCAGTGATCGCAATGATCTGCTTCTGATTGCCGCTAGTGAACTGAACAGGAGAAACCAGCCATGCGCGCGCCTCACCTGACCGCGTTTATCGTCGCGACGGCCGCGACCGTTTCGCCCGTAGCCGCGCCCGCGACCGACGCGACGGCGGGAGACTTCGGCACGCGCGCCGAGGCCGTGACGCTGGCCGAAGCGCTGATGGACCGGATCGACCGCGAGGGCTTGCAGGCGGGCATCGACGCCGTCTTCGACCGCGCAGGCCCCTATGCGGCCACCCGCCTCGGCGTGAACCTGTTCGCCGGCCCCGTTCTGATCGCCGACAATCGGGAGCCGGAGATGGTGGCGGCGCCGTTCGACCGCACGCCCGACATGACGGGCGAGCCGGCCTGGCCGCGCATCGTTGAGGCGCTCGGCAAGGGCACCGACGCCGAACTCACATGGTATCACTACGACACCCAGGCGCCCTACGACTATCGCTGCGTCGTCCGCGGTGCCTCAAGCATCGACGCGCTGGTCATGATCTGCCGCTGATGGGTCCGCCGTGACGCGCCTTGCAGAGCCGCCTGAGGGGCTCCCGACAGACCGTGGGCCGCTCTCGCGCGTCACCGCCATGCTGGCGGTGTTCGCGCTCGTGGTCGCGGCGCTCGGCTTCGGCGCCGGGGCGGCGATCTTCTCGCTGCGTGAGCAGGTCTCGCGCTGGGCCGCGCTCGAGGCCGCGGCATCCAGCCACGACGCACTCAAGCGCGCCCTGATCGCCGGAGCGCCCGTCGAGGAGGTCCAGAAGGCCTTTGCGGATGCGGCGCGGTCGGTCGACAGCATCGACTGGCATGAAGGCCATACGATGCTCGCGGCGGCGACGGACCGGGCGCGGGTCGCGCACCTGAAGGCGTCGATGCAAAGCGACGCCGCCGACGAGGCGCTCGCGGAAATGGAGGGAGCACTCGCGCGGCTCGAGACGCGCATCGCCATCGAGGTGCGCCGCGCCAGCGCAGAGGCGAGCCGCGGCGCGCGGGAGAGCGCGACGATCCAGCAGGAAGCGGACGACGACGTCGCGCGCATGCGCGCCCTGCTGCGCGCGTCAATGCTGGTCGAGCGCATCCAGACCCGCCTGCAGGCCTATGCGCAGTTCTCCGACGACGCCGGCGCCGTCGCGCTCGACGTGAGCGATACGCCGCCGGACTGCGACGACAGGCTTGACGAGAGCGGCGTAAGCATCTGTTCGCCCGCCGCCGCGCGGCTGCGCGACGCGGTCGCCGCCTACCGCGCCAGCGGCTCGACCGAGAACGGCGCCCATGTCGTCTGGGCCGCCGGGGCCTTCCTGCGCGCATTGGAGGCGGCCTATAGCGCGCTGGACGTCGACCTTGCCGGCGCCAGCGCCGAGGCGGAGCGGCAGAGAGAGCGGCTGAAGGCGCTCAGACAGCGCGAAGAGGGTCTGAACCGGCTGGCGCGCGTGGTTTGGGACCTCCGCAAGAAGTACGGAAAGCTGCGCCACGTCGAAGACGCCGGGCTCGATGACCTCGACGGGGCGATCCGAGGGGGCCTGCAGCAGATCGCCGCCCGCGGCGAGCCCCTCCTCTCGGCCGCCGAGGCGGGACGCCGGAGCGCTCCTGACGTCGACGCGATCGTCGCCGACCTCGAAAGCGCCTGGCGCAGCGCGAACTCGGCGGAGCGCGCCCGTCGCATGAGCGCGGACCGGATGACGGTCGCCGTCACCGACATGGATCGCAACGTCACCGCCGCCGCAGAGGCGGTGCGCGCCGTCGCCGAAGGTCGGGTCAGCCTCTTCGCCATCAACGGCGCGCTCCTCGCGGCGCTCGTCGTCGTCGTCGCAGCGATCCTCGCCTGGGCGGCGCATGCACGTTTCGCGAGCCCTCTCGCCAAGGTCATCGGCGCCATCATGCGGCTCTCGGGCGGAGATGCGCACTCCCCGGTCGAGACCCGGCCGCACGGAGACCCCTTCGGGCCGGTCTTCGCGGCGCTGGAGGACCTGCGCGTCTCGCAACGCGACCGCCTGCGCTATGAGCGCGACGCCGCCGACGCCCGGATCGAGGCGGAGCGTCAGCACATCGAGACCGAGCGCCTTCAGGCGCAGCTGAGCGACGAACGCGAGAAGATGGAGTTCCTTCGCAAGATCGTCTCGATCGTCAACCACGAGCTGCGCACGCCCCTCGCCGTCATCGACGGCAACGCCCATCAGATCGCGCGGCGCGCGGCGCGCGGCGACATGGAGAGCGTCACGCAGAAATCGACGACCATCCGAACGAGCGTCGCGCGGCTGACCGGGATCATGGAGACGTTCCTGCTCAGCGCCACCCTAGACAAGGGCGCGATCGAGTACCGCCCGACGCCCTTCGACCTCGGCGAGATGATCGAGGACGTCTGCGCGCTTCATCGCGAGGCGAGCTCATGTCACGCGATCCTGACCGTGATCCACGACGCGCCGAAGGCCTACGCCGGCGACGTCAGGCTGCTGCGGCAGGCGCTTGGAAACCTGCTCTCGAACGCCGTCAAGTACTCGCCCGACGTCGACCGCATCGAAGTCGGCTGCGAGGTGCGGGACGGGATGGTCCGCATCGCGGTCCGCGACTTCGGCTACGGCATTCCCGAGGACGAGATCGCGCGCATCGGCACGCAGTTCTTCCGCGCCTCGACCAACAACGGCGTCATGGGAACCGGCGTCGGCCTGAACCTCGTCAAGGCGCTCGCGCAGGTGCATGGCGGCGGGCTGGAGATCGCCTCGCGCGTCGGCGAAGGCTCGACCTTCACGCTCGTTCTGCCGACCGAGCCTCCCGACCCCGCGCAGCCGCACGCGCAGCCGCACGCGCAGACGGTCGAGCCGACGCCGGACGCCGCACCGGACGCGCTCGAAACCGTCCGCTGAGGTTGCCCCAAGCAGCGCGTGGACAGCACATCGCGGGAAACGCGGTCAGCAATTAATCTCTCTTTGAGCGCCCTCTGGGCAAGTGGGGCGACGGGCATCGCCAAGTTGTTTTCGTTCGGGCCGCTTAGCCTGTGACCCTTGCGTCAGGCTGCGAGTTCACACGCATAGGTTTCCCATAGATCGAACCCGTCGGCTCGGGCATGGCGATATCAGGTGGCGGAGAGACGATAGCGGCGGGGGCGAAAGACGACGTTGATCTGGTCATGGGCTGCGAGGAACCGCTGCGCCTGCCGTGGCGACTTGAATCGCCCGATGATCTTCTCGCGCTTGCGGGTGGGGCGATGCGACCCCTCGATCCGGTTGTTCAGTCCCTTGTGCGCGCGATGGTCGGCGTCAGGGGTCAGATCCCTGATCGGCTTGATGTAGCTGCGCAGTTTGTCCGTGACGACGCGTGGCTCGCCGAAACGCGCGATCAGCCGCTTCAGGAAGCGCTTTGCCGCCTTCGCGTTTCGGCGCGGCTGGACGAGGATGTCCAGCACGTCGCCGTTGGCGTCGACGGCCCGCCACAGCCAGTGGTTCACGCCATTGATCGCAACGACAACCTCGTCGATATGCCAATTGTCCGCCGCGCCAGGGCGGTCGCGGCGGATGCAGCTGGCAAACTGCGTGCCGAAGCGGTTCACCCACAGCCGGATCGCTTCCCGGCTGACCGTGACGCCACGCTCCGCCAGCAAGTCTTCGACGTCCGCCGTGCTCAGCGCGAAGCGGTGGTAGGCCCAGACGGCGTAGGCGACCAACTCGCGCGGGAAGCGGAAGCCCTTCAGGGGCGGCAGCATCGGACGATTGCTCATGCCACTTCGATACCCCAGGGCCGTTCGCCAAATCAATGTGGCAGTGCCCGGCCGCGTCGCCCGCGCGCTTGAGGCGACCATGCGCGAGGACGCCGCCGCGGGGCGCCCCTTCACCGCGGCGCTCGTCGTCGGTCGCCTGCGCGGGGGCGTGCCGGCGCCTGGCTGCTTCGAATTGGACGACGACCTTGGGCGAGGGCCCGCCGACCGCGAGGACCAGGGCGTTTTCCATGCGCGGATTTACGGAGACGCTCTGACGTTGCGAACGGATCGGCCACGGTCGCCGTTGGCCGCCTCCAGAGTGGCGCAAGGCGACCGATAAACAGCCCGACCGCGCAACCGCGCCACAGGCGTCCACGCCGGTCCAACCGTAGCCGCCCGATCCCCCGTACCCCCCGAGCCACGCCGTCACGCGGCCGCCGTCGTCAGCGCGATGCGCCGGTCCAGCGCCGCTGCGAGCGCGGCGTCGGTCGTCGCGACCACCGCCCCGCCGGGGCGCTCGGCCAGCAGCGCGGCGAGGATCGCGCGGCCCGCCTCGTCGAGCCCCGCCTCGGGCTGGTCCAGCATCGCCAGCGCCATCGGGTTTAACGCCATCCGCGCCAGCGCGATGCGCGCGCGTTCCCCGGCGGACAGGTCGCGCCCGCCCTCGGCCACCGCGCCGTCCAGCCCGCCAAGCCGGTCGAGCGTCGCGCCGAGGCCGACGCGCGCGATGGCGGCCTGCAGCTCGGCGTCGTCGGGCCGGCGCGGCAGGCCCATCGCGACGGCGCGGCGCAGGCTGCCTGCGAGGATCAGCGGGCGCTCCGGCAGATAGAGCATCGCGCGCGTGCGGTCCGCTGGCGCAAGCCGGCCTGGCGCGACGCCGCCGAGGCGCACCCGCCCTGCGTCGGGGGCCTGCAGCCCGGCCGCCAGACGCAGCAGCGTCGATTTCCCCGATGCCGTGGGGCCGCATAGCGCGATCGTCTCGCCTGCGGCGATGCGGGCGGCGAAGCTGCGCAGGGGGCCGGCGTCCACGCCGTCGAAGCGCAGGTCGGGTGGGTCGGCGCGCAAGCGCGCCGGCGCGCCGCCCCGCCGCAGGCGCGGCGTGCTCAGCAGCGCCTCCAGCCGCGCGCGCGCCGCCGTGTAGGCGCGTCGCCGGGTCCAGACGCCCGAAAGATCGCGCAGCTGCGTGGTCATGATCGCGATGGCGGCCAGCCCGCCAGCCAGCTCCGCGCCCGGCGCGCCTGCGCGCCAGCAAGCCAGCATCGCTCCGGCTCCAGCCAGCGCGCCGGAGACGTCGGGCGCGGCGCGTAGCAACGCCGTGCGGCGGGCGAGCGTCATGGCGCTGCGCTCCAGCTGCGCGGTCAGCCGATCGAGCCGCGCCAGCTCCTGCGTCATGCGCCCCGCCAGCCGCAGCTCCGGCGCCAGGGCCAGCCGCTCGCTCATGTCCGCCGCCAGCCGCGCGCGGCGGCGGCGCAGACTGCGGTGCAGCCGGCCCAGCGGCACGCCGGCCGCCAGCATCGCGCCGGCCCCCAGCGCCAGCCCCGGGACCGCGCCAAGCGCCGCCGCCGGGCTGACCAGCGCCAGCGCCAGGCCCGCGCCCGGCAACGCGACTGCGGCCGACACCAGCCGTGTCGCGCCCCGCCCAGCCCAGCCGCGAAAGGCCGCCAGATCGCCGACGAAGCGCAAAGCCAGCCCACCTGCGCGCCGCCGCGCCACCGCCTGCGACGGCATCCGCGCCACATGGGCGAAGGCCTCGCGGCGCAGGTCGGCGGCGTAGGACAGGCCCAGCCGTTCGCCGGCGGCGCGCTCGCCCCAGCGACAGAGCGCGATCAGCGCGCCGGCCGCGACCAGCAGCGCCGCGCCGTGCGGGGCGAGCATGGGGTCGCCCCAGCCGGCGAAGACGTCGCGCACGGCGACGGCGGCCAGCCCCGCCGCCGCCGCCTGCCCCAGCGCCAGCCCGGCCACCGTCGCGAAGCCCCGCCGTCGCGCAGGCGACAGCAGGGCGGGAATGCGGCTCACGCCGCACCCAGCGCGCGCGTCTCGCAGGTCGCGATCAGCGCCGCCGCCTCGGCCGGGTCGCGCAGCGCCTCGCGCTCCAGCACGCGCAGGCCGGTCGCTGCGGCGGCCTCCGCGACTAGCAGCGGCGCGCGGGTGATGAGCCCGGTCAGGGCCAGCGGGGCGATCCCGACCCTCGCCAGCGCCGCCGCGCCGCCCAGCGCAGCCAGAGCGTCGGGCGCGGCGTAGAGCCAGCCCGAGAAGGCCGAGCGGGCGCCAGGGTCGGCCAGCAGCGCGGCCGTCTCGGCCTGAAGCACGCCGTCGGCGATCTCCACCACCGCGCAGTCGCAGCCCTGCCGCACGGCCTCGGCCAGCAGCGTGTCGAGGCAGGCGAGGATGCGGCCCAGCGGCTCGCGGTAGGTCGAGACCATGCCGGCGTCGGTGAAGTCCAGCGCAACATGAGCCCCGGCGTCGGCGTAGGCGTTGACGTCGCCGAAGGCGCCAGTGCCGGTCGCCTTGATCGCCGCCACGCGCCGCCCCGCACGCGCCAGCCCGTGGGCGAGGCTGGCTGTGGCGGCGGTCTTGCCGCTGTTCATCGAGGCGCCGACGACGCCGATCACCGGCAGCCCCTGCGGCCGCGGCGCCGGTGACAGCGCATAGGCGGCGAGGTTCAGCGGCGCGCCGTCGGCGCCGGCCAGCAGGCCCAGCGGCGCCACGCGAGTGGGCGGCGCCATCTTGCCGTGGCACTGGCGCATCTGGCCCAGGACGCCGCCGCCGGCCAGCATGTCCGCGCCTTCGCGGTCGAGCGTCGCCAGACCCTCGAACTGGTCGGCGGCGTAGCGCGCCCCGCAGGCCAGCACCACCAGATCGCCGGGATAGAGCTCCGAGGGCCGGCCCGAAGCCAGCTGGATATTGCGGTGCGAGCCGATGCGCTCGATGCGGCCGAGCGCCAGATCTCCTGCGCGCGCCCCCGATACATCGCGAAGCAGCAGGGCTGCGTCAGCGCGCCGTACGCGGCGGGTGGTGAAGGCCCATTTGGCGCCCTGAGCGAGGCTGAAGGCGGCGGGGGTCAGCACGGTCATGATGCGTCTCCGAGGGTGAGGGTGACGAGAAGGCCGTCTCCGGCGGCGGCGCAGTCGGCGAAGTCGTGCCCGGCGTCCGGCAGGACGGCTAGGCGGATGCGCGGTGGGGCCAGCGCCCTTGCGGCGGCGGCCTCGCGCAACGCCGCCACCCAGGCGCGGGCGCGCGTCAGGCGGTCGACGCCCTGCTGGGCGTCAATGGCCTCGCCGCGGCGGGTGGCGTCGTCCGGTTCGCAATCCTGCGCGCCGATGGTCACCACGATGTCGAGGCCGAGAAACCGCGGCAGCCCGGCCGCCATGCGCGCGCCCCAGCCGTCGCCGCCAAGGCCGTAGGGGTAGGGCGCGGCGTCGGGGAAGGTCCACCACCCGGCGGCGCCCAGCGACAGCCGACCGACAAGGTGGGGGTAGAGCAGCGCGAAACGGTGGGCGAACTGCGCGCCGCCTGAATAGCCGAAGAGGTCGAAGCCCGCCGCGTCGACGACGCCCTCGGCGCGAAGGTCCTTCAGCAGCTCAAGCAGCGCCAGATCGGCGCGCCGGGGCGCGACGGCGCGCTGATAGCCGTTCCAGAATGCTTCGTCGTAGAGCGGCGCGATCACCGCCCGGCCCTGCGCCGCGGCCCTCGCGGCGAAGGTCTCCGCCTTCAGCCGCGCGGCGCGGCCGATGCCGTGCACCGCGATCAGGGGCCGCGCGCCGGGGCGCGGCCGGTCGGGCAGCGCCAGCCAGCAGGACAGGCCGCTGCGGCAGGCGCGCTCGTGCAGGCGGAAACCTGCCGACTGGGCGCGAAAGGCCGCGCGGGGGGCTGCGGGCGCGCTCATGACCGCACCCACGCTTCCTCGACGCCGTCCTGGGCGTGGCGCTGGACGAAGGCGACGGGGCCTTCTTCCGGAGCGTACCAGGTGGTGCGGGTGCGCTTGCCGCCGTCGTCGCAGACCACCTTGAAGGCCGGCGTCGGCGCGCGGCCGGCGCGGACCACCGCCTCGGCCCCGACCACGCGGCACACGGTCTCGCGCTCGTAGCTGCGGCCCGTGGACGAGACGGCCCGCCGCGTCCAGCGACCCTCCGAACCGATCCTCAGCGGCCAGATCGAGGCGCGCTCGCGCACCTGCGCCGCGCCGTCGCGCCAGTTTGCGCTGTCGCCGCAGCCGCTCCAGCTCTTCGACGGCGCGAACCAGTCGCCGCCGCGGCTCCAGTCGCAGCCGTCGCTCTGGCGCACGCGCACCTCCGTCCCGCGCCGCGCCACCGACATCGTCAGCGGTTGGCCCGTGAGCAGGTCCCGCGCGGCCACATCGCCGGCGAGTGGCGCGCGCGGCTTGCCGATGGGCGCCGGCGGCGTCGCCAGCGCCACGATGCGCGGTTGGGCTTCAACGACGCCAAAGCGCATCGCCATGTGCCGCGCAGTGTCGACCTGCGCGCAGGCGGGCAGGATCGAGAGGGTCAGCAGCGCCGTCGCGAGGCGGCGGCGGATCGCCGAGGCGCGTTGGGGTCTGATCATCGCGTGTCTCCGGTCGCGGGCCGTGATGGCCGGTTGCGCGAGGGAAACGGCGGAGCGGATGGGCTATTCCGCGACGCTCATGAAAGTCTCAAGCGCGCAACCCTTCTCGGCCGCGCCACTGCGGCTCTGGCCAGCGCCCTGCGACCGCGCGATAGTGTGGCGCGTCGAGACAGCGAAAGGGCGTTGTTACAGAACGCGCGCTTAAGGCGTGTTCCCCCTTTTCCCCTGGACATCAAGCCACGCGAACGATCTCGGCAGTGCCGAGCGCGTTGAAGCGGTTCATGAGGGCGATGCGGATATGGATCTCGGCGGTCTGGCGGTCGGGGTCTCTGGCGGCGATGCGCTCGCCGAACGCCGTGAGGCAGCGCATCCTGGCCTCGATGCGGCTGCGGGCGTGGTAGCCTGTCCAGCGTTTCCAGAATGCACGGCCGAAGTGGCGGGTCGCGCGGAGGGTCTCGTTGCGGACCTTGGCGGCGGGGCAATCTTTACGGCAGGGCGGTCAGCGAACTGGTGGCATGCCCGTCACATAGCAAGCTGGCGAAGCCGCATACGCCGCTTCACCGTTTTTCAGTCCTGCCAGAGCGCGCCAAGCGCGAACCCCACCGCGTCGAACGGCGCAACGCGCACCTCGGCGTCGTCATGCAACGCGGCGATCAGCACCCAGGCGTCTTCCTTGAGCGCGAACGCCTCCAGCGTGCGCGCCGCAGGGTCGACGAACCAGAGCCATGCGACGCTCTGCTCGCGATAGACGTCGCGCTTCTCGGTGAGGTCATAGGTGCGGGTGCTCGGCGACAGCACCTCGCAGACCCAGTCCGGCGCGATCGTGATCC
>NZ_FNQM01000095.1 GCF_900107585.1 Rubrimonas cliftonensis | reverse complement strand
CCCGAGCGCAGCGCGCGGCTCAGCGCCCGGTCGAAGCCGAGATCCTTCCACAGCTCGTGCAGCGCAAAGACGTCGCCGTAGCTTTGCGCGGGTTCGTGGGTGAGGTGCGAGGCGGTGTTCTCCGCCCGGCCCAGGACGCGGTTGAGCCCACTGATCAGGGGATCCAGCTTCTCGGGCGTGAGATCCTCGATCCGCCCCAGGTTCGCGATCACGCGGTGGCGAACCTTTCCCGCATCATCACGATAGCCCTCGACCAGCTGCAGATAGCGTCGTCCGCCCGACCGGGTGATCTTCGTGTACATGCCGCAACGATATCACGGCAGAAAACTGCTTTCCATCGCGAAATACCGATGACGTGCCACAACACAACTTCGCTGAAATCACCCCCGGGCAAAGGCTAAGTTATTGATTACCCAGAGGCTAACGGTCCGGGTGCCCGAAAATCGGGGCCGGAAGTGTCGAACTCCGGGGCGACGGACCTCGTTCGGTCTATGATTGATAAGATCGTCCTTACCCCCAGCGAAGAAGGGGATGGTCCGACCATCGACCTCTACGGAGATCTGGCCGGGATCCTATCGTTTGCAACCAATTATGACAGGAGGCTTGTGGTCAACGGCCTCTCAAACCTGCACCCAGCTGAATTTGCTTCACTGAGGCTTGGCAAGGGCCACCATTCGCCCAACTTCGACAGCAAAACGCGTAAGCGATTGATATTGTTATGGCCGGATGGGCCAAAATGTAACTACACGGGCTTGTCAGGCTGGTTTTGGCAGGTTCAGCGTGTCGAAGAGGTCCAGTTGCTCGGTGTTCGGGGTGGTGACGCCTTCCAGCTTTCGGTCCGCGATCCGCGCGTGATGGCGCTGAATGCGGGCGAGCATGGCGAGGGCGGTGCTGGGGCTGGCGCTGCGGCCCTTAGCTTTCAGGCGCATGCGCATGACGCGGTAGAGCGTGAGGGCGAGAAAGCAGATCAGCGCATGGGCGCGGATGCGGTCGGGCAGCCGGTGGTGGACCGGAGCGATCTCGATGTCGGATTTCAGGACGCGGAAGCCGCGCTCGATGTCGGCCAGCGCCTTGTAGCGGGCGACGGCGTCGGCAGGCGTCAGATCCGGGGCGTTGGTCAGCAGCGCGAGCTTGCCGTCGAA
>NZ_FNQM01000049.1 GCF_900107585.1 Rubrimonas cliftonensis | reverse complement strand
CCTGACCGCCCTCTCACACGCAGAACTCAAAAAGCTTGAGAAGGATGTTGGCAAGGCCATTGCGAATTTTGAGGAGCGGCAAAAGGCGGAGGCAAGGGCCGAAGCTGAGGCGGTCGCTAAGAAGTTCGGGTTCGTGCTTGGGGATCTGGTCGAGACCAGCGATTCCAAGAAAAAGACTGTCCCCGAGGCGAAGTATCGCCATCCGGAGAATCCTCTCGTGACTTGGAGCGGCCGTGGCCGCAAGCCGGGATGGATCTCCGAGGGCTTGGCAGCTGGAAAAAAGCTTGAGGACTTCGCAATCTGAGGGAGAAACAGGTTCGCTCTCTTTGAGCACCACTCCGAGGAGCGAAGTTCTCCCGGTTCCGGCCGGTCGCGGGGTGGAGGGCCAACAGCGAAATTCGGACGGTCGCGACGCTGCCGCTTGATCGACGACGGACAGAGCAGTATCTACCAAGTAGATACAGGAGACTGTCATGCACGCCGTGATCAAGAAGTGGGGGAATAGCGCCGCGGTTCGCGTTCCGACATCGATGATGTCCGAGCTAGGCCTTGGCGTTGACGATCCAATCGACATCCGCGTCGAGGGCGGCAGGATCGTGATTGAACCCGCAGCGCCGACTGCGCCGCGCCTTGAGGACCTGCTTGAAGGTTTGACGGCCGACAACCTCCACGAGGAAGCGGACTTCGGCGTCCCCGTCGGTCGCGAGGCTCTTTGAGTGGCGTCCTATGTGCCTGATGCTGGCGATATTGTCTGGCTAAGTTTCACGCCGCAGGCTGGGCGCGAGCAGGCAGGGCACCGGCCGGCGGTGGTGCTGAGTCCGGCGTCCTACAACGGTCGTGTGGGCCTGATGCTCTGCTGCCCGACGACGACCCGGATCAAGGGCTACCCCTTCGAGGTCGTTCTCGACGGAGAACCTCCGAGCGTCGCCCTGGCGGATCAGGTCCGTAGCCTCGACTGGAGGGCTCGGCGGGCAGAGCGGAAGGGCACCGTAAGCGCCAGGGCTTTGGCGGAGATCAGAGGCAAGGCCGCCGCCCTCCTCGGCATAAGGTCTTGATGAGTTCCGCGCTGCCAAGAGACGCCGACTGCTCGCTCCCGGAAACGGCAGCAGCTCAAGTCGCGGGGCGCCCTGCCAAGCGCGGTAGTCGGCCGTTCGCGCAGGCGGCTGGCGTGCGATCACCCTCGCCGACCGCCGCGCTGGAAAGGCGGCGGGTTAAGGCATGCGTGAGGCCTTGATGCAGCGCGCTGCATCGAGGAACCTGAGCGTCTAACCCGACACAACTCTTCAGGGTGGCCTAGTGATCGAATTCCACCCGATGGGCGGCCGGACACAGAACTCAAACGCCATCGCGAATGACACGGAGTAGACTGCCATGCAGCGGTTCTTTCTGGCCACGATGATGGCCACGCTTGGCGCGGTTGCGCACGGTCAGGAACAGGCGGTTCCCGATGACGGGTCGGTCCTGCCTTTCCCGTCGCCGCCGATGGCCGGGACGGCGGCGCAGCGTCTGCAGGACAGCGTGATGCAATGGCCTGACCGGCCGCAGCGCCTGCCCGAGGACGCGCCGAACATCCTGATCTTGCTGCTGGACGATGTCGGGTTCGGCGTCCCGTCGACCTTTGGCGGCGCCGTCGACACGCCGACGCTGGACGCTCTGGCGGCGGAGGGTGTTGCGTTCGCGCAGTTCCACACCACGGCGATCTGCTCGCCGACCCGCGCCTCGCTGCTGACCGGGCGCAACCATACCCGCGTCGGATCTGGCACCATCGCCGAGCGCGCCGTGGCGTTCGACGGCTACACCGGCGTCATCCCAAAAGAGGCGGCGACCGTCGCGGAGGTTCTGAAGCAATACGGCTACCATACGGCGGCGTTCGGCAAATGGCACAACACGCCCGCCGTTGAGACGACGTCGGTCGGGCCGAAGGATCGTTGGCCGACGGGCTACGGGTTCGAGTACTTCTACGGCTTCCTCGGCGGGGAAACCTCGCAGTGGGAGCCGCGGCTGACGCGAAACCTGGACGCGGTGGAGCCGCCGGTCGACGACCCGGCGTATCACCTAACCGAGGATCTGGTGGACGACGCCCTGCGCTGGCTCGACGACGCCCGCGCCTTCGACGCCAACCAGCCCTTCTTCATGTATTGGGCGCCGGGCGCCGTGCATGGGCCGCACCACATCTTTCCGGCGTGGGCCGACAAGTATGACGGGCGCTTCGACGACGGCTGGGACATCTACCGAGAAGAGACGTTCCGACGCCAACTGGACATTGGCGTCATCCCCGAGGGCACGTTGCTCACACCGCGCGACGAGACTCTGCAAGGCTGGGACGCCATCCCTGAGGAGCAACGGGACTTCCAGACCCGCGGCATGGAGCTTTTCGCAGGCTTCGTGGAGCATACCGACACTCAGGTCGGCCGGCTGATCGACGGCCTCCAAGATCGCGGTCTGCGCGAGAACACGCTCATTTTCTACATTTTCGGCGACAACGGCTCGTCGGCAGAGGGTCAGCGCGGTTCAATCAGCGAACTTCTGGCGCAAAACAGCATCCCGAACACCATCGAGCAACAACTCGCGGCGCTTGAACGGATCGGCGGGATTGAGGAGCTTGGCGGCCCGCGCACCGAGAACATGTATCACGCCGGCTGGGCCTGGGCGGGGTCGACGCCGTTCAAGGGCACCAAGCTGCTGGGCGCCTACTTCGGCGGCACGCGAAACCCGATGGTCGTGACCTGGCCTGACCGGATCAAACACGACGGCCGGATGCGCACCCAGTTTCACCATGTCGTGGACATCGCGCCGACGATCTATGAGCTGCTCGAAATCCCGCTGCCTGAGGTCGTAAACGGCTACCCTCAAATGCAGATGGATGGCGTCAGCCTCGCCTACGCCTTCGACGACGCCGACGCGGAACCTCAGAAGTCCGAGCAGTTTTTCGACAACAATGGCAGCCGTGGCATCTACGTCGACGGCTGGTTCGCCGGCACCTTCGGCCCCTTCACGCCATGGGACAGCGCCGGTTCCGCAGGCGGCATCGCCAACTGGGATTCCAACGATGACGTGTGGGAGCTCTACAACCTCACTGAGGACTTCAGTCAGGCCAACGATCTGGCCGCCGAAATGCCCGCCAAGCTGGCGGAACTGAAAGCGCGGTTTCTGGAGGTGGCGGAGGACAACAAGGTCTTCCCTATCGGCGCGGGCAACTGGCTGCGCATCCACCCCGCGGATCGCATCTCCTCCGCCTACGACAGCTGGACCTTCGGGCCGGAGACGAAGCGCATGCCGGAGTTCGCTGCGCCGGGCGTCGGTCGCCAGTCCACACGGGTCACCATCGACGCGGAGTTCGGCGAGGCGTCCAACGGCGTGCTCTATGCGCTTGGCGGCGCGGGCGGCGGCATGACGGTCTATGTTGAGGACGGCGTGCTAACCTACGAATACAATCTGTTCATCATCGAGAACACGAAGGTTCAGACCGCGGCCATTCCAGCGGGCCGCCACGAGATCGTCATCAGCACGTCGATAGCCGCCCCCGCCGGCGCCGCGGACGTCGTCATCACGATCAATGGCGAGCAGGCGGCGGCGGTTGAGGTGCCCCGCACCGCCCCCGCGGCGTTCTCCGCGACGGAGAGCTTCGACGTCGGCCGCGACCTCGGCTCGCCCGTCTCGCTGGTCTATGAGGAGGCTAGACCGTTCGAATTCGACGGAACCATCCATTCGGTGCAGGTTGCTCAGGGGGCCGCGCTCGATGACCTGTGATGCGGTGGCGACGTGTCCGAACAAGCCATGTCGCGCCCAGCTTGCATGTCAGAGCGGCCTAGTAAGCTGATGTCTCTCGTGGGCGATTTGCAATATGGCGACCCGGACGCCTCTGGCGAGGGTGTTGCCTCCCGGTTCCGGCCGGTCACAGATCGTCGGGCGGACCCCGGTGGACAGCCGTTCGCGCGAGCGGCAGGAACATCCTCAACAACGGCTCGTCACCGCCACCCGTGTCGTCCTGCATGTGCCGCAGGACATCCAGAGCGCTGGCGCGACGCGCTCGACCCAGTCCTGCTGCGAGAGGACGCGGCCGCCGCAGTTCTCCTTGACGCGCTGCTTGCCTATGAAGGGGACGGGTGCCACCTGCCCCAGGTCGCCGAGATCGAGGTGAGGGTTGCCTTCCTGAACCGCTTTACTGCCTCCGGCATACCAGTTGGGCGCAAAGTCACAAACCGCTTGCAAATCTTTGGAAGCTGCGCATTGTCTGACGCGGCAGCGTTAACAAAAATTCTCGGACACGTCTTGACGGCAGCAGACTTGGCGCAGCGAATTGCCGCGCGATCCAATGATTTCGACGGCCTCCTCGCCGCGTTCGCGACAGCGCGGATCGCGGACCTTGGTCTGTCGCCGGACGTTGTGGCGGCGCAGTTCACCGCTCGTCGCCCCGACGCGACTCGACCAGACGTGCCTGCATCGGTGCTGGCGGCCGCGCTGACTACCATCGCCATGCATGCGCCCGCGTCGCCGGCTCAAGAAGCGTTGCGCCGTGTAGTTGCGGCGGAGCACGAGGCGCTGGGCGCAAGCGGCGTCAACCGGTCCACGCTTGCGCTGATCGGCCTGCTGCTGCTTCTTGGCGGAGCAGAGTTCAGTTTCGGGCCGCTGAAACTAGAGGTTCCTGGCCTCATCGAGGTCGTCGCGAAGATCCCGGCGGAGGATATCGACGCGCTGTATGCGCTTCTGTCAAGCGACGCGCCGCCGGATGCGCCGTATGTTTCGCGTCCGGTGCTTCCCGCTCAGGGCGTGCCCATCGACGACGCTCGCGCCATCGCGCGAGAGATCGACGAGCGCTTCCGAAGTGGCGCGATCATGTTACCCGACCTGCCTTCGCGCAGCGCTGCCTATCCCAGTGTTGCCGCACCATGGCGTCCTGACAACGGTTCCACAACCATTGGGCGTTACTTTATCGGTGCGGGCGTCGTCTACGCATCGACGACCGACGGCAGGCGGTGTTTTTTGCCGTCGGTGACAGTCTTCCTGCCGCGACCGGGGGACAAGGTACCGCAGAGGGTGCTGCTGAACCTCAATCCGCTGAAGCAGGCGCTGCTCCGATCGGCCCGCATCCATGTCGAGTTGGGCGGCGTCGTACATGGGCTCGGCACCTCTCAAGCACGGGGGCACTTCCCGCGTCTCCCCGTAGGATGCTCGGTTGAGCACCCCTCCGGCCTCCTCGGCTCAGTCACCTGCTTCGCCCGACTCACGGATGGCAGGCATGTCCTCGTCACCTCAGGCCACGTCGCTAGCGACTTCGGAAGGACTGGCGCTGGGACTGAATTAAGGCGCGAGGACCAGGCACGGCGACAGACTGGCTTCGCAACGGTGGTGGAGGCGGTCATGCCGAAGCCGGGCATAGGCGTCGGCGCGCTGGACTGCGATGCGGCGCTCGCCATGCTTCATTCCGACACGCGTCACGACGAGAACTATCTGGTGGGCGGCAAGCAACGGATCGATACGATAGGCAGCGTCGATCCAGAGAACATGCTCGTCGGCCGCGTGGTCGTGATGCGGCACGGCTGTGGCTCCAGGCCCGCGACTGGCTATGTTTCTTCGTTAGATCAGACTGCTTTCTTCGCTGGCCCGAACGGTCAGGTCTACGAGATCGCCGATCAGATGCAGATCAAGACCGAGCCTAAGGCACCTGCCTTCGCCGTGGCGGGCGACAGCGGCGGTCCAGTAATGCTAAGCTCGTCTGGTGACCGCGTCGTGCTGGTGGGGCAAGTGGTTTGCGGCAACGCGCGCGGCGGCCTCGACGGAGCCACCTTCGTGACACCGGCGTTGGTGTTGGAGAGGCGATTTGGATTGAAACTCGTGGGAGCGTCGCGATGACCGACTATGCGACGGCAAGGGCGTCCCGGGCCTTGGTGCGTGAGAGGTTTGAAGCGTTGATGGGCGCGCCGGTCGCGACGGGCGTGCGGCCCAACCCTCGTGGGGATGGCTGGGCAGTGACTGTTAATCTGACGGATAGCCCGCCGCGCCAAACCCATCTACCGGACATGGTGGACGGAGTCCCGGTCGTGGTCGAGGTAATCGGGCGTGTGGACGCCTTGTCAAATCCGCGGAAGAAGCGCCGTTGAGATACCGTGTGTCGCGACAGCGTAAGTCGTAGCAGCGAACCGGTGCGTTGACACGCATGCTTACTCTACCGGCGTTGGACGAGGGTGGCGGCGAAGGATGGGATCACTAAGCGAAGGACGGTGAACTCTTCTCCCGGTTCCGGCCAGTCGGGGGGCCAGGGGGAACGCCTTGGGGACGGCCATTCGCAGGACAGGCCGGAACCCGCTCAACAGCCGCCACTCGACGGGGCAGCCGGCAGCGCTCGGTGCGCGCCACTGTTCAGACTTGGGAGCGTACGAAGCGGTCGTTCAAGGCGAGTTCAGCGGGGGGCGGGATCGAACCCCTTCAGGCCGACGGTCCGATCTGCTACCGTCGCAACGATTTCGAACCGTCTCAGGAGATCTGATGCCACTGGCGCTCTATACATTCGGCATGTTCACGGTGCCGGCGGATAGTGCAGCGAATGATGGTTTTCGGGAGTTGAACGACCCGATCTTTGAGATGGTTGATCAGTCCAAAGGCCTCATTGCGAGATCTGGCTATGCGTCTGATCCGGGTCCAAATTCTTGGGGCCCGGAAGTTTATCCCCGTTTTTATCGCGAAACTGGAGATGGCTGGTCGCCTGCTACGCTTTCGCTTTGGACGGATATGGAAGCCTTGTTTTCATTTACCTATTTTGGTCTGCACGCCGTCGCGCTGAAGCGCGGTCGGGAGTGGTTTCAACAGCCGCGATGGCCGCCCCTCGTAATGTGGTGGCATTCCGATCCGGGCTATCCTACTTGGGCTGAGGGTGTCTTGCGGCACGAACATCTACACGATCATGGCGCCTCGCCAACGGCTTTCGATTTTAAGCAGCCGTATGACGAGACAGGGAAATCAACCAAGCTGGATAAGTCGCGGCTCAACAAAATTCGCGCGGCCGGAATCTGATCGAAGAGCAAGGGCAGCTTCGTCCGCGCTGCCATCCTCCGGGCGATCGAGCGCGACCATCCGCCTTCCGCGCATCTTGTCGTCGAGTGCCACGCGCGTCGCCGTGGGAGGCGCAGCATGACTGGCGCTGGCGTCCGGCTGCCGACCGCAGCTGCAGCCGTTCGCGCCGCGGCGTTCTGCTCGGCCATCGCGGCAGAGCTGTCTCCCGATTTCGGCCGATCGGAGCGCGGATCATGGGGGTTGGTATCCGGCCGGTTGGCAAAGCGTCGGTGACGGCCGTCATTTCAATCTTTCGAT
>NZ_FNQM01000093.1 GCF_900107585.1 Rubrimonas cliftonensis | reverse complement strand
TTGGACCAGATCGCCACCCCCCAGATCCCCGTCACCGTGCTGACCGGCTTCCTCGGCGCCGGCAAGACCACGCTGCTCAACCGCATCCTCACCGAACGTCATGGCAAGCGCTACGCCGTCATCGTCAACGAGTTCGGCGAGACCGGCATCGACAACGACCTCGTCGTGAACGCCGACGAGGAAGTGTTCGAAATGAACAACGGCTGCATCTGCTGCACCGTGCGCGGCGACCTGATCCGCATCCTCGGCGGGCTGATGAAGCGCGCCGACAGGCTCGACGCGATCATCGTCGAGACCACCGGCCTCGCCGATCCCGCCCCGGTGGCGCAGACCTTCTTCGTCGATCAGGAGGTGGCCGAGCGCACGCGGCTCGACGCCATCGTGACCGTGGCCGACGCCGTTCACCTCGCAGGCCAGCTGGGCGAGCACCACGAGGCCGAGGAGCAGATCGCCTTCGCCGACGTGGTGCTGCTGAACAAGACCGACCTTGTGGGAGACGCCGATCTCTCCGGCGTCGAGGCGCGCATCCGCCGCATCAACCCTTACGCGAAGATCATCCGCACGGCCCGCTGCGATACGCCCCTCGATGCCGTGCTCGGGCTGAACGCCTTCAGCCTCGAGCGCGTGCTGGCGGTGGAGCCCGATTTCCTGACCTCCGACCATGACCACGAACACGACGAGGACGTCACGAGCCTGTCGTTGACTAGCGACGCGCCGCTCGACCTCGCAGCGTTCCAGACGTGGTTCGGCCGGCTGCTGCAGACCCGGGGGCAGGACATCCTGCGCTCGAAGGGCATCCTGAACTTCGCCGGCGAGGCCGACCGCTACGTGTTCCAGGGCGTGCACATGCTGATGGACGGCGCGCCGATGGGGTCGTGGCCCGAGGGCGCGCCGCGCGTCTCGCGGCTGGTGTTCATCGGCCGCAATCTCGACGGCATGGGCCTGCGCGAGGGCTTCGAGGCGTGTCGGGCGGCATGAGCGTGGCGACTGTCGAGACGCTGCGGCGCGGCTTCCCGCAGACCGAGAAGGAGCGCGCGGCGCAACGGGTGGAGGCGCGCGCGCCGGTGACCGGCGCCGTGGTTTCGGGCGGCGTGGTCTTCGCCAGCTTTGGCGACGGGGCCGTGCGGCTGTTCCGCCCCGGCCTGCCGCCGCAGAGGATCGCGGCGCATGAGGGCGCGATCCTGAGCATCGCCGCCGACGCCGCAGGCGCAGTC
>NZ_FNQM01000058.1 GCF_900107585.1 Rubrimonas cliftonensis | reverse complement strand
TTCCAAAGCCTGCCTGACGATCAGCGGTTGTGGCAAAAAGGCCAAACGCGGGTTCGCAATTTCAATCACTTAGCCAATCTGTTGTCGAACTTGGGGGGACTGGGTCTCGCTCAGACGACGGCGCCGCCGCAGAGTTGAGGGCCGCGCCCTCCCACGGGTGGGCGCTTCGAGACGGCCGAGCAGCGCGGTTCATGCCGCAAGCAACTGTGACGGTTCAGCGGGTTGAGCCGTTGCAATGCGCCCTCCCTTGGGGGGTGAGCCGCGCCCGGAAAACCCTCCGGGGGAGGGTTTTCAGCGGCGAACGGGCGGAGCCCCGGCGGGAGGGCGCGGCCCGTGCTGGTCGCACGGGCCAAGGGTCGAGCGAGGCGCGCCGCCGTTGACCGGCCGGCATGCGCGGGAGGCTGCCGTTCGAGGACCACGGCCTTACCCCGCACTTCTCGCGCAGGACCGGCCGTTCGTGCTCGCTGCGCCAAATGGCGGTGGCGAGCCCGGAGCCGACAAAGGATAACGGCGATACAAAGCTACCAGAGCGCCGGGTCGTCGAAGGCGGCGACGCAGCGAGACGGCCCGAGGAGAGGCGTGAGGGGCTCCTCAGTCAGGGATTGGGCAATCCAGCCCTGCGGCTGCCCGAGCGGTTGCGGCGCGGGCAGGTTGGCCTCTGAGACGGGCATGAACCCGACGCGGCCATAGAAGGCCGGATCGCCGTAGGTGACCGCGATGTCCACGCCCTCCTTCCGAAGTTCGTCGAGACCGTAGGCGATCAGACGTTGCCCTATGCGCTTGCCCTGATGTTCGGTTGCCACTGCCACGGGCGCCATCATAAAGACTGTGCGGGGATCGCCTTCGTAGCTAAGCCGCGTGAAGAAGATACCGCCGAGGAGCGCACCGTCCTCCCATGCCGTGACCACGCGAATGTCCTCGGCTGGCGTCTCGGCGATCAGGCGGCGAGCGAGATCGCCGATCAGCGCGCCTTCTTCAGGGCCTTCCGAAGCGGTGAAGGTCGCCGTGAACAGGTTGGCGATAGCCTCTGCGTGGGGCTCGTAGTCTGTTGTGTAGTTCATGGTCATGTTTCCACCGGCGGGTCTAAGCCAATCGATGCACAATGCAACATCTGCAAAGTCCGCACTGCAGACCCTGCCGTAGGGTCAGGCGAACGGCAGCTTCGCCACGCCAGCTTAGGCGCTGTGGAGCATCGCCGCGAGTGACCGTGTTGTGCGCACTCCCGCCATCGCGCGACCGCCACCCTCACCCCCCGCCAGCAACCTCCTTCAGCCGCGCCACGTACCGCGCCAGCACGTCGATCTCGAGGTTGACGCGGCGGCCGGGGGCCATGTCGGCGAAGGTGGTCCACCGCCTGGTGTGGGGGATGAGGTTCACGCCGAAGCGCGCGCCGCCCCCAGGTCCGCCCCCAAATCCACCCTCCGCGCCGTCCTCCACCTCGTTCACCGTCAGCGAGGCGCCGTCCACCGCGATCGAGCCCTTCGGCGCGATGAAGCCGGCCAGCGCCGCCGGCGCCGCGATCACGACGCGGGTGCTCTCGCCGTCGGGCCGGGCCTCGACCACCTCGCCGACGCCGTCGACATGGCCCGAGACGATGTGGCCGCCCAGCTCGTCGCCCACCTTCAGCGACCGCTCCAGGTTCACCCGCCGCCCCGGCGCCCAGCCGCCGAGCGTGCTGCGCGAGACGGTCTCGCCCGAGACGTCCACCGCGAACCAGCCGCCCCCCGAGCCGCCCCCCGCCGCCTTGTCCGTCACCGTCAGGCACACCCCGTCGCAGGCGATGGAGGCGCCCAGCGCCACGCCCGCGAGGTCATAGGCCGAGCGGATGCGCGCGCGCAGCCCGCCGGGGACCGGCTCGACCACTGCCACCTCGCCGATGTCGGTGATGATTCCGGTGAACATGGGGCTCGCCTCCTTGCGCCGCTCGCCCTGCGGGCTTAGTGGCGCTACCGTTGCGGGGCAAGGCGGCGCGGCGCGGCCGCGGCGGATCCGGCGCGCAGGACGAACGCCATGACGACGCCAGACATGTCGGCCCAGAATACGGCCCCGAAGACGGCCCCGAAAGCGGCGCCGGAGGCGACGAAGCCCGGCCCGCTCCCCTCGCTCCACCCGCGCCCCGCCCCGCCGGCGCTGGCGCGGCTCGACGCCAGCCCCGCGCTGCGCGCCGCGACGACGGCGCTCGCGCTCTGGCGGTCGCGGCGCAACCTGCTGCACATGTTCCACCCCGGCGTGGCGGCGCTGCCCTGGCGCACGGAGCGGCTCGCCAGCCTGCGTCTCGTCACCGTCAACGACGCGGGCCTCGCCCGTCACATCCTCGCGAGCAGGGCCGCCGCCTACGGCAAGGGGCCGCTCTACCGGGCGCTGCTGGGCGACGTGCTCGGCTCCGGCTCGCTGCTGCTGGAGGGCGAGGCGTCGCGCCAGCGCCGCCGCCTGATCGCGCCGGCCTTCAGCGCGAAGGCGCTGGCGCGGGTCGAGGGCGTCGTCGCCCGCCGCACCGCCGCCACGGTCGCGGGGTGGGAGGAGGCGGCGCGCGCGGGCCGGGCGGTGGACCTCTCCGCCGACTGCCTGCGCCTGACCATGGACATCGCGATGGAGGCCTTCTTCGGCGCAGAGCTCGGCCCCCGCGCCAAGCCGCTGGCCGAAACGCTCGACCGCCTGCTCATCGAGGCCTCCACCGCCTCGCTGGCCGACCTCATGGGCCTGCCCGCCTGGGCGCCGCGCCGCTCGCGCGCCGGCGTCTTCGCCATGGTGCTGGAGATCGACCGCGTGCTGAACGGCGTCATCGACGCGCGGCTCTGCGCGCCGGGCGGCCAGGGCGACCTGCTCAACGCGCTGCTCGCCGCGCGCGACCCGGAGACCGGCGCGGCTCTCAGCCGCCGCGAGGTGCGCGATGAGGTGATGACGCTGTTCATGGCCGGCCACGAGACCACCGCGCTCTCGCTCTCCTGGGGGCTCGACCGGCTGGCGCGCGAGCCGGCGGCGCAGGCGCGACTCGCCGCGACGGACGACCCCGCCGCCTTCGCCCGCGCCTATGAGGAGATCCTGCGCCTCTACCCGCCGGCCTACGCGCTGGCCCGAGAGGCGCGCCAGGACGACCGCTACGAGGGGCCGGCCGGCGCGCTCGACGTCAGGGCCGGGGACCGCTTCCAGATCCCGATCTTCATGCTCCACCGCAACCGCGACTGGCCGGCGCCCGACGACTTCGAGCCCGAGCGCTTCCGCGTGCCGCCGCCGCCGGCCTTCATGCCCTTCGGCGCCGGGCCGCGCGCCTGCGTCGGCATGGCGCTGGCGCGGATGGAGGGGCGGGCGCTGCTGGCGGCCGCCCTGCCGCACCTCGCCTTCGCGCCCGCCGGCCCGCCGCCAGAGGCCGTCGGCCGCGTCACCCTGCGCACCCGTTCGCCGGTGCGTGCCCGCGTCTCCCTGCGCCGAAGCCCCGCCTGAGCCCCCCGGCCCTCCTCCCGGCCCTCGCCCTCAGCCGCCGAAGCGCTCCGCCAGCGCCGCCAGCCCGGCCTCGTAGAAGCCGGCCACCAGCTTGTCGCACCAGGCGTCCGCCCCGTCATGGGGCTCGTAGAGCGCCGACCAGAACACCCGGCAGCCCGCACCCTGCGCCGTCACCGACAGCGTCGCGATATGGTCCGAGATCGGCAGCGGCGCATCGACGATCTCGTAGGTCATGTGGCGCGGCCCGGTCTCCGCCAGCCGCTCCATGAACACCTCGCCGTCGTCGAGCGTCACATGCCGGTAGGCGGCGCCCTCGATCTCCGCCGGCGCCGTCTCGCGCACCAGCGGATGCCAGCCCATGTCGGAGAAATCCCCGATCACGGCCCACACCGCCTCCGGCGTCGCGTTCAGGTCCACCATCCGCTGGATGCGGTCGCGCGTCGGCTCCTCGGCCCGGTCGGCGGCCCTATCGGCGGCCCGGTCGTTCGGCGTCTCGTTCATGGCGCGATCCTCCCCGCCCCCACGCTAGCCGCCCCGCGGCCCCGCGCCAATCGATTGCCGACGCCGGGGCGAAGGCTTACGTTGCGCTCCGATACTGGAGGAACGCCATGCCCTGCGCCCCGCTGATCGACCCCTTCGCCCGGCCGATCACCTATCTCCGCGTCTCCGTGACCGACCGGTGCGACTTCCGCTGCGTCTATTGCATGGCGGAGGAGATGACGTTCCTCCCCAAGCAGGAGGTGCTGTCGCTGGAGGAGCTGACGCGCCTCTGCAACGCCTTCACCGACCTCGGCGTGCGCAAGCTGCGCATCACCGGCGGCGAGCCGCTGGTGCGCCGCGACATCCTCCAGTTCTTCCAGAACATGGGGAAGCGCCTCGGCGACGGCCTCGACGAGCTGACGCTGACCACCAACGGCTCGCAACTCCGCCGCCACGCCAGGGCGCTGGCGGACTGCGGCGTCAAGCGCGTCAACGTCAGCGTCGACACGCTCGACGAGCGGAAGTTTCTGGAGATCACCCGACGCGGCCGCCTCGCCCAGGTGCTCGACGGCATCGACGCGGCGCAGGAGGCCGGGCTCTCGGTCAAGATCAACGCCGTCGCGCTCAAGGGCGTGAACGACCATGAGATCGTGCCGATGGCCGAATGGTGCGCCGCCCGCGGCATGGACCTCACCTTCATCGAGGTCATGCCAATGGGCGACCTCGGCAACGAGGACCGGCTCGACCAGTATCTCCCCGTCTCCGAAGTCCGCGAGACGCTCGCGCGCCGCTGGACGCTGGAGGACATTCCGCTCCGCACCGGTGGCCCCGCCCGCTATGTGCGCGCGAAAGAAACCGGCGCCCGCATCGGCTTCATCACCCCTCTCACCCACAATTTCTGCGAGGGCTGCAACCGCGTCCGCGTCACCTGCACCGGCATGCTCTACATGTGCCTCGGCCAGGACGATTCAGCGGATTTGAGGGCGCCGCTGCGGGCCTCGGAAAGCGACGAGCCGCTGGTGGAGACCATTCGCGGGGCGATCGCGCGGAAACCGAAGGGGCATGACTTCGACTATTCCCGGCAGGGGGATTTTGGGAGCGTGGGGCGGCATATGAGCGTTACGGGGGGATGAACTTGAATAGCGCCTTTTTAATCCAATACGCAATTTAATAGATGGAAAGACTTTAATTCTTGATGTATCACCAGATTTTGACCAAGTGAAACGTGCATTGTTTTTCTTTGATCAAATTATCTTTTTTGACAACAATATTATGAGTACGCTTCCTGATGAATGCTTATGGCTCGCAAATCAGGGCGCAGCAAAGATTGAAAAATTTAGGTATCCCAAGTTCGACAACAGATTGGCTAAGTGATTGAAATTGCGAACCCGCGTTTGGCCTTTTTGCCACAACCGCTGATCGTCAGGCAGGCTTTGGAA
>NZ_FNQM01000022.1 GCF_900107585.1 Rubrimonas cliftonensis | reverse complement strand
CCCGCGGGCAGGTCAAGACGCGACAGGGGCAGAGGCCGCTCGCGCTCAACGCGCAGGACAGCGGCCTTGATCTCCGCCGCCCCGGCGCCCGCCGCGAACAACGCAAAGGTCATCGATAGCGCAATGGCGCCCCGCATCGCGTGCTCCCTGTTTCGTCGGTTCATTCGTGACCGAAGATGGGCCCCAAGCGTCATGATCGGTCAAGCGTGACATCGCGGGCGCTCAGTTTCTGAGAAGCTGGCGCAGGAGGGGGCCTGAACTGATGCGGTGGATGCCCTCACCCAACGGCATCTCGCATGCCATGATGGTTGCATTGCAACCGAGCGGAAGGCGCATCGATGATGATGAAGATCAGCATGTTGGCGATCGACCTGGCGAAGTGCAGCTTTCAGGTCTGCCGTAGGGCCAGATCGGACGGTTCTATATGATTGGGTGCTGTCGCGGACACGGATGGCGGCGCTCCTGGCGGGGCAGCCGGCCTGCGTGGTGGTGATGGAGGCCTGTGCCACGTCGCATCATGGGGTCGCGTTGCGAACAGCACGGCCATGGGGTGCGGCTTGTGCCAGCGGCCTACGGGAAGCCGTTCGTGAAGCGCCAGAGTAAGGCGGATGAGCGGGGCGTCCAGTGGACGGCCCGCCCGCCGAACGACCGCGCGGATGCGGAGGCCGTCGCGGAGGCGGCGTCGCGTCCGGTCATGCGCTTTGTGGTGGTGAAGAGCGTCGGGACCCAGGTGTGGCTCGGCGCGGGGCTTCGACGCCGATCGTGTCGTAAAATATTGATATATCTATGCTTTTTGGTGTCACACTTCGGTGCTTGTTCACATCCATGAGGGCGCAGCCGGCTGACGCCGCGCGCGCTCATGCCGCGCGACCGCTCACAGGCTGCGCAGCCACGCGATCAGATCCGAGCGGTCCTGCGCAGTCATCCCGCCGTAGAACCGCGCGCGGTTCATCGGCGGGATGAACGCCGCGCCGTCGCGCCCGACGCCCTTCGCCAGCGCCGCGTCGAGCTCGGCGTCGGTCCAGTCGACCAGCGCCGCGCCTGCGAGCGCCGGGGTCGCGACGGCGCCCCACGGACCGCGCAGCACATGGCCGCCGGCCCCGGGCGTCTCGAGGCGCAGCGCGTCGTCGGCGTCGCGACCGTGGCAGTTCATGCAATAGGCGACGGCTGCGAGATAGGCGCCGCGCTCGGCGGGCGTCGCGGCGGGGCCGGGCGCGTCGGCGCGCGGCCATGTCTCGCCAGCAACTGGCGCGCGATAGGCCGGCGCCGGCATCGCGTTCGCCACCGGAGGCACGATCCGCAGATAGGCTACCACCGCGCCGACGTCGGCGTCTGCGAGGCTGGCGTAGAACGCCGACGGCATCTCGGGCGCGAGCGGTCGACCGTCCCTCCCGCGGCCCTTGCGGATCGCGGCGGCGATCTCCGCGTCGCTCCAGGCGCCGATGCCGGTGGCTGCGTCGGGCGTGATGTTGCCGGCGTGAACGGTGTAGCCCTCGGTCTCGATGGCGCGCGACCCGCCCGAGAGATGGCGCGCCGCGGCCTCTGGCCCGCGCGGGCTGTGGCAGGCCGCGCAGGCCATGACCTGCTCCACGAGGTAGCGCCCGCGCGCGACCTGCGTCGCGTGGTCGTTGCTTTCGGCGGCGGCGGGCGCAGCCGTCAGCAGCGCCGCGAGCGCGAGGCCGCGGCGCCGATGCCGATGCCGTGAAGCATTCACGGCCTTCGCGTCGGTCTCCATGCCGCAAGCCACCTTCCCTGATCCGCGCGGCGTCAGTCGAGGCTCTCGGCCAGCGTCTTGAGGCCCGCGAGCCCCTCGGTCACAAACGCCTCCATCGCGGCGACGGCGGCGGCGTCGTCCTGGGTCTCGTCGGGATAGTTGCCGGTGTCGGCGCGGTAGAAGTTGCTCGACCATGTCACGAGCGAACCCTCCGGCGCCGGCTCCACCTTGATGTCGCTGGAGTAGAAGCTCGCTGGGAAAGCGGCCGGGTCGGGCTCCTTGAGCCGCCAGCGCAGGGTGCGGGACGCGTCGTCGAGGTCGTCCACGCCCTCGACCACAGCGCCGCCAGCGGCAAAGGTCAGCGTCCGCAGCGCGCCGCGTCCCGGTCCGCCGGTAACCACCACGTCGGCGAGCGCGGGGTGCCAGACGCCGATCGCGGCGAGCTGCGCGATCAGCGGCCAGACGCGGTCGGGTTCGGCGGCGATGGCCGCCTCCATGCGCATTCGCTGCGGCGTTGGCCCGTGGGCGGCGGCGGGCGCGGCGGCGAGCGCGACCAGCGCGGCGGCGAGAAGGGATCTGATCATGCGGGGCTCCTTGGTCGATGGGCGCGCCGGCCGAAGCCGGGCGCGGGCAGATAGGCGAGGGCGAGCGCAGCGAGGCCTGCGGCGGCGGCGAGCCATCCTAAGGCGCGCGGACGGGAGACGACGCGCGGCGGCGCGGACGCGACCAGCGCCGCGCTCAGGGCCTCCGGTCCGTCGGACAAGCGCGCGTAGCCGAGGCCGTGGATCGTCGCGAGGCCCCGCAGATGGGCCTCGCGCAGCGCGCTCAGATGCTCGGCCCCGTCGAGGTCGGCCTCGCCGTAAGGGTTGTTGCGCGGGTGCCATCCGGGGCGGCTTGCGGCGTCGGACGGCGGTGCGCCCATGCGCATCGGCGCATGGTTGACGTCGTTGGGTCCGTAGAAGCCGTCCTCCTGGCCGTCGTCGTCGAAGAACGGAATCGGCGCGGGTGTCGGGCCGCCCACACCGACGGCCACGCCAGTCGCGGCGGGGCCGTCATAGCGCGGCGGGCCAGCGTAGGAGGGAACCGGCGCCTCGTGCCCGTCGGTGGCGAACACGACCGAGACGCCGAGCTCGGCGGCGCGCGCCATCGCATGGTGCAGCCCGCGCGCCACCATGCTGTCGCCCTCCCACGCCATGCGCCAGTCAAGCCCGGCCAGCACGCTGGCAAGCGCGTCGAACTCGGCGCAGACCTCCACCGGCTCCAGCAGGGTGAGGGTGCGGCGCTCGGTGAACACTGCGAGCCCGACGCGGGTTCCGCAGGGCTGGCGCGCGAGCCAGTCTGTGAGCATTCCGCGGGTCGCGGCGAGACGCGAGAGCGGTGCGTCCGCTGCGCCCATGTCGCGCGCGTTCATGCTGCGGGTGACGTCCACCACCATCAGTACGTCGCGAAGCGCGACCTCGGTCTCGAAGCGGGGGTTGGCGGCGGCGAGCGCGGCGAGCGCGGCTGCGGCCAGCGGCGGCGCGACGCGCGGCGCGCGGGAGAGCATTCGGGGGATCACGGCGCGCCCCGCGGCATGCCGGGCAGGTCGGTCCAGACCTTGCGCGGGCGGTTCTCGGGGTCCTCCGTCCCGTCCTGCCCCACGCGCGGCAGGTCGCGCACCAGCCGCTGGGCGAGGTCGAGGTTTACTTTGGCGTCGAACAGGCCCGGCTCCGCCTTCAGCGCAGCGCGGTAGGCGGCCTTGGCGAGTTGCACCTGCGGGATCGCTTCATCGCGCCTGGCCGCTTCGATCAGCATGAAGGCGCGCCGCATGCGGCCGTTGCCGAGGGTCAGTTGCGCGCCCGCCGCAAGGCTCGCCGGGCCGCGGGAGACGGCGGGCATCAGCGCCTCGGCCGGCTCGATCCGGTCGCGCGCCAGCAGGAACAGGGCGCGGGCATGGGCGGGATGGGGCGCGCCGTACGGCGAAACTGGCGCGTCGCGCCCCGCCGAGAGCGCCCGGACCGTGGCGTTCTCGCGCGCGAGCCGCATCGTCTCGACGCCGTTGGCGACAAACCCGCCGAGCCCCAGCGTCAGCAGCGCGCCCCAGATCAGAAAACCCGCGCGCGGCGTCATCGCGCGCCTCCGAGCGTGGCCCCAGGCGCGCGCACCGGCGCGGCGGGCGCGCACTCGGCGAAGGGGCGCTCGGCCAGCCGCGCGAGCGCCAGCAGGGCGGCGCAGAGCGCGGCGACGCCCCAGCACCAGGGCGCGAGGTCGCGGCGCGGGGTGGCGGCGCGGGTAAGGATCGGCCGCGCCTCCAGCCGGTCGATCTCCGCGACCGCCCGCTCGACCGCCGCGGCGTCCTCGGCTTCGAAGGCGCGATAGGGCGCGCCGAGCCGCTGCAGGAACAGGTGCAGGTGGCGCTCGGGACGCAGCTGAGGGCTGTCGATCTCGCCCGGCGCCGGCGGCTCGAAGATGCCCTTGGCGCCCTCCGTGCGCAGGTAGAGCCAGTAGATGTTGGTGGCCCGGCGCGCGGCCTCGGCGCGCAGCGTCTCCTGCACCTCCGGCGCGATGACAGCGGCGCCGTCCGAAACCAGAAGGACGGCGCGCGAGCCGGTCTCCGACGCCGCGTCCAGCATGCCGAGCGCCATGGCGAGGCCGCGCCCAACGTCGGTCTGCGACAGACCCGGCTCGTCGATGGCGGCGACGGCTGCGCGCACGGCGTTGCGGCTGTCGGTCATCGGCAGCGCCATCAGCGGCGCGGTGGAAAACTCGGCGACCCCGATGCGGTCATCCCCGCGCCGATCGATGAAGTCGAGCAGGATGCGGCGCGCGGCGGCGGACTTGCTCTCCTCGCCGCCGCCCGGGGCGCGCCCGGCGAAGCTGTTGTCCATGCTCGACGAGCGGTCGATCAGCAGCACGAGGCTGGCGCCGACGCCCACCCGCTCGACATGGCCGCCCGGCAGATGCGGCCCGGCGAGCCCAAGCGCCAGCAGCGCGAAGGCCAGCGCCCCGGCCCCCCGCAGCGCCCATGACAACGCCCGCGAGGCGGGATCGCGGGGCAGCAGCGCGAGGGCGGGAAAGGGCGGCCGGCGCAGGAGGGGGCGCAGGAACGGCAGCGCCGCGAGCGCGGCGAGCGCGAGCGCCGCCGGATGGTCGAAGCCGATCACGCGCGCCCCCGCTCAGCGTCGGCCAGCGCGCGCGCAAGCTCGGCAATCTCGGCCGCCGACGGGGCGGGGGCGGCAGCGAAGAACGCGGCGTCGGAGCGCGCGAAGAAGGTCCGCAGTCTTTCGGCGCAGTGCGCCAACTCCGGCCGGGCGCTCAGGAAGGCGTCCAGCCCGTCGGAGGCGAGCGCCCGCCCCGCAGCGGCGTCGAGCCCCCGGTGCAGCGCGCGCATCGCCGCGAGCCCGTCATCACCAAGCCGCGCCACCGCGCGCGCCGCCGCCGTCAGCGGCCGCGCCGGGCGCGGCCGAAACGGCGGCCAGGCCTGATGGCGCGCGAGCCCCGCCAGGGCCGCCAGCGCGAGCGCGGCGAAGGCGGCCGTGCGCGCCTGCGCGCCGCGCGCGTCCTGGCCGATGAAGTCCGCGTCGGGTCGAAGCTGGTCAGGCGACGAGGGCGCGAGGATCGGCCGGATCGGGGCGGTGACGAACGTGAAGCCAGGCGCCGAATAGTCGCGCGGCCCGTCCGGCCCGATCAGGCGCAACGGCGTGGGCGGCACGCGGCGCTCAAGCGGCTCGAGCGGGCTGTAGAAGGTCTGCCATTCCAGCACGATCTCGCCTTCGACCACCGTCACGGCGCGCAGGTCGAGCCAGTACTCCACCGCGCGCGGTCGCGGCAGCGACGCCGGATCGACGCGCCAGCCTTCCGGCAGCGCGAGCCGTTCCTCAAGCACGTCACCCATCCACCAGCCATGGACGCGCGGCGGCGTATGGACCAGCTCCTGCGCAGTCGCCGCCGCGCCGCAGAGAACAATGAAGGCCGCCAAGAGCGCCTTCACAGCGCCGCCTCTCCGAGCGCCGCCGCGAGTTCGGCGACGTCGATTTGGTCAGCGAGCATGATTGGCGCGCGGCCATGGGCGGCGAACACAGTCTCCAGCGCGGCAGCCGCGGCGACGCGCGCCGCTGCGTGGCGGCGCGCAAGCGCTGGCCGTGTGAGCGCCAGCCGCGCAGCGCCGGTCTCCGGGTCGACGATCTCCGAGACGCCCCATCGCGGCGCGATGCGGTCGAGCCCGGTGTCGCGCAGCCAGAGCGGGACGACGTCGCGACCATCCAGAGTTCCAAGAACGTCATCGAGCGCCTCGGGCGACAGCTCGAAATCCGAAACCAGGAACACCAGCGCCCCGCGCAGCGGCGTCTCGGCCGCCGCTGCGCGCAGCGGTTCTGCATCGCCCCCGCGCGGCGGCAGCGCCGCAAGCGCGTCGAGAATGGCGTCTGCGTCCGCGCGGCGGGTGGGCGGGCGGATCATGACCGCCGCCCCGTCGCCCGGCGCTGCGACGATCGAGACGCGGTCGCCCGCGCGGGCGGCGGCCTGGGCGAGTCCCGCGGCGAGGATCGCGGCCATCGCGCGGCGGTCGGCGGCGGCACTGGCGGCCAACGACCCCGACCAGTCGAGCAGCACGGTCACATCCACCGCCGCCGGGGTCTCGAAGCGCCGCACGAACACCTCGCCGAACGGGTCAAGCGCGCTGCGCCGAAGGTCGATCCGGCGCGGGTCGGGCCAGCGCATGAGCGGCGCGACGTCGGCGAAGGCGTCTCCGGCCCCGCGTTGTCGCCCGCGCTGACGGCCGAGCCGGGCGCCCGGCTGGCGCGCGCGCAGCCGCCAGGCCAGGGCCTCGAAGAGCGTCGCCGTCGCAGCGCCCGCGTCGGCTCCCACCGTGCTCATGCCGGGGCCGGGGTCCGCGCGAAAGCGGCGTCGATCAGCGCAGGCATCAGCGCGGCGCGCCGCCCTTCATAGACCGGGGCGAGGAAGGTGCGGTGGGCCATGACCGCCGCGAACACGGCGCGCACGTCCTGCGGCAGCGCCGCGTCGCGCCCCTCAAGCCACGCCGCGACGCGCGCAGCGCGCACCAGCGCGGCGGCCCCGCGCGGGCTGGCGCCGCCGCGGACCAGCCTCGCCATGTCAACGCCGGCAATCTCAAGCCCGGCGGCGATCGGGTCGCGCAGCGCTTCCCAAAGGCCGAAAACGTAGGCACGCAAAGCGTCGCTGGCCCCGACCTGCGCCTGGATCGCCTCGGCGGCCGCGTTCAGCCCGCGATAGGGCAGCAGCCCCTCGCCAACGGTCGCGATCAGCCGATCCACGTCGTGAAACCGCGTTTCGAAGGCCAGCGCCATACGGTCCGCAGGGTCTTCGGGCGCGGCGATGGCGATCTCCATGAGAAAGCGGTCGCGCGCGGCGGCGGGAAGCTCGAACGTCTCGTCGCGCTCGATCTGGTTGCGGTCAGCGAACACCTGCAGGTGCGGGAAGCGATGCTCGGCGCGGAAGGCGGTGACGCTGCGTTCGGCCATCATCCGCAGCAGGAGCGCGTGCACCTGCGGACGAGCGCGATTGATCTCGTTGAAGAAGAAGATCGACAGATCCTCGCCATGGGCGAGCGCGGGCCCGGGGTCCACCCGCGGTCGTCCATCCTCGCCGATCGAGGCGTCGTAGAGAAAGTCGCCGGGCATGAGGTCGATGGTGCCCTCGACGCGGGTGAACGGGCCGCCCACCGCGCGCGCGACGGCTCGCAGCAGCGTGGTCTTGCCGACGCCGACATCGCCCTCCAGCAGCACATGGCCCCTGCAAAAGACGGCGATCATGATGAGGCGGACGGCCCGGGCCTGTCCCAGCACCGCGCCGTTGAGCCCGGTCTCGGCGTCGAGCGCGCGTCGACGCCAGTCCGCGAGACTGGGCGGGGGTGATCCATCCTGGGGCATGAAGCACGCATCCACTGCGAGGGTCGGAAGAGGCGATGACCGCGCGCGCCGCGGGAGAGACGGCGCGCGCGGTTCCTCGGCGCGAGGCGATCAGTTGGCGCCGGGGATCTTCTTCACGTCATAGACGAACTCGCCGGTGGCCTTGAAATGCGCAACGCGGGCGGCGTTGCGCGCCTCCATGCCGGTGATGGATTCCTGCTGCTTGCTGAGTTCCGCCGGATCATGCTGCGGGTCGTACTTCGAGCCGGCGACCTGATCGGGATAGCCGGGCTTGGGCTCCCAGCAGTTGCCGGGCGCCTTGCAGTTGGTGCCGTCATAGGCCGACGCGGCGCCGGCGAGGGCGAAGGCGAACGCGGTGAGGGCGAGGGTCTTCATGGTGTTGTCCTCCTGGGTCTGGGTGTGTCGGCGCAGCGCCGGGCCGTCGTTGCAATAGTCCGCAGGCGGCCGCTGCGGTGGCGGCGCCCCGGCAGGGGCGCGGCCGGTCTCGGGGCGCGGGCTAGCCGCCAGCGCCGGGTTCGAAGGGCTTGAAGGCCGCCCGTTGCTCGGGGGTCAGCCAAATCGCGGTCTCGGGGGCGCCCGTGTAGAGGTGCCGGACCCAGGCCATCGCCAGCAGCATCTCGTCGAGCGTCAGCGCGCCCCACATCGGGCCCATCTGTCCGCGCGCGCCGCCGTAGACGGTGGCGAAGAGGCCCGCGTCCTCCTCGTTCTGGGGATAGCTCCAGTAGTCGTCGTTGAGACCCGGCCCGATCTTGCCCTCGGCGTAGTGGCCGTGGCAGCCCGAGCACATGCCGGCATAGACCTCCTCGGCCTCAGCCATCACCGCCGGGTTCTCGTTGTAGAGATTCACGCCCGTACTGAAGAAATGCTTCACCGCCTCGGTGTCGCGGCCCTCCTCCATGGCGTCGGAGAGATCAAGCGGAGTGCCCTCCGTGACGTGGTAGAATGTCTGGCCGGCCCAGACGGCGACGCCCGAAAGGGCGAGCGACGCTGACAGGGCGGCGGCAGTGTAGAGACGCGACATCAATTCCTCCGGATGCGGGGTCAGCTGCCGGCGGGCAGAAGGGGTACGCCCTCGGCCTCGAGAATGGCCCGGATCTCCGCAGCGCCGCTCTCGAGAGCCGCGTTGATCTCGGCGAGAAGGCCCGGTTTCTCCTTGGCGACGCCCACCGCCTGATTGTACTGCAGCGGGATGATTACCCCGTCGCTCCGCTCGATCTCGTTGCTGATCATCGTCATGCGCAGCGGGTCGGCGGAGTCGCGCACATAGCGCGCGACCTCGGGCGCGAAGGCGATCGCCAGATCGGCTTCGCGGCCTACAACTTCCTCGATCACCCGTTCGGCGGGAACGTTGATGTACTGGTTGCGGCGCGACTTGAAGTCGATCAGCCCGTAGGTGTAGGCGAGGTTGTCTTCGTAGCGGCCGGTGTACTTCAGGATGGTCTCGGCGGGAGAATGGAAGCGGTAGCTGAACCGCGTGAAGCCCGGGGTGTCGGCGTCCTGCCAGCGGGCGCCCTCGAAGTCGCGGTCGTGGCGGCTGACGAAGACATATCCCGTACGGTAGTACGGCTTGCTGCTGAGCAGGCGGGTGTCGCCCGCGTCAACGCCGATCACCACGTCGCAGATGCCCTGATCGACGCCGAGATGCACGAGGTAGATGGCGGGCTTGTCGATCCAGACATGCTGGAGGTCTCGGCCGGTTTCGCGCGCCAGAACCTCTGCGATCCGGTTCTCGAAACCGTCCCGCGCGGATGTCGAGAACGGCGCGTCCTGGGTCGATGAGCAGACGCGGAGCGGTTCGGCGGCATGGCCGGCGAAGGCGAGCGCGCTGAGCGCGGCGCCGGCGAGCAGTTGCGCAATTCGCATGATGGAGTTCCCTGCAGGTGGCGTTCGGGGGGTGAGACGTGGAGCCGGCGGAGAGATCCGCCGGCTCCCGCAGACTCAGGTCCTGTCGCCGTTCGGCTGGTACTCGCCCACGTTCGGGTCGCTGTAGGGGCTGATGCCGTCAAGCGAGAACACCATCACGCCGCCGCCCATCTGGGTGTACTCGTGCAGTCGCTGGAAGGCGCCCACCGCGCCGAGGCCGGCGGTCGGATCCTGAAGGTCGAACACGAGGCCCACGCCCGGCCAGCCGCCGACGCCGTAGTAGATCGCGACGTACTGCACGCCGTCATGCTCGTAGGTCATCGGGTGGCCGATGACGCCCGACGGGAGCTTGTGCTTCCACAGCAGTTCGCCCGTGTCGCTGTCGCGGGCCTTGAGGAAGCCGTCGAGCGTGCCGTAGAACGTGAGCCCGCCCGCAGTCGCCATGGTGCCGCCCCAGACGGAGAAGCGTTCCATGACCTCCCATTTGTAGTCGCCGGTGATGGAGTTGTAGGCCTTCACCTGGCCGAGCCCGAGGTAGTTCTGACGGTCGCCCTTCGGGCCGGGATACATCCAGAGGGTCGCGCCGACGAAGAACTGACCGGCGCGATAGGGAAGCATGAACGGCTCCCAGTCCATGCAGATGTGGTTGATCCCCATGAAGAACAGCTCGCGCTCGGGATCGTAGCTGTCATGGCCCTGGTTGTGGTAGCCCATCGCGGAGGGGCAGATGTCGCGCGCCTTGTGGTCCATCCGGGTGGCGAATTCGGGGTCGCGGACAGGCAGGCCGGTGTCGAGCTCCACCGTCTTGACCCAGTTCACCGTGTCGTCGAGCTTGTCGGCGGAGATCAGGTCGCCGTTGGTGCGGTCGAGCGTGTAGACGATGCCGTTGCGGTCCGGATGGGTCAGCAGCTTGCGCGGATTGCCTTCCTTGTCGGTCTGCTCGGACAGCATCATCACGTTGACGCCAGCGTAGTCCCATTCGTCATGCGGCGTCTTCTGATAGGCGAACTTGGCCATGCCGTCGTCCGGGTCGCGGCCCCAGATCGCCATGGTCCACTTGTTGTCGCCGGGGCGCATGGTCTCGTTCCACGGCGCCGGGTTGCCCGAACCGTAGTAGAACAGGTCTTCCTCGGGGTCGTAGGCGTACCAGCCCCAGTTGGTGCCGCCGCCGATCTTCCAGGCGTCACCCTCCCACGTCTCGGTGCCGAGGTTGAACTGGCCATAGTGCGGGTTGGCGAGGTTGAAGTCCTCAGCGAGGCGGATGTCCTCGTCGGGGCCAGTGGCGTAGGCGCGCCACTGCTGCTCGCCGGTCTTGACGTCGTAGGCGGTGACGTAGCCGCGCACGCCGAGTTCGGCGCCCGACGAGCCGACGATCACCATGTCCTTGATGACATAGGGCGCGATGGTCAGAGTGGAGCCGACCTTGATGTCGCTGTTCTCCATGATCCAGCGGGTCTCGCCGGTCTTGGCGCTCATCGCGACGATGTGGCCGTCGAGCTGCGTGCGGAAGATGAGCGGCTCGACGCCGTCATCGCCGGGCCAGTACGCCAGACCGCGGTTGACCACGTCGCAGCAAGCGACCGAGCGAGCGGTCGGGTTCTGCTTGGGCTTGTTCTGCCAGAGGATCTTGCCCGGCTCATTAAGATCGACCGCGAAGGTGGTGTTGGGGAACGGAGAGTGGATGTACATCACGTCGCCGATCACCAGCGGCGTTCCTTCGTGGCCATGCAGGACGCCGGTGGAAAACGACCACGCCGGGCGCAAGTTCCTCACGTTGTCCTTGGCGATCTGGTCCATCTTCGAGTAGTTGCCGGCGTTGTAGTCGCCGCCGGTCATCACCCAGTTCGTCGGGTCGTCGGCCATCTCGACGAGTCTGTCGTTGGCGCTGACGGAGGCGGCGGCAGTCAGTCCGACGATCAGCGCGATGACCGACGCGCCGTTCCTGCGATTGAGCTTCATGGGCGTTGCGCTCCCTTGCAACCTGTCATGGGCCGGTTTGCGCGCTTGCGGACGGACCGGACGCAACGGCGCGCCCTCTCCGACAAGCCTGCGGCTCCGGTGTTGTGAGCGGGCGGTTGGCGGGATCAGCGGCCCGCAACCGTTCGCTTCCGCCATCAAATAACAGTGAGAGTGAGGTGTCTGTAGGCCGGCCTCCCGAACTGAACGGGAAGTTCTTCCCGATC
The DNA here is from genome assembly GCF_900107585.1 of Rubrimonas cliftonensis. Classification (GTDB taxonomy): domain Bacteria; phylum Pseudomonadota; class Alphaproteobacteria; order Rhodobacterales; family Rhodobacteraceae; genus Rubrimonas; species Rubrimonas cliftonensis. Next base: position 26,342 of record NZ_FNQM01000022.1, on the reverse strand, counting down.
TGCCGGCAAACTCGCCCGCGACCGCCCCGTTGCTTGCGCAGTCCCGATCCGTCGCTACCGTGTATCGAAAGCGTCGTCCTTGAATGACGGACGCGACCAAGTGTGGAGGAAGCGGCGGTGGGTGCGTGGCGAGGCGCTGCGGCGCTGGCGCTCGCCGCGTCGGTCGCGGCATGCGACGACGGGGCGATAGAGAACCGGGCGGAGGACGCAAGGGCCGAGGTCGCGGCGTCGGCTTCGCCGTCCCCGGCGGCGGATGCGCCCGTGCGGCCAGACTGGCTCACCGTCGAGGACGACCGCCGCCCCGGCGCCTGGCTCGCGGCGCTCGACGGCGGCGGCGACGGGATCTCGACGGGCGACGCCGCGTTCTACGCGGCCCTGCTCACGCGCGCCGGACAACACTACCACGAGACGCCGCGGATGATTGCAAACCGCGTGGCGCAGCTGCACCGCGAGGTCGGCGCACTGGACGGCGGCGTCTCAATCCGGCGTCTGCTCGAGGACTTCGACTGGCGCGCCGGCAACGATCGCAATCAGACCCTCGGCGAGGTTGCGCAGCACTATCTGGTGCTGCGCCGGCAGGGCGAGAGCCACGACGAGGCGGTGCTCGACATCCGCGCAGCCTATCGCGCCAGCGATGACTGAGGGCGCCGCCACACCCGACCGCAAGCCGACGGCCTCGCTCAGACTGCTCGCCGTTTTCGGCGTCGCCGGATTGAGCCTGTCGCTCAGCGTCGTGGTCGGAACGATCTTCCTCACCAACGCGCGCTGGTCGGTCGAGGAAGAGATCGCGAGCGCCTACCGCATCGCCTCCGGCATCATCGAAGAGCGCAGCGCGCGCTTCTCCGACGCGCCAGACACGATGCTGGCTGCGATCGAACTGGCGCGGGAGATCGACCACCTGCGCCATGTCGCCGCCTACGTCACCGACCCGATCGGCGTCGTGCTTTCCGAGGGGTCGGGCGTTCCCCTCGAGCCGCGCGCCGCGCCGGAATGGTTCGCAGCCATGCTGGCGCCCGAGCCCCGCCTGAGTAGCTTTCCGATCACGCGCTACCCGAACATTTTGGGCAACGTGCGGCTCGTCAGCGATCCGGCGGACGAGATCGAGGAGGTGTGGGAGGACTTCAGGCTGGTCATGCCGACCATCGCCGGCGCCGGCATGGTCGCGCTGGCCTTCGCGCTCGCGATGATCCTCGCGATCCTGCGACGGCTCGGCGTCTGCCGCGACGCGCTAGACCGGCTCCGGGCGGGCGACGTCACGGCGCGCGCCCCGGAACAGGGACTGTCCGAATTCGCCGCGCTGGCCGAGGGCGTGAACGCGCTCGCCACCCATCTCGAAAGCGAGCAGCGCGAGAACGAGCGTCTCCAGCGGCGGCTACTGACGCTGAGCGAGGCGGAGCGCAGCCAACTTGCAAGCGACCTGCATGACGGCGTCGGGCCGAGCCTATTCGCCCTTCGCGTCGCGCTGCGTGACGCGCAGGTGCTCGCCCTGGACGCGCCGCCAATGCTCGCCGCCCCGCTCTGCGAGGCGCTTGGGGCGCTCCAGCGCCATGCCGAGGCCCTCCAGCGGCTGACGCGCTCGGCGATCGCGAGCCTGCGACCCATGCTGCCCGGCGACGCGTCCCTTGACGAGATGCTCGGCGAGATGGCTTGCTCCTTCATGGACATAGCTCCGAGCACCCGCATTGAGGTGGTGGCGCAACCCTTGTCGCTCGGCGAAGTCGTCGACCTCTGCATCTATCGGTTCGCGCAGGAGAGCGTGCTCAACGCCGTGCGTCACGGCAGGGCGCAGCAGGTCCGCATAGAGCTCGCCCCGGAGGCCGGACCAGCGCCGCGCCGCCTCGTCGTCCGCGTCATCGACGACGGGCGCGGGCCACCCAATGGCGTGACGGAGCCGAGTTACGGTCTGATCGGCATCATGGACCGCGCGCGGGCCATCGGCGCACGGTTCGTCCCGCCCCAACGCGCCGGAAACCGCACCGTCACCGAGCTGTCGCTGCCGCTTGACGAGACCAACAGGCCACCGCCGTCGGGCGCGACGCATCCGGAGAAGCAGCATGCCTAGCGTCCTGATCATCGACGATCATCCGGTCGTCGCCGAGGGCTGGGAGCGCATCGCCCGCGCATCCGGCGCCTGCGACGTCTACTCGGCCGCGTCTCCACTTGCCGGACTACGGGCCTACCGCGCCCATCGGCCGGACATGATCGTGCTGGACCTTTCCTTTGGCGACAACAAGATGGCAGGCGTGCGCCTGCTGCGGCGCCTCCGTCTCCACGACGCGCGGACGCCGGTGCTGGTATTCTCCATGCACCGCAGCCCGATCATCGCGCGCCGCGCGCTTGAAGCCGGCTGCAACGGCTTCGTCAACAAGGACAGCCCCCCGGAGGAGATCAACGCGGCCTTCAGCACCCTGTCGAGCGGCGGCTTCTACGTGTCTCCGGCTATCGCCACGCGCATCGCGATGCTCAGCCGACCAAGCTCGCCGGGGGCGGAGATCCGGCTCACCGAACGCGAAATGGAGATTCTCGGCATGCTCGCCGCGGGCCGCTCCTATCGCGAGATCGCCAGCGCCATCTGCGTCAGCTACAAGACCGTAGCCAATGTCAGCCATTCGCTGCGCGAGAAGCTCAAGGCGTCAAGCATCGCCGAGCTGGTGGTTAAGGCCATCGACTATTTCGACACGGCCTGACGCCCGATGCGCAGGCGACTTGGGCTGATGGCCGCAATAACGCAACTGCCGCCGCGCCCGTCATTGCCCAGAGACCGACTTTGAAAGGCGGCTTCTTGAGGAGCTCTCCAAAACCCCGGACATGGCGCAATGGATCGGCCACTACCCGATATGACAGGCGCAGACTTCAGGACGCGAGCGACCGCTCCTGCGAGAGCCGCCCACAGACCCCGACCGGCGTGTGTGGTTCAGCGGGAGTTGGACGAAGCTCGCCGGCTGCGCTCGCTGCGAACGGCGGCTCCTGCGCAGAGGCTGCCATACCCCCCGGTCGGCACCCGCCGTCAACGAACGGCAGGACCTGAGTGAGTCGTCCACAGGCTTCGACCGGCGGGAACGGCGCAGACGCGATTATTTGGCGCAGACGCGATTATTTGGCGCAGACGCGATTATTTGGCGGCTTCCCAGTCCTCCGTCCGCAGCCCGTCAACCTTCCCGAACTCCCGCATGTTGTGCGTGACGAGCACGAGCTCGCGCACCAGCGCCTGGGCGGCGATTAGCGTGTCGAACGGCCCGATGCGCTGGCCCCGGGCCGAGAGCGTGGCGTCGAGCTGGCCTGCGACGCGCGCGTCTTCGCGGGTGAAGTCTAGCGGCGTCGCGACGGCTAGCAGGTTATCGACGGACACCAGGTTCTCCTCCACGCGCTGGCTGCGCCAGGCGCCGCGGTAGAGTTCCTCCGCCGCAAGCATCGACGTCGACAGCGCGTCCGCGTGCTCGCGCATCTGCGTCGCAACAGGCGACTTGCTACCACGACGCAGCACCGAGATCAGCGCGTTGGCGTCGAGCAGGTACGCCATCAACGAAAGGCTTTATCGACGGCGCCGTCGTCCCATTCCGCTTGATCCCGGTCGGGGAAGACATCGTCGGGGTGCGCGGCGAGATGCGCGTCACGCTGTTGCAAGAACCGCTCCAACGCGTCCGGCCGGACGGGCCGGAGGACCAGCGTGTCGCCGACGCGCTCGATGGTCATTTCTGCGGCGTCGACCCGGTAGGCTTTGGGCAGTCGCACAGCCTGCGACCGCCCACTCATAAACACCTTCGCCGTGTCGGCCATGAGATCCTCCAATATATCTTTTCAGGATATATCACGTGCTCCGCAAGATCGGCAATGACGCCGTACAGGAACGCGACGCTGACCTTGCCGGCCGACGGCTCGGCCGCGGCGTCGACGATCAGGATGTCGCCCTCGTGGACGCCGCGGGCGCGCCATTCGTGGTCGAGGATGCGCACCGGGTAGAGGCCCGGCGCCTGCAGGTCCAAGAGCCGCGCCAGGTCGAGAACGATAGTTCGCTTTGAACAATGCGATCAGGCTGCGGCGTAGGGGATTTGCCGGCCTTGCGGCGGGATGATGATCGTCAGGATCAGGGTCACGATGGCGCGCAAGAGAGCCCTGAGGTGGGCGAGGATCTTGCGGATGTTGTGGCCGCAGCCGCAGAGGACGGCGAAGAGCGCATCGCCGAGGGTTCCCTTCAGGGCGCATCGCGCGAGCCTGCCGTCGGTCTTCATGTGGCCGATCTCGGGCTCGATGCTGCTTCGGCGCCGCAGGAGTTTCGCCAGCGCCGGCGTCAGGCCGCGCCGTGCGCCGCTGATCAGCACCTGGCTGCGCGCGCGGGGTGCGCGTTCGTCCTGGTTCTGGAGGGAAAGCGCTGGCGCCTGGCGCACTCGGATCTCCGGAACTTTGGCGCGAGCGGTCCGCTGGACGGCGACGCGGGCCTGAGGCTGGCCCGCGCTCTTGAATGTGATGCGGCGATTGCGGGCGCCATTGGGGCGCTGCTCGACGAGGTGGACAGGCTCGATGCGCTGCGTCCCGCGGCGTATCGCCGTCTCGGCGAGATGGAGACCGTGTATGGGTGCTTCGCCGACGTCGCGCGCGAGCGCGGCGTCGCTGTTCCCTCCATCGAGGCGTTCCGCGACTTCATCTTTTCGCGCGGCGAGATGCAGCTGGTGATGGCGGCGCTCCTCGGCTCCGGAAAGCCCGTGTCCGATCCGGCCGCGGTCGGGACGCCCCGGCGTTCCATCTCGGCGCGTCCCGCGGCATAGACGGACCGCAACCGCCGCCTCGCGCCCGGGCGGGCCCATCGAGCAGGGCAGCGCGAGGCAACCTCACCGTCGCCAGGGCGCCGCCGCGATGCTCACGGAAAGCCTTGGCTCCGTGCGCCCGAAGGGGGAGGGGCTTGCGGCGTGTCCGCCCGACGCCATCCGGTGACGCCAGCGGTCTGCGCCTCCAAGGGACGCGGACCGAGCCCGTAGGATCACGGCCACGCCATCTCGACCCGGCGGTGGACCAACCAGCTGGCGGGGAAGCCTGCCCATGGTCCGCCGAAGCGCCGCACGCTCAACGTCGTGTGGCAGCACGTATATTACTGAGAGGGGAGTTCTACCCGTCCCCCCGCTCGCCGTGGGCGGCAGCGCGGCCGAGGGCGAAAGCCCTGTCCAGGGTTTCGTCACGCCAGGCGTCGAACGCCGCGGCAACCGCGCCGCCGCGGCGATGGTCGAGGGCTGCGGCGAGCTCACGGACAATCTCGACCAGCGCCAGATCGCTCGCCTCCACCTCGAGCTGGCCGCCATCCCGGTCGCGGCGGTCGATGACGATCCGGCCCCGACTCGCCGCGATGATGAAGGCCGCACGCAGCGCCTCGGCGAGGCGAGCGGCGGTGAGGGCGGCGGCCCGGCGGCGGGCGAGCGTGGAGAGCCAGGTCTCGAGACGAGCGATCGAGACGGCGAAGCCGGGATTGTCGCACGCGCGGGGGTCGGTCCGGATCTGCCGCATCACCGCGGGCGCGATGTCCGACAGCAGCAGCGCGACAAGCGCTGCGACGGCGTTGAAGGGTTTGAGCGACATGGCGGTCTCCTCGACCCCCGGGGGTGCGGGACGAACGGGCAAGGGGGTCAAGACCGGGCACACCGCGCCCGGTTCGTTCGGGACGGCCGTCCCGACGGCTCAGCGCCGCCAGGCGGCGCTAGGCCGGGGGAAGTCCGGCCTGGGTGGCCAAGCATGGCGCGACGCTGGTCAGCGGCGGGCGCGGATCGTTTTTATGGGGGGTGCGCGCCTCGGAATTTCCCGCCTGAACCGACCTGCTCCCCAGCCGCCCACGACCGCGGCGCTTCACGGGGGAACGGATCCCATGACGACCACAGGCACCGCCTGCGTCGCCGAGGCGACCGCGTTCGCGCTGCTGTCCGACGCCGACGTCGCGGCGCTCGACGCGGCGCTAGAAGCCGGCATGGCGCGCATCGCGGCGGACGCCGCCACCACTTTTGACGCCCTTCTCGAGGCGCACTACGCCGAGCGCGACCGGCTCGAGGGGGAGGCGCACGCGGCGTTGCTGGCGCACCTGGCCTCACGCCGCGCGGTTCTCGCGCGGCTCGAGGCCGCCGCGGCGGCGAAGGATGCCGACGCGAAGCGTCCCGCGCCCGCCGCCGCCACGCCGTGCGCGAGCCCGATCGCGCAGCTTGAGGAGCCCGTCATGACCGACCCGAAGATCGCCGACGCCGCCGCCGCCGTCGCGCCGCGCGCGGAGCCGCAGCCCGACGCGACGGCAGCATCGATCGCACCGCAGCGGGGCGCCGCGACGGCCCCGGCAGGCTCAGCGCCGCTTCACGCCGAGCCGCAGCGCCGCCATGTCGGCGGGCGCGAGGGCGGCGACAGCGGCCTGCGCGGCCGTCAGGGCCCGCGCCTGGGCGGCGAGCTCGTGCAACCGCGCGAGCGGCGCGTCGAGCTGCGCCGCCGCCATCGGGCTGCGGGACGCGGCCACGGCGAGGGCGCGGATCACCGCAGCTAGGTCGCGGCCCGTTGCTGGCGACCACGGCGTCTCGGCAAGGAAGGCGGCGACGAGCCGGCGCGCCGCCTGGCGCCCGCTCGCGTCGGCGTGGCGCGCCGCGAGCCGGGCGAGCGCGCCGTCGGCTACGGCGATGCGGGCGTTGACCGTGAGCGCGCGAGCGCGCGCGGCGGCGTCGGCGCGCAGCAGGGCGAGACTTTCGGGCGAGCAGAGAGCGATGGCGTCGGACATGGTGGAACCTTCCGATGGCGCCGGGGACAATACCCCGGCTCAAGGCTTCGCCGACGTCGCCCGCGCCGGCCTTCCGCGCGCCGCCGCGCCACCGCCCGCTTTCTTCCGCTTTCGGCGCAGGCCGCGCGCTCGACGACAGCTGCGCCCGAGGGAGCCGGCGTCGCGCGTGCGGTCAGCGCCCCGGACCTGCGCCCTGTCCTCCGATGGGCTGGGGCTCGGGCGCCCCCGCCGCGGCGGGGCGGGAGCGTCCGTGGTCCCGCGCGGCGCGGGTCACCTGCGCGAGCCCGCCAGCCATGCCTTCGCCAGCCGCGCGGCGTCCGGGCCGGCGCGGTGCGGCGCCCGGATCAGGTTCAGCTGCTCGTAGACGGCGTCGAGCGCATGGGCCGTGAAGGCGCCGTGCGTCTCGGCGTCGAAGTCCCGCAGGATGATTGCCGGCGGCTCGGGCAGCGTCGCGAGCAGCCGATCGAGCCAGCGCTGGTCGAATTCCGGCGCGTCGGACAGCACCAGCGCATCGGACATGAGGGCGGCGAAGCGGCCGGCGACGGCCCCGGCGGGCGGAGCGGTCGCAAGCTCGGCGAGCGGGATGCCGTGCACCGCGGCGCTCTCCGCCGACCATGCCGCAATCGGCCAGTCCGGGTCGGGGCGAATGAGGGACGCCTCGACGCGGATGGCGCCGTCGGCGATCCAGGCAAGGCCGACCTCGATGGGCCAGCTGTCCCGGTGGAGACCGCTGGCCTCGAAGTCCAGGAACACGAAACGCATCACATACTCCCTGGTTGGTGAACACGAAGGACACGCGGCGGCCGCGACGGCATGGCCGGACCGCCGCGGCCACCGCTGAGGTCGGAGGGCGGCCCGCCGATGGCGTTACGCCGTGCCGCGCACCTCGGCTCTCGGATCCCCGGCGTCCGCCATGGCCTCGACCAGCGCGAACCGCCGCGCGCTGAAGCGATCGATGACATCGGTGTCCCGAAGCAGGTCGAGCGCCCTGACGGCGGCGACGGCGAGGTCGAGCGCGCGCGTAAGGTCGGCCCGCACGGCGACGTCGACGAAGCGGCCCTCCGCGTCGGGGCTCGGCAGCAGTCGGACGATGGATAGCCGCCAGACCGTCTCCAGCACGTGCGCCAACCGCGCTGGCTCCAGAGCGACGGCGTCCCACCCGGCGGCGAGATCGGCGACCCAGGCCCGCACGCAAGCGAGCAGCGGCTCGCGGGCCGCGTCGTCGCCGGGCTCATCGTCGAGGCTGCGGGTCAGCGCCGACAGCACGTGCTGGCGCAGGAAGCCCCCGCAGATGTCGAGGAAGGAAACGTCGGTCATGGGGGTGGTCTCCGCGCTGCGACGGACGGGAATGTCCGGTCAAGAGCGCGCGGCGGCGCGAGAAGGCGCGTGCGGCGAGATCGGCCAGGCGGACGGACCCGACGCCGAGGGCGCCGGATCCGGAGGGGTCGCCGCGCCGTCGACGCCCGCAAGCGCGCGCGCCGTCGCTGTTCCGGCGGCTGCCTGCGTCGCGACGGCTTACCAAGAGAGCCGTCGGACGCGGCCGGCGCGCCGCCCGCCTGCCGGGGGAAGAGCATGCGCGTGTCGCCGGCGCGAACTTCCGACGTCGCGGTCATGACGACCGGCCGCTTCCTCGCCGGCTGGCCGTCGCCCGGTCCGCCCCGTCGTCTCCCGGGAGCCGCGCCGCCGCCGCGCCGGCCTCACCAACAGGGCCGGCGCGGCGGCGGAGAAGCGACCCGGCATGTCGCGCAACGATGGGCGCGTGCCCGCCTTGATCGTGAGCCGCGCGACGTCCGTGATCGGATCCGCAGGCCGCCGCCGTCGATCGAACTACACCAGTGCGGCGGCGCGCCGGAGCCTCGCATGCCCGGTTCTGGAGAAGACGACGCCCAGCGATTCCAGCAAGCCCTGCATTCCGCCCTCCACGATCCCGCTCGGAGTCCAGAAGCGGTCGACGACGTCCATGATCGCGATACTCTGGAGCGTCGGCAAGGCGTCGATCCGCCGGGCCAGGTTGAGGTTGTCGTTCGGCGCATCGTCGTGGACGCCCTGCGCCAGCAGCCGGAGCTGCATTCGGGCGCTCTCCTCGAACCAGGCGCGGCGCCCCGAGAACCCGCCGTTGTGCGCCTCCAGCACGGCGACCCACTCCCCCAGCGAGAGGTCGACCGCGACGAGCGCGTCGGCGACGGCGATGGCGAACAGCTCGGCGACGAGGCCGGGGCGATCGGACTGAACGGACATGGAAAGACGCTCCTTCTTGACGCCGTGTCGATCGCGGCGATGACGAGGTGGGTTCCGCGCCGCGCAAGCGGCGCAGCGTGGTGCGCGCCGCTGGGCGCGAAAAGGTCGGCCGGACCCGCAGGTCATCCAGAACTGTTGCAGTAACCCCACGGTCGGTCTTCGGGCGCTGGATCCGGCGACAGCCGTTCGCCGGCGCTGCGTCGAACGCGTCCCCGACCTTGCCTTCGATCAGCCCGCCCGCCGCCGCGCCGGCCTCACCCAAGGGGGTCGGCGCAGCGGCGGGCGGGCGATTCCTCTATCCGCTACGTGCTGGTACGTGCTGGTCGCGCCACAACCTTTCGCGCGGCGGCGGCCCGGGCGGCGGCGAGCGTGCGGCTGGCGACCATCTGGTCCGCGCGCCGGTTGTAGGCCTTCGTCGTCTTGTCGCTGGCGTGGTTGAGGACGGTGGTCGCCAACGGAACTTCCGTCGGAGCTTCGGAGGCGATGTAGGTCGCGACGGCGTGGCGGAACGCGTGAACGTTGACCGGGCGGCCAAGCATGGCCTTGCATGCCGTGGTGACGTCGCCGGACAGGCGGTCGGCGTCCATCGGCCCGCCGGTGCGCTCCGACACGAAGAGCGTGCGGCACGCAGCCGCCGCCGTGATCGGCCGGAAGTTCTCGATGTAGCGCATGAGCATGGCGCGCAGCTCCGGCGCGATCTCGCGCTCGTCCGCCGCGCCTTCTTTGGTCTCGTCCGCCTCGAGCCGCAGGCGGGTGAGCGCGGCGTCGAAGTGCCGGTCGAGATCGAGGCCGACGAGCGACCCCAGCCGGATCGGCGTCCAGACGAGCAGGCAGATCGCCAAGCCCGCGCGGGCCTGGCGCAGCGCCTTCGTCCGCTGTCGTCGACCGGTCGCGGCGGCGAGGCGCGTACAGGCGTCGGCGAAGAGGGCCCGGCCGACGAGGAGCAGCTCGAGCGCGGACGCCAGCCGAGACTCGTTGCGGCTGGGTGCGCCTTTGCCGACCTTCTTCAGGCCCTCGGCCGCCGCAGTGAGCCATCGCCAGTCCCGCCCGGGCATGAGATGCGGCGCCAGCGCCGCCGCGGCGCCGAGGGTGATCACGGCGTAGGTGATCCGCGTCTCCTGGCGCTTCACGCGCTCCTGTTCGCGGGCGAGCCACGACTTCACGACGCTCGGCGTGACGTCGACGGCGAGGCCGGCGCCGGCGGCATGACGCAGCAGCCGGGTGAGCGCCCAGACGCGCAACTTCACCGTCGCGGGCGACCAGGCGGCGACGAGCCGGCCGTCGAGCAGCCCGTCGGGATCGACCGCCAGCAGCGGGACGCCGGCCTCGCGCCACGGCCCCGGCCATTCCGCGAGCCGCCGGGCCACGAGACGGGCGAGCTTGACGCGCGCGTCGAGCCGCACGCGCGTGGGCGTCTCCCGGGCGAACAGCACGACATGCGCGTCATGCACCGCCGCGACCGCCGCGCGCATCGCGTTGGCGTCGGGCGTCGGCAGCCCGGCGCTGCGGCGGCGCCATAGCTCCTGCGTCGCCACGTCGGGCGGCAGGCCCTCGGCTGCGGCCGCCTCGAGCCAGCGGTCGTAGCTGCGCGCGAGCCTGCGGTCGTTGGGGGTGGCGGGCGCGCCGAAGGCGGCGAGGAACGCCGTCCGGATCGCCTCGGGCCACCGCGCCATGCTGAAGCGGGGGCGCCGCTTCCGAACCGGGTCGATCATGCCGCCCTCCTGCCGTTGAAGATGTCGCCGGGACCTACGTGGAAGCGCAGCCCGGCCATCGCCCTGCGCGCGCCGGCGCTCAGCAGCGCCTGCCAGCGCCGCTGGGCGATGATCTTGCTGACCTCCGCATAGTAGCTCTCGGTCGTCTTGATCCACAGATGACCCAGCATGACCTGGACGAGCGCCATCGCCGACGGATCTTCGTCGAGAATTACTTTGGCCGCGAGGTGCCGCATGACATGCATGTTGAGGTCGATCCCGCACCAGCGCAGCAGGTGCTGACGGAAGCGGGTGTTGGCCTTCGACGGCGTGATGAAGCCGCAGCCGCTCTCGTAGAGGCGGTCCTTCGCAATGAGGTGGTCGCCGGGAAACAGGTGCGGGTTGTCGTCATGCGCCTGCGCGAGCTTTCGGGCGACGGGCAGGATGCGGTCGATGTAGACCTTCAGCCGTGCGACCGTCTCGGGGTCGAGGACGACGATGACGCCGACGCCAGTCTTCGTCTCCCCCGCGGGGATCTGCAACCTTCCCTCGCCGTCGCCGGCGGGCAGCGTGAGGTGCGGGTCGTCGCCCTTGAAGCGGAGGCTGCATAAGTTCTCGCGCCGCGCCGGGATCGCGCGCTGGCCGATCTGGGCGATGAGTGCGGTGCGGGCGAGCGCCACCTCGTCGTCCGTGATCGCGCGGCCCTCGCGCAGCGGCGCCGTCGCGCGCCGCCACAGAACGTCGGGCGCCTCGAACCAGCGCCGCATCGCGCCGATGTCGTTGAACGCCTTGAGCTTGCGGGCGTGCCGCTCCCCGATCTGCCGCGCCGCGTAGACGTTCTTCTTGACCCCCCCGGCGGCCAGCTTCGTGCCCACGATCGCGGGGTTCACCTTGTCGGCGATGGCGCGCAGCGCCTCGATCGCCTACGGCGCGACGCCGCGCCGGGTCGCGATCGAGACCAGACCTTCCAGGACGCTGTGCTCGCGCCTGCCCTTGGTCTGAGGGTCGAAGCGCTCGCCGGCGTCCTCGCGCCGCTGGCGCCGGGCGGCGCGCACGAGCCGGACGACGCCGGCGAACACCTGCGGCGTCAGCAGCTCGTCGAGCCGCACTGCGTCGCGCGCCGCCCCCGCCTGCGCGGCCTGCCAGGCGCGCTTCACGTAGTCGCGCCAGTTCCCTACCGTGCCGGCCTGGACAGCGGGGAAGGCTGCGCTTGGCGCGGGCGCGAGCTGGCCCAGCCCGAGCGCGAGGTCGTCGTCGCTGACGCCGACCAGCGCCGCCCAGTCGGTCGAGGGCGTCGGCGCGGCCGCCGCCACAAGCGCGTCGAAGTCGACGCGGATCGCCGCGGGAACCTCGTTCCAGTCGAGCGTCGCCACCCGGACAGGGCGGCCGGCCGGCGGCGTCACGGGCGCGGCGGCGCCGCCGGCGGCATGCGCGTTCCAGGCGGCCGCGGCTGCGCGCAGCTTCTCGCCATAGCTCGGCGCATGCGCCGACTGCGTCTCCGCCCAGAAGCGGCGCACGAAGTCCGCGTCGAGCGTCGTCGGGTCGAGCCCCTCCCGCACCGCGGCGAGCGCAAGCCGGCGCAGAATAGCCCTCTCGGAGGCAGCATGCTTCGGCAGCGGCGCCAGCGCCGCGTCCAGCGCCGCAGACCAAACCGGCGGCAGCGCCTTCAGCGCGGCTGCGCTGCTGCGCGGCCGCGCGCCGCCAACGAGCCTTGCGGCGGCGCGCACCCGCCCGACGCTGTTGCGCAGGCTCTTCAGCGTCTCGACGCCGAATGTCTCGCACGTCGCGCGCAACAGCATCGGCTCCAGCGCCGGGGCGGTCGCCGGCAGCTGGTCCGGCGTCGTCGCCTGCGCCGCGCAGAACCGGTCGATCGCATGAAGCGTGCGCCGCGCACTGTCAGGCGGCATCGTCGCCTCGGCCGCCGCGCGCGCGTCGGCGAGCGTCGGCCCCGCGCCGGCGAGCGCCCGGCGCGCGAAGGCCTGGCGCGCGGGGTCTTCCCAGGCCCGCAGCGCGCGGCGGACGCCCGCGGCGACGTGCGGCCAGTCGGCGCCGACGCGGGCGCGCAGGGCCAGGTCGGCGCCGTCGAGCGCTGCCTCCAGCGCGGCGACGGTGGGCTCGGCGCCGGGCGCAGCCAGCGCGGCGGACAGTGTCCGCACCGCGCGCGCCGCCGCCGTCCGCTCGGCGGCCGGCATCGCGGCGAAGCTCAGCGCCGCGGCCAGCGCCTCGGCGCGGTCGGGAGCGGGGAAAGTTGATGGGATCATGGCTCTACTCCTCGTTTGACTCGAACTCAGGCGACCTGCTCGTCTTCCCTCGTCGTCGCCCCCGTCGCGCGGCGCAGGCGGGCTTCGCCCCGAAGAGCCCGCCTGCGCCGTGCGACGGGGGCGCCCCTGGAGCGTCGTCCGGCGGCCGGGGGCGACGCCGGACGACGGGTGGCGACAGCGGGGCGATGGGGGCGGTCTCCACGCCGACCCAGTGGAGACCGCCCGGATGCCCCCGCGGATCTAAGCTTTTGATTTCGCAGGATCTGCTTCGGAGCCGGCTCGGCGATCCAGATGATCGAGCCAAAGCCGCATCATCTCCGTCTCGATGCCCAGATATCGCCAGAGGGCGAGGCGCGTGACGCGGGCGCTCCCGGCGCGCTGAACCGACGCCATGCGTCCGGCCGCGATCTCGCGCTGAGCCTGGCGCAGGGTGACGCCCAAAGTCGTGGCCACTTCGCGTGACGACAGCGTGCTTTCGGGTGAATTCATGTCCGCTGCTCCGATTTTTTCATGTCGGAGATGGCAGCAAGGCAGCGTTTCGCACCTCGTGACGACATGAGGCGACATTTTTTTCACAGATTTCCATGGCTGATCGCATGTCCCGCTCATGGAAGATGTCGTCGCCCTCGACCGCCCCCTGCCGCCCCGCGCCGCCATCCCAGCCGCGGCGTCGCGCGCATGGAGCTGTGCGCGTTACCTCGAGGCTCTGCACCCGATCGTCGGTCGGGGGAGCGTTTCATTTCTTGCGCGGCAGCAGGACGCCGTCCGGGCGCACACCTGCGGGCGCGACATGGCCCTCGTCGCCGCCGAAGTGCTTCTTGAAAGCGATGCGGCATATATCGCGATGAACCCGTACCATGGGCCCCGCGGCGGCGGCCGGCGGCTGGCGTCGCTGAACGCGCTTTTCATCGATCTGGACGTCTACCGCATCCCGGCGCTCGCCGGGCTGTCGCGCCCGGCGATCGCCGCGCAGCTTACGGCGCACATCGCCGCGCTGGATCTTCCTCCCGCCTCCTTCACCGTGGACAGCGGCCGGGGCTTCTACGCCGTGTGGCTGCTAGAGGGCGGACATCCCGCCGCCGAGCCGCGGTGGCGGGCAGCGGCCCGCGCGCTCGTGGAGCTCTTCGCCGCACTCGGCGCCGATCCGGCCTGCGTCGATGCCGCCCGCGTCCTGCGGTTGCCGGAGAGCTGGCACGACGGCGCCGGGCGCGCGGTGACCGTCGTCGCCGGAGACGGCGCGCGGCACGGGTTCGACGCGCTTTGCGACAGCATCTTCAAGGCGGCCGGACGGCCGACCCGCCAGGCGCTGGCGGCGCGGCGCGGCGGCGTTACGCGGGCGCCAAACCGGGCGCCGCCCCCGGTTATCGCCCGTGGATCCGGCATGCCGCGCCGCGCCTTCTGGGCGGCCGTCCAACGCGATCTCGGGCGTCTGCTGGCGTTCTGGGGCGGGGCGATCCCGATCGGTCGGCGCGACCTGTGGCTGCATTTTCACGCATGCTCGCTGTCCTGGACGGACCCGGGCGCCGATATCGCCGAGGCCGTATCGGCCCTTGCGGCCGACGCGGCGCCAGGGCTCGCGCCGCGCGAGGTCCGCACCTGCGTCGGCACGGTGGCGCGACGGGCCGGCGACGCCTTCGCCGGCAGGCGCGGCGCCGGCGGCGGGGATCCGCGCTACGGCTACGCCGGCGTCACGATCGCCGAGCGGCTTGGGATCGACGCCGGCCTCGCCGCGCGCATCGGGCTCGAGCAGATCGTACCCGTCGACGTCCGGGCCGCGCGGCTGCGCCGCGCGCGGACGGCGCGGCGTCGCGCGGCCGGCGCCCTGCCGCGCGCGGTCTGGCTTGCGCTGAACCCGATCAGTCGTGAGCGGCCTTGGGAAGGCGAGGGCGTCTCTCGGGCGACCTGGTACCGGCGGCTCAAGGCGCGCCGAGGCTGCCGCGTCCGCGCCTGCCTTGCCGGGCTGCATGCCAGCGCGGTCAGGGTGGCGGCGCGCCGTGAGACGGGTGCGGCCTGGCTCTATGGGGGCGAAGCCTCGGCTGGCGGGGCGGCGGATGAGCCCATGGCGACGGCGATCCCAGCCCCCCGGGCAACCCGCGCAGCCGTCCGCCATCTCCCGGCCAAACGGCCGCCGCGCGCGATCGACCGCCCGGTTTCGGTGATGGCGCCCGCTGCCCAAGCCGCGGCCCGCCGCGCCGATCCGCCCCCGACGGTCCAGCCGGTCGCGCCTGTTCAACCCGCCCCGCAGCCTCTCCATCCACAGCCGTTCCATCCACAGCCGCTCGACGCAGCCGCCACGGAGACCATCGCCATGCCCGCGCCGCTCGATCCAGCCATTCTCGCCGCCGCCGCCGCGCGCCTTGGTCCGACCGACGTCGGCTGGCTGGTGCGCGTCGTCGCGGGCCCCGATGGTCTCGCGATGCTCGCCGGGCTCGACGCCGGCGCGAGGGTGCGTCTCGCACCGTGGCTTCATTGTGGCGCCGATGGCGTCGTCGGCTTGCAATCGCCCGATCCCGATCCGGCGCCGCTGCGCCGGCCGGCCATGGGCGGCCACGGCGACCATCTTTTCGACTTCGTGCGCCCTGCGAGCGCCGCGCCGGCCCCGCCTGGCTTGGCCGGCGCGGCGGCCGGACGCCAGCCGCCGACGCTCAAGCAGACGGCCATCGCCCAAGGGCTTCGGTTGTTCATGGGCGCCGGCAAGAGCGAGGACGCCGCCCGCCGTATCCTCGGCGCGCTGTTTCGCGACCTGCGCGACGGCGTGGTGTTCGAGGCGCTGGCCGCCGCCGTGCAGCGCGCGGGCGATATCGCCGAGCCTCTCGGCTGGATCAAGGCCTATGCCGAGAAGAATTACGGCGCCGCCGCCAGACGACCCCATCACCGACCCGCCGCCGCCGCTCGTGTCGGGGCCGCCCCAGTGTCGCCTCAGCCGTCGCGGCCGATCGCAACGCCCGAGTTGCTCGGGATCTCGCCAGAACGCGCCCGAAAAATCCGCGAGCGAAACACCCTGCTGCGCAGGGCGTTCTGATGCCGATGAAGTCGACAAGGGACGAGATGGCATGGAGCCTCGGCCCATCGCCCCCGCCGCCCCCGCCGAAGCCGGGCTCGCCTGTCCCGGTGGCGTCCGCTGGCCCCGGCGACCGGACCGGAGCGGAGCGCCAGCGAGGCTGCGGGCGGCGCGATCTTTCTGAAAGCGCAGCCCACGCTCAGGCGGACGTCGCACGATCGCCAGTTGTGCTACAGATGCTTCGGCGGACGCTGCGCGATAGTGAGCGGGCATGAAATTGGCAGAACAGGCGCCTGAGCGTCACCTCCTTTGGTCCGACACCTTCGGTGATCATGACGCGGATCGGGGTCCGGACGCCTCCCCGGTCCGCACATCGGCGATCGGGTGCGCCCGCATCGGGCCCCCGGCGCCCGATCGCGACGCGCCGGTCCAGCCGACCGCGCCTATAGCTCAGTTCACGACCCGCAGTCGCGGGCGCGCCGGTTCAGGCGAGCCGGTCGAGAAGGGACGCTGGACCCCGGAGATGTCCAGCGCGACCGAGTTGACGGCCGCGCGATAGTCCTCGATCGGCGAGCCTTCGGGGTCGTAATGGGTCTCGGTGACGTCCACGAGCCGGTGGCCCATCAGGCGCTTGCGGATCTCCAGGCCCACCTTGCGGCGCTTCATGCCGACGTTGAAGTCCTTGCGGAGGCTGTGGAAGTCGCGCTGCGGGTCATAGACGCCCTGGTCGCGGCGATAGTCGGTGAAAAGGCTTGAGAACACCTCGGACTTCCGGCCGCGCGCATCGCCGCGGTCGAGGTCGGGGAAAAGCCATTCCTGGCCTTCCTGGCGGCGCTGCTCGACCAGTCGCGTCAGCCCGAGCGAGAGCAGGTTGTCGTGGATCGCGATCGTCCGCCGCGCGGACAGGTTCTTGAGATGCTGTCCCGCGCCCTGGCGGATGCGGATGACGGCGATCCCGCGTATCGTGTCGATGTCGTCGGGCTTGAGCTGGGCCGCCTCCTCCATGCGCAGGCCCGCATGAAACCCCAGGAGCGGCAGCCAGAACAGTGGATCGCCGGGGTCGGCGAGAGGCTTGGTGAAAATCTTCGTCGCGAAGAGATCCTTCGCCCGGTCGCCCCAGGCGAGACGGGGCGTGTCGGCCTCGTCCTTCTGAAGCTCAATGATCTTTTTCTTCGACCAGATCACGCGCTGCATGACGTTGCGGGCGAAGCAGCCGTTCTCCATGCCCTCGTCGCGCACGACGCGTTGCAGATCCTGCATGACGCGGTAGATCGTCGCCACCCTGACGCGGTTGACGCCTTGCTTCGCCTGGCGGGTGTCGATGTCGCCCTGAGAGGCGCCGCGCGCCCTCATCGCCTCGATCGCGTCGCTCAGCGCCGCTTCCCGGGCGTCGGCGTGGTCGATCTCCTCGAGCGGCGTGCGCCCGGCCTTGCCCCATGCCCTGGGCAGGCGGCGGTAGGTCTCGAAGAACTCGCGGAGCCGGGTCTCGTCGACCTCGTCGCAGGTCAGGTCGCCCTCAATGGCGCGGAACGCCTTGAGCGCGGAGCGCACCTGGCCCGCGCTGTTGTCTTTCCAGCTCCGCGACTCCTCAACGCGCCGCGCGACGTAATCCTGGCCGAGCTCGAAGAACTTCCTCGCGCCGTTGGGCGCGGCAGGGTTCGGCGGCGGCGGCTGGCGATACGTGAAACCCGCCGTCCTGTCGGCGGCGGTTTCGCCGCGCCGCGGCGCGCTCCCCCGGGTCTTCGCCGCGGCGACCCGCGCCGCGGCTTCGCCCGCCGGGGCGGGGGGCGCGCCTCGATCTGCGATCCGCCCGGCGACCTGTCCGGCGGCCCGCCCGGCGACTTTCTCTGCGCCCGGCTCCGCGAGCGGCGCGGACGCAGCAGCCCATGGGATCGGACCTGCTGCGGGCAGGGCCTGTGGCGTGGCCGCCGGCGCCGCCGCATGCGCCGGCGCGGCGAAGCGCGGCGGCGGCGTCATGGCGGTCGCCAGCAGCTGGGCCGCCTCATCGCGATAGGCGCCGGTCTCGCGGCGGGCGTTCTCCTCGCAGACCGCGACAAGGCCGATGGCGGCGCGGCGGGCGACCATGCGCCAGTCGGGCGCGTCCTCGGCGAGCGCGACGCCGAGGCGCGCGAGCGCGGCGCGCACCGGATCCGCGACGGCGGCGTAGTCGTTGTGGGCGATCGCGGCGACGAGCGTCTGGCGGGAGGCGGCCTCGATGCGCAGCGCCGCCTCGATGTCGGCGCTCGCGCGGGCCGGCGCGACGGCGCGGGCGGCCTCGCGCGCCTCGAGCTCGAAGCGCATCAGGTCGACGACCACCCGTTCGATGTCCTCAGCGTTCAACATGCCGCCACCACACGCAACCACCAGCGTGAAGGCGGCGTCGGTGAAACGCGTCGCATGCGCCGCCATCCGTCTGCCTTCGCGCAGGAGGTGGGTTCCCAGCGGCAGCGTCAGGACGCGCACCCGGAAGGAGCCTTGCGCGCCGCGCGGCACGCGGCGGCGGAAGAGCAGACCCTCCCCCCGTCGTTGCAGATTGGACCCCGAACCCATGGACGTGCGACCCTCCTCGTGCGCACGCGGTGCGACGGTCGGTGTCGCATTCGCCGCAAAAGGCCGGATATGCTCCGAACCTCGCGGCAAGGCGTTGATTTTCCTCGGGATTTTAAAGCCTGGCTCCGGCGGTAGGACCCGGAGCAAATCCAGAAGAACGCAATGATCCCAAGCTCTTGGCGCTCCGGCCCCGCTCGGGATTAGCCATTGGTGCTACACCAGCG
The DNA here is from genome assembly GCF_900107585.1 of Rubrimonas cliftonensis. Taxonomy (GTDB): domain Bacteria; phylum Pseudomonadota; class Alphaproteobacteria; order Rhodobacterales; family Rhodobacteraceae; genus Rubrimonas; species Rubrimonas cliftonensis. The sequence continues at coordinate 7,644 of NZ_FNQM01000022.1, read as the reverse complement.
GCTGACAATCAAGGGCTACAGCGCCGCGCCAAAGTCAGTTACTGACACGTGGCCGGTCTCTTTCGGGGATGCGCCGTTGCGGTCGGTCGAAGGCTTTGGGTCGCTTGCGGAGCAGCAGTGATTCATCGCGGACAGCGGACCTTCGCTGCGGCGACGACCAACAACCGCTTTTGGAGCCGAGAGGGCCTATCTGCTTTGCGACGACGAAATGCGTAAAGCGGCCCATCAGACGCCGACCAATCTAAATCCAAACTTTCTGGAGCAGCTTCGCGCGGATCACTCACGCCGGGAGCGTGTGAACACACGGCGGACCGTGGCAGGCCCGTCAGCATCGAGCAAGTAATCATCGGCAAGGTCGGACCGATCAAGAGGTCTAGACTCGCTAGGCGACCGGGCAAGCTTATAACCAGACGCGTCGAGCCAGATGACTTCGGATGCACCGACAACCGGCAAGACGTTGTAGCTTTTCATGGCTCCGGTCGTCCCGGTCAGCTCCGCTTCCTCCGGTATAACCTCGGCGTGCTCCCGTTCGCGTGCAGGCAGGGTCCGTTCCCAAGCCAGAAAGTGCTGGGGATCAATCAGATCTTCGGAGGTCGGCGCGTCAATCTCATCGTCAAGCCATTTTGCGAATGCGGGTCTCAGTGCTTCGGCATCCTCGCGCGTCTTCGCGCGTCCCTGCGCCAACGCAAAGGCGACAATTGGGTCGAGCGTTCCCCAGCGAAGCAGCTCGCGCGCCCAGAAGCCGAACCATGGGAGGCCCGTTGTGGCCTTCCATTCGGTGAGTGAGGGAACGGCGAGCGGATCACCGGCCCCAGCATTCCATTTCTGCGCGACGACCGCGCCAATCGCGACCCCCAAGCGAAACTCCAGATTGTCGGCGACGAAACGCTGGCGGGCGCGAAGATCGCCGGCTTCGGGCACTTCGCTGCCTGGCGCGCGCATCCACCACCTAAGTACGGCGGTCCAAGCCTCGAGGATCTCGCGGTCGCCGACCGTATCGCGGACGCGGAAGCCGAAGCCGCGGTCCACCTTCAATAGCTCGCCGAGGGCCTCAAATCGCACCAGACGCTGAGCCGGAGTCTCGGCACCATAATCAACTGCAGCCGTCAGTAGCTCGGCGATTGCCGGCGCTGTCAACTCGAACCTCCTGCCGACATAGGGCGAGAAGCCATATTGGTAGAGCCGCCGCCGTTCGTCGGGGTCGGGGTAAATGTCCTCGACGATCGCGCGCCCGCGGCGCACGATCGCTTCTTCAAGCCAAGCTTCCTGCGCGGCGGCGGCGACCGTGAATGTTTTCTGCCAGAGGGCGGCGAGCTTTGCTTCGGCCTGTAGCCCATCAAGTTCGGCATCAAGCAGGCTAAGTTCCTGGAGCGCTGTAATGATAAAGGCATCCAGTTCGTCTACTGTGTCGGCAAGCCGGTCGATGTCGCCGGTTGCGCCGGTTCCAGCATCATCGCTGATCGCGCCCGGCTCGATCTGTTCGAGCCATTTCAGAAAGGCATTGTCGGTCAGATGTCCAAAATAAAGCCGCGCCTTGTCGCGCAGTTCTCTGAGTAGCATCGCGAGCGGACTGAGTGTCGCATCACCCGCCAGCTCGTCAAGCCGGAGGTTCTCGCGCAGAGCTTCATAGTCTGCGCGCAGAGCAGCCATCTGGTTGCGCTGGGTCTGCTTCTGCCCATTGGCAGTGGTGGCGATCGTGGTGGGCAAGGCGATCAGCGTCAGTCCTTCCATTCCACGTGTTGAGCCCGGCCTGCCAGCGCGACCAGAGAGATTTCGGAACTCAGCTGGAGTAAAGGGTGTGACGACCGGCTGCTGCTTGACATTGTCATAGGCGCTGCGCTTGAGCGAGGTGACGAAGATGATGTCAAAGGGGAGGTTGACGCCTTCGGTGAGCGTCGCGGTCGCTACAGTGATCGGACAGATCTTGTCTTCGATCAGCGCCACCATTAGCCGCCGCAGCCGTTGAGGCATCTGGCCATGGCTGGTCGCAATCCCGCGATCTAGTAGCCGCACCTCATAGGAATCTGGCCCGCAATAATCGACGCCGGTTGCCCGGGCTTCGGCGAACAGGTCACCGTCTCTTCCCTCGGGAATCACGAAAGCCGGCAGCCCCTGCCAAGCCGGCAGGTCGAATGCTTCCGCATACCATCCCATAGTCTGTTCGGGCTGCTGGGCCAGCGAGATGAGAATCCGGCGATTGGTCGCGGCGAGGTGCAGCGACGTCCAAAGCACGGTCACTTGGTTGAAGCGGTTGAGGCTGGATCGCATCGGTGCGGGCAGCTGCGCCATCGGCGGGATGGAGAGGTTGAGATAGACCGGGTCATCACGGCCTTGCACGTAAAGCGGCCGCCCGTTCATAAGCTCAAGCAACATCGTGCTTCGCCGCTCCGACGCAGTCTCGAGCACACCGATCACTTGCCGGGTGCTGCGATAACGCGTACCGATTGCTGCCGCATCGGCGGTTCCCTCCATCCACCGTGCCACAGGTCCGGCGGCGCCTCCGGCGACAGCGGTAAGAGCAATTCGAGCAATGTCGGGCACCTGGGTGAGTAAGCGTGCGACGAAACCTTCGAGCCTAAGCGAGCGGCTGCTGTGTTCGGCAAAATCGCTGCGGCCGCTTTCCGTATCCTCGGGCAGGACCTGATGCGCCTCATCCACGATCAGGATTTTGAGGCGACTAAGTAGTAGCGGCGCAAGATAGCGCATAAACGCATCTGCCTTTTCGACCGTAGCGATAAGCACAGTCGGGCGGTCGGCATTCAGCCAATAATCAGTGATGCCCCAGTCAGCGCCGCCGTAGAGGCCGGTGATGATGAAATCACGTCCGAGCTCTGACGTCAGCTTCGCCTCGACCTCCCCGGCCAGCGCGCGGGACGGGACAAGGTAAAGCGCGAGCGGCACCACCTCTTCATGATCGCCCAACAGCAGTTCTTTCAGGAGGGCGAGATTGGCGATAAGCGTTTTGCCCGATCCGGTCGGCGTGCAGAGCGCGAAGGATGAGTTTTCGAGCAGGCGGGTGAGACCGGCGCGCTGCGATGACCACAGTATGCCGCGACCGCGCGAGAACTGGTCACGCGCAAAGGCCAACATGCGCGGCATGCGCTCGAGGTTGAGTTCGCCAAGCGCGCGGATCGACCGATAGATGCTTGCACCGGCAAACCGTTCTCCGACCTGCCGCAACAGGCTGATGAGCAGCGAGACATCGTCGCTAAAGGTGCGTAAGGCCATGGCGTCGAGCGCTTTGAGCTTCGCAGTGGCCTTAGCTAGGCGGCCATCGTCGCCGCGCCGGATCGAATCTGCAAACAGGCCGAGTGCGCGAATGAGTTCGACCGTGAAATACCAGCTGAGCTGGTCATCCTTGTTTTCTTTGAGGATTCGAAGGGAAGAGCCAGCGTCAGTCAGATCGCCATTCTGAGCCCAGAAGGCCATCGCCTGGACGAGCACTGCGTCGAAATCGGCTTTAAGGAATGCGGCGAAGAGCTTCGGGCCATCTTCCTCAAAATCGAACTGTCCGAGGAGACTCGACGCCATGGCGGGCAGACCGCCGAGCTGGAAGGCGGCGCCCGATAGCAGTTCGATCGGCGCGATCGTCCGGATGTCATCTGCCGAGCGCGCCAGCCATTCGAGGACCTCACCGGCCCGCCGATAGCAGTCAATCGCGCGCGGCGCGTCATGGCCTTCGATCTCTGCAAATATTTCAGCTGCCTGCAACAAGCTCCGCGCATCCGTCAGCTGGCCTTCGGATTCGCGGCGGTTCCAGCCGATCGTATTGACCTGCCAGCCGATCTGTAGACAGCGGACATAGGAACGCGCCTGTATTGCAGTTATCTCGTTTTCTAGCGCGAGCCCAGTGCGGGCGCCGTTGGCCGTCTCGAGCCGCTGTGGGTCGCTTGTCGGCATCAAGCAGCCCACAGAGCATCATAGATGCGATCGATCAACTTGTCCCCGTCCTGCAAAATGAGCTCGACCACCTGCAGATCGTGCGGCGCTGTATATTCCTTAGGCGCTTCCTCCCAGTGGATAAGCGAAGTTTGGGACTTCCGACTCGACACATCGCCCCCTGAGATCATTATGAGGTTAGTGCGCGGCAATGGCTCAGCGTTCCGGACCACCAGCACGCGATCTAGCCTAGCGATCGCAGCCGAATAGCCGTCTGGATCGATTTCCCGCAGCAGGCGCTGCAACTGCCGAAGCCCATGCGGCGCTGAAATGTCGCGATTGATCTGGAACCAAATGCCCTTGCCGTCATGCTCGAGTTCGTTGGTATCGGAATTTCTCTTTTTCTTGCCGTACATCAGCTCGGCGACGACTGACGGCTGAAGCTTCTTCCGCCATTTGGCTTCACCAACGATGAAGCGCTCTATGTCTCCCTCTTTATCGAGTGCGAGCGCAATGAAGTCAGAGCCACGCCTTCCATAGACCTCGCGCTTGCGCTCTTCGTCCCGCACAAGCGCAAACAAATAAGCCTCCGCGTCTTCATGGTATCGGAAGAGAAAGACTGGAATTGTCCATTGGTGGTTGCCGATATATTTGTAATGCTCAGTGAGCATGCCGGCCATGACTTCACCAAACAAACCACGCCGCGAAATCGAGGGGAGGCAGGCCGGATAAGTGATATCCGGTGTGGGTGCGTCAGCATCAGGGTGAAGGTCGATACCTATCTGTTCGTGAAAGAAAGCGCGGGCATCAGCATGGGCAGATTCAAAATAAGCGACGAAATTTGCAATCAGATCGTCGTCGCAGTCGCAATTTTGTTCGAGCAACAAGTGCCCGTAGTTTCCGTCTTCACTCGCATAGTCCTCAAGCCATCGCGTCAGCGCAGCAGCTGGCGGCGGACAATCGTGCAAGGTCAATGTCGAACTCCTCGCACGATATACATGGTGTGGATCGGCACAACCACGTAACCTCATATAGTCTCTTGGAATCAAGCGCTATTACACCGCTTGGCGTCAGGACCGAATGCTGATCCACAGGAGATGCCGATGACTAACTATGACAAGCTTTTTGCCGAGGCTAAGGCGAGCAGCGAGCGGGCCAGACAGGTAAAGCTAGAGAAAGAAGAGCGGCAAGCGACCGAAAAAGCTGAAATATTACAAGCGGCAATTGGTATTTTGAATGACCGGTTTCGCTCCTATCTTGAGAAAGCCAGTGAGACGCTGGCGCGGAACAGTATCAATGCCAATGTTAGTGACAATTTCTCTCGGACAAGCGTAGAAGACGAGCGCCAAACGCCAGAAGATCCTCGACTGAGTCTAAATGTATACGATGACAACCGCCCTACGCTGCGGGCTTTTTTGGAGATCGCGTTAATAATAACGCGTAATACTTCAGATACGGCGGAATTTAAACTATATAGAAAAGGATCAGAGCCAAAAAAAATGAGAATAGTACTTTTAGATAGCTCAGCAGAGAGCATACTAAACGGCCTTGTCAAAGAGCTATTTTTGTCAGTTACCCGATAATCCGCTCTGAACATTTCGATCATACAGCGGCGTAGGGGATTTGCCGGCGTCGCGGCGGGATGAGGATCGCGAGGAGCAAGGCCTCGACGGCGCGCAACAGAGGCCTGAGGTGGGCGGGGATCGTTCGGATGTTGATCGGCGAGCGATCCCGCCGCAATTCGGCGAAGTAAGCGGTTGATGCGACGCGTCCAGACGGGGTCATACTTAAGAGTGTATTCACAGCGCCGCGCGTGACCGCCCCGTGCGTAGCTCGGCCCTACACGTGGCCGGCATCCACGGGCCTCGGTTACGACCCGCTGCCCCGTCGAGCGTCCGTTGTTGAGGATCCGCCCGCCGCTCGCGCGAACGGCTGTCCACAGGGTCCGGCCGTAGTGCCGCAATTGGCCGGAACCGGGAGCCACGGGGGCCGCGGCTTGCACGGCCCTCGGCGAGTACGGCGTGCATTCTGCACGCCGCACGACACCTTCGCCTCAACGGCCTTTGAGCTTCTCACCCAGCCTCTTGCCGATCAGCTCGGCCATCTTGCGCAGGTTGCGGTCCTGCAGGTCGTCGAAGCCCTTGACGATTTTCGCGCCCTGTTCGCCGTGGGCGACCATGCAGAGGACGGCCGCACAGTTATAGGCGTGTCGGTGCATGATCGCGCCGCCGCGGTCGTGCATGTCGAGATCGACCGGGGCGCCGGGATACCACTGGTCGTTGGGCAGCGCGCTGTAGGAGAACACCTCGACGCAGGCGCGGGCCAGCGTCTGGAGCAGATCGGTCAGCGACGCGACGCTGAAGGCGTCCTCCGGGCATTCCTCGCGGTTCTCAATCACCCAGTCGGTGAGAAACTCCCAGACCGGCGGCGAGCAGTAGGCGGTCTTGGCTGCCTCGTCGACGGCGTCGATGCAGATGCGGCCCAGCGCCCAGATGATCTCGTAGCGCGTATCTTCGGCGGCGTCGGCCTGGATCGCGGCGACGACGGTATTGAGGTCGAGCATCACGCTGCTCCCTTGCTGGTGGCGGAGAGTTTGGAGGCGCTGCCGCGCCATATGACGGGCACGCCCTGCTCGGTGAGGCCGCGGCGCTCGTTGCGCCGCTCGGCGGCCATGTCGCGCTCGGCCCAGATGCGGGCGCGCACGGCGTTCATCCGCTCCAGCCCGGCGTCGTCGAGCCGGCCGATGACCGGCGACTTGCGGCCCCTCGGCATGCGGAAGAGCGTGCTGTCGAGGGTCACCGTCACGCGGCGAAAGCCCACGAAGCGGGTCGGCTGGTCGAGCCCCGCCATCGCCATGCCGGCGACGGCGCCGATGTGGATCTCCCAGCCGCGGTTGGCCTTGCCGGTCGCCGTGGTGCCGTAGGCAATCTCGGCGAAGGCGTGGTCGCCGACACGGCCGACCTCGAGCACGAGGCAGGGCCGGGCCTTCACCGGGCCGTCGTCGGCGCAGGGGAAACTGAAGAGAACCACATCGCCGCGCTGCAGCGTCTGGGTCCACGGGGTCGCCGCCGCGATGGCGGTCATGGTGTCGAGCATCGGCTCGCTCCTTGCTGTTGGAGGAACGACGCGTCGCGTCTTGCCCCACTCACACCCACCGGGCGGTGGCGCTCGACGCGCGCGTCACAGACGGCGCGTGCGTCGAACGCCATCGCCCCAGCCTCCGGCCGCCGCAGGTCAGGCCGCTGCTCCCCGCGCATCCGCTGCCCACCGCCGCAGTCTCTCGGCCGGAACGGCGCCGCGCGCGCAGCCGACAGGCGCGCGCGGCGACGGGACGGCCGCGCTGGAGGGGATCGGGGAGGACGCAGGAACCTCCCCGGGAGCGAGGGGGTCTCGGGGGCGTGCGGAACGGCCCCCGAGCCGTCGGAGACGCCGTGGGGGAGTGTCGAGGGGGCGTGGCGAACAGGCCCGCTCGACCCCGCCGGGAGGCGCCGAGGGGTGCAGGGGATCGCGGCGAGCTCTCCCCCTGCCGCCCGCCGCGCAGGCGCCCCGCGGGAGCGCGGGTCCAGGGCAGAGCCCTGGCGAACGGGCAGATCGAACGGATGCGCCGCAGGCGCAGGAGTGCGATCTGTTTAGTGAGTAAAGATCCCTACACCTCAGCTCGCGCTCTGCGCGGCAACCGACGCTTCACCCTCGCCACGCATGCTCCTCCGCCCGAACCCAGCGGACCACAGCATGATCATCACGCAGTCAGCCACAGGACACCCC
>NZ_FNQM01000014.1 GCF_900107585.1 Rubrimonas cliftonensis | reverse complement strand
GCCCCTGACACCGCTCCTGCTCAGATGCCGCCCTCAACCGTCAATTCCCCATAGCCGGACCCTCCGCCGCCATCCCGCGGCTTCCATCATCGGAGGTTTGCCGACACGGACCGCAAAGCGCCCCGGGCCCCTTCAGTTCCCTCAGAACGCCAAGCGTTTGCGCAGCATGCAGTACCGCTTCGCGCTGGCGGGATCGCGGCCCTCAATCCGTCGTTGATCCTCGCCTTGTCTCGTCCCAGCGGCTCTGGGCGATCCTTTGCCGCGACCTGAGTGCCTCGGACCGAACATCGCCCATCCCAACCGCCTTCATTACGGCGGCGTCGCGACTCTCCCCGTCTTCGCGCTGTAGCAGTCGGTGCGGTGGCGCCCGACCGCCGCGTCGGTGATGACAATTCAGGGCGCCGCCGACAGGTCCGCCGCTGGGCCGAACTCGATCATCGCCGCGCGGACCGCTTCGGCCGTTGCGACCGGCGGCGGCGTGGTTCACGCTATAACATCGTCCCGTTGTTCAGCAGGAGCCGATTATGCAATCGCTTCGGCGCGCTTCAGGTCCGTCTCCAGAAGGTCTGCCGCTGCAGCCAGTCCCCCGATAGCGCCAAACGAGCCGCTGATCAGCTGATAGACTTCGCCCGTTGTGATCGCCTCTCGCGCGAAGGCGAAGATCTCGGGACGTTTTGGGAAGAGGAAAGGGATCAACCGCAGCGCCAACGTCCATGAGGCGATGTTGTCGGTTGGATAGTGGACCCCGGCCAGAACCCGCCGGTCGCCCCACGCCGCCGCATAGCGCATCAGGGTGGTCCTGTCGTTCGGGGTAACGGTCCGCCCCTGATCGAGCCACGCCGCCAGCACGCTGCAGCCGCCGAGCAGGCCTTGGATGCAGTGCCCGCTCAGCAGCGACGGGTGCAGGCCGGTGTGCGTGACCGAATCCGCCGTCTCCCACACGAAACCGTCGACGCCGAGCACCACCGCCGCCGTATAGGGCCGCGGCCGCTGGAAATGCAGCTTGATGTCGAACAGGCTGGGCTCGCGCCTCCTGATGCGGCCCCAGAATTGCTGCTCGAACTCATCCACGCCAACGCCGGGGTTGTAGAGGATGTAGTTCGATCCGACGCCGCGCGAGGCGCGGTGCTCGAGCGACTGGTCGGCGAACGGCAGCACCCGGTTGGCGACATCGATGACCAGCGCATCCTCGACCTGGTAGTGCCAGCGGCCGTCGCGCACCAGGTTCATCGGCAGTTGTTGCAACCCGTCGGGGCGCGCCGACAGCGCGTCCTTTGCCATGAACGCAGTCACGCACAGCTCAAGCTCGGCCCGCGTCGCGTCGTCGGCGGTCGCCGCTGCGGCGCCGCGCCATCCGCTGGCGGTCCACTGCGGCCAGACACGGGTCTCGATGTCGGCCAGCCACCGCCGCATCAGCGTCGCGTGCTCCTCCTCGGTGCCGTCGAAATCCTCCATCCGCTCAAACATGTTGCGACGGCGCTTCGCCAGAGCCGCATTGAGGGCGCCGAATGGTCTCTGCTCCATGGTCGATCCTTGCTGTTGCTCTCGGCGTCGATGGCGCGCCCCTCAGCCCTGCGCGGCGAGCGCGATCGCCTTGCGCATGCCGAGCGAGGTCGCCTCGAAAGTCGCGGGGTTGGGGATCGGGACGCGGGCGAGTCGCTCGACGCCGTCGGCGACGAAATCGGGGTCGTAGGCCAGCATCCGCGAGACGGCGAGGCGCGCGCCCTCGGCGTCGCCAAGATGGCCGCAGGCGGCGATCACCGTGCGCAGGGCCGGCGCGAACACCGCCTGCGGGCCGGCGGCGTTGATCTGCGCCAGCGCGCGCCCGCCGAACCGGGCCGCGTCCGCGTAGCGTCCCGCGGTCAGGGCCGTCAGCGCCTCGGTGGTGGCGAACAGGTATCGATAGGGATTGCGCGCCCCGATGCGGGCGACGGCCTGCGCCCGCCGCGCCGCCTCGGGAACGGACCCGGTGTAGAGGCAGAGCAGCGCCCGGGCGTCCTGCAGCAGCAGGTTGTCGGCGCCGAACTCGTCGAATGGCTCCAGCAGGTCGCGGGCGGCCGCGAAGTCGCGCCGCACGAAGGCATGGACATGCGCGATCAGCGCGGCGACGAGGGGGCTGTCGCCGGCGCGCTCCCGCGCACGCGCCGCATACTCGTCGAAGGGTGCGCGGTCGCCGCCGCCCTCCGCGCCCGACTCGTGGCGGAACGCCCCGACATAGCCGAGCCAGGCCCAGTACTCGCCGCGCCCGTCGGCGGCGGCCGCCGCCTCGAGCGAGGCCTGCGCCGCGGCGAGATTGGCGTAGGGCACGCGGAGAAGCTGGTCGATGCCCCGCAGCGCCAGCGCCGCCGCCGTCTGGCGCCGCCCGAACAGCGTCGGCGCGTGGCGCTGCAGACGGTCGATCAGCTCGTCGGAGAGATGGACCACGGTCAGCGCCGAGCGCGCGAAGGAGGCGACCGTCGCCCGGCGACCCGAGGTCCAGATCAGCCGCCCCGACGCGAACTCGACGGCGCACAGGCCGACATGCACGTCGCCGGAGGCGTGCAGCACGCTGCAGTTCACCCGGACGTCCGGCGGGTCGCCGGCGTCCTCCGCCGCGGTCGGCCAGGCGTAGACCTCGAACGGCCCGAGTTCGGCGAGCCGCCGCATCATGCGATCGACCAGCGCCGCGCCGACGGAGGCCGCCACGGCGTCGTTCGCCGCGACCGCGCTGGGCTCGAACGCCACCCGCATGGCGTCGGCCGCCGCCGCGGTCGGCGCGCGATCAAGCGACAAAGGCGAAGCCGCGCGGGCCGGAGGTCTCGGCGGCGCCGCAGGCGCGGGCTCGGCGCGCCGTTCGCGCAGCCAGTCCTCGACCGGCTCTACATCGGCCAGGTCGAGGCCGTCCATGAAGCGCGACCAGTCCGGCGCCGCCGCATCGAACACGTCGATGCGCAGGTTCTCGCGCAGCAGGCGCACGCGGTCGCGGTCGATGGCGACGATGGGCGGGCGCAAGGGGCCAAGTGCGACGCGCAGGCCGCAAAGCTCCTTGCGCAGGCTGGCGCCGACCTGCTCCAGTTTCTTGTCGGGCCACAGCAGCGCGCCAAGACGGGTCCGGCTGCACTCGAAGTCGCGCGACGTGGCTGTGTAGGCGAGGATGATGCGGGCGCGTCGGCTGCCGATCTGCACTTCCCGGCCGTCGGCGGCGCGGAGCGCGAAACATCCGGTGAGCTTCAGATCGTGGCTCAACGCCGCCTCCGCCCCAGCCGCGCCGACCGAAATTCCTCTCAACACAAAGTCAATTAACGCAATGGTAACGCCTACGGAACGTACGGGCGCCGGTCGGCTGATACAACCGATTCGCGATCAACGCCCCGCGCTGTCAAGGTTCATCGCGCCGGCGCCGTGACGACCAGACCGTCGAATGCTGCGGAACGTATTGTCGTTCCACAGAAAATCACAGGCAGGCCGGAACGCCGGCATAGGCGCCCCGCGCGCCGACGCGCGGGTCATCCGCGCGGTGAAATCCTGCCGCCACAGATGAGGTGAAGCCGGTGACAAAGACCGCGACCAAGTTCCCGCTGACCGACCCGGAAGAACGCCGGGACGAGGCGACGAAGCGACGGCAGAAGGCTGCCGCCCTGTCGAACGCCTATCCGTTTCCGCCCCAGGTCGGCGCCGTCCTCGACGAATGCCCGCCCTACGTCTTCAATTTCCGCAAGGGGCTGCGCCACGAGCCGACCGGCCTGACGAGCGACGCCGACTATGCGGACTTCCGGGTCGGCACGACCGGGCACCGCCCTGAGCCCTTCGCGATGGCGAAGCTGAACGTCAGCGTCGATGCGCTGGCGCAAGGGCCGAAGCAGACGCCCCCGCCGCCCATCAACGACAAGGTCGAGGGGCGCGAGGCCGAGAGCTTCTTCCGCCAGTGGGAAAGCCCCACCGCCGGGTACGCCTACGTCATGCAGGGCCCCGATCCGTTCGCGCTGACCATGCCGCCGGCGCCGCGACCGGGCTCGGCCGAGCTGGCCGCCGAAATGGCCGAGGTCTACGAGATGGCGCTGCTGCGCGACCGGCCGGTCGCCGCGTGCATGAGCGGCGCCTTGGTCGCCGCGCTCGCCGGCGACATGAGCCCCGCCGACGCGAAGAAGCTGAAGGCCGACGAGAAGGCCTTCGCCGCAGCCGCGGAGCGCCTGAGCGCCCTGCGCTGGTTCAGGGGGCAGGACGCCCCGAACGACACGAAGACCCCTGCCCTGCGCCAGCGTCGGCGCTTCGGCGAGCGGCCGACCACCGACACGCTGTTCCGCGGTCAGGGCGAAGACCCTTGGGATACGCCCTTTCTCTCGCAGTTCATGGTGATGGGCGCCGGCGACCCCAGCCGCCCGGCCGCCCATCTGGCGGGCCGCAAGAGCGGCGTCATCCGCTACGGCGCGCAGCGCATCGACCAGAAGGTGCGCGTCGCCACGCCGGGGCGCGACTACATGACCGGGTGGAATGACTGGCGCGACGTCCAGAACGCGCTCGACGCGCGCAAGACGCTGCGGCTGCTCACCAGCGACGCCGTCGAGCAAGGCGACGCCGACAAGGCCAAGGACCTGAGCGAGGATCTGCTGGACCAGAACCTGCAGCCGCAGTTCCGCCCGATGGCGCGCCTGCGCGACCTCGCGACCTATGTCCATGACGACCAGCTGTATCAGGCCTACCTGAACGCTGCGCTGCTGCTGCTGGCCGAGGACTTCCCGCTCGATCCAGGCATCCCGTTCCACCGGAGGACCGCCAATCCGGCCGGGCTGGACGGTTGGAACCGCGAGCCCTTCGCACTGTTCGGTCCGCCGCATCTGCTGACCCTCGTCACCGAGGTCTCGAGCCGGGCGCTGAAGGCCGTGCGTCTGCAGAAGTTCGCGGTGCACAACCGGCAGCGGCCGGAATCGCTGGCGGCGCTGTTTCACACCATGATGCAGGGCTACAGGCCCGACAGCGTCGCCGAGATCCCCGTAGGCAGCCCGGCGCGCGGCGCGATCGCGGCGGGCGTTGCGCGCTATCTGTTTCCCGACGGGCAGGGAACCGAGCCGTCCCTCGCCCCCACCCTGTCGGCCGTCCTCGCCCACAACAAGACCGTCAACGCCAGGTTCGGCGCCCCGCCGACGCACCTGCTGCCGATGGCCTTCCCGGAGGGCAGCCCGATGCACCCCGCCTATGGGGCTGGGCACGCGACTGTCGCCGGCGCCTGCGTGACCCTGCTGAAGGCCTTCTTCGCCATGCGCGACAAGGACAGCGGCAAGCCGGTCTACGTCGTCAGGCCGAACGAGGCGGCGATGGTGCCCGATCCGGGCGCCGGGCCGGAGGACGCCGGCGTCGGTCTTCTGGAGTTGAAGATGCCGCATGGATTGACGTTGGAGGGCGAGTTGAACAAGCTGTGCTGGAACATATCCAACGGCCGTAACATCGCCGGAGTCCATTACTACACCGACTATGTCGAGTCGGCGATCCTGGGCGAGAACGTCACGCTGGGCATTCTGCGCGAGCAGATGGCCGCTTACGATCCCGCAGAGATGGTGTCGATGACGGTGCCGCTGTTCGTGGAACGGACGCTGCCCGAAGCGCTGCTGACGCCCGGCGCCGGCGTGAGCGCGGGCGAGCCGGTGGCGGCCGTCCGCATCGACCCGCACGGCGCGCTGCACAAGGCCGACCTGACGCCCCGCACCCCCTGAGCCCCCAACGATCGGGCGGGCGCCGGCCGCGGCGCCCGACCCCGTCCCAAGCGACAGGAGCAACGACCATGATCATCGGACAAGGCGCGTTCACGCCCGGAAACGGGCACGACCTGCGCGGCGGCTTCACGCTGACGCGCCAGCGCGGCGGCGTGCTGATGCGCACGTCGGCGGACTTCTTCTTCGACGGCTCGCCCGAACCGGGCTGGGCGCTGACCCTCGGCCTCCCCGTCGACGCCGGCGACCAGGCGGTTCAGGCGGCCGCAACCGCCACCGACTTCCAGCGGCTGCCCATGAACGTCGCCGTGTCGGGCGAGCAAACCGGGCTGATCCCCGAAGCGATCGACCTCGACGCCTACAACACGCTGTTCCTGTGGTGCTATCGCTTTCCCTTCATCCTCGGCGTCGGGCCGATCGAGCGAGTCTGAGCGATGCGATTCCTCGACGACGCCGTCATTGTGATGGCGAACCGCCTCGTCACCGCCATCGAGGCCGCCGGCCAGACCGAGACGCGCAGCGCAGGCGAGTGGATCCTCGTGCGGCGCCGGCCGCAGACGGGGCGGCTCTGGGTCTCCGACAGCGAGAGCTTCGATCTCGCCGATCCGCCGTCGGTGCCGCCGAGCGGCCTGCGACCGCGAAACACCATCGTCGCAGCTCTGCTGCGGGGCGACGCCGCGCGCGAGGAGTACGGCGTGCTGCTGACGCCCGATGATGGCGACGCCGCGGCGCCGGGAACGTTCTTCCCGACGCTGGGCGTGCTGACGCTGACGGCCGGACCGGACGGCGTCCGCCTCAACGGCGCCGGGATCGTGGGACGCCGGTCCGAGGCGCTTTGGATTTTCGACGCCCTATCGGTCGCGACAGCCGATGGGCGCAACAGGGAGGCGCGAGGCGCATGATCTCGACCGACGATATTCTCTTCGAACGGCTTGGCCGCGCATACGTGACGCGGTTCGTCTCGACGGTGGCGCTCGTGCTGCACCGCAGCCCGGCGGCGGACTTCGACGTCCACGCGCCGGAAGCGCCGGCGAGCGACCTTCTGTTCGACCTCTGCTTCTTGGGCGTGGCACAGATGGAGGAGCGAAGCGGACTGGACGACGCCGGCCGCCGCTACTTTCCGCTGGCGACGTTCGAGACCGGCGGCGCGGACGGCGCGCCGCGCCGGGTGATCGAGGGCGCAGCGCTTCTGCACGGCATGGTCGAGGAGCCGCTGATCAGCGCCGCGGTCGAGCTTGCGCGCGCATCGGCCGCGGGCGAGCCGGCGGCCGCGGTGACCGCGCCCGGCCTTGGCCGGTAGGTAGGCTCAACCAGCGTTCAACCGACAGGAGACGCGACGATGAAGACCATCCACGCCGCCCCGACCAAGCGGAAGATCGCGGTCGACGGCGTCCTCGTGACCGCCTTCGACCTGCAGACCGCGGTCAACCGCGCCGAGCCCGGCGACGTCGTCCGACTGATCGCCGGCGTCTACCGCAAACCCGTCACAATCAGCTTCGGCGGCGCGCCCGGCGCACAGATCACCGTGACCGGCCCCGCGCCGCGCGAGGGCGAGGCGGTGCTCGACGGGGGCCGCGAGGAGAAGGACGGCCTAGAGGGCGGCTTCTTCCCAACCGACGGCGACTGGGCCTTCGTGAAGATGACCGGCGCGAGCCACGTGACCTTCGAGCGCCTGTGCGTGCGCAACTGCTGGCCGCACGCCTTCTACATCCGCCAGTGCGCCGATCTGGCGTTCCGTGACATCGACGCGGAGGGCGGGCGGCGGCTGATCTATGCGCGTTCAGGCCGCCGGGTGCCCACGCGCGGCCTGCTGCTGGAGCGGATAAAGTGGGTCCAGGATCCCGAGCGCACGATGTGGCGCGGCGAGACGCGCTGGCGCGAGGTGAAGCAGGAGAAGGGCTTCGCCGACAAGAGCTGGTTCAACGGCGGCCTGCTGGAGAGCTTCGACATCGAGGGCGACGTCGTGATCCGCGACTGCGACATCTCCCACGCCTTCAACGGGATCAGGATGGACATCCGCGCCGAGGCGGTCACAGACGGACCCGACGGACCGGTGGTGAAGCGCAACCGGGACGTACGCATCTATCGCAACCGCTTCTCCTACATCCGCGACAACGCGGTGGAGCCGGAACGGGGGCTGAACGGCTGGCTCATCGCCGGCAACGCCTTCTACGAGGTGCATGCGACGCTGTCGCTCGACGCGGTGACGATCGTCAATCTCGCCTTCGTGGGCAACGCCATCCTCAACGTCTCCCGTCCGGCGGACACCAGCAACACCGGCGGCAAGATCATCAAGTTTCTCGACGTCAACGACGCCGGGCCGGTCAGGGTCAGCGTAGGCTTCGTGTGCGCCTTCAACTCGGCGCGCACCCGCACCCGCTACATCTCCGACGCCAAGGTCAAGCCGTGGACCGACGTCAACAACGCCCTCGAGCGTTTCGCCGCCACGGACAAGGACGACGCCGATCTGTTCAGCAAGGTCGTATGGAGGCCCGGCGTCGTGGGCGACGCCCTGACGACCAACGACCCCAAGCACCCGGACGCCAACGCCGCCCAGGGCGCGCCCTTCCGACGCTGGCCGCGGGTCGACCCGGTGTTCGCGCCGGTCGCGCTCGCGCCCGGCGACGACGCGCCGCTGGGCGGATGGGACGGGACGCTGACGCTGTCGAACGGGGCGCAGGCGCTGACGGCTATTGCGGTCGACGTGGTCGGGCCGGACGGCACGGTGGTCGGGATCGCGGCCGGGGGCGCGCCGGGCTGGCGATCCGCCGCCCAGCTCGGCCTTTTACATTGGCTCGACGGCCATGTCGCCTAGGCTCCAGACTCATTGATCGTCAAAGCCGGAACAGGACGGTCGCGGCGAGGGCGACGGCGGAGAGGAAGACCCTCGGACATCTGTCGTCGCGGGTGGGCATGCGGCGCCAGTCCTTCAGCCTGCCGAACATGATCTCGATCCGGTTGCGCCGCTTGTAGCGGCGCCTGTCGTGGCGGACGACCTTGCCGCGGGAGTTCCGGCCGGGGGTGCACGGGCGTATTCCCTTGTCTTTCAACGCCTCGCGGAACCAGTCGGCATCCTATCCCCGGTCCGCGATCAGCCATTCGGCGGCAGGCAGGCTGCCGAGGAGCGCCGCCGCGCCGGTGTGGTCGCTGACCTGGCCCGCCGTCATGAAGAACCGCAGGGGGCGAACACACCCATGTCACCCCATCGCTTCCACCGATTGTAGATGGTCTTCGGCGGGCCATACTCCCTAGGCGCGTCGCACCATCTCAACCCATTGCGATTGATGAAGAGTATGCCGCTCAGCACCCGCCGGTCATCGACGCGCGGCTTGCCGTGGGACTTCGGCAAGAAGGGCCGCAGCCGCGCCATCTGCGCGTCGGTCAGCCCGAAAAGGTTGCTCATCCTCACCCCCCGCAAGTTCGGGTGATTGAACAACGCAGGCCGAACGGCCTCAAGCAGATCAATGGGTCCTGACCCTGGGCGGCGGGTGCGGGACTGGCGGCTTTTGGCCTGCGATCCTGGACTGCGCCCCTCGGACTGGCCGGAACCGGGATGGCCCATCTGCCCCCCGGCCCGCCGATCAACCGAGTCGCGCTCCATCAGCGTCAAAGCGGTGCAATCGCTCGGGGTGCGGGCGCAGAGGCAGCACGTCGCCCACCGCAATCCGTTCCGACCCCGGCAGCCGCACGGTGATCGCGACGCCGTCGATCTCGGCATGGGCGAATGTGTCGGGGCCGAGCGGTTCGACCAGCCGCACGATCGGGCGCAGGCGCGGGTTCTCGGGGCAGAGTTGCAGGTCCTCGGGCCGCACGCCGACCATCGCGGCGCCGCTCGCCGGACCGAATGGAGTAGAATCCTCCCGCGCTGGCGTCAGGTTCATCGGCGGCGCCCCGATGAAGCGCGCGACGAAGGTCGTCGCGGGCCGCTCGTAGAGCGCCATCGGCGGCCCAACCTGCTCGATGCGGCCCCGGTTCATCACCACCAGCATGTCGCCCATGGTCATCGCTTCGACCTGATCGTGGGTGACATGGACCGCCGTCGCGCCGAGCGCGAGGTGCAGGCGCTTGATCTCGGCGCGCATCTCGCCGCGCAGCTGGGCGTCGAGGTTCGACAGCGGTTCGTCGAACAGGAACGCGGCGGGGTCGCGCACGATGGCCCGGCCCATGGCGACGCGCTGCCGCTGGCCGCCGGAAAGCTGGCGCGGCTTGCGGTCCAGAAGCCGGTCGAGCTGCAGGATCGCCGCCGCCTCGCGCACGCGCCGGTCGATCTCGGCCCGCGGCGCGCCGCGCACCTCCATGCCGAAGGCGATGTTGCGCGCCACGGTCAGGTGCGGAAACAGCGCGTAGTTCTGGAAGACCATCGCAATGTTGCGGTCGCCCGGGGCGCTGCGCGTCACGTCCCGCCCGCCGATCAGGATGCGGCCGGCGTCGGGCGTCTCCAGCCCGGCGATCAGGCGCAGCAGCGTGGACTTGCCGCAGCCCGAGGGACCAACCACCACGCACAGCGCGCCATCGGCCACCGACAGGTCGAGTCCGTGGATCACTGGCGTCGCGCCGAACGCCTTGCGCAGCCCTTCGAGCCGAATGTCCGCCATTTCCGTCTCCTTCGTCCGCCGGCGTTCTAGGACGGTCCTGCGACAGACGTGCGACTGTTGCGCAAGGTTCGCAGAGGCGACACGCGGGCGTCGCCTCCCCCGACTACGCCGACTCCCGACGAGGGAGCGTGGCATGGTGGAGACGACGGCGGAGATGGGCATGGAGGCGCGCTGGACATGGCGCGGTCCGTCGCTCGCCTGGGCGCTGCTCGCCCCGTCGCTGCTGTTTCTGCTGCTGTTCACCTACTGGCCCATCGCGCAGTCGCTGGCGCAGGCGATGCGCATCGAGACCTTCGGCTCGGACGCGGTGACGTGGGGCTTCGGCAACTTCGAGCGTCTGTTCGAGGATGCGAGCTTCCGTCGCGCGGCGACCAACAACGTGGTCTACGCCGCAGGGACGATGCTGCCGTCAATAGCGCTTGCGCTGGCTCTGGCGGTAGGGCTGCAGGAATCGACGCGCTTCAACGCGACGCTTCGCGCGGTGGTGTTCTTCCCGGTGCTGTTGCCTCTTGTGGCGGCGGCGGCGCTGTTCCTGTTCGTTTTCCTGCCTGGGATCGGGCTGCTCGACTACTATCTCGGCAAGCTCGGGGTCGGACGCACCAACTGGATCGGCGACCCCGACATCGCGCTGTGGTCGCTGATCGGGCTGACGGTGTGGAAGAACGCCGGCTACTACATGCTGTTCTTCCTCGCAGGGCTGCAGGGGATTTCGACCGATCTCTACGAAGCTGCGCGCCTGGAAGGCGCCGGGGCCTGGGGGCGGTTTCGCCGGGTGACGCTGCCGCTGCTCGGCCCCACCACCGCCTTCGTCGCGGTGATCGCGCTGATCAACGCGGTCACGCAGGTCGACCACGTCGTGGTGCTGACCAAGGGCGGACCATCCGACAGCACCAACCTGATGCTGTTCTACATCTACCAGCAGGCGCACGAGAACTACGACTACGGAAAGGCGGCCGCCGCCACCGTGCTGTCGCTCGCGGCCCTGCTGACGCTGTCCGCCCTCTCGCTGCGCACGCTGGAGCGCGGCGTGCATTACGAGTCCTGAACATGCCTGCCGCGGCGCAGGACGGGCGCTGGCTGGCGGTGGCGATGCTGGCCGCCGTGGCGCTGGTGTGGTCCACGCCGCTTCTGTGGATGACGGTAGCGGCGTTCCGCCCGCAGAACTTTGGCGGGCTCGACATGGCGAGCCTGCTGCCGGACTTCGCGCCGACGCTGGCGAACTTCGCCGAGGCGCTCGACAGCGCCGATTTCGCGCGGCTCTACCTCAACACGCTGGCGGTCTGCGCCGGCATCCTCTCGGTGCAGCTCGCGACGGTCACGCTGGCGGGCTACGCCTTCGCGCGGCTGCAGTTTCGCGGCCGCGACCTCGTGTTTTACCTGTTCCTGCTGCAGCTGATGATCGTGCCGCCGGTGCTGATCGTGCCGAACCTCGTCACCATCGTCGGCCTCGGGCTCTACGACACGCTGCTTGCGGTGATGGCGCCTTACTTCGCCTCGGCCTTCGGTGTGTTCCTGATGCGCCAGACGTTCCGCACCATCCCGCGCGACTTCGAGGAGGCCGCGATGGTGGAGGGCGCCAACTGGGCGCAGATCGTCTGGCGGGTGCTCGTGCCGCTGGCGAGGCCCGGCATGGTCGCCTTCGCCATCGTCAGCGTCACCGCGCACTGGAACGAGTTCCTGTGGCCGCTGATGGTGATCTCGAACCCTGACAACCACACGCTGACCATCGGGCTGGCGAGCTTCACCCGCGGCGCCGAGAGCGCCTCGCAATGGGGTGTCATCGCGGCGGGAACCTTCCTGGTCGCCGCGCCCCTGCTCGCGGCGTTCACGCTGTTCCAGCGCCAGTTCGTCAACTCGTTCCTTTTCTCCGGCGTCAAATGAGGATCGCCCCCATGCAAACCTGGAAGTCCCTGGTCGCCGCCGGCGCGGTGTCGCTGTCCGCGTCGCTCGCCCATGCCGCCACCGAGATCGAGCTGTTCTTCCCCGTCCCGGTCGAGGGCAAGCTCGCCGCCGAGATGAAGAACCTGATCGAGCGGTTCAACACCGAGCACGCCGACATCGACGTGACCCCGGTCTACACCGGCAGCTACGACGAGACCAACATCAAGACCCGCGCCGCCATCAAGGCCGGCCGACCGCCGGCGGCGGTCATCATGTCGGCCAATTTCATCCTGGAATACCAGATCAACGGCGAGATCGAGCCGCTCGACGGGCTGATCGAGGCCAACGGACTGACCGCCGACGCCTACATGGACCGGTTCTGGCCGGCGCTGCACGGCAACGCCCGCTTCGCCGACAAGGTGTGGGCCGCACCGTTCCACAACTCCACGCCGCTGCTATACTTCAACAAGGAGCATTTCGTCGAAGCCGGGCTAGACCCCGAAAATCCGCCCGCGACCTGGCAGGAGTTCGTGGACGCCGCCAAGGCGCTGACCGTGCGCGACGGCGATCGCATCACCCGCTACGGCTTCATGCTGCCCGGCAACTACGACTATCTCGGCTGGATCATGACGGCGCTGACGATGTCCAACGGGGGCCAGTACTACAACGCCGAATACGGCGGCGAAGTCTACTACGACACGCCGTCCATGCTGGGCGCGCTGAGCCTCGTCCGGGACATGATCTTCACCCACAAGGTGACGCCGGAGGGTGTGACGGACGGCAAGGCGGTCTCGACCGCGTTCTTCGCCGGCGACGCCTCGATGGTGATGCTGTCCACCGGTTCGCTGTCGTTCATCCGCGAGAACATGGGCGACCGCTACGGCGTGGCCTTCGTGCCGCGCAACGTGCGCAACGCCGTCGCCATCGGCGGCGCCTCGCTGATGATGCCGAAGGGCCTGAGCGACGACCAGAAGGCGGCGTCCTGGACGCTGATCAACTGGCTGACCAGCCCTGAGATCTCTGGCCACTGGAGCCGCTTCACCGGCTACTTCGCGCCCAACAGGGCGGCCTACGACCTGTCCGAGATGAAGGGCTTCCTCGAGGCCAATCCCGACGCGCAGGTCGCGCTCGACCAGCTCGCCTACGCCCGCAGCTGGTTCGCCACCTTCAACACCGTCGCCGTGCGCAAGGCGCTCGAGGACGAGGTTCAGGCGGTGATGTCGGGCGACCGCGAGCCCGCCGAGGCGCTCGCCGCCGCGCAGGCCAAGGCCGACGAGATCATGCGGCCCTATGTCGAGCAGACCGCGCTGAAGCTGCCGCAGTAAGCGTCCCCCCTCGAACCCGGCGCCGCGCGGGTTCCGCGCGGCGCCGTCTTGTGAAAGGCCGCTCCCGATGATCGTCGTCCAGCTCTCGGACCTGCACCTGCGCCCCCGCGGCCTGCCCGCCTATCGGGTCGCCGAGACCAACATGCTCGCGGCCCGCGCGGTTGAGGCCGTGCGCGCCCTCAACCCGGCGCCGGACGTGGTCGTGATCACCGGCGATCTCTCCGACAACGGGCTCGCCGAGGAATACGCGGAACTCGCGCCCCTGCTCGACCGGTTGCCATGCCCGGCGTTGTGCCTGCTCGGCAACCACGACCGGCGCGACACGTTCCGCGCCGCGTTTCCCGATCGCGCGGGCCCCGGCCCGTTCGTCGATTTCGTCACGGATCTGGGGCCGCTGCGGCTGATCGGGCTCGACACCGTGGTTCCCGGCGCCTCCCACGGTGCGCTGTGCGCCGCGCGGCTGGACGCGCTCGACGCGGCGCTGGCGGCGCGGCCCGAGGCGCCGACGCTGATCTTCCTGCATCATCCGCCCTTCGACTGCGGCATCGCCCACATGGATCGCATCGCGCTCGTCGAAGGTCGTGAGCGGCTGGGCGCCATCGTAGCCGCCCATCGCCAGGTCGAGCGCGTGTGCTGCGGCCATCACCATCGCCCGATCCAGACCCGCTTTGCGGCCACCCTCGCCCAGGTGGCGCCCTCGGTCGCGCATCAGGTGGCGCTGTCGCTCGAACCAGACCACGAGGGCGCGCTGGTGCTGGAGCCGGGCGCATTCCTGATCCATGCGCTGGTGGACGGCGCGGTGGTGACCCATCAGGCGCTGGTCGAGCGGTTTCCGGGTCCGTTCCCGTTCACGCTCGACCCCGAGTACCCTGGCCTGTAGCGCACGCTCATACCCGCGCCGCGCCGGTCCATGGGTGGTCGCCAAGGTCGCGACGCAAGGTTGCACGGTATGCTCAGGCCTCCCGCACGAGGCGCTCCGCGTCCGGCTGGCCGAAGGCGCAGGTCCGTGAAGGCTCGGCAACTCCGACATCTCGCCGTCCCTCTGCGTCCGCTCTTTGGCGAAGGCACTTGCCGCGCGACCGGCAGGAACCGGGAGAGGCCTCATCGCCGCCTGCGACTGCACAGCGTGCTCTTCAGATATCCACCGCCTCGGACAGCGCCAGCGCATCCTCCACGTCGACGCCGAGATAGCGCACGGTGCTCTCGATGCGGGTGTGACCGAGCAGGATCTGCACCGCGCGCAGGTTGCCGGTCTGCTTGTAGAGGATCGAGGCTTTGGTTCGCCGCAGCGAATGCGTGCCGTAGTCCTCGCTGTTCAGGCCGACGGCTGCAACCCACTCATGGACCAGCCGGCCGTACTGCCGCGTGCTCATGTGGGCGCTGCCGTGCAGGCGACTGGTGAACACGTATTCCTCGATCGAGCCCCCGCGCAGCGTCAGCCACTTATGGACCGACTCGCGCGTGGTCTCGCTCAGCTCGAACTGGACCGGACGCCCGGTCTTCTGCTGCACCACCGTCGCCCGATGGCGGATCTGCCCGCCCGAGACGATGTCGCCGATCCGAAGCTTGACCAGGTCGCAGCCGCGCAGCTTGCTGTCGATGGCGAGATCGAAGAGTGCGCGGTCGCGCGGGTTGGCGCGGCCGCCCAGTTCGAAGCGGATCGCCCAGACCTCCTTGGGCTTGAGCGCCCGCTTGGGTCCGATCTTGTAGCCGTGGTTCCAGACGGGCGCCGCCGTCCGGTCCGCGGCCCCGGTCGCATGCGATTGCATGACGGAACTCCGCGTGGTCATCGCCCGCTTCGGCGCGGACGGCGGATCATACACCGAACGGGACACCGGCGGCATGAGTCGCCCTCATGCGCGCGCCATGTCGCGGCTCGGCCGGAGGTCGGCGGTCGCATCCCACAGGCCATGTCGCCGCCATGCAGACGTTGCATCCGATCCCCTCGCTCGGTAGTCTTTCGGAACACCAGATGGGGCGCGATGCTGGATGACCGTGAAACAGACCACAAGCTATACCGATGAGGCCTACTCCTACGCGCAAGCCCTCGTCGAAGCGGGCGAGTTCTCGAGCGTCAGCGCGGCGGCGTCCGCCGCTTTGATCGCGCTGAAGCGCGCGCGCGACGCCGAGCAGCGTCTGCTCGAGAGCGAGGTGCTCCGCCGGGCGAAACTTCCGCCCGATCAGTGGGTCGAGTGGTCGCCCGGCGCGCTCGCCGCATCGATAAACGCCCGTTGAGCCGAAACGCCTGGCGCGTTGCCCTCCATCCTTTGGTGTTTGACGATCTCGTCCGATTGCACCGGCACATCGTCGACGCTACCGGAGATCCAGATGCAGGATCGCGTCGTGTTTCCGAAATCGACGCGCTGATTGGCTCAATCGCGCAAGACCCGTTTCTCGAGGCGCCGCTGAAAGGCGCGCGCGAAGGTTTCAGGCGGCGGCATGGCGGGACTGATCGGCGCGTGACGATCATTTATGCCGTCGACGACGAAACGGCCTTGGTGCGCATTCAACTCGTCGCGTTCGGCGGACAGAACTGGAGCGCTCGGGCGGCTGTCAGACCCGCGGCTCGATCGGAAAGATGACAGCGTTCCGCTGGCTTCGAAGGGCCGTTCATAGCCCCCGCCCTCAGCCTTGCGACCGGCCGTTCTCGGTAGATTCTGTTGAAAACACTGTGTTCAAGTCGAGCTTGGGCGGAGCGTGGACGAGGTGGAGATGGCTCCCGGCCTCATGCCGGGCTTGGGGTCATCGATTGGACGGTCAGCCTGGCGAGCTTCCTGAGGTTCTGGGCGGCGGCGGCGAGGTGGAACTCGTCGCGGGCGCCGTTCGGACCGCGCAGACGGAGGCGATCGAGGCCGAGGATGCGCTTGCGATGGGCGAACAGCATCTCGATCTGCTCGCGCAGCCGGGCGGAGGTCGCGAAGGCCTCGGAGGCGGTGATCTCGCGGGCCATGTCGCGCGCGCCCTCGTAGATCGACCGGCTGACCTTGCGCTCCGTGGTGTTTGGGCGGCATCGCGGGTTCAGCGGCAGGCGCCGCAATCGCGGCTGCTGGCGCGGTAGCGGATGAAGCCGCTCTGGTCGACGATATCGCGGGGCCTTGCGAAGTCGCGGCGCCGGGGTTTGAGGGTCTTGCCCGCCGGGCAGGCGTAGGTGTCGCTGCGGTGGTCGTAGGCGAAGTGCTTGCGCTCGAAGGTTCCGTCGCTGCGGGCGGACCTGTCGAACACGCGGATATGCGGCTCGATCCCGTTCGTCGGGACGACGATCCACTGGATCGTCGTCTGATCCTCCTCACCCTCGACCAGCCGGTTCAGCATCGGCGCCGAGCCGTAGGCGCTGTCTGCGATCAGCGCCTCGGGCCAGAGGCCGAAGCGGTCCCTGGCGTGGTCGGTGTCGATCAGGTAGTTGGTGGCGTAGGCGAAGAGGGCCCTGCCGCCGCTCCCCTTGGTTTATTGCGCCGCCGGGTCGGCGCGCGACACGACCTTGGGCTCGACCTCGCTCGCCGCGCCGAAGGCCGCGTCGTCGAGCGCGGCGAGGTGTTCGCGCACCGCCCGCGGCGCATCCGCGGGATCGACCGTGTCGGGGTTCCAGTCGCTGCGCGCGACAGCGCGGGACTTGCTCGCGTCAGCCTCCACGAGACGCGCGTCCACCGCGAAGCGCTCGCCGCCCACCAACCCCGCCGCGATGCAGGCCCTCACCGTGCCCTCGAAGACCTCCCGCAGCAGATCGCTGTCGCGGAAGCGGCCATGGCGGTTCGAGGATCATGCCCGCCACTTGGCGGCCCTTTCCGCAGCCGGCGCCGTCGCCAGGAAGAACCCCCGGCGCAGGCGCACGGCCTGCGGATCGTCCTCCGCAGCGGCGACCGCCTGCCGCCACGCCGCGTCGATCCGCACCGCGCCGGGGAGGTCCTGCGCTAAGGCCTCGCCGGCGTAGACCAGCTCTCCAGCTGGGCGTCCGACAAGGCGCCGCGGCGGATCAGCGACGGCGCGAGCAGCGGTCGGTGCGAGGGAGCTGGCGGCGTGATCGCCGCCATGGCGGCGGACTCGACCAGCGGCGTCGCGTGGTCGGCGGCGCCGGGGATGGCGATGCGCGCAACGCGGTAGGGGGTGTAGAGCCCGCCGCCGTCGCGCGCCGCGGCGGCATCGCCGGCTACTGTCTCGACGACAACGTACTCGAGCGGCTCGGGCTTCTCGCGGCGCAGCGCGAGAGCCGGTGTCGATGCGCCGACAGGCGTCGCCGTTCGCGGGACCGACGCCGACTTCGTCCGACGGACCGATGCCAGCGGAAGCGAAGCCGCCGACGGCGTCTCCCCCAGTTCTTCCGCGCCGCGCGTGACCGACAGCGCGACGGCGAGCGCCTCGTCGAGCGTCGCAGCGTCGGCGTGCACCGGCGCCGCGCTGACGGCCGCCTTGTCGTAGACGACGAGGACGGTCTCGACCGACGCGCCATGCGCTCGGAACGCGTCCGTCGGCAGCGCGAGCCGCAGGCGCAGCGCGGCCCATGCGCCCGCGTCGCGCCATGCCGCCCCGTGCGATCTGCCCGCGTCGAAGCCAGCCGGCATGATGGCGACCAGCCGGCCGCCCGGGCGCAGCCGCTTCAGCGCCGAGACGAGGCGCCTGCCCGCGATGGCCGGATCGGCCGTGCGCGCCGCGCTCGACGAGAACGGCGGGTTCATCGCCACGAGGGTCGGCGCGACTGGCGCGTCGAGCAGGTCATCGATGAATTCGGCGTCGCGACCCGACACGGACGCCCCGAGCGCCGCCGCGGCCAGCGCCGCCCGGCCCGGGTCGATCTCGTTGAGGACCACGGTCGCCCCCATCGCGCGCAAAGCCGCCGCGATCAGCCCGGTCCCGCAGGAGGGCTCGAGCACCGTCTCGCCCCGCCGCGGCTGGGCGGCTGCGGCGACCACCACAGCGAGCGGCAGGGGCGTACTGAACTGCTGCAACCGCAGCTGCGCCTCCGAGCGGCGGGACTGGGTCGGGCAGCGCCCGGCGATGGCGCGCGCGAGACCGAGCAACCCGGCAGGGTCGCCGCGGAGGCTCCCCGCCGAGGCGCGGCGGAAGGCGATGATCTGCGCCGCCTCGACCGCGTCGTAGGCCGCGCGCCACGACCAGGCGCCGCCGGCGTCCGTGCCGCCATGGGCCTCGGTCATCAGCCGGGAGAGATCGGACGCGGCGAGCGCGCCACCCGAGGTGAGGCGCTCGGCGCAGGCCTGCGCCACGGCGAGGGACGGCGAGGCGAGAGGCGCGCGCGGCGCAGGGGCGGCGGCAGGGCTGGGGCGGGTCATGGACGCGGTCCTTTCTCTGGCCCCGGCAGGGGCGTCGAGAAGGCGCGGGCCGCGCTTTGCCTTTCAGACCATCTGGGCGCGACCGCCCCTCACGGGCGACGGCCCGCGGCCGTCGAACGGGAGGGGCGGGCGAAGCCTGACCCTCCCCGGCCGGGGGGTCGGGTCAAGAGGTCCTGCGCCCCGGGCGCAGGACGCCCCGCAAGGGGCGCTAGCCTCTTGACGCGGCGGGGGCGGCCAGCCCCGAACCAGGGGGCGCCGCCGACAGGGCCGTCGAAACGGCGCAGGCCGGCGAATTTCCGCCAGAGCGTCCACAACTTCGCTTGCGCGGCGATCAGGGTTATCCTGTTCGGCGTGGACAGTCGGCCGGTCCTTGGGACGGGCCGTGGACTGTGACGGGCGCGCGGCGGTCGTGGCGCGGATGCAGTCCGGTCCGGAGGTCGGGCATGAGCACACGCAGCGCCAGGACCGCGTTCCGTCAGGCTGACGTCAAGCGCGCCCTGATGCCCGCGCTGGCGCTCGGCCTCACCGTCTCGCGGTACGTGATAAGCCCCGAGGGCGAGATCATCGTCTGCACCGAAGAGACGTCTGACGGGGGTTCCGACGCGGCGCTCGCGAAATGGGTGCGCGCGAATGCCCGGCGCAAGGCTTAAGGGCGTCAACACCGTCCGCAAGCGGCTCGCGAGCGGCGAGGTCAAGGTCTACTGGTATCATCGCGCAACGGGAAAGGAGCTTCCGGGTCCGCCGGGTTCGGTGGAGTTCGTCACGGCCTGGCTCGACGCGGAACGCGCAACGCCTCGCGACCAAGGGACAGTGGCGGCGCTCATCCGGCTCTATCTCGGCTCGCTGAAATTCTCGAAGCGGCGCGACAGCACGCAGCGCGAGTATCGTCGCATGCTGACGAAACTGGAGGAGGAATTCGGCACGATGCCGATCAGGGCGTTGGGCTCGCCGCGCGTGCGCCGCGTCTTTCTCGATTATCAGGAACGGATCGGCCGCGAGCGCGCGCGCGAGGCGGACAATCGTTTATCGGTTCTATCGGCTGTTTTTTCCTACGCCGCCGTCAGAGGGGAGATCGCCGAGAACCCCCTCAAGGGCTTCGAGAGACTGCACAGCGGCGATCGCCGCGACTTCGTCTGGACCGAGGCCGACATTGGGGCGTTCATGGAGGCGGCGCCCCTCGAATTGCAGCAGGCGATGATCCTGGCGATCCACACGGGTCAGCGCTACGGCGATCTGATCAGGTTGCGCTGGTCCGATCTCGGCGACGCGGGGCTGTCGCTGCGTCAGAGAAAGACGGGCGCGCCGATCTGCATACCGCCGCCATCCGGATTGCGTCGGATGCTCGACGGGATGGAGCGCCGGGGGCCGTTCATTCTGACGCGTGAGGACGGACGGCCATGGCACACCGCGAAGGATGACAAGGCGCTGTCGAAGGCGTTTCACGCTCACGCGCGCGCCTGCGGCGTTGGGGCCTTGGAGTTTCGCGACTTGCGCGGCACGGCGGTGGTCATGCTGGCGGCCGCCGGGCTGGAGGCGCCCCAGATCGCGAGCGTCACCGGCCACACGATGAAGTCTGCGCTGGACATCCTCGAACGGTACGGGGCCCGGAATCAGGCGGTGGCGCGCGC
Organism: Rubrimonas cliftonensis; assembly: GCF_900107585.1. GTDB lineage: Bacteria > Pseudomonadota > Alphaproteobacteria > Rhodobacterales > Rhodobacteraceae > Rubrimonas > Rubrimonas cliftonensis. Next base: position 77,343 of record NZ_FNQM01000014.1, on the reverse strand, counting down.
CGCGATGATGAGGCTGGAGAACGCACCGGAGACGTCGTTTGCAAACCGCCTGCAAACCAAGCGCCCTCAACGCCTTGAGGGCGACTGAGAAACGCAGAAATTTCACTTAGTTAAATGGCGCGCCCGAAAGGATTCGAACCTCTGACCCCCAGATTCGTAGTCTGGTGCTCTATCCAGCTGAGCTACGGGCGCGTTGGAGCGGGGTGTTACCGGGGTGTCGCGGGCTTGGCAAGAGGGGGACGCCGCCGCGACTGGCCGCGGCGGCCGCCGCTTGGCTCAGAGCGTCAGGACCGTCGCGCCGGTCGTCCTGCGGGCCTCCAGCGCGCGGTGCGCGTCGGCCGCCTGCTCCAGCGGGAAGCGCTGCTCCACCGGAATGCGGACCTTGCCCGAGCCGACCATCTCGAACAGGTCGTCGGCCATCGCCTGCGTTCGTTCGCGCGTCGCGATGTGGGTGAAGAGCGTCGGCCGCGTGAGGTAGAGCGACCCCTTGGCCGCCAGCGTTCCCACCTCCACCGGCGGCGCCTTGCCCGAGGCGTTGCCGAAGCTGATCATGAGGCCGAACGGCGTCAGGCAGTCGAGCGACCCTTCCCAGGTGCTGCGGCCGACCGAATCCATCACCACGGGCACGCCGCCGCCGGACAGGCGCCTGACCTCCGCCGGCCAGTCCTCGCGCGCGTAGTTGACGCAGTGGGCCGCGCCGTGCTCGACGGCCAGCGCGCATTTCTCGTCGGAGCCGGCCGTGCCGATCAGCGTCACGCCCATCGCGCGCGCCCACTGGCACGCGATGAGGCCGACGCCGCCCGCGGCGGCGTGAAACAGCACCGTGTCGCCGGCCTTGAGCTTCGCCGTGCTGCGGAACAGGTACTGCGCCGTGAGCCCCTTCAGCATCATCGCCGCGCCGGTCTCCATCGCGATGCCGTCCGGAAGGCGCACGACCTGCGTGGCCGGCATCACGCGGGCGTCGCAGTAGCTGCCGGGCGGGTTGGCGGCGTAGGCGGCGCGGTCGCCCGGCTTCAGGTGCGTCACTCCCTCGCCCGCCGCCTCCACGACGCCGGCGGCCTCCATGCCCATCGCCGCCGGGAGCGGGAGCGGGTAGAGCCCGGTGCGCTGATAGACGTCGATGAAGTTGAGGCCCACCGCCTCGTGGCGGATGCGAATCTCGCCAGGGCCGGGTTCGCCGACTTCCGCCTCGACCAGCCTGAGCGCCTCCGGCCCACCGAACGCCTCAACCACAACTCTTCGCGCCATGACTTTCCCCCTCGTTCCGGTCGCGCGGAGTGAAGGCGATCGCGTCGCGCGACGCAATCCGTCACGCGCGCCTTTCCGCGCCCTCGGGCGGCGATGGCCACGGCGCCGCGGGCGTCGCGCCGGCGCCTCCCGCGCTCACTCGCCCGGCTGGGCGCCTCTCCGACCGCGCCGCCGGTCGAGCACGCCCGCGCCGGCGTCGTCGGGCGCCGTCAGGAAGGCGAGCGCCGAGGACGCCGCCACCGCCCCGACGACCGCGAAGGCGAGGCTGAAATCCGCCGGCGCCAGCGCCTCCCCGGCGCCGTGGCCGAACTCCAGGATCAGCGCCGCGCCCGCCACGCCGGCCGCCAGCGACATCTGCTGGGCCGCGCCCATCAGCGCAGTCGCGTCACCCATCCGCGCCGCCGGCGCCTCGGCGTAGGCGAGCGCGTTGACCGCGGTGAAGAACAGCGAACGGAAGAAGCCGCCGACCAGCAGCAGCGCAAGAAGCGCGACGAGCGGCGTCTCGGGCCGCCAGAAGCCGATGGGCGCGATGAGCAGCCCTCCGGCCAGCGCCGTGATGACCAGCGCGGCCTTGAAGCCCAGCGCGTTCAGGATGGGCCTCGCCAGCAGCTTCATCGCCATGGCGCCGCCGATGGAGACGCAGGTGATCAGCCCGCTCTCGAACGCCGAGTAGCCGAACCCAAGCTGGAGCATCAGCGGCGTCAGGAACGGAACCGCGCCGATGCCGACGCGAAACAGCGTCCCCCCGGTCATCGCGGCGCGGAACGCGGGGATCGCGAGCAGGTCGAGCCGCAGCAGCGGGTCGGGTCGCGACCGCGCATGGCGCAGATAGGCCCATCCCGACAGCGCGCCGAAGGCCGTCAGCCCGGCGCCCCAGGCCCAGTGCACCCCGGGCAGCGTCACGATCGAGCAGCCGAAGACGACGCCCGCGCAGCCGAGCCCGGAGAGGAGAAACCCGCGCAGGTCGAGCCGCGTCTCCGGCTGCGGCGCGATCAGCGGCACATGCCGCCCCGCCAGCCACACGCCGGCGGCACCGATGGGCAGGTTGATGAGGAAGATCCACCGCCAGTCGGCGAATGTGGCGAAGGCGCCGCCGAGCGGCGGACCGACGAGCGGCGCCACCAGCGCCGGCAGCGAGAACCACGCCATCGCCGAGACGAGCTCCGCCCTCGGCGTTCCCCGCACCAACAGCAGCCGGCCCACCGGCGTCATCATCGCCCCGCCGGCGCCCTGCAGGAAACGCGCCGCGACGAACCCCTCCAGCGACTGCGCCAGCGCGCAGGCGAGCGAGCCGAGCATGAAGACCAGTATCGCGAGCTGGAACACCCTGCGCGGGCCGTACAGGTCGGCGATGCGCCCGGACATGGGGATGAATACGCCGAGCGCGACATAATAGCTCGTGAGCGCCAGCTTCAACGTGATCGGGCTCGCGCCGATGTCGGCCGCGATGACGGGCAGCGCGGTGGCGATGACCGTCGCATCCATGTTCTCCATGAACAGCGCGACGGCGAGAACGACAGGCAGGATGCGCAGGGCGGAGGTCCGGGCTGGTGCGAGAGAGTGAGTATAGCGCGCCCGGAGGCGGACGCACCCCCGCCAGCCGCATGGCGCCCTTGCGCGGGGAGGCCGTCGCGAGGGTCGGCGCGGCGCCGCCAGCGCGCCTTCCGGCCTGCGCCGGGTCGCGGTCTTCGCCGGGACACTCCGGAGACCGCGCCGCGCGCCCAGGCGCACGCGCCGGAAGACGGCGAAGGCCGGACCGTGAGCCCTGAACGTCGTGGCGGCCGAGGATCGGGCGCCACGGGGAGCCCGCTGAGCCGAGGCCGACGCCGCATCGGCAAGCGGAGCCGCGGCGCCCGGGTCGGGTTTCGACCCGATGGCGTCGGATGGCCGCCCCGTGGAGCCCGCGATCGCCCCAGGGCGAAACGCGGGCGCCGGGTTCAGACGGCTTGCGGCTCTCCGGCCACGGGAAGCGGGTGAAGTCGGCGAGGGCGGGCTTCGCGATGGCTCGGGCCATGCCCACGGTGCGCGCCACCGGGGCGAAGTGGCGGTTCCGGGCGGCGGAGACGTGCTCGACGCGGGGCCGGATGCGCGCGCGTCCGGCGTCGCCGCGGGCGACATGGCGCAGCGTCGGTACACCCCGCGCCAATCCCGAGAGGCCGCTGCGCGAGCGCATGTGCGAGGCGCTGGCCCCGACGTCGCGGCCGCCGCGCCAGCCCGACGCGCCAGCCCGCCGCGAACAGCGGCTGGATTCGCGACGCCTTCATCATCCTCAAGGCGGCGGGCGTGGACGCAGGGCGGCGGCGCGTCATCCCCGACCCTCGCGCGCGGCGGGCGGACGCTGCGGCGCCTTTCGCCGAGATCGATGCGGTCGTCGCTCTCTCCGCCCGTCCCGGCGACTGCGATGGCGGCCGGAACGGGCCGCTGTTCGCCGAGGTTTTCGCGCCGTGGCCCTCGCCGAACCACATCATGTTCCTTCGGCCCGCGCCCCCTCGCCGCGAAGCTGCGCGAAAACGGCATGGCGCGATCGCGGCGGTCGCCCTCCGGCGGCGAACGAGGTCCGGCATGTCGGCCCGAACCGCGCCGGAATTCTTCGCGGCTCAGGTCGCGATTGCAGCTTTCGGGCGATTTTCCAGGTCGAGATCGCCGAGATGAGAAACGGGCGTCGTCACGCCGCGCCCGCCGGATCATCGCCACCACCGGGGCGCCCAGCCGGCTGCGCCCACCGGGCCGCGCCGAAGTGGCGCGCAAGGTGGTCGATGAGCGCCCTCACCCTCGCAGGCATGTGGCGATTGGGCGGATAGAGGGCGTAGAGCGCGATCTCGATGGCGGGAAAATCCTGCAGCAGCGCCGTGAGCCGCCCGTCGGCCACGGCTTCGGCGACGATGTAGGCCGGCGCGCGCGCGATCCCCATGCCGGCGACCGCGAACTCGGCCAGCGGCGCCGGCGCGTTCGCGCGGAGCCGCCCCGAGACGCGCACTGCGGCCTCCTGCGCGCCGGCGGAGCGGTCGTCGCCCGGAAGCGCGGCCCGGAAGCGCCACGTCGTCGGCTCGGCGAAGCTCTCGTCGATGAGGCAGTCATGCGCGGCGAGCTCGGCGGGGAGCAGCGGCGTCCCGGCGCGCGCCAGATAGGCCGGGGCGGCGCAGACGACCAGCGGCGTGGCCGCCAGGCGGCGGCCGATCAGGCTCGAGTCGCCCGGCGCGCCTACGCGAACGGCGAGGTCGAACCCTTCGGCCACGAGATCGATCCGCGCGTTCGTCAACTGCAGCTGCACGCTCACTTGGGGATGCGCCGCCATGAAGGCCGCCAGCGCGCCAGGCAGACGCTGGCTGCCGAAGGCGGTGGGCGCGGTGACGCGGATCTGGCCCGCCAGCGCTGACTGCCGCTCGCGCAGGGCGTCGTCGAGCTCTCCGAACTGCTCGACCAGCGGCGCGGCGCGCGCGCGATAGGCGTCGCCGGCGTCGGTCAACGTCACGCTGCGGGTCGTCCGCGCGAACAGCTGCGCGCCGAGCCGCGACTCCAGCGCCGCCACCCGCTTGCTCGCCAGCTTGGTCGAGACGCCCAGCCGGCGGGCGCCGGCGGTGAACGAACCTTCCTGCGCCACGGCGAGGAACGCCTGCATCATTTCGATCCGGTCCATTCGCCCTCCCCTCATTCTGGCCGGATCATACATGGTCATTGAACATCGCGGCGGATTATCGCCGCATTGGTCGATCCGTATGTTGGCCTCGCCGGCGACGACTGGCGCGCCGGCCCCGGAGCACAACGCGAAGGACACCCGTTGATGACCAATCCGATCCGCATCCACCGCCTGGCCAAATCCGGCCACTGCCACCGCGTCGAACTGTTCGCGCGCCTCGCCGGCGTTCCGTTCGAGCTGATCGACGTCGATCTCGCCGGAGGCGAGCACACGCGCGCGCCGTTTCTCGCTCTGAACCCTGCGGGACAGGTGCCGGTGATCGAGGACGGCGCGGTGGCGCTGTCGGACAGCAACGCGATCCTCGTCTATCTCGCCCGCGCCTACGCGCCGGACTGGATACCCGCCGGCGCCCTCGTCGAGGCCGACGTGCAGAAGTTCCTGTCGCTGGCCGCAGGCGAGATCGCCAACGGTCCGGCCGCCGCGCGGCTGGTGACGGTGTTCGGCGCGAAGCTCGACGTCGAGCGCGCCTTCCGGCTCGCCGCCGCCGCCTTCTCGCGGCTCGAGGCGCATCTGGAAGGACGCGATTGGCTCGTCGCCGGGCGACCGACCATCGCCGACGTCGCGATCTATTCCTACACCGCCCATGCGCCCGAGGGCGGCGTGTCGCTCGACCCCTACCCCCGCATCCGCGCGCTTCTCGCCCGCATCGAGGCGCTGCCCGGCTTCGTCGGCATGCCGCCAACCGTCGCCGGACTCGTGAGCGAAGCCGCCTGACGCTGCTGAAGCCGCACGCATGCCGCTCCCCTCAAGGCCAGAGACGAGGAGACAGACGATGACCGCTCCCGATGGATGGCGCCTCGAAACCACCCCGTTCCATGCCGGCGAGATCGCCGCGCAGGAGCGGGTCGGCGTGGCCGAACAGGTCGCCGGCTTCGCACGCAAGGCGGTGCGCCCCTATCTGACGCAGGAACTGCGCGACTTCTACGAGGGCCTGCCGCTGGTCTTCGTCGGCCATGTGGACCCGCGCGGGCGGCCCTGGGCGTCGGTGCTCGCCGGCGGCGACGGCTTCATCGCGTCGCCCGACGAGACGACGCTCGTCATCGACGCGCGCCCCGCGGCGGGCGACCCGCTCGCGGAGGGTCTCGTCGCCGGCGCGCCGCTAGGGCTCGTGGGCGTCGGGATCGGCAATCGCCGGCGCAACCGCGTGAACGGGCGCGTGGCGTCGGTGGGCGCAGGGGGCGTCAGGCTCGCCGTCGAGCAGGCGTTCGGCAACTGCCCGCAATACATCCGGCCCCGCCGCAACGACGCCGTCGCGCCATCCCGCGGCGCCGGCCCGGCGGCGGAGGCGCTGACGGGGCTCGACGACCGCGCCCGGGCGCTGATCGCCCGGTCAGAGAGCTTCTTCGTGGCGAGCCACAGCCGCGGGGCCGATCCCGGCGCGATGACCGACGGCGCCGACGTCTCGCACCGTGGCGGCAAGCCCGGCTTCGTGCGGGTCGAGGGCGACGTGCTGACCGTGCCGGACTTCGCCGGCAACCTGCACTTCAACACCCTCGGCAACCTGCTGCTCGAACCGCGCGCGGGCCTTCTGTTCGTCGACTGGGAGACCGGCGAGGCGCTGATGCTGACCGGCGCCGTCGAGATCGTCTGGGACGGCCCCGAGGTAGAGGCGTTCCGCGGCGCCGAACGGCTCTGGCGCTTCACCGCCGAGGCGGGGATCCGGCTCCCCGCCGCCGTCGCGCCGGGCTGGCGCTCGGGCGAGCCGTCGCCCAACGTCCGCCTCACCGGCGATTGGGAGGAGGCCGCGGCCACGCTGGCGGCGGAGGCGACGCGCAGGGCGTGGCGACCCTATCGCGTGAGCGGCGTCGCGGACGAGAGCAGCGTCATCCGCTCGTTCCACCTCGAGCCGGCCGACGGCGGCGGCCTGCTGCGCGCGCGGGCCGGCCAGCATCTGACCGTCCGCGCCCCGGCGGAGCCCGGCGGCGCGGCGATAGTGCGGACCTACACGCTCTCCTCTGCCCCGTCGGACCCATGCTATCGCATCTCGGTGAAGCGCGAGGACGCGCGCGGCGACGCGCCGGCCGGCGTCTTCTCGACCTGGCTGCACGCCGCGCTGAAGGAGGGCGACGTCATCGAGGCCCGCGCGCCGGCGGGCGGCTTCGCGCTCGACACGGCGGCGCGCCGCCCCGCCGTCCTGATCGCCGCCGGCGTGGGCGTGACGCCGATGGTCGCCATGGCGCGGGAAGTCGCGAACGAGGGCCTGCGCACGCGGCATGTGCGGCCCCTGACCGTGATCCACGCCGCGCGCAGCGCCACCGAGCGCGCCTTCGCCGACGAATTCCGGCGGCTGGAGACGGCGACCGACGGGCGCATCCGCTACGTCTCGGTGCTGGGGCGCGCCGAGCCGGGCGACGTCTTCGACGCGGAGGGCCGGATCGACGCCGCGCTGCTGCGCAGTCTTCTGGCGCTGGACGACTACGACTACTTCCTCTGCGGCCCGCCCCGCTTCATGCAGGCGCAATACGCAGCGCTGCGCAGCCTCGGCGCGCGCGACGCCCGCATCTTCGCCGAGGCGTTTGGCCCGGCGGCGCTCGAGCGCACGCCCGACGACGGGGCCGCCGCGCAGGCGCCGGTCGCCGAGGCCGACGAGGCGGTGGTCGTCTTCGCCGACAGCGGCCTCGAACAGCGATGGTCGGCGGGCGACCCGCCGCTGCTCGACCTCGCCGAGCGTCACGGGCTCCAGCCCGAGTACGGCTGCCGCAACGGCGCCTGCGGCGCCTGCGCCGTGCCGCTGCGCGCCGGGCGCGTGGCGTATCGGACGCAACCGAGCGTGCATGTGCCGGAGGGCGAGGCGCTCATCTGCTGCGCCGTCCCCGCCGCAGGCGCCGACAGGATCGAACTTGGCCTGTGACACGGGGCCTTTCGCGCGCCTTGCGTGCGTCGCGTCCTCCGGCGGCTCGTCGGCGCGAACCGGCCCCGGGGCCCGCACGGCCGTGCGAACGCGCATCGTCGCAGCCGCGCGGACGGCGACCCACCGATCGCAGTCGGCGGCAGCCCGATCCAGCCTCGACGCGCCGCGCCGACCGGCTTGAAATGTAAAACGTACGTTTTACATCTCCGCCATGGATGTGAAATCGACACTGCTCATCGCCGCCGAACGGCTCTTCGACCGTCACGGCTTCACTGCGACAGGCGTCGACCGCCTGACCGCGGCAGCCGGCATGTCGAGCCGGACGCTCTACAAGCACGCCGGCGGCAAGACGGCGCTCATCGCCGCGGTGCTGACCGAGCGCGACCGCCGGTTCATGCGGCGGCTCGACGTGCGCAGCGTCGACGCGCTGTTTGCCGCGCTGGAGGACTGGGTGCGCGTCGAGGGCGCGCGCGGCTGCCTGTTCCTGCGGGCGCATGGCGAGACCGGCGGCGCGACGCCAGAGATCGCCGAAGTGGTCATGGGCCACAAGGCGGCGCTGCGCGCCCGCATCGCCGAGATCGTCGCCGTCGATGTCGGCGACGGAGAAGACGCGGCGCTGGCCGAGCAGATCCTGATCCTGCTGGAGGGGGCGACGGCGGCGGCCGTCTACCGCGGACCCGAGGCCGTCGCCGCGGCGCGGGCGGCGGCGGGCGTCCTCGTCGCGAAGGCGCGGGCATGAGCCCCGAGCTGCGCATCGGCGCCGCCGGGTTCGGCCTCATCGCAGTCTGCTACGGCTTCGCCCGCTTCGCTTTCGGCATGTTCCTGCCACAGATCGACGCGGATCTGGGTCTTGGCCCCAGCCTGAGCGGCGTGATCTCCGGGGGGTCGTTCCTCGGCTACTGCGGCGCCATCCTTGTCGCGGCCTGGGCCACCGAGCGGCTCGGGGCACGCGGCGTCGCCATGGCGGCCGCCGCTGTCGCTGCGGTCGGCATGGCGGGCGTCGCGCTGGCGCCGTCGCCGCTCTGGCTCGCCGCCGCCGTGATGCTGGCGGGGTCGAGCACGGGCCTGGCGTCGCCGCCGATGGCCGCCGCCGTCGCCGCCGCCGTGCGACCGGCGCTGCAGGACGCGACCAATGCGGCGATCAGTGCGGGGACCAGCGCCGGCGTCGCGCTGTCGGGGCCGATCGCTCTGGCGCTGGCCGGCCAGTGGCGCCTCGCCTTCGGCGTCTTCGCCGCCGTAGCGGCGCTTCTGTTCGTCGCGACGGCGCGCGCCCTCCCCGCGGGGCCGGCGCGCGCCGGCGAAGGCGGCCTGCCGCCGTTGAGCGGCGCTGCGCAGCGGCTGATCGGCGCCTCCTTCATGATGGGCGCGGCGAGTACGTCGCTGTGGTCCTTCGGCGGCCAGCTCGCGACGATGCGCCTCGGCTGGGACGGGGCCGGCCTGCTCTGGAGCAGCATTGGCGTCGGCGGGATCGCCGGGGCGTGCGCCGGCGCGCTCGTCGCGCGGCTCGGCCTAAACGGCGCACACCGCATTTGCCTCGCCCTGCTGGCGGCGAGCGTCTTCGTTGTCGGCGCCGGCCCCGCACACCCGGCGCTGGCGGCGGCGGGCGGCGCGCTGTTCGGCGCGGCCTATGTCACGCTCACGGGGATATACCTGATCTGGGGCGTCCGTGCGGTCGCCGGGCGGCCGGCGACCGGACTGATGATCGGCTTTCTCTCGATCGCGCTGGGTCAGACCGCCGGGGCCCCGCTCTTCGGGGTGCTGCTGGACCAGATGGGAACGGCTGCGGCGGTCAAAGTTTTCGCCGGGCTGGCGCTGCTGCCGGGCGCGTTCTCGGCTGAGCGAGCGATGCGCGTCGCTTGGCATCAGCGGTGACCCGAGACGGCGCCGCCGGCGAGCGTGGCGCAACCGGGCATCGGGGCGGATGCTGGCGGATCGGGATGGCGGCGAAGGTGGAGGCGACGCCGCCGACCCGACACACTGCGAGCGCAACGGAGCGATCTCCGGCGCGGCGACGCCGATGTGCCGGTCGAAATGCCGGAGAACGGCCCGCGGTGCTGGCGCCGGCCGGTCATGCGCAGCATCCCGGTCATCAGGGCCGCGACCCGACGGCGCGGCCGCCTTCTCCGTCGGGCGCAGCGTGAAGTAGTGGTCGGTCTCGGGCTCGGTGAGCGAACCGGGAGCCAGCCTTGCGCCGAGATGGCGGCGCTCCCGGTTCGCCATGCCGCGCTCCTCCACCGTCGTCGAAACCAGGGAAGCCGTGAAGGGATAGGCCAAGCCTGAAAGACATTGCCGCAGAATCAGCAACTAATGCGGCAGGCCCTGAACTGCACAGCGACGACCTGCCGGCTGCGCAGGAGCGCAAGCTTCGGCAAACCGGTCGGGGCGACCCCGACCGGGATGGGTGATGGCCGTGTGTCGACATGTGCCGGAGCACCCTCACTGGCGCTTTGGCCTCGACGGTCAGGCCCGGATCGGCTTCGGAACCCCTCATCGATCGACACATGCGGCAGATTTCCCCGCGCGGGCCGCAAACCTCATGAACCTCATCTGGCCTTGCCCTTGAAATCAGGAACCGCAACTCTCGGTTGAATAAAAATCAGTATTTCAATCCAATTTCTACTTGTTAACGCATCGTTATGAATATAATTATCCGATTAGCGAATTAGATTCAAAGTCCCCATCGGGAGTCAGGCTCACACCTCCAGTATTCGAGAAATACATTTTCATGTGTGGGTGCGAAATTGGAGTACGGTGAATATTTGACGATGGCAGGACAGTCAACTGCCGGAGCAAACCGTGGCCGTAACCAATAATTTCGCCGCCAGCACCCTCGATCTGAATGGCCAGGTCGCACTTTCTCAGCCCACGGCGCTGGTCTGGGGGCCGGATGGCAGGCTCTACGTTACCGAAGTAGATGGTGACGTGAAGGTACTCTCGGTGGCCTTCGGCGATCCCGACCCCGATGACGCGGACGCGGCCGCGCAGTTCCATGTCACGGGTTCCGTGACAGTGGACCTCATCAAGGGCTCGATCCAGAACCACAACGACAACGGAACGCAGAACGCCGGCGCGAAACGTCAGGTGACGGGCATCGACGTCACGCAGCAGTTCGACGCGAACGGCGATCCCGTGGTCATCGACGGCAAGCCGGCCGTCACGATGTACGTCACCTCATCCGACAGCCGCATCGGCGCCGGCGGCGGCGGGAACGACGCCAATCTCGACACCAATTCCGGCGTCATCACCATGCTGACGCAGACCGGGCCTGACAGCTGGACGGCGATCGACATCGTGCGCGGCCTGACCCGCTCGGAGGAGAACCACGCCACCAACGGCCTCGAAGTGATCCAGGAGATCGACGCGGCCACCGGCAAGCTCCTCTCCGAGCGGATCATCGTCGCGGCTGGCGGCAACGCCAACACCGGCGCGCCGTCCAACAACTTCGCCGGCCAGCAGGAGCAGCCGCTGTCGGCGGCCATCCTCGAGATCGACCTGACCATGCTGAAGGCGATGCCGGTCCTGACCGACGATGGTCGCGCCTACGTCTACGACCTGCCGACGCTCGACGATCCCTCGCGCGCCGACCAGGGCGACGGCGACGCCGGGGACCCGTTCGGCGGCAATGACGGTCGCAACAGCGCCAAGCTGCTGGCCGAGGGGCCGGTGTCGATCTACTCGCCCGGCTACCGCAACGCCTATGACGTCGAGGTGACGGAGGACGGCCGCGTCTGGACCTATGACAACGGCGCCAACAACAGCTGGGGCGGCCGTCCGATCGGCGAGGCCGGCGACGATGGCGGCTCGATCGATGTCGCGCAGGCGCTCGGCTACATCGCGACCAACCTCAACAACGGCGAAGGCAACTCGAACGACGACATCAACCTGGTCAACTGGAACCCGGCCAACAAGGACAACTTCCACGAGATCACCCGGTCCGACGACCTGGGCGGCCGCACGCTCTCGGCCGGTCAGGGCGGCGCGCAGACCTTCGAGCATGACGGCCTGACCTACGTCTACGGCGGTCACCCGAACCCGACGCGGGCGGAAGGGTCGCGCGCGGGCCTGCTGTTCTCGCCCGGCGCCGGCACGGACGACGCCTTCCTTCTGGTGTCCAGCGTCGACAGCTACGGAAACGGGGGCGGCGGCGACTATGACGAGGTGATCGCCTGGCTGACGGAGGTCGAGAACAACGACGCGGCCTTCCCGTCGAGCGGCATCTACGGCGCCGGCCCGGGGGCGCTGACGAGGAAGGTTCTCGCTGTCGCGCCGGGCGTGCTTTACGACATCTACAGCTTCGCCGACGGGTCCGGCGCGGCCGTCGTCGCGGGCGGGGCCGCGCCGGCCAGCGGCAAGCTGCTGGGGCAGGCGGGGCTTCCATCCGACATCGCCGAGATCGTCGCCTACCGCAACCCGATCGAGGGCGACTACAGGGAGGGCGGCAAGACCGACGGCGCCCTCGACTCCGGCAACGGCTCGATCAACGGGCTCGCCGAATACGCCTCGACCATCCTCGACGCCGACGGCGTCACGATGTCGGGGGCGATCCTCGCCACGCAGCTCAATGGCGGCAACATCATCGTGATGGGCCGCAACGCGGACGGCTCGATGTCGAGCACCGTCGCCGGCGGCTTCGCCGCCGCGGCGGACCGCACCGTGATCGCGGCCGGCGGCGCGCCGCTCGGGATCGCCACGATTGGCGACGACTACGCCGACCGCAGTCTCACCCAGCCGTTCCAAGGGTCGATCTGGACCGCAGTCTACAGCGAGAACGGGCCGCTCATCGAGGTTTTCCAGCCGGCCAACGGGGCCGTGCCGCTGGCGGGCTCCGAAATCGTCAACCCGACCGACCATGATCTCGACGGCGTCGACCATGTCGCCGATCCTTTCGAGTTCAGCGCGGAGAACGGCTACGCCATCGCGCCGGGCGAGGCGATCGTCCTCGATTTCGACCCGCAGAACACGCGTTTCCCGACCTCGATCGCCGGCACGGGGCTGCTCGGCGCCGCGCTCGACGGGGTGACGCCGAACCGCGACGCCCAGACGGCGTTCGAGAACTTCCCCGCCGACCAGCAGTTCGACGGCCTCTACGACATCGGGGGCAACGTGCTGCCGGGCGGCAACGCGCCGATCCTGCAGATCAAGAAGGTGGCCGCCGGCACGGTCGTCGGCGCCGGGAACAGCGCGCGCGACGTGCTGCACACCGGCGTGCTGCCCTCGACCGACACTGATCGCCTGGTCGCCACGATGACGCTGAAGAACTGGATCCCCGCGCAGAGCGCGCTCGCCGCCGGTCAGCTCTCGGGGATGATCTTCGGCGACGGCACGCAGGCGAACTTCCTGCGCTTCGTGTTCGGCGCGGTGGAGGGTCAGGCGGGCCTGGAGGTGGGCTACGAACTCGGCGACGCGAACTACACGGTCCTCGCGCGGATCGCCCTCCCGGCGCTCTCCAATGTCGATGTGAGCCGGCTCGATCTGCGGCTGACGCTCAATGTCGGGGACGGCTTCCCGGTCGGCGCGGCCTGGCGGCTGGAGGGCGAGGACGGCTTCACGGATATCGATCTCGGCGGCTTCGTCCTGCCGGCCGGGGTGCTGCGCGACGTGCTGACGGGCGCGCACGGCATCGGCGGCGGCGCGGCGGAGCAGGGTTCCGGCGCCGCCTTCGGCTTTCTCGCGGAGACCTCGCCGGGCGCCGAACTCGCCGCCATCGACTTCGACAGGCTCGCCATCGAGGCTTTCGGCAACGAGATCGGCGCCGCCACCGCCGGGGAAGTCGGCGGGAGCGGCTCGCCCAACGTCGATACGGTGGTCTACACCGGGACCGACACGGCGCTCGCCCCCCTCGCCGATGATGTCGAGAATTTCGACGGGACCGGCTCGACCGCCGACTACGCCTTCACCGGCAACGGGCTCGACAACGTGATCCGCGTCGGGACCGGGGCCAACACCATCGCCACCGGCGCCGGCAAGGACGTGGTCCGCGGCGCGCTCTCGCAGCTCGCCGGCGACGAGATCACCGATTTCTCCCCCGACGACAGGCTGCTGATCGAGGGCGCGACGCTCGGCGGGATCGACGTCTCCTATGCCGGCGGCCCCGCGCGGCTGACGATCAACGGTCTCGCGACGATCACCTTCTCGGGCGCCGGTTTCGACGGGTTCGCGCCCGCCGACGGGCCGGCGCGCTTCAGCTTCAGCCAGACCGCCGAGGGCGTCGAGATCGCCGCCGCGCCGAAACTGACGCCCCTGGTCGCCATCAGCGCCGGCGGCGGCGATCTTCTGGCGGCGAGGCTGCGCGAGCAGACGGTCGACTTCCTGTCCGATGCGGGCGCCGGCGGCGCGGCCCAGTACCTCACCGGGGTCGAGTCCAACAGCTATACGAACTCGGCAGTCGCCACGATCGACTTTCCCGGCACCGACCTCGACCTGCTGCACCGGACCGAGCGGACGGCGATCGATGCCGGCAAGTGGGGCTACGCCATTCCCGCGGCGGACGGCGTCTATCTGATCGACCTCATCTTCGCCGAGATCTATCACGGCGTCGCGACCAGCGCCGCGAACGCCGTGCCCGGCAAGCGCGTGTTCGACATCTTCATCGAGGATGCGCTGGTCGAGCAGAACTTCGACGTCATCGCGGCCGCCGGCGGCGTGACGGCCGAAATCATCATGACCTACGCGGCCACCGTCACCGACGGCGTCCTGAACATCGCGTTCGACGCCTCCGTTGATCAGGCGAAGATCAGCGGTCTGGCGGTCTGGCGGGCGGGCGAGGCGCCCGACGCCATCGCGCCCGTGATCCAGTCGATCACGCTCGGCGACACGCCCGGCGCGCAGGGCGGCCCGCGCATCTTGACCGTGGTTGTGACCGATGAGACCGGCTTCGACGCCGCCGCCTTCGACGCGCTGACCGGGGCCGAGCTCATCTTCACCGCCATCGCGCCGGAGACGGTTTCGGCGCCGGCTGTGGCGCTGTCGGACGACGCCAGGACGGCCACGCTCACCTACACGCTGACTGCGCCCGGCGGCGCCTGGCCGAACGGCGCCGGCCAGGTCGCCGTCGCGGCCGGGGCCTACGCGGACGCCGCGGGCAACGCCAGCGCGGCGGCCGAGCGCGGCTTCGTCCTGCAGGACGGCTCGCCGGGCGTGCCGGCGGGCGGAACGATCCTCGAACTGGATTTCGAGACCGCTGGCGATCCTCTCGTCACGGGCGGTTTCGACGGGCTTCTCGGCGGCGACGGCGCCCGCGACGTCTCCGTTCCGGTCGCGGTCACGGACGGCAGGCTGACGGTCGTGACGTCCGACGGCGACCTGTCTCAGGGCGGTCAGACCGACAGCAAGAACGACTTCGTCAGGCAGGTCGACGTCTCGGACCCGGCGCTGAGCCGGCTCTACCTGACCACGCGGTTCGACAACCCGTTCACCGAGGCCTTCCTGACGTCGCGAGGCGTCGAGACCGGCGTCATCCAGAACTATGCGCAGCAGGGCATCGTGTTCGCCACCACGGACGACGCGGTGGCGCAGGGCGGGGGTCAGTTCGTCAAGCTGATCTTCGGCGGCGTCGGCGGCAACGCCGTGCAGCTCTGGACGGCGGGCGGCGGGCTCAGCCAGACCCTCGGCATCGCGTCGATCTCCTCGGCCGCCGCCGCGCCCTTCGAGCTGTTCGACATCGCGCGCGTGGAGTTGTCGATCGCCATCGACCGCGCGGAAGGCGCCGTCGGCCAGATCGTCACCCTGTTCGACGCAAGCGGCGCGATTCTCGGCGGCGTGCGGCCCGAGGCGACGCCGGGCTTCCTGACCGCCGCGCCGCTGGCCATTCCGGCGCCGCTTGCGGCGGCGCTGGCGACCGGGCGGATCGATGTCGGCGTCACCTCGACGGACTTCATCAGCACCGCGCTCGACGACTTCACCGCCTCGTGGAACTTCCTGCGCCTGTCCTCGCCGGGCTTCGTCGAGGCGCCAGCGGCGGCGCCTGACGCCGTGCGAGGGGTCGCCGTCGGCGACTTCGCCGACACCGGCGGCGCGCCGACGGACATCGGCGCGCTGCTGCCGGGCGACAACCTCATCGTCGCCACGCAACAGGGCGACGGCGAGCCCGGCGGGCGCGACCGCGACTACGTCACCTTCACCGTGCCCGAGGGCCAGGCGCTGTCGCGGCTGGTGCTGCAGGGCTTCGAGACCGCGGAAAGCGGTCTGCCGCAGGGCTTCATCGGCATCCAGGCCGGGACGGTCGTGACGACGGACCCGACCAGCTTCGAGGGCGCGGGCGAGTTGCTCGGCGGCCTCGTCTACAATGGCGGCCTGGTCGGCGACGACATCCTCCCCGCGCTGGGCGACGGGGAGGAGCAGGGGGTCGCCTTCATCGGCTTCGACGCTCCGCTGCCGGCCGGGGCCTACACCGTCTGGTTGAACCAGGGCGGGATGGCCAGCACCGCCACGCTGAACTTCATCGTCACGGAGGCCGTCGTCCCCATCGCCCTGTCCATCACGGACGCGCCGACCATCTCCGAGGGCGGCGATCTCGGCGTCGCCACGCTAGAATTCGGCCTCACCGCGACGGAGAGCTTCACCGGCGCCCTCACGGTCACCCATGACGCGCTCGGCCAGACCGGGCTGACGCAGTCGGTGGCGTTCACCGGCGGCGCCGGCGTGCTGCGCGTGGACGTGCCGCGCGACGACGTGGAGAACGGCGACGACGTGGTGAACGTCACGCTGACCGGCGCGGTCAGCGCCGGCGGCGAGACGGTCGAGATCGCCGCCGCCGCCGCCACCGGCGTCGTGACCGAGGACGACGAGGCGGAACCCGTCAACCTCGCGCCCACGGCGGTGAGCCTTGCGGCGATTGTCTCCGAAGTCGCCGGCGGCGCTTCCGTGGCGACACGAATCGCCGACATCTCGGTGGCGGATGACGGGCTGGGAACGAACGTGCTCGGGCTCACCGGCGCCGACGCGGCGCTGTTCGAGATCATCGGCGACGCGCTGTTCCTGAAGGCCGGCCAGACCCTCGACGCGGCGGCGAACCCGACGCTCGACGTGGCCGTGACGGTCGACGACCCCAGCGTGGGCCAGACCCCAGACGCCGTCTCCGCCCCGCTCTCCATCGCCGTGAGCGAAGCGGGGGGCCAAGAGGTCGTGCTGCGGATCAACGCCTTTGGCCCGACGGTCGCGGCGACGGATGGCGGGCCTGACTGGCGAAGCGACAACGGCGCCGGCTCGCCCTGGCTCGCCACGACCAACAACCGCGGCGACGCCCCGGCGGCGGGTTATGCCGGCGCGGCTGGGGCGATCCCGCCCGGCGTGCCGGAAAGCGTGCTCGACACCGCGCGATCGAGCAACGCGGCCTTCAGCTACGACATCCCGGTGGCGGACATCGGCGGCGCCGGCGTCTTCCGCGTCGATCTCTACGTGGCCGAGCTCTACGGACCCGGCCAGGGCGCAGCCTTCCGCGTCTTTGACGCCACACTCGAAGGTGAGACGCCCGCGGCCTTCGACAACATCACCCCCGGCGCCGCCTACGGCGCCGATGTGGGCGTGCTCTCCGCCGAGGTCGAAGTGACGGACGGCGTCCTCAACATCGGTTTCACGCAGGACTTGGTCGAGGGCTACCAGAACCCGATCGTCAACGCGATCCAGGTGGCGCGGCTCGGCGGACCGATCGCCGACACGCAGGGGCCGTCAGCGACGATGACGCTGACCGGCCCGGTCGAGGCGGACAGCCCGCTCCTCGTCGCCCTCGCGCTGGAAGACGCAAGCGGCGTCGACCAGACGACGCTTGGCGCCGAAGACCTGCGACTCGAGGTGGACGGCGCCGCGGTCGCGGCGGCGGTCGGCTTCAGGGGCTTCGCCGGCGGCGTCGCCAGCTACGAGATCGCCGCCCCGGCCGGCGGCTGGGCCGATGGGGCCGACCTCGTCGTGACGCTGCCAGAGGGCGAGATCGCCGATCTTGCGGCCGCCCGCAACGTCAACGCCATGGTGAGCGCGACGCTGACGGTCGCCGTCGACGGCGCGCCGCCAGCCCAGGGCAATGCCGAAGCCGCCTTCGCGGCGCAGGACGATCTCGACACCGGCGCAAGCTACGGCCCGGATGCCGTCGGCGCGGCGGCGCTCAGGATCATGGCGGGCGTCGGCTCGGTCGCTTCGTCGAATTTCGGCGCCGGGTCGTTCAAGGTGGAGAACATCGGCTCGAAGAAGATCTCCGCGATCTTCATCGACGTAACCACCGCGCTTTACCAGGACAGCGTCTTCGATCCCGACGGCCGCGGCGGCGACAGCGCGACCAAGCCATGGGCGGTGAACGACGCCGGCGGGACGGGCGGCTATGTTTCGGGAACCGGCTACTTCCTGCCGGGGCAGGCGCCGATCCCGAATTCAGGCGGCTCGGGCGGCGACAGCAATGGCGGCTTCAAGGGCGCCATGATCAAGTTCGACGCCGCCGTTGACGGCGGCTTCCAGCCCGGCGAGATCGTCGGTTTCTCCGGCGACATGGACCCGAACTCGATCGCCGGCATGAGCAAGGTGACGGTCGACGGCGGGGCCACGCAGGGCTGGGACGTCGGCGGCATATCGGGGCATGAACTGATCGGTTCGCGTTTCACCGTCCTGTTCGATGACGGCGCCGCCGCAAGCGGTCAGCTCATCAGCGACAAGAGCAACGCGGGCGCCATCGCCGTCGCCTCGGAGGGGCTGGCCGGCGCGGAGGTGGCGCTGGCGGTCAACGGCGCGCCGGAGGGCGGCGTCGGCGTCTATGGCGGCGCACGGCCGAGCGTGATCGTCACCGGCGATCCCGGCCAGCTCGTGCGCATCACCATGACGCGCGGGCTCGACCCCGTGACCAACACGACCAATGGCGTCGACGCACTGGTGGCGCAGCGGCTCGCCCGCTACGACTTCCAGGCCAGCAACGCCTTCGACGAGCAGAGTTTCGACGTGACGCTCGGCGCGGAAGGCGCCTTCGACGCGTCGGCGCTGTTCGACTACGGCGCGGCCTCGGGGACGGGCAAGGGCGGCTTTCCGGGTGACGCGACCGCTCCGATCGGGTTCGTGGCCGCGGCGATCGGCGTCATCGGCGGGGCGGTGGCGGCGCTCGGTCCGGTCACGGCGCCGATCTACCTCGTGAATATCGGCGGCCCGGTCGCCGACGAGCCGGCTCCGCCCGCGCTGGCCTTCGTCGCGGAGGCGACGGTGCGCTTCGACGACCTCGGCGGCGGCGTCTGGCAGCGCGTGTTCGACTATGGTGACGGGCCGAACAGCAACAACATCTGGCTCGGTCAGGCGGCCGGCGGCGACGCCATGCGCTTCGAGATGCTCGACGGCGCGACGAAATACTTCATCGATGCGGTCGAAGGGCTGATCCAGGGCGAGACCGCGCGCTGGACGGCGCAGATCACCACCGAAGGGCTCATGCAGCTCTTCAAGAATGGCGAGCTCGTCGCGGAAGGCGGGGGCGTCGCGCCGCCGGAGGCGCCGCGCCTCAACAAGTTCGTCGCCAAGTCAAACTGGGGCGGCGACACGCCGCTCATCGGCGAAGTTCTCTCCATCCGGGTCGACGAGAACGGCGACGGCCCGGACATTGCGTTCGGGGGTTCGCGATACGAACTGGGCACGACCGGTCTGACATGGGAGGCGGCCCGAACCGAGGCCGATTTGAAGGGCGGAAAGATCGTCGAGATCGAAAGCGCCGCCGAGAACAGCTTCATCTTCGAGACATTCGGCGGCGATCAGAACCCGATCTGGCTCGGCTTCAACGATCTGGCGACGGAGGGTCAGTTCGCGGACAGCGACGGAGACCCGATGATCTACAGCAATTGGCTCCCCGGAGAGCCGAACAACTACAACAATCAGGACTACGCCGCGATGGCCAGCTCGACGGGGCAGTGGGACGACAAGAGCAATGGCGGCGGATACTTCTTCGACAACGGCTGGATTGGCGGAAAACTGCACCGGCTCGTGATCGAGTACGAACTCGGCTGACTTTCAGTTTACGCGTCACGGAAGAGACAAGGCGGCGCCCCCGAAATCGAGATGGTCGCCGAGGTAGCACAGCAGCTGGGGCGCAGCCGGCGACGCCACGCCGAGCAGGTGGCCGGCGCAGCCCAGCGCGACGCGCTCGGCCTCGGCGAGGCTCCAGCGCGCGTCAGTCTCACGCGGGTCGCTCTCCTGGCAGATGCGCAGGTCGGCGACCATGACGCCGTCGAGCAGCGCGGCGCGGCGGGGCTTGGCGACGCGCGGGATGGGCGCGAGACGCGGCGTCCGGCGCGGAACCTCGGCCGCGCGCGCCATCGCTTAGGCGGGTCGGGCGCGTCTGTGAGGGTCTTGGCCCAGACCTGCGCGATCTGCCTCTCGCCCGCTTCTTCGTTCCTGACGTGGCGCGTCGAGAGGCCCTCGATCATCCGCGCCGGCGTCGAACCGTCGAGACCGCGGTCGGCGGCGCGGCGCAGCAGCCGGCCGAAAGCGCCCCATGTCACGCTCTCGAAGCCCTCGGCGTCTAGCTTCACGACGGTTCGAGCCTGCGTCTCGCTCCGCGCCCGGCACTGCGCGGCGCAGGCGGCGCGGGCGATGTCGATCGCCTTTTGTCGCCCGCCACGCGCCATGTCGGGTCGCGCCTGAACCGGACCACATGGAGGACGCAGAAAACCGCCAGATCGGCGGCGAACCCGCACCACCCGCCGGCCATCGCGGCGGCGGGGGCCACGACGTGCTGCACGTCCGTCGCCCGCTGGATGGCGGACGGGTCGGTGGGGTCGGACTTCGTGAAGTCGCCGAAGTCCATCGGATGCTCCCAAACGGACGCGACGCCCGAGGGAGCCCGGACGGCGCGTGGTGGTGAATCGCGGTGCGTCGGGGTCAGTCTCTGGGCTTGTGGTAGCTCTCGCGGCGCGAGGCGTTGTCCCTGATCTTTTTCAATCGGTCCTTCAGCGGTTTCGCCATGGCGTCCAACACCATCAGCCGCGCCTCGATGTCCGCGACTTCGCCCGCCTCATCGTCGGTCAGTCTGTCGCGCCATCCCATTCCGTAAGCTATTGCAGCTTTCGGAGATGGCGTCTATACGTAAGCTTATTATGCTTACACCAAACCCCGCGTCCAAGGCCTGCCCGGAGAGAACGATGGATACCGCCGCCATCTTCGAGGGCGCCGCGCGTCTAGAACAGCGCCTGCGCGATGACGCCTGCCCCGATGACGCCGACCGCCTGCGCGACGTGCTGGCCGGCGATCCGCCCAGCCTGCCCGCCCTGCGCCGCGCGCTGCGGGCCATCGCCGCCCACGCCGAAACGCACGGCCATGACGAGCCGGACGTCCGCGCCATGCTGGCGGAGATCGCCGCCGCGCCGGCCGGCGGTAGCCGCCTGACGCTGCGCGCCGCGACGCTCGCCTACGATCTGCGCACGCGCGGCGAGGACGCCGACGCCCGCCGCATCGAGACCGCGCTCAGGCCCGCGCGCCCCAACCAGCGCCGCCTGCGCCGCGCGCTCGCCGCCGCCGGCAGAACCGGCTTCGGCTATCCCGGCGCGGAGCCGGAAGCCGTGGCCCTGGTGGCGGAGATCGACAGCCGCATGGAGGCGCGGCGGCCCTCGTTCGGCTGGCCGTGGCTCGCCGGGGCCACCGCCGTCGCGGTGCTCGCGCTCGCGCTGGCCTAGCTGACCGGGCGCAGCGCGAAGGCGATGCCGGCGGCGCGGCTGGTCGTCTCCACCACCGTCGCCGCAAAGTCGCCCGTCGCGAAATCCGCCTCCAGCGTGGTCAGCTTGGCGATGGCGCTGACGATCAAACCCTCCGAGTAGGAGGCCAGCGCGGTGACGTCGAGCCGGGCGTCGTCCAGCGTCAGCGCCAGCGCATTCTCCCACGCCGAGACGACCACCAGACTGTCGCCGACAGCCGCGCCGGTCGGATGCGGGATGGCGACGGACGACACGTCGCCTGCCGGCGCGACGCCGCCGAAAGCGGCTATCGGGGTCACGGCGTCCAGATCGGTGTAGGCGAGCACGACATCGACGGCGCGGTTGACCGCCGCATCCTCGGCCGTGCCCCGTTGTCCCGACGGTGCGTGTGGCTGATCGCGCCCGCCCCAGCCGCGCTGATCGGGATTACCGCGACCCAGGACGCCATCCATTTGAACCGGTTCTGCGTTCGCGGGTCGAGCGCGTCGCCGAACTCGGCGCCGTCGACCTCAGCCTGCCTCCTGACGGGCAGCAGCAAGCCGAGGGCACGAATGGGACGGCGCTTGACATTGCCGCGCCTGCAACTGACCTACCGGCGCTCCGGGGAGACCGTGTGGTGTCTCCGCGCGCCCGGCGGGAAGCTGACACGCCTGCCTAGCGCCCCCGCGCCCGAGCCCGCCGCCCATCCCGCATAAGGCACGGACGCCGGCGGCCTTTCTCGTGCGCTGGCCACTTGGCACACGGCTGCGCTTCGCGCTGGAGGTGCTCTGCGGCCTCGCGCCGCGCAGCGCCGATCTCTTGGCGATGGGCACGGTGACGATCCTCGCCGACGGTCGCGCGACTTGGCGCCAGCCCAAGAGCGGGACGATGGCCACGCCCGTCGCGCCCGCGACCACGCCTGGCTCGCGGCGCGCCCCAGCGCAAAGATCTGTCTCGCGACCGACACTGACCGCCCGCGTAGCGCGGCGTGCTTCGGCGACTCGTTCCGCGCCGCCTGCGTCGCCGCCGACCTCTCCGGCCGCAGCGGTGACGGTCTGCGCCACACCATCGGCCCAGACGCAGCCGAAGCCGGATGCCGCGCGATCGACGCGGACCTCGGCCACGAGCACCTCAGCGCCGAGGCCGCCGCATACCAGAGCCAAGTAGACGCGATCCGCCTAGCCGAAGCCGCCCGTGCGGCCGTGCGCAAGACCCGAAATGGAACGAAGCCGGCGAAGACGCGGAACGCGGGCGGCTAACCTACTGCAAGATCAGCACGTTAGCACCCGCGATGGCATCCCCTAGGGGACTCGAACCCCTGTTCCCACCGTGAGAGGGTGGTGTCCTAGGCCACTAGACGAAGGGGACTCCGTCGCTGGTGGGGCGTAGCTAAGGGCCATGGCGGCGCGTGTCAAGCGCGCTCCGGAGCAGGCTCATCGCACGAGCATGACCGAGGTGGAGGCGTGGGACGCGAGCGCCCCGCCATGCGACGGCCAGACCGCGTCGAGCAGGCCGGGAACATGCGAAGCCATGACGACGAGATCCGCTCCGGTCTCGCGGACGGCGTCGAGCAGGGCCTCGTCGAGGTCGACCGCCGGATCATGCGACACCAGGGCGCGGGAGGTCGCCTCCACGCCGCGCGCCTCGGCCTGAGCGCGCGCGAAGGCGCCCAGCTTCTGCTCGTATTCCCTTGGCGAATGGGCGACAGAACCCGGCGTCGCCGCGGTGACGCCGACATAGCAGATTGGCGCGGCGTAGAGCTTTGCGAGGTCGGCGGCGACTGAAAGCGCCTTGTCGAGCTTGTCCGCATGAGCGAGGTCAACGGGAACCATGATGGCGTCATACATCAGGAACGCCTCCGTGCTGGGGCGCGACGGCCCGAACGGCGCATGGGCATGCGCGCGACCGACGCGGGAGGTTGATCGTGGCAGACCCGCGCGCGCGTTGTCCACCGCCGGAGCCGCCGCCGCGTCAGCGCGCCGCGCGCTCTATCGTCACCGTTCTGACGAGTTCACCCGTCCCGGCGTCGTAGAGGCGCATGCGCTCGACGCCCTCTCCGTCACGCGTCACGAGGATCAGCGCGCCCGGCGCGGCGCCGGCGGCCGTGACGGTCTCGCCCGGCGGCGCCGCGATCCGCTCGGCGGTCACCGCCTCGAGCGAGAGCGGCGGCGTCAACGGCTGCGAGAGCCGCAGCGCCAACGTTCCGGCCACCACGGCGACGCCGACGATGGCCGTCATGGTCAGCAGCGTCACCAGACGCCGCAGCGCGCGCAGGCGCGGCGGCTCGGGCGGCTCGTCGTCGTCGTCGATCCCCGGCGACGCCTGCGGCGGGCGGGTCCTGTCGGCGCGGAGGTCAGCCATTGAGCGAAGTTCCCGAAGTGGAGGCATGGTCGGATGATGACGGCGACGACGCCGCGCCCGAGGGCGCGGCGTCGCTCACGCTCACCGTGGCGGCCCCCGCGCGGCTCGACAAGGCTCTGGCCGACGCGCAGGCGCGCTTCAGCCGCTCGCGCATCTCCCAGCTCATCGCGGCGGGCGCCGTGCGCGACGCCTCGGGCGCGGTCGCATCGAACCCGGCGCTGAAGGCGCGCGCGGGAGAGGTCTACACCCTCACGCCGCCCCCGATCGCGCCCGCGACCCCGGCGCCCGAGGCGATCCCGCTCGACATCGCGCATGAGGACGCCGCGCTGATCGTCGTCAACAAGCCGGCGGGCATGGTCGTCCACCCCGCCCCCGGAGCGGAGCGCGGCACGCTGGTCGCGGCGCTGCTGCACCATTGCGGCGCGAGCCTCTCCGGCGTCGGGGGCGTCGCGCGGCCCGGGATCGTGCACCGCATCGACAAGGAAACCTCGGGCCTGCTCGTCGTCGCCAAGACGGACGCCGCCCACGCCGCGCTGTCGGCGCAGTTCGCCGCCCACGACCTCGAGCGCAGCTACCTCGCGGTGGTCCGCGGCGCCCCGGACCGCGCCGACGCGCGCCTCGCCGGGCTGCCCGCGGTGTCCTTCGAGCCCGGCGGGATCATCCGCGTCGAGGCGGCGCTGGCCCGCAGCCGCAGCGACCGCAAGAAGATCGCGGTCGACGCCACGGGCCGCCGCGCCGTCACGCGCGTCGAGACCGTCGAGCGCTTCGGCCCGGCCGGAAAAGCCGTCGCCGCACTGCTGCGCTGCAGGCTCGAGACCGGGCGGACGCACCAGATCAGGGTTCACCTGTCCCATGTCGGCCACCCCCTCGCCGGCGACCAGACCTATGGGCGCGGGCGCGGCGGCCATGCGCTGCTGGACGGGTTTCCGCGCCAGGCGCTCCATGCCGCGACGCTCGGCTTCCGCCATCCCGACGACGGGCGCCCCGTGCGCTTCCAGGCCGCGCCGCCGGACGACCTCGCTCACCTGATTGTTTCCTTAAGGAAACTTTAACGGCCTTGCCGCGTTAATGGCGCGTTCATAACTGACGGATTGACGTTGTGATCGGAACGCGATCGCGCGAGACGCTCGGAGGGGACCATGACTTACGCGAATCTTCCGGCCCCGTCGCCGGAACAGGGGCTGAGCCGGTATCTCTCCGAGATCCGCAAGTTTCCGATGCTGGAGCCGCAGGAAGAATACATGCTCGCCAAGGCATGGGCCGACCACGGCGACAGCGAGGCGGCGCACAGGATGGTGACGTCGCACCTGCGCCTCGCCGCCAAGATCGCCATGGGCTATCGCGGCTACGGCCTGCCGACGGCGGAGGTGATCTCCGAGGCGAATGTGGGCCTGATGCAGGCGGTGAAGCGCTTCGACCCCGAAAAGGGCTTCAGGCTGGCGACCTATGCGATGTGGTGGATCCGCGCCGCAATCCAGGAATACATCCTGCGATCGTGGAGCCTCGTGAAGATGGGCACCACGGCGGCGCAGAAGAAGCTGTTCTTCAACCTGCGCAAGGCCAAGAACCGGATCGGCGCGCTCGAGGAGGGCGACCTGCGGCCCGAGAACGTCGAGCGCATCGCGACCGATCTCGGCGTGACCGTCGACGAGGTCGTGTCGATGAACCGGCGTCTGGGCGGCGGCGGCGACGCGTCCCTCAACGCCCCGGTCTCCGCCGAGGGCGAGGGCGCGGCGGAGTGGCAGGACTGGTTGACCGACGACGACGCCGACCAGGCCACCCGTTTCGCCGAAAGGCAGGAGCTCGACCAGCGGC
This sequence comes from Rubrimonas cliftonensis, assembly GCF_900107585.1. Lineage (GTDB taxonomy): Bacteria > Pseudomonadota > Alphaproteobacteria > Rhodobacterales > Rhodobacteraceae > Rubrimonas > Rubrimonas cliftonensis. The sequence goes on along the minus strand of NZ_FNQM01000014.1, from coordinate 51,749 downwards.
GCGACCTGCTGATCAGCGCCATGGGCGCGCTCAACGAACGCGAGCGCCACATCCTCACCGAGCGCAAGCTGAAGGACGAGCCGGTGACGCTGGAGCAGCTCAGCGAGGTCTACAACGTCAGCCGCGAGCGCATCCGCCAGATCGAGAGCCGCGCCTTCGAGAAGCTCCAGAACAGGATGCGCGAACTCGCCGCCGAAAAAGGGTTGCTGCAGCCGGTCGAATGACGCCGGCGCACGGTGGCGCGGAGCGGCGCCGAGGTCGGCGCCGCTCCGCCCCCCGCCCTGAAGCGCCGCGCGCGCGTCCGATGGCGACGTTTGCGCGGGCCCACCCTCACGGCCGCGTCTCGGGCCGCGCCCATGTCGGCCGGCGCCCGGCTCACCGCTGCGGGGAGGAGCGCAGAGGCAGGTCCACCGTGAAGGTCGATCCCTCGCCCTCGACGCTTCGCACGGAGAGCGATCCGCCATGGGCCGTGACGAGATCATGGGCGAGCGACAGTCCGATGCCGGCGCCGGCGATGCCCGTCGCCGTCGCAGCGCGGAAGTAGCGCCTGAACAGCTTCGACAGATCCTCGGCGCCGATGCCGAGGCCGTAGTCGCGCACGTCGACCCGCAGCCGGTCGCCTTCGCGGCGCAGCGCCACGTCCACGCGGTCGGCGGCGGGCGAGTACTTCCTTGCGTTGCCGAACAGGTTGTCGAACACATGGGCGAGTCGGGCGGCGTCGCCGTCGATCCAGGCTTCGTCGACGCCGTCCGCATCCAGAACGAAAGCGTGCGATTCGGAACCCTCCGAAGCGCTGTGGACGGCGGCGCGCAGAAATGCCGCGAAGTCCATCGGCTCGGGCCGGCAGTCGAAATGGCCCGCCTCCGCCCTCGCGATCTGCAGGGTGCTGTCAATGAGCATGCCGAGCCGCGCGAGCGCTTCGTCGATCATCTGCATCCGTCGCTCGTGGTCGACCGCATCGCCCGCCTTCAGCGCCCTGCGCGCGCGCCGGGCGGCGAGGCTGATGATGCTCATCGGCGTGCGAATCTCGTGGCTGGCCATCCGGACGAACTCGAACTGCTGTTCGTTCACCTCCTGCTGGCGCTTCAGCGCCGCGGCGAGCGCGTCGCTCTGGCGGGCGATGATCGCGGTGCGCTCGGCGACGCGGCGCTCCAGGTCGTCCCGCTCGGCGCGCAGCTTCTCGCGCAGCGCCCTTGTCTCGGTAATGTCGCGCTCGATGAGGAGAAGGCGGACCGGCCTTCCGTCGGCGTCGCGCTGCACGGTGATGCGGGTGTCGGCGTAGTAGATCTCCCCGTCACGCGCCCTGTTGCGCGTCTCGTTCTGCCGATAGGCGCCCGAGATCAACGCCTTGATCGCGGCCTGCGGTCCCGTGAAGCTCTGTCCCGTCTTGTCTAGAAGTTCGCAGTGCGACCGTCCGACGACGTCCCCCAGCGCATACCCCGAGCGACGCACAAAGGCGTCGTTGGCCCAGATGACCCGGAAATCCAGATCCGTGATGGTGATGAGATCCTGCGCGTTCTCGATCAGGTGACCGATGCAGTCCAGCCGCTGCCGATCGGCCTGGTGGCCTGCGAGCGTGCGCACGGCCGCGGCGACCCGCTCGGCGCGCTCGGCGTCGGACGCGCCCGGCGGACACGGGTCGCTTGCCACCGCCAGCCAGTGCGCCTCCATGTCACCCGAAGCCTCCAGCCTCGACAGGACGAGGCGCAGCGCCTCGGTCTCCTCGCGCGCCTGGAGGGCGGCCTCGCGGACGCGCCGGCCCGCCGGGGCCTCGGCGCCATCGAGAGGCGTCAGCCGCGCGGCGCGCAGTTCGTCGAGCGACATGCCGCTCTCGCGCTCGAAGGCGCGGTTGCACCACACGGCGCTGAGGGTGCGGCCTCCATCCTCACGCAGCACGAGCAGGCCCTCGGCTGCAGTTTCGGCGATCAGCACCGCTGAATAGGGCTGTTTCAAAGCCGCCTCCCGCATCAAAATATCCCGAAAACTCTAGTGTTGGGTGTTCAACAGAGTGTTAGCGGTGCGCCCGTTTACTTCGAAAGACACAGATTATTGAATTGCTTCGGAGGACCACGCCGCCGCCATGGCGTGACGCGGATGAAGCGCTATGATGCTCGCGGAAGACCGCCTTGGGAGCCCAGCCGATGCGCATGCCGACCCCGGACCCCGACATCCTCGCGCGCCGCAGCGCCGTCGCGGCGCGGTTGCGCGCCGTGCTGCCCGAAGACGCCGTGATCGACGCGTCGGAGGAACTGGTCGCCTACGAGTGCGACGCGCTTTCGGCCTATCGCTGCCCGCCGCTCGCCGTGGTGCTGCCGCGCTCGACCGCGGAGGTCGCGAGCGCCCTGCGCGTCTGCTGGGAGGAGGGTGTGCCCGTCGTGCCGCGCGGCTCGGGCACCTCGCTCGCAGGCGGCGCGCTGCCCACCGCCGACAGCGTGATCCTCGGCGTCGCGCGGCTCAACCGCGTGCTGGAGACGAGCCTTGAGGACCGCGTGATCCGCGTGCAGACCGGCGTCACCAACATCTCCGTGACGCAGGCCGTGCAGAGCGACGGCTTCTTCTACGCGCCAGACCCCTCCTCGCAGCTCGCCTGCGCCATCGCCGGCAACATCGCCATGAACTCCGGCGGCGCGCATTGCCTGAAATACGGCGTCACCACCAACAACCTGCTCGGCGTCACCTTCGTCACGATGCAAGGCGAGGTGATGGAGATCGGCGGCGCCCATCTCGACGCGCCCGGCCTCGACCTGCTGGGCGTGATCTGCGGCTCGGAGGGCCAGCTCGGCGTGGTGACGGAGGCGACCCTGCGCATCCTCGCCGCGCCCGAGGGGGCCCGCCCCATCCTGTTCGGTTTCGAGACCAGCGCGGTGGCCGGCGCCTGCGTGGCGGACATCATCCGCGCCGGCGTCATCCCCGTGGCGCTGGAGTTCATGGACGGCCCGGCGATCCGTGTCTGCGAGGAGTTCGCGCAGGCCGGCTATCCGCTGAACGCCGGCGCTTTGCTCATCGTTGAGGTCGAGGGCAGCCCGGCCGAGATCGACGACCAGCTCGCCCGCATCAGGGCCATCGCCGCGGGTCACGCCCCGCTCGCCGTGCGCGAGGCCGCGACGCCCGAGGAGGCCGCGGCGATCTGGCTCGGCCGCAAGTCCGCCTTCGGGGCCATGGGCCAGATTTCGGACTACATGTGCCTCGACGGCACGATCCCGGTCGGCGCGCTGCCGGAAGTGCTGTCGCGCATCGAGGCGCTGAGCGCGCAGTACGGGCTCGGCGTCGCCAACATCTTCCACGCCGGCGACGGCAACATGCACCCGCTGATCATGTTCGACGCCAACAAGCCCGGCGACCTGGAGAAATGCGAGGCGTTCGGCGCCGACATCCTGCGCCTCTGCGTCGAGGTCGGCGGCTGCCTCACCGGCGAGCATGGCGTGGGCGTGGAGAAGCGCGAGCTGATGACCGCCCAGTTCACCGCCGACGACATGACCGCCCAGATGGCGGTGAAGGACGTGTTCGACCCGAAATGGCTGCTCAACCCCGGCAAGGTCTTTCCGCTGGCGACGGTGGAAGGCCACCGCATGGCGGCGGAATGACGGTCGCGGCCACCCGTCGCGGGCTGTCGGCGTGAGCCTCGCCGAGGCGCTGGCGCCGGCTTCCGAGGCCGAGGCCGCCGAGGCCGTCCGCGACGGCGGCCCGTTCGAGATCGTCGGCGGCGGCGCGCGGCTGGCGCTCGGCCGTCCCGTCGAGGCGGCGCCGCTCTCGACGCTGCGGCTGGACGCGGTGACGCTCTACGAGCCGCAGGCGCTGACACTGGTGGCCGGCGCCGGCGCCCGGCTCGACGCGATCGAGGCGATGCTTGCGGCGGAAGGCCAGCGCCTGCCCTTCGAGCCGATGGATCCGCGCCCGCTGCTGGGCTCCGACGGCCCGCTCACGCTCGGCGGCGTCGCCGCGACCAACGCCTCCGGCCCGCGCCGCATCCAGGCCGGCGCCTGCCGCGACAGCCTGATCGGCGTGCGGCTGGTGGACGGGCGCGGCACGGTGCTGAAGAACGGCGGCCGGGTGATGAAGAACGTCACCGGCTACGATCTCGTGAAGCTGATGTGCGGCGCCTATGGCGTGCTGGGCCTGCTCACCGAGGTCGCCTTCAAGCTCCAGCCGATCCCCGAGACCTCCGCGACGCTGGTGCTGCGAGGTCTGGACGAAGCGCGCGCCATCGCAGCGCTGTCGATGGCGCTCGGCAGCCCCTTCGACGTGACCGGCGCCGCCCACGCCGCCGGCGAGACGCTGGCGCGCATCGAGGGGTTCGAGGCGTCGGTCGCCTACCGGGCGGCGGAGCTGCGCAAGGCGCTGGCGGCGTTCGGCGAGGCGGAGATCGTCATGGACGACCCCGCGCGCTGGGCCGCGGTGCGCGACGCGACGCCGCTGGCCGGCGCGCAGGGCGCGGTCTGGCGGCTCTCGCTCAGGCCGTCAGACGGGCCGAAGGCTGTGGCGGCGCTGCGCGAGGCCGGCGCGGCGCAGGATGCGCTCTACGACTGGGGCGGCGGGCTCGTCTGGTTGCTGACGCCGGAGGACGGCGACGCCGGCGCGGCCGCGATCCGCGCTGAGGTCTCGCGCCGAGGCGGCCACGCGACCCTCTTTCGCGCCGGCCAGGCGACGCGCCGCGCGGTGGCCCCGTTCCACCCCGAGCCCGCGCCGGTCGCGGCGCTCTCGGCGGGCCTGCGCGCGAAGTTCGACCCCGCCGGCAAGCTCAACCCGGGGCGCATGGCGCCGTGACCCGCGCCATCGCGCCGTTCGGCTTCGTCGGGTCGCCGCCGCTCCGCATCGAACCGCGCGTCGCGCTACGGCGCCTCGCCGACCAGAGAGAGACCTGATGCAGACCACCTTCACCGAGGCGCAGCTCGCCGATCCGCAGGTCGCGCGCTCCAACCAGATCCTGCGCAAATGCGTCCACTGCGGCTTCTGCACGGCGACCTGCCCGACCTACGTCACCCTCGGCGACGAACTCGACAGCCCCCGCGGCCGCATCTACCTCATCAAGCAGATGCTGGAGCAGGGGCGGCCCGCCGACGAGAAGACGGTCAAGCATATCGACCGCTGCCTCTCCTGCCTCGCCTGCATGACGACCTGCCCCTCGGGCGTGCACTACATGCACCTCGTCGACCACGCCCGCGAGCATATCGAGAAGACCTATCGCCGCCCGTGGGACGACCGCGCCCTGCGCTGGCTGCTGTCGGTGGTGCTGCCCTACCCGACCCGCTTCCGGCTCGCCATCCTCGGCGCATGGGCGGCGAAGCCCTTCGCGCGCTTCCTGCCGCGCAAACTGCGCGCCATGGTCGAGTTCGCGCCCGCGACGCTGCCCCCGCCCTCGCCGATGGACCGGCCGCAGGTGTTCCCCGCGCAGGGGCCGCGACGCGCCCGCATGGCGCTGATGACCGGCTGCGCGCAGCGTGCGCTCGACACCGACATCAACGAGGCGACCATCCGCCTGCTCACCCGCCACGGCGTGGAGGTGGTGGTGGCCGAGGGCCAGGGCTGCTGCGGCGCGCTCACCCACCACATGGGCAAGACCGGCCTCGCCCACGCGACGGCGGCGCGAAACATCCGCGCCTGGGTGCGGGAGATGGACGGCGCGGGCCTCGACGCGGTGGTGATCAACGCTTCCGGCTGCGGCACGACGGTCAAGGACTACGGCCACATGTTCCGCACCGAAGCCGGGCTTGCGGGCGACGCCGCGCGGGTCTCCGCCATCACCCGCGACATATCCGAGGTGATGGTCGCGCTGGAGCTCTCCGCGCCCGACAAGGCCCCCGCGCTGCGCGTCGCCTATCACGCCGCCTGCTCGCTCCAGCATGGGCAGAAGATCAGGGCGCACCCCAAGACCCTGCTGAAGTCCGCGGGCTTCGAGGTGGTGGAGCCCGCCGAGAGCCATCTCTGCTGCGGCTCGGCCGGCACCTACAACCTCACGCAGCCCGAGATCGCGGCGCAGCTCAAGGAGCGGAAGGCGGCAAATCTCGCGGCGACCGCGCCGCAGGTGATCGCCGCGGGAAACATCGGCTGCATCGCGCAGATCGCCTCGACGCGAATCGCTCCCGTCGTCCATACCGTCGAACTCCTGGACTGGGCGACCGGTGGACCGAAACCCGCCAAGTTGACGGCTGCGGGACTGTAGGACGCCGGCGGCGCGGCGCGGCGGGGGAGAAGGGACGATGCAGGCTGCAACGCTGAAAGGCGCGACGCGCGCTCGGCGTCTGGCCGCCGTGCTGGCGGCGGCGGCGGCGTTCGCCGCCTTCGGCGGCGTCTCGTCGGCGGACACGCGGCGCCTGATGACGACGGAGGAGGCGCCGGCCTGGCTCGGCGTGGGCCGCGTCAACATCGCCGGCTCGCGGTTCTGCACGGGCACGCTGATCAGCGAGCGGATCGTCGCCACCGCGGCCCATTGCCTGTTCAACCCGCGCACCAAGGCGCCGACGCCGCTCTCCGAGATCAAGTTCGTCGCCGGACTGATGCGCGGCGGGCACGCGGGCTTCCGCCGCGTCTCCGCCGCGGCTATCCCGCCGGACTACCGCTTCAGCGGCAAGGCCGAGGCGCGGAACATCGCCGCCGACGTGGCGCTGCTGGCGCTGGACCGGCCGATCGAGGCCGCGCCGCCCTTTCCGACGCGCGGCTGGCGCGAGTCGCGCCCGCTCACGATCGTCTCCTATGCGCGCAACCGGCCCCATGCCCCCAGCATCGACGAAGCGTGCGACGTGATCGGCCGCGCCGGCACGATCACCGCGCTGGACTGCATCGTGACTTTCGGGGCGTCGGGCGCCCCGGTCTTCGCACGCGGGGCCGACGGCTCGGCCACGCTGGTCGCCGTCGTCTCCGCCCAGAGCGGCGACCCGGACAAGGGGAGCGCGGGCGGCCGTCGGGCTCTGGTCGTCGACGTGGCGCCGTTCCTGGGCCCGCTCATGGAACAGCTCATCGGCGCCGACGGCGCCATGTTCACCGTCGGGCCCTAGCGCGCCCCGAGCGGCCGCGCCGACGGGGTCTTGACGCGGAAAATCGGCGCAACCACCTAAGCATGGCCGGCGGCCCGTGACGGGCGTCGGCGATCGGAGCACGGCGCGTCCATCCGGAGCGCCGTCGTCCGGAACCGTATCGCTCACTGGAGGATATGATCCATGCGCACCATCGACCTGACCCCGCTCTACCGCTCCACCGTCGGCTTCGACCGGCTGGCCGCCATGCTGGACGCGGCCATGAGCCACGACCTCGGCTCGCAGAGCTACCCGCCCTACAACATCGAGAAGACCGGGGAGGACGCCTACCGCATCACCATAGCGGTGGCGGGCTTCGCGGAGGACGATCTTTCGGTCGAGAGCCGCGACGGCCAGCTGCTGATCTCGGGCCGCAAGTCGCGCGAGGAGGGGGAAAAGACCGCCTATCTCCATCGCGGCATCGCGGAGCGCGCATTCGAGCGCCGCTTCCAGCTCGCCGAGCATGTGAAGCCGGTCGGCGCGACCGTCGAGAACGGCATGCTGCATGTCGAACTCGTCCGCGAAGTGCCCGAGGCGCTGAAGCCGCGCCGCATCGAGATCGCGCGCAACGCGCCGCGCCAGATCGACAGCCAGGCCGCGTGACGAGCGCGTGAAGCCTAACCGGAAGGCGGCGTCAGCCGCCCTCCGGCGCAGACCGGCGCGGCGCCCTCAATAGCCGTTGACGTTTCCCTCGACGGCGCGGCCGGTCCCAAGCACCTCTGCGTCCCTGATCCAAAGGATCTCGTCCCCGCTCAGGCCTACCGACCAGCAATCCGGCCCTTCGCCGTAGTCAAAGCACATCGCGTCACCCTCGACCGTCCAGGCGCCGGTGTATCCCTCGCCCCGTATCACCCCGTCCTCGCCGTAGAACTCGCTGTAGGGGCCGCCGTCGAGCATGCCGCCGGCGATGGTCTTGCCGGAGACGACGGCGCGGATGCGTTCCCCGTCAAGCGGAGACTGCGCCCGGGCGGCGCAGGCAGCCAAGGCGACAAGGCAGCAGGCTGCGACGAGGCCGGCGGTCGTGAGGGTGGGCTGCATTTCCATCTCCCTGCTGCGCATGGCTCTCAGCTAGCGCGCCCCGCTCCGACCGCCACGGCGGGCGCGCGAATGCTGCGCCGCGCCGGCGCCGGGGCTACCCGCTGCGCGATAAGTCTTGACCCCCGCGCCCGCTCAGAGAGACTGTCGCATTCGCGAGTGTCCGCGAGAGACGCCGCGGCTGGCCTTCGGGCCGCAGGGAGAGGAGACGCCGTGGCGCTGTCGCACCAGACGCCCGAGGACGCTTGCGACACCTTCGCGAAGCTCCTCGACCGCAACGCCGCGGTGCGCGGCGACCGCCCGGCCGCGCGCGAGAAGGCGCTCGGCGTCTGGGCGAGCTGGACATGGGCCGAGGCGCGCGAGGAAGTCCGGGCGCTCGCCATGGGGCTGCGCGAGCTGGGCCTCGCGCCCGGGGACCGCGTGGCGGTGGTGGGGACCAACCGACCGCAGCTCTACTGGTCGATGATCGCCAGCCAGTGCTGCGGCGCGCAGCCGGTGCCGCTCTATCAGGACAGCGTCGCCGACGAGATGGCCTATGTGCTCGACCATGCCGAGGTGCGCTTCGCCGTGGTCGAGGATCAGGAGCAGGTGGACAAGCTGCTCGCCATCGCCGACCGGCTGCCGATGCTGGAGCGCATCCTCTATCTCGACCCGAGGGGGCTGCGTCGCTACGACCATGGCCGGCTCACCGCGCTCTCGGAGGCGCAGGCGAAGGGCCGCGAGCATGCGGCGCGGCTGGAGCCCGAGATCAACGCCGTCGTCGCCGCGCAGACCGGCGCCGAGCCCTGCGTGATGCTCTACACCTCCGGCACCACGGGCAAGCCCAAGGGCGTCGTGCTCTCCTATGACAACATCCTCAAGACCTCCCGCGCCTCGGCGGCCTTCGACGGGCTGACCGACCGCGACAGCATCCTCGCCTATCTGCCGATGGCGTGGGTGGGCGACTTCATCTTCTCGATGGGACAGGCCTACGTCACCGGCTTCTGCGTCGCCTGCCCCGAGAGCGCCGAGACGATGATGACCGACCTGCGCGAGATCGGGCCGAGCTACTTCTTCGCGCCGCCGCGCATCTTCGAGACGCTGCTGACGAGCGTCACGATCCGGATGGAGGACGCCGGGCCGATCAAGAAGCGCCTGTTCGACCATTTCATCGGCCATGCGCGCCGGGTCGGCTGCGCGATCCTCGACGGCCGCCCCGTCTCGACGGCGGACCGGCTGTGGTATCGCGTCGGCGAGGCGCTGGTGTACGGGCCGCTGAAGAATGCGCTGGGCATGAGCCGCATCCGCGTCGGCTACACCGCCGGCGAGGCGATCGGGCCGGAGATCTTCGAGTTCTACCGCTCGCTCGGCGTGAACCTCAAGCAGCTCTACGGCCAGACCGAGGCGAGCGTGTTCATCACCCAGCAACCCGACGGCGCCGTGCGGGCGGACACGGTCGGCGTGCCGAGCCCCGGCGTCGAACTGCGCATCGGCGAGAGCGGCGAAGTGTTCTACCGCTCTCCGGGCGTGTTCATGGAGTACTACCGCAACGCCGAGGCCACCGCCGAGACCAAGGACGCCGAGGGCTGGGTCGCGACCGGCGACGCCGGCTTCTTCGAGCCCGACACCGGGCAACTCCGCATCATCGACCGCGCCAAGGACGTCGGGAAACTCACCTCCGGCGCGCTGTTCGCGCCCAAATATGTCGAGAACAAGCTGAAGTTCTTCCCCGACATCAAGGAGGCGGTGAGCTTCGGCCACGGGCGCGACCATGTCTGCGCCTTCGTCAACATCGACCTCGACAGCGTCGGCGCCTGGGCGGAGCGCAACAACGTCGCCTACGCCAGCTATCAGGAGCTCGCCCAGCACCCGCGCGTCACCGGGAAGATCGCCGCGCAGGTGGCCGAGGCGAACCGCTCGATCGCCTCGGACCCGCTGCTCAGCGCCTGCCAGGTGCGCCGCTTCCTGATCCTGCACAAGGAGCTCGACCCCGACGACGGCGAGATGACCCGCACCATGAAGGTGCGCCGCCGCATCATCGCCGAGCGCTACCAGCCGCTGATCGACGCGCTCTATTCGGACGCGACGGAGGTCTTCGCCGACGTCGAGGTGAGCTACGAGGACGGCCGCAAGGGCCGCATCAGCGCCACCGTCCGCATCATCGACGCGGAGACGGTCGAGCCGGCGCGGGAGATTGCGGCGTGAACATGGACGCGCAGCTCGCCGCCCACCTGTCGGGCGGGCGCCAGGCCGGCGGTACGCTTCTGGAGGTGAAGAACATCACCCTGCGCTTCGGCGGCGTTGAGGCGCTGAAGAACATCAGCTTCGACATCCGCGAAGGCGAGATCCGCGCCATCATCGGGCCGAACGGCGCCGGCAAGTCCTCGATGCTCAACGTCATCTCGGGCTTCTACCACCCGCAGGAGGGCGAGGTCTGGTTCCGCGGCGAGAAGCGCCGCCCGATGCGCCCGCACCAGATCGCGCGCCAGGGCCTCGCCCGCACGTTCCAGAACATCGCGCTGTTCAAGGGCATGAGCACGCTCGACAACATCATGACCGGGCGGCTGACGATGATGCGGCGCAACATGCTGTGGCAGGCGCTGTGGAAGGGGCCGGCCGAGGCCGAGGAGATCGCGCATCGCGAGGCCGTGGAGAGGATCATCGACTTCCTGGAGATCCAGCACATCCGCAAGAAGCCCGTCGGCGCCCTTCCCTACGGCCTGCAGAAGCGCGTCGAACTGGGCCGCGCGCTCGCCGCGGAGCCGAAACTCCTGCTGCTCGACGAGCCGATGGCGGGCATGAACGTCGAGGAGAAGGAGGACATGTCGCGCTTCATCCTCGACGTGAACGACGAGTTCGGCACCACCATCGCGTTGATCGAGCACGACATGGGCGTGGTCATGGACCTCAGCGACCGCGTCGTGGTGCTCGACTACGGCCGCAAGATCGGCGACGGCGCGCCCGCCGAGGTGCGCGCCAATCCCGAAGTCATCGACGCCTATCTCGGAGTGGCCCATGAATAGCCTTGCCAGAAGCGTCGCGAGCGGCACCCGGCGCGAGCGCGCCGCCTATGCGCTGTTCGGGGCCTACGCCGCCGACGCCGCGGCGCTCGGCCTGCACTGGCTCTATGACGCCGACCGCGTCGCCAGCCTGTCGCCTCTGGCCTTCCGCACGCCGGACGCGGCCGATTTCGAGGGCTGCAAGGGCGTGTTCGTCCATGGCGGCAAGCGGGCGGGCGAGGTCTCGCATTACGGCGCGCAGCTTCGCGTCGCGGCGCAGTCGATCATCGCGCGCCGCGGCTTCGACGCGCAGGACCACGCCGCCCGCTTCGTCGCAGCCTTCGGCCCCTGCGGGGCCTGGCGCGGCTACGCCGACCGGCCCACGAAGATGCTGCTGGCCAACATCGAGCGGGGGGGCGAGCCCGCAGGGGCCGAGGACGACCAGATCCCCGGCCTGTCGCGCCTCGTCGCCCCCGCCGTCGCAGGCATTCAGGATGTGGACGCGTTCCTCGCCGCGACCGCGAACCATCCGGACGCCCGCGCCTTCGCGCCCGCCGTCATGGCGGCGCTCGGCGCGGCCATCGACGGCGCGACGCCGCGCGAAGCCGCGGAGGCCGGCGCCGCGGCCGCCTCGGGGGCGGAGCGGGAGGCGCTGCGGGCGGCGATCCTCGACGGCGGCGACGCGGCGGCCTTCGCCGGGGTCGCGGGCCGCGCCTGCCCGATCCGCCAGAGCGCGCCGGTGATCTTCCACATCCTCGCCCACGCCGGCGGCTATCGCGGCGCGGTCGAGGCCAACATCCGCGCCGCCGGCGACAGCTGCGGCCGCGCCACCATCGTCGGCGCGGTGTTCGCCGCCGCAGGCGTGGCCGGAGGCTCGTCGGAGATCCCGCTGGACTGGATGCTGCGGCTGGACGACGGCGCCGATCTCTGGGCGGAGTCGCTGGCGCTCGCGGCGCTGCGCTCGCGACAGGAGCCCCGGCCATGATGGCAAGCCTCTCGCGCCTCCGGCTCGCCTCGCCCGAGGGCGTGGGGCTGCTGCTGCTCGCCGCCTACGCGGCCTACGGGCTGTTCTGGCTCGGGTCGATCGACGAGCGCGACCGGCTGTTCTTCTACGAGGTCACGCTGTCGGGGCTGCTGGCCGGCGTGATGTATTCGCTGGTGGCGCTGGGTTTCGTCCTGATCTTCAAGTCATCCGGCATCTTCAACTTCAGTCAGGGGGTGATGGCGCTGTTCGCCGGCCTGTTCCTGACCGGCTTCATGAACGATTTCGGCGTGCCGGCGTTTCTCGCCATACCGCTGACCGTCGCCGTGATGGTCGCCGTCGCCTTCGCGGTGGAGCGTTTCGTGCTGCGCCACCTCGTCAATCAGGAGCCCATCATCCTGTTCATGGCGACCATCGGGCTGGCCTTCGTGCTGGAGGGGGTCGGCGACATCCTGTGGGGCTCCGACGTCAAGCCGCTCGACGTCGGGCTGCCGCGCGGCGCGTCGGACTTCCTGCTCGACGGCTACGGCCTCTATGTCGAGAAGCTGGAGATCGCGGCCGCCGCGGTCGCCGCCGTGCTGGTGGTCGCGCTGTCGCTCTTCTCGCAGTACACGCGCATCGGCCGGGCGCTGCGGGCGGTGGCCGACGACCACCAGGCGGCGCTCTCGGTCGGCATCTCGCTGCGCACCATCTGGGTCATCGTCTGGTCCATCGCCGGCGCCGTGGCGCTGGTGGCGGGGATCATGTGGGGCTCGAAATCCGGCGTTCAGTTCAGCCTCGCGCTGATCGCGCTCAAGGCGCTGCCGGTGCTGATCCTCGGCGGTTTCACCTCGATCCCCGGCGCCATCCTCGGCGGGCTGATCATCGGCGTCGGCGAGAAATGGGCCGAGATCTACCTCGGCGAAGTGATGAACGCGCTGTTCGGCCTCAACGCCTCCTGGTTCACCGCCATCGAGAACTGGTTTGCGTATGTCCTGGCGCTGGCGTTCCTGCTCGTGCGTCCGCAGGGACTGTTCGGCGAGAAGATCATCGAGAGGGTCTGAGCCATGACCATCCATTTCCTGCTCGCCGCCATCGTCGTCCTCGGGCTGCTGGTGATGCTGCGCGGCGGTCTGCGCGCCCTGCGCCGCCGCGCCGCGCGAAGGGGAGAGCGCGCGTGATCTACCGCGAGACCGGCGACTTCAAGACGAGCTACGCCGACGACCAGCAGATCTTCCCGATCGCGCAGGACCGGTTCGCGTTCCTCGCGCTGATGGCCGTCGCCTTTCTCGTCGTCCCGTTCCTGATCGACGACTACTGGGAGAAGTCGATCCTGCTGCCGTTCCTCGTCTATGCGCTGGCGGCGATCGGGCTGAACATCCTCACGGGCTATTGCGGGCAGGTCAGCCTCGGCACCGGCGGCTTCATGGCGGTGGGCGCCTACAGCGCCTACAAGCTGATGACCGCCTTCCCGTCCCTCGACATGAGCCTCGTAGTGATCACGTCCGGGCTGATCACGGCGATGGTGGGGATGCTTTTCGGCCTGCCCTCCCTGCGCATCAAGGGGTTCTACCTCGCGGTGGCGACGCTGGCGGCGCAGTTCTTCCTCGTCTGGCTGTTCAACAAGATCCCGTGGTTCTACAACTACTCCGCCACCGGCCAGATCACGGCGCCGGAGCGCTTCGCCTTCGGCGTGCCCGTCACCGGGCCGGCGACGGACCCGTGGGCGACCTACCTCTTCTGCCTCGCCTTCGTCGTGCTGTTCGGGCTCATCGCCAAGAACCTGCTGCGCGGGCGCATCGGGCGGAGCTGGATGGCGATCCGCGACATGGACATCGCGGCCGAGATCATCGGCGTGGACCCGCTGAAGGCCAAGCTGAGCGCCTTCGGCGTGTCATCCTTCTACATCGGCATGGCCGGCGCACTCTACTTCGCGGTGCTGTTCGGCGCCGTCGAGGTGGGCGAGGCGTTCGGCATCAACGCGTCCTTCGAGGTGATGTTCATGATCATCATCGGGGGCCTGGGCTCGATGATGGGCAGCTTCCTCGGCGCGGGCTTCGTCGTGCTGCTGCCGATCCTGCTCAAGACCGTGCTGGTGGATGGCTTCGACCTCGGCACCGCCTTCGCCAAGTACATCGAGATCACGGCTTTCGGCGCGCTGATCATCACCTTCCTGATCGCCGAGCCGCACGGGCTCGCCCGGCTCTGGGCGATCGTGAAGGAGCGTCTGCGCATCTGGCCGTTTCCGCATTGACCACCCGCCCCAAGGCGCAAAGACAACACAGGGAGAGACGCATGAAAAAGACCATCGCCGCGTTCATCGCCGCGACCGCCCTCGCCGGCCCCGCCAGCGCCGAACTGGTGTTCGCCGGCCTCGACTACCGCACCGGGCCCTATGCGCCCAACGGCATCCCCTTCGCCGACGGCTACGCCGACTATTTCACGCTGCTGCAGGAGCGCGACGGCGGCATCGGCGGCGAGCCGATCCGCTACCTTACCTGCGAGACCGCCTACAACACCGAACAGGGCGTGGAGTGCTACGAGAGCACCAAGGGCGAGGGCGTGCTCGTCTACCAGCCGCTCTCCACCGGCATCACCTACCAGCTGATCCCCAAGGCGACGCAGGACAAGATCCCGCTGCACACCATGGGATACGGCCGCACCTCCGCGGCGAACGGCGCGGTGTTCCCCTACATCTTCAACTATCCCGGCACCTACTGGGACGCCGCATCGGTGATCGTCAAGCACATGCTCGACGTCGAGGGCGGCTCGCTTCAGGGCAAGAAGGTCGCGCTCGTTTACCACAACAGCGCCTACGGCAAGGAGCCGATCCGCACGCTGGAGAGCCTCGCCGAGAAGCACGGCTTCGAGCTGTCGCTGCTGCCCGTCGACCACCCCGGCCAGGAGCAGAAGGCGACATGGCTGCAGGTGCGCCGCGACCGGCCCGACTTCGTGACGATGTGGGGCTGGGGCGTGATGAACCAGGTCGCCGTGCAGGAGGCCGCGTCGATCCGCTTCCCGATGGACCGCTTCATCGGCGTCTGGTGGTCGGCCTCGGAGAATGACGTGATCCCTGCGGGCGACGGCGCCGACGGCTACAAGGCGGTCACCTTCCACGGCGTGGGCGACGACTTCCCGATCTACGACGAGATCCGCAGGCATGTCGTGGACACGGGCAAGGCGGCCGGCGACGGCTCCAACCTCGGCACCGTGCTCTACAACCGCGGCCTCGTCGCGGCGATGTGGGCGGCCGAGGCGGCGCGCACGGCGCAGGAGATGCACGGCGTCTCCGCCATCACGCCCGAGATGATGCGCGACGGGATGGAGGCGCTCGACGTCGACGAGGCGCGGCTCGCCGAACTCGGCCTGCCGAACTTCACCGTTCCGGTGAAGGTGAGCTGCGCCAACCATGGCGGCCCCGGCAAGGGCATGATCCAGCAGTGGAGCGCGGCCGACCGGAAGTGGTCGATCATCACCGACTTCATCGACAGCGACCGCGAGGTGATCGACCCCCTGATCGAGGCCGACAGCAGCGCCTACGCGTCCGAGGCTGGCATCACGCCGCGCGACTGCAACTGAAGGCGCGGCCCGTCACGGCGCCGCCGTTGAGAGATGCGCCGCCCCGGCCTCCGCGCCGGGGCCGCCCGCCTTCGGGGGAGCGCCCGGCGGAGGGCGCCTCCGGAGCGCCCGGCTCCGCCGCATCGGCACCCGCAGCAGGAGACCCCGCATGGCCGCCCTCGCCGAGACCTCCGACGCCGCCGAGACGCTGCTTTTGGTCAGCAACATCGAGGTGATCTACAATCACGTCGTTCTGGTGCTGAAGGGCGTCAGCCTCTCGGTGCCGCGCGGCGGGATCACCGCGCTGCTCGGCGGCAACGGGGCGGGCAAGACCACCACGCTCAAGGCGATCTCCAGCCTGCTCCAGTCCGAGCGCGGCGAGATCACCAAGGGCTCGATCACCTATCGCGGAGAGCCGATCGCCGGGCTCAACCCGTCGGAACTCGTGCGCAAGGGCGTGATCCAGGTGATGGAGGGGCGGCACTGCTTCGCCCATCTCACCGTCGAGGAGAACCTGCTCGCCGGCGCCTACACGCGCGGCGACGGCCGCGCCGCCATCGCGCGCGACCTCGACCTCGTCTACGACTACTTCCCGCGGCTGAAGGAGCGCCGGCGCTCGCAGGCCGGCTACACCTCCGGCGGCGAACAGCAGATGTGCGCCATCGGCCGCGCCCTGATGAGCCGCCCCCAGACCATCCTGCTCGACGAGCCGTCGATGGGGCTGGCGCCGCAGCTCGTGGAGCAGATCTTCGGCATCGTGAAGCGGCTGAACGAGGAGCAGGGCGTCAGCTTCCTGCTCGCCGAGCAGAACACAAACGTCGCCCTGCGCTACGCCCATTACGGCTACATCCTGGAGTCGGGCCGCGTCGTGATGGACGGCCCCGCCGCCCAGCTGCGCGAGAACCCCGACGTCAAGGAGTTCTACCTCGGCATGTCCGAAGAGGGCCGCAAGAGCTTCCGCGACGTGCGCAGCTACCGCCGCCGCAAGCGCTGGCTCAGTTGAGCGGATCGCCCGACATCGCTAACCATATCTGAACGCGGGCCCCGCAAGGCTCTGCGCCTGCAGGCCGGGGGGAGACGCGGCGCCATGAGCCATTTCGATTTTCTGGAGATCCGCGATCCGGCCGACCGCGCCGCCGAGCAGTTCGCCGAGCTGCGCCGGGTGCTGGAGTTCGCGCTCGACCACGCGCCGGGGATGCTCGACCATCTGGGCGGCGTGGACGTGGACGCCGTCATCAATCGCCGCGCGCTGGCCGCGCTGCCGATCCTGCGCAAGTCCGACCTGCCGGCGATGCAGGCGGCCGACCCGCCCTTCGCCGGGCTCGCCACCCGCGCGCCCTACCACACGGCGCGGATCTTCATGTCGCCGGGCCCCATCCTCGAGCCCGGCGGCGACGGGCGCGACTGGTGGCGCCTCGGCCGGTTCCTGCACGCCGCTGGCTTCGGCATGGGCGACATCGTGCAGAACTGCTTCGCCTATCACCTCACCCCGGCCGGGCACATGATGGAGAGCGCCATCGCCGCCATCTCCGCCGCGTGCATCCCCGCCGGCCCCGGACAGACCGAGCAGCAGGTGGAGGTCGCCAGCCGCGTCGGCGCCACCGCCTATGTCGGCACGCCCGACTTCCTGAAGATCATCCTCGACCGGGCCGACGAGATGGGCCGCAAGCTCTCGATCCGGAAGGCGGCGGTCTCGGGCGGCGCGCTGTTTCCGTCGCTGCGCCAGGAGTACGCCGACCGCGGCGTGCGCTGCCTGCAATGCTACGCCACCGCCGAGCTCGGCCTCGTCGCCTATGAGTCGGAGGCGATGGAGGGCATGATCGTCGACGAGGGCGTGATCGTGGAGATCGTGCGCCCGGGCACCGGCGACCCCGCGCCCGATGGCGAGGTCGGCGAGGTCGTCGTGACCGCGCTGAACGCCGACTATCCGCTGATCCGCTTCGCGACCGGCGACCTCTCAGCCGTGCTGCCCGGCCAGAGCCCCTGCGGCCGCACCAACATGCGCATCAGGGGATGGATGGGCCGCGCCGACCAGACGGCCAAGATCAAGGGCATGTTCGTGCGGCCCGAGCAGGTCGCCGCCGTCCTCGCCCGCCACAGGGAGGCCCTGCGCGCCCGCATCACCATCGCGCGCGACGGGGAGAAGGACGTCTTCGAACTGGCGGTGGAGACCGCCCATCCCAGCGAGGGCCTCGCGGCGGCGCTCGGCGAGACGCTGCACCAGACCGTGAAGCTGCACGGCGCCGTGCGGCTGGTGGAGCCGGGCGACCTGCCCAACGACGGCAAGGTGATCGACGACCAGCGCAACTACGACTGAGCGCGACGCGCCCCGCTCAGCGGCGCCGCGGCGGCTCGCGCTCCAGCTCCGCGAGGATCTCGGCCGCGAGGGCGCGCACCTCGTCGGCGGCGCGGCCGGCGCGCGCGCCCTCTGTCACGCCGCGTCCTTCGAGGAACGCCTGCGCAAAGGCGATGCGCGCGCCGACGCGGCTCTCCATGATCTCCGCGCCGTCGGCCTTCAGCATCGCCTCGATCTCCGCGCCCGGCCCGCCGCGCGGCGGCACGCGGTTGAGCGCCACGAGCGCCCGCGCCCCCTCCCGTTCCGCCATGCGCAGGGTGGCGCGCGTCGCCCAGGCGTCGGGCGCCGAGGGCTGCGCCGGGGCGACGACGAGATCGGCGTCGCGCATCACCGCGCGCTGCAGCACGTCGACGGCGCCGGGACAGTCCACCAGCACCAGATCGGCCTCGGCCCCTGCGCGGCGGATGTCGGTTCCCGCGCGCCATTCGGAGCTCTCGAACAGCGTCACGTCCTGCACGCCGGCGCGCGCCCGCGCGTCGACCCAGCCCGTCAGGCTGCGCTGGGGGTCGAGGTCCACGGCCGCCACGCGCCGCCCCTCCTGCATCCAGGCCGCCGCGCATTGCGTCAGCAGCGTGGTCTTGCCGGCGCCGCCCTTCTGCTGGGCGAAGACGATCACCCGCCCGCTCATGAGCCCTCGAACCCGGTCAGCACGTTGACGACATTCACGCCGATCTCCGCCACCGCGTAGCCGCCCTCCATCACGAAGAGCGTCGGCAGACCCGGCCGCGCGATGCGGCGGCCGTAGTCGGCGAAGTCGTCGCTCTCCAGCCGGAACGAGCTGATCGGGTCGCCCCTGAAGGTGTCCACGCCCAGCGAGACGATGAGCGCGTCCGCCCCGAACGCCGCCACCCGCCCAAGCGCATCCTCCAGCGCCTCCGCCCATGCCGCGTAGCCCGTGCCGGGGGGCAGCGGATAGTTGACCGTGAAGCCTTCGCCCGCGCCGACGCCCGTCTCGTCAGCGCCGCCGAGGAAATGCGGGAACTCCTGCGCCGGGTCGCCGTGCAGCGACAGAAACAGCACGTCAGCGCGGTCCTCGAAGATCGCCTGGGTGCCGTTGCCGTGGTGGAAGTCCACGTCGAGCAAGGCCACGCGCTCGGCGCCGGCCTCGCGCATCCGCTGCGCGGCGATGGCGGCGTTGTTCAGGAAGCAGTAGCCGCCATACATGTCCTGCGCGGCGTGGTGGCCCGGCGGGCGGCACAGTGCGAAGGCCGAGCGTGCGCCGCCCAGCACGAGGTCAGCCGCCGTCACGGCGACGTCGGCCGCCGCCTGCGCGGCCTCCCATGTCCCACTGCTGATCGCGGTCTCGCCCGCCAGCGCGTACCAGCCCAGCGCCCCGTCGATGGCCTGCGGCGCGCCCCGCCTGCCCATGCGGCGCGAGGGCCAGACGGTCGGGATCGCCTCGCCCTCATGGCCGGCGGCCCGCCACCGCTCCCAGACCGTCGCGAGAAAGTCGAGGTAGTCGGGCGCATGGATCGCCCGCGCCGGCCCCAGCCCATGCGCCACCGGCGGCTCGACCGGGCCGAGGCCGGTCTGCGCTATGCGGGAGAGGATGTGCTCGACCCGCTCGGGGCACTCGAAGGGGCGCACGAGCCGACCCCCGCTGAGTTCGGTCTGCGGGGCGCGCAGGCGGTGCTTCTCGCTGTGGATGGTGCGCATGGGCGGCTCCGGCGGGCGTTGCCCGATCAGCCTACGCCGCCGCCGCGCGCGCCGTCCATCGCCCGCAACTTGGCCGCAGACAGCGGCGCGTCGGCGCGCTACCCTTTGCGCATGAGAGGCATGACGGCATTGCTGCTCACCCTTGCGCTCGGCGAGGTCGGCGAGGCCGGCGCGCAGGGCGCGCCGGTGGACGTCGCGCTGGTTCTCGCCGTCGACATCTCGCTCTCGATGGACGGGGCCGAGCAGCGCGCCCAGCGCGAGGGCTACATCGCCGCGCTGTCGGACCCCGCGGTGATGGACGCCATCGCCCGCGGCCGCCGCGGCCGGATCGCCGTCGCCTATGTCGAGTGGGGCGGGCCTTGGACCCAGCGCGTCGTCGCGCCCTGGACCGTGATCGCCGGACCCGACGACGCGCAGGCGGTGATCGAGGAGCTGCGCTTCGCCGACATCGCCACCAGCCGCGGCACGTCGATCACCGCGGCGCTTGATTTCGCGACCGGCCTGCTCGCCGAGGCCCCGCCCGCGGACCGGCGCGTGATCGACATCTCGGGCGACGGCCCGAACAACATGGGCGGCCCCGTCACGCAGGCGCGCGACCGGGCTCTTGCGGCAGGGGTGGAGGTCAACGGCCTGCCGCTGATGCTCGGGCCGCCGGACCCGATCTTCTCGGTGCCGGACCTCGACATCTACTATCAGGACTGCGTCGTGGGCGGGCCGCTGGCGCTGGTGATCCCCGTGCTCGGGGTGGAGCGCTTCGCCAGCGCCATCCGCCAGAAGCTCATTCTGGAGATCGCCGCGCCGGCGCCGCGCCCGCCCGCCGACGTCGGGACGACGCCGGCCGCGGCGCCCGCCGCCGCGGGCACGGACTGCGCCATCGGCGAGAAGCTCTACGAGCGCTGGCGGCGCAGCATGGACTGGAACTGACGCCTCACGCCGCCCGCGGCCGCAGCGTCACCGGATTTGCCCCGAAGCGTTTGCGGAACGCCCGCGCGAAGCCCTCCGGCGAGGCGAAGCCGTAGCGCCGCGCGACGGCCTCCACCCGGTCGCCAGCCAGCATGTCCTGCCGCGCCAGCGTAAGGCGCCAGCGGCGCAGATAGCCGGCCGGCGGCTCGCCGACGGCGGCGAGGAAGGTCTCCGAGAAGCGGCTGAGCGACAGCCCCGCCTCGCGCGCAAGATCCTCGTTGCGCCATGCGCGGCCGGGCCGGTCATGGATCGCGACGATGGCGCGGCTGAGGCGCGGGTCCGCCAGCCCGGCGAGCAGACCGGGCTGCGCCGCGCCGGCCTCGATCTGGGCGCGCAGCATCCGCACGATGAGCACCTCGCCCAGACGGCTGACGACCGACGGCGCGCCGCAGCGCCGCGCCGTCATCTCGGACCCCATGAGCCGGATGAGGCCTGCGCTTTCCGCGTCCTCCGACACGTCGAAGGCCACCGTCGGGGGCAGGGCCGCCATGAGGGGATTGGCCGGCCCGCCCCAGTCGACCGACGCCGAGAACAGCACCCGCGCCGCCGGCGCCGCGCCGAACGGCGCGGCGGCGCGGAACAGCACCATGTCGGGCGCGCCGTCGGCGTCCGCCGTCGCGGCCAGCGTCGCCTCCTCCGGCGGCGCGGGGCGCACGCTCAGCTTGAAGCGGGTCATCAGCGTCGTCAGGCGGTCGATGCGCTCCATTCCGGCTTTCTCGTCGGTTATATCGGATTTATCCGACCCTATACGCGCTATTGTGACGTCGCAACCTCAACCGCTCAAGGAAAGCCGATGCTCATTCCCCGCCAGAAGACCCCCGACCTCGCCCTGCCCACCCTCGACCACGGCCCCTTCGACCTCGCCGCCGAGGCGTCCGAACGCGGCACGGTGATCTGCTTCTACCGCGGCCTGCACTGCCCGATCTGCGCGACCTACCTCACGGAGTTGCAGAAGCGCGTGGCCGACTTCGCCGAGCGCGGCGTCGGCGTCGTCGCCGTCAGCTCCGACGGCGCTGAGCGGGCGCGCGCCATGGCCGACAAGATCGGCGCCGACGGGCTGCGCTTCGCCTACGACCTGCCGCTCGCCAAGGCGCGGGAATGGGGGCTCTACATCTCCACGTCGCGCGGCAAGACCTCGATCGGGATCGAGGAGCCGGCGCTCTTCTCCGAGCCCGGCCTTTTCATGGCGACGCCGCAGCGGACGCTATACTACGGCTCCGTGCAGACCATGCCGTTCGTGCGGCCGCATTTCTCCGAGCTGGTCGGCGCGCTCGACTTCGCCATCAAGAACGACTACCCGGCGCGCGGCGAATACGTCGGCGCCGTCTGATCGAGGCGCGGCGCGCCGCGGACGGCGCGCCGCCAGCCTCAGAGCGCGAGCTGGTAGCTCTCGGGGATGTAGCGGAAGCCCTCGCCCATCTCCTCGACATAGCCGACCGCCGCGCCCGGCATGTGATAGCCGACGAAGGGGATGCGGTCCGCCGCGATCATGCCGAACAGCGCCCGGCGCGTCGCGGCGGCGGCCTCCTTGTCCATGTCGAAGCGCACATGCCAGTCGGGCCGCTGGAGCGAGGCGACGAAATGATTCGCCGCGTCCGCCGTGATCATCAGCCGCGCGCCCTCGCTCTCGATGTGCCAGGCCATGTGCCCCGGCGTGTGGCCGAACGCCTCGACCGCCTCGACGCCGGAGACGACGCTCCCGCCCGCCTCGACGAAGGTCATCTTCTCCGCCAGCGGCCGGACGTTGCTCTCGATGAGCGGCGAGAGGTTCTCGGGCGCGTTCTGCGAGAAGAAGTCGAACTCCCTGGCGCCGGTGACGTAGCGGGCGTTCGGGAAGGCCGGCGCGCCCGCCTCCATCAGCCCGCCGATGTGGTCGGGATGCATGTGGGTGATCACGACGACGTCGATCTGCTCGGGCGCATGGCCGGCGGCGGCGAGCGCGCCGAGCAGCTTGCCGGCGTCGGGCCGGCGCAGGGCGCCGTTGCCGGCGTCGAACAGGATCAGCGCCGATCCGGTGTTGACGAGCGCGACCGTGAAGCTGATCGCCATGCGGTCGGTCGGCAGGCGGTTGGCCTCGGCGAGTTCGGCCACGTCCTCGGGAAACTGGTCCTCGCCGAAGATCGGGTAGGGGCCGCCGAGCGTGATGTAGCCGTCATGCAGCGTCGTCACCTCCATGGCGCCGATGCGGAAACGCCGGAAGCCGCCGGCGCTTGCGCCGAGCATCGGCGCGGCGGCGCCGGCGGGGCGCGCGAGGCCGGCGAGCGCGGCGCCGGCGGCCAGCGGCGCGGCCATGGCGGCGCGGCGGGTGAACAGGGTCTCGGACATGCGGTTCCTCCTCATGCGCCCTTTCCGCGTCGATGCGCGCCGGGCCTCACGCCTTATCCGCCGGGGCGGCATGGGCTCGCAAGCGCCGGCTCGCCCCTGCGGCGGCGCGGCGCTATGTCTGACGCGGAGGACTGGACGGGAGAGAGGCGATGACCGGGCTCGATCAGGAACCCTTCGGCGAGGGCGGCGGCGACGAGTTCGTGGAGAACCCGGAACCGCGCTGCCCGGTGGTGCTGCTGCTCGACACCTCGCTCTCGATGGCGGGCGAGAAGATCGACGCGCTGAACGCGGGGCTGATGCATTTCCACGAGGCGCTGTCGCTCGACCCGCTGGCGATGAAGCGCGTCGAGATCGCCGTGGTGACCTTCGGCCCCGTGGCCGTACGCGCAGATTACGCGGGCGCCGAGGCGTTCCAGCCGCCGCTGCTGGAGGCCTCCGGGAACACGCCCATGGGCGCGGCCATCCTGCGCGCGCTCGACCTGCTGCGCGCGCGCAAGGCGCGCTACCGCGAGGCCGGCGCGCCGTTCTACCGTCCCTGGGTGTTCCTCATCACTGACGGCGCCCCCACCGACGGCGTGGCGGAGGCTAAGCGCGCCATAGCCGCCGGCGAGGCGGGCAAGGAGTTCATGTTCCACGCCGTGGGGGTGGAGGGCGCCGACATGGCGGCGCTCGCCAGCCTCAGCGTGCGTGCGCCGCTGATGCTGAAGGGGCTGGCGTTCCGCGAGCTCTTCGCCTGGCTCTCGAATTCGCTCGGCGCCGTGTCGCGCTCGCGCACGGGGGAGGCCGCGCCGCTTGAGAACCCGACCGCGCCGGACGGCTGGGCCGTCGCGGGCTGAGGCGGCCGGGGCGGGGCGGGTGGACGGCGCGCGCTTCAGGCCGGGCTGGCGCGTCGCCGCGGCGCGGGTGCGCGGCGAGAGCCACGCGCGGCGCGCCGAGCGCGGTCAGGACGCGCTCTGCGTGCGCCTGCGCGGCGGCGCGATCATCGTCGCGGCGGCGGACGGCGCCGGCAGCGCGCCGCGCGGCGGCGCCGGCGCCGCGCTGGCGTCCCGCGCCGTCGTGCGCGAGGCCAGCGCGGCGCTGGGCGCGCAGCCGAGCCTCTCTCAGGCGCGCGAGGAAGACCTGCGCCGCTGGGCCGAGGCCGCGCGCGCGGCGGTCGCCGCCGCCGCCGAAACTTGCGGCCTCGCCCCGCGGGACTGCGCCGCGACGCTGCTGATCGCGGTCTCCGACGGCGCGACGACGCTCTGGGCCCATGTCGGGGACGGCGCCGTGGTCGCGCGCGATGCAGGCGCGTGGCGCGCGCTGTCATGGCCCGCCGCCGGCGCGCACGCCGGCGAGACGCATTTCCTCACCGACGAGCCCTTCGATCTGCGGACCGGCCGGCTCGAAGGAACCGTCGACGCGCTCGCGCTCCTGACCGACGGCATCGAGCGGCTGGTGCTCGACTTCGCCACGGAGACGCCGCACGCGCCCTTCTTCGAGCGGATGGCGCGCCCGGTGGCGGCGCTGCCCGCGCCCGGCCGCGACGCCGCGCTCTCGCAGGCGCTGGCGCGCTATCTCGGCGGCGCGGCGGTGGCGGCGCGCACCGACGACGACCGGACGCTGGTGCTCGCCGCGCTGGCCGCGCCGTGACCGGCGAACGCTGGTTCAGCGAGGGCCGCGCGGTGCGGCTCGGCCGGCGGCTCGGCGGCGGCGGCGAAGGCGAGGTCTTCGCGGTCGCCCGCCGCCCCGCCCTCGCCGCCAAGCTCTACCGCCCCGGGATCGCGGCCTCGCGGGAGGCCAAGATCGCTGCGATGCTCGGCGGCGGAATGGCCGCGGACGCGCCGCGGGTCGCGTTTCCGCAGGCGGCGCTGCACGACGAGACGGGCCGCTTCGCCGGTTTCCTCATGGCGAAAGTGGCCCGCGCCGCGCCGCTGCACGAGCTATACGCCCCCGGCGCCCGCAAGCGCGCCTTTCCCGAGGCCGATTACCGCTTCGTCCTGCGCGCCGCATTGAACGCCGCGCGCGCCGTCGCCGCTGCCCACCGCGCCGGCTGCGTGATCGGCGACGTCAACCACTCGGGGTTCCTGATCGGACAGGATGCGCTGGTCGCGCTGATCGACGCCGACAGCTTCCAGGTGGCGGACGGCGGCGTGACGCATCTCTGCGCCGTGGGCGTGCCGGAATACACGCCCCCCGAACTGCAGGGCCGCTCCCTCGCCGGCGTGACGCGCACGGCCGACCATGACGCCTTCGGGCTGGCCGTCGTGCTGTTCCAGCTGCTCT
This sequence comes from Rubrimonas cliftonensis, assembly GCF_900107585.1. Classification (GTDB taxonomy): domain Bacteria; phylum Pseudomonadota; class Alphaproteobacteria; order Rhodobacterales; family Rhodobacteraceae; genus Rubrimonas; species Rubrimonas cliftonensis. Next base: position 26,645 of record NZ_FNQM01000014.1, on the reverse strand, counting down.
TTCTCGGTCGCCACCCCTTCACCGGCGTCAGCGAGGGCGGCGATCTCGCAGTGGAGGACGCCATCGCACGCTGCGCCTACGCGTGGTCGAAGCGGCCCGGTCCGCTCTCACCGCCGCCCAGCGCGCCGCTGCCGGACGAGACGCCGCGCGGGATCGCCGCGCTCTTCGAGCGCGCCTTCGCCCCCGGCGAGGCGGGGCGCCGCCCGTCGGCCGAGGAATGGGTCGCGGCGCTGGCGGCGGCCGAAGGCGCTCTGGAGGTCTGCGGCGCCGATCCGCGCCACGTCCATTTCGGCAGCCTCGCGAGGTGCCCATGGTGCCGGATCGAGGCCGCCGGCCGCGTGAAGCTCTTTCCCGCGCCCGGCGCGCCCGGCTCGGCGCCGAGGCCGATGGACGCCGCCGCCCTGCGCCGCCGGCTCGACGCGATCGCCCTGCCGTCGAGCTTCGCCTGCGTCCCGCCCGAGCCGCTGCCGTCTTCGGCGCCGCCGCTTCCCACGCCGCGGCAGGTCTGGCTGAACAGGGCGGGGGTGGCCGGGCTCGCCTTCATGATGCTCTGCGCGGCGGGGCTGGTCTGGGTCTCGCCGCAGTCGTTCCTGATGGCGGCGCCGATCTGCATCTACGGCTACGGCCCGGTCTCCGGCGCGCTGGCCCCGCGCCACGCCGCGCGCCGGGCGCTGAAGCGGCTCGACGGCGAGATCGCCGAGGCGCTGGCCGTCAGGCGCGCCCGCGCGGGGCTCGACGCGGCCTGGACGCTCAAGGCCGAGCTTGCGGCGCTCGCGGCGCCGGGAAGCCGGGCCGCGCGCGCCGACGCCGCGCGCATCCGGCGCGACCTCGCGCGGCTCTCGGAGATGGCCGCCGCGCTGGCGGAGGGCGCGACGGCGCGCGACCCCGAGATCGAGGCGCTGCTGGCCCGCCGCAAGGCGCTGGTGGAGGATCTCGCCGCCCGCGGCGAGACCGCCCCCGCCCTCGCGCTCCCGCCGCCGCGCGCCCTGCGCGACGCCACGCGCCGGCGCGCCGTCGAGAGCGGCCTGTCGCCCTCCTGAGCCGGGCCGCGCGGGCGCGCCTTGACAAATCTCCGCCCGCGCTGCGCGTTGTGCCCGTCGCCCCTTCGCTTGGCGGTCATCGCCGCGCGGCGGCCTGGGGAGAAAGCCATGCTGGCGCGCGTCTACACCGTCGCCTTCCAGGGGGTCGAGGCGCGCGAGGTCGACGTGCAGTGCACGCTGTCCTCCGGCCTGCCGGCCTTCACCCTCGTCGGCCTGCCCGACAAGGCCGTGGCCGAGAGCCGCGAACGGGTGCGCGCGGCGCTCACCGCCATCGGCCTGGCCCTGCCGCCGAAGCGCATCACGGTGAACCTGGCGCCGGCCGACCTGCCGAAGGAGGGCGCGCATTTCGACCTGCCCATCGCCATGGCGCTGATGGCGGCGATGGAGGTGCTGCCCGCCGAACGCACGCAGGCGCTCACCGCGATGGGCGAACTGTCGCTCGACGGCCGGCTGACGGCCGTGGCCGGCGCGCTGCCGGCGGCGCTGGCGGCGGCCGAGGCGGAGCGGGGCTTCGTCTGCCCCGAGGCCTGCGGTCCCGAGGCCGCGCTCGTCGGCGCCGCAGAGGTGCTGGCGCCGGCCGACCTCATCGCGCTGATCAACCACTTCTCCGGCCGCGCGCTGCTGGCCGCTCCGAGGCCGGCGGAGGTCGCCGACGACCCCGCGATCGCCGACCTCGCCGACGTGCGCGGACAGGCGCGGGCGCGTCGCGCGCTGGAGGTGGCCGCCGCCGGCGGTCACAACATGCTGATGATCGGCCCGCCGGGGGCCGGCAAGTCGATGCTCGCCTCGCGACTGCCCGGCATCCTGCCGCCGCTGGAGCCGCGCGAGGCGCTGGAGGTCTCCATGGTGCATTCCGTGGCGGGCCTGCTGGCGCAGGGCCGCGTGAGCCGCGCCCGCCCCTTCCGATCGCCCCATCACTCCGCCTCGATGGCCGCCATGGTCGGCGGCGGAAGGCGCGCGGCGCCGGGGGAGGTGTCGCTCGCCCATCACGGCGTGCTTTTCCTCGACGAGTTGCCCGAGTTCGCGCGCCCGGTGCTGGAGAGCCTGCGCCAGCCGCTGGAGAGCGGCGAGACGATGGTGGCCCGCGCCAACGCCCATGTCCGCTACCCTTCCCGCGTGCAGCTGATCGCGGCGATGAACCCGTGCCGCTGCGGCCATCTGGCGGACCCGGCGATGGCGTGCTCGCGGGCGCCGAACTGCGGGCTCGACTATCAGGGGCGGCTCTCCGGCCCGCTGCTCGACCGCATCGACATCCAGATCGAAACCCCCGCCGTGCCGCCGGGCGACCTCTCACGGGCGCCCGCCGGCGAGGCGAGCGCGGCGGTGGCGGCGCGGGTGGCTGCGGCGCGGGCGATCCAGCGGGATCGCTACGCCGGGCTCGGCGTCGCGACCAACGCCGAGGCCGACGGCGAGACGCTGGCGCATGTCGCCGCGCCGGACGGGCCGGGGCGCGAGCTGCTCGACCGCGCCGCCGACAAGCTGCGGCTCACCGCGCGCGGCTATCACCGGGCGCTGCGGCTCGCCCGCACCATCGCCGATCTCGACGGCGCCAAGGGCGTGGGCCGCGCCCATGTGGCGGAGGCGGTCAGCTACCGCCGGGCGCCGCTGGCCCGCTGAGCTCGAGCGTGGCGGGCGCGTCCTTCGCCGTGCGCCCGAGCGGCGTGACCGACGGCGCGCCCTCGATCCAGTCCAGCCGGCATCGCACGCCGTAGACGGCGGCGAGCCGCGCCTCGGTCAGCACCTCGGCAGGCGGCCCGAAGGCGACCAGCCGCCCGGCGTCGAGCAGCGCCAGCCGCCCGCACCAGCGCGCCGCGAGCCCCAGATCATGCATCGAGGCGACCACGCCGCGGCCCTCCGCCGCCAGCGCCGAGAACGTCTCCATCAGCGCGATCTGGTGGGCGGGGTCGAGCCCGGCGGCGGGCTCGTCGGCCATCACCAGCGGCGCCGCCTGCGCCAGCGCCCGCGCGATCAGCACGCGCGCCCGCTCGCCGCCTGACAGGGCCGTGGCGGGCCGGTCGGCGAAGCGCGCGACGTCGGCCCGCGCCATCGCGTCGGCGACCGCGGCGCGGTCGGCCTCCGAGAAGGCCGCGCCGGGCCGGCGCCACGGGGCGCGGCCGAGGCCCACCAGCGTCTGCACGCTGACCGGCCAGGCGATCTCTCGCTCCTGCGGCAGCCAGGCGGCGCGGCGCGCGCGCTCGGGCGGGCTCAGCCGCGCGACGTCCTCGCCGCCGAGCCGACGCCCGCCTGCGGCCGGCAGCAGCCCCAGCGCGGCGCGCATCAGCGTCGACTTGCCGGCGCCGTTCGGCCCGATCAGCCCGACGAAATCGCCCGGCGCGACGGCGAGGCTCACGCCGTCCACCACCCGCCGGCCGCCCAGCGAGACCGAGAGGCCCTCCAGCGCCAGCAGGCTCATGTCAGCCGCTCCCGCGCCCGCCACACGAGCCACAGGAAGAACGGCGCGCCGATCAGCGCCGTCACCACGCCGAGCTTCAGGTCGCGCTCCGGCGCGATCAGCCGCACCGCGACATCCGCCGCCAGCACCAGCGCCGCCCCCGCCAGCGCCGCCGCAGGCAGCAGCCGCGACGGCTGCGCGCCGACCAGCGGCCGCATCAGATGCGGCGCCACCAGCCCCACGAAGCCGATCGCGCCGGAGACAGACGTCGCCGCGCCCACCGAGGCCGCCGTCCCCAGCACGGCGCAGAGCCGCAGCCGCGCGAGGTTGGTCCCAATCGAGGCGGCGGCGTCCTCGCCCAGCGTCAGCGCGTCGAGCCCGCGCCCCAGCGTGGCCAGCAGCGCCCAGCCCAGCGCCATGAAGGGCAGCGCGAGCTGGACGTGGAGCATCGAGCGGTCGGTCAGCGAGCCGAGCATCCAGAACACGATCTCGACCGCCGCGAACGGGTTGGGCGAGAGGTTCAGCGCCAGCGAGGTCAGCGCCGCCATCAGCGAGGTGACGGCGACCCCGGCGAGGATCAGCGTCAGCGCGCCGCCGCCCGAGGGCCGCTCGCCCCCCGCCAGCGCCGTCACCGCCGCCACCGCGACGAGCGCGCCGCCGAGCCCGGCGAGCGGCAGCGCCAGCGCGAAGGCCGCCGCGAGCCCGGTGTGGATCGTCAGCACCGCGCCGAGCGTCGCGCCGGCCGAGGCGCCGATCAGCCCGGGCTCGGCCAGCGGATTGCGCAGGTAGCCCTGCAGCGCCGCGCCCGAGAGCCCCAGCGTCGCCCCCACGGCGAGCCCGAGGATGGCGCGCGGCAGGCGCAGTTCGCGCATCACGAGAGCGGCGGCGGCGTCGCCGCCGTCCGCGCCCAGCGCCAGCGCGCGCAGCCCCTCCCAAGCCCCCAGCCCCGCCGGCCCGGTCGTCAACGACAGCGCGAACAGCGCTGCGACGAGCGCCGCGAGCGCCGCGAGAACCGCGCGCCCGCTCATCGCCGGGCCGCCGCCAGCGCGTCGATCGCCAGCGTCACGAACGGCGTGCCGCAGACCTGCCAGCGCTCCGCCAGCACCGCCCCGCCCCGCGCGACGAGCGCCGCCAGCGCGGGATGCGTCGCGTTCTCGTAGGCCCGGCCTTCGCGCTCGCCGGAGATGTGGCGGCTGCGGATCAGGAACGGCTCCAGCATCACCAGTCGCTCCAGCGCCAGCGGCGACGGGCCGTTCAGCCCAAGCGAGGCCGCGGCGTTGTCGAGCCGCGCCGCGTCCATCGCCGCCGCCGCCAGCGTGCCGGCGCCGGAGGTGTAGCTGTTGGGATAGTGCGTCGCCGCCAGCGCCCGCGGCAGGTCGGCCGCCCGCGCCCGCGCCGCCGCAAGCTCGGCCTCGTAGTCGGCGACCAGCGCCTCGGCCGCCGCCTCGCGCCCCATCGCCCGGCCGGTCACACGGATCGCCTCGGAAACCTCGGCGAAGGAGTTCGCGGACGGCACCACGGCGACCGGCGCGCCCAGCCGCTCCAGCATCCGCTTCGTGACGGCGTTGGAGAACGGCCCTGTCAGCACGAGGTCCGGGCGCATCGCGAAGATCTGTTCCGCCAGACCGTCGTTGGCGGGCAGCGCCGCGGCCTGCCCGGCGAGGTTCGACGCCTCGGGCCGCTGCGCCCAGCGCGAGACCGAGACGACCTGCCCCGGCGCGCCGAGCATCAGCGCAAGCTGGTCGGCGCAGAGGTTCATGCTCACGACCCGCTGCGGCCCGGACGCCGACTCCGAAGCCCTCGCCGGCGCCGCCGCCGTCAGCAGCAGGAGCAGGAGCAGGAGCGGAACGAGGCGCTTCACGGCTTGGGCGGCGGCGGCAGGCGCGCCACGAAGCGGCCCTTCACGCCCTCGGGCCAGTTCCTGAAGGCGATCACGCCCGAGGCGGAGGCGGCGTGGAGCGCGGCGTAGTCCACCAGCGCGCGGGCCGCGTCGGCGTTAGGCGTGAAATCGCCCAGCACATAGGCGACCTTGGCGCCTGCGACGTCGGAGACGGCCGCGCTGCAGCCGCGCTCGCAGTTCATCAGGCAGGAGAACCTACGCACCCGCACGTCGCCCCGCCCGGCCGCGGCGGCCTCGACTTCCGCCGCGAAGGCCGCGCCAGGGGTATCGCCCGGCGCCGCGTCGGCGGACCAGCCGCAGCTGTCGCACACCGTCACCAGCGCGCCGGCGAAGCCGTTTCCGCTCATGGCCGTTCCTCCTTGCTCGACCCTTGCGCCGCAGCCTGCGGCGCGAAATCATCCCGTGACCATATGGAGCGCTGATCATGCAGGACGTCGCCCCCGAGAGAGCCCATCCGCAGACCCCGGCGCCGCGGGACCGCCTGCGCCTGATGCTCGCGCAGATGCGCTCGACCACCACCCATGCCGGCAACGTCGCGACGCTGGGGCCCCTGGCGCGGCGCGCGGCGGACGAAGGCTGCGCGATGCTCTGCCTGCCGGAGGTGGCCGGCCTGATGAACCGCGACGAGCACGCTGCCCGCGCCCAGGTGACCGACGAGGCGCGCGACCCCTGGCTCGCCGCCTGCCGCGAGGCCGCCGCGCGCCATGGCCTGTGGCTGCACGCGGGCTCCTCGCCCGTGCTCGGCCCGGACGGGCGCTTCCTCAACCGCGCCTGGATGGTCGACCCCGGCGGCGAGGTGGTCGCGCGCTATGACAAGATCCACCTCTTCGACGTCTATCTCGGCGACGGCGAGGCGCGGCTGGAGTCGGCGCGATTCGCCCCGGGCGCGGAGGCCGTGCTGGCGCCCACGCCCTGGGGGCCGATGGGCATGACCATCTGCTACGACCTGCGCTTTCCGCATCTCTACCGGATGCTCGCCAGGGCAGGCGCGCGGCTGATCTTCGCCCCCGCGGCCTTCACCGTCCCCACCGGGCGCGCGCACTGGGAGGTGCTGATCCGCGCCCGCGCCATCGAGAACGGGGCCTTCATGGTCTGCCCCGCCCAGACCGGCCGCCACGACGACGGGCGCGAGACCTGGGGCCATGCGCTGGCCGTCGACCCGTGGGGCGCGGTGCTCGCCGATCTCGGCTTCGAGGAAGGCGCCGCGGTCGTCGAGATCGACCTCACTGACAGCGAGACGGCGCGCGCAAAAGTCCCGTCGCTCGCCAACGAACGCGACTTCGCGGGGCCCCTGCCCGGTCAGAGCCACGTCGCGCCCCCCAGCAGCAGCGCCGCGGCCAGCGCCATCGCGAGGCGATAGACCCGCAGGCCCCGCATGAGCGCCGCGGCGTCGGGGTCTGGCGCGGCGCCGTTCAGCCACGGCTCGTCGCTCAGGCCGCCGGCATAGGCGCGCGGACCGCTCAGCCGGACGCCGAGCGCGCCGGCCATCGCCGCCTCCGGCCAGCCCGCGTTGGGCGAGCGGTGGCGGCGCGCGTCCAGCGCCATCGTCCGGAGGCTCGCGCGCGGCCGCCCGCCCGCCAGCGCGATGAGCAGCCCCGTCAGCCGGGCCGGAACAAGGTTGGCGAGGTCGTCCAGCCGCGCCGACGCGCGCCCGAAATCGACGTGCCGGGGCGTACGATGGCCGATCATGCTGTCGAGCGTGTTCAAGGCCTTGTAGGCCGCGAGCCCCGGCAGACCGAGCAGCGCGCCCCAGAAGAGCGGCGCGACCACGCCGTCGGAGGCGTTCTCCGCAAGGCTCTCCAGCGCCGCGCGGGCTACGCCGGGGGCGTCGAGCCGCTCGGGATCGCGCCCCACGATCCGCGAGACGCCGGCGCGCGCGGCGTCGAGCTTCTCCGCCGCGAGGGCCACCGCCACCGGGCGCACATGGTCGTCGAGGCTGCGCGCGGCGATAAGCGGCCACGCCGCGACGCCGAGCGCGAGCGCAAGGCCGGCACCGCCGAGGACATGCGCCGCCATGGCCTCCACCGCCGCCCCGGCCAGCGCCGCGAGCCCGACGACGCCGACGCAGACGCCCCAGCCGGCGGCCAGCCGCGCCCGCGGCCCGCCGCGGTTCAGCCGCCGCTCGAGCGCCGCGATCAGCGCGCCGACCCATGTCACGGGGTGGCCAATGCGCCGGTGAAGCCGCTCGGGCCAGCCGACGACTGCCTCCAGCGCCAGCGCCGCCAGCATCGCCGCCGCGTTCTGAGCGAAGGCCCCCATCGCCGTCAGAACCGCGCCCGCAGCCCGGCGAAGACCGAGACGCCGGCCGTCCCGTAGCCGCGCACGCGCTCATAGTCCTGATCGAGCGCATTCTCCACGCGCAGCGTCGCCTCGACAGACTCGTTCAGCGCGTAGCCCGCGCTGGCGCCGACCAGCAGGAAGGGGTCAAGGTTGTCCGCCCCGCTGCGCACGCCGCTCAGATAGTCCGCGCTCAGACCCAGCCGCAGCCGCTCCGTCGGCCGCAGCGTCAGCAGCGCGCCGACGTCGTGGCGCGGCGCGAACTGAAGCCGAAGCCCGTCCGCCCCTTCGGTGAGCAGCCAGGTGTAGCTGGCGGAGAGGTCGGCCCAGTCGGTCAGCCGGGCCGCGACCGCGGCCTCGACGCCCCGCCGCGAACTGTCGCCGTCCTGCTGGGTGAAGCCAAGCGCGGGGTCGTATTCGATGAGGTCCGTGGTGCGGCTGTCGAACCATGTCAGGCTCGCCTGCGCGCGGCCGCCGAACAGGGTCTGGTCAATCCCGGCCTCGTAGCCGAAGCTCTCCTCGGGCTGCAGGTCGGGGTTGCCCAGCGGCGAGCCGGGCGCAAAGGGCGGCGCGAACAGCTCGTAGTTGGAAGGCGCCCGGAAGCCCGTGCCGGCGGCGGCGCGCAGCACCGTGCCGGGCGCCGCCTCCCATGCGGCGGTGAGCCGCCAGGTCGTGAAGTCGCCGAACTCGGAATGCTCGTCGAGGCGCAGAGCTGCAGTCACCGTCACGTCCTCCAGCGGCGCCGCGACGACCTGCGCGAAGCCGCCGGCGATCTCGCTGTCGGCCTTCGTCTCGCCGACGCTGAAGGTGTCGCTCAGCGCGATGTCCTCCCGCGTCCAGTCGGCGCCGAAGATGAGGTCGACGCCGGGCGTCGCCGCGAAGGTTCCGAAATACTCCAGCTTCACGCGGTCGCCCTCGAAGCGGCTGTCCAGCGTCTCGCTGTCGCTGAAGCGGTCGATGGCGAGGCCCTGCGCGGAGACCTCCTGCGTCAGGCGCCCGCCGATCAGCGCGGCGCGGGCGAAGAGCCTGCCGGCGAGCAGGTCGGTCTCGGAGACGTTGTCCTCGTCCGCGAGCACGAACGCCGGCGCCGGAAAACCGTCGAAATCGACCCGGCTCTCGACGCGCCGCGCCGCGCCGCCGACCGTCAGCCAGTCGGCGAGATCGACCGATCCGGCGCCGGAGAAGGTGAGGTTGCGCGCGCCGTCCTCCTCCGTCCCGTTCTTCGCCGCCGAAATGCCGTCCGTGCGGAAGCCTAGCGCCGACACGGTGAAGTCCCACCGCTCCATGCCGGCGCCGGCCGTGGCGCCGCCGGAGACCGTCCCGAACGAACCGCCTTCGACGAAAGTCTGCGCGCCGACGCCGGTTCCGCGGGCCCGCGCCGTGGAGACGTCTATGACGCCGCCGACGGCCTCGCCGCCGTAGAGCGCGCTCTGCGGGCCCTTCAGCACCTCGATCCGCGTCGCGTCGCCGGGCAGCAGCAGCCCAAGGTCGGCGGCGACCTGCGGCTGGCTGGGGTCGGAAATCTCGATGCCGTCGACCCTGACGGCGAGGTTGGGCAGACCCGACCCGCGCACGGAGACGCTGGCCGTCGTGCCGGGCCCGCCGCGCGTCGCGATCGAGACGCCGGGCAAGCTGTCCAGCGTCTCGTTCAGCGTGGGCGCCGGGTTCTCGGCGATGTCCTCGGCGGTGAGCACCGACACCGATGAGCCGGTGCGCGCCCGCTCCAGCGGCGACCGCGTGGCGGTGATCACCACCGGATCGAGCGTGACGGACTGCTGCGCGGCGGCGGCGGCCGGGGCCGCGGCGACGGGAGCCGCGATGGCGAGCGGGACGAGGATGGGACGGATTCGCTTCATGCGAGCCCCTTCTGCGAGCCGGGCGGCGCTGCGGCCGGGCCGGCGGACATGGTTCTGTCCAACGCATCGGGGCGAGCCCGCGCGCGAACGGCGACGAGACATCACCGCTGCGGCAAGCCGCTCACCCTGCGCGCCCCGCACAGGGATGGGGTGACCGCGGACGGCAGGTCTCCTGGCTCGCGGGTCACAGCCTCGCCCCGGCCTTCCCGGCGCCCGCTGAGGGGCTCCAGTGGCGCGTTCGGGGCGCGCTCGCCGCTTACAGTTGCGGGGGCAGCCGCGGCTTTGGCCCCTGCGAGGCCGCACCGCGTTCCCTTTTCATCCGCCGCGCTCTCACGCGCCGGAACCGTTCGCACCGTCGTGATGGCAGGTCGCGCGCGCATCCGTCAAGCGCGCCGGCGGGGCCTTACGCCGCACCCTCTCACGCCGCATCACGGGCCCGGTCGCGCATCGGTGACGCACCGGCGCCGCGATCGGGCGCTATGCTCGATTCGGTCGGTTCGGGAGGGAAGCTCGGGCGGTTCGGGAGGGAAGCGGGATGCGGATGATGGCGAGGCGAACGCTGGCGGGCGGGCTGGCCGCTCTCGCGCTGGCGGGACCGGCGACGGCGGTGGAGCGCGTGCAGGTCACGGGCGAGATGATCGACACATGGTGCTATTTCTCGGGCGTGATGGGTTTTCCCGAGAGCGTCACCGGCTCGGCGCACCACACCTGCGCGCTGTGGTGCGCGGCGGGCGGCATTCCGGTCGGACTGCTGGCCGACGACGGCACGGTGTACATGGTGCTGAAGTGGGAGGGCGACGCGGCCGTGACCGGCGGCGACGCGATCCTCGAAGTCCAGAGCGACCGGCTCGTGGCGGACGGCGCGCTGCATGTCCGCGACGGGGTGAACTACCTCATCGTCGATCGCGTGGTGGAGAACCTCGGCCTCGTCAACCGCAGCCACGAGGATTTCGACGTCGTGCCGCCTTTCGCCATTCCGGAGCCGCAGAAATGAGGGCGCTCGCGATCCTCGCCCTGTTCGCCGCGCCGGCGCTGGCGCAGGAGGGCCGCTTCTCGGCGGGTTCCGAGGCGCAGTCCTGGAGCCTCACCGGCGAGGAGCCGGCGCGATTCGAGGCCCGCGTCGTCGACACGCTGTGCGAACTGACCGGGGACTGCCCTGCCGATTGCGGCGGCGGCGCGCGCCAGCTCGCCCTGCTGCGCGCCGCCGACGGCGCCATCGTGCCCGTGCTGAAGAACGCGCAGGCGCTCTTCAACGGCGCCGTCGACGACCTGCTGCCCTATTGCGGCGAGACGGTCGAGGTGGACGGCAACCTCGTCGGCGACGACGCGGCCAACCCGTTCAAGGTCTATCACCTCCAGCGCATCCGCGGGCCGGGCGACGCGGAGTTCCTTCCCGCGAACCGCTGGACGGACGCATGGGCCGCCCGCAACCCCGAGGCCGCGGGCGAGGAAGGACCATGGTTCCGCAATGACCGCCGCGTGCAGGCGCTCATCGCGCGCGATGGTCATCTCGGGCTCGGGCTGGAGGAGGACGCCGCGTTCAAGGCGTATCTCTTCGAATGAGGCGCCGCGGCCCGGCCCGCCGCGCCGCGGCGCTGCTGTTGGCTCTGGCGAGCCTTGCTGCGCTGGCGGCGACAAGGGCGGGCGCCCATGACGGCGTCGTTCATGCCGACCCGAACGAGGCGGCGGCGCATGTCGCCGCCGCGGTCCCGCCCGCCGCGCGGTCGGCTGGTCGATCGCCCGCCCGAACGCCCTTCCCCGTGACCATCTCGGCGCGCTTCGACCTGATCGACCAGACCGGCGCGCGCCGCACCGAGGCCGATTTCGCCGGGCGGCCGATGCTGCTCTTCTTCGGATACGCGCAGTGCGAGGCGATATGCTCGGTCGCGCTGCCGCGGATGGCGGAGACGCTCGACCTGCTCGGGGACCGCGCCGCGGCGCTCTCGCCGGTGCTGATCACGGTGGACCCCGCGCGCGACACGCCCGAGGCGCTCTCCGTCGCCGCGCCGCGCATCCATCCCCGGCTCGTGGCGCTGACCGGAGACGAGGCGGCGCTGGCGGCGGCCAGGGGCGCCTTCCAGGTCTCCGCCGAAGTCGTCTTCGAGGATCCCGCCGGCCAGCCGGTCTACAGCCACGGCTCGTTCATCTACCTCGTGGGCGGCGACGGGAAGGTGCTGACGCTGCTGCCGCCCGTGCTCGGGCCGGAACGCATGGCGGAGATCGTCGCCGGGTATCTCTGATCCGGGAGCCGAAGACGACCGCGCAGGAAGAACCGTGAGGCGGGCGCGCGTTGCGCAGGATGCGCCGACGGGCGGCCGGCATGCGCACGGAACGGTCATTCATACGGAACGCGGCGGAGGGCTGGATCGAGCCCTTACCCGCCACACCCTGATTATGCTGCACGCGCGTGCAACACTCTGCGCCGCCGCGACACTTAGGGCGGATGCTGCAGCGCCGGCGTCGGAGCGGTCGTTCGCTACACATGCTAAAGCCGGACACGCGCCATCAACCAGGCGCGGACGTCCTGCCTCGAATAAGGCGTGGCGATCCGGCAGGGAGCCGGGGTCTTCGGGCGCGATCTGCCGCGGGTGCTTGCTTACGAGACCAACGACCTGACGCCGGCGATGCGGCGGATGCTGGCCGAACTCGGCGAGGATGTGGCCCGGCTCGAGCAGGTCGGTCGCGAGATTGAGGGGCTGGCCGATGGACACACGAAAACAGCGAAGCCATTTGCTTCGGTGACGTGAGCACAGCGTTCAAACTCAGAGGGTTGAGACTGGCTTCGGCTTCCTCAATTAGATATGCGTTATGCTCACCCGCTGAAATCAACATGGCGGCGCCGCCGGAAAGGGCGAGGGAAGTGCCCCACCCGATGGTGTAGAAGCGCCGGCTTTCGCAGGATCATCGAAGGGAACCGGCTTGGAACCGCTGCACGGCCGGAGCCTCCTCGACGTCGAGAGGATGGAGGCGCGTGTCCTCTATCTTCTCGCCGTTCCAGAGCGCGCGCACACCATCCATGACGTCGCGCGACAGCACCAGAAGAACCGGCGGCTCTCCGGTGGGGCTGGAGTCGCCGAAGCAGTAGCAGTTGCCTTCGTCATCGGCGTAGCATTCGCGCTTGGCTGGGCGCCCGTCGGATCGACGGAGCGCCTCCGGTCCGACAATCTCGACCGTATCAGAATTGTTCGACGGAGGCTGCACGGCAGCCGGGCACGTCGGCCAGACGCCTTGGCGAAAGGAGAACAGGGCGGTCGCGACGACGTCGCCGGAAGAGACAACCGGCAGGCGCAAGACAGTGTCCCGCGGGTCTTCGGGCTGCGTGGACATTTGCGCGACGGCCAGGGAGGGCGACAGGCTGACGAGGAACGCCCCGATCAGAAAATGGCTCGCGCTGCGTAGCTGCGGGTGCGGCCGGGCGGGTGCGGAGGAGCACTGCGGGGTTTGATCGCGTCGCGTCGTCATGGCGATGGGTCCTCCTGGCCTGTGCCTGGGGCAGTCGTCCGACGTTGCTCCTGCTCGCATGCCTGGTCGGCGTCGATGTAGATCGCGTTGAGGGCGATTGCGACAGGCCTCGGAAACGGTTCCGCGTAGGCGAAGCTACGGGCCGTGGAGATTTCGGCCGCCGCACCTGGCGCGGCTATTGCGGCTGCGGCGGTCGCCACGCCGGCCGCAACTGGCGCGCCGGGAGAGCCGGCGAGTTCCGGGGCGGTGGCGTTGGCGGCGAGGTTCGCCGCTTGGCCGCGTGCGAAGGAGAAGCTGCCCGAGGCCGCGTCGGCGTAGCCGTAGCCGATGCTCCGAGCGAGGTAGAGGTCGGTGACGACGATGAAGTCGCACTTGTTGCCGGGGTCGCTGCAGGCGCGCCGATGGGCCGCCGCCGTCACGTTCAGGGCACCAAGATGAGGACAGAAGGTTTCCACAGTGCTGTGGTAGGCGCGTAGCCCGGCGCTCCGGCCGCGCGAGCGTAAGGCGGGGAGGGCGGCGCACTCGGCGAGCTGGTCTTGGACCGACTTCGCGCCGGTGGGCGCCTGGTAGGCGGGCATGGGCTGGCCGTCAAAGGCCCAGGCTGCCGAGCTCGCGTGGCGTACAGCGCCGAATGACATGGCCACGCGCTCCGCGCCCGCGCCGCTGGCCGACACGAGGCCTGCGAAGGCGCCGCCGCCGGCCGCCGCCGCACCGGCCCCAGCGGAGACGACCTGGGGAAAGGCGACCGCTGGCAGCGTGCTAGAGCGCGACTGCGGTAGATCTGGCTGAGCGAGCGAGATCATTTTGCCGTCGCCGGTGGTAGGGGCGTAGGCGAGCCGCGACGCGGCGAGTACGCGGGCGCGGCAACTCAGTTCTTCAATCGTTCCAATGTGGATGCGGACTGAGGCTTCGGGATCGTCGAGCCTGTCGCGCTCGCCTGCACGCAGGAAGATGTCGCCTATGCGGATGTCCTCGCGCGGCGGGAAGACCGCGACGTAGCCGATCTCGTCCAGCGTTTCAGTGTACTCCTTCGCCAGGTCGTCGAGCGGCGGCCGGGCGCATCCGAACAGGGCGGCTGAGGCGACCGCCGCAAGGACCAGCTTTACGCCACGATATGCGAGCGGTCTCATGGGGGGACTGTCGTCATGACGGGCCACACTGCTGCAACGCGGCGCCTCTAATCAATTTGAACCCTTTGACGTAGGGCGACCGCGCAATCGATGCCCGTGGCTGACGCAAACCCCACAAATAATTTCGCCGGCGCGCCCGGTCAGTCAATGGCACCTTGGTCGGGAGGCTACGCCAAAAGGCGTCGACGGATGACGATCCCGGCTTGCGTACTATCGCCCGTGTATTCAGACGGATTCTACGGGGCATTACCTGACGCAGGCCGCGCCGCCACCCTCAATATGCAGCGCCACCCGATTGCGAATCGGTTCGGTCTGCCTGAAAGGCGTCTCGGGGACATCTTGCGCAAACTGCCTCTGTTAAACATCTGATATGCTTTCAGATTATTGATCTCAGATTACGCATCCCTCTCAACCGACTTTGTGGTAATCTACACCCGGTGTTGGTGTAAAGGTGGTATTTTACAACGCTTCACATTGGAGATCAGGCATGCACTATTTGTCCGTCGGGCGCATTATTTCGATTGTTGCGCTTTCGCTCTCCGCCACCCTGCCCGCCGTCGCCCAGAGCATCGAAAATCCGATGACCTGCGCGCCTGTCCACGGCGCGGTCTCGACGCTGGTGGGCGACGCGCAGCGCGGCAGGTTCGGCAGGACGATCTGCGCCGATGTGGCGGCGGTCGACCAGATGCTGGTCTACAACCGTTTTGGGTCGTTCAACCCCTATGGCATGATCTACGCGCTGCGCCGCGACCTCACCCCCGTCGCCATCGCGCCCGACGCGATAGACGCCGATGCGTGCGACAAGACGACCGGCGTCGAGGGCTGGCGCGGCGAGCTTGCGCCGGGCGAAGTCCGGCTCAAGGATTGCAAGCGGCCTCGCCCGCTCACGCTGCGCGCCAATGTCGGCGACGTTCTTCATATCCGCCTGTCGAACCTGCTGCGCGAGCACGATCCGTCTTTCTCGGGAGACTACTGCGGTGCCGAGGGGAGCGCCAAAGGCGGGCCGTTCGGCTTGCTTTATCACAAGCTTCGTCAATGGGTCTCGCAAGGCGAAGCCCACCAGATCAAACACGGCGAAGTCGCCTGCGCGATCAAGCAGAGCGAGGATCCGCGCCGCCCCGAAGACGATCTGAACTGGCCCCGTTCCCGTGGGGCGAACCTCGCTATCCAGGGTCTCGCCGCGATCAATTTCGCGCGCAACCCTGACGGGACGCCCCGCCTCGACGCCGCCCGGCGGGCGATCCGCGCGGAGCCGCATGACGCCTGCACGGGCCTTGGCGTGATCGCGCCCGGCGAGACGGTCGATTGCTTTTTCCTCGTCGAGCGCGAAGGGCCATTCTTCATGGCGAGCACCGGCGCCCCCTCGGGCGGGCAGGGTGACGGCGGCAGTCTCACGCACGGGTTGTTCGGCGCCGTGAACGTGCAAAAGACAGACGCGCGCTGGTATCGCAGTCAGATCACGCGCACCGCTTTCGAGAGGGTCTGGAACCCCGCCGGCGTCGGCGTGCGCCACGCCGTCGACGCTGCGCAGATCGCCGACGAGACACGCTACGAACTGACTCTCGACGACCCCGTCTCAGGTCAGAGCGGCGTGCCCGTGCTCAACATGCTGCGCGCGGTCGACGACGCGGAAGACGCCTTCGAGATCATCCATTCAGACCTCAACGCGGTAATCTGGCGCGATGCCTTCGAAGAGGAGCCCGCGCTCAGCTTCCGCGAGTTCTCGGTCTTCTTCCACGACGAGCTTAAGACCTTCTATCCGCGCAATTTCGAGGAACTTGGAGATTTTAGCGGCGGCCAGCTCGCCGGGGTGCGGGACGGCTTCGGGATCAATTACGGTGCGGGCGGCATGGGTGGGATGCTGCTGGCGAACCGAAAAGGCATCGGTCCGGCCGCGAATTGTCTCGAATGTCTGTACGAGGAGTTCTTCCTCACATCCTGGGCCAACGGTGATCCGGCGCTGCTGGAGCACTTCAGCGACGATCCTTCGAACGTCCACCATTCCTATCTCAATGACGCCGTGGTGTTCCGCAATTACCATGCGGGGCCAAAGGAGACGCATGTCTTCCATCTACACGCGCATCAATGGTTCACCGGAAATGACGGCGGCCGCGGAGCCTATCTCGACAGCCAGACCGTGGCGCCGCAGCAGGGGTTCAGCTACGACATCTATGGCGGCGGCATGGAGGTCTACCGGCGCGGCGCGCGGGCAGGCGAGACCGGCTGGTTCGACACGCTCGGTTCGGGCAATCGCAACCGCACGGTGGGCGACTCGATCTTCCACTGCCACCTCTACCCGCATTTCGCGCAAGGCATGTGGGAGCTCTGGCGCGTTCACGACACGCTTGAGGATGGGACGCGCAAGCTGCCAGACGGTCAGTGGGAGCCGACCCTCTCGCTCGCCGAGATGCATCCCGACATCCGCGCGATGAAGCGCCCCGGATCGGTGGACCAGGCGACCGGGCGGTGGATCGCGCCCGGCGACGGGCTGACGCCCCGCAATGTCGGGACGCCGATTCCCGCGGTGACGCCGCTTCGCGGCCAGCCCTGGCCTGTCCTGCCGACCTATGACGAGGGTCAGGCGACGCTGACTGTCGCGGAGGACGGGGCCGGGGCGACCGTCGCCGTGGTCGAGACGGAGCCGGCGCCCGAGGGGACGGAGATCACCGCCTTTCCCGGGTACCCGTTCTACATCGCGGGGCGTCCGGGGCATCGCCCGCCGCAGGCGCCGATGGACATCGCCCGCAAGCTCTCCGGCGATCTGGTCACCGGAGAGTATCTCGACGGCGGGCTGCCGCGCCATGTCGTCACCGACAACGCCAAGCGCGACCTGCCGTTCGAAGCGCCGCCCAATGTGACGGAAAGGCTGGCCAAGCCGTCTCAGGCCCGCAACCTCGCCGACGCCCTGACCGACTCGGATCTAGCGGACCGCGAGGCGCTACAGAGCCAGGTGATCGCGGCGGCTCTGGCGCTTGGCGACATGTCGATGAAGTTCAAGGAAGCCGAACTCGACCTGCTCGCCTATGACGGCGAGCCTATCGAACGGGCCGCGATGGCGTTTCACCACGACGGAACCGTCCATGGCGGCGGCGCGGCGCTCGATGTGCGAGCGCCCGACGGCTCGCCCGCCACCTTCGTCGCCGAGGAAGGGGGCTACAAGACGTTCGGCGGCTCAGGGCTGTTCACCGTAAACGCAGCGCCGGCCAAGCCCGGCGCGCCCTTCGCAGACCCGTGCGGAGCGCCGACCGGGATGGGGCGGCTCAGCGTTGCCGGGCTAATGCTGGAACAGGATCCCTTCGTCGCCGGGCTGCTGGATCCAACCTTCGCGCCAGACCCAGCGGTGATCGGCTATCGCCGCTACGAGGCTTCGGCAGTGCAGGTCGATCTCATCACCAACCGCGCCGGCTGGCATGACCCGCAGGCGCGCATCAACGTGCTGACCGCAAAATCCGACGATTACAAGGACGGCAAGGGCCGCATCTCGCCCAAGGTGACGGCGAGCGAGGAGCCGTTCTTCTTCCGCGCGTTGTCGGGCGAGTGCATCGAGTTCCGCCACACCAACGAACTGCCCAAGGAGCTTGAGCTCGACGATTTCCAGGTCAAGACGCCGACGGACACGATCGGCCAACACATCCATCTGGTGAAGTTCGATGTCACCTCGTCGGACGGATCGGGCAACGGCTTCAACTACGAGGACGGCACCTTCGCGCCTGACGAGATCGCGGTGCGCATCTGCGCCGCCAAGAACACGCCCTCGGCGAGCGACGTCACTTCCAACCGCGCGCCGGGCGAGTTGGCGATGCGTGAATTCGAAGGTCTGTGCGTCTTCGACGAGAAGACCGGATTGTGGAAAGTGTCTAGCGCCTTCGACAAGCAGATCTGGCGGATGAAGCGCGGCGCACAGCCCGATCTCTTCCAGACCACCACCCAGCGCTGGTTCGCGGACCCGATCCTGTCGGACATCCGCGCGCCCGACGACGGCGCTGGCGCGCAGGCGGGCAACGCCGACCGCACTCTTCGCACCGTGTTCAGCCACGACCATTTCGGCCCGTCCTCTATCCAGCAGCACGGCTTCTACACCGCGCTGCTGATCGAGCCGGCGACGGCGCAGATCTGCGACGACTCTCCGCTGTCCTGCACAGCGCCTCGGGCGGATCGCAGCATGATCGTGGCGGGCGAGGCGGATATCGGCGCGCGCAAGGTCATCGTGAATCTGACGCCCGAGCCCGGCGATCTGATTGAGTACCGCGAATACGCCCTGTCGATCGCCGATTTCGCCCTGCTCTATGACCCGCGCGACACAATGAGCGCCGCGGAGATCGATACGCTGTCCAAGACCCTCGCCGACGAGGATGACATCGAGGCGCTGGCGGCGCGCGAGCGGCGCATGAAGGGTATGGTTACGCTGTTCTGCGAGGCGCGCTACGGGATCGCGAAAAGCGCGCCCCGGATGGAGGCGTTCTGCGATTCCGCTCTCGGTGAGGACTCGGACGGGTTCTGGTTCGCCGAAGACGGCGACACGCCGCCCGCGTGGCTCGCCGCGGCCCGGCCCGGCGACCGCTCCGATCATAAGACTGGGTTGACGACAAATCTGCTGGCTGACCTCCGCGTGATCCACAAGGGCGCATCGCTCGCCGCGGACGACTATCTGCTCAAACATCTGACCGAGTATCGCGCCGCCGCAGCGGGCTACGCCGCCGACGACCCGCGCGCTCGCCTCGCCAGTCCGGTCGCGCCGCCGCAGCGACCCGAGAGTATATCGGTCGATCATCACGACCCCTATCTGATCAACTATCGCGGAGAGCCGCTGCCGCTGAGGATTGGCGTGGACTCGAGCGCCAGTCCGGATTGCAACCTGAAGGCGAAGCCGGAAGACTGGGTCTCCCCCCTGCTGTCCGGCGTGACCGAGCGCTGCTCGATCAGCCGCCAGCGTCCGGGCGACGAGGGCGACTTCGCCAACGTGATGCTCAGCGCGCTGCACGGAGACCCGGCGACGCCGATCATCGAAGCCTTCGACGGCGATCATCTGCAGTTCCGGTTGATCCAGGGGGCGCAGGAGGTTCAGCACACCTTCACGCTGGAGGGCTACACTTGGCCGCGCAATGTCGACCAGGCCTTCCCCGCCGCGCAAACGCGGCCCTGGCAGGACGACACGCCGGTCGCCACGCTGGCGCGACGTTGCGAGCTGGAGGGCGGGCCGCTTTCGGGGGTTCGCATGGCCTCAGCGGGTCGGCCCGATCAGTATCGGGCATGGCAGCGGCATGGATGGCAAGGGTTTTCCGCCACCGCCGACCGAAACTTCTGGCGCGACATGGAGGAGCAGATCGCGCTCTGCTTCAACAATGACGGCCGGATCGCAGCGCAGGAAGTCGGCATCTCGGAACATTTCGAGTTCGAGAGCGCGTTTCTCTACGACACCAACTTCGAAGCCGTTGCGAAGGAACTGGTCGCGCGCGCCGAAGCGCGGACCGGCGAGACAGTCTCGGCCGCGACGCGTCTGGAGGATGTTCGGGCGCTGCAACGTCTGACGCGGCTGCAACTGCGCACGCTGGACACGCCCTATCATTTCGGCTCGCAGGACGCGCTCTGGAACGGGGCGTGGGGGCTGGTGCGCGTCGGCGCAAAGACCCGGCGCTTCGAGCTGTTCCGCGCGCTCGAACGCGATCTGTCGGAGCGCGCGGTCGAGCTCGAATCACTGACGCGCGACGATCCGGGCGCGATCGTCCCCGACGCGTTGCGCCGAAGGCTCGACCCGCTGCTGGCCGATCCGCTCGGGCAGACGCTGCGGAGGCGGCCCGAACTCGGCCCGGACGCAGCGTTGCTGACCGCGCCGCGCGCGCTCCGCTCAGCCCCGCCCGCAGAGCCGACCCAGGAGCCAAGAGAGGGTGGGGCGGATGAAGAAGGAGCCGTGGTCCAGCCGCTCACGCGCTTCCGCAACGAGGCGATCGACGCCATCGAGGCCGCCCCGCCCGACCAACTCGCGCCGCTCGTCGAACGGCTCGAACGAGCCGGGCGCGTCGAGATCGAGGATCTGACCGCTCAGCGTCTGGCCGAGCTTTTCGGGCGGCTTCGAACCCCGCCGGATCCCGAGACGGCGATCCCGGATTATCGTCCAGTTGCCGAATGCGAACCAGGCGCACCGCGCGTCTATGCGGCGATCGTCGCCATCGAGGCCGAGACCGTGTTCCGCGGTACGACGCCGTCCGGGCAACCCGGAACGCCCTATTCTGAAGAGCTTCTCGACGGCAACGGGCTGTTCTTCGCGCTGGTCGATCCGCGTGCCTTGGTCGATCCCGAGCGCCCCGAGAGGGTGACCGACGTCCAGATTGAGGATCGCGCGAACTGGACCGCGATCCCGCTGCCCCGGATCGTCGATCTGATCCGCGCGACATATCACCGGCCCGAACCGCTGGTGATCAACGTGAACGCGGGCGACTGCGTGCACATGACGGTGCTGAACGCGCTGCGCAGCCGAAGGGGGGCGTCGCCGGGCCTGTCGGACATCCCCGGCGACGCCAACATGACGCCCATCGTGTCGCTCGACGTCGAGCGGGCGTGGAGCGAGAACGAGCGACCGGACGGCACGATCTTCGCGACAGCCGGAACGGATCGACGGCGCGACGCAATTCCCTCCGCCCGGCTCGCCCTATCCTTCCCGCTGCCCGTGCTCACGCGCCAGTCGGCCTATGCGCGCCCCTATGGCGACAATCCGGTCTGGGCGCTCGCCGGCGTCGACAGGCATGCAGCGGAAATGGGCACGGCGGTCCTTTCGATTGAGGATCGCCCGGATCTCCTCGAAAAGCCGGGGCCGCGGCTGGCGCAGATCGAGCAGCTGGAGTTCTATGCGGGACTGGTCTACGCGCCGGCCGGGATCGGAACCACTGCGCCGCTGCGCGTCTCCGACGCCGTCAACATCCTCCTGCCCGACCTCATTCTGACACGTCTGGGCGCAGAGGGCGGGCCGACGCTGCCAGACGGCGTCGCGCGGTTGCCCGCACGGCCCGAACTCGGCGCTGCTGACGCGCAGATCCTCGGCGAGCAGATCGTCGCGCTGCAAGAAGACCGGGCCGTCGTAACCGAGCGCCTCGCGCAGACGCTGGACGGGGCGCTGCTTGAACCTGGCGCCTCGCCGGCGCTCGAACCGATGCTCCGCGATCCCGCGCTTAGGGCGCGCATCACCCCTCAGCGCGTCGGCCCGACGCCGCCAACCGCGCCCGCCGATGGCGATCCAGCGTCCATCATGGCCATAGAACTCTCCGTCGGGCCGCGTCTGGAGGACCGTATCGTCCTGCCGATGGCCGACGCGATCGACGTGCTGCGAGCCGGCGGCGTCATCGATGCGGAGACGCAGCGCCGAGTGGTCGAGATCGGAGACCGCGCCCTGTCGGACTATGTCGGCCGCGTGCAGGCGCTAAACCAGAACATCTTCGAATACGGAACTCTCGCGAAGCTCGACGCGAACCATCTACCTTACGCCTTCGGCGCGCTTCCGTTGAAGTCCTTCGGCGACGTGATAGGCCATCCCACCCATGGTCTGGTAGGCGCGGTCACGGTTGCGCCGCGCGGAGCGCGGGCGACAGAGTTACGCGCGCCGCGCACGGCCCTCGGCTGCGACAACAAGCTGATCGGTCCGCGGGGCGTGCGGCCGGCGTTGCGTCTTTCTGACATCCGGCCGGAGATCGCCGCTGAGTGGCTGCGCGCGCCGGGCGTCGTGACGCGCTGCGATACTTTCGTGATCGCGCCGCAGCCTCTGCGCGGCGCGGCTCAGACGTCGCGACCGATGTGGACGGCGCGTCTCGACGTCGTCGACCCCAATGGCGCTCGACACGCGATCCGGCAATTCACGCTGTTCTGGCAGGATGGGTTGAACCTGCGTGATCCGGGCTCGGACGACGCTTATGTCGTGGCAGGGATCGACCTCGACCTGATGAAGGACTGCAAGGTTTGCGACGACAGTTACGATTTCGGTGATAAGGGGGCGAGCTATCGCTCCGAGCCGTTCCATGTGCGGCTGCGCGATACCCATTCCTTCCCGCTTGAGAGCCATTCGGATCTGAACCGGGCCGAGTTCGGCGACCAGTTTTTCCGGCTGAAGCCGAAGGAGATTCCGACTTGGGATGACGCGCCGGTTCCGGTGCTCCGCGCCGCCGCCGGAGAGGAGGTCGTCGTGCATGTCGTGCATCCGGGCGGGCGGGCGCGGCAGCGAGCATTCGCGACGATTGGGCAGGATTACAACGATCTATTCCCCAGTTTCGGCTTCCCCCGGGCGGCGCTGCTGGCGCCGGGCAAGGCGATTACCGTCTCGTTGACCAAACCGGCGGAGCCGGGCTGCTATCTGTGGTTCGACGGCCCGCTGCACCTGCGCGCGGGAGGCGTTTGGGGTCTGCTCGATGTCGTCGAGGATATCGACGATCCCGAAGCGACATCCTGCGCGCGCAGGCCAGAGTGATGACACAGGTCCGGCTGTTTGGCGGGACGCTGGCCGCGCTGATCATCGCGGCCAGCGCAGGAGCGTCGTGGGCGGAGCAGCTGGCGAGCCTAACCGCCTCCCTTTCGCTGCGAGACCCGGTCAGCGGGGTCGTAGTCAAGGCCGAAGGTGGCGCGCCGGTGCGGCTGCGTGTGGCGTTGACCGACCCTGCGACAGGCCGCCCGCCCCGTGGGATCGATCTGCTCGGCTGGGTCCGCCCCGTCGAGCGCGGCGATGCAGGCTGCGCGCGCGCGGCTCAAAATTTCCGCGCGACACGGCGCATCCCGCTTGGCGCAGTGGACCTAAACAGTCTACTGGTCGTCGCGCTGAATCGCGACGCCACGCTGTCGGTGGTGGATCCAGCCCTCGATCTCTATTCATCGAACATGGTCGCTGCGCACCGGCTCGAGACGATGCCCGCAGCCATGGCGATCGACGACCGGCACATGCGCGCGGTGTTCGCCTGGCCCGGATCCGGCCGGATCGAGGCTGCGAGACTGACCGGGCCAGAGAGCGAGACCTTGGTCGATGAGCTTCCGGGCGTTGCCGCGCTGACCGTCTCGCGCAGGGGCGACATCTGGGCCGGCGACAGCGCGGGCCGTCTCCATCGGATCGCGCCTGACGGCGCGCGGATGAGCGCGCTTCAATTGGGGCGCGGGCCCGTAGAGATCCGGCATCGTCTCGACGATGCGGACGATACGCTCGGCGCCTTCACCGCCGAGGGTGAGGCGGTCATGCTCGACGCGACCACTGGTGAGACGCTGATGCGCGCGCGGTTCTCGGCTCCGATCGCTGATGTGAGCTTTTTCGGCGGCGTCGGCGCGATCGCCGTGATGGCGCATAGCGCGGCGGCCGAGTTGCGCTTCCACGACGCGCCGGAGATGGCTTTCGCGATCCCGCTCGGCGCGCCATTCGCGCGCATCTCGACTGGGCCAGACGCGCGGATCGGCGTCGTCTGGAGCCCGGGGGACGCCATCGTCGCGTTGATTGACATGGCGCTCGGTCGCGTTGTCCAGTCAATCGAGCTTATCGATGCGACCGTCTCTGAGGTCGCCTTCACCGATCACCGAGCGTTCATACTCAGTCATGACGGCGGTTTCATTGGCGCGATCGATCTCGCCGCAGTAGCGGTCGGCAGCGCGGCGACCGTGCAGCGATCCGATATGGGAGCCCGCTCGGCGCGGCCTGTGGTCGAGCAGGGTCCCTCGCGCCTTCTCGCGCCGCTACCGCCCCGCCCACAAGTTCTCGCGGTCGATGCAGAACGGCAGACGGCCTGGTTGGCCGAGGAGGTGGGTGCGACGGTCGAGATGCCGCCGATGCGGTCTATCCGCCTGCGCGGCGGCCAGCCGCAGGCTGTCGCCGTCGCCGAGCGCCGCTTCGAGGAAGTCGAGCCAGGAGTGTTTGAGACCGTCTGGGCCTTCGCGCCCGGAGCGCAAGAATTGGTTCTGACAACCTATACCGGTCAACTTTCGACCTGCCTGCCTTTCGAAGTCAGTGGTCACGCGCAGCGCGAGGCGCTGACCCCGGTGCGGCTGAGCCGCGCGAGCTCCGCCGCGCCCATCGCCGGAGCCGAGCACGAGATTGCCCTGCACGTGATCGGGCCGGACGATGCCGCGCTACCGGTGCGTCGGTTGACGCTGGCCTTTCCAAGCATGGTCTCAAGCTGGGCCGGACGGGTGGTCGCGGAAGCTGACTCCACCGGCGTGCTTCGCGCCACCGTAACGCTGCCGCACGCCGGGCCTTACACAGTGCACCCGCTCGACCTGCCGTCGCCCCTCGCGCTGAGCGCCGCATTGGTGATCAAGGCCGTCGAAACTGCCGCTGACGAAACGGGAGAGACACGATGAAAAAGCCAGTCGCCCTGGCCTTCGCCGCCTCTGCGGTTTGCGCGGCGGGCCTATGGCTCGTGCTGTCATCAGGGAATGCGTCGGATGCGCCCGTAGAGGGAAACTTCGCGCTTGAGCGGCTTTCAACGCCAAATGTCGAACTGATCGATCAGAACGCGGAGCGTCATCGCTTGAAGGGCGCATTGACGGACGGGCGGTTGCTGGTGATCAATTTCAGTTACACGCTCTGTAACTCTATCTGCCCGATCGGAAACGACGTGATGGCGGAACTGGACGGAATGCTTCCTCCCGGGGAAGAAGTACGACTTCTGTCGATCACGATCGATCCTGGCCGCGACACACCGGCGATGATGCGCAAGGCGGCGGACGCATTCGGCGCGAGCGAGCGTTGGCTCTGGCTCACCGGCGCCCCGGGCGAGATCGACCGGCTGCTTGAGGCCTTCGACGCCGACTTCGTCGATCTCGAGTTGCACGACCCGGTGTTTCTGATCGGCGATCTGGAGAGCGGGCGCTTCTACCGCTCGCTCTCGATGCCGTCGGCTGACGAACTGCGCAACCTAGTTGCAACCCTCGGAACGTGACCTGCTTGGCGCGGCTTGCAGCAACTGCGTCGCTCCTTTGCGCCGCCGCCGCTGCCGCCGAACCGCTTGATGGGCGGGCGATCTTTACCGGAGCGGTCGTCGGGCTGGAGGATGGCGCGACCGCGCGGCGTCTCGCACGCTCGCCGTGTCATTCCTGCCACGGACGTGATGGGCGCGGCGGGGTCGAGGGCGACGCGCCGCCGATTGATTGGAGCGTCCTATCGCGACAAACCATCGACCGTCTTGCATATGACGAGGCGCGTTTTGCGCGAGCGGTGGTCGAGGGCGTCGACAGCAGCGGGCGCGCGTTGAGCCGCCTGATGCCGCGCTACGCCTTCAGTCAAGGCGAAATTGCCGCTCTGCAAGACTACCTCGAGCGCATTGGCGCCGAGCAGCGGACCGGCGCGACGGCCAACAGTGTTACGTTCGGCTTGCCCGAACTGCCTGGTTCGCCCGTTCTGACGGAAGAACTCGCCGTGGCGATCCGCTCAGGACTCGCCGACGCGTTGGGCGGCGGCACCGTCTGGGGACGGTCCGTCGAGATCGTGACGTTTCGGGACGGGGCGCCTCCGCCGAGTATGCTGGCGGTACTCAGCCCCCGCGTCGAGGCCGTGCCAGGCTACGCTGCCTTGGGAGTGCCCACGCTGTTTCCTCTGGGAGCTCTCGAAGGCGACGAGGATCCCAGCATCGTTCGCGCGGCGACGCCGTCGCGGGCGGGCGTGCGCGCCGCGCTCGCCGGAGCGATCGCGGCGGCTGATCCAGCTTCGGTGACTATCATCGCCACGCCAGACACCCGCGAGCGCGCGGACGCCGAGGCGCTCGGCCTGGCGCTGCGGCTGGAATCCCCCGCCATGTCGGAGCGAATCCGAATCTCGCCGGGTGCGCGCAAAGACGCGGCCACGGATCGTGACGCACTTGTGATCCTTTCGGAGGATGGACTGAACGCGGCGCGCGGCTGGCCGGGGCCCGTATGGCTGTCATGGTCCGCTCTCCAGGCGGCAGGCGGGGCCCTCGAGGGAGGCCACCCTCTTTTCGCCGTGGTCGAGACGCCGTGGATCGTGCGGCGCGCAATTGAGACAGGTGGACATCCGATCATCGCGCATGGCGAACGCATCGGTGCTGCGACGGCCGAGGCGCTCATGGCGGCCGGTCGCAATTTGACGCGAGGAGGCCTTCTGGAGGCGTTGGAGGACGCCCGTCTTGATGAATGGGGCCTTGATTACGCCACGCATCCTTTGACCGGAGCAGCCGACGTCATGTTTGTGACTCTTAATCTTCGTCAAAATTGACAGACGGCTGCTTTTTGTCATCGGCAAATAAACTTTTCTATGTTGAATTTTCAAAGATTCAATTGCTCAGAGCGGCGCAATACACTATGGAACTTTTCTTAAATTAATTCAGTCCAATGTGTTTTGAGAAAAAGTACCACTTCTTGTGGTGCGGCATTGTGGGTGAGAACGTTTTACCCGAGTCCCGTCCCTTCCAACGAACGCGCGCATTTGCGTAGAATGGTGACATTCCGCTTCTATTAGAGAAAGACCGCAAGGTCCGCGACCCAGTCGGATCTTGCGACTGCGGTAGGTGACCGGTGTAGATCTCCCAAGTTCGACAACAGATTGGCTAAGTGATTGAAATTGCGAACCCGCGTTTGGCCTTTTTGCCACAACCGCTGATCGTCAGGCAGGCTTTGGAA
>NZ_FNQM01000003.1 GCF_900107585.1 Rubrimonas cliftonensis | reverse complement strand
TCACCGCCCTCGGCATACCCGTCACCGAAGCCATAGGATGAGTCCGTCCGGGGAAAGGGGAAATCCGGCCCAGCCGTGATTTGCTCAACAGAGTCGGGACGGAGCACTATACGACTGCCTAAGTGTTAAGGCGCGGTTGCGAGAGTCGCGCCGGGGTTAACAGCGAGGCGAAGCGAATGACCGTGCAGGGCGCCATAAAAGCCGAGTACCTTCCCCACGACGACGAACCGTTCATGTGCGAGCGCCAGAAGGAGTGGTTCCGCAAGCGCCTCCTTGACCTGAAGAACGAGATCTACGCCGAGAGTCGCGAGACGGTGGAGTCGATGCAGGAGAGCGCGACGAACATCCCCGATCTGGTCGACCGCGCCTCCGCCGAGGCCGACCGCGCGCTCGAACTGCGCACGCGCGACCGCCAGCGCAAGCTCGTCTCCAAGATCGACAGCGCCCTGCGCCGGATCGAGAACGGCGAGTACGGCTACTGCGAGGAGACTGGCGAGCCGATCAGCCTCAAGCGCCTGATCGCGCGCCCCACCGCCACGCTGTCGCTGGAGGCGCAGGAGCGCCACGAGCGCCGCGAGAAGGTCCACCGCGACGAATGACGGCCGCGGCGCGCCGGGGCGAGGCCGCGCCCGCGGCGGCGCGCTGGGGCGTCGACGCGTCGGCCGCCCTGGCGCTCAACGCCGCCCATGAGGCCGAGACCGGCCCGCTCGACGGGCCGGCGCTCGACGCACTGCTCGCCGGGGCGTTCCATGTCGGCGCCGAGGCCGGCGGGCGCGACGCCCTGCTGATCGCCTTCGACGAGGGCGCATCCTACGACAGCCCCAACTATCGCTGGTTCCGCGAGCGCTTCCCGCGCTTCGTCTATGTCGACCGCGTGATCGTCGCGCCGGCGGCGCGCGGGCGCGGCGTCGCCCGCAGGCTTTACGGTGCGCTTTTCGCGCGGGCGGTGGCGGCCGGGCACGGTCTCGCCTGCTGCGAGATCAACAGC
Organism: Rubrimonas cliftonensis; assembly: GCF_900107585.1. GTDB lineage: Bacteria > Pseudomonadota > Alphaproteobacteria > Rhodobacterales > Rhodobacteraceae > Rubrimonas > Rubrimonas cliftonensis. The sequence goes on along the minus strand of NZ_FNQM01000003.1, from coordinate 579,152 downwards.
GCGCCCCCGAATCCGGGCTCGGACGCCTTTCACGCGCGGCTCGGCTTCGCCGAGGCGGGCGCCGCCGTCCTGCCGGAGCGCGGCAAGGCCGTGCGCTACCTGACGCGCGCCCTGACCTGCGCGCCCTGACCTGCGCGCGGGGGCCGGGGCGCCGCACCCCGGGCTCAGTCCGACCGGCGTGAGACGGGGATCGGAGACCTCGCGCGTCCAACGGGGCAGCCCGAGCGGCGGATCCGGTGCGATCGGGGACGGCCGCCGCCCTAGCCGCGGCGGGACCGGCCGGAGGCGGCGCGGCGCTCGGTGGTCGCGGCGGGGGCGTAGCGGTACTCCGCCGCCGGCCTGCCGCCCTGCCGCGCCGTGCGGCCGCCCGTGGGCTCGACGAGACCCGAGCGCTCCACCTGCCGGCGGAAATTCTGCTTGTGCAGCGTCTGCCCCAGCACCGCCTCGGCCGAGCGCTGGAGCTCGAACAGCGTGAACTCCGGCGGCGTCAGTTCGAAAAGCACCGGCTTCCACGCCAGCTTGCCCCGCAGCCGTCCGACGCCGGTGGCGAGGATGCGGCGGTGATCGAGCGGCAGCGGCGCGCCGAGCCGAGGCAGGTCCGCTGGCGGCGGCCCCCCCTGGTCGCGCCACGCCTCCGCCACCAGCCGTGAGGAATACAGGAGTTCGTAGCGCTCCAGCGTCAGGGCAGGATCCCACGCCGCGCCGTCGAGGCCGAAGCAGGCCGCGGCGCGCTGCCGGCGCCGCGCCGGCCCCGCCTCGATCCATGGCCTCAGCGCCGGCGCGATGACCTCGTCCACCATCGGCGGGCGGCCCTGGGCCTCCGGAGCGTCGCCGGGCGTCGCGGCGCGGGCGTCCTCCCACGGGAAATGCCGCCGCCAAGGCGTCCAGCCGACGGCGGGGCCGGCGGCCTCCTGCGGGCGGGCGAGCGCGAGATAGCCGACCGACACGACATGCGGCGCTCGGTCCCCGCCCGGCGCGGCGGGCGCGCGGTCCCCGCCCGGCGCGGTCCGCGCGCGGTCCCCGAAGGTGTAGAGCTGCTCGACATAGCCAAGGGTGACGCCGGCGCTCTCCGCCACCCAGTCGCGCAGCGCGAGCTCCAGCGTGCGGTGGCGGTCGGGGTCGAAGGCGGCGGTGGGCAGGTCGCGCGGCCCGGCGGCGCGCGTCGTGGCGACCACCGGCTCCAGCCCGCGCCGCCCCTCCGCCAGCGCCATGATGACGGCGCTGAGCTCCAGCCGGACGGCGCGCACCCCGCTCACGAAGCGGCGCTCAGCGCGGCGAAGCGGCGCAGGAAGGCCGCGGCCGCGGCCGCAGGCGGCATCGGGTCGAGCCGGAGCTCGCGCCAGCCCTCGACGCGCGGCCGGCCGAAGAAGCGCCCGGCCTCGATCTCGGAGAACCCCGCGAGCTGAGTCGCCTCCAGCCACGCGCTCGCCCGGTCGGCGCGCTTGATGCGCGCCTTCAGCGCCGCCGACGGCGCCGGCGGCAGGCCGAAGCGGATGTGGACGGCGGCGGCCAGCCGGTCCTCGAAGGCGCGGTAGTCCAGCCCGAGCGCCGCCTTGAACGGCGAGATCATGTCGCCGATGACGTATTCCGGCGCATCGTGCAGCAGCGCGCACAGCCGTTCGGCGCGCGTCGCCGGGCCGAGGCGGGCCAGCACGTCCTCCACCACCAGCGAATGCTCCGCCACCGAGAACGGCCAGTCGCCCGAAGTCTGCCCGTTCCACCGCGCCACGCGGGCGAGGCCGTGGGCGATGTCCTCGATCTCCACGTCGAGCGGCGAGGGGTCGAGCAGGTCGAGCCTGCGGCCCGACAGCATCCGTTGCCACGCCCGCGCCGGTGTCGAAGCCGCCATGTCGCCTCCGTTTCCTACGATCCTTGTCCTAGCGCGGTCCGGCGCGCGTGTTGATCCCCCGCCTGCATGCGGGCCGCATCCGGTCGCCGGCCTTGATGCGTCGCGCGGCGGGCGTATGATGCGCCGCAACGCAGGAGCAGGCGAGGACGCCCCATGATCGACGCGCCGGAAACCCTTGTCGTGGAGCAGAGCCGCGTCGCGTGCGAGGGGCAGGGCGGGGCCCTCGGCCACCCGAAGGTCTGGTACTCCATCGGTGCCTCGGGCTTCGTGGAGTGCAAGTACTGCGACCGCCGCTTCGTGCTGCGCGGGGGGCCGGCGGATCAGCCGGTGTCGGAGGTGGTTCCAGGCTTCGAGGCCTCCACCGGCGCCGTCGCGAGCCCCGACGGCGACCTGGCGCTGGGCGAGCCCCGCGAGACCGGCGCGCGGACCCTCACCTGACCCGTCCGGTCCGCGGGCTTCCTGCGCGGTCGCCCGCAGTCTAGCCTGCGCGCCTGCGGAAGGCTTGGGAGCGAGGGCATGGACGGGGATTCGGGCGAGGGCGCCGGCGAGAGCGTTGGCGGCATCGGCGCAGGCGACCTGCTGCATCTGGTCGACGGCTCGGCCTACATCTTCCGCGCCTTCCATGCGCTGCCGCCGCTCACGCGGAAATCCGACGGCCTGCCGGTGGGCGCGGTGTCGGGCTTCTGCAACATGCTGTTCAAGCTGATCCAGGGCGACGGCGGGCGGGCGCCCACGCATCTCGCGGTCATCTTCGACCACTCCTCAAAGACCTTCCGCAACGACATCTATCCCGATTACAAGGGCCATCGCCCCGACCCGCCCGAAGAGCTCGTGCCGCAGTTTCCGCTGATCCGCGACGCGACGCGCGCCTTCAACTGCGCCTGCATCGAGACGCCGGGCTTCGAGGCCGACGACATCATCGCCACCTACGCCCGGCAGGCGGCGGCGAAGGGCGCCGAGGTGGTGATCGTCTCCGCCGACAAGGATCTCATGCAGTTGGTGGGCGGGCGCATCTTCATGCGCAAGCCGGGCCTGCGCGGCGAGCCCGACGAGACCATCGACGCCGAGGGCGTGCACGAGAAGTTCGGGGTGGGGCCGGACAAGGTGGTGGACGTGCAGGCGCTCGCCGGCGACGCGACCGACAACGTGCCCGGCGCGCCGGGCATCGGGATCAAGACCGCCGCGCAGCTCATCAACGATTTCGGCGATGTCGAGGCGCTGCTCGCCCGCGCCGAGGAGATCAAGCAGCCAAAGCGCCGCCAGACGTTGATCGACCACGCCGAGCAGATCCGCATCTCGCGCCGGCTGGTCGAGCTGTGCGACGCCGTGCCGGACCTGCCCGACTGGCCCGAGCTGACGGTGCGCGCGCCCGAGGCCGGGGCGCTGATCGGCTTTCTGAAGGCGATGGAGTTCCGCACCCTCACCAACCGCATCGCCGAGACGCTGGGCGCGGAGGCCGGCGAGATCGCCGCGTCGGACGTTGCCGCCGAGGCGCCGGCGAAGCCCGCCGCCGACAGCGCCGCGCCGGCCGGGGAGAAGCCCGCCGCGCCGATCGACCATTCCGCCTATGTCGTGATCCGCGACGCCGACACGCTGCGCGCCTGGGTGGCGGAGGCGACGGCGGCGGGCGTCGTCGCCGTGGACACCGAGACCACCTCGCTCGACGAGATGCAGGCCGAGCTCGTCGGCGTCTCGCTGGCCACTGCGCCGGGGAGGGCGGCCTATGCGCCGCTCGGCCATGTCGAGGGCGACGGCGACCTGCTGGGCGCCTCGCAGCGGGCGCCTGGGCAGATGGGCCTTGAGGAGGCGCTCGACATCCTGCGGCCGATGCTCGCCGATCCCGCCGTGCTCAAGATCGGCCAGAACCTCAAATACGACATGAAGGTGCTGAAGCGGCATGGCGTCGAGGTCACGCCGATCGACGACACCATGCTCATCAGCTACGCGCAGTCCGCCGGGCTGCACAGCCACGGCATGGACGCGCTGTCGCAGCGCTACCTCGACCACGAGCCCATCGCGATCAAGACGCTGCTGGGCTCGGGCAAGGGCCAGATCACCTTCGACAGGGTGCCGATCGACAAGGCCGCGCCCTATGCGGCGGAGGATGCGGACGTCACGCTCAGGCTCTGGAAGGTGCTGCGCCCGCGGATGATCGCCGCCGGCGTCACCACCGTCTACGAGACGCTGGAGCGCCCGCTCGCGCCGGTGCTGGCGGCGATGGAGCTGCGCGGCGTCAAGGTCGACCGCGACGCGCTCAGCCGCCTCTCCAATGCGTTCGCCCAGCGCATGGCGGGGCTGGAGGCGGAGATCCACGAACTGGCGGGCGAGAAGTTCAACGTCGGCTCCCCCAAGCAGCTGGGCGAGATCCTGTTCGAGCGGCTGAGCCTGCAGGGGGGCAGGCAGTCCGCCAAGAGCGGCGCCTACGTCACCGACGCCGACACGCTGGAGAGCCTCGCCGCGCAGGGCCACGACCTGCCGGCGCGGGTGCTCGACTGGCGGCAGCTCTCCAAGCTCAAGGGCACCTACACCGACGCGCTGCAGGGCCACATCAACGCCGAGACCGGCCGCGTCCACACCTCCTTCTCGATGGCGGCCACCACCACCGGGCGGCTGGCTTCGACCGACCCCAACCTCCAGAACATCCCGGTGCGGTCGGAGGAGGGCCGGCGCATCCGCGAGGCGTTCATCGCCGAACCGGGGAACGTGCTGCTGTCGCTGGACTATTCCCAGATCGAGCTGCGCATCCTCGCCTGCGTCGCCGACATCCCCGAGCTGAAGCAGGCGTTTCGCGAGGGCGTCGACATCCATGCGCTGACCGCGTCGGAGATGTTCGGCGTGCCGCTGGAGGGGATGGACCCGATGGTGCGGCGGCAGGCCAAGGCGATCAATTTCGGCGTGATCTACGGCATCTCCGCCTTCGGCCTCTCCAACAACCTGCGCATTCCGCAGGGCGAGGCGAAGGCCTTCATCGACCGCTATTTCGAGCGCTTCCCCGGCATCCGCGCCTACATGGACGCGACGCGTGACCGCGCCAAGCGCGACGGCTATGTGGAGACGCTGTTCGGCCGTCGCATCCACACGCCGGAGATCAACGCCAAGGGGCCGCGCGCGAGCTTCGCCTACCGCGCCGCGATCAACGCGCCCATTCAGGGCGCGGCGGCGGACGTCATCCGCCGCGCCATGGCCCGCATTCCGCAGGCGCTGGAGCGGGCGGGCTCCGGCGCCCGGATGCTGCTCCAGGTGCATGACGAGCTGCTGTTCGAATGCCCCGAGGACGAGGCCGACGAGGCTGCGGCGCTGCTCAGGGACGTCATGGAGAACGCGGCGGCCCCGGCCGCGGCGCTCGACGTGCCGCTGACGGTGGAGGCGGGCAAGGGCGCGACCTGGGCCGCGGCGCACTGAGGCGCCGGGCATTTCCGGCGGTTTTCGGCCCTGACGCCGCAGGAGGAGTCCTCAACCAGAAATTTGGCCCAGGGTGTTGGTTTGTAACGGTAAAGCTGGTGCGCCGTCCTCCCGCCCCCGCCGCTTCTCGATTTGAGCGGCGACAGGCCTTTCGCGGCCCGTCGCCAGGCGCTCGAATACGCTGTCGCAGGGAGTCCTCTCAGCGCTGGGCGGCGAAGCCGCGCAGGGCGGCGGCGTCGCGCACGGCCACCGCGCCGCGCGCCAGCGCGATCCAGCCGCGGCGCTCGAACTCCTTGAGGATGCGCGAGACGACCTCGCGCGCGGTGCCGAGCTCGCCAGCGATGGCCTGATGCGTCGCGGCGACCTCCGGCCCGGCCTCGGCCAGCCACGCCGCGAGCCGCAGGTCGACGCGGTGCAGCAGCAGTTCGTCGATCACCTCCACCAGCTCGCGGATGCGGGTGGCGAAGACCCCCAGCGCCATGGAGCGGAACGGCTCGTTCTCCGCCAACAGCCGCTGGAACGTCGCCGGCGAGAGCGCCAGCGCCTCGATGTCGCCCTCCGCATAGCCCCAGGCGCGATAGGCGCCGCCCGTGACGAGGCAGGAGGTCGTCATCACGCAGGTGTCGCCGGGGCCGACGCGGTAAAGCACGACCGAGCGGCCCGTCGCCCCCATGTGCTCCACCCGCACCACGCCCGACAGCATCACCACGAAGCCCTGACACGCGTCGCCGGGGCTGAACATGCGCTGCCCGTCGGTCCGTCTCAGCAGCGAGCCGTTCGCCGCGACGACCTCGCGCAGCGCGTCGGGCCAGTCGGGCGCGGCGGCGGCGAGGGCGGCGCGCAGGTCGGGGCTGCGGCTGGGCGCGCTCACGGCCGCCTCATTCCGCCGGCGCGGCGGCGGCCGGCCGTTCGGGGCCGGGCGGGCAGCCGCGCGAGGGGTCGCGCCGCGTGTCGCGCCGGGGCGCGGCGAGCGCGGCCTCCGCGACGGCGGGCGCGAGCGCGCGGAACGCGTCGAACTGCGTCAGGAACACCTCGCCGGAGAGGTGGGCGGTGAAGCCCGCGCGCTCCAGCCGGTCCATCACCGGCCCCTTCACCTCCGCGAGGTGGAGGCTCACGCCGCCGTCGCGCAGGCGGTGGTCGATGGCCTCGAGACTCTCCAGCGCCGACGCGTCGATGGCGTTGACCGCGGTGCATACCAGCACGACATGGCGCAGCGCGGGGTCGGCGGCGACGGCGTCGAGGATGCAGTCCTCCAGAAAGCGGGCGTTGGGGAAATAGAGGCTCTCGTCGATCCGCATCATCCGCACCGCGGGGCTGGTGGCGACCTCGTGGCGGGCGACGTTGCGGAAATGCTCGGTGCCCGGCACCTGCCCCAGCACTGCGACATGGGGCGTGGAGGTGCGGTAGAGGTGCAGCAGGATCGATAGCGCCACGCCGGCGATGATGCCCGCCTCCACGCCCGCGCCGAGGGTGAGCAGGATGGTGGCGAGCTGGGCGGCGAAATCCGTGCGCGACCAGCGCCATACGCGGCGCAGCGCACCCAGGTCCACAAGGCTCAGCACCGCGACGATGATGGTGGCGGCCAGCGTCGCCACCGGCAGGAAGTGCAGCAGCGGCGTCAGCAGCAGGGCGGCGAGCAGGATGCCGACGGCTGTGAAGGCTCCGGCCGCGGGCGTCTCGGCGCCGGCGTCGAAGTTCACCACCGAGCGCGCGAAGCCGCCCGTGACGGGATAGCCGCCGGTGAAGGCGGCGCCGATGTTGGCGGCGCCGAGGCCGATCAGCTCCTGGTCCGGCGCGATGCGCTGGCGGCGCTTGGCGGCCAGCGTCTGCGCGACGGAGACCGATTCGACGAAGCCGACCACCGAGATCAGCAGCGCCGAGACCGCCAGCGACCCCCAGAGTTCGACATCGAGGCTCGGCAGGGTCAGCGGCGGCAGTCCCTGCGGAATCGCGCCGACGATGGCGACGCCCATCCCGTCGAGGCCCAGCGCCCAGGTGGCGAGCGTCGTGGCGGCGACGGCGGCGACCGGGCCGGCCTTGGCGAGCGCGTCGGCGAGCTTCGGCGCGACGCCCCGCGCGATCAGCGTCGGCTTCAGCCGCTTGCGCGCCCAGAACAGGAACGCCGCCGCCGACACGCCGATGATCGCCGTGACCGGATTGGCGTCGGGCAGGTGCTCGGCCAGAGAGCCCAGCAGCTCCAGCAGGTTGTGGCCCGAGGCTGGCACGCCGAGGACATGCTTGAGCTGGCTCGCCGCGATGATGAGGCCCGAGGCGGTGATGAACCCCGAGATCACCGGGTGGCTGAGGAAATTGGCGAGGAAACCGAGCTTCAGCAGCCCCATCGCCGTCAGCATCAGGCCCGACATCAGCGCCAGCGCGATCGCGGCGGCCCAGTATTCCGGCGTCCCCTGCGCGGCGAGCTCGCCGACCGCGGCGGCGGTCATCAGCGACACGACGGCGACCGGGCCGACCGCGAGCGCCCGCGAGGTGCCGAACACGGCGTAGAGCGCGAGCGGCGCGATGGAGGCGTAGAGCCCCACCTCCGGCGGCAGCCCGGCCAGCATCGCGTAGGCCAGCGACTGCGGGATCAGCATGATGGTGACGATGACGGCGGCGAGCGCGTCGTTGGCGGCGGTCTCGCGCGAATAGCGGCTGCCCCAGTCGAGGATCGGCAGGTAACGGGTCAGGGACATGGGGCCGGGTCTCGCCTCTCAAGAAAGGGCCGCCGGGGAACGGCCCCGGCGGCAGTCATACCACGTCTCAGGGAGGAGCGGACGCGGCGTCTCGCGGTCTCAGGAAGCCCTGGCGGCGCCGGTCTCGCAGGCGGGCAGCGCCTCGTGGGCCTTGGGCGTCATCGGCAGCAGCGTGGGCCGCGCGAGCCATTCGCGGGCCTTGAACATGCCGTTCCAGTATAGCCAGGGCAGCATCCGCTCCTTCAGCAGCCACGCCAGCCGCGACGGGCGCCTGCCGTCGATCAGCCAGGTCGGCAGCGACGGCTGAACCTTGCCGCCATAGAGGAACTCCGCCAGCACGATCCTGCCGCGCTCCACCGTCAGCGGGCAGGAGCCGTAGCCGTCATAGACCGCGCGCAGCGCCTCGCCCTTCAGCATCGCGACGATGTTCTCGGCGACCACCGGGGCCTGCTTGCGCACGGCGGCGGCGGTCTTGGCGTTCGGCGCCGAGCAGCCGTCGCCGAGGCCGAACACGTCGCCGTAGCGCACGTGCTGCAGCGTCTGGTGGTTGACCTCCACCCAGCCCGCGGCGTCGCCGAAGGGCGAGGCGCGCATCAGGTCGGTCGGACGCTGGGGCGGCGTGACGTGGAGCATGTCGAAGGGCTTCTCGACCATGTGCTCCGCATCGCCGTCCTTCACCGCAAAGGTGGCGGTGCGGGCGGGGCCGTCCACGGCGACGAGGCGCTCGTTGAGGCCGAGCCGAACCTCGTATTTGCGGATGTACTCCATCAGCGCCGGCACATAGTCGGCTACGCCGAACAGCACGCCGCCGGCGTTGCAGAACTCGATCTGCACGTCGCCGATGCGGCCTTCGCGCGTCCAGTGGTCGGCCGAGAGATACATCGCCTTCTGCGGCGCGCCGGCGCATTTGATCGGCATCGGCGGCTGCGTGAAGATCGCGCGGCCCGAGCGCAGGCCCTGCGTCAGCTCCCAGGTGTAGGGGGCGAGGTCGAACATGTAGTTCGACGTCACGCCGTTGGCGCCCAGCGTCTCGCGCAGGCCGTCGATGGCGTCCCAGTCCAGATGCAGGCCCGGCGAGAGCACGAGTGCGCGATAGCCGAGCCTCGTCCCGTCCTCCAGCACGACTTGGGACTTCTCGGGGGCGAAGGCGGCTGCGGCGGTGCGGACCCACTTCACGCCCGCCGGCATGACTTCGGCCATGGGCCGCATCGTCTCGGCGCGGTTGAACACGCCGCCGCCCACCAGCGTCCAGCCGGGCTGATAATAGTGCTCCGCGCGCGGCTCCACGATGGCGATGTCGAGCTTCGGATTGCGCTTGAGCAGGCTCGCGGCGGTCGAGATGCCGCCCGCGCCGCCGCCGACGATCACCACGTCGTGGCGCGCCGCCGGGGCCAGCGCGATCACGTCGCCGCGCGAGGCCTCCAGCCGCGGACGCAGCGGCGCGAGGTCGTAGCCGACGCCGCCGGCGGCCTGAAGGATCGCGTCCGCCGAGAGCCGCGGCGCCTTCGCCAGGCCCCAGAGCGTCGCCGAGCGCGAGCCGGTGCGGCAGAAGGCCAGAACCGGGCCCTCGAGTTCGTCGAGCGCGGCGCGGAACGCCGCGACGTCCTGCTCCCCGATCTGGCCCGGCTTCACCGGGATCGCGCGGAAGGGCAGGCCGTGCGCCTCGGCCGCGGCGCGGATCGCGGCGGTCGCCGGCTGGTCCTCGCTTTCGCCGTCGGGGCGGTTGCAGACGATGGCGCGCGCGCCCTGCGCCACGGCCACGCCGACGTCCTCGGGCGCGATCTGCGGCGACGCCCAGAAATCGGGCGCGATGCGGCGAATGTCCATGAAGCGATCTCCTCCCCGCGCCGCAGGTCAGGCTGCGGCGTCATCCTTGTTGTCGTTGACGCGTCAGAGCTGGTTGAGCGGCACCTTGAGGTAGGTCACGCCGTTGTCCTCGGCGGGCGGCATCTGGCCGGCGCGCATGTTCACCTGGATCGACGGGATGATCAGCTTCGGCATCCCCAGCGTGGCGTCCCGGGCCTCGCGCATCGCGACGAACTCCTCGCGCGTCTTGCCGGCGATGTGGACGTTGGCCTTCTTCTGCTCCGCGACCGTCGTCTCCCAGCGGTATTCCTCGCGGCCCGGCGCCTTGTAGTCGTGGCACATGTAGAGGGTCGTCGCGTCGGGCAGGCTCAGCACCTTCTGGATGCTGTCATAGAGGGTGCCGGCGTCCCCGCCCGGAAAGTCGCAGCGCGCCGTGCCGTAGTCGGGCATGAACAGCGTGTCGCCGACGAAGGCGGCCTCGCCGATGACGTAGGTCAGGCAGGCCGGCGTGTGGCCCGGCGTATGCAGCACCGAGCCCGAGAGCGCGCCGATCTCGAAGCGGTCCTGCTCGCGGAACAGCCGGTCGAACTGGCGGCCGTCGCGCTCGAACTCGGTGCCGGCGTTGAAGATCTTGCCGAACACGTCCTGCACGATGGTGATGTTCTCGCCGATGCCGATCTTGCCGCCGACCTCGCGCTGGATGTAGGGCGCGGCGGAGAGGTGGTCGGCGTGGACATGCGTCTCCAGCAGCCATTCCACGGTCAGGCCGTGCTTCTTCACATGGGCGATGATCGCGTCGGCGGAGCGGGTGTCGGTGCGGCCGGCGGCGGCGTCGAAGTCGAGCACGCTGTCGACGATGGCGCAGGCCGGGCCGGAGGGATCCTTGACGACGTACGAGACCGTGTTGGTCGGCTCGTCGAAAAACGCGGTCACATCCGGTTTCATGGTCCAGCTTCCTCCTAAAGGTTTACGCCAAGGATATCTTTCTGCCGGGACGGTTTAGCAAGGGACGGGTGTGTGACGAGGTCACAGAAGCGGGTGCGCGGATCAGCGCAGGCGCGTCGCCGCCCTTCGGCATCGGTGCGGACGCCGCTCAGACGCAGCGGCGGGCGTAGCGCGCGCCGAGGGCGGTCAGGATCTCGTAGCCGATGGTGCCTGCGGCGGCGGCGAGCGCGTCTACGCCCTGATCGGGGCCCAGCAGCGAGACCATGTCGCCGGGGCCAAGGTCGGGCGCCACGGTCGCGTCGATGGTCAGGAGGTCCATGCTGACGCGGCCGATCACCGGCAGCGCGCGCCCCTTGTGGAAGGCGCGCGCCCGCCCGCCCATCGCGCGGATGAGCCCGTCGGCGTAGCCCGCCGCGATGGTGGCGACGCGGGCCGGCGCGTCGGCGACCCATGCGCCGCCATAGCCCACCGCCTCGCCCTTCGCGACGTCGCGGAGCTGGATCACGGGCGCCTCGAGGTCGACGACGCGCTCCGCCTCCCGGAACGGTAGGCCGCCATAGAGGCCGACGCCGGGGCGCACCATGTCGAAGCGCCACGCCGGGCCAAGCAGCGCGCCGCCCGTCGCCGCGAGGCTGCGGCGCAGCCGGGCGAGCCGGGGATGGGCCGTCATCGCCTCGAACGAAGCGAGCTGTGCGCGGTTCATCAGGTCGGCGGGGTCGTCGGCGCAGGCGAGGTGGCTGAGCGCGAGGTCCGGGGCGAGGCCGTCGAGGGCGGCGGGGTCGTCCAGCAGGGCCGACAGCTCGTCCGCCTCCATTCCCAGCCGGTTCATCCCGCTGTCGAGCTGGAGCGCGCAGGTGAGCGGGGCGTCGCGCGCCGCGACCCGGAAGGCGGCGACCTGCGCCGGGCTGTTGAGCACCGGGCGGACGTCGGCGGCGGCGAGGTCGCGCGCGTCCTCGGCCGTGGCGCCGTTGAAGCAGTAGATCGCGGGCCCGTCGCCGAGGATGTCGCGCAGCGCGAGCGCCTCCTCGGCGAGGGCCGTGAAGAACGTCCGCGCCCCCGCCGCGCGCAGCGCCGGGGCGACCAGCGCGGCGCCGAGCCCGTAGGCGTCGGCCTTGACCACCGCGGCGCATTCGGCGGGCTCCGCGAGGGCCGCGAGCCGGCGCCAGTTCTCGGCGATGGCGGCGGTATGGATGGTCAACGTCGCGCGCATGGGCCGATTCTCATGGGGCGCGGCGCAGGCCCCGCCGCGATGGCGTGCAGCCTGCGTCAGCGGAGGGGGCGGCGCCAAGGGGCGGGGGAAACGCCGGGCGCCGATGCGGCGTCGGCGCCCGCTTCGCGCGCCGGGCCCGGCCTTCGCCGGTCAGAAGCGCGACAGGTCGGCGCGGCTCTCCTGCGCGAGGTTGCCGAAGCGGGTGAACCGGCCCTCGAACATCAGCTCGATGGTGCCGATGGGGCCGTGGCGCTGCTTGCCGATGATGACTTCGGCCTTGTTGTAGATGCGCTCGGCCTTCTCCAGCCATTCCTGGAACTTGGGGTCTTCCTCGGCCGGCTTCACGCGCTCGTGGTAGTATTCCTCTCGGTAGACGAACATCACCACGTCGGCGTCCTGCTCGATGGAGCCCGATTCGCGCAGGTCGCTGAGCTGGGGGCGCTTGTCCTCGCGGTTCTCCACCTGTCGCGAGAGCTGGGAGAGCGCGATGACGGGGATGTTGAGCTCCTTGGCGATCGCCTTGAGCCCCTGGGTGATCTCCGAGACCTCCTGCACGCGGTTGTCGGAGCCGCGGGAGGCGGCGGGGCGCACGAGCTGGAGGTAGTCCACCACCAGCACGTCGAGGCCCTTCTGGCGCTTGAGGCGCCGCGCGCGGGCGGCGAGCGTTGAGATCGGCAGCGCCGGCGTGTCGTCGATGTAGAGCGGGATGCGCTCGAGCTCGGCGGTGGCGTGGACGAAGCGGCGGAACTCGTCCTCCTCCATCTCGCCGCGGCGGATCTTCTCGCTTGGCACCTGCGCCTGTTCGGAAAGGACGCGGGTGGCGAGCTGCTCGGACGACATCTCCAGCGAAAAGAAGCCGACGACGCCGCCGTCGACGGCGCCCTCCGTTCCGTCGGGGCGTTCGCCGGTGCGGTACTGTTTGGCGATGTTGAAGGCGATGTTGGTGGCCAGCGCCGTCTTGCCCATGGAGGGGCGGCCGGCGAGGATGATGAGGTCGGAAGGGTGCAGTCCGCCGAGCTTGCGGTCCATGTCGATCAGGCCGGAACTGAGGCCGGCGAGCCCGCCGTCGCGCTGGTAGGCCGCGTTGGCTGTGTCCAGCGCCTCCTTGGCGGCGCGCAGGAAGCTGACGAAGCCGCCCTCGTAGCGCCCCTTCTCGGCGAGGGCGTAGAGCGCCTGCTCGGCCTCGACGATCTGCTCGCGGGGCTCGCTGTCGACGGTGACGGCGCTGGCGCGGCCGGCGATCTCGTCGCCGAGCAGGATCAGCTCGCGGCGCAGCGCGAGGTCGTGGATGGTCTGCGCGTAGTCCTTCGCGCTGTAGACCGAGATCGCCGCGCCCGCGAGCCGCGCGAGATAGCCCACCCCGCCGAGTTCGGCGATTGCTGGGTCGCTCTCGAGGAACGGCTTGAGGGTGACGGGGGTGGCGAGGGCGCCCGACTGGATGCGGCGGGCGGCGAGCTCGAAGATGCGCCCGTGCAGCGGTTCGTAGAAGTGTCTTGGCTCGATCAGCATCGCGATGCGGTCGAACACCTCGTTGTTGACCAGCAGCGCGCCGAGAAGCGCCTGCTCCGCCTCGATGTTGTGGGGATTGACGCGCATCTCGCGCCCGGCTTCTCCGTCCGCCATCGCCTGTCGCCCTTCTGTCGCACGGCTGGACAGTAGCCGGACGAGCGCAGCCAAGCTACTGGAAACATTTGTCTAATTCATGTCGGGCCTGTGAATAACGGGGATGGATCGCAAAGGCCCCGCGTTTTCAAGGCGCAACGAAACGGGGCCGCGACGCCCAAGCGCCGCGGCCCCCTGGATCGGCCGGCCGTGGCTCAGCGGCGGTCGTCGTCGCCGTCGATGACTTCCATGCCGGCGGGGGCGGCGCGGGCGCCGGCCTCTTCCTCGTCGTCGGTCTCGAACAGGCGCTGAACGTCGAAGTCCGCCTGCTCGGCGGCCTCGGCCTCGGCGCGCAGTTCCGCGACCGTCTTGCCGGCGGCCTGGAGCTCGGCTTCCTCGGCGGTGCGGGCGACGTTGACGCGGATGGTCGCGGAGACCTCCGGGTGCAGCACGACACGCATCGGGTGCAGGCCGAGATCCTTCACCGGGCGGTCGAGGCGGACCTGGCCGCGGTCGAGCGAGAAGCCGCCCGCGGTCGCGGCGTCGGCGGCGTCGCGCGCGGTGACGGAGCCGTAGAGCGCGCCGCCGTCAGACGCCTGCCGGATGACAACGAAGATCTGGCCGTCGAGCTTCGCCGCGACGGCCTCGGCCTCGCGCTTCAATTCGAGGTTGCGCGCCTCGAGCTGGGCGCGCTGCTCTTCGAAGCGGACCATGTTGGCCTTGGTCGCGCGCAGCGCCTTGCCCTGCGGCAGCAGGAAGTTGCGGCCGAAGCCGGCGCGGACGGTGACGATGTCGCCGATCTGGCCGAGGCGCTCGACGCGCTCAAGAAGAACCACTTGCATTGCGGGGGCCTCCTCAGTTCACGGCGTAGGGCAGGAGCGCGAGGAAGCGGGCGCGCTTGATGGCGCGGGCCAGCTCACGCTGCTTCTTCGCCGAGACGGCGGTGATGCGGCTCGGCACGATCTTGCCGCGCTCGGAGACGTAGCGCTGCAGCAGCTTCACGTCCTTGTAGTCGATGACCGGCGCGCCCTCGCCCGAGAACGGGCAGGACTTGCGGCGGCGGAAAAACGGTTTCTTGGCCATGGGTCAATCCTCTCCGATCAATCGTCGCGCCGGCCGCCGCGACCGCCGCGGCCGCCCCGGCCGCCTCGGTCGTCGCGCTGGTTCTTGGAGCGCACCACGGCGCTTTCACCCTCTTCATGCGCTTCGACGCGCACGGTGAGGATGCGCATGATGTCGTCATGCAGGCGCATCAGGCGCTCCATCTCCTCGACCGCGGTCGAGGGCGCGTCGGACTTGACGTAGAGGTAGTGTCCCTTGCGGTTCTTGTTGATCTTGTAGGCCATGGAGCGCAGGCCCCAGTACTCGAACCCGGAGACGTCGCCGCCGTTGTCCTTCAGCACCTGGCCGAAATGTTCGATCAGCGCTTCGGCCTGAGCGTTGGTCAGGTCCTGCCGCGCGATGAAGACGTGCTCATAGAGCGCCATCGCAATCCTCGTATCTCTGGCGCGCTTCATCGTGCGGGCGACTGAGCCCTCCCGGGCCCGCACTCGAGAGGCGACGCGATGTCTGGTCTCGGGAGACGCGCCCTATGCCCTGAATGACCGCAGGACGCAACAGCGAAGGCGCGGCGGCGCTTGACAGGGGCGTTCGCGTTGTTATGTGGGCCGCTCTCTCCCGCAACCCAGAGGTAATGATGTCGCGCGCCTTCGTGTTCCCCGGGCAGGGCAGCCAGTCGGTCGGGATGGGCCGCGCGCTGGCGGAGGCCTGTCCGGCGGCGCGGGCGGTGTTCGACGAGGTCGACGACGCGCTTGGCGAGCGTCTGAGCGCGGTCATGTGGGACGGCCCGGAGGAGGCGCTCGCGCTCACGGCCAACGCCCAGCCCGCGCTCATGGCGACGTCGATGGCGGCGCTGCGGGCGCTGGAGGCGGAGGGCGTCGTCGTCTCGCGCGACGCGGCCTTCGTCGCCGGCCATTCCCTCGGGGAGTATTCCGCGCTCTGCGCCGCAGGGGCGCTGTCGATTGCGGACGCCGCGCGGCTTCTGCGGCTGCGCGGCGCGGCGATGCAGGCGGCGACGCCGGTGGGCGTCGGCGCGATGGCTGCGCTGCTGGGTCTGGAGCTCGCCGCCGCGCAGGCCGTGGCGGCCGACGCCGCGCAGGGGGCGGTGTGCGAGGCGGCCAACGACAACGCGCCGGGGCAGGTCGTGGTCTCGGGACATCGCGAGGCGGTGGAGCGGGCCGTGGCGCTGGCCGGCGAGCGCGGCGCGAGGCGCGCGATCATGCTGAGCGTCTCGGCGCCTTTCCACTGCGCCCTGATGTCCCCGGCCGCGGACGCGATGCGCGAGGCGCTCGGCCGCGCCGAGGTCTTGGCGCCGAAGCCCGCGCTGGTGAGCAACGTTTCGGCCGAGGCGGTGGACGATCCCGACCGCATCCGCGCGCTGCTGGTCGAGCAGGTGACGGGCATGGTGCGCTGGCGCGAGAGCGTCGCGTGGATGGCGGGGCGGGGCGTCACCGAACTCGTGGAGATCGGCGCCGGCAAGGTTCTGAGCGGGCTGGCGCGACGCATCGAACGCAGCCTCGGCGCGACGTCGGTGAGTTCGCCGGAGGATGTCGCCGCGGCGGCTGCGGCCATGTCCGCCTGACGGGCCGCCTGATGGGAGGGACTGAATGTTCGATCTGACGGGACGGCGCGCGCTGGTGACGGGCGCATCCGGCGGCATCGGCGCCGCGGCGGCGCGCGCGCTCCATGCGCAGGGCGCGACGCTCGCGCTGGCCGCGCGCCGGGCGGACGCGCTGCAGGCGCTCGCCGACGAACTCGGCGACCGCGTTCACGTGACGCCCTGCGACCTCTCCGACCCGGCGTCGGTGGACGCGCTGCCGAAGGCCGCGGCCGATGCGATGGGCGGCGTCGACATTCTGGTGAACAACGCCGGCGTGACGCGCGACAACCTCTTCATGCGCATGAGCGACGCGGAGTGGGACGCGGTGATAGCCGTCAATCTCACCGCCGCCTTCCGGCTGGCGCGCGGCTGCCTGCGCGGCATGATGAAGGCGCGCTGGGGGCGGATGGTCTCCATCACCTCGATCGTGGGGACGACGGGCAATCCGGGGCAGGGCAACTACGCCGCCAGCAAGGCCGGCCTCGTCGGCATGTCGAAGTCGCTCGCCGCCGAGGTGGCCTCCCGCGGGGTGACGGTGAACTGCGTCGCGCCGGGCTTCATCGAGACCGCTATGACGGCCGATCTTGCGGACGCGCAGAAGGACAGGCTGCTCTCGGCGATTCCCGCGGGCCGCATGGGGTCACCCGAGGAGATCGCCGCGGCGGTCGTCTATCTTTCGAGCGACGAGGCGCGCTATGTGACCGGCCAGACGCTGCATGTGAACGGCGGGATGGCGATGATCTGAGTGGGTGTTCTCAAGGCGTCCCGGCGTATTTGCCGCGTCTTGGGGGTGTGCTAAGCAACCGCCGGGTCAAGGCCGCCGGCGTCGGGAAAGCGTCGTCGTCAGCAGGCGGGTCACGGGCCGCCGCGGCGCGGACAGAGGTTAACACTGGGCCGCTGCGGCTCATACAATGAGGGACTGGACCATGAGCGATATCGCTGACCGGGTTAAGAAGATCGTCGTCGACCATCTTGGCGTCGATGAGGAGAAGGTCGTGGAGGGCGCGAGCTTCATCGACGATCTGGGCGCCGACAGCCTCGACACGGTCGAACTGGTGATGGCTTTCGAGGAGGAGTTCGGGATCGAGATCCCCGACGACGCAGCGGAGACCATCCAGACGTTCGGCGACGCGGTGAAGTTCATCTCTGAGAACGCGGCGAACGCCTGATTTCTGCCGGGCGGAGGCGGCCTGGCCGCCTCCGGCGCGTCGCGCCCGCCGCCGCCCGCCCCACCGGCGCCGCGACGCGCCGCGGGCAACCGGAGTGCTTCCATGAAACGGGTCGTGATAACCGGCGTCGGCGCCCTGACGCCCCTCGCCTGCGGGGTCGAGGAGACCTGGAGCCGGCTGCTGAACGGCGCTTCCGGGGCCGCCGCGGTCAGGTATTTCGACGCCCGGCACCTGCCCTGCAAGATCGCCTGCGAGATCCCGTTCGGACCGACCGCAGAGGGCGGCTTCACGCCCGAGGACTGGATGCCGTCCCGCGAACGCCGCAAGCTCGACCGCTTCATCGTCTATGCGATGGTCGCGGCGGATCAGGCCATCGCCGACGCCGGCTGGACGCCGACCGACGAGGCGGCGCAGGAGCGCACGGGCGTGATGATCGGCTCCGGCATCGGCGGGATCGAGACCATCGCCGAGGGTGCGATCACGCTGAAGGAGCGCGGGCCGCGGCGCATCTCGCCGTTCTTCATTCCCGCCGCCCTGATCAACCTCTGCTCCGGGCAGGTCTCGATCAAGTACGGCTTCAAGGGCCCCAATCACGCGGTGGTGACGGCCTGCTCCACCGGCGCGCACGCCATCGGGGACGCCGCGCGGATCATCCGCGCCGGCGAGGCGGAGGTGATGGTCGCGGGAGGCGCGGAGGCGCCGATCTGCGAGCTCTCCATCGCGGGGTTCTCCGCCTGCAAGGCGCTCTCCACGAGGTTCAACGAGGCGCCGGATAAGGCGTCGCGGCCCTATGACCGGGATCGCGACGGCTTCGTGATGGGCGAGGGCGCGGGCGTGGTCGTCCTCGAGGAATACGACCATGCGCGCGCGCGGGGCGCGAAGATCTACGCCGAGGTGCTCGGCTACGGCATGTCTGGAGACGCCTATCACATCACGTCTCCCGCGCCGGACGGCGACGGCGGATACCGCTCGATGCGCGCGGCGCTGAAGAGCGCCGGCCTCGACGCCTCCGACATCGACTATGTCAACGCGCATGGCACCTCGACGCCGATGGGCGACGAGATCGAGCTGCAGGCGGTGGCGCGGATGCTCGGAAACCACGCCGCGTCGGTCACGATGTCCTCAACGAAGTCCTCGACCGGCCACCTGCTCGGCGCCGCGGGCGCGATCGAGGCGATCTTCTGCGCCCTGGCCCTCCGCGACCAGATCGCCCCGCCGACGCTCAATCTCGACAACCCTTCGGTGGAGACGCCGATCGACCTCGCGCCGCATCAGCCGCGCCAAAGGAGAATCGACGTGGCGCTCTCCAATTCCTTCGGTTTCGGCGGCACCAACGCCTCGCTGGTGCTCGGCCGGGCGCCCTGAGGGCCGCCGCATGCGCAGCGTCGCGGCGAACGCGCTGACGCTGCTGATCGTGCTGGGCGTCGTGGCGGCGGGCATGATCGGCTATGCGATGCGTCAGGTGGAGGCGGTAGGGCCGCTGGCCGAGCCCGCGCGCTTCACCGTGGCGCGCGGGGCCTCGCTGTCGCAGGTGTCGGATCGATTGGCCGAGGCGGGCATGATCGGGTCGCCGACGCTGTTCCGGCTGGCGGCGCGGTATCGCGGCCAGGACGAGGCCCTGCGGTTCGGCGAATACGACATTCCGGCCGGCGCCTCGATGGCGGGGCTGCTCGACATCCTGACGAGCGGGCGGACGGTGCAGTACTCGCTGACCGTCGCGGAGGGTCTGACCTCCGGGGAGGTCGTGGCGCTGCTCCGGGCGGAGCCGCTGCTGAGCGGCGAGATCGACGAGACGCCGCCGGAAGGCGCGCTGGCCCCAGACACCTATGCGATCCAGCGCGGCGACAGCAGGGCGGCCACCCTGCAGCGCATGAAGGATCTCCAGACGCGGCGGGTCGCCGCCGCGTGGGAGGCGCGTGATCCCGGGCTGAGGCTCGAGAACCCGCTCGATCTCGTGACGCTGGCTTCGATCGTCGAGAAGGAGACGGGCGTCGCGGCGGAGCGCGGACTGGTCGCAGGCGTGTTCCACAACCGGCTGGAGCGCGGGATGCGCCTCCAGTCCGACCCGACGATCATCTACGGGATCACCGAGGGGCGCGGGCCGCTGGAGCGGCCGCTGACGCGGAGCGACATCCAGACGCCGACGCCCTGGAACACCTACACGATCGACGGTCTGCCGCCGACGCCGATCGCCAATCCGGGCGAGGCCTCGCTGATGGCGGCCGCGCGGCCAGAAGATACCGATGCGCTCTTTTTCGTGGCGGACGGGACCGGTGGCCATGCGTTCGCCCGGACGCTTCAGGAGCACAATCGCAATGTCGCGGCGTGGCGGGCGATCGAGCGTTCCCGGGGTTCTTCTGGTAACTAATTAGTATTTAAAGTAAAAAAATGTAAAATGCTTGACAGCCGGATCGCTTTCCGATAGAAGATCAAGCATTGCCATGGAATTTGATTCCCGACGCCGGGGAGAGTGAGTGAACCGGCGGATTTTCTCGAGTGTATTTTTCGCGAGGTGCGGCGTGGCGAAATCCCCAGACGCGCAGCGCGCGGCCCGAAAGGCGCTACAGCACGCCTGCGCAATCTACGAGGAACTCGCCACCACTCTGACTGCGGTGATCATGCATCTTCGCAACGAGGAAGGGCGGCGTCCTCTCGATCCCGACGAGATGGGCGTGATCCGCGCGCATCAGAAGGCTGTATTGATGGTGCTCGATTATGAAGCCAAGCTCTTGCGGCGCCATGTCGGCGTGCAGCGCGCCAGCGAGCGCGCCATCGACCTCGACGCCGCGCGGGCTGAGGTCGCTCGCCGACTCGCTGGCCTCGCTGGAGCGCAGTCAACGTGACGCCTTCATTCGCGGACTGAGCGCCAACGCGCAGGCTGCGCTGCCCTATCTGTTCGAGGTTTGGGCGCATCCGGACCACCAGCTCGCGCCGGAAGGCGAGTGGACGACCTGGGTGGCCATGGGCGGGCGCGGCGCGGGCAAGACGCGGGCGGGCGCGGAGTGGCTGCGCGCCCAGATGGAGGGCGCGACGCCGACGGCGCCGGGCCGTGCGAAGCGGGCGGCGCTGGTGGCGGAGACCTGGGCGCAGGCGCGCGACGTCATGGTGTTCGGCGACAGCGGGATCATGACCTGCACGCCGCCGGATCGCAGGCCGGACTATGTCGCGACGCGGCGGCGGCTGGTCTGGGCCAACGGCGCGGAGGCTCAGCTGTTTTCCGCGGCTGATCCGGAGTCGCTGCGCGGCCCGCAGTTCGACTGCGCCTGGTCCGACGAGCTGGCGAAGTGGCGCCGCGGCCAGCAGGCATGGGACATGCTTCAGTTCGGCCTGCGCCTCGGGACGCGGCCGAGACAGGTGGTGACGACGACGCCGCGCGACAGCGCGCTGCTGCGGCGCATTCTTGAAGATCCGTCGACGGTTGCGACGACCGCGCCGACGGCGGCGAACCGGGCCTACCTGGCCAGGGACTTTCTGGAGAAGATAACAAGTCGCTATCGCGGGACGGCCCAGGGCCGGCAGGAGCTCGACGGCGAACTGCTCACGGAGCGGCCAGGCGCGATGTTCACCCGCGCAGGCATCGAGCGGCACCGCGTCGCAAGGGCGCCGGCGATGGATCGGGTGGTGATCGGCGTCGATCCGCCGGTGACGAGCCACGCCGGTTCCGACGCCTGCGGGATCGTGGTTGCCGGCAGGGCGGGGGACGCCTGCTATGTGCTCGCCGACCGCTCCGCCCAGGGGCTTGCCCCGGCGGCGTGGGCGGCGCTGGTCGCCGAGGCGGCCCGGAGCTACTGCGCCTCGCGCATCGTCGCGGAGGTCAATCAGGGCGGCGATCTCGTGGCGGAGATGATCCGGCGCATCGATCCAGTCGCGCCGGTCTCTACCGTGCGGGCGACGACCGGGAAGGCGGCGCGGGCGGAGCCGGTGTCGCTGCTCTACGAACAGGGGCGCGTGCGCCATGTGGGCTGCCACCCCGCGCTTGAAGATGAACTGTGCGCCTTTGGCGGACCGGGGCCAAGCCCCGACCGTGTCGACGCCCTCGTCTGGGCGGTGGTCGCGCTGATGCATGAGCCTGAGGGCGCGCCGCGGGTTCGGCGGCTCTGAAGAAGGGCTCTGGAAGCCGCGCCGACGAGGCCGCGAGGGCGGCGTCGGCGCCACGGATGCAACCATGGGAGACGCTGATGGCGTTCGGCATTTTCGGCGCGTGGCGAAAGCATGCGCGCGAACAGAAGGCCTCGGCGGTGGGGGCCATGACCGTGATCAATGGGCCAGGCCGCGCCGCATGGACCCCTCGCGACACGGTATCGCTGACACGCGCCGGCTACGCCGGCAACGTCATCGGCTTCCGCTGCGTGCGCATGATCGCAGAGGCGGCGGCCGCCGTGCCTCTGCGCTTCGTCGAAGGCGGGCGCGAGCTTGCCGACCACCCGATGATCACGCTGCTCCAGAGCCCCAATCCGGGGCAGGACGGCGCGGCGCTGCTCGAGGCGACCTACGGACATCTGCAGCTTTCCGGCAACGCCTATCTTGAGGCGGCGAACTGCGACGCGCGCGGCGCCCCGGCCGAACTCCATGTGCTGCGGCCAGACCGCGTGAGGGTGGTGCCAGGCGCCGACGGATGGCCGGAGGCCTATGAATACAGGGTCGGCGCCACAGCGCACCGCTTCGCCATGACGTGCGACGCGCCGCCGATGCTGCATCTGCGCTCGTTCCACCCCTTGAACGACCATTACGGCATGTCGCCGCTGGAGAGCGCGGCGGCGGCCATCGACATCCACAACGAGGCCGCGCGCTGGAACAAGGCGCTGCTCGACAACGCAGCCCGTCCGTCGGGCGCGGTCGTCTATCGCGGCGCCGACGGCGCCGGGACGCTGACCGAGGAGCAGTACGGGCGACTGGTGGAGGAGCTCGAGGCCAACCACCAGGGCGCGCGCAACGCCGGACGGCCGATGCTGCTGGAAGGCGGGCTGGACTGGAAGCCGATGGGCTTCAGCCCCGCGGAGATGGAGTTTCTCGAGACGCGCAACGCCGCCGCGCGCGAGATTGCGCTCGCCTTCGGCGTGCCGCCGCTGCTGCTCGGCCTGCCGGGCGACAACACCTACGCGAACTATCAGGAGGCCAACCGCGCCTTCTTCCGCCAGGCGGTGACGCCGCTCGCCCGCCGGACCGCCAGCGCCCTTTCGGGGTGGCTGGGGTGGCGCTGGGGCGGCGCCGTGCGGGCGGAGCCGGATCTCGACCGTGTTCCGGCCCTCTCCGACGAAAGGGATGCGCAATGGAACCGGATCGCAAAAGCGGACTTCCTGGACGCGGACGAAAAGCGCCGGCTCCTGGGGCTTCCTCCGAGGGAGGTCCGGACATGAAGGATCGACTCTCTACGGGCGCGCGGGCCACCGGCCCCGAAGCGGAGAGCTACGAGGCGGCTTCGGCGCGTCGACTCTCCGAACTGCGGGTCATCGGCAGGCGCTGGCGGGCGCTGCAGACCCGCCTCGACGCGGTGACGCGTCTCGTCAACCAGCACCAGCGTCGTTTGTGACGGGCGACGCGCGGATAGGAGCGAGCAAGATGAAAAACGACATGCGCTCGGTCGGCGAGGGCCCGTCTTCTCCCGGCGCGGGCGCCGCGCTGGAGATGAAGTTCTGTGCGCTCGGACGCCGCTCCGACGCCGAGCCGGGCCTGATCGAGGGATACGCCAGCCTGTTCGGCGTCATCGACGAGGGTGGCGACGAAGTCGCCCCCGGCGCGTTCGCGGCGTCGCTTCAGCGGCGGGGAACCTCGGTGAAGCTGCTGTGGCAGCACGATCCGATGCAGCCGATCGGGGTTTGGAACGCGCTGGGCGAGGACGACCGCGGCCTGCGCGTCTCCGGGCGACTGCTGCCGGATGTGCGGCGCGGCGCGGAGGCGGCGGCGCTGCTGAGCGCGGGCGCCATCGACGGGCTGTCGATCGGCTACCGCGTCATCCGCGCCGAAAAACGACAAGGCGGGGGCCGTCGGCTGCTGGAGATCGATCTCTGGGAAGTGTCGCTCGTGACGTTCCCGATGCTGCCGCAGGCCCGAGCGACCGCCGGTCTCCAGCTGAGCGACGGCGGCGAGGCGGCAGCCGCCCGCCTCTTGACCGAGGCGCTGCGGGAGGCGCGCAGCGTGATCTGACTGTTTCTTCGGTGTTTCAGAGAAGGTGTTTTTGATGAGCGAGACGCATTCGATCGAGGACGGCGGCGCCGCGACCGGCGCCATCCGGGAAGCGAAGGCAGAGGTGAGCGCCCTGGTGCGTGACCTCAAGTCATTTCAGGAAAAGATTGAGGCCAAGATGAAAACCCAGGACGACCGCATTTCGATGATCGACCGCAAGCCCGGCCAGCGCCCCGCGCTCGCCGCCGCCGCCGCGGACGCGACGCCGCATCGCAAGGCCATCGGCGACTATCTGCGCAACGGCGACGAGAGCGGCCTGCGCGGCCTGACCGTCGAGCGCAAGGGCCTGTCGACGGCGGTCGCCGCCGAGGGCGGCTACCTCGTCGATCAGGAGACCGCCGGGCGCATCGGCTCGATCCTGCGCGGCGCCGGCTCGCTCCGCTCGGTCGCGACGGTGGCCCAGGTCGAGGCGGGCAGCTTCGAAGTGCTGATCGACGCCACCGGCATGGCCAGCGCATGGCTGGCCGAGGGCGCGTCGCCGGCCGAGACCGACGCGGGGCAGATCACGAAGATCTCCATCCCGCTGCATGAGCTGGCGGCGATGCCGCGGGCGTCCCAGCGCCTGCTGGACGACAGCGCCTTCGACATCGAGGGCTGGCTGGCGGAGCGCATCGCGGACACCTTCTCTCGCGCCGAGAACGCCGCGTTCACCTCGGGCGACGGCGTCGACAAGCCGCGCGGGTTCCTGACCTACCCGACGACGCCGGCCGACGCCTGGGTGCTGGGCGCGCTCGGCTACATCGCCACCGGCGCGGCGGGCGCCTTCGACCCGACCGACCCCGCCGACGCGCTGGTGGATCTCGTGTACAGCCTCGGCGCCCGCTATCGCCAGAACGCCGTGTTCGCGATGAACTCCAAGACCGCCGGCGCCGTGCGCAAGATGAAGGACGCCGAGGGCCGCTTCCTGTGGGCCGAGGGCGTCTCGGGCGATCAGCCGGCGCGGCTGATGGGCTATCCGGTGCTGACTGTCGAGGACATGCCCGACATCGCGGCCGACGCCTTCGCCATCGCGTTCGGCGACTTCCGCGCCGGCTACACCATCGCGGAGCGGCCCGACGTGCGCATCCTGCGCGACCCCTACACCGCCAAGCCGCATGTGCAGTTCTTCGCCTCCGCCCGCGTCGGCGGCGACGTCACCGACACCGCCGCGATCCGACTGCTGAAGTTCGGCGTCTCCTGAAAGCCTGCGCCGTCCGCGGACGGCTGAGAAGAAGAGGACCGGCGCGCGGAGACCGGCGCGCGCCGGGCTGCGGCGCGCGCCCACAGATCGGGCAGGGGCGCGCGCCGGACGATTCTGGCGAGCCCGGCGCCATGCGGTTTCACGAAAGGAGCGGATATGGGTATCGAGATCATCGGCCCCGCCGTGTCGAGCGAGGCGGTGGCCGACCTCTCCCGCCATCTGCGGTTGCCGGTCGGGTTCGACGACGACGCGGATCGTCGGGCGCAGCTGGAGCGGCTGCTCTCGGCCGCGACGCAGGTCGTCGAGGAGCGCACGCGCCGCCTGCTGCTGGCGCGGACGGCGACGCTATGCAAGTCCGCCTGGGACGACGGCGACACTCTGGTTCTGCCGGTCGGACCGGTGATCTCGGTCGACGGTCTGGCGGTGGTGGCCGAGGACGGCGGCAGGGGCGACGTTCCGGTCGACGCCTGGCGGCTGGAGACGCTGCGCGGCAGGCCGCATCTGCGCGCCCGCGCCGGGCGGCGGCTGCCGGCCATCCCCGCGGAGGGGCATGTGGAGGCGCGCTACCGCGCTGGCTACGGCGAGGTCTGGAGCGACGCGCCGCAGGATCTGAGACAGGCCGCGGTGATCCTCGGCGCGTCCTGGTTCGACGCGGGCGGCGCGCCGGGCGGCGCGGTGCCCGCGACCGTCAACGCGCTGATCGCGCCCTATCTGCCGGTGCGGCTGTGAAGTCCCCGCTGCTCAACCGACTGCTGACGCTCGAAGCCCCGACGCGGGCGGAGGACGGCGCCGGCGGCGCGACGCTGGGCTGGACGCCGCTCGGCGCCCACTGGGCGGAGCTGCGGTCGACGTCGGCGCGCGAAGGCGTGGCCGGCGGGGTGGAGGCGAGCGCCGTCACGCACCGCGCGACCCTGCGCTGGGCGCCGTTCGACGCCCCGTCGCGACCGACGGCGCAGCAGCGCTTCAGGGAAGGCCGCCGGGTCTTCGACATCCTCGGCGTGACCGAGGCCGACCCGCGCAACGCGCATCTGCATGTCTGGCTTCGGGAAGGAGCGCCGCTGTGACCTACGCCTTTTCATGGCCGCTGCAGCAGGCGCTCTACGCCGCGCTCGGCGACCAGCCGACCATCGCGGCCGAAGCGGATGGCGGCGTCCATGACGCGCCGCCGCACGCGGACGCGCTCGGGCCCGACCCCGCGCCCTTCCTGCTGATCGGCGAGGAGACCGTCGAGGCCTGGGGCGACGCCGACATGGCCGGGGCGGCCCATGTCCTGACGATTTCGGTGATTTCCGGGGAGGCGGGGTTCGGGCGGCTGAAGCGCATCGCGGGCGCCGTCTGCGACGCGGCGCTCGGGCCGCTCATCCTGAGCCGCGGCCGCGTGGCGCTGGCGCGCTTCCTCGGCGCGCGGACCCGGCTGATCGCCCGTGCGGGGCTTCGGCGCATCGACCTGCGTTTCCGCTTCGCGATCGAGCAGGACGGCTGAAGCGCGTCTCGACGGCGCGGATTTTCATGGCATCGAAGGAGTGCGGAGCATGGCGGCCCAGCGCGGCAAGGACCTTCTCATCAAGCTCGACGCGCAAGGCTCGGGCGATTTCGAGACCATCGCGGGGCTGCGCGCCACGCGCCTGTCGCTGAATGCAGCGGCGGTCGACGCCACCAGCGCCGAGGCGAGCGGTCGCTGGCGGGAGTTGCTGGCGGGGGCGGGCGTGCAGTCGGCCAGCGTCAGCGGCTCAGGCGTGTTCAAGGACGCGGCCTCGGACGCCGCGCTGCGCACGGTGTTCTTCGACGGCGCCACGCCGCCGTTCCAGCTCGTGATCCCCGATTTCGGGCGCATCGAGGGGGCGTTCCTGGTCTCGCGGCTCGAATACGCCGGCGACCATGACGCCGAGGCGCTGTTCACGGTGAGCCTGGAATCGGCCGGGCCGCTGGTCTTCACGGCGTTCTGAGCATGGCCAATCCGATACGCGGCGAGGCGTCGGTCTCGGTCGACGGGCGGGCGCGCACGCTGCGCCTGACCCTGGGGGCGCTGGCTGAGCTGGAGGCCGGGCTGGGCGCCGAGGGCCTCGTCGACCTCGTCGACCGGCTTGAGCGCGGCGGGATGCGCGCGCGCGACGCCATCGCGGTGCTGACCGCGGGGCTGCGCGGCGCCGGCGAGCCGGTGAACGCAGAGGACGTGGCCTCGATGCGCTTCGACGGCGGCCCGGCGGCGGCGGCGCGAGCCGCCTTGGCGCTGCTCGCGGCGACCTTCTCGGAGGCGCACGCGTGACCGGGCCGCGCCGGCTCGACTGGCGGGGCCTCATGGAGACGGGTCTCGGGCGGCTGCGGCTGCCGCCCGAGGCCTTCTGGGCGATGACGCCCCGCGAGTTGAGCGCCGCCTGCGCCGGCGCCTTCGGGACCGGGCGCAGCGCGGCGGACGCGGGGTCGCTGCGGGCGCTGATGGCGCAGTTTCCCGACGCGGCTTCGGCGAAGCAGGAGGACGCGACATGAGCGACGTCGAAAGCTGGCGGGACGAGACGGGCGCGGACCGCCTTCGCGCGACCGCCGAGGCGCTGGAGGCGGCCGAGCAGGCCGCCGGCGCCTTGTCGAACGCCGTGGGGCTGAACCTGCGCCGCTCGCTGGAGGACGCCGCGCGCGGCGCCGCGGGTTTCGGCGAGGTCGCGCGTCGCTTCGCGCAGGACATGGCGCGCGACGGCCTGCGCGCGGCGGTCGACCCGCTGCGCCGGGCGGTCGGCGACGGCGTCGGCGCGCTGACCGGCTCGCTGATCCACGGGCTCGGCGGGGCGATCTCCGGCGCCGGCGCCGGCGTGCGCGCCTTCGCCAAGGGCGGTGTAGTCGAGGGCGCGACGGCCTTCCCGATGGCCGGCGGCGCGGGGGTGATGGGCGAGGCGGGGCCCGAGGCGATCCTGCCGCTGGCGCGCGCGGCCGACGGCCGGCTCGGGGTGCGGGGCGGCGGCGGCGTGCATGTGACGATGAACGTGACCACGCCCGACGTCGACGGCTTCCGCCGCTCCGGCCCGCAGGTCGCGGCGGAGCTGGCGCGCGCGGTGGCGCGCGGACGGCGCGGGCTCTGAAGGCCGACAGGGGAGACGGGGCGATGAACTTTCACGAAGTGCGGTTTCCGGCGGCGATCTCGCTCGGCGCGACCGGGGGGCCCGAGCGGCGCACCGAGATCGTGACGCTGGCGAGCGGCCATGAGGAGCGCAACGCGACCTGGGCCCACGCGCGCCGTCGCTACGACGCCGGCCTCGGGCTGCGCCGGCTCGACGACGTGCATGCGGTGCTGGCCTTCTTCGAGGCGCGGCGCGGGCGCCTCTACGGCTTTCGCTGGAAGGACTGGGCCGACCACAAGTCCTGCCCGCCATCGCAGACGCCGACGCCGGTGGACTGCGCGCTTGGCGTCGGCGACGGGGTGCTGACGGCGTTCCAGCTCGTGAAGAGCTACGTCTCAGGCCCGGCGCTTTATGCGCGGCCGATCGCCAAGCCCGTCGCGGGTTCGGTGCGCTTGGCGGTCGACGGGACCGAGCTGGCGGAGGGCGTGGACTTCACGGTGGACGCGACGACGGGGATCGTGGCGCTCGCCGCTGCGCCCGCGCCCGGCGCCGCCGTGACGGCGGGCTTCGCCTTCGACGTGCCGGTGCGGTTCGAGACCGATCGGCTGGAGGTGAATCTCGCGGCGTTCGAGGCGGGCGCGATCCCGTCGGCGCCGGTGGTCGAGGTGCGCGTCTGATGCGCCGCCTGGACCCCGCGCTGGCCGCGCATCTGGCCTCCGGCGCCACGACGCTCTGCGACTGCTGGCTGCTGCGTCGGCGCGACGGGCTGCTGCTGGGCTTCACGGATCACGATGAGGCGGTGGCGTTCGACGGCATGCGCTTTCTCCCGGAGACGGCGCTCTCCGCCAGCGCGGCGGAGGCCGTGACGGGCATGGCTGCGGGCAATTTCGAGGTCGCCGGCGCCCTGCGCTCGGACGCGATCGACGCGCGCGACGTCGCGCAGGGCCGTTTCGACGGCGCCGGGCTGACGCGCTGGCGGGTCAACTGGGCCGCTCCCGCGCAGAGGGTGAAGCTGTTCGAGGGGACGCTCGGCGAGATCACGACTGAGAAGGGCGGCTTCCTGGCGGAGGCGCTGGGCCCGGCTTCGGCGCTGAACCGGCCGCTGGGGCGCGCCTATCTCGGCGCGTGCGACGCGGCGCTTGGCGATGCGCGCTGTGGGGTGGACCTTGGCGCCCCCGGCATGGAGGGCGCCGGCGTCGCAGATGAGTTCGACGCGCGAGGGCTGCGCGTGACGGGGCTCGACGATTTCGCGCCGGGCTGGTTCGCCCATGGCGTCCTGCGCTGGACCGGCGGCGCGAACGCGGGGGAAGCCGTGGCCGTTCGCGACGACGCGACGGCGCAGGGCGCCCGGCTGCTGACGCTGGCGCGCACGCCCGGGGCGCCCGTCGCCCGAGGCGACGCCTTCGTTGCGACGGCGGGTTGCGACAAGCGCTTCGCGACCTGCGGCGAGAAGTTCCGCGCGGCGATGAACTTCCGCGGATTCCCGCACATGCCGGGCGACGACTGGATCGCGGCCAGTCCGGCGCCGGGCGCAGCGCATGACGGAGGCTCGCGGCATGGCTGACGTGGCCGCGGCAGGCGCGCGCGCCGTCGCAGCCGCGCGCGCCTGGATCGGCACGCCCTATGTGCCGGGCGCAAGCGCGCAGGGCGCCGGGGCGGACTGCCTCGGCCTGCTCAGGGGCGTGTGGCGGACGCTCCATGGCTGGGAGCCCGCGGAGGCGGCTGGTCCGTTCCATCGGTTGCACGCGGCCCAGGGCGTCGACGAACGCCTCTGGCGCGGGCTCGCCGCGCGGATGGAGACGGTTGCGGCCGGGGCGGCGCTGGGCGGCGACGTCGCGTTGATCCGGATGCGGCCGGGTATGGCGGCCGAGCATGTCGGCGTGCTGGCGTTCCGCCCCGAGCGGGGGGCGACCCTGATCCACGCCTACTCCCGGCGCGGCGTCGTGGAGTCCGCGCTGGGCCCTGCCTGGCGCGGGCGCGTCGCGGCGGCGTTCCGATTTCCGGAGGATGTGTGATGGCGACGCTTGTTCTGGCCGCGGCGGGCGCGGCGGCGGGGTCGGCGGCGGGCGCGGCGCTCGGCGCCGGTCTCGCCGGCGCGGGGGCGGTGCTCGGCCGCGCGGCGGGGGGCGTGCTGGGCGGCGTGATCGACCAGCGCATCCTTGGCGACGGGGCCGCGGCGGTCGACACCGGGCGCGTCGCGCAGTTTCGCGTGATGAGCGGCCGCGAGGGCGCGCCGATCCCCCGCGTCTATGGCCGGATGCGCGTCGGCGGACAGGTTGTCTGGGCGTCGCGCTTCCGGGAGGAGACGAGCACGGGCGGCGGCGGCAAGGGCGGCGCGCCGGCGGTGCGCAGCCATCGCTACAGCGTCTCGCTCGCGGTGGCGCTCTGCGAGGGGCCGGTCGAGCGCATCGGGCGGGTCTGGGCCGACGGCGCGCTGCTTGACATCAGCCTCGTGGAGCACCGCCTGCATCGCGGGACGGAGGATCAGGCGCCCGACCCGCTGATCGAGGCGATCGAGGGCGCGGCGCCGGCCTATCGCGGGACCGCCTATGTCGTGTTCGAGGATCTCGACCTTGGCCGTTTCGGCAACCGCGTGCCGCAGTTCAACGTCGAGGTGTTCCGCCAGCCGAAGGCGCCGGCGGGACTGTCGGACGAGATCGCGCCGCCGCTCTCGCAGCTCGTGCGCGCCGTGGCGCTGTCGCCGGGCTCGGGCGAGTTCTCGCTGAACCTTGAGCCGGTGCGCCGGCGCATCGGGCCCGGCGCGTCGGTGACGGAGAACGTCAACGGCCTCGCGGAGCGCGCCGACGCGCTTGCCGCCTTCGACCAGCTTCAGGAGGAGGCGCCGGCCTGCGGCGCGGCCTCGCTGGTGGTGTCGTGGTTCGGCGACGACCTGCGCTGCGGCCAGTGCCGCATCCGCCCCGGCGTCGAGACGCGCGACAAGCTCACCGAGCCGGTCGCCTGGCGCGCGGGCGGGGCCGACCGGGCTTCGGCGGCGCTGGTGGGCCAGCGCGACGGGCGGCCGGTGTTCGGCGGCACGCCCTCCGACGACGGCGTTGCGGCCACGCTGCGGGAGATGAAGCGGCGCGGGATCAGCGCGATGTTCTACCCGTTCATCCTGATGGACGTGCCGCCCGGTTCCGGCCGGCCGAACCCCCATGGCGGCGAGCAGCCCGCCTATCCATGGCGCGGGCGCATCACGCTCGACGTCGCGCCGGGTCTGCCGGGAAGCGTGGACCGGACGACCGCCGCCGAGGCTCAGGTCGCGGCGTTCTTCGGCGCGGCGCGGGTCTCCGATTTCAGCGTCGCGGGCGACGCCGTGAGCTATCACGGGCCGGAGGAATGGGGGCTGCGACGGTTCATCCTGCACTATGCGCATCTCTGCGCGGCGGCGGGGGGCGTGGAGGCCTTCTGCATCGGCTCCGAGCTGCGCGGGCTCACCTGGATCCGGTCCGGGCCTGGCGTCTATCCGGCGGTGGCGGCGCTGCGCGCGCTGGCGGCTGACGTGCGCGCCATCCTCGGGCCGACGACGAAGATCGGCTATGCGGCGGACTGGTCGGAGTATTTCGGGCACCAGCCGGCGGACGGAAGCGGCGACGCGGCGTTCCATCTCGACCCGCTCTGGGCCGATCCGGCGATCGATTTCGTCGGCGTCGACAACTACATGCCGCTCGCCGACTGGCGCGACGGCGACGGCCACCTCGACGCCGCAGCCGGCTCGGGGCATTCGCTGGCCTATCTGCGCAGTCAGGTTGAGGGCGGCGAGGGCTTCGACTGGTATTATGCGACGGACGCCGATCGCGCGGCCCAGCGACGCAGCCCGATAACCGACGGCGCACATGACGAGCCCTGGATGTTCCGCTTCAAGGACATCCGCAACTGGTGGTCGCGCCGGCACCATGACCGCATCGGCGGCGTGCGCAGCGCGAGCCCGACGGCGTGGGTTCCGATGTCCAAGCCGTTCTGGTTCACCGAGATCGGATGCCCGGCGGTCGACAAGGGCGCCAACCAGCCGAACGTCTTCGTGGACCCGAAATCTTCCGAGAGCGCCCTGCCGCACTTCTCCAGCGGCGCGCGCGACGAGGCGATGCAGCGGCGCTACCTTCAGGCGGCGCTGGGCTATTGGGAGGACGCCGGGCGCAACCCGGTGTCGCCGGTCTATGGCGGGCCGATGGTGGACCCTGCTCGGGCCTATGTCTGGACATGGGATCTGCGCCCGTGGCCCGATTTCCCGCAGCGCCTGTCGGTCTGGTCGGACGGTGCGAACCACCGTCTGGGCCACTGGATCACGGGGCGGCTCGGCGGCGCCGGTCTGGCCGAGACCGTGGCGGAGATCTGCGGTGAGGCCGGGGTCGCCTCGGTCGACGTCGCCGGGCTGCACGACGTTCTGGACGGGGCGTTGCAGGAGGCGACGCAGACCGCGCGGGCGGCGCTTCAGCCGCTCATGGTCGCGTTCGGTTTCGACATGGTGGAGAACGGCGACGGGCTGCGCTTCATCCCACGCGGCGCAACGGCCGCGGCGGCGGTCGCGCCGGACGGCTGCGCGGCCGACGGCGACGGCGCCGCCTTCGCGCTGACGCGCTCGCCGGCCCAGTCCGCGCCCGACGCGGTGCGGGTCGCCTATCACGCGGGGGACGGCGCCTATGAGGCGGCGGTGGCGGAGGCGCGGCTCGGGCCCGGCCCCGCCCGCCGGGTGGAGGCGGCCGATCTCGGCCTCGCCCTGGCGGGCGAGGCGGCGCAGGACGCCGCGGAACGCCTGCTGCACGGCGCCCATGCGGCGGCCGAGGAGGCGCGCTTCGTGCTGCCGCCCTCCTCGCTCGCGCTGGAGGCTGGCGACGTGGCGCTGGTCGAGACGGGCCGCGGGCCGGTTCCGATGCGCATCGACCGTGTGATCGAAGGAGCCGCCGGAGCCTCGCGGGCGATGACGGCCCGCCGGGTGGATGCGGCGGCGCTCCGGCGCGCGAGGGCGCCGGCCCGGACGGTCAGGCCGCCGCAACCGCCCGCGCGCGAACCGGTCGAACTGGCGGTGTTCGAGGCGCCGGCGCCTGACCAGACGGACCTGGCGCTCTCGATCGCCTGTTTCGCGGCGCCGTGGCCCGGGCCGGTCGCCGTATGGCGCGACGGCGGCGATGGCGCGGCGGCGCCGGCGATCCTGCTCGACAGACCCGCGACGATGGGCGCTCTCGCTCAGGTGGCGCCGGACGCGGCGCCCGCACGTTGGGCGGGCGCCGCGCTGGAGGTCGAGTTGTTCGGCGGCGCGCTGACGGCGCTTGCGGCGGAGGGCGTGCTTGGCGGCGGCAATCGCGCGGCGCTGCGGCATGACGACGGATCGTGGGAGGCGCTGCAGTTCGCCGGCGCCGAACTGATCGCGCCGCGGCGGTGGCGCCTCACCGGATTGCTGCGGGGGCAGGCTGGTTCGGAAGCGGCGCTCGCCGCTCCGGCGGGCGCGGGGGCGCGCCTGGTGCTGCTGGACGGGGCGGTGGGGCGGCTGCCGATCGCGGCTTCTTCGCTCGGCGCGCCGCTCCGGCTGATCGCCGGGCCGGCGCATCTGCCGCCGGAAAGCGCCGCTCACCGGGTGGTGGAGTTCACGCCGGCGGGGCTCGGTCTGCGCCCATGGGCGCCTGCGCATCTGGCGGCGATGCGAGAGGCGGACGGCGCGCTTGCAATCTCGTGGGTGCGGCGGGCGCGGCTTGGCGGAGACGCCTGGGGCGTCGTGGAGCCGCCTGTGGGCGAAGAAGCCGAGCGCTATCGCGTGACCGCGCGCATCGGCGGCGCGGTGGTGCGGCAGACGGACGTGACGGCGCCCGCGTGGCGCTACGGAACTGCGGAGCAGGCGGCCGATGCGGCGCGTGGCGGGACGGCGGAGGGGGCGCTGACGGTCTCCGTCGCGCAACTTTCCGCCACGGTCGGCCCAGGTTGGGAACGGAGGGTATTGATCGATGTCTGATACGCGGAGACTGGGCCTCACGCTGCTGGAGGCCGGGCAGGCCCAGAAGCATGTGACGGTCAACGCCGCGCTGACGCGGCTGGAGGGCTTCTCTGCCGCGACGGCGCTGAGCCGCACGCTCGCCGCGGCGCCCCCGGCGCTGGAGGGCGACCTCTACATTCCCGCCGACGGCGCCTCGGGCGCCTGGGCGGGCCACGACGGGCGTCTTGCGCTGTTTGACAATGGCGGGTGGGTCTTCGCCGACGCCGAGCTCGGGAGGCGGCTCTTCGTCGCCGACGAGGCCGCCGAAGTGGTTCATGACGGCGACGGTTGGGCGGCGGCGACGGGCGAGGGGGCCTTCGGCGCAGGGGCCTCGCTGCGCGCGGCGACGCTCGATCACGCCGTTACCGGCGGCGTGGTTTCGCTGACGGCGACTTTCATCCCGGACAAGGCCATCGTGCTTGGCGTGACCGCCCGCGTGATCGCGCCGCTGGAGGGGCCCGGGCTCACCGGCTGGCGGCTCGGCGTCGAAGGGTCTCCGGATCGCTACGGCTCGGGTTATGGCGTCGGGCTCAACGCCCATGCTGCAGGCGTGACCGGCGCGCCGGTGGCCTACTACGGCCCCACCGCGCTGCTGCTGGCGGCGGAGGGAGGCGCGTTCGAGCGCGGCGTCGTGCGGCTCTGCGCGCATCTGCTGACGCTGACGCCGCCGCGGCCGGTCTGAGCGCCATGGGCGCCCTGACCCTTGAGGACGTGCTCGCGGCCGTGCGGTGGGTGGCGCGCGAGCAGGCGGCCGGGGCCGCCGGCGACGCGGCCTGCGCGGCGCTGCTGGCGCGGTCGGAGGCGGCGGCGGATCATCGCCGCCGCACCGGCCGCGCGCATCCCGACTACGGGGACGGGTCCATCGCGGCGGCGGCCTTGTCGCCGAAGCGCGGACGGGGCGGCGGCGGCGGCAGGCCGGACCTGCTCGCCGCCGGCGCCGTGGTGTGCCGCATGCTGGCCGAAAGACGCAGGTCGGCGCGCGGTTCTTGTGTGGATCGGAGAGCGATTGGAGAATGACATGGAGTTTCTGAGCGTAGCTATCGAGAGCGTCGCGGCGTCGATACCGGCGATCTTCGAGGTCGCCTTTGCGGCGATCGCGCTGGCCTCGGCGATCACGGCGCTGACGCCGACGCCGCGCGACGACATTTTCGTGGGAAAGATCTACAAGATCCTCGAAGCCGTCGCGCTGAACGTGGGCGCCGCCAAGCAGGTGGCCCCCAACAGGCTCGGCGGGCGCTTCGTCGCCGGCTGACCTGCCGCAAAAATCGTCGGCGCGGTTGAAATCGGCCGCGCCGGCCACGATACCTCTCCCATAAGCTGGACGCGAAGCGCGGGAGAGGCCCAATGGCAATCACGGAACGCCGTCAGGCGGTCGCAGAGGTCGATCCTGTGTGGACGACCATCCGGGCGGAAGCCGAGGCGATGGCGCTGGCCGAACCTCTGGTCGCAAGCATGGTGCACGCCGTCGTGCTGCACCATCACAGCCTCGAGGATGCGCTCAGCTTCAGGCTGGCGCAGAAACTGGGCGACGCCGAACTGCCGGCGATGCTGCTGCGCGAACTCGCGGGCGAGGCGTTCGCCGCCGATCCGGGCATCGCCGAGGCCGCGCGCGCCGACATCGTGGCGGTGCGGGAGCGCGACCCGGCATGCGGGCGGCTGATCGACCCGGTGCTTTATCTCAAGGGCTTTCAGGCGCTTACGGCCCATCGCGTCGCGCACTGGCTATGGTCGCGGCGACGCGCCGACCTCGCGCGGCATCTGCAGATGCGCATGTCGGAGGCGTTCTCCGTCGACATCCATCCCGCGGCGCGTTTCGGGAAAGGCATCATGATCGACCACGCACATGGGATCGTCGTCGGCGAGACGGCGGTCGTCGGCGACGACGTTTCCATGCTGCACGACGTCACGCTGGGCGGCACCGGCAAGGAGGATGGCGACCGTCACCCCAAGGTCGGCTCGGGCGTGCTGATCGGGGCGGGCGCGAAGATCCTCGGCAACATCCGCATCGGCGACTGCAGCCGCGTGGCCGCGGGCTCGGTCGTGCTGGCGGATGTGCCGCCCTGCAAGACCGTCGCGGGGGTGCCCGCGCGAATCGTGGGCGACGCCGGCTGTTCGAACCCTTCGCGGAGCATGGACCAGATGATCCAGCCTGCCGCCGAGGACATCGTTCCCGACTGCTGAAGTCCCGACTGCTGGGGCTGTCGCGACATCGCCGCTCCGGGACCGTGGGCCCGGAGCGGCGTCGGCGGGTCAGACGAGCATCGCCATCGGGTCTTCGAGCAGACGCTTGAACTCGGCGAGGAACTGGGCGCCGAGCGCGCCGTCGATCACTCGATGGTCGACAGACAGCGTGACGCTCATCACCGTCGCGAGCGCGATCTCCTCCCCGCGCGCCACCGGCTTGCGGGCGCCGGCGCCGACGGCGAGGATCGAGGCGTGCGGCGGGTTGATGACCGCGTCGAAGTTGTCGATGCCGAACATGCCGAGATTGGAGATCGCGAAGGCGCCGCCCTGATACTCGTTCGGCGCCAGCTTGCGGCTGCGCGCCCGGGCGGCGAGATCCTTCATCTCCGTCGACAGCGTCGAGAGCGATTTCATGTGGGCGTCCCGCAGGACAGGCGTGAACAGTCCGCCCTCGATCGCCACGGCCACCGCCACGTCGGACGCCTTGAACTGCAGCACGCGATCTCCGGCCCAGACGGCGTTGCAGCCCGGAACCTTCTGCAGCGCCAGCGCGGAGGCCTTGATGATGAAGTCGTTGACCGAGAGCTTCACGCCGCTGTCGGCGAGGCGCTCGTTCAGCGTTGCGCGCAGGGCAGTCAGCGCGTCGAGCTCGATGTCGCGACGAAGGTAGAAGTGCGGGATGGTCTGCTTGGCTTCGGACAGGCGCGCGGCGATGGTCTTGCGCATGCCGTCGAGCTCGATCTCCTCGAAGGCGCGGTCGGCGTAGACCTTGCGCAGCGTCTCCACCGACTGGCCGGCGGGCGCCGCCTTCGCCGGCGCCGCCGCAGCGGCCGGGGCCGCCGCCGCCTTTGGCGCAGCCTCGGCGCCCTCCACATCCGCCTTCACGATCCGGCCGTGCGGCCCGGAGCCCTTGACCGACGCGAGGTCCAGCCCCTTCTCCGCGGCGAGCCTGCGGGCGAGCGGCGAGGCGAAGATGCGGTCGCCGCCCTCGGCGCGCGGCGCGGCCGGCGCAGGCGTCGCCGCGGCCGCCGCAGCGGCGGGTTCCGCAGGGGGCTCCGGCGCGGCCCTGGCGGGCCCGGCGCCCGCTGGGGCGCCGGCGGGCGCCTGGGCCTTGTCGATGTCGCCCGCGTCCTCGCCTTCCTGAAGCAGGATCGCGATGGGGTCGTTGACCTTGACCGACTGCGCGCCCTCGGCGACGAGCAGCTTGCCGATCACGCCGTCCTCGATCGCCTCGAACTCCATCGTGGCCTTGTCGGTCTCGATCTCGGCGATCACGTCGCCGGAGCGGATGCTGTCGCCCTCCTTGACGCTCCACTTGGCGAGCGTGCCCTCCTCCATGGTGGGCGAGAGGGCGGGCATGAGAATCGTCACTGGCATGGCGCGTCTCCCCTCAGCGGTAGCAGACGGACTTGGCCGCCGCGACGACCTCCGCCGTGGTGACGAGGGCGAGCTTCTCGAGATTGGCCGCATAGGGCATCGGCACGTCCTTGCCGGTGAGGTTGATCACCGGGGCGTCGAGCCAGTCGAAGGCCTGCTGCATCAGCACCGCAGAGATGTGGTTGCCGATGGCGCCGACGGGCCAGCCTTCCTCCACGGTGATGCAGCGGTTGGTCTTCTTGACCGAGTTCACGACCGTCGCGGTGTCGAGCGGGCGCAGCGATCGCAGGTCGATCACCTCCGCCTCGACGCCCTCGCCGGCCAGCGCCTCCGCCGCCTGCATCGCGTAGGTCATGCCGATGCCGAAGCTGACGATGGTCAGGTCGGTTCCAGGTCGCGCCACGCGCGCCTTGCCGATCGGCACGGTGAAGTCGTCGAGCTTCGGCACCTCGAAGGACTTGCCGTAGAGGATCTCGTTCTCGAGGAAGATCACCGGGTTCGGGTCGCGGATCGCGGATTTCAGCAGACCCTTGGCGTCGGCCGCGGTGTAGGGCATGCAGACCTTCAGGCCCGGGATGTGGGCGTACCACGCGGCGTAGTCCTGGCTGTGCTGGGCGGCGACGCGGGCGGCGGCGCCGTTGGGGCCGCGGAACACTATAGGGCAGCCCATCTGCCCGCCGGCCATGTAGAGCGTCTTGGCGGCGGAGTTGATGATCTGGTCGATGGCCTGCATCGCGAAGTTGAAGGTCATGAACTCCACGATTGGCCGCAACCCGCCGAACGCCGCGCCGACCGCGAGGCCGGCGAAGCCGTGCTCGGTGATCGGGGTGTCCACGACGCGCTTGGAGCCGAACTCGTCGAGCAGCCCTTGCGTGATCTTGTAGGCGCCCTGATATTCGGCGACTTCCTCGCCCATGATGAACACGCGGTCGTCGCCGCGCATCTCCTCGGCCATGGCGTCGCGCAGCGCCTCGCGCACCGTCTGGGTGACGAACTCGGTCCCCTCGGGCACTTCCGGGGCCTGCTCGGCGGCCGGCTCCGGCGTCTTGGGCGCGGCGGGCGGCGGGGCGCGCTCCGGCTGCGGCGCGGCCGTCTGGGGCGTCGCGGGCGGCGCGGCGACCTTGGCCTCGGTCTCGCCCTCCTCCAGCAGCACCGCGATGGGCGTGTTGACCTTCACGCCCTGCGCGCCCTCGGCGATCAGCAACTCGCCGATCACGCCCTCGTCGACGGCCTCGAACTCCATGGTCGCCTTGTCGGTCTCGATCTCGGCGATGACGTCGCCGGCCTTGACCGCATCGCCCTTCTTCACGCTCCAGCGCGCGAGGGTGCCCTCTTCCATCGTGGGGGAGAGGGCAGGCATCAGGATCTGGATGGACATGTCGTAAGGCCCCCTCAGGCGTCGGCGTAAATGTCGGTCCAGAGCTCGGCCTCGTCGGGCTCCGGGCTCTCCTGGGCGAAGGTGGCGGCGGCGTTGACCTCGTCGCGCACCTCCTTGTCGATGGCCTTGAGGTCGTCCTCGCTGTCGCCGGCTTCGAGCAGCAGCTTGCGCACGCGCTCGATGGGGTCCTTCTCCTCCCGCATCTTGGTGACTTCCTCGCGGGTGCGGTATTTCGCGGGGTCGGACATCGAGTGGCCGCGATAGCGGTAGGTGTTGAGTTCGAGGATGTAGGGGCCGTCGCCGTCGCGGCAGTGCTTCAGCGCCTTCTCGCCGGCGGCCCTCACGGCGAGGAAGTCCATCCCGTCGACCGCCTCGCCGGGGATGTTGAACGCCGCGCCGCGCGTGTAGAGCGCCGGCGTCGAGGACGAGCGCGCCAGCGACGTGCCCATGGCGTACTGGTTGTTCTCGATCACGAACACGACCGGCAGCTTCCACAGCGACGCCATGTTGAACGCCTCGTAGATCTGGCCCTGGTTCGCGGCGCCGTCGCCGAAATAGACCATCGAGACCTTGCCGTTGCCGAGATACTGGTTGGCGAAGCCGAGCCCCGCGCCGATCGGCACCTGGGCGCCGACGATGCCGTGGCCGCCGTAGAACGCCTTCTCCTTGGAGAACATGTGCATCGAGCCGCCCTTCCCCTTGGAATAGCCGCCGATGCGCCCCGTCAGCTCGGCCATCACGCCCTTGGCGTCCATGCCGGTGGCCAGCATGTGGCCGTGGTCGCGGTAGGAGGTGGTGGTCTGGTCGCCGTCCACCGCCGCCGCCATCAGGCCGACGACGACGGCTTCCTGCCCGATGTAGAGGTGGCAGAAGCCGCCGATCAGGCCCATGCCGTAGAGCTGGCCGGCCTTCTCCTCGAAGCGGCGGATCAGCAGCATGTCGCGATAGGCCTTGCGAAGCTCCTCCGTCTTCGCCGCGGCGGCCTTTGTGGGTCTGCGCGTCGCCATGGGGATCGTCCCTTCCCTGGTCAGTCGTCGCCGGCCGGCTGTGCGGCCGTTGGTGTTGATGCCGCGGCTCTTAGCGCGACAGTCGTTCGTCTGCGCGCATCAGCCCCAGAACGTCGCGGGCGCTCTCGTCGAGCAGGTCGAGGTCGAGATACGCCGTGTCGAGCCGCTGGGCGCGGTTCTCCATCGCGGCGCGCTCGGTGCGGAGCAGCGCAAGTTCGGAGGTGAGCTTGGACTCCTCCGCCTCGATGGCGATCATGGCGAAGACGCCGTAATCGCCTTGGAGCGCATGGTGGCCGAAATTGGCGAGGCCCGCGAGCATCAGCAGCGCGAACACCGCGTCGATCACCTTGACGCCCTTGCCGTCCCCGGCCATGCGGCCCCTCCCTGCAACGGTTTCACCGCGCCCTCGGGCATGACTATGCGCGATGGCGCGGCGAAGCGAAACCCGCCTCTCGCGCCTCGGCGATCAGGCGCGAAGGATGGAGCGGCCGGCGTATATCGCGGTGTCGCCAAGCTGCTCCTCGATGCGGATGAGCTGGTTGTACTTCGCCAGCCGGTCCGAGCGCGCCAGCGAGCCGGTCTTGATCTGCCCGCAGTTGGTCGCCACCGCGAGGTCGGCGATGGTGGCGTCCTCGGTCTCGCCCGAGCGGTGCGACATCACGGCGGTGAAGGCCGCGCGATGGGCGGTCTCCACGGCCTCCAGCGTCTCGGTCAGCGTGCCGATCTGGTTGACCTTGACGAGGATGGAGTTCGCCGCGCCGGTTTCGATGCCGCGGTTGAGCCGCTCGGTGTTGGTCACGAACAGGTCGTCGCCGACGAGCTGGCAGCGTTCGCCCAACAGGTCGGTCAGCGTGGCCCAGCCCTCCCAGTCGTCCTCGGCCATGCCGTCCTCGATGGAGAGGATCGGGTAGCTGTCGACCAGCGCGGCGAGGTATTCGGCCATCTCGCCGGAGCCGAGCTTCTTGCCCTCGCCCTTGAGGTCGTAGACGCCGCCCTGGAAGAACTCGGTCGAGGCGGCGTCCAGCGCCAGCATCACGTCGTCGCCGGGCTTGTAGCCGGCCTTCTCGACCGAGCGCATGATGAAGTCGAGCGCGTCGCGGGTGGAGCCTAGATTGGGCGCGAAGCCGCCCTCGTCGCCGACATTGGTGTTGTGGCCCGCCGCCGACAGCTCCTTCTTGAGCGTCTGGAAGATCTCCGCGCCCACGCGCACGGCGTCCGCCAGCGTGTCGGCGCCGATGGGCATCACCATGAACTCCTGGATGTCGATCGGGTTGTCGGCGTGGGCGCCGCCGTTGATGATGTTCATCATCGGCACCGGCAGGGTGCGCGCGCCCACCCCGCCGACGTAGCGGTAGAGCGGCAGGCCCACGCTCTCCGCCGCGGCCTTCGCTGCGGCGAGGCTGACGCCGAGGATGGCGTTGGCGCCGAGGCGGGCCTTGTTGGGCGTGCCGTCGAGGTCGATCATCACCTGGTCGATGGCGATCTGCGCCGTCGCGTCGGCCCCGGCCAGCGCCTCGAAGATCTCGCCGTTGACCGCCGCCACCGCCTTCAGCACGCCCTTGCCGCCGAAGCGCGCCGTGTCGCCGTCGCGCAGCTCCACCGCCTCATGGGCGCCGGTGGACGCGCCGGAAGGAACGGCGGCCCGCCCCATGGCGCCGTCCTCCAGCAGCACCTCCACCTCGACGGTAGGGTTGCCGCGGCTGTCGAGCACTTCGCGGCCGGTGATCTCGATGATGGCGCTCATGGGTGCGTTTCCTTGGGCGGGGAAGGGGACGGGGGGTCAGGACGACCGCTTGGCGCGGCGCCGGCCGTAAAGCTCAAGCCGGTGGCCGATCAGCTCGTAGCCGAGCCGTTCCGCGACGCGGCGTTGCAGCGCCTCGATCTCGGCGTCGACGAACTCGATGACCTCGCCGGAGGTCACGTCGATGAGGTGGTCGTGGTGGTCGCGGTCGGCGTCCTCGTAGCGGGCCCGGCCGTCGCGGAAGTCGTGCCTTTCGAGGATGCCGTGCTCCTCGAACAGCTTCACGGTGCGGTAGACGGTGGCCAGCGAGATGTTGGCGTCGCGAGAGGCCGCGCGGCGGTGCAGCTCCTCTACGTCGGGATGGTCGGCGCTGTCGCCGAGGATGTCGGCGATGGTGCGGCGCTGCTCGGTCATGCGCAGGCCCTGGGCCTCGCAGCGGCCGATGATGCTGTCGCGATCGCTTTCGCGGCCCATGCGCTGACGCCCGTTCTGCGTGCCTTGCGCGGCCTCATAGCGGCTCGCGCAGCGCAGGGCAATCGAGCGGCCGCGGGCGCGGCGTTCGCGCGCGCCGCGGCGCTATCGCGGCTTCGCGCCCGCGCTCTCGGCCGCGCCGTGGCCGGCGGCCGCGCGCTCGCGCGCCTTGGCCTCGTCCCAGAGCGCGTCCATCTCCGCCAGCGTCGATTCCGTCGGCGTGCGGCCCTGCGCGGCCAGCGCCGCCTCCACGGCGCGGAAGCGGCGCTCGAACTTGGCGTTGGCCCGCCTGAGCGCGGCGTCGGGGTCCACGCCCATGTGGCGCGCGAGGTTGACCATGACGAACATCAGGTCGCCGAACTCGTCCTCCAGGGCGTCCGCGTCGCCGCGCGCGGCCTCGATCTCCCGCGCCTCCTCCACGATCTTGTCGAGAACGTCGGCTGCGCTCGGCCAGTCGAAACCGACGCGCGCCGCTCGCGCCTGAAGCTTTCGCGCACGGGTGAGGCTGGGCAGGCCCGCCGCCACGCCGTCGAGCGCGCCGGCCGCCTCGCGCTCCTTCGCGGCGCGCTCGGCCGCCTTGATCGCCTCCCACGCGACCGTCTGCCCGTCCGCGTCGCGCCCGTCCGGCCCATGGTCGAAGACATGCGGGTGCCGGCGGATCATCTTGGCGCAGACGCCTGCGGCGACGCCCTCGAAGCCGAAGGCGCCCTGCTCCTCGGCCATCTGGGCGTGATAGACCACCTGAAGCAGAAGATCGCCGAGCTCGTCGGCGAGATCGCCCATGTCCGCCCGCGCGATGGCGTCGGCCACCTCGTAGGCCTCCTCGATCGTGTAGGGC
Source organism: Rubrimonas cliftonensis (assembly GCF_900107585.1). GTDB lineage: Bacteria > Pseudomonadota > Alphaproteobacteria > Rhodobacterales > Rhodobacteraceae > Rubrimonas > Rubrimonas cliftonensis. The sequence continues at coordinate 536,443 of NZ_FNQM01000003.1, read as the reverse complement.
GCGATGGAGGCGAAGTCCTGCTTCAGATCCCAGGGGCAGCCGGCCGCAGGGTCGCGCAGCGTGCGCATGATCGCGCGCAGCCGAGCGACGGGGTCGGCGTCGTCGGGCGGGGGAACCGGCGCGGCGCGGCGATCAGACATAGAGCGCCACGGCGGCCAGCGCGGCGACGAACTGCACGAGGTTGATCGCGACCGAAACGCCGTGCAGCCGGCCGAACCATTTCGCCGCGCCCGCGTCGCCGGCGCCCTGCCGGTCGCGCAGCGCGTTGATGCGCGGCATCAGCACCTGCCGCGCCAGCAGACCGAGCGCGGTCACGCCGATCATCATCGCCGCGAGGTAGGGCGCCGGCCCGACGAGCGCGACGGCCGAGAACGCCGCGGCGCCGATGACGAACAGGTAGTAGTGCGGGAACAGGCCGCGCACGAACCGCCCCGCCGTCTCGACCGGAAGCGCGCGGAAGGCAGTCGGCGCCACGACGAGCGAGAACAGCCCCATGCCGCCGATCAGGATCCCCAGCGCCAAAGGCGCAACAATCTCGTGCATCCCACACCTCCCAGCCTTGTCGTGGCGCTCATCTAGCAGACCGGGCGGCGCTGTCACGCGCGCGCTGACAGGCCGGCGGTTTGCAATTTGCGGCGATCTGCGGGAAGTTGCGGTACGCCAGTCGCCGCACGCGGCCGCCCAAAAATCATGAGAAGGAGCGTTCCATGACCGAGCAAACGGCATTCGACGCACCGCCGGAAAGCGTCATCGATACTGAGTATGAAATTGGTCAAGACAACATTCAGGCAAACTTGGGTCCATTTCCTCTCGACATACATAATCCGGTCTTTATGATTTCGGGTATTGCAGTCATAGCGTTCGTTTTTTTCACACTACTGTTTCATGACGTTGCCGAGCCCGTGTTCACGTCGATCCGTGACTGGATGACCAGTTCGCTCGACTGGTTCTTTATTTCAGCCGCCAACGTCTTCGTGATCTTCTGTCTCATGCTGATCGTCTCGCCCTGGGGTTCGGTTCGCCTCGGCGGCCCCGATGCGACGCCCGACTACAGCTACACCGGGTGGTTCGCGATGCTGTTCGCGGCCGGCATGGGCATCGGCCTGATGTTCTACGGCGTTTCCGAGCCGATCTCGCACTTCTCCTCGAGCTTCGCGGAGAACGCCGGCGCGCCCGGGAGCTGGGCGCCGCTCGGCGGCGCCGCCGGCGACGAGGCGGAGGCCGCGCGCCTCGGCATGGCCGCGACGATCTTCCACTGGGGCCTTCACCCCTGGGCGATCTACGCCGTGGTGGCGCTGTCGCTGGCGCTGTTCAGCTACAACAAGGGGCTGCCGCTGACGATCCGCTCCGCGTTCTATCCGCTGCTCGGCGAGCGCGTCTGGGGCTGGCCGGGCCATCTCATCGACATCCTCGCCGTCTTCGCGACGCTGTTCGGCCTCGCGACGTCGCTCGGCTTCGGCGCGGAGCAGGCGAACGCGGGTCTCGACTACCTCTTCGGCATCCCGTCGACCGACACCTCGAAGGTGATCCTGATCTCCGCCATCACCGGCGTGGCCCTTGTATCGGTGCTTGCGGGGATGGACGCGGGCGTGAAGCGCCTGTCCGAGGCGAACATGGTGCTGGCGCTGCTCCTGCTCATCTTCATCGTCGCGGTGGGGCCGACGCTTGCGGTGTTCACCGGCTTCGCCGACAGCCTCGTGGCCTACATCGGCTACCTGCCTGCGCTCGCGATGCCCTTCGGCCGCGAGGACGCCAACTTCTCGCAGGGGTGGACGGCGTTCTACTGGGCGTGGTGGATCTCCTGGTCGCCCTTCGTCGGCATGTTCATCGCCCGCGTCAGCCGGGGCCGCACGGTGCGGGAATTCCTGATCTGCGTGCTGATCATCCCGTCGCTGGTGTGCGTGCTGTGGATGAACGCCTTCGGCGGCGTCGCCATCGGGCAGATCCTCAACGACGGCTACCAGGCCGTGACCGAGGCGCCGCTCGAACTGAAGCTGTTCGCGATGCTCGACGCGCTGCCGCTGGCCTCGATCAGCTCGTTCATCGGCATCGTGCTGGTGATCGTTTTCTTCGTCACCTCGTCGGATTCGGGGTCGCTTGTGATCGACACCATCACCGCCGGCGGCAAGGTCGACGCTCCGGTGCCCCAGCGCGTCTTCTGGTGCGTGTTCGAGGGGCTGGTGGCGATCGCCCTGCTGCTCGGCGGCGGTCTGACGGCGCTGCAGGCGATGGCGGTCTCGACGGGATTCCCGTTCACGATCGTGCTGCTCGTCATGTGCGTCGCCATCGTCATGGGGCTGCGCAGCGAGCCGCGGCGCGCCTGAGACGCTTCAAGCCGCGGGCGGCGACGCCCGCGGCCCTGCGCTCTGGACGCAGGGCCCGCGGCGCCCGACAACAGGGCGCATGACCCAGTTCGACACCGCCTTCGCGCGCGCCCAGTTCCCCGCCTTCTCCGACCCCGCGCTCGAGGGCTGGGGCTTCTTCGAGAACGCCGGCGGCAGCTACCCCTGCCGCCAGACCATCGACCGGCTGACGCGGTTCTACACGCGCACCAAGGTCCAGCCCTACGCGCCCTATCCGCTCTCCATGGCGGCCGGCGCGGCGATGGACGAGTCGTACGAGCGGCTCGCCCCGATGCTGGGCGTCGACGCCGACGAGCTGCATTTCGGCCCGTCCACCACGCAGAACGCCTGTGTCCTCGCGCAGGCCTTCCGCGAGATGTGGGCCGAAGGCGACGAGATCATCGTCACCAACCAGGACCACGAGGCCAATTCCGGCCCGTGGCGGCGCCTCGCCCAGCGCGGGATCGTCGTGCGCGAGTGGAAGGTCGACCCCGACACCGGCTCGCTCGACCCCGCCGCCCTCGACGCGCTGCTGTCGGAGCGCACGCGCCTCGTCGCCTTTCCGCACGCCTCCAACATCGTCGCCGAGATCAATCCGGTCGCCGAGATCGCCGCGAAGGCGCACGCCGCCGGCGCGCTCGTCTGCGTCGACGGGGTGAGCTACTGTGGCCACGGCCTTCCGAACGTCGCGGAGACGGGCGCCGACATCTACCTGTTCTCCGCCTACAAGACCTTCGGGCCGCACCAGGGCGTCATGGTCGTGCGCCGCAAGCTCGCCGACCGGCTGCCGAACCAGAGCCACTGGTTCAATGCCGGCGAGATCCGCAAGAAGCTGGTCCCCGCCGGCCCCGACCACGCGCAGGTCGCCGCCATGGCCGGCGTCGCAGACTACATCGAGGCGCTGCACACCCGCCATTTCGCACAGGGCGGCGCGCCCGACGTCACCACCGCCCGCGTCCATGATCTGATCCGCGCGCGCGAGATCGCGCTGCTGGCGCCGCTGATGGACTGGCTGCGGTGCCGCAACGACATCCGGGTGCTGGGCCCGACCGACCCCGCGCGCCGCGCGCCGACGGTGGCCCTCGTCGCCGGCCGACCGGGCGAGGAGCTCGCCGCGGCGCTCGCCGGGCATCGCGTGATGGCTGGCGGCGGGCATTTCTACGCCCGTCGGCTGATTGAGGCGATGGGCGTCGACGAGGGCCACGGCGCGCTGCGCCTCTCCTTCCTGCACTACACCAGCGAGGCCGAGATCGCCCGGCTGGTCGACGCGCTCGACGCGGTGCTGTGACGCCGCCGCGACCGGGCGCACCGTGCGGGGCCGCCGACGCGGCGGGCCCGCGAGGCCGGCGCGCCCGCGCCATTACCGGACGCGAAGGCCGGGCCGCCCGATGAGAATCGTCGGCGGCAGGTTGCGGGGCAGGGCGCTCGCCGCGCCCGGCGCCGCGGGCGGCGGCGCGGCGCATCTGCGCCCCACCTCCGACCGGGTGCGAGAGGCGCTGTTCAACCATCTCGCCCATGGCGGCTACGCCGAGCCGTCGCCGCCGGAGGGAATGCGCGTGCTCGACCTTTTCGCCGGCACGGGCGCCCTGGGGCTGGAGGCGCTGTCGCGCGGCGCGACTCACTGCCTTTTCGTGGACGACCACGGCCCGAGCCGCGCGCTGATCCGCGAGAGCGTCGAGTCCCTCGGCCTGATCGGGGCGTCGAAGATCTACCGCCGCGACGCGACGGCGCTCGGCCCCTGCCGCGGCGCGCCCTACGACCTCGCCTTCCTCGATCCGCCTTATCGCAAGGGCCTCGTGGCGCCGGCGCTGGCGGGCGCCGCGGCGGGCGGCTGGCTCGTCCCCGCGGCGCTTGCGGTGGTGGAGACGGCGGCCGAAGACCCCGAGCCGCTCCCCGAGGGCTGGGACGTCGAGGACGACCGCCGCCATGGCGAGACCCGCCTGCGCGTGCTGCGCAGAACCGCCTGACGCCCCCGTTGACCGCGGCCTTCGCACGCGCGAGAAGGCGGCCATGGCTCAGCCCCCGATCCTCACGCTCACGGACGTTTCGCTGACCTTCGGCGGCGCGCCGCTCTTTTCCGGCGCCTCGCTGAGCGTCGGGCCGGGAGAGCGCGTCGGCGTCGTCGGTCGAAACGGCTCCGGCAAGTCCACTCTGCTCAAGATCGCCGCGGGGCTGGTCGAGGCCGACAGCGGCGGGCGCTTCGTCCAGCCCGGCGCGAAGGTGGCGTACCTGCCGCAGGAGCCGGACCTCTCCGGCTTCGACACGCTTGGCGCCTATGTCGCCGCCGGCGTCGCGCCGGATGAGGACTGGCGCGCCGAGATGGCGATGGAGGGCCTCGCGGTGCGCGCCGAGGGGCCGACCGCCGGCGCCTCGGGCGGCGAGCGCCGCCGCGCCGCGCTCGCTCGGCTCATCGCCGGCGAGCCCGACCTGATGCTGCTCGACGAGCCCACCAACCATCTCGACATCGCCGCGATCGAGTGGCTGGAGGAGTTTCTCGGCGATGCGCGCACCGGCTTCGTGCTGATCTCGCATGACCGTGCGCTGATGGCCAAGCTCACCCGCGCGACGCTGTGGGTGGACCGCGGGCAGGTGCGCCGGCTGGACAGCGGCTTCGCCGGTTTCGAGGCGTGGCGCGACAAGGTGTTCGAGGACGAGGAGGCCGAGCGCCACAAGCTCGACCGCCTCATCAAGCAGGAGGCGAAGTGGGCCGTGGAGGGCATCTCCGCCCGCCGCACCCGCAACCAGGGCCGCGTCCGCCGCCTCGCCGCGCTGCGCGAGGAGCGCCGCAGCCAGGTCGCCCGCACCGGCGTCGGCGCCATGGCGCTGAGCGGCGGCGAGACCTCCGGCAAGCTGGTCGCCGAGCTGAAGGGCGTCTCGAAGTCCTTCGGCGACAAGACGATCGTGCGCGACTTCTCCACCCGGATCGCGCGTGGCGACCGGGTGGCGCTGGTCGGCCCCAACGGCGCCGGCAAGACCACGCTGCTGAAGCTGATCACCGGGGAGCTGGCGCCCGACTCGGGAACCGTGCGGCTCGGCTCCAACCTCGACATGGCGCTGTTCGACCAGAACCGCGCCGCGCTCGACCTCGACGCGACGCTGTGGGAGACGCTGACCGGCGCGGCCGACATCGGCGTGTCGGGCCGCAACGACCAGATCCTCGTGCGCGGTCGGCCCAAGCACGTCGTCGCCTACCTCAAGGACTTCCTGTTCGACGAGCGGCAGGCGCGCGGGCCGGTCAAGGCGCTTTCGGGCGGCGAACGGGCGCGGCTGCTGATGGCCAAGCTGATGGCGCGCGAGAGCAACCTGCTGGTGCTCGACGAGCCGACCAACGATCTCGACGTCGAGACGCTGGACCTGCTGCAGGAGCTGCTGGGCGATTTCGACGGCACCGTGATCCTCGTCAGCCACGACCGCGACTTCCTCGACCGCGTGGCCACCAGCGTGATCGCCTGGGAAGGCGAGGGGCGCTGGGTGGAGTACGCCGGCGGTTGGAGCGACCACCTCGCGCAGAAGGCGGGGGCGGCCGCGCCGGCCCCCCGGCAGTCCGCGCCGACGCCTGCCGCGAAGGCCTCCGCGGCTAAGCCCGGCGCCGCGCCGGCCTCCGCCGTCAGGCCGGCGCCGGCCGAGCGCGAAAAACTCAACTACGCCCAGACCCGCCGGCTCGACCTGCTGCCGGCCGAAATCGACCGCCTCGGTTTCGAGATCGGCCGTCTGGAGCAGTTCCTCGCCCAGCCCGACCTCTTCGCCAAGAACCCCGCCGCCTTCGACAAGGCCACCCGCGAACTGGCCGCGCGCCAGAAGGCGCTGGCCTCCGCCGAGGACGAGTGGCTGGAGCTGGAGAGCCTGCGCGAAGCCGCCGGCTGAGCGGCGCCGCCGCTATTCGGCGGCGTCGGCGTAGGCGCGCGGCGGAAACGCGATCGGGCCGGGCGGGGGCGGCGCGGCCTCCCACAGGATTTCCGGCGGCGCGATGCGGGCGGATCGGGCGCGCAGCCGCCGGTCCGCCCGCGCCTGCGCGCCGCCGGCGAGCGTCACCGCGAGCCAGCCGACGCCGCGCCAGAACCATACCCGAGCGGCCAGCGCCGAGGGCGTCACGACCAGCGTCAGCACCGTGGAGACGCCCAGCCCGAAGACCACAGCCGTCGCCAGCTGCGTCCACCACAGCGCCACCGGCGCGCCCACCGAGACGATCGAACCGTAGAGCGCCGCCCAGCCGGCCGCCGTCAGCGGCCCCGCCGCCATCAGCGCCGCAAAGCCCGGCCCGACGCCGTCGAAGTTGATGCTGGCGGCGAACATCATCGGCGCAAGGCCCGCCATGGTGGTGATCGTGGTCAGCATCACCGGGCGGATGCGCGTCTCAGCGGTGCGCACGATCGCCTCAAGCGGCGGCATGGAGCGGCTCAGCTCCTGGAACGTGTCGATCAGCACGATGTTGTTGTTCACCACGATGCCCGCCAGCGCGACGATCCCGGTGCCGGTCATGATGATCGAGAAAGTCTGGTCCATCACCATCATGCCGATCAGCACGCCCGTGACCGACATGACCACCGCGCTCAGCACCAGCACCGAGTTGTAGACGCTGTTGAACTGCGCCAGCAGGATCGCGAACATCAGGCCCAGCGCGCCGGCAAAGGCGGTCATGAGGAACTGCTGGCTCTCCTCCTGCTCCTCCTGATCGCCCTGGAACACCGGCCGCACGCTCTGCAGCGGGTCCTCCTGCAGCGACGCGGCGATTTCGGCGATCTTCTCGTTGACGTTCACGCCCGGGTCGACGTTGGCCTTCACCACGAGGATGCGCGAGCCGTTCATCCGGGTGATCTCGGCGAGCGCCGGCGCCGGCGTCACCGTCAAGAGGTTGCTGAGCGGCACGAGCCCCATCTGCGTGCGCAGCTTCACCCGCTCCAGCGTCGTCAGCACGCGGTCGCCCTGCGGGAAGCGCACGCGGATGTCGATCTCTTCGTCGCTGTCGTCGGGGCGCATGACGTCGAGCAGGGCGCCCCGCGTGACGAGGCTGACCACCGCGCCGATGGTCTGCACGTCCGCGCCGAAGCGGCCGGCCGCCTCGCGGTCGACCTTCACGCGCCAGTCGATGCCGGGCAGGGGGCGCGTGTCCTCGATCTCGCGCAGGCCCTCGATGCGCGACAGCCTGTCGGAGAGCTCGCCGGCCGCCGCCTGCAGCGCCGGCCAGTCGAAGCCCTCTAGGCGGATCTGGATCGGCTTGCCCTGCTGCGGGCCGTCCTTCTGCTCGGCCAGCTCCACGATGACGCCGGGCGCCGTCTGCGCGCGCTCCACGATCTCCGCGAGGATGGTCTTGCCGTCGCGGCGCTCGCCCCAGCGCTCGAGCTCGAACTGCAACTCGCCGACGCTGTCCTTCGGGCCCTCGCCGCCCTGCTTCTGGAGACCGCCGTCGCCGGCGAACGAGAACAGCGCCGCCACGCCCTCGACGCCGATCACCCGCCGCTCCACGTCCGCCACGAGCCTGTCCTTCTCCTCCAGCGAGAGGTTGCCGCGCGCGCGAACGTAGAGGATGGCGCGCTGGGGCTCGGTCTCGACGAAGAATTCCACGCCGCGGTTGTGCCCGCCATAGTAGTCGTACACGAGATAGATGCCGCCGCAGGCCGCGCCGATGGCGAGCGCCGGCCCGAGCGGATTGGTCACGACAAGCGAGATGAGCCGCCCGAACAGCGTGCGGCGCGCTCCCTTCGGCAGCGGCGCCGCGCCCGGCCGCGCCGCGCGCCCGCCAAGCCGGCGCATCGCCCGACCGCCGTTCACCGAGGCCCGCCCCAGAACGCCGCCCAGCACCGGCAGGAAAATCAGCGCGACGACCAGCGAGGCCGACAGCACGAAGATCAGCGTGATCGGCAGCTGCCCCATGAACTGCCCCGGCATCCCCGGCCAGAACAGCATCGGCAGGAACGCGCAGAGCGTCGTCGCCGTGGAGGCCGTCACCGGCCAGAACATCCGCCTGGCCGCCTCCGCATAGGCGCTTTCCGGCTCGGCGCCCTCGGTCATGCGCCGGTCTGCGTATTCGGAGACGACGATGGCGCCGTCCACAAGCATCCCCACCGCGAGGATCAGCCCGAACATCACCATGTTGTTGACGCTCATGCCGAACGCCGCCAGCACCGCGAAGGTCAGCAGGAACGACAGCGGGATCGACAGCCCGACGAGCCCCGCCGAGCGCCCGCCCAGCGTCAGCACGACCACGAGGATCACCAGCCCCACCGCGGTCAGCACCGAGCCCTCGAGCTGGCCGACCATGTCCTGCACCTCGACGGACTGATCCATCGAGAACGTGACGTGGACCGAGGTCCGCAGCGCGTCGGGCCATGTCGCCTCGATCTGCCGCGCCCGCGCCTTCACCTCCTCGACGGCGTCGATGATGTTGTAGCCGAGCCGCTTCTTCACCTGCAGCGCCACGGTGGGCCGGCCGTCGTAGCGCGCGACGCTGGTGCGGTCCTCGAAGGTGCGGCGGATCTCGGCGATGTCGCCGATCGTCACCATCCGGTCGCCGGAGACGCGCACCGGCGTCTCGTTGATCTCCTGCGCCGTCTCGAAGTTCCCCGGCACCCGCAGCGAGAACCGACCGCTGCGGCTCTCCACCGCGCCCGCCGCGACCAGCGCGTTGTTCGCGCTGACCACCTGCAGCAGTTCGGGCACGGTGACGTCGTAGCTCTCCAGCTTGATCGGATCGACGATCACCTCGATGAGCTCGTCGCGGGCGCCGGCGACGCCCACCTCCAGAACCGGGGTCAGCGCCTCCAGGTCGCGCTGCATGTCCCTGGCGAGCTTCTGCAGGGTGCGCTCGGGAGCGGAGCCGGAGAGGCTGATGACAAGGATCGGGAAGGCCGACAGGTTCACCTCGTTGATCGTCGGCTCCAGCGCGTCGGCCGGCATCTCGGCCTGAGCCTCGTCCACCAGCGCGCGCACCTGCGAGATGGTGCGCGTCTTGTCCCAGCCGAAGTCGAACTCCAGCACCAGACCGGCGTGGCCCTCCGAGGCGACGCCCTGCATCTCCTTCATGCCTTCCAGCCCGCGGAGCTTGGCCTCGAGCGGCCGCACCAGCAGGCGCTCGCTGTCCTCCGCCGACACGCCGGGCAGGGCGACGGAGACGTAGAGCACGGGCACGTCGATGTTCGGGCTGCCCTCCTTGGGAAGCCCGACATAGGCCGCCATGCCCGCGCCGATGCTGAGCAGCACCAGCGCGACGATCATGCGCGCGCGTGCGACGGCCCAGGTGACGAGCCCGGTCACGGGCGGGCCTCGGCCAGAGGCGACGGCCCGTCGGCGGCGTCGGCTCCGGCCTCGGCGCCGCTGGGGCTCTCGCCGGGGCCTGCGCCTGAACCCGCGCCTGGGCCGGCGTCCATCGGCCTCGCGTCGCGCCGCGTCGGGGCGACGGGCTGGCCGTCGGAGACGAACTCCTGACCCACGACGATGACCTCGGCGCGATCGGGCAGGCCGGAGAGCCACAGGCCCTCGCGCGCCTCCGCGACGATTCCGACAGCGTGGAAACGCGCGGCGCCGTCCTCCACCAGCCGCACGCCCAGCGCTCCGTCGTCGTCGAGCGTCAAAGCCGACTGCGGGAGGAAATGCGCGGGCGAGGCGGGCAGCTCCGCGGTGATCTCCGCCGTCATCCCGTCGCGGATGTCGAGATCGGGATTCGGCGCGACGGCCTCGACGCGATAGGTGCGGGTCTCGGGGTCCGCCGAGCGCGCGACGAAGCGGATCTCGCCCGCCACGGCGCGCCCCGTCGCAAGCCTCGCCGTCGCCGCGCCGCCGACCTCGAGCGCGTCGACGTCCGTCTCTGCGGCGTAGCCGACCAGCTTGATCGGGTCGAGCGAGAGCAGCGTCGCGCAGACCGAGCCCGCCTGCAGCAGCGCGCCGCGCTCGGCGGCGTCGGTCTCCAGCACGCCGGCGAAGGGCGCGGTCATCGTCAGCCGCCCCATGGCGATCTCGGCGCGCATGAGCTGGGCGCGCGCGGCTTCGAGCCGGGCGGCCTTGGTCAGCGATTCCGTCTCTGCCGTGAAACCCTTGTCGCGCAGACGCACGGCCGCGGCGTACTCGACCTCGGCCTGACGCAGGTTCGCCTGCGCCTCGGCGAGATTCGCCGGCCGCTCGCCGGGGTCGATTTCGCACAGCGCGTCGCCCGCGGCGACCAACGCGCCCGCGCGCAGCGGCTCCGACGCGACAAGCCCGCCGATCTCGGCGCGCACCTCCACCCGGCGGTCGGCCTCGGTCGCGCCCCGCAGCAGGAGCGTGCGGGCATGGGGCTCGGCGATGCTCAGCACCGTCACCACGGAGGCGGCGGGCTCGGCCGCGCAGGCGAAGCCTGCCGCAAGGGCCGCCGCCGCGAGCGCCGGGGCGCCGAACGCACTCATCGTCCTGCTGAGCAGCATTTTGCTTCCAAACTGACGTCGCAGCCGACGTATCGGCGGAGCCAACCTAATGTAAGAGGCGCTTTCGCGAAAGCGAGGCCCCCTGCGACCTCTTCACTGGCCCCGGTCCGCTGGCCCCGGTTCACTGGCCCCGATCCCCAGGCCCCGATCCGCTGGCCTCTCGCCGCAGGCCTCGGGCGAGGCCGCGCCGCCGCCCTCGCCGCCCGACCATGCTCCGTGCTATCCCCCATCTGCGACATCGCATGGAAGGGTGAGCGCCATGTCCACGACCAGCACCATCTCCAAGAAGGCCGCGATGGCGGATCCCGACCAGACCAGCGACAGCCAGCCGCGCCGGAGCCGGATGACCGTGCCCAAGTTCGCCTCCCGCAAGGGCGGAGAGCCGCTGGTGTGCCTGACGGCCTACACCGCCCATGTCGCCCGCATCTGCGACAGGCACGCCGACCTTCTGCTCGTCGGCGACTCGCTCGGCATGGTGATCCACGGAATGCCCAACACGCTGGGCGTGACGCTGGAGCACATGATCATGCACGGGCAGGCGGTCACGCGCGGGGCGGAGAAGGCGCTTGTGGTGGTCGACATGCCCTTCGGCAGCTTCGAGGAGAGCCCGGAGGCCGCCTTCCGCAATGCGAGCCGCGTCGTCAAGGAGACCGGCTGCACCGCCGTCAAGCTGGAGGGCGGCGTCGAGATGGCGCCGACGATCCGCTATCTCGCCCGGCGCGGCATCCCAGTCATGGCGCATATCGGCCTGATGCCGCAGGCGATGAACACCGCCGGCGGCTTCCGCGCCGTGCGCGACGAGGCGCAGTGGGACGCCGTGATCGAGGACGCGAAGGCCGTCGAGCAGGCCGGCGCGTTCTCCATCGTGGTCGAGGGGGTGGCCGAACCGCTCGCCGACCGCATCACGCAGGCGGTGGCGATCCCCACCATCGGGATCGGCGCCTCCGCGAAATGCGACGGGCAGATCCTCGTCTTCGAGGACATGGTGGGCCTGTTCCCGCGCGTGCCGACCTTCGTGAAGCGCTATGGCGCGATGGAGGCGATGATGGACGACGCCGTGTCGCGCTACGCCGCCGACGTGCGCGCCCGCGCCTTTCCCGGCGAGGAGCACACCTACGCCGCGCGCCGCGGCGGCGACGCCGGCTGATCCACGTCCCGGCGCGCGCGGCGCGGCCCGGGGTCTCGGCGGGGGCTTGGCGGGCGCGCGCGTCGCCACTAGGGTCCGCGCCGCACATGAGGGAGACGCCCGTTGAGCGACGCCGACAGCTTCATCCAGGAAGTCTCCGAGGAGGTTCGGCGTGACCGCCTCTTCGGGCTGTGGAAGCGCTATGCGCCTCTGGTCATCGGCGTGATCGTAGCGGTCGTCGCGGCGGCGGCGTTCATCGCCTGGCGCGACGCGCAGGACGAGGCGGCGGCGCGCGAGGCCGGCGCGGCGCTGATCGACGCCGGCGAGGAGCCGACCGCCCCGGCGCGCGCGGAACGCTATCTGACCGAAGCCGACGCCCTGCCGGAAGGCGCGGCGCTGCTGGCGCGGCTCCGGGCGGCCGGCGAACTCGCGGCGGCCGGCGAGGTCGCCGAGGCGCGGGGTCTCTACGACGCGGTCGCCATCGACACCGCGACGCCGCCCAGCCTTGCGGCCTTCGCCGCTTATCGCGCCGCGATGCTCACGGCCGCGGGCGGCGACGCCGCCGGCGCGGTCGCGCAGCTCTCGCCGCTGGCCGGCGCGGAGGGGTCTTTCCGGCTTCTCGCCCTGGAGGCCCGGGGGGCGCTGAGGCTTGGGCTCGGCGATCTCGCGGGAGCGCGCGAGGATGTCGAGGCCGTTCTGGCGGACCCCGCGGCCACCGAGGAGACCCGGGGCCGCGCGGGACTGCTGGCCTCCGCCATCCGCGCCCGCGACCCGCAGGAGGCCGCGCAATGAGCGAGAGGACCATGGGCGGTCGGGGCGCCGGGCTCCTAGGCGGCGGCCTCCGGCGCTGCGCCATGCTCGGCGCGGCGATTCTCTCGCTTGCCGGCTGCGGTCTTTTCGAAAGCGACGAGGAGATCCTTCCCGGAGACCGGACGCCGGTGAGGCTGGCGTCGGCGCTGCCGACGGCGCCGGCCGACCGCGCCGCCCAGCTCGCGCCGCTGGGCGTCGCGCAGCCGCTGGCGGACTGGCCCCAGAGCAACGCGTCGCCGAACCGGGCGCCCGGCCACATTGCTGGCCCTGCCGGGGGCGCCGCGCCGCGCGAAGCCTGGCGCGTCGACGTAGGGGCGGGCGCCGACGGCGATCGGCGGATCACCTCGTCCCCCGTCGTGTCCGGCGGGCGGGTCTTCGCGCTGGACGCCGCGTCGTCGGTGACGGCGGTCGACGCGGCTTCCGGCGGGGTGCTCTGGCGGACCTCGCTCTCGCCGGAGGCCGAGGGCGATGACGACGGTTTCGGCGGCGGCCTCGCCGTCGCCGATGGGCGGGTGATCGCGACGACGGGCTTCGGCGACGTGGTGGCGCTGGGCGTGACCGACGGCGCCGAGCTCTGGCGCCGCGGCCTCGGAGCGCCGCTGCGCGCCGCGCCGGCGGTGGACGAGGAGCGCGTCGTGGTCGTGACGCGCGACAACGCCGCCTTCGCGCTCGACGCCCGAGACGGCGCCGTGCGGTGGCGCGTGCTCGGCGCCCGCGGCGGCGCGGGCTTTCTCGGCGGGGCGAGCCCCGCCCTTGCCGGCGGGCTCGCCGTGCTGCCTTTCCTCTCGGGCGAGGTGGTCGCCGTCGCCGCCGCCAACGGCCGGCGGATCTGGGCCGATGCGCTGGCGAGCGGCCAGCGCGGGCTGGCCAGCGCCGACATCAGCGACATCACCGGCGACCCGGTCATCGCGGGCTCGGCCGTGTTCGTCGCGAACCAGAGCGGCCAAATGCTCGCGCTCGACGCGCGCACCGGGCGCCGCGGCTGGCTGCGGCCGATCGGCTCGGTCACGCCGGTCTGGGCGGTCGGCGCGACCCTTGTGGCCGTCAGCACCGAGGCGCAGCTCGTGCGGCTCGCCGCCGCGACGGGCGAGACGCTCTGGGCCGTGGACCTGCCGCGCTGGTCCGACCCCGACGACCGCGAGGGCGCCGTCGCCTATGGCGGACCGGTGGTGGCGGACGGGCGGGTGTATCTCACCTCCAGCGAGGAGGGGCTGCTGGTCTTCGACGCCGCCACCGGCGAGCGCGTCGGCGTTGCGCCGGTCTCCGGCGGGGCCTCGGCCGGGCCGGTGATCGCCGGCGGCGCTCTCTACGTCCTCTCCGACGACGCGGTGCTCTACGCGTTCCGCTGACGGCCCCTGGGCCCGCGCGGCGCTCCCTGCGCCGCGCGCATGGCCGCCCGGCGCACTGACCCGGGCACTGGACGGCGTGGCGGGGATGGCGTATCGCCCGCCGGCCATGAGCCCAAGCGCCCCCACCTTCAAGCTCGCCATCGTCGGCCGACCCAATGTCGGCAAGTCGACGCTGTTCAACCGTCTGGTCGGCAAGCGCCTCGCGCTGGTGGACGACCAGCCGGGCGTGACGCGCGACCTGCGCGAGGGCGAGGGCAAGCTCGCCGATCTGCGCTTCATCGTGGTGGACACCGCAGGGCTCGAAGACGTCGACGACGATTCGCTTCAGGCCCGGATGCGCCGCCTGACGGACCGCGCCGTCGCCGAGGCGGACGTCGTGCTGTTCGTGATCGACGCTCGCGCCGGCGTCACGCCGCTCGACCAGACATTCGCCGACATCCTGCGCCGCCGCGGCGGCCGCATCCTGCTCGGCGCCAACAAGGCTGAGGGCCGCGCCGGCCTCTCCGGCGCCATGGAGGCCTACAGCCTCGGTCTCGGCGAGCCGATCCCGTTCTCCGCCGAGCATGGCGAGGGCATGGAGGCGCTCTACGCCGCGCTTCAGCCCATCGCCGACACCTTCGCCGACGAGGCCGCGCTGATCACCGCGCAGGCGCCCGAGACCAACGTGGCGCTGCCTGAGGTGCTGGGCGAGGAGGATGAGAGCGACGGCGTGGCCGACCCCTCGCGCCCCATCCAGATCGCCGTGGTCGGCCGGCCCAACGCGGGCAAGTCCACGCTGGTCAACGCCATTCTCGGCGAGGAGCGGCTGCTGACCGGCCCAGAGGCCGGCATCACGCGCGACGCCATCGGGCTGGAGATCGACTGGGGCGGCCGCCCGTTCCGCGTGTTCGACACCGCGGGCATGCGCAAGAAGGCCCGCGTGCAGGAGAAGCTGGAGAAACTCTCGGTCGGCGACGGCCTGCGCGCGGTGCGCTATGCCGAGGTGGTCGTGGTGCTGCTCGACGTCGCCTCCAGCTTCGAGCAGCAGGATCTGCGCATCGCCGACCTCGCCGAGCGCGAGGGCCGCGCGGTGGTGATCGCCGTCAACAAGTGGGATCTCGAGAAGGACAAGTCGGCCCGCCTGCGCGAACTGCGCGAGGCGTTCGACCGGCTGCTGCCGCAGCTCAAGGGCGCGCCGCTCGTCACCGTCTCGGCCATCGAGGGCCGCGGGCTCGACCGGCTGCGCGAGGCGGTGCTGAAGGTCCATGCGACCTGGAACCGCCGCATCGCGACCGCGAAGCTCAACCGCTGGCTGGGCGACCGGGTGGCCGAGCACGCCCCGCCGGCCCCTTCCGGCCGCCGCATCCGCCTGCGCTACATGACGCAGGTCAAGTCCCGTCCGCCGAGTTTTCTGGCGTTCTGCAACAAGCCCGAGGACCTGCCGGAGAGCTACACGCGCTTCCTCGTCAACGGCCTTCGGCGCGATTTCGGGCTCGACGGCGTGCCGATCCGCTTCAGCTACCGCAAGACCGAAAACCCCTACGACCGCAAGTGAGCCGGGCAGGTCGCCGCGCCGGTTGATCCGTCGACGGGCTTGTGCGACGTCGCTCGCGAGGCAACGCGGCGGAGGCGCGAGTGGGCGATCAGGCGAGCTTCCTTGAGGCGGCGGCGCCGTCCTTTGCGCGGCTGGACGGCCGCGAGGGCCGCGTGGCGGTGGTTGACGTCGGGTCGAACTCCGTCCGCCTGGTGGTGTTCGAGGGCGTGGACCGGGCGCCGGCCTATTTCTTCAACGAGAAGGCCTCCTGCGGGCTGGGCGCCGAGCTGGCCCGGACCGGGCGGCTTTCGGTCGCCGGGCGCAAGGCTGCGTTGAAGACGCTGTGCCGATTCGCGGCGCTGGCCGACCGGATGCGCGTCGTCGCGCTCGACGCCGTGGCGACGGCGGCGGTGCGCGAGGCCGAGGACGGACCCGAGTTCCGCGACCTCGTGGAGCGCGAGACCGGCCTGCGCCTGCGCGTGATCGATGGCGACGAGGAGGCGCGGCTCTCCGCGCTGGGCGTGCTGCTGGGCGAGCCGACCGCGGACGGGGCGGCGGCGGACATGGGCGGCGCCTCGATGGAGCTCGCCGACATCTCCGCCGCCAAGGTCGGGCCGCGCCTGACGCTCTCGCTGGGGCCGCAGCGGCTTGCGGGGCTGGAGGGCGCCGCGCTGCGCCAGCGCATCGACGCCGAGATCGACCGCGCCGCCATGGTGGTGCCGCTGGCCGGACGCACGCTCTACGCCGTCGGCGGGGCGTGGCGCAGCGTCGCCAAGGCGCAGATGGCCCGCGTCGGCCACCCCCTCAGGGTGCTGCACGGCTATCGGCTGGAGGCCGACGCCGCGATCGAGGCCTGCGGCTGGATCGCGGCGCAGACGCCCGAGGCGCTGAAGGCGCTGCCCGGCGTCTCCTCGAACCGTGCCGCCGCGACGCCGACCGCGGCGCTGGTGCTCGGCCGGCTGGTCGAGCGGCTGAAGCCCGTGGCGCTCGCCATCTCCGCCTTCGGCCTGCGCGAAGGCGCCTATTACGAGCGCCTGCCGGAATCGGTGCGCCGGCGGGATCCGCTGATCGAGGCCGCGCGGCGGCTGGAGCAGACCCAGGCGCGCTTCCCCGGCTTCGGCGACGAGCTGGCGAACTGGGTCGCGCCGCTGCTCGACGCCTGGCCGGTGGAGGATCGGCGGCTCGCCCGCGCCGCGTGCCTGCTCAACGACGTGAACTGGCGCGCGCACCCCGACTACCGCGCCGCGAGCTGCTTCGAGACCGTCACGCGCGCCAATCTGGGCGGCGTCGACCATGCCGGTCGCGTGTTCATCGGCCTTGCGCTCGCGCAGCGCTACGGCGCCGGGCCCGGGTCGGTGGACGCCGAGGCCGCGCTCGCGCTGCTCGACAGGACCGGCGCGGTTCGCGCGAGGGCGCTCGGCCGGGCGCTCAGGCTTGGCGCGATGCTTTCGGCCTCGACGCCGGGCTCGCTCAGCGAGGCGCGGCTCGTCGTTTCGGCGCGTGAGGTCCGCCTGACGCTCGCGCCGTCGCTGGCGAGCCTGTCCGGCGAGCTTGTCGAGCGCCGGCTCGGCGCGCTGGCGGACTTGCTGGGCCTTGAATGCTCGCTGGAAGTTTGACGTGACGACCGCGGAGAGGCGGCCAGGCCTTCGCGCTCCGGTCGCAGACCGTCCGCCCGGCCGGAAGGCGCCGGGGGAGTCTCGCAAGATTTGCGACGCCGTGCGCCGGACCGCGAGCTGGACCGGCGCAGCGCCGATCCCCGGCGGATCGCCGAGGCTAAGAACCGCTTCGCGCCATGCCTGAGATGCGGGGAACAGACCAAGGTGGCCATGGGGCCGAAAAAGTTGCGGCCCGCCCGATGGCGAGCCGCTCCTCCCTAGACTTGGTCTTTTTGCTTGTCACGTTTTGGTAGCGCAATCAATCGTCCCGTGTCGAGCCGGATTCGGTGATTGTTGACACTTTTTTGCACAGGGGGCGCCGCAATAGGGGGCGGCGTGCGAACCGGCTCGGGAAACGGGATGCGCCGAACGCCGCTGCGGCCCGCCTCCGCACGGCCCGTTGCGGGGCGCGCGCCGATCTTCTAGGAGACGCAGCGCCGCCGCAGCCTTCCGGAGCACGCCCCATGCGCCTCACCCGCTTCTTCCTGCCGCTCCTGAAGGAACAGCCCGCCGAGGCGCAGATCGCCTCGCACCGGCTGATGCTGCGTGCGGGCATGATCCGCCAGGCGGCCTCGGGCATCTACACCTGGCTGCCGCTGGGCTACCGGGTGCTGAGGAACGTCGAGCGCATCGTCCATGAGGAGCAGGCGGCGATGGGCGCCAACGCGGTGCTGATGCCGACGATCCAGCCCGCCGACCTGTGGCGCGAGAGCGGCCGCTACGACGCCTACGGCCCGGAAATGCTGCGCATCCGCGACCGGCACGACCGCGACATGCTCTACGGCCCCACCAACGAGGAGCTGATCACCGACGTCTTCCGCGGCGCCGTCTCCAGCTACCGCGACCTGCCGCGCATCCTCTATCACATCCAGTGGAAGTTCCGCGACGAGGTGCGGCCCCGCTTCGGCGTCATGCGTGGGCGCGAGTTCCTGATGAAGGACGGCTACAGCTTCGACATCGACAGCGCCGCCGCGATCCACAGCTACAACCGCCATCTCGTCGCCTATCTGCGCACTTTCGAGCGCATGGGGCTCAAGGCCGTGCCGATGAAGGCCGACACCGGCCCGATCGGCGGCGACCACTCCCACGAATTCCTGATCCTCGCCGACACCGGCGAATCCGAGGTCTTTCTCGACAGCGCCGTGCTCGATCTCGCGCTCGGCGACCGCGCCATCGACTTCGACAGCCGCGACGGGCTCCAGGCCATCGTCGACCAGTGGACCAAGCCCTACGCCCGCACCGACGAGACGCACGACGCCGCGCTGTTCGAGAGCGCCGTGCCCGAGGCGCGCCGCACCGTGCGTCGCGGCATCGAGGTCGGCCACATCTTCTACTTCGGCACGAAGTATTCCGAGCCGCTGGGCGCGAGGGTCGCGGGGCCGGACGGCGCGCAGGTCGCGGTGGAGATGGGCAGCTACGGCATCGGCGTCTCGCGCCTCGTCGGCGCCGCCATCGAGGCCAACCACGACGACAAGGGCGTGATCTGGCCCGAGGCGCTGACGCCCTTCCACGCCGGGATCGTCAACCTCAAGCAGGGCGACGCCGAGGCCGACGCGGCCTGCCAGTCGATCTACGACCGGCTGACCGCCGCCGGGCTGGAGCCGCTCTACGACGACCGCGACGAGCGGGCGGGGACGAAGTTCGCCGCGATGGACCTCATCGGCCTGCCCTGGCGCGTCACCGTCGGCCCGCGCGGGCTGAAAAGTGGCGTCGTGGAGCTGACTTCGCGCCGCACCGGCGAAAGCCAGGAGCTGACGCCCGAGGCGGCGGTGGCGAAGGTTGCGGCGATCTACGGGCGCTGAAGCCCGCGCCGCCGCCGCCGGACACGCCGCACCGGACAGGCCGAACGGGGCGGCGGCGACGCCCCGTCGGCAAGGAGCCGCGGCCCGTTTGGCCTCGGAGGGCGGCGGCGCCTCGCGGGGCCGCCGCCGCAGGCCGGCGTCATCGCCGGTGGCGCGGCGTCCGCGCGGGTGACGACATTCTGACGCGCCTTTCATCCGGGGGTCGCTTTCCGCGGTCGCCGGCGCCTGATACGGGAGGCGCGTCCTTCCGAGGAGGCGCAATGAACACCCCCCCCTTCGCCCGCTTCGAGTGGCTGATCGCCGGGCGCTACCTGCGCGCGCGCCGTCGGGAGCGCACGATCTCCGCCATCGTGGGCTTCTCGCTGGTCGGCATCATGCTGGGCGTGGCCACGCTCATCATCGTGATGAGCGTGATGAACGGGTTCCGCGACACGCTGGTGGACCGCATCCTCGGCGTCGGCGCCCATGTCATGGCGCTGCCGGCCGGCGGCGCGCTGGACGACCCCGAGGCCGCCGCCGTCCGCGTCGCGGCGCTGCCCGGCGTCACCCGCGCCGCCGCGATGCTGGAGGGGCAGGTGATGGCGTCCGGCCCCGGCGGCGCCTCCGGCGTCATCCTGCGCGCCTACCCGGCCGACGACCTGCGCAGCCTGCCCGCCATCGCCGCGCCCGAGGAGGCGCTGGGCGACCCCGCGGACATCGGCGCGAACCGCGTCGCAGTGGCCTGGGGCCTCGCGCAGCAGCTCGGCGTCGCCAGGGGCGACACGCTGACGCTGATCTCGCCCAACGGGCTCTCGACGCCCTTCGGCCGCTCGATCCGCTCGCGCAGCTACGAAGTCGCCTACGTCTTCCGCATCGGGATGCACGAATACGACAAGGCGTTCGTCTACATGGACCTGCCGGCGGCGCAGCTCTTCCTCAACCGCGAGGGCGCCGTCAGCGGGCTGGAGATCATGGTGGACCGCCCCGACGACGTGGAGCGTTTCGCCCAGCCGATCCGCGACGCCATCGGCGCCCGCGCGCCGCTCTGGACCTGGAAGCAGGCCAACGGCGCCTTCCTCGACGCGCTGGCGATCGAGCGCAACACCATGTTCATCATCCTGACGCTGATCATCCTGGTGGCGGCGCTCAACATCATTTCCGGCCTGATCATGCTGGTGAAGGACAAGGAGCGCGACATCGGCATCCTGCGCACCATGGGGCTGGCGCGCGGCTCGGTGCTGCGGGTGTTCTTCATCTGCGGGGCCTCGATCGGCGTGGTCGGCACGCTGCTCGGCGTGGCGCTCGGCGTCGCCTTCACGCTCAACATCCGGACGATCCAGGGCTGGGTGGAGGCGGTGACGGGCGGCTCGGTGTGGGACCCCTCGATCCGCGTGCTGAGCCAGATCCCCGCGGACCTGCGCGCCTCCGACGTGCTGACCGCGGCGGGGCTCGCGCTCGCGCTGAGTTTCCTCGCCACGCTCTATCCCGCCTGGCGCGCGGCGCGGCTCGACCCGGTGGAGGCCCTGCGCCATGAGTGAGGCTCCGGCGCTGGCGCTGCAGGGCGTCGCCAGGACCTACGGCCGCGGCGAGACCGCGGTCGCCGTGCTGCGCGGCGTCGACCTCGCCGTGGCGGGCGGAGAGATCGTCGCCCTGGTCGCGCCATCGGGCGCCGGCAAGTCGACGCTGCTCCAGATCGCGGGGCTGCTCGACAGCGCCGACGCCGGCGTGGTGTCGGTCGGCGGACGGGCGGCGACGGGCGACGCGGAGCGCACCGCGCTGCGACGCGAGGCCATCGGCTTCGTCTACCAGTTCCACCACCTGCTGCCGGAGTTCACCGCGCTGGAGAACGTGATGCTGCCGCAGTTCGCCGCCGGCGTTCCGCGGCGCGACGCGGAGGCGCGGGCGCGGGCGCTGCTGGAGGCGGTCGGCCTGACGCCGCGCGCCGGCCACCGGCCCGCCGAACTCTCGGGCGGCGAGCAGCAGCGCGTGGCGGTGGCGCGGGCGCTGGCGAACCGTCCGCGGCTTATCCTCGCCGACGAGCCGACGGGCAATCTCGACCCCGAAACGGCCGCGCGCGTCTTCGAGGTGATGACGCAGGCGGTGCGCTCGGAGGGCGCGGGGGCGCTGGTCGCCACCCACAACCCCGACCTCGCCGCGCGCATGGACCGCACGGTGACGCTGCGAGAGGGCCGCGTCGTCGCCGGCTAGAGCGGCGTCCGACCTGACGGCGTCAGGTCCGCCGCCCTGCGCAATCGCCCGGTCGCGGTTCTCTTGTCGCTGACTGATCCGGTCGTTTCGGAGAGCGCTCCGGGAGGCCGCCAAGCGAGGTGGCGGCGCCCGTGACGGCGCCGTGGCGCACCGCCTGGCGCACCGCCGGGGCGGCGCGCGGCGAACTGGCGCCGCCGCCGCCGCTGCGTTAGAAGGCGGCGGTCAGGGCGGTTAGCTCAGCTGGTAGAGCGCCTCGTTTACACCGAGGATGTCGGGAGTTCGAGCCTCTCACCGCCCACCATCGCCGCGATGGCCGTGACGCGCGTCACTGCCCGTCAACCGCCGCCGACGCAGCATGTCGGCCGATCATCGGTTTGGCGGAAGGGCGTTGCGCATGGCCAGCATCTACGATTACGGGCTTCTGGCGGACGCGGTCTATGACGACGACCCCGGCGCGCCCGGATGGACGCGGGTGGCTTTCCGCCCCTCCGGCGTGGGACTGACCGAAGCCTTCCAGGGCGCGGCCTTCCAGCGCGGCGGCGAACTCGTGTTCGCGTGCAAGGGCACCAGCGGCCCGCGGGACGTCATCGCCGACCTCAAGCTCGGCGTCGGCATGAACAGCAGCCAGTTCAGCGACGCCGCGATGTTCATCGAGGGCGTGAACCGCGGCTCGGCGGCCAGCGTCGTCGTCTGCGGCCACTCCCTGGGCGGCGCCATCGCGCAGATCGTCGGCAACCGCCTCCGGCTGCCCTTCGCCACCTTCAATGCGCCGGGCGTCGCGATCATGTCGCGCAATGTCGGCCAGATGGCCACCGCGGCGGTCACGGGCACGGGCTACCTGCGCTTCGCCGGGATGCTGGCGAGCGGCTTCCTGCATCCGTTCCAGGCCGCGCAGGACGTGGGCGCGATGTTCCACTGGGTCACGGGCGTCAATCTCCGGATCCGCGGCGACGTCGTGGGCGCGTGGGGCGTTCACTACGGCAAGGTCGTCGATCTCGCCTTCGACGGGGCCGCCACGGACGTGCTCGGCCGCCACAAGATGGCCGCGATGCTCCGCGCCCTTGAGCGCGACGGATACCGCGGCCTGTCGCTCGCCGACGCGGCCGTGTGAGGCTGCCGCGGCGCGCCTTTTCGGCGCTTGACGCCCCCCTGCGCCGCCGTTAAACACCCTCCACGCCGCCGGGCAGCCGGCGGATTGCGCGGTTGTAGCTCAGTTGGTTAGAGTACCGGCCTGTCACGCCGGGGGTCGCGGGTTCGAGCCCCGTCAACCGCGCCACTTTCCTCTTTCGCATCCTGCCTGTAGCGTTACGGAACGCTGGCTCGGCGAGGAGGGCGACGATGTCAGAGCCCATCGCGACGACGACGTTCGTCATGATCGCGGACATCACGGCAAGCGTCCATCTGTATGAAAAGCTTGGCGACGCCGCCGCCTATGCGCGCATCGTTGGCGCTCTGGAGCGGGTGCGCGGCGCCGTTTCCGGCTGTGGCGGCGAGCCGGTGCAGAGTCGCGGCGACGATGTGCTCAGCTTCTTCGACGAGGGCGCCGGCGCGTGCGAGGCCGCCGGCCGCATGCTGGAGGCGACGCGCGGCGGCGCGGTGAGCCTGCGCCTTTCCATCCACCATGGCGACGTCATCCGCGTCGGCGACGCGGTCTATGGCGACGCGATCAACGTTGCGTATCGGCTGGCGGCGCTGGCCAACGCCGACGAGGCGCTGCTGAGCGGCGCCGCCGCGCGTCGCCTGCCGCCGGTGATGCGCAGCGCCCTGCGCCCGATGGACGCGTTCCGCCTGAAGGGCCGCACCCGCCCGGTGCAGGTGTTCGCGCTCCCGTCGCCGGCGATGGGCGAGACCACGCAGCTGCCGCAGTCGCTGCGCGAGCGCCCCGCCTCGCAGGAGGGAAGGGTGGTGCTGCGGGTGCGGCATGGCGACGTCACGCTCGACATCGGCGAGGCCGAGAGCCTGTCGATCGGCCGCTCCGAGGAGTGCGACCTCGTGATCCCGCGGCCCTGGGTCTCGCGCCGCCACGCCATCCTGCATGTGCGCGACGGCGTCGCGGCGGTGGTGGACCGCAGCTCCTACGGCACCTTCGTGTCGAGGCCGGGCGGCGAGGAGCTGTTCGTGCGCCGCCAGACCGCCGTGCTCACGGGCAGCGGCGCCGTGGCGCTGGGCGCCAGCGCGGACTCGGAGGCCGCCGAGATCGTCTCCTTCGAGGTCGCGCCTGCGGGCCCGCCCGAGGGCGGGATCGGGAGCGGCCCCGAGGCCGGCGCCGCCGATGCGCGGCAGGGCTGAGCGGGGCCCGGCGCCGCCGCGCGTCCCGCCGGCCGAAGACCCCGCGTCGCGGCGCCGGGCCGCTTCCCTGCGGCGATAGCACCGGCCCGACCGCGCCCCGTCCGCGTTGACCGCACTGCACACGGCCTATAGTCAGTGGGGTGAAGCGCGAAGGTGGCTGACGGCGACCAGCGCGCGCGACAGGGGAGCGCCCGGAATGCCGGAACTGTTGCAGGAATATCTGCCCATCGTCGTCTTCTTCGGCCTCGCGCTGGCGCTTGGATTGCTGTTCATCGTCGCCGCGCTGGTGGTTGCGGTGCGGCGGCCGGACGCCGAGAAGATCTCCGCCTACGAGTGCGGCTTCAACGCCTTCGACGACGCGCGGATGAAGTTCGACGTGCGCTTCTACCTCGTGTCGATCCTGTTCATCATCTTTGATCTGGAGGTCGCGTTCCTGTTTCCGTGGGCGGCGTCCTTCGGCGACCAGGGCTGGGTCGGCTACTGGTCGATGATGGTCTTCCTTGGGGTGCTCACCGTCGGTTTCGCCTACGAGTGGAAGAAGGGGGCGCTGGAATGGGAGTGAGCGCAGGCATGGGCGGCGCCTCGACCGGCGCGCTTCAGGCAGGCGTCGACCGCGACGCCCAGATGCCGGCGCTGAACGAGGCGCTGGCGGACAAGGGCTTCCTGCTGACCACCGCCGACGACCTCATCAACTGGGCGCGGACCGGCTCGCTGTTCTGGATGACCTTCGGACTGGCCTGCTGCGCGGTCGAGATGATGCACACCTCCATGCCGCGCTACGACGCCGAGCGCTTCGGCATCGCGCCGCGCGCCTCGCCGCGCCAGTCCGACGTGATGATCGTCGCGGGCACGCTGACCAACAAGATGGCCCCGGCGCTGCGCAAGGTCTACGACCAGATGCCCGAGCCGCGCTATGTCATCTCCATGGGAAGCTGCGCGAATGGCGGCGGCTACTACCACTACAGCTACTCGGTGGTGCGCGGCTGCGACCGGATCGTGCCCGTGGACATCTATGTGCCGGGCTGCCCGCCGACCGCCGAGGCGCTGCTCTACGGCATTCTTCAGTTGCAGCGGAAGATCCGCCGCACCGGCACCATCTCGCGCTAGGGGCTGACCTTGTCCGAAGACCTGATCGAGCTCGGCGAATACATCGAGGGCGCGACGCCCGACGCCGTATTCAGCGCCCGCGTGGTGGATGGCGAACTCGTGGTCCAATGCGCGCCAGAGGGCGTGGCGGACCTGATGAAGTTCCTGCGCGACGCCTCCGCCTGCCAGTTCACCACCCTCGTCGACATTTGCGGGGTGGACTGGCCGGAACGGGAGAAGCGCTTCGACGTGGTCTATCATCTGCTCTCGATGCGCCAGAACCACCGCGTGCGCGTCAAGACCCAGGTGCGCGAGGATGCGATCGTGCCTTCGGTGGTCGAAGTCTTCCCGGCGGCGGAATGGTACGAGCGCGAGGTTTTCGACCTCTACGGCGTGATGTTCGGCGGCCACCCCGACCTGCGCCGCATCCTCACCGACTACGGCTTCCGCGGCCACCCGATGCGCAAGGACTTCCCGACGACGGGCTATGTCGAGGTGCGCTACGACGAGACGCAGAAGCGCGTGGTCTATGAGCCGGTGAGCCTCGTGCAGGAATACCGGCAGTTCGAATTCATGAGCCCGTGGGAAGGCGCCGAATACGTGCTGCCGGGCGACGAGAAGGGAGCATCCTGATGGACGGCGACCTGCTGCCCCACGAGCAGCGTATCCGCAACTTCAACATCAACTTCGGGCCGCAACACCCTGCGGCGCATGGCGTTCTTCGGTTGGTGCTGGAGCTTGACGGCGAGATCGTCGAGCGCTGCGACCCGCATATCGGCCTGCTGCACCGCGGGACCGAGAAGCTGATGGAGAGCCGCACCTATCTCCAGAACCTGCCCTATTTCGACCGGCTCGATTATGTCGCGCCGATGAATCAGGAGCATGCGTGGTGCCTCGCCATCGAGCGCCTCACGGGCACGCCCGTGCCGCGCCGCGCGCAGACGATCCGGGTGCTGTTCTGCGAAATCGGCCGCATCCTGAGCCACCTGCTCAACGTCACGACGCAGGCGATGGACGTCGGCGCCCTCACGCCGCCGCTCTGGGGCTTCGAGGAGCGCGAGAAACTGATGGTGTTCTACGAGCGCGCCTGCGGGGCGCGGCTCCACGCCGCCTATTTCCGCCCCGGCGGCGTGCATGTGGACCTCACGCCGAAGCTGATCGAGGACATCGAGGCGTGGTGCGAGCCGTTCCTGGAGGTCTGCGACGACCTCGAGACGCTGCTCACCGACAACCGCATCTTCAAGCAGCGCAACGTCGACATCGGCGTGGTGTCGATCGAGGAGGCGCAGGCGCTGGGCTTCTCAGGCGTGATGGTGCGCGGCTCGGGCTGGGCGTGGGACCTGCGGCGTTCGCAGCCCTACGAAATCTACTCCGAGCTCGACTTCCAGATCCCCGTCGGCAAGAACGGCGACTGCTACGACCGCTATCTCATCCGCATGGAGGAGATGCGCGAGAGCGTTAAGATCATGCGCCAGTGCCTTCGCATCCTTGACGAGACGCAGGGCGAGGACGTGATGACGCGGGCCAAGATCGGCCCGCCGAAGCGCGGGGACATGAAGACCTCGATGGAAGCGTTGATCCATCACTTCAAGCTCTACACCGAGGGTTTCCGGGTGCCCGAGGGCGAGATCTATGCCGCGGTCGAGGCGCCCAAGGGCGAGTTCGGCGTCTATCTCGTCGCCGACGGCAGCAACCGGCCCTACCGCGCCAAGATCCGCGCACCGGGCTATCCGCACCTCGCCGCGATGGACCACATCTGCAAGGGCCACCAGCTGGCGGACGTCTCCGCCATCCTCGGCTCCCTCGACATCGTGTTCGGGGAGATCGACCGGTGAACATCACGGCGCTCAACAAGACGCTCAGGGTTGCGTCGGCCTCGCCAAAGGACGCGGAGCTACAGGCAATCTCAAAGGTTAGCCAACTTGATCGTATTGAAATGGCTGAGCTTATTGTCTCGATGACCAAAAAGGTTTCTGATCAGCAAGAAGAGAACGACCGTCTCAAGCTACTTGCCGAGAAAGCCAACCAAGGTCTCGCTCTGTGGAAGGTCTTTACGACTGCGTCCGGAGCGGTATTGGTTTTTGCGGGTGCAGTTTTATGGTTTGGGGGTCTATGGAGTGACTGGAAAGCGGTGAGAGACGTTCATCGTTACGTACAGCCGAGCGGACAGGTGGTTTTTGACCACCGGGGCCTATCGCAAGTTGAAATAGATGCTCTTGCGCAGAGAATTTTGGCTTCCGACTCGTTTGATTTACCTGAATATGCTTTGAAGAGTGATATTCCACTATATTTCACTGCAGGGGATTTTGTTAGGTTCGGTCAGGATGTATCTATAGTGCGAGAGCATGGACATACAGAATACTATCTTGCAACTGACCAGCCGCTAAGCTCTTCGACGAACAACAATGGATACAATGGGGTGGCCGTGGCGGGCGCCCGGATAAACTGGAAGATCGTGAGAGAGTAATGCAGCGCCGCCTTCACCCCGACCAGCCCGAGAACTTCGCCTTCACGCCCGCCAACGCCGCATGGGCCGAGGCGCAGATCGCCAAGTATCCCGCGGGCCGGCAGGCCTCCGCGATCATTCCGCTGCTGTGGCGCGCGCAGGAGCAGGAGGGCTGGCTGACCAGGCCCGCTATCGAGGCCGTCGCCGACATGCTGTCGCTGCCCCGCATTCGCGCGCTGGAGGTGGCGACCTTCTACTTCATGTTCCAGCTGCAACCCGTTGGCAGCGTTGCGCATATTCAGGTCTGCGGCACGACGTCCTGCATGATCTGCGGCGCCGAGGATCTCGTGGCCGTCTGCAAGTCCCGGATCGCGCCGAAGGCGCACCAGCTTTCCGAGGACGGCAGGTTCTCGTGGGAGGAGGTCGAGTGCCTCGGCGCCTGCTCGAACGCGCCGATGGCGCAGATCGGCAAGGACTATTACGAGGATCTCACCGCCGAGCGGCTGGAGGCCGTCCTCGCCTCGCTGGCGCGCGGAGAGACGCCCCGCCCCGGCCCGCAGAACGGCCGCTTCGCCTCCGAGCCGCTGGGCGGCGCGACCACCCTGCGCGACGTCGGCGGCGAGGCGGCGAACGGCTCGGTGACGCTCGCCGAACGGCTGGGCGACACCGTCGCGCGCATCACCGGGGAACACCCGGTCGCGGCGCTTACTGACCTGAGGGATGGGGGAAGCTGACGGGAGGGCGTCGGCTGAGGCTCGGCGCCGCCGGGGGCATGGGGCCCAGCGGGCGCGATGACATGGGGGCGTAGATGCTGGGCGAATTGAGTCGGAGGGACCGCATCGTTCTCGCGGTGATCTGGAGCGCGGCGTTCGGGCTGGCGGTGATGATGGGTTTGCGCGGCGTCGCTTCCGACGTCGCCATGGTCGCCTTCGGGCTGATCGCCTTCGGCCTCCTGCTTTCCTTCTCGCTGCGCGAAGCGAAGGAGGCGGGCTCGGCGCCCGAGGAGAAGGAAGCTGGCTCGGCGGCTTCAGCCGAGGCCGCCGCGCCGGCGAGACCGGCCGCCGAAGCCGCGGCCCCGACGTCGCCCGCCGCAGCTGCGGCGCCGGTCAACGTGGTTGCGGAGAGGGCGTCCGCGCCCGTGGACGGCATGGCGGCGCCGAACGCCGTCGACGCCCCCGGCGCGCGGGGCGACGCCGGGAAGCCCGAACTGCTGGACGCGCCGCGCGCCGGGGGGGGCGACGATCTCAAGCTGATCAAGGGCGTCGGCCCGAAGCTGGAGGCCATGCTGAACCGCATGGGGATACACCACTTCGACCAGATCGCCGGCTGGACCGGTGAGGAAGTCGCCTGGGTGGACGACAACCTCGAAGGCTTCCGCGGCCGCGTCTCACGCGACGGCTGGGTGGATCAGGCCAGGGTTCTGGCCAGCGGCGGCGCCACCGAGTTCTCGGAGCGCGCCGCGAAGGGAGACGTCCCGACGAGCCGCGCCTGAGGCGCCGGCGAGACATTTGGGCCGCAAGGCCGCTGGAGACCCGCGATGCTCGACGACAAGGACCGCATCTTCACCAACCTCTACGGGATGGGCGACCGCAGCCTGGCCGGCGCGCGGGCGCGCGGGGCGTGGGACGGCACGGCCGGCTTCATCGCCAACGGTCGCGACTGGATCGTGGAGCAGGTCAAGGCGTCGGGCCTGCGCGGCCGTGGCGGCGCGGGCTTCCCGACAGGGCTAAAGTGGTCGTTCATGCCGAAGGAGAGCGACGGGCGCCCGTCCTATCTCGTCGTGAACGCCGACGAGTCCGAGCCGGGCACCTGCAAGGACCGCGAGATCATGCGGCACGACCCGCATCTTCTCGTCGAGGGCTGCCTGATCGCCAGCTTCGGCATGGGCGCGCACGCCTGCTACATCTACATCCGCGGGGAGTATGTCCGCGAGCGCGAGGCGCTGCAGGCGGCGATCGACGAGGCCTATGACGCGGGGCTGATCGGGAAGAACGCCTGCGGCTCGGGCTGGGACTTCGACGTCTACCTCCACCACGGCGCCGGCGCCTACATCTGCGGCGAGGAGACCGCGCTCCTGGAGAGCCTCGAGGGCAAGAAGGGGATGCCGCGCCTCAAACCCCCGTTCCCCGCCAACACCGGCCTCTACGGGTGCCCGACGACGGTGAACAACGTCGAGAGCATCGCGGTGACGCCGACGATCCTGCGCCGGGGCGCGAGCTGGTTCGCCGGCTTCGGCCGCGCCAACAACGCCGGCACCAAGATCTTCGCGATCTCGGGCCATGTGAACCGGCCCTGCGTCGTCGAGGAGGCGATGTCGATCCCGCTCAAGGAGCTGCTCGACAAGCATTGCGGCGGCGTGCGCGGCGGCTGGGGAAACCTCAAGGCGGTGATCCCCGGCGGCTCGTCGGTGCCGATGCTGCCGGCGGGCGTCTGTGGCGACGCGATCATGGATTTCGACTGGCTGCGCGAGCAGCGCTCGGGCCTCGGCACCGCGGCGGTGATCGTGATGGACCAGTCCACCGACGTCATCAAGGCGATCTGGCGGCTGGCGAAGTTCTACAAGCACGAGAGCTGCGGCCAGTGCACCCCCTGCCGCGAGGGCACCGGCTGGATGATGCGCGTGATGGACCGCCTCGTGACCGGCGACGCCGCGATTGAGGAGATCGACATGCTCCACGAGGTCACCAAGCAGGTCGAGGGCCACACCATCTGCGCCCTCGGCGACGCCGCCGCCTGGCCGATCCAGGGTCTCATCCGCCACTTCCGCGACGAGATCGAGGACCGCATCCGCGCCAAGCAGAAGGGCCGCGCGAGCGCGGTGGCGGCGGAGTGATGGTCGATGCCCGCAAAGCATCGCCGCTCCTTCTGGACCTCGTCCAATGTGCCTGCTTTCAACAGCGGGGTGTGCCACAGCTGTGGTCACGACCATGGCCCGACCATGGGAAACTTTCTCTGCTCGCAGTGCGGCTTCGTGGTCCGCGACGACGCTCTCGACCGGCGCCTCTGGTCGATGAGCCGGCGCCAATGGGGCATGAGAGCGCTTGCCGGCGTGCTTCTCGGTTGCGGTCTGGCGATTGCTATCGTCACGATCGAAAGGCTATTTGTCCGGTGAGCCGTTCGATGGGGCCCGTATGGGGCTTGTTCCCCGGCGCCGCGAGTCCTGCGACTTCACAGGTCAATGGGGGGAGGTGATGAGCAGGGATCGCCATCTCGCCCAGCTCAACATCGGCCGCCTCGTCGCCGAGACCGATGACCCGCGCGTGGCGGAGTTCATGGGCGCGCTCGACCGCGTCAACGGGCTCGGCAAGCGCATGCCCGGCTTCGTGTGGATGATGGAGGGCTCCGGCGAGCCCGGCCGCGGCAACACCGACGTAAAGCTCGATGGCGACCCGCGTTTCGTCTCGAACCTCACGGTCTGGGAGGACGTGGCCAGTCTTGAGCGCTTCGTGTGGGACACGGTGCACCGCCAGTTCTATGAGCGCCGCGCGGAGTGGTTCGAGGTGCTGGGCGCCATGCATTTCGTGATGTGGTTCGTGCCCGTGGGCTGGCGGCCGACCATCGAGGAGGCGCTGGAGCGGCTGGAGCATCTCAAGGCGCACGGCGACACCGACCACGCTTTCGGCTGGGCGCATCTCGCGCAGGCGACCCGATGGCGCGAGATGCGCTGCATGGCGGCGGAGTAAAACGATGAGCGACGGCGCCGACGCACCGAGCACTCCGATCCGCGATGTGCTGAACATTCCGAACGCCTTCGATGGGCTGCAGCTGGACCCTGCGCGGGTCGACGAGCAGGGGTGGAATTCCCGTCATCCGTTCTTCGATACGGTGATCGAACTCTGTCGGCCGCGCCTGGTGATCGAGCTGGGCGTCTGGAAAGGCATGTCGGCGCTCTACATGGCCGACGTGATGGAGAGGCTGGGCGTCGACGGCGAAATTCTCGCGATCGACACCTGGCTAGGCTCGTCGGAGCACCTGTTGCAGGAGCGGTGGCGCGCGTCGCTGCGCCATGAGCACGGCATGCCGACGATCTATCGGACCTTCCTCGCCAACGTCATGAAGCGCGGACACCAGAATCGGATCACGCCGCTGCCCATGGACGGCGCCTCCGCCGCTGTGGTTCTGCAGAAACTGGGCGTCAAGGCGCAGGTGATCCACATCGACGGCTCGCACGAGTATGCCGCCTGCCTTGCGGATCTGCGCGCCTACTGGAGCCTGCTCGACGCGAAGGGGGTGTTGATCGTCGACGATTACGCCCGGTGGCCGGAGGTCACGAAGGCGACGTGCCAGTTCGCGGCGGAAGTGAACCGCGCCGTTTTCGGCGGGACGCCGAAGGCGCTCATCGCACGCAACCCGAAGCTTTTCTTCGACTTCACCGCCGTCGCCCGGATCGAGGGTCGGTGATGCGCGAAACCCTGACTTTCTGCGAGGACCGATGACCGACCTCCGCCCCATCGTCATCGACGGTCAGACCCTCGAGGTCGACCCCGCGCTGACGCTCCTGCAGGCCTGCGAGCAGGCCGGCGTGGAGATACCCCGCTTCTGCTACCATGAGCGGCTGAGCATCGCCGGCAACTGCCGCATGTGCCTCGTGGAGGTCGTCGGCGGGCCGCCGAAGCCAGCCGCCTCCTGCGCCATGCAGGTGAAGGACCTTCGCCCCGGCCGCAACGGCGAGCCGCCCGAGGTCAGGACGAAGTCCCCGATGGTCAGGAAGGCCCGCGAGGGGGTGATGGAGTTCCTGCTCATCAACCACCCGCTCGACTGCCCGATCTGCGACCAGGGCGGCGAGTGCGACCTGCAGGACCAGGCGATGGCTTACGGCGTGGACTTCTCGCGCTACCGCGAGCCCAAGCGCGCCGCGGAGGACCTCCAGCTCGGGCCGCTCGTCGGCACGCACATGACGCGCTGCATCTCCTGCACCCGCTGCGTGCGCTTCATCACCGAAGTCGCCGGCGTGGCGGAGATGGGCCAGACCGGCCGCGGCGAGGACAGCGAGATCACCTCCTATCTCGGGCAGATCCTCAGCTCCGAGATGCAGGGCAACATCGTCGACCTCTGCCCGGTCGGCGCGCTGACCAACAAGCCCTACGCCTTCACCGCGCGGCCATGGGAGCTGCGCAAGGTCGAGACCATCGACGCGATGGACGCGCTCGGCTCGAACATCCGCGTCGACGTGCGGGGGCGCGAGGTCATGCGCATCCTGCCCCGCAACCATGACGACGTGAACGAGGAGTGGATCGCGGACAAGACGCGCCAGGTGGTGGACGGGCTGAAGCGCCAGCGGCTCGACCGCCCCTACATCCGCGAGAACGGCCGCCTGCGCGCGGCGAGCTGGGCGGAGGCCTTCGCCGCCTGCGCCGCCGCGATGAAGGGCGGCAAGGTCGCCGCGCTGGCCGGAGACCTCGCGCCGGTCGAGCCGCTGTTCGCGCTCAGGCAACTCGTCGAAGGGCTCGGCGGCAGCGTCGAGTGCCGGACCGACGGCGCGAAGCTGCCCGAGGGCGACCGCTCGGCCTATGTCGGGACCGCGGGCGTCGCCGACATCGACCGCGCGAAACGCATTCTTCTGGTCGGAACCAACCCGCGGGCCGAAGCCCCGGTGCTGAACGCGCGCATCCGCAGGGCCTGGGCGAACGGCGCCGACGTTGCGCTGATCGGGGCCGCGGTCGATCTGACCTATCCTTGCGAGTATCTCGGCGAGGGTGGCGCGGCGCTGGGCAAGGCGCTCGACGCCGCCGGCCCCGAGACGCTGGTGATCGTGGGGCAGGGCGCGCTCATGGGTGAGGACGGCGGGGCGGTTCTCGCCGCCTGCCAGCGCATCGGCGTGAAGGGCGAGACCGGCGGCGGCCTGCTGGTGCTGCACACCGCCGCCGGCCGCGTTGGGGCCATGGACCTCGGATTCACGACCCGGGGCGGCCTGGCGGCGGCGCTCGACGGCGCCGGGGTCGTCTATGCGCTGGGCGTCGATGAGATCGACATCCCCGCCGGCCCCTTCGTCATCTACCAGGGCAGCCACGGCGACCGCGGCGCTCACCGGGCGGACGTGGTGCTGCCGGGCGCGGCCTACACCGAGCAGTCCGCGATCCTCGTCAACACCGAAGGACGCGCGCAGATGGCCTTCCGCGCGGGCTTTCCCCCGGGCGAGGCCAAGGAGGACTGGGCGATCATCCGGGCGCTGTCGGAGCATGTCGGCGAGAAGCTGCCCTATGACAGCCTCGCCCAGCTGCGCGAGAAGCTGTTCGCCGCGCATCCGCATCTCGCGCGCATCGACGAGATCGCCGTGAGCGAGGCCGTCGCGACGCCGTCGGGCGCGCTGACGACCGCGCGCTACGAGACGCCGGTCAGGGATCATTTCCTGACCAACCCCGTCGCGCGGGCCTCCGCCGTGATGGCCGAACTGAGCCGGCTCGCGGCGGAACGGGCCGAGCGCCCCATGGCGGCGGAGTAAGCCGATGGAGACGACCTTCTTCGACAGCGGCTTCGGCCAGTTCACCGTCATCCTCGCGCAGTGCCTCGCGGTGGTGGTGAGCCTGCTGCTGAGCCTCGCCTTCCTGCTCTACATGGACCGCAAGGTGTGGGCGGCGGTGCAGCTTCGGCGCGGTCCGAACGTGGTCGGCCCCTTTGGCCTGCTGCAGAGCTTCGCGGACTTCCTGAAGTTCGTGGTCAAGGAAGTGGTGATCCCGGCGGGCGCCGACCGGGCTGTATATCTGCTCGCGCCGCTCATCAGCTTCGTGCTGGCGTCGGTGGCCTGGGCGGTGATCCCCTTCGCCGACGGCTGGGTGGTGTCCGATCTCAATGTCGGCATCCTCTATATCTTCGCGATCAGTTCGCTCGGCGTCTATGGCGTCATCATGGGCGGCTGGGCGTCGAACTCGAAGTATCCGTTCCTTGGCGGGCTGCGCTCGGCGGCGCAGATGGTGTCCTACGAGGTCTCCATCGGCCTGATCATCGTCGGCGTGATGATCTCGACCGGTTCGCTGAACCTCTCGGAGATCGTGCGCGCGCAGGACGGCGCCTATGGCCTGTTCTCCTGGTACTGGCTGCCGCACCTGCCGATGGTGGTGCTGTTCTTCGTCTCGGCGCTGGCGGAGACCAACCGCCCGCCCTTCGACCTGCCGGAGGCCGAGTCCGAACTCGTCGCCGGCTATCAGGTGGAATACTCGTCCACGCCCTACCTGCTGTTCATGATCGGCGAATACATGGCCATCGTGATGATGTGCGCGCTGATCACCACGCTCTTCTTCGGCGGCTGGCTGTCCCCGATACCGGGGCTGCCGGACGGCGTGCTGTGGTTCACGCTCAAGGTGGTCGCGTTCTTCTTCCTGTTCGCGATGGTGAAGGCGATCGTGCCGCGCTACCGCTACGACCAGCTGATGCGGCTCGGCTGGAAGGTGTTCCTGCCGATGTCGCTGGCCTGGGTCGTGATCGCCGCCACGCTCGCGAAACTCGACGTTCCCGGATACGCCCGCTGGGCGGTTGGAGGCTGACCATGGCCATCGCGTTCGACAAGGCCGCGCGCTACTTCCTGCTGGCGGACTTCATCGCGGGCTTCAGGGTGGGGATGAAGTACTTCCTCAAGCCCAAGGTCACGGTGAACTATCCGCACGAGAAGGGCCCGCTGAGCCCGCGTTTCCGCGGCGAGCACGCCCTGCGCCGCTACCCCAACGGCGAGGAGCGGTGCATCGCCTGCAAGCTCTGCGAGGCGATCTGCCCGGCGCAGGCCATCACCATCGAGGCCGAACCGCGCGAGGACGGCTCGCGCCGCACCACGCGCTACGACATCGACATGACGAAGTGCATCTACTGCGGCTTCTGTCAGGAGGCATGCCCGGTGGACGCCATCGTGGAGGGTCCGAACTTCGAGTTCGCGACCGAAACGCGGGAGGAACTGTTCTACAACAAGGATAAGCTGCTCGCGAACGGCGACCGGTGGGAGCGCGAGATCGCCCGCAACATCGAGATGGACGCGCCCTATCGCTGACGCCTGCGGCGGCGCGCCGCGCGCGAGGGGGCGCCGCGGCGCATGGGTCTTTCGCCCGAACTGGTGTAGCGCTTGCCGCGCCGCACCCAAGGAACGCACGAGGGAACGACGATGGCGATAGCTGCCCTGGCCTTCTACGTGTTCGCCGCCGTGGCCGTGGCCTCGGGGCTTATGGTGACGCTGGCGCGCAACCCGGTGCACTCGGTGCTGTGGCTGATCCTCGCCTTCTTCTCGACGGCTGGCCTGTTCGTGCTGCTGGGCGCGGAGTTCGTGGCGATGCTGCTGGTCATCGTCTATGTCGGCGCGGTCGCGGTGCTGTTCCTGTTCGTCGTGATGATGCTCGACGTCGATTTCGCGGCGCTGAAGTCGGGCTTCGTCGAGAACATGCCTTTCGGCCTGCTCATCGGCGCAGTGCTGCTGACGGAAATCGTGCTGGCCGTCGGCGTCTGGCAGTTCGGCGATGCGGCGGTCGCCTCGCGCGCGGCGGTCTCGCCGACGCCCGATGAGGTCTCCAACACCGTCGCGCTCGGGCGGCTGATCTATGACGACTACCTCCACCTGTTCCAGCTTGCCGGCATGGTGCTGTTCGTCGCCATGGTCGGCGCCATCGTGCTGACGCTGCGCAAGCGCGAGGGCGTCAAGCGCCAGGACGTGCTCGCGCAGATGTACCGCACCCGCGAGCAGAGCGTGGAGCTGCGCGACGTGAAGCCGGGGCAAGGCGTATGAAGATCACGCGCATGAAGACGAGGGCAGCAGGCATGGCGTGCAAGGGGGGAGCCGGATCATGGAGGCGATGAACATGCTGTCCGACGCCGGGATCGGCCTCGGCCATTTCCTAACCGTGGCGGCCATCCTCTTCGTCACGGGAATTTTCGGCATCTTCGCCAACCGCAAGAACGTGATCGTCATCCTGATGTCGATCGAGCTGATGCTGCTGGCGGTCAACATCAACATGGTCGCGTTCTCGGCCCATCTCGGCGATATGGTCGGTCAGGTCTTCACGATGTTCATCCTGACGGTCGCGGCGGCGGAGGCGGCCATCGGGCTCGCCATCCTCGTCTGCTTCTTCCGCAACCGCGGCTCCATCGACGTCGAAGACGTCAACATGATGAAGGGCTGAGCCATGTACTCCTTCATCCTGCTCGCGCCGCTCGTCGCGGCCGTCATCGCCGGCTTCGGGGGCCGCGCCATCGGCGAACGCGGGGCGATGCTGCTGACGACCGGCACTGTCGCGGTCGCCTGCCTGCTTTCGTGGATCGCGTTCTTCACCTTCGACCACGAGGCGGTGCGCAGCATCGTCATCGCCCGCTGGATCGAGTCCGGCAGCCTTTCGGTGGAGTGGGGCGTCCGCGTCGACGCGCTGACGGTGGTGATGCTCTGCGTGGTCACTTCGGTCTCCGCGCTCGTGCACGCCTATTCGATGGGCTACATGGCGGACGACCCCGCCAAGCCGCGCTTCTTCGCCTATCTCTCCTTCTTCACCTTCGCGATGCTGGCGCTGGTGACGGCCGACAACCTCGTGCAGATGTTCTTCGGCTGGGAGGGCGTGGGCGTCGCCTCGTATCTGCTGATCGGCTTCTGGCGGCACAAGGAGAGCGCCAACCGCGCGGCGATGAAGGCCTTCATCGTCAACCGCGTCGGCGATTTCGGGTATCTGCTCGGCATCTTCGGCCTGTTCTACATGGTCGACTCGATGCAGTTCGACGACGTGTTCGCCGCGGCGCCGATGCTCGCCGACAGCACGTTCCGCTTCCTCGGCATGGAGGTGAACGCCGCCGAGACGCTGGCGCTGCTGCTGTTTATCGGCGCCATGGGCAAGTCGGCGCAGCTGTTCCTGCACACCTGGCTGCCGGACGCGATGGAGGGGCCGACGCCGGTCTCCGCGCTGATCCACGCCGCGACCATGGTGACGGCGGGCGTCTTCCTCGTCTGCCGGATGTCGCCGCTGTTCGAGGTCGCGCCGACGGCGCAGTGGGTGGTGACGGTGATCGGCGCGTCCACGGCGCTATTTGCGGCGACCATCGGGCTGGTGCAGACCGACATCAAGCGGGTGATCGCCTATTCGACCTGCTCGCAGCTCGGCTACATGTTCGCCATCGCGGGCCTCGGCGTCTATCAGGCGGCGATGTTCCACCTGTTCACCCACGCCTTCTTCAAGGCGCTGCTGTTCCTCGGGGCCGGCTCGGTCATCCACGCCATGCACCACGAGCAGGACATGCGCCACTACGGCGGGTTGAAGGACAAGATCCCGCTGACGTTCTGGATGATGATGATCGGCACGCTCGCCATCACAGGCGTCGGGCTGCCGCTGGTCTACGTGCTCGACACGCCGATCGGCTTCGCGGGCTTCATCTCCAAGGACGTCATCATCGAGAGCGCCTACGCGGCTCAGGCGCCGGCCGCCAACTACGCCTATCTGCTGCTGCTGGCCGCGGCCGCGATGACCTCGTTCTACTCGTGGCGGCTGATGTTCATGACCTTCTACGGCAAGCCGCGCGGCGACATGCACGCCCACGAGCAAGCGCACGAGAGCCCCAGCGTCATGACCGTGCCGCTGATCGTGCTGGCGGTCGGGGCCGGTCTCGCCGGCATGGAGTTCTACGGCGACTTCGTCGGCCACCACGAGGCGGCGTTCTGGGGCGCGTCTATCTTCACCGCCGAGAGCAACACGGTGCTGCATGACAGCCACGACGTCTCCAAGCTGGTAAAGCTCTCGCCGTTCCTCGCGATGCTGGGCGGGTTCGCGCTGGCGTGGTGGATGTACATCCGCAGCCCGGAACTGCCGGGGCAGCTCGCCGAGCGCCACCAGGGCCTCTACCAGTTCCTGCTCAACAAGTGGTGGTTCGACGAGCTCTACGCCTTCATCTTCATCCGGCCCGCCATGTGGGTCGGCAGGTTCCTGTGGAAGAAGGGCGACGGCGCGACCATCGACGGGGCCATCAACGGGCTGGCGATGGGCGCGGTGCCCTGGGTCACGCGGCTCGCAGGCAGGGCGCAGTCGGGCTTTCTCTATCACTACGCGTTCGCGATGCTGCTCGGCATTTCGGCGCTGGTGACGTGGTATGCGGTCACCGGGGGCTGAGGCGATGCCGATCCTGTCCATCATCACCTTCCTGCCGCTGCTCGGCGCGCTGATCCTGCTGGTCGGCGTGCGCGGACAGGACCAGGCCGCCAACGACAACGCGCGCTACGCCGCGCTCTGGGCGACGGTCGCGACCTTCGTGATCTCGCTCTTCCTGCTTCAGGGCTTCGACGCGTCCGACACCGGCTTCCAGTTCGTGGAGGAGCGGGCGTGGCTCGGGGGCCTGAGCTACCGCGTGGGCGTCGACGGCATCTCGCTGCCCTTCGTGCTGCTGACCACGTTCATCATGCCGCTGGCGATCTGGGCCTCCTGGGGCGTCGAGACCCGCGTGCGCGAGTACATGGCCGCCTTCCTCGTGCTCGAGACGCTGATGATCGGCGTCTTCGTCTCGCTGGACATGATCCTGTGGTATCTGTTCTTCGAGGGCGGGCTGATCCCGATGTTTCTCATCATCGGCGTCTGGGGTGGCAAGGAGCGGGTCTACGCCGCCTTCAAGTTCTTCCTCTACACGCTGCTCGGCTCCCTGCTGATGCTGATCGCGATGATCGCGATGTTCTGGGACGCCGGCACGACGAGCATTCCCGAACTGCTGCGCCACGAGTTCGCGGCGACGCCGCTGAGCCTGCTCGGCTTCGAGATCGCCGGCGGCTTCCAGACCCTGCTCTGGCTGGCCTTCTTCGCCTCCTTCGCGGTGAAGATGCCGATGTGGCCGGTCCACACCTGGCTGCCCGACGCCCATGTGCAGGCGCCGACCGCCGGCTCGGTCGTGCTGGCGGCGATCCTGCTGAAGATGGGCGGCTACGGCTTCCTGCGCTTCTCGCTGCCGATGTTCCCGGTCGCGTCGGAGCTGATGACGACCTTCGTCCTGACCCTCAGCGTCATCGCCATCGTCTACACGTCACTGGTGGCGCTGATGCAGGAGGACATCAAGAAGCTGATCGCCTACTCGTCCGTCGCGCACATGGGTTTCGTGACCATGGGCATCTTCTCGGCGAACCAGCAGGGCGTCGACGGCGCGGTGTTCCAGATGATCAGCCACGGCTTCATCTCGGGCGCGCTCTTTCTCTGCGTCGGCGTGATCTACGACCGGATGCACACCCGCGAGATCAGCGCCTATGGCGGGCTGGTGACGCGCATGCCGCTCTACGCCTCGGTGTTCCTGCTGTTCACGATGGGCAACGTCGGCCTGCCGGGGACGTCGGGCTTCGTGGGCGAGTTCCTGACGCTGATGGGGACGTTCCAGGTCAACACCTGGGCGGCTTTCGTCGGCGCGACCGGCGTTATCCTCTCGGCGGGCTATGCGCTGTGGCTCTTCAAGCGGGTGGTGTTCGGCCAGATGGTGCGCGAGGAACTGCAGGGGATCACCGACCTTTCGCGCCGCGAGGCCCTGATCTTCGCGCCGCTGGTCGTCGGCACTGTGGTGCTCGGCGTCTATCCGAGCCTTGCGATCGACATGTTCTCGCCGGCGGTGTCGGCGCTGGTGGACGAGGTGCAGACGCGCGTGGCCGCCTTCCAGGCGCTCGCGGACGTGGCCCTGAAGTGACCGAGGCGGCCCAGATGACGACCGAAAACAAGGGATACGCCCGATGATCTCCGCCGATCTCGCGCTCGCGCTGCCCGAAATCCTGCTCGCCGCGGCGTCCATGGCGCTGCTGATGTTCGGCGCCTATGGCGGCGAGGACGCTCGCGCCGGGCAGATCACGACCATCATGGCGGCCCTGCTCGTCGCGCTGGGGCTCAACGCCGCGCTGGGCGTCGCCGACGCGCGCTCGGCCTTCGGCGGGGCTTTCGTGGTCGACGGCTTCTCGCGCTTCGCCAAGGCGCTGATCCTGCTGTCTGCGGGCATCATGCTGATCCTCTCGCGCGACTACATGCAGCGGCGCGGCCTGCTGCGCTTCGAATATCCGGTGCTCATCGGGCTGGCGACGCTCGGGATGCTGGTGATGGTGTCGGCAGGCGACCTGATGACCCTCTACATGGGGCTGGAGCTGCAGTCGCTGGCGCTCTATGTCGTCGCCGCGCTGCGCCGCGACGGCGCGCGGTCCACCGAGGCCGGCCTGAAATACTTCGTGCTCGGCGCGCTCTCCTCCGGCCTGCTGCTCTACGGCTGCTCGCTTATCTACGGCTACACCGGCTCGACGAATTTCGCCGCCATCGCGCAGGTCGTCACGGCCGAGGGCGTGGGGCTCGGGCTGCTGTTCGGGCTGGTGTTCCTCTGCGCCGGCCTCGCCTTCAAGGTGTCGGCCGCCCCGTTCCACATGTGGACGCCCGACGTCTACGAAGGCGCGCCGACCCCGGTGACGGCCTTCTTCGCCACGGCGCCGAAGGTCGCCGCCGGGGTTCTGTTCGCGCGCGTGCTCTACGACGCCTTCGGCGACGCGGCGGACCAGTGGCGCCAGATCATCGTGTTCGTGGCGCTGATGTCGATGTTCTGGGGGTCGGTCGCCGCCATCGGCCAGAGCAACCTCAAGCGGCTGATGGCTTATTCGTCGATCGGCCACATGGGCTTCGCGCTGGTCGGGTTGGCCGCCGGGACCGAGGCGGGGGCGTCGGCGCTGCTGGTGTATCTGGCGATCTATGTGGTGATGAACGTCGGCGTCTTCGCCTTCCTGATGACCATGGAGCGCGACGGTCGCCCGGTTCTCCAGATCGAGGATCTTGCGGGTCTGGCGTCCCGCGCGCCGGGGCAGGCGCTGGCGCTTGGCGCGCTGATGTTCAGCCTTGCGGGCATTCCGCCGCTCGGCGGGTTCTTCGCGAAATATTTCGTGTTCGTCGCCGCCGTCGAGGCCGGGCTGGCGCCGCTGGCGGTCGCGGGTGCGATTGCGAGCGTCATCGGCGCCTTTTACTACCTGCGCATCGTCAAGATCATGTATGTCGACGCCGAAGGCGAGCCGCTCGACGGCGCCATGCCGCTGATGAACGGCGCGGCGCTCGCCGTGTCCGCGGTGCTGATCTCCGTCGGCTGGCTGCCGTTTCTCGACGGCTTCGGCCTGACCCTCGCCGGCGACGCCGCGGCGCAGGCGTTGCTGCGCTGAGCGCGCCCGGCGAGACGGGGCCGAGTGCGGGGACGGCGGCGCGCGCCCATCCCGGCTGGCTGGCCGGCGTACGCGTGATCGCGCTCGACGAGACCGACAGCACGAACGCGGAGGCCGCGCGCCTGGCCGCGTCAGGAGCGGCGGCGCCGCTATGGATCATGGCCCGCCGGCAGACGGCGGGGCGGGGGCGACGGGGGCGGGCTTGGGCGACGCCGCCCGGCAACCTCAGCGCAACCCTGCTGATGCGGCCTGAGTGGCCGCCGGCTGAGGCGGCGCTGA
Source organism: Rubrimonas cliftonensis (assembly GCF_900107585.1). Lineage (GTDB taxonomy): Bacteria > Pseudomonadota > Alphaproteobacteria > Rhodobacterales > Rhodobacteraceae > Rubrimonas > Rubrimonas cliftonensis. Next base: position 495,074 of record NZ_FNQM01000003.1, on the reverse strand, counting down.
TGTCCTTCGCCGCCTGCCTCGCCGTGGCGGACGTCTTCGACGCGGTGGCGCCGCAGGCCGACGTCGCGCTGAAATGGCCGAACGATCCGCTGCTGAACGGCCGCAAGGCCGCCGGCGTGCTGCTGGAGAGCGCCGGGGGCGGGGGGCGGCTCGACTGGCTCGCGGTCGGCGTCGGCGTGAACCTCGCCCACGCCCCGCCGCAGGAGCCAGGGGCGTGGCCGCCGACCAGCGTCGCCGCCGAGACCGGCGCCGCCCCCGACCCCGAGACCGCGCTCGCCCACCTGGCCGCCGCCCTTGCGGGCTGGACGGCGCGGCTGGAGGCGGACGGCTTCGCGCCGCTCAGGGCGGCGTGGCTTGCGCGCGCGGCGCGGCTGGGCGAGAAGGTGACGGCGCGACTGCCGCGCGAGACGGTGGAGGGCGTCTTCACCGACATCGACGCGACCGGCGCGCTCGTCCTGACCTGCTCCGGCGCCCGGCGGCGCATAGCGGCGGCGGATGTCTTCTTCGCCTGAGAGGTCTAGGCAAACGCCATGCTGCTCGCCATCGACGTCGGCAACACCAACACGGTCTTCGCGCTGCACGACGGCGAGGCCTTTGTCGCGGAATGGCGCTGCAAGACCGACGCCGGCCGCACGGCGGACGAGTACTTCGTCTGGCTGCGGCAGCTGATGGACTTCCAGAACATCGGCGTTCGCGCCGTGCGCTCGGCGATCTGCGGCTCGGTCGCGCCCAAGACGGTCTTCAACATCAAGAAGCTGTGCGAGACCTACTTCAGCTGCACGCCGCTCTTTGTCAGCGGGTCCGAGACGCGGCTGCCGGTCGAGGTGCGGGTCGATGCGCCCCATGAGGTCGGCGCCGACCGCATCGTGAACACCGTCGGCGCCTACACCGCCTACGGCCCGAACCTGATCGTCGTGGATTTCGGGACGGCGACGACTTTCGACGTGGTGGCGGAGGACGGCGCCTATGTCGGCGGCGTCATCGCGCCCGGCGTCAATCTCAGCCTCGAGGCGCTGCACCGTGCGGCCGCCCGGCTGCCCAACATCGACGTCGCGCGCCCCGAGACGGTGGTCGGCCGCGACACGCTGAGCTGCATGCGCTCCGGCGCATACTGGGGCTATGTCAGCCTCATCGAGGGCGTCTGCGCCCGCATCGCGCAGGAGCGCGGCGTGAGCCACGACGTCATAGCAACCGGGGGCCTCTCGGCGTTGTTCGCCAAGAGCACCGACACGATCAGGCGTGTCGACCCCGACCTCACGATGCGGGGGCTTGTGGAAATCCACAGGTTCAACGCCGCGAAAGGATAACGGATGGCGGATGCTTCCCGACTCGTCTACGCGCCGCTCGGCGGCGCGGGCGAGATTGGCATGAACATGTACTTGTACGGCCATGGCCCGGCGAAGGACCGTCGCTGGATCATGGTCGACTGCGGCATCGGCTTCGGCGACATGGCGACGAGCCCCGGCGTCGAGCTGATGGTGCCGGACGTCGGCTACATCGCCGACATGGCGGACCGGCTGGACGGCATCTTCATCACCCACGCCCATGAGGACCATGTCGGCGCCATCGGCAGGCTCTGGGATCGTCTCAAGGCGCCGGTCTACGCCACCCGCTTCACCGCCGAGATCGCGCGGCGCAAGATGGTGGACGAGGGCCGCTCGCCCAAGCACGTCAAGCTCTGCGAGTGGGAGACGCCGGTGCAGGCCGGCCCGTTCAGCGTGGAGTTCATCCGCGTCACCCACTCCACGCTCGACCCCGCCGCGCTTGCGATCCGCACGCCGTCCGGGCTGATCGTGCACACCGGCGACTTCAAGCTCGACGCCGACCCGGTCATCGGCGCGCCGGCCAGTCTCGAACCCTTCGAGAAGCTGGGGCGCGAGGGCGTGCTGGCGATGACCTGCGACAGCACCAACGTGTTCAATCCGGGCTCGACCGGTTCGGAGGGCGCGCTGCGGCCGCATCTGGAGCGCGTCATCTCCGAGTGCGAGGGGGCGGTCGCCGCCACCAGCTTCGCCTCCAACGTCGTGCGGCTGAAGACGCTGGCCGAGGCGGCGGCGGCCAATGACCGCTCGATCGTCATCGCCGGCCGCGCCATGCAGCGGATGATCGGCGCGGCGCAGGAGACGGGGCTGCTGACCGACTTCCCCGAGACCGTCACCGACGACCGCGCCAAGGACATCCCCGCGCGCCACCTGTTCTACCTCGTCACCGGCAGCCAGGGCGAAGGCAGGGCGGCGCTGGCGCGCATCGCGGCCGGCTCGCACCCGACTGTCTCGCTCGAAGCGGGAGACACGGTTCTCTTCTCCTCGCGCACCATTCCGGGCAACGAGGCCGAGATCCACAAGCTCTACAACCGCCTAAGCGAGCGTGGGGTGCGCGTGGTCGATGCGGACATGGCGAAGCTCCACGTCTCCGGCCACGCCTACCGCGACGAGCTCAAGGCGCTCTACGAGGTCGTGAAGCCGCAGATCGCGCTGCCGATGCATGGCGAGCACCGCCACCTTGTCGAGCACGCCCGCAGCGCGAAGCAGTGGGGCGCGGCGACGGCGCTGGTGGCGCCCAACGGATCGCTCGTCGCCCTCGACGGCAACGACCCCGAGATCGTGGACGAGGTGCCGACCGGCCGCGTCTATCTAGACGGCGAGGCCTTCGTCGGGGCATTCGACGGCGTGATCCGCGACCGGCTGCGCCTTGCCCGGCAGGGCCATGCCGTCGTGGCGCTGGTGGTGGATGAGGACGGCGAGCTGATCGCCGACCCCGAAGTGCGTCTGGTCGGCGCGCCGAAGGGCGGCGCGACCACGCTGGCCGATCGCATCGCTGACGCCGTGGACGCCGCCATCGAGCGCGCCTCCCGCAAGGAGAAACGTTCCGACAGCGGGCTGGAGGACGTCGCCGCCCGCGCCGCGCGCAAGGTCTGCATGGACGCCTGGGGCAAGAAGCCGGTGACGACGGTGATCGTGACGCGGCTGGAGGACGAGGAGGAGGACTGAGGCGCGCCGCCGCGGCGTCTCCGCTCCCAATGGAAAAGAGCCCGGAACCTGAGTTCCGGGCTCTTTTCCGTTTTCGTCTCTCCCGCAGCGCCGCGCGGGCCTGGGCGCCCGCCGTCTCCGGCTTACGCGGCTTCGTCGGCCTCTTCGCTCTCGCTCACCGCCGCTGATCGGGTCGCCTTGGGCAGCACGACCGGGCGCATCACGAAGGCGGGCGGGTGGTCGCCGAAGCCGATCACGGGCTCGCCGCGATCCGCGCGATCCCGACGACCGTCACCGCGCCCGCGACGCCCATCGTTGCGGCGCGGCTCGACATGGCGCTGCGGCTCTGGCGTCGGCGCGGCCCGCGCGACCTGCGCCGCTTCGGGCTCGGCGGCGGCGGGCGCTTCAGCCTCCGCCTCGATCGTGGCGGGGGCCTTGACGTCCGCCGCCCTGCGCGAACGGCGCGGCCTGCTGCGCTCCGCGCTCGGCTCGGCCTCGGGCGTCGGGTCCGCCGAGGGGGCGCGGGCGGGGCGCGGCGCGTCGCCGCCCGGCGGGTCGATGCTCTCGAGCGTCTTCTCGATCAGCTTCTCGATCTTGTCGACGTGCTTCTCCTCGTGCGGGAGCACGATGGTCAGGGCGAGCCCGCTGCGCCCGGCGCGGCCCGTGCGGCCGATGCGGTGAACATAGTCCTCGGAATGGATCGGCACGTCGAAGTTGATCACATGGCTGACCGACGGGATGTCGAGCCCGCGCGCCGCCACGTCCGACGCCACCAGCAGCCGCACCGAGCCGTCGCGGAAACCGTCGAGCGTCGCCGTGCGCACCGACTGGTCGAGATCGCCGTGCAGCGCGCCGACCGCGAAGCCCGCGCGGTCGAGGCTCTTGTGGACCGCCCCGATGTCGCGCTTGCGGTTGCAGAAGATGATCGCGTTTTTCAGCGCGTCGCCCTGGTCGCGCAGCAGCGACACCAGCAGGTCGCGCTTCTCCCGGTCCGCATTCTCCTTCTTGGAGGGATGCAGTCGACACAGACGCTGGGTGACGTTCTCGGCGGTCGAGGAGGCCGGCGCCACCTCGACGCGAACCGGATTGGAGAGGAACTCCTCCGTCAGGCGCGTGATCTCGGGCGGCATCGTCGCTGAGAAAAACAGCGTCTGGCGAGTGAAGGGCGTCAGCTTGAAGATGCGCTCGATGTCGGGAATGAAGCCCATGTCGAGCATCCGGTCGGCCTCATCGACCACCATCACCTCGATGCCCGTGAGCATCAGCTTGCCGCGCTCGAAATGGTCGAGCAGGCGGCCGGGCGTCGCGATAAGCACGTCCACGCCGCGGTCGATCAGGCGGTCCTGATCGCCGAACGATACGCCGCCGATGAGCAGGGCCTTGGAAAGCTTGCAGTATTTGCCGTAGGTGTCGAAGTTCTCGGCCACCTGCGCCGCCAGCTCGCGCGTCGGGCACAGGATCAGCGAGCGCGGCATGCGCGCGCGCGCCCGGCCCTTGTTGAGCAGCGTGATCATCGGCATGGTGAAGGCGGCGGTCTTGCCCGTGCCGGTCTGCGCGATGCCGAGCACGTCCCGCGCCGTCAGCGCGTGGGGGATCGCCTGGGACTGGATCGGGGTGGGCTGCGTGTAGCCCGCCTCCCGAACCGCCTTCAGAACGTTGGGGTCGAGGTTGAGTTCCTCAAAAGTCATGCGTGATACGGCTGCCTTTCAGAGCGGATAACGGTCGCGAGAGATTTTCGCGCACACCTCGCGTTGCTGCGCGAAACATACGAAGAACTGCTGATGAGTCAACGAATCGCTGCGCATGGCCGCTATTTCGCGCGCATGCGGGGCGTTTGTGGCTGCGAAGCGTCACGGTACCGTAGCTGCGGCGTCGTTCCGGCGTCGCAGTCGGCGGCTATCGATCGGACTTCACCGCACGCTTCCGGAGAACCGCCATGCGCGCCAGCCTGATCGTCCTCGCCCTCGTCGCCGCGCCGGCGGCTGCAGAGGAGACCGTCTTTCCCGCCACGCTCGCCGGCCACGCAGTCATCCCGGCGCTGACGCTGATCGCGCCCCCCGCCGACGCGCCGCGCGACCTCTGGATCAGCGGCAAGTTCACCGGCCCCGCCCGCAACGACGCGCCGATGAGCGCGATGGGCGACACCGGCGGCCTGCATGGCCGGCGCGAGACCGGACTGCGCCTTCCCTTCATCGGCCAGCCCTTCCAGGGCATGTCCGGTTTCGCGATGGCGCCCGCCGAGGACGGTTCGATCTACGCCCTGACCGACAACGGTTTCGGCTCGAAGGCCAACAGCCCCGACGCCATGCTGTTCTTCAGCCGTGTGAAGCCTGACTTCGAGGCCGGGACGGTCGAGATCGTCGAGACCGTGTTCCTGCGCGACCCCGACGGCGTCGTGCCCTTCCGCATCGCCTATGAGGGGACGGAGCAGCGCTATCTCACCGGCGCCGATTTCGACCTCGAGAGCATCCAGCGCGTAGGCGACGAGATCTGGATCGGCGAGGAATTCGGTCCGTATCTGATCCGCGCGACGCTTGAGGGCGTCGTCACCGGCCTGTTTCCGACCATGCTGGAGGGCGCGGAGCTGCGCTCGCCCGACCACCCCTCGGTGCGCGTCCCGGCTGCGGCCGGCGCCGACTGGCGCGTGCCCCGCTCGGGCGGCTTCGAGGGCATGGCCCTGCAGCCGCGCGGCGGCGTGATCGGCGCGGCGCGGGACGCGCTGGGCGCCGAGCCGGCCGGCTCGATCCTCTGGGCGATGCTGGAGAAGCCGATACTCGCCGAGAACGGCGAGGCCGAGGGCCAGTTCCTGCGCGTGATGGCGTTTGACGCCGAGGCGGGCGCGTGGACTGGCCAGAGCTTCAACTTCGCGCTCGGAGAAGGCGCGGTCGCGATCGGCGACTTCAACTTCATCGACGACCGCCGCGCGCTCGTTATCGAGCGCGACAACGGCGAAGGCGACCCCAGCCTCAAATGCGCGGGCGATGCCGCCCCGGACTGCTTTCCTCATCCCGCCGTGCACAAGCGCGTCGTGCTGATCGACACCGGCGACATTGACGCCGACGGCTTTGTGCGCCGCATCGGGCATATCGATCTGATGGACATCGCCGATCCGAACGGCGTGAACCGCCTCGAGACCGTCGCCGCGCGCGACCTCGGCGGCAGGTTCACCTTCCCGTTCTTCACCATCGAGGACGTGATGCGCGTGGACGAGACGCACATCATGGTCGCCAACGACAACAACCTGCCGTTCTCGTCCGGCCGCCAGCTCGACGCGGCGGCGGCCAATGAGTTCATCCTGCTGAGCGTTCCCGAGTTGCTGGAAGCCAGGTGATCTCGGCTGTGGGCGCCGCCGCGTCTGCGGCCGGCGGCGCCTGCGTCGGGAAGGCGGCGAATCTCGCGCCGCGCTGGCGGCGGCTGTCCGGCGCCCGGCCCTTGTCCTGGGGAGCGGCCCGCCCGGGGCCGCCGCCAGGGCCCTCGTGGAAGCTCTCGAACAGAAGCCCCATGATCAGCAGCCCGGCGATGTTGCCGAACATCACGGTCGGCCAGGCGTTGATCACCAGCGCCAAGCCGATCTCCAGCGGCCTGAAGACGAAGAAGCTCGGGAGCACGGCGACGCTGGCCAGGATCGCCGCCATCGCCCAGCCGATCGCCCCGCACCGCTTCCAGTCCACCCGCTCCGACACGGCCGCAGCCTGCCAGCCCACCGTGGTATAGATCACCACGCTCAGCACCCCCCCATACACCGCCGGCCCGCCGATCTGAAACCGCGCCGCGCCGCCGATGACCGAGGCGGCGAGCGCGCCGACCGGCCCGCCGAAGTAGCCGGCAAGAAAGAGCGGCGCCGCGCGCGTGTCGATGGTCGAGCCGTAGGGCCCGGGAACCGAGGTCTGCATGACGATGACCGAGAGCAGCCCGAGAGCGGCCCCGAGCAGGGTCCGCTCGGTGTAGCAGACGCGCGAGAGTCTCCGCTGCCGGGTCACGATGAACAGAAGAACTGCGCCGAGCGTAAGCAGGCCAAGGTTGCTCAATAAGGCCGTCAAACCAATGTCCAGCATATCAGAACTCCAGCATTGCAATATGCCGGAGTTCTCTCATGGATCGCTTCAAAAACGGTAAACCGTGAAACGACTGACTATGCGACTTCAGTCGATGAGGAAGATGTGAAGCGCCACCGGCCCATGCGCGCCGAGCTGCAGGGTCTGGCCGATGTCGGCGGAGCGGCTCGGCCCCGTCACCATGTTGAGCGTGCGCGGCGTCAGCCCGCGCTCGCGCCACGCGGCCCAGAAATCCTCGAAACCCGCCTTCACGTCTTCGGTTCTGAGGGCGACGAAATGCGTCTCGCCGAGGAAGGTGAGCGTCACCGGGTTGTCGGGGCCCGAGGCCAGCGCGAGCGTGCCGGTCTCCGCCAGCCCGAATTCGGCGCGCGACAGCGTCGCGGGCTCCTCGACCCTGCCGACGCCCTCGCTGCGGTCGAGCGAGCCCCAGTCGAGCGCGCGCAACATAGGGTCGCTCCCGGTGCGCAGCGTCGCGGGCAGGTTGCGCGCGCGCAGCTCCGCCGCCATGGCCGCCGGCAGCGCCTCGACGCCGGCGATCCGGCTCACGGTCGCGTCGGCGACCTTCGCCTTCTCGATGAAGTGCTCGATGCGCGCCGGGCCGTCGAGTGCGCCCTGGCGCGGGCGCGGGCCGACGGGGCCTGCGGCCGCCCATGCGTCCACCGCCGCCGGATCGCCCGCGCCGTGGCGGCGCAGCCGCTGGAGGATCGCTTCCCGCCCGCTCATCGGCCGCCCCGCTTCGCCGCCCACTGCGCCATGAAGGTGCCGCCTTCCGGCGCCGGGAAATCCCGGTGCGCCGTCCAGCCGCCGGCCAGCGGCAGCGCCGCGAAGCCGCCCTTCGCCCGGCCCAGACGTCCCAGCACGGCCATCGCCGCCCGCGTCGCCGCCCGATACAGGCCCGGCCGCGCCGCGAAGAACGCCCAGACGCCAAGCCCGTAGCGCGCCGCCGTCGGCGTCAGCCGCTTCTCGAACTCCTTGGCGCGCCAGCTCCGCATCATGCGGGGCAGGGGGATGCGCATCGGGCACACCTCCTCGCAGCGCCCGCAGAAGGTGGAGGCGTTGGGCAGCTGCCCGCCTTCCTCCACGCCGATCAGCGAGGGCGTCAGCACCGCCCCCATCGGCCCGGGATACACCCAGCCATAGGCGTGCCCGCCGACGGCCTGATAGACCGGGCAGTGGTTCATGCACGCCCCGCAGCGGATGCAGCGCAGCATCTCCTCGAACTCCGAGCCGACCATGTTGGAGCGGCCGTTGTCGAGCAGGATGACGTGGTATTCCTCGGGTCCGTCGGGGTCTTCCGCGCGTCGGGGACCGCTGGAGAAGGTCGTGTAGACGCTCATCTCCTGCCCCGTCGCCGAGCGCGCCAGCACCCGCAGCACGGTGGCGGCGTCGTCGAGCGTCGGGACGATCTTCTCCAGCGTCGCCAGCACGATGTGAACGCGCGGCAACGACTGGGAGAGGTCGCCGTTGCCCTCGTTGGTGACGATGACCGATTGCCCCGTCTCCGCGATCAGCATGTTGGCGCCGGTCACGCCGACCTCGGCCTCGAAATACTTCTGGCGCAGGATGGTGCGCGCCTCGGCCAGCATCGACGAAAGCTCGGTCAGGTCGCGGTCGCGCGGCAGATGGGTATGGGTGTCGCGGAACAGCTTGTCGATCTCGGGCACGGTCACATGCACCGCCGGGGCGATGATGTGGCTCGGCGTCTCGCCGCGCAGCTGGATGATGTACTCGCCGAGGTCGGTCTCGACCGGCGTGATCCCGTTCTCCGAGAGGAAGTCGTTGAGGCCGGTCTCCTCGGAGACCATCGTCTTGCCCTTGTTGACCTTCTTCGCGTTCACGCGGCGGCAGATCTCCAGCACCTTCCGGTTCGCCTGGTCCGGCGTCTCGCACCAGTGCACATGGCCGCCCGCGTCGCGCACCTTCGCCTCGTAGCGCTCGAGGTAGAGCGGCAGGTTTGCGAGGACGTGGTTCTTCACGTCGCGCGCCCGGTCTCGCAGCGCGTCGAACTCCGGCATGGCGTCGCGCGCCTTGGCGCGCTTGCCGACGAAGTTCGGCCCCGTCGAGCGCATCGCGTGCTGGATGTTGGCGTCCGCCAGCGCGGCCTTCACGTTGGCCTTGAAGAAGCGGGATTTCGGCTCGTGCGCGGTCATGGCTTGCCCTCCCCGATGGCGGGCGTGTCCGTCATCCCCGCCAGCACTTCGACCACATGGCGCGCCTTCACCGGTTTTCCCGTGCGACTCAGTTTCCCGGCCATGTTCATGAGGCAGCCGAGGTCGCCCGCCAGCACGAGGTCGGCGCCCGCGCCCTCGATATGCGCCGCCTTGTCCTCGACCATCTTGTTGGAGATGTCGGGGTATTTCACGCAGAACGTGCCGCCGAAGCCGCAGCACACCTCGCTGTCCTTCATCTCCGAGAGCGTCAGCCCCGCCACCGTCGCCAGCAGGGCGCGCGGCTGCGCCTTCACGCCGAGCGCGCGCAGGCCCGAGCAGCTGTCATGGTAGGTTGCGGTGGCGGCGCAGGAGGCGTCCACCCGGCTCACGCCCAGCACGTCGGTCAGGAACGAGACGATCTCATGGGTCCGCCCGGCAAGCGCCTCGGCGCGCGCGCGCCACAGCGGCTCGTCCGCGAACATCGCCGGATAGTCCTTGACGATGGTCGCGGCGCAGGAGCCCGACGGCGCCACGACATGGGCGTAGCCCTCGAAGCTCTCGATGACCTGACGGGCGATGCGCCGCGAGGTCTCGCGGTCGCCGGAGTTCCATGCGGGCTGGCCGCAGCAGGTCTGCGCCGCCGGCGCCTCCACCACGCAGCCGGCGTCCTCAAGCAGCTTCAAGGCGGCGAAGCCCACCGAAGGTCGAAACATGTCGACGAGGCAGGTCACGAACAACGCCACGCGGCGGGGATGAGGCGACATGGGCGCTCCCGAACTGGATCAGCCTCCAGCCGTAGCAACCCCGCACCGGCCCCGCAACGCGCGCAGGGTCGCTATTGTCCAGTCTGGACCGCTTTTCCGGCGTGTCGCAGAGCGCCTGCGATGCGCGCGATCAGGTGCGCCGGGTCGTCTTGCCGTTCTGGCTGGCGCGCTCGAGCAGTCCACGGGCCAGTTCCCGGGGCGGGCCGCCGGCGCAGAACACCGCGCCCTCGATCCGCTCTATCTCCGCATCGGAAAGGTCCTCAAGCCGCTCGGCCTGTCGCCCGTCCCTCGCCATTGGTTCCGCCTCCATCGACGCTTTACGCACACTGTCACGACATTCTTCAGAATTCGTTTCAATCTAACGCGTTCTGAAGCAACTACCCTGCAAGGCTGGGCGTTGGAGCGGCCGCCTGCGAGAAGTAATGTTGGTTTATGGCGCGTAACCAGGCGCCCTGTTGCGCCGGCGCAACGCCCAGAGAGGCTTCCATGCACGCTCTGGTGCAGGAGCCGCTCTCGGCGCCACCAAAGCGGGCGCCCAATGCCGGCGCCCGGAAACCGTCATGCCGGTGCGGGAGCGGCGGAGCGCTGCGGCAGGGTCGCGGGGCGTCAGGAAAGACCGAGTCGCGCCGTGATTTCGGGGGCCTCCGCGACAGCCTCGGCGACGATGTCGGCGGCGCGCTCGATATGCGCAGCCGTGTGCTCGGAACTCACGAAGAAGCGCAGCCGCGCGCGCCGCTCCGGCACCGCGGGGTGCAGGATCGGCGGGGCCGAGAGCCCCTTCAGCAGCGCGAGATGCGCCACGGCGGCTGCGGTGGGCGAGTCGCCAAGCACCACCGGCGTCACCGCATGGCCTTCGCTGAGTCCGGTGTCGAGCCCGCGCGCCCTCAGCGCCGCGCGCAGCGCCAGCCCGTTGTCGCGGAGCCTGGCGACCCGCTCCGGCTCGCGCGCCATCACCTCCAGCGCCGCCAGCGCCGCCGCCGACAGCGGCGCGGAGAGCCCGACCGAAAACACGAAGCCGGGCGCCCGCGCCTTCAGAACCTGGATCAGCGCCGACGAGCCCGCGATGTAGCCGCCGGTCGAGGCCAGCGTCTTGGAGAGAGTGCCCATCCATATCTCGACCGAGCGCGGGTCGACGCCCTGCGCCTCCGCCAGCCCGCGGCCCGTGGGGCCCAGCACGCCGAGCGCGTGGGCCTCGTCGACCATGAGCCAGCAGTCATGGGCGTTCTTGATGTCGATCAGGCGCGCAAGGTCCGGCGTGTCGCCGTCCATGCTGTAGAGGCCCTCGACCACGATCAGCACGCGCCCGAAGCGGCTGCGCTCGGTCTCCAGCAGGCGCTCGACCCAGTCGAGGTCGTTGTGGGGAAAGCTGCGCCGCGTCGCGCCGGAAAGCCGCGCGCCCTCCAGCGCCGAATTGTGCGCGAGCTCGTCGCACAGGACCAGGTCTTCCTTGCCCATCAGGCTGCCGATGGTCGTCACGTTGGTGGCGTGGCCCGACACCATGGCGACAGCGTCCTCGGCGTCGTAGATCGCCGCCAGCGCGCGCTCCAGCGCGGCGTGAAACGGGCGCTCGCCGCCCACCACGCGCGACCCGGAGCAGGAGACGCCGTAGCGGTCGATCGCCGCCTTTGCGGCTTCGAGCACCGCGCCCGTCTGGTTGAGGCCAAGGTAGTCGTAGCTGCTGAAGTTGATCCGGTCAGCGCCTTCGATCCGCGCCGTCGCGGCGCCTCGGCCCTCGCAGACGCGAAAGAAGGGCGAGTCGACGCCCATGACCTGCCCGGCGGCTGCGGTGAACTGAAGCTCCTTCATCACGGGCAGCGCCGAGAAGTCGAAGGCCCGCGGCTTCGCCCGCCCTCGCCCGGTCGCCTCGCGCCCGGCTGCGGCTCCGCCCTGTGTGCCCTCGCGCAGGGCGGCGGGCGAGGCTGCCGTCTGTGCGGCGCGACGCGCGGCGCGGGCCCTGACGGCGGCGAGCACGTCGCCGGCGTCGGCCGTCGCCTGCCGCGAGAAACCGGGGACGTCGTCGCCGTCCGCGCTCATTTCTGCGGCCCGTCCGGCGCGCCAGGCACGGCGCCGGCGACCTTTTCGGCCACCGCCGCCGTCAACCCGCCGACATGGCGCGACGCAAGCGCGGCGAGAGTGGCGTCTTCGCGCTCGGTCCCGGCGCCGCCGCCGGCCCGCAGGTCGGCGACCATCCGCGCGGCGAGGGTGGTCAGGGTGGCGCCGTCGGCGAGCGCGATGGCCGGCAAGGTGGCCCCGAACTTCTCTTCGGCGGAAAGCTTGAGCTCCATGCCCATCAGCGAATCGAACCCCAGTTCCGCGAGCGGCCGCGCCGGATCCACCTCCTCGGGCGGCTGCCGCAGGATGATGGCCGCCTCGGCGCGAAACAACCCCGCGAGTTTCCTGACCGCGGCCGCCTCGTCGAGTCCCGCGATCATGGCCGCAAGACTCTCGCCGCTTTCGGCCGTCGCCGCAGCCGGCGTGTCGGTGAGATCGAAACGCTCGTAGATCGGTTCGGCGAGAACCGGGAGGTCGGCGGAAAGCGCGCCCCAGCGCATCGGCGCCGCGGTCAGCGCAGGCCCCGCATCCGCCGCCAGCGCCGCCTCCAGCGCATCGAGCGCCGTCCGGCTCGTCAGCAGGCCCGCCCCCCGCCGCTCGAGCCTCTCGCGCGCCTTGGCGTCCTCCGCCAGCACGCCCGTATCGGAGATCGGTCCGAAACCCATCGCCAGCCCCGGCGCGCCAGCCGCCCGCCGACGCGCCGCAATCGCCTCCAGCCCCGCGTTGGCGGCGACGTACGGGCCCTGGCCGGGATTGCCGAAGAGCGCCGAGACCGACGAGAACAGCACGAAGAAATCGAGCGGCCTGCCGCGCGTCAGGCGGTCGAGCACTTCCGCGCCCGTCAGCTTCGGCCTGAGCGACGCGGCGATGCGCGCCGCCGTCATGCCGCTCATCAGGCCGTCGTCGAGCGCCATCGCCGCGTGGCCGACGCCGAGCAGCGGCGCGCCCGCGGCGTCGATCCGCTCCAGCAGGCGCGTCATCTCCGCCTCGTCGGCCGCATCGCAGGCGACGACCTCGACGCGCGCGCCCTTCGCCCTCAGCCGCGCGACGCCCGCCGCGTCGGCGGCGCCGGAGCGGCTCGTCAGCCACAGCCTGCGCGCGCCGCGCGCGGCAAGACGCTCGGCGAAGGCGAGGCCGAAGCCGCGCGCCCCGCCGGTCACGAGGTAGGCGCCCTCGGCGCGCGCCAGCGGCGCGGCCGGCTCGACCGCGCCCGGCGCCTCCGGCGGCGCCACGATCACCTTGCCGACATGGCCGGCGCGCTGCATGAGCCTGAAAGCCGCGATGGCCTCGTCCGGCTCATGGAGGCGATAGGGCAGGGGGGCGAACCGTCGCGCCTCGACCTCGCGCGCGATCTCCGCCAGAAGCCGGCCGCCGCTGTCGGGGCGGAACTTCAGCATCGCATCGAGATCCACGCCGTGATAGGCGATGTTGCGCCGCATCGGCCGCAATCCTATGCGGGTGTTTGCATAATAGTCGCGCTTGCCGAGTTCGATGAAGCGTCCGAAGGCCGCCATGCAGCCCAGCGTGGCCTCCATCGCCGCGCCGGACAGGCTGTTGAGGGCGACGTCGACGCCCCTGCCGTCAGTCGCATCCATCACGGCGTCGGCGAAGGCGAGGGTGCGGCTGTCGAACGCCGCATCGGCGCCGAGCGTCCGCGTCAAGGCGCGCTTTTCCGGCGTGCTCGCCGTTGCGATAACGCGCGCCCCGCGCCCGCGGGCGATCTGGATCGCCGCGAGCCCGACGCCGCCGGCCCCGCCATGGACCAGAACGGTCTCGCCCGGCTCCAGGCGGCCGAGGTCGATCAGGCCGCGCCACGCCGTGCCGAACACGACCGGCAGCGTCGCCGCCGCGGCCATGTCGAGACCCTCGGGCGCCAGCGCGGCGGCCCCGTCGGACAAGGTCGCGTGGGTTGCGAGCGCGCTCGCGGTGAAGGCCAGCACCCGGTCGCCGACCCGGAACCGCGCGCCGGGGCCCGCCCGGCACACCACGCCGGCGCACTCCATGCCGATGCCGGCGCCGGCGAAGCCGTCCTCCACGGCCTCCTCGGGCAGGACGCCCATCGCCCACATCACGTCCCGGAAGTTGAGCCCCGACGCGGCCACGGCCACCTCGATCTCGCCAGGTCCGGGCGCGCGCCGCGCCACGGGGCGCCAGCGCAGCGTCTCGAGGCCGCCCGTGGCGTCCGGAGCGAGGGCGAGCGCCGTATCGCGCGCATTCGGCCCGAGGGCGCGCCGCTCCGCCAGGGCGGCCACCTCCGGCGCGCAGACGGCGCGCGGCGCGGCGGCGCCGTCTGCGCGCAGCATCAGTTCGGTCTCGTTCCCTGCGGAACCGAGCGCCGCAGCCGCGATCTGGGCGGCCCGGGCGGCGGGGTCGTCCGCGTCGATGACGCCGAGCCGCAGGCCGGGCCGCTCGTTCACGAGGACCCGCCTGAGCCGCGCCAGGGCGCTCGCCTCGGGGTCCGCGTCGGCCCCGAGGCTCAGCGCTCCCGGGGCGACGAGCCACAGCCGCGCGTCGCCGGCGGCCTCGGCGGCCTCGGCGGCGGCGCGAAGGCCCGTCATGCGCGCGGCCAGCCTCGCCTCGGTCGGCGCGTCCGGCGCGACGTCGGCGAGAGCGTCCATGAAGATGATCGCCGGCTCGCCCGGCGTCAGCGCGGCGACGCCCGGCGCCGGCAGCGCGCGGGCTCCCGCCGCGGCGAGCGCCTGCGTCAGCGCCGCGCAGGCCGGGTCGTCCTGTCGCGCCGCCAGACCGATGCGGCCCTTGATGTCGAGCACGCGCGCCGGCGTCTCCTGCTCGTCGCGCCTGAAACTTGCGAGCGCGCAGCCTGCGGCCCCGGCGAGGGGCGCGATCGCCGCCCCGACCGACAGGGCCGCCGCCCGCGCCGCGCTGAGGCCGTCGCCGCCCTCCGCCCCGTCGGCGCGAAGCGCCATGGCGGCGATCAGCGTCGGCTCCGGAAGCGCCGCGAGCATCATGCCGCCGTTCGCAAGCGCAGCCGCCGCCTCGGCCGGCGCCGCGCCCGCCTCTGAGGCGGACGCCGCGTCGACCAGCAGGATGAGATCCCACGGACCCTCCGAAAGCGCCGCCCCCGCGTCGCCGGCAGCGACCTGACGCAGCCGCGTCGCCGCATCGCCCAGCGCCGTCGCGATCCGGTCCGCGACGGGCGAGCCGACGATCAGCACGTCCAGCGGCGCCGTCGGCGGCCACGCGGCCGCGATGTCGGCCGCCGCGGCTGCGAGCGCCGCCGCGCCGGCGGCTTCCGCCGGCGAAGGCCCGGCGGCGCGTCGGCGGGGAGCCGCATCGCCGGCCTCGCCTGCGTCGCGCCCCGAAAGCGCCGCGTCAAACCGCTCGGCGAGCGCAAGCGCCTCCATCATGGCCGCCGCGCGCCCCGGCGCCGCCGCGACGAGCGCCGCGACGAGCGCCTCGAGGTCCGGCGCGGGCGCCTCGCCCGTCAGCGCGTCGGTCGCGGCGTCGTAGGCGCCGTCCTGCGCCAGCGCCTCCAGGCCGAGTTCGAGAGCGCGGCGCAGACCCCTCGGAAGGGCCTTGCGCGCGCGCAGCCGCACGCCGCCCTCGGGCCCGAGGGCCATCGTCGCGTCCCACGCGATGCGGCGGGCCATCGCGTCGAGCAGCAGCGCGCCGTCGTCCTCCGCCGGCGCCGCCGCGCCCGTCAGGCCGAGCTCCGCGAGCCGCGCCGCCGGATCGCGCCAGCCGTCCGGCGTCGCGGACGGGGCATCCGACCGCAGCCGTCGGGGCGTCATCGTCTGGCGCCACAGCATAGAGGCGAGCGCTGGCATGCGCCGCAGCCGCACGGCGGCGAACCGCGCGCCCTCGACCGTCGCGGCAACCGAACCGTCGGCGCAGCGGAGCGTGAAGTCCACCGCCGCCCCGCGCGCGCCGCGGCGCGTCAGCCGCGCTTCGGCCTGCGCGACCGGCGCCCCGGGCCGCAGCAGCGTCAGCCGCCCCAGCCGCACCGGGAGAAGGCTCACGCCTTCCTGCGCGTCCTCGGCGGAACCGAGCAGCGGCGCGGCGACGTGGAAGGCTGCGTCCAGATCGGTGGGGTCGAGGCGCCAGCCCTCAAGGCCGCCGATGAGCGACGGCGCCAGCGCCGCCACGGCGACGTCTCCGCGCGCGTCGGGTCTGGCCGCGCGCCTGAAGGCCGGACCGTACTCCAGACCGAACCCGGCCAGCATTTCGTAGAGCGCCGGGTCGGGTTCGACGGCGGCTTGCGTGGTCGTCGCGGCGGCGGCGGCGATCGGGCGCGCCTCCGGCTCGCGACGCGCGGCGCGCGCCGTTCCCGCCGCATGAAGCGTCCATGCCGCGTCGCCGTTGGCCGCCCGACTTTCGATCCGCACCGCGCCGCTCTCGGCGTCGAGCGTGGTGCGCGCCTCGACCCGTGCGCGAGCCTCGACGGTCAGGGGCAGCAGGATGTCGAAATCGGCCAGCTCGAGCGGGCCCTCGCCAAAGGTCTCCGCCGCCGCCGCCAGCGCCATCTCGGCGAAGGCCGCCGCCGGCAACGTGGCGACGCCGTCGACCGCGTGATCCGCCAGCCAGGTCTGCACGGACTGGTCGAGCGTCACGCGCCAGCCGCCCTCGTCCGCGAAGGGCCGCCAGCCGAGCAGCGGCCGCGGCGCCGGCGAGCGCAGCACGTTGAGCGCCGTCCTTGCGAGGGTGAAGCGGTAGTCCTTCAGGCTCCACGGATAGGCCGGGCCGGTGATCGTGACAGGCAGTCTCGGCCCGAAGAGCTTCTCGTCGTCCACCGCGCCGCCCGCAGCGGCGATCCTGGCGGCGATGAGGCCGAAATCCTCGGCCCCGGCGCCCTGGCGGCGCATGGACGGCACGCAGACATGGGCCGCGCCGGTCGGCGAAAGCGTGTCGGCGACGTAGTTCTGCAGCGAGGGCTGGGGGCCGATCTCCACGAAGGCGCGCGCGCCGGCCGCACTCAGCGCAAGCGCGGCCTGCCTGAAGAGCACCGGTTGGCGCGCGTTGCGCCACCAGTAGCGCCCGTCGAGCGCCTCGCCGGGCGCCACGCCGCCGTCGGTGGACGAGATGAAGGGCGTCGTCGTGGGGGTCGGCGCAAGATCGGCGAGCTCCGCCAGCAGCGACTCGCGGATCTGCTCCATCAGCGGCCCGTGGTAGGGATAGTCCACCTTGAGCCGCCGAACCGCGATCCGGCGGTCTCTCGCCGCGGCGATCAGCGCGTCCACCGAGGCCGAGGCGCCCGACACCGTGGCGCCGCGCGGCGAGTTGTCGGCGGCGATGTCGAGCTTTTCGAGCCCGAGCTCCGCGATCAGCGCCGCGCAGACATCCGCCGGGGCGAGCACCGCCGCCATCGCGCCCTTGCCGTGGAGCGGCGCCTGCAGCCGCGCGCGGCTTACGGCGAGCCGCGCCGCCTGCTCCCGGCTGAGCGCGCCGCTGGCCCAGGCCGCGCCGACCTCTCCGACGCTGTGGCCCGCCACGGCCATCGGCCTCACGCCGCGCGCCGCCAGCGCGTCAACGATCGCGGCCTGCAACCCCAGGAGCAGCGGCTGCGCCACCTCCGCCTGGCTCAGCAGCGTCGCGAGATCGTCGGCGTGCATCGCCTCGATGATGTCGGGCCCGCCGGCCGCAAGAACGTACGCGGCGGTCGCCTCGAAGCTGCTGCGGAACGCGGCGTCGCCGGCGAAGGCCGCGCGCCCCATGCCGGGCCATTGGGAACCATTGCCGGAAAAGACGAACGCCACCGGCGCCCTGTCGCCGGCGGCGGCCGTCTCGGCGGCCCAGAGCCCGGCGTCGCCGCCTTCCGCGAAGGCGGACAGGGCGTCGAGACGGCTCCCTGCGTCGCGCTCCGCCACGACGAGCCGGCGCGCATGGCGCGCGCGCCTGTGCGCGGCGAGGGAGGTCAGGGCGGTCGCCTGCTCGGCGTCCGCGCCGGCGAGCCGTTCCCGCCATGAACGCGCAAGCGCGCGCAGCGCTTCGGTGGAGGCCGCCGAGAGAATGAGCGGGCGCGGGGTCGCCGGCATGCTCTCGGCCTGCGGCGCGCCATATGAAGGTGCGTCGGGCTGACGTATCGCGACATGTGCGTTGGCCCCGCCGAAGCCGAACGAGTTGACCCCCGCGATCCAGGGCCGCTCCCGCCGCGGCAGGGCGACTGCGTCCGTCGCGACGCGCAGGTTCAGCGCGTCGAAGTCGATCATCGGGTTCAGCGACTCGACATGAAGCGTCGGCGGGAAAAGGCCGTTCTCAAGCGCGAGCTGCGCCTTGAGCAGTCCCGCAAGGCCGGACGCCGGCTCCAGATGCCCAATGTTGGACTTGGTCGAGCCCACCGGCAGCGGCGCGCCGCGCGCGCAGCCGAGCGCGCCGCCGATGGCGCTCGCCTCGATGGGGTCGCCCACGGCGGTGCCGGTGCCGTGCGCCTCCACGAAGGCGAGATCGTCGGCGGAGGCGCCTGCGTCGGCGTAGACCTTGCGCATCAGGTCCGCCTGCCGCTCGCCGTTGGGCACCGAAAGCGCCCCCTGCCTGCCGTCGCTGTTGACCGCGGCGCCGACGACGAAGCCCCTTGGCAGGCGCCCCTCGGCCTCTGCGGTCTCCCGCGCCTCGATGACGAAGGCCACGGCGCCCTCGGCGCGCACATATCCGTCCGCGCGCGCGTCGAACGGCTTGCAGAGCCCGGTGGGCGACAGCATCCCGGCGCGCGCGAAGCCAAGGAACGGCATCGGCGAGAGCAGCAGGTTGACGCCGCCGACAACTGCGCGATCGATCCGCCCCGACGCGATGGCCGCGTGGGCGGCCTCGAAAGCGAACAGCGACGAGGAGCAGGCCGTGTCGACCACATAGCTCGGGCCGCGCGCGTCCAGCAGATGAGCGAGCCGGTTGGCGATGATGCTCAGCGTGTTGCCGGTCATGAACTGCGCGTCGCCCGCGGAAGGGTCGCCGTGCAGGGAGTTGCCATAGTCCAGCCCGGACGCCCCGACATAGACGCCCGTGCGGGAACCGGCGAGTTCGGCGGGCGTGAACCCGGCCATCTCGACGGCCTCCCAGGCGACGTGCAGCATGAGCCGCTGCTGCGGATCCATCTGCACCGCTTCGCGCGGAGACACGCCGAAAAAGCCCGCGTCGAACGCGAACGGATCGTCCAGCACGCCGGCCGCCGTGGTGTAGGTGACGCCCGAGATCGCCCTGTTTTCGCTGAAATAGGTCGCCCTCGACCATCGGTCGGGACCGATCTCGCCGACGGCGCACCGGCCTTCCCTCAGCAGCGCCCACAGGGCGTCTGGCGAAGCCGCGCCGGGAAGCCTGCATCCATATCCGAGGATGGCGACTTCTCGCGAGACAACCCGGTCAAACAAAAGCGCCGCCCCCCGGTACCAGGACATCCTCTCCCACCTGCGGACTTACCGCAGCGCGGCACGGATTGCACGTCCCACAGAGCGCCTCATGCGGAAAGAACCGCGTCGTGACAACCCTTGCGAGCAGGTTATCGCGATGCCTGCGCAAATCAATCTTCGGCGATCATGGGCCGCCTTCGCGACGCGCGGCCACGGCCCGCGGCCGGTCCCCGACCCGCGAAGGGCTGCGGCGCGCGCTTTCCGGCGTCGACGCGCCGCGTCGAAGTGGCTGCGGTTTCGTCCATATCCGGCGGCGGCGTCTTGAAAACGTCACGGGACCGGGGCCGCTTGGCCGCCTCAAGGCGCAGGCGGCGTGCAGGGGCTCCGAACGCCGATCGGACCCGAAGCCGGGGGGCCGTCCGTCGTCGCAGCCTCCGAGGGCCCCGCCGACACGTTCGGGCGCGAAGCCGCAACCGATCATCCGAGTCGCGAGCTTCGACGCAGGGTCATGCCCGCCGATCTGGTCGCAGGCTCGCCGGCCGACGCCGCGGCGCTCATCGGAAGGGTCCGCGCCCCTTGCCCGATTCCAGGTGGATCGCCTTCCGGGTCCAGCGCCCGAAGGCAATCTCAGATCAGGTGTCGAGGCTTGACTTTAGTGGAGCAGGGGAAGCTGTCGCGCCGCCAGGCGATCAGCAAATTTCTTGGCGCCTTGCGAAAACATCATCGAGCGGCGCGAGTTTCGCGCCGCCATCCTTCCTACAGCAGCACCAGGCTCGCGAGCCCCAGGAAGGCGAAGAAGCCCACGACGTCCGTCACCGTCGTCACGAAGGTTCCCGAGGCGAGGGCGGGGTCGGCGCCGACCTTCTCCAGCGCGATGGGGATCAGCACGCCGGCCAGCGCCGCCGCCACAAGGTTGATCACCATCGCCGCGGCGATCACCGCCGAGAGTCGCCCGTCGCCGAACCAGACCAGCGCCACCGTCGCCATCACCGCCGCGAACAGCACTCCGTTCAGCGCGCCGGCCACGGCCTCGCGCAGCACCACGCGGCGGGCGTTGGCGTCGGTCAGGGTGCGCGTCGCGAGGCCCCGCACCGCCACGGTGAGGGACTGCGTGCCGGCGTTGCCGCCCATGGAGGCGACGATGGGCATCAGCACCGCCAGCGCCACGACCTGCGCGATGACCTCCTCGAACTGGTCGATCACCAGCGAGGCCAGCACCGCCGTCGCGAGGTTCACCAGCAGCCACGGGAAGCGCTGGCGCAGCGTCTCCCACACCGTGTCCGTGATCTCCTCGTCGCCGCCGACGCCGCCAAGGCGCAGGATGTCCTCCTCGTGCTCGTCGCTCATCGCCTCCATCGCGTCGTCGATGGTGATGACGCCGACCAGCCGCCCGCTGTCGTCCACCACCGGCGCGCTGACGAGGTGATACTTGTTGAAGGCGTAGGCGACGTCCTCCTGGCTGTCGTCCACCCGCATGGTGCGGAACTCGTCGTCCATGATCCCCTCCAGCGTGGCGGGACGGCGGGTCGCGAGGATGCGGCCGAGCGCGGCCCTGCCGACCGGGCGCATCGCGGGGTCGACGACGATCACGTCGTAGAAGGGGTCGGGCAGCTCGTCGGCGGCGCGCAGGTGGTCGATCATCTGGCCCACGGTCCAGAAGGTCGGCGCGGTGACGACCTCGCGCTGCATCAGCCGGCCGGCGGAATATTCAGGGTAGGTGAGCGACTGCACGACGATCGCGCGATCCTCGGCGTCGAGGCCCTCCAGCGCACGCGCCTGCTCCTCGGCGTCGAGATCCTCGACCAGATACACGATGTCGTCGGAGTCGAGCTCCTTCACCGCCGCGGCCAGCACGGCGGGGTCGATGAACTCCAGCACCTCGTCGCGCACGCCCTCGCCGAGCTCGGCCAGCGCCTCGGGCGCGAGATCGGGGCCGAGCGTCTCGACCAGCCTGCGGCGTTCGGCGGAGGGAAGCTGCTCGATCAAGTCGGCGAGGTCGGCCTCGTGCAGGTCCAGCGCGACGGCGCGGACGGTCTCGTGGTCCTCGGCGGCGATGGCCGCGCGGACGGCCTTGACGTCGACCTCATCCTCCGCCTCCTCGGCGCGGCGGGTCTCCTCCTCGCGCCGCCGGGCCTCCTCCTCGCGCCGCCGGGCCTCCTCCCGACGCCGTTCCTCATCGGCGCGCGCGCCGGCTGCGTCGCGCGGGTCGTCCTGCCGGTCGTCGGTCATCGCGGTCTCCGGTCGCGGGGGCTGTCGACCCGCGCCGTGATAGCCTCGCCGGCCCCCTGCGCAAAGGGGCGCCACGCCGCCGCCGGGCTTGACCGCGCCGGTCCGGGAGCATATGCGACGCGCTCCGTTCGTTGGAGCGGAGCATTTTCGGCGCGCGCGGTCGTCGCAAGACGGAGCCTGTCGCCCCTTCGCATGAAGGGGAGGAGGAGCGCGCCTGTGATAGATGAAGGAACGACATGACCAAGCGCACGTCCGCGAAGTACAAGCTCGACCGCCGCATGGGCGAAAACATCTGGGGCCGCCCGAAATCCCCGGTGAACCGTCGCGAATACGGCCCCGGCCAGCACGGCCAGCGCCGCAAGGGCAAGATGTCCGACTTCGGCCTGCAGCTGCGCGCCAAGCAGAAGCTGAAGGGCTATTACGGCGACCTCACCGAGAAGCAGTTCCGCAAGATCTACGCCGAGGCCGAGCGCCGCCGCGGCGACACCGGCGAAATGCTCGTCGGCCTGCTGGAGCGGCGCCTCGATGCGATCGTCTACCGCGCCAAGTTCGTGCCGACCGTGTTCGCCGCACGCCAGTTCGTGAACCACGGCCATGTGCTCGTGAACGGTCGCCGCTGCAACATCGCCTCCGCTCAGCTCAAGGACGGCGACGTCGTCGAGGTGCGCGAGAAGTCCAAGCAGCTCGCGCTGGTTCTCGAAGCTGTCCAGTCCGTCGAGCGCGACGTTCCCGACTACCTCGAGGTCGACCACCACAAGATGACCGTCGTGCTTCGTCGCACCCCCGGTCTGGCCGACGTGCCCTACCCGGTGCAGATGGAGCCCAACCTCGTGGTCGAGTTCTACGCCCAGAACTGACGGGCGGCACGGCCTTCGAAGGCCGCCCGCGACCGGCGGCCGCGCTTGCAAGAGCGCGGTCGCCATGGTCAGCATCCGCCCATGAGGCGCATGCTCCCCCTTGTCGCGCTTGCGCGCCTGCTTCTGGCCGTCGTCGCGGCGGTCGGCGCCGCAGCGCCGCATGCGCCGGCAGGCCCCGGCGGGGTGATGATCATCTGCGGCGCGGCGGGCGCATACGCCGTTCCCTTCGGCCCAGAGGCGCCGCCCGCCGACGATGACGGGCTGCACTGCGCGCTTCTCTGCGCTGCCGCCGCGCCGCCGCAGGCGTCGCAGCCCGTCAGGATCGCCCGCGCCGCCGCAGGCGCCGCCCAGCCCGCCGAAGCCGATCAGGATGCGCCCCGCGCCGCGCCGCTGCGCCTGCCTGCGCGCGGACCTCCCGTCGCGGTCTGAACCAGCCGTTCTGACCGACAACAGGAGACACCAATGCTTCGCACGACCGCTTTCGCGGCGCTGATCGCGTCGCCGTTCCCCCTTGCTCTGGCCCCCGCCGCTCTCGCCCACGCGACGCTCGACGTCACGGAGGCCGCAGCCGGCGCCTATCCCCGCATCGCCGCGCGCCTGCCCCATGGCTGCGGCGGCGCGCCGACCGACACGGTCGAGGTGTCGCTGCCGCCGGCGCTCGCCGGCGCCAGGCCCATGCCGAAACCCGGCTGGACTCTGACCGTCGAGCCGACGGCCGACGGCGGGAAGCTCCTGCGCTGGGCCGGCGGGGCGCTGGAGGACGGCCACTATGAGGAGTTCATCTTCCGCGGCAAGCTCGACGCCGCCGCCGGCGCCGAACTGCCGGTTCCGATCCGCCAGCGCTGCGGCGGCGCCGAGGTGTTCTGGGTCGAGGTCGCCGCGCCGGGACAGACCCCGCACGATCTTCAGCATCCCGCGCCGATCCTGCGGGTTGCGACCGGCGCCGGCCACGCCGGCCACGGCGTGCAGATGGCGCAGGCCCTGCACGGAGCGCATGGCGGCCACGGCGCGGGGCATTCGGCGCAGGGCGCGACCGCAGGATCGGCGACGCAGGGTCCGATCACGGTTTCGGAAGCCTACGCCCGCGCCAATCCGACCCCGAACGGGGCATCGGCGGCCTACATGACCATCGAGACGACCGGCGAGGAGGACCGGCTGATCGCCGCCGCCAGCCCCGCCGCGGCCCGCGTCGAACTGCACACCCATCTGCTCGACGACCAGGGCGTGGCGCGGATGCGCGAGGTCGAGGCGATCCCGCTCGCGCCCGGCGCGCCGGCGGAGCTCAGGCCCGGCGGTCTCCACGTCATGCTGATGGGGCTTGCCGCGCCGCTGGAGCCGGGCGGCGAGATCGCCATCACCCTCAGTTTCGAGCGGGCCGGCGACGTGACGCTCACGGCGCCGGTGCGGGCCGTCGGCGCCGCCATGGGCCACGGAGCGGGCCACGGAGCGGGCCACGGGACGGATCATTCGGGTCACGCCGCACCCGGAAACTGATTGTTCGCGCCGAATTCCTCTCGCCCAAACCCCGGGAGCGGCGTATCTCCGCCGGCATGGCCGCGCCGCTCCCGCTTTCAGAAGCCCACACGCTCCCGCGCTGGCGCCGCCCCGAGGCGCTGCTGGCGCTGATGACCGTCGGCATGACGCTGGCGTTCGCAACGTGGAGCGCCGCGCTCAACAACTTCGTCGTCGAGGTCGCCGCGTTCGACGGCTTCGACATCGGGGCGCTCCATACGGCGCGGGAGATCCCCGGCTTTCTCGCCTTCCTCGTCATCTATCTCGTGATGGTGATCCGCGAGCAGCGGCTGGCCCTGCTGTCGCTGGCCCTGCTTGGGGGCGCGACGGCGGTCGTCGCCGAACTGCCGACATGGTGGGGGCTGATGCTCACCACGCTGATCTCCTCGATCGGCTTTCACTACTACGAGACGGTGAACCAGTCGCTGCAGCTGCAATGGCTGGAGAAGGCGCGGGCGCCGCAGGCGCTCGGGATGATCCTCGCCGCCGGATCGGGCGCCTCGCTCGCGGTGTACGGGGCCATTGCGCTCGCCGGCTGGCTCGGGACCATCGACTACCACGCGGTCTACTGGATCGGCGGCGGCGCCTGTGTGGCGGTGACGCTGTTCGCCGCCCTCGCCTACCCGCAGTTCCAGCCGCCGCATCTTCAGGGCAAGCGCCTCGTGCTGCGGCGGCGCTACTGGCTCTACTATGCGCTGGTCTTCATGGGCGGGGCGCGCCGGCAGATTTTCGTGGTGTTCGCCGCGTTCATGATGGTTGAGAAGTTCGGCTTCCATATCCATGAAGTCACGGCGCTTTTCCTGATCAACTATCTTGCCAACATGCTGTTCGCGCCCCTGATCGGGCGGATGATCGCGCGCTTCGGCGAGCGGCTGGCGCTGTGCGTCGAGTATGTCGGCCTCGCGCTGGTGTTCGCCGCCTACGCCGGCGTCTACTTCTTCGGCTGGGGCGTGACGCTGGCGCTGGCGCTCTATGTGCTCGACCATCTGCTGTTCGCGATGGCCTTCGCGCAGAAGACCTATTTCCAGAAGATCGCCGACCCGGCCGACCACGCCTCGACAGCCGCCGTCGCCTTCACGATCAACCACATCGCCGCCGTGGCGCTGCCGGTTCCGCTGGGGCTGCTGTGGCTCTGGCATCCCGGAGCGGTCTATGCGCTCGCCGCCGGCATGGCGCTGGTGTCGCTCTCGCTGGCGACGCTGGTGCCGCGCTGGCCGGAGCCGGGGCGCGAGACGACCCTCGCCCGGCACGGTCCCGGCGCGCCGGTCGCGCAGCCGGCCGAGTAGGTGCCGCGGCAGGCGAAATTCACGACGGGCTCCACCATGGGCCATGTCGCGGTGATGACCGGCACCGGCATGGTCGGCCTGATGGCGCTGTTTCTCGTCGACGCGCTGAACCTCTTCTACATCTCGATGCTGGGCCAGACGGCGCTGGCCGCCGCGATCGGCTTCGCCGGCACGGTGCAGTTCTTCACCATCTCGGTGTCGATCGGCCTCGCCATCGCCGCCACCGCGCTGGTATCGCGTGCGGTGGGCGAGGGGGACCGGGCCGAGGCGCGGCGGCTCGCCGCCTCCTCGCTGGTGCTGCTGCTGGGGGCGCTGACGCTGGTCTCGCTCGGCGTCTGGATCTGGCGGGAGGCGGCGCTGGCCGCGCTCGGGGCGAAGGGCGAGACGCTGGCGGTCGCGAGCCGCTTCCTCGCCATCGTGCTGCCGAGCCTGCCGCTGCTCGGGGCCGGGATGATCGCCTCCAGCCTCCTGCGCAGCATCGGGGACGCGCGGCGGGCGATGTTCGTCACGCTGAGCGGCGGCGCCGTCGGAGCGGCGCTCGACCCGCTGCTCATCTTCGGCTTCGGGCTCGGCGTGGACGGCGCGGCGATCACCTCGCTCGTCGCCCGCGCCGTCATCGCCGCCATGGGGTTTCGCGGCGCGATGCTCACCCATGATCTCGTGGCGCGGCCGAACGCGGCGGACATCGTGCGCCACGCCCCCGGACTGATGCGGATCGCCGGACCCGCCGTCGCGACGCAGCTCTCCACGCCCACGGGCCTTGCGGCGCTGACCGCCGCCATGGCCGCCTTCGGAGACGCGGCGGTGGCGGGCTGGGCCGTGGTCGGACGGATGACGGCGCTCGCCTTCGGCGGGGTGTTCGCCCTGTCCGGCGCGGTCGGGCCGATCCTTGGGCAGAACCTCGGCGCGGGGCTGACCGCGCGGGTGCGGTCGGCCTATCGCGACGCCGTCCTGTTCTGCGCGGTCTACGTCCTCTCCGCATGGGCGCTGCTGGCGCTGGCGCGGCCCTGGATCGTCTCGGGCTTCGGGCTGGACGGCGCTGGCGTCGCGGTGGTGGACGCCTTCGTTTACGCCGGCGCTGGCTTCTATGTGTTCACCGGCGGCCTGTTCGTGGCGAACGCGGCCTTCAACACGCTGGGCCGCCCGCTCTGGGCGACGGCGCTGAACTGGTCGCGCGACGCGCTGGTGCTGCCTGTCCTCGCGCTGACGCTGCCGCCGCTCATGGGCGCGGAGGGCGTCGTCGCGGCGCAGGCGCTTGCGGCGCTGGTCGTCGGCGGCGTCGGCGGCGTCATCGGCTGGCGGATGGCGCCGCGGCTCGCCGACCGCCATGCGGCGCGGCGACTGGCGGCCGAGGCGCCCGCCTTCGCCTCCGGCCGCGCGGCGGCGCTGGCGGTCGCCGCAGAGCCGGACTGGCGCCCGGAGAACCGAGACGATAGATAATGGCGCGTTGCAGCACGCGAGAGGCCGGGAACGGATGCCGAAGATCACCTACATCGAGCATGGCGGCAAGGAGCATGTCGTCGAGGTCGCCGAAGGCCTCACCGTGATGGAGGGCGCCGTGAAGAACAGCGTTCCCGGCATCGACGCAGACTGCGGCGGCGCCTGCGCCTGCTCGACCTGCCATGTCTATGTCGATCCGGCCTGGTATGAAAAGCTGCCGCCCAAGGAGGCGATGGAGGAGGACATGCTGGACTTCGCCTATCAGCCCCAGCCGACCTCGCGCCTCACCTGCCAGCTCAAGGTGACGCCGGCGCTGGAGGGTCTTGTCGTGCGGATGCCGGAGAAGCAGATCTGAAACGTTCGCGCGCTAGGGCGTGGGACGGGATGGAGTACGGGAGGCGGGCATGACGCGACGGCGGCCGGTGATCGGCGTGAGCGGATCGATGATCATGGCCGAAGGGTCCTACGCGGTCCAGGCGGCCGGGATGCGTAACCTCGAGGCCGTCGCCGAAGCGGCGGACTGCCTGCCGATCATCGTGCCCGGCATGCCCGACCACGCCGAGATCGGCGAACTGCTCGAATTGTGCGACGGTTTCCTGCTCACCGGCGGCCGGGCCAACGTTCACCCCAGCCGATACGGCCACGCCGAGACCGAGAAGCACGGCTCCTTCGACCATGGGCGCGACGCGGTGGTGCTGCCGCTGATCGGGGCCGCCCTCGAAGCCGGCCTGCCGATCTTCGGCGTCTGCCGGGGCATCCAGGAGATGAACGTCGCGCTGGGCGGCACCCTGCATCCGGAAATCCGCGAACTGCCGGGGCGGATGAACCACCGGATGCCGCCGGGCGAGAAGAACCACGAGGTCATCTTCCGCAAGCGCCATCCCGTCAGGCTGACGCCCGGCGGCGAGGTCGCGCGGCTCGTCGGCGCGGAGGAGATCG
Source organism: Rubrimonas cliftonensis (assembly GCF_900107585.1). Lineage (GTDB taxonomy): Bacteria > Pseudomonadota > Alphaproteobacteria > Rhodobacterales > Rhodobacteraceae > Rubrimonas > Rubrimonas cliftonensis. The sequence continues at coordinate 467,523 of NZ_FNQM01000003.1, read as the reverse complement.
TCACCAACTCGCTGCACGGGCAGGGGGTGGACGAGCCCGGCGCGCGGGTGGTGATCGAGGGCGTCGCCGAGGACGGCACGGTGGAGGCCATCAGCATCGCCGACGCGCGCCGCTTCGCCATCGGCGTGCAGTGGCACGCGGAGTACGACGCCTGCGCCGACCCGGTGCACTGCGCCCTGTGGCGCGCGTTCGGCGCCGCCGCGCGGGACGCCGCCATCCGCCGGGAGCGGCGCGGCGCCGCCTGAACCGGCCGCCGCCTTCCCGAGCGCCGACGCCGTTGCGGCGAAAGCGACCGCCGGCGACGCCGCTCGCCCCCGGCTGCGGGCTCAGCGAGCGGCGCCGTCACCTCCCCTTGAACAGCCCACCCAGCACGCCGCGCAGGATCGTGCGGCCCGCGCGCGACCCCAGCGAACGGGCGAAGCTCTTCATGAAGGCGTCGCCGACGCTGTCGCCCTGGCGCGAACGCCCGGCGGGCTGAGAGTTCGTCGCGGGCTTCGGGGCCTGCTTGGGGGCCTGCTTCGGGGCCGAGCCGCCTGGCCGCCAGCGCCGTCCGCGGCTGAACTCGCCGCCGTCGTCGCGGCGTTCCGCCTCGCCCCGGTTCCATGCGTCGAAGGGGTCGGGCTCGGGCGCCGCCGCCTCCGCCGCGGCTGCGGCCTGAGCGGCGCGGGCGGCGAGGATCTCACTGGCGCTCTCGCGGTCGATGGCGGTCTCGTACTTGCCGGCGAGCGGGGAGGCTGCGCGCGCCGCCTCGCGGATCGGCGGGTCCGCCGGGCCCATGCGGCTCAGCGGCGGGCGGATCAGCGTGCGTTCCACGGGGCGCGGCGCGCCCTTGGCGTCGAGCGTCGAGACCAGCGCCTCGCCGACGCCGAGCAGCGGCAGAACCTCGGCGGTGTCGAAGGCGGGGTTGGGCCGGAACGTCTCCGCCGCCACCCTCAGCGCCCGCGCGTCCCGGGGCGTGTAGGCGCGCAGGGCGTGCTGGACCCTGTTGCCGAGCTGCCCGAGCACCGCGTCAGGAACGTCCGCGGGGCTCTGGCTGATGAAATACACGCCTACGCCCTTGGACCGGATCAGCCGCGCCACCTGCTCCACCTTCTCCAGCAGCGGCCGCGGCGCGCTGTCGAACAGCAGGTGCGCCTCGTCGAAGAAGAAGGCGAGCTTCGGCTTGTCCGGGTCTCCAACCTCGGGAAGCTCCTCGAAGAGTTCCGAGAGCAGCCAGAGCAGGAACGTCGCATAGAGCCGGGGGCTGCGCATCAGCCGGTCGGCGGCGAGCACGCTGATGCGTCCGCGGCCGTCGGGCTCGGCGCCCATCAGGTCGGCGAGGTCCAGCGCCGGCTCGCCGAAGAACGCCGCCGCTCCCTCGGTCTCCAGCACCAGCAGGCGGCGCTGGATCGCGCCGATGGACGCTGCCGAGACATGGCCGTGACTGAGCGAGAGCGCCTGCCGCCGCGCGCCGATCTCCGCCAGCAGCGCCCGCAGATCCTTGAGGTCGAGCAGGGCGAGCCCCTCCTCGTCGGCCAGCCTGAAGGCGATGTTGAGCACCCCTTCCTGCGCGTCGTTCAGCTCCAGCAGCCGCGCCAGCAGCAGCGGCCCCATCTCGGTGATCGTGGTGCGGACGGGGTGACCCTGCTCGCCGAACAGATCCCAGAACAGCACCGGGAAGGCGCGCGGCGCGACGTCCCCCATGCCGATCGTCTCGACGCGGCCGGCCAGCTTGCCGCCGGGCGCGAAGAGGGCGGGGTCGGCCGCCTGCGCCAGACCCGACAGGTCGCCCTTCACGTCGGCCATGAACACCGGAACGCCTGCGTCCGAGAACGCCTCCGCCAGCACCTGAAGCGTGACGGTCTTGCCCGTGCCGGTGGCGCCGGCGACGAGGCCGTGACGGTTCGCCCGCCGCAGGATCAGCGTCTGGGGGTCGCGCCCCTCGACCCCGCCGCCGCCGATGAATATCTCTCCCATGCCGCTCCTCTCGCCCCCTCGTTGTCGTCCCGACGCCGCGCTCACGTTTCATTCACGATTCACGGTTAATCTGAAAACGCGTCGAGGGGGAGCTTTCGGCTCCGTCTCAACGTCTCCTCCCTGTCGAACTGGCCGCGCCTGGTGCGCGGCCTTTTTTTCACCGCTGGAACCTGCCTTGAGGCGCTTGACCTGCGCGGCCCTCTCAGCCTAGCGTCAGCCCCAATAGACCGGCCAGTCCGGCGGGGAGAGATGTTGCATGGGAAAGAGCGTCCGGCTTGTTGGGCGCTCTTTCCTTTTTGACGGTGCAGCCAAACATGTCTCCTGAACCCGGCGCTGCCGGCCAACGCTATGAGAGGAACGTTCCCGTGCAGCGTAGTCTGATCATCACCCTCGCGCTCCTGTGCCTGTCGGCGGGCGGCGCTCTCGCCCAGACCGAGGAGCGCGCCGTGACGCGCACGACCTTCGGCGACTGGACGCGCGTCTGCGCCGATGCGACCGGCGAATGCGCGCTTGAGCAGATCGGCAAGACCGCCAATGGCGAGGACGCTCTGCTCATGCAGGTCCAGAAGCTTCCCGAGCCGCGCACGGTCGACGGCGTTCGGATCGAGGCCATCGCGGTCATCCGCGTCCCGTTCAACATCGTGCTGGCGAACCAGCTGCGTCTGCGGGTCGATCAGGGCGAAGTCACCGCCTCGCAGTATCTCACCTGCAACCAGCAGGGCTGCATCGTTCAGGCGCCGCTTCGGCCCGAGCAGCTGGAGTCCTTCCGCCGCGGGGCGCGGGCGGAACTCGGCTACACGCTGATCCAGGGCGACAAGTTCCAGAACGTGGCCGCGACCGTGTCGCTCTCGGGCTTCACGCGCGGTTTCGAGGGACTCTGACGCGCGGCGGCGCGGCGCCTCAGGCGCGCCGCGCCGCCAGCACCGCGTTCAGTCCGCCGAACGCGAAGGAGTTCGAGAGTGCGGCGTCGACGCGTCTCTCGCGCGCCGTGATCGGCGTGACGTCCAGATCGCAGGCGGGATCCTGCCGCACCAGGCCCACCGTCGGCGCGATCACCCCCTCAGACAGCGCCAGCACGACGGCGGCCATCTCCACCGCCCCGGCGCCGCCGAGGCAGTGCCCGTGCATCGACTTGGTCGATGACACCGAAACGGTCTCCGCCGCGGCGCCGAACGCCGACCTGATTGCGGCGCATTCCGTCCGGTCATTGGCCGCCGTAGCCGTGCCGTGGGCGTTGATGTAGCCGACGTCCTCCGGCGCAAGGCGCGCGTCCAGCAACGCGCCGCGGATGGCCCTCGCGGCCCCTTCCGCCGACGGGGTGACGATGTCGCCCGCATCCGCCGTCATGGAGAAGCCGGCCAGTTCGGCGAGAATCGGCGCGCCGCGCCGCGCGGCGCGATCCCATTCCTCCAGAACGAGCACGGCCGCGCCCTCGCCCTGCACCATGCCGTTGCGCGTTTCGCAGAAGGGGCGGCAGCCGTCCTTCGACATCACGCGCAGTCCCTCCCACGCCTTGATGACGCCGAACACCAGCGGCGCCTCCGCCCCGCCGGCGAGCATCACGTCCGCCCCGCCGGAGCGGATCAGGTGGAACGCCTGCCCGATGGCGTGGTTTGACGACGAGCAGGCTGTGGAGACGGTCCAAGCCGGCCCGGTGAGCCCGTGGGCCATGCTGATCTGGCTGGCGCCCGCATTCGTCATGAGCCGCGGCACGACGAACGGGTGCACGCGGTTCTTCTTCTCCTCGTAGACGGCGCGATAGTTGGCGTCCACGGTCTCCATGCCGGTCAGCGCGGTGCCGATCGCCACGCCCGCCCGCGGCGCGAGCGCCTCGTCCACTTCGAGGCCGGACTGGGCGACGGCCTCCGCCGCCGCGGTAAGCGCAAGCTGGGTGGTGCGGTCGAGCAGGGCGAGTTCGGACTTGCCGAAGCGCTCTTCGCCGACGAAGCCCGAGGCGGGCGCGCCGATCGTCACCGACAGCCTGTCGACATTGGCGATCGAAAGCTGGCCGACGCCGCAGCGCCCCTCGCGCAGCCCCGCGACATGCGCCTCCCGGCCGACACCCAGCGCAGAGACGACGCCCAGGCCGGTGACGGCGACCCTGCGCATCGCCGTCACGCCTGTTCGGTGATCAGCCGCCTGACCGCCTCGACGATCTTGTCCACGCTCGAGATGTCGAATTCCGACGCCGCGGGATCGTTCGCGTTGTAGGGAATCGAGATGTCGAACGCCTCCTCGATGGCGAAGACGATCTCGACGAGCCCGAGGCTGTCGACCCCGAGTTGTTCGGGCGAGGCGTCGAGCGTCACCTCATGCGGCTCGAGCATGGCCTGCTCCGCAATGATGGCGATGATCTTGCGGGCCACGTCATCGGTCATTTCGGCTGCCTCATTCGCGCTTTAGGGGGGCTTCTAGCGGCTGCGCTCAAGCTCGGAAAGGCGTTTCTTGAGCAGGCGGACGGCCTCGATCAGGCGGGGGAGGCGGCGCGTCGCGAGGACGACGCCGAGCGCCTCCGACCTCTCGAGCGCCGGCGCGCCCATCAGCACGGTGCGCGGCCTGGCGTCTGCGCCGATGCCGGCCCGCGCCGCGGCGACCACGTCCTCGCCCACCGTGACGTGATCGGCGACGCCGCTCTGCCCGCCGAGCACGACCCGCGCGCCGATCCTGGAGCTTCCGGCCACGCCCGTCTGCGCGCAGAGCATGGCGTTTTCGCCTATCGATACATTGTGGCCGACCTGCACCAGATTGTCGATCTTGGCCCCGTCCGCCACCGTGGTGTCGGCCAGCGTTCCCCGGTCGATCGTGGTTCCCGCGCCGATCTCTACGTCGTCGCCCAGCGTCACGGCGCCGAGAGAATGGATGCGCGACAGCGACATGTTGCGCGCATCGAGGTCCACGCGGCCCTCGGCCTTGGCCGCCTCGGCGGCGCCGCGGCGTTCGGTCACGAAGCTGAAGCCGTCGCCGCCCACGACCGCGTTGGCGTGGATCACGCAGCGCGCCCCGACCCGCACGCCATGGCAGAGCCGCGCGCCGGGGTGGATCAGGCAGCCGGGGCCGACCGCCGCGCCGGCGCCGACGAAAACCTGCGCCACGAGCACGGCTCCCGCGCCGATGCGCGCGCCCTCGGAGACGACGCAGAGCGGCCCGATGGCCGCGGTCGGGTCGATCTCCGCCGTCGGGTCGATCACCGAAGAGGGATGCGCGCCGATGGCGACGCGCGGCGGCGGGTCGAAGCGGCGGGTCAGCGCCGCCATCGCGTGCCGAGGCCGCGCGGCGAACAGCGCGGCCTCCAGCCCCAGCGCCCGCCAGTCGGCGCCTTCGGCGAGCAGGGCGACACGCGCGGCGCCTTCGCCCAGCTGCGCCGCGTGGGCGGCGTCTCCTGCGACCGCAAGCATGTCGGCGACCGCGTCGCACGGCGTCGCCATGCCCCGGAGCGCGATGGCGCCGTCGCCCTCGAAACGCAGGCCGCATTCCGCGGCGAGCTGCGCAACGGTGCAGGCCACGCCATCCCCGGCGGCGACGTATGGCGCTGATGTCATGGACGGCTCCGGCGCGGCGTTCGCCGGCACTCTAGAGCGACCGACGCCCCGCTGACCAGCCACAGCGAGGCGTCGCCGCCCTCAGCTCTCGGGCAGCTCAAGGCCGGCGCTTCGGAGCGCCTTGAGCGCCAGCGCGTCGCGACCGTAGACGTCTGTGCGGAACTGCAGCTTCCCGGCCTCGTCCACCCAGGCGGTGCGGTAGGTGATGTGCACCGGAACATGCGCGTCGAGATTCACGTATCTCTCGCCGCCGCGCGCCAGCGTCCGATCGATGAAGCCCTTCGGATCGTCCATCTGCGGGGCGAGAAGGAGTTCTGCCAGCAGCAGCGGATTGCGCACGCGCACACAGCCCCAGCTGTAGGCGCGCCGATCGCGATCAAAAAGGTTTTTCTGCGGCGTATCATGGAGATAGATGTTATTGTGATTGGGGAACATGAATTTCACCCGCCCCAGCGCATTGCTGGAGGACGGCCGCTGGCGGATGCGATACGGAAAGCTCGCCTGCGAGTAGGCGCTCCAGTCATGACTGGCGGCGTCGAGCGGCAGCGGACCGCCGTCTGGCCGGGAGAGATGCATGTTGCGCTGCGAAAGGATCGTAGGATCCTTCTGGAGGCGCGGGAGCAGGTCTTCCGTCGCGATGCTGCGCGGCACGAACCACGTCGGGTTCAGGACGAGATGCTCCATCTCGTCGGAGAATTCCGGCGTCTGCTCCTTGTCTCGGCCGATCACGACGCGCTCGCGGAACAGGATGCGGTCGCCGTCGAAGAGCGTCACGGTGAAGTCGGGCAGGTTCACCATCACGCGCCGCGCGCCGAGGGGGCGGTTGAGCCAGCGGATGCGTTCGAGGTTCACTGCGATCTGGCCGAGCCGGAAGGCGGGACCGGCGTTGAGCGCGGCGAGGGTGGCCGGGCCCACGACGCCGTCGCGGTTCAGGCCGTACTCGCTCTGGAACGCCTTCACGGCCTCCGCCAGCGCATCGTCCATGCGATTCGGCGCCGGGCTCGGGCCCGCGTCATGGCCCAGCCGCGCGAGCCGGTCCCGCAGCGCGGGAACGCGCGCGTCGGCGTCTCGGGCGCGCAGGACGCGGCCGCCGGCGACCTTGCCGCCCCAGTCGGCCTCTCCGATGCTGTCCGAGAGCTTCGCGTAGGCCGCCCTGAGCGCGTCGTACTCGGCGTCGCGGGGGGCGAGGCTCGCCAGCAGCGCCCGGAGGTCGCCCACCGTCGCCGCCGCGCGCAGCAGCGCCGCCGAATTGGGCCGCGGCGGCTCGACCTCGATCAGCGGCGCGACGCGGGAGGGCTCAAGCGCGCCGGAGGTCACGTCCCGGGCGTAGCTGAGATAGGCGCGAGTCAGCCGCGCCGAGGCGTCGGCGCGCAGGGCCGGCGACCCGCGCGCGGCCTCCACGGCGGCGCGCAGCGCATCCGGCGCGTAGCGCGAGACGGGGAGGGCGTGCGTATGCGCGGCTGCGAGCGCGTCGAGCAGCGCCTCGGCGCGGCCCTGCTCGAACCAGGCGATCTCGTAAGGCTCCGCCGGGGAGCGTGGCCCCGTTGCGTCCTCGCCCTGCGGCGAGGCCGTCGCGATCATCGTTTCGTCGCCCAGGCTCGACGCCCCGGCCGCAGCCTGTGATTCGGCGCCCGAGGCGTTAGGCGTCAGGGCCAGCAAAACCGCGGCAAGGGCCGCGCTGAGCGGCATGTAAGAAAGCGCAAACACAGTGACCTCCATATCACAGATCGTCGCAACATCTCGATTCAGCCCCGGACGACCGCAGTCGCGATTGCGGAAGTGTCACCCAGGCAATGATTTTTCGCCGCCAGTGGGATTCTGGCCGCACCTTTGCAGCGGCGTGCATGCCGCAGTGCGGTAGCGGATTGGACACATGCGCCTCCCCGAATGCTGCCAAAACGCAACTTGCGCGTCCGACTGCTATTATGACAGTGTTCACCAAAATACAGAAACGTCGATACCGACGGCGCAAGAAAGCGCCGGGGTATAGAACGAGGACGAGAGACTGTGACATTCAAACCCACCGCGAGCTTCTCGCGGCGCGGCTTCCTGCAGGCTGGCGTGACGCTGGCATGCGGTCTGGCTGCGTCAGCATCGGTCGCTTCACCGAGCATCCTTCGCGGGGCCGGCGATATCCGACTGATCAATCTGGTCAATCGGCGGACGGACGAGCGTCTGAACGCGATCTACTGGGTCGAGGGAACCTACGTTCCCGAGGTTCTCGCCGAGGTCGACCACATCATGCGAGACTGGCGGCTCGACCTGAAAAAACGCATCGCGCCGGACGTCGTGGACATCATCTCCGCGGTCCATGCCCGCCTCGATAGTTCCGAGCCCTTCGTGGTTTATTCTGGCTATCGCAGTCCGCAGACCAATCGAATGCTGCGGGCAAAGTATCGTGGCGTCGCGAGAGACAGCTATCACATGAAGGGGATGGCGGCCGATCTTCACATGGAGAATCGGTCCGTGCGGCAGATTGCCGGCGCGGCTCTCTCTCTCGGCGCCGGAGGCGTCGGCAAGTATTCGCGTTCGAATTTCGTCCATGTCGACTGCGGACCCGTTCGCGACTGGGGCCGGTAAGCCGGCCCCTTCGCAGCTATTGCTTAACGTGCGCGGGATCTCGACGCGCGCGATGTGACCCGACACAGCCGGACTACGGTCTCACCAGCCCGTCGCCCTCCACCAGATACCGGAACGTGGTGAGCTGCTCGGCGCCGACCGGCCCCCTCGCATGCAGCTTCCCGGTCGCTATCCCGATTTCAGCGCCCATGCCGAACTCGCCGCCGTCGGCGAACTGCGTCGAGGCGTTTCGCATCAGGATGGCGCTGTCCAGTCTCTCGAAGAATCGCGCCGCCGCTGCGTCGTCCTCGGTCAGGATCGCCTCGGTGTGGCTGGACCCGTAGCGGCGGATGTGAGCGATGGCGCCCTCGACGCCGTCCACCACCCGCGCGGCGATGATCATGTCGAGGAACTCGCGACCGTAGTCGTCCGCCGCCGCCGTCTTAGCGCGCGGCGCCAGCGCGCGTGTCGCCGCGCAACCACGGACTTCAACGCCGGCGTCGATCAACGCGTCGAGGACTTCGGCGCCGAGGCCTGGCGCGGCGCCGTCGATCAGCAGACACTCGGCCGCGCCGCAGACCCCGGTGCGGCGGGTCTTGGCGTTGAGCGTCACGCGCAGCGCCTTCTCGCGGTCCGCCGCGGCGTCGAGGTAGACGTGGCAGATGCCCTCCAGATGCGCGAAGACCGGCACCCGCGCCTCGCGCTGCACCCGCTCCACGAGGCTGCGGCCGCCGCGGGGCACCACGACGTCGATGAACTCGGTCATCTCGCCAAGCATCGCACCGACCGCGGCGCGGTCGGTCGTGGGTGCGCGCTGAACGCAGGCTTCGGGCAGGCCCGCGACCCGGAGCCCTTCGGCGACGCAGTCGAGCAGGGCGCCGGAGGAGTGGAAGCTCTCCGATCCGCCGCGCAGGATCGCGGCGTTGCCCGATTTCAGGCACAGCGCCGCCGCGTCGGCCGTGACGTTGGGGCGGCTCTCATAGATCACGCCGATGACGCCGATGGGCTGGCGCACCCGGCGGATGCGCAGGCCGTTCGGGCGCGTCCAGTCGGCGATCACCTCGCCCACGGGGTCGCTCTGGGCCGCCACGGCGCGCACGCCCTCGGCGACGCCGCGCAGGCGGGCCTCGTCGAGCCTGAGCCGGTCCAGCATCGCCGCCGTCAGCCCGCGGGCCTCGGCCGCCGCCATGTCTTGCGCGTTGGCGGCGAGGATTTCCGGCGCGCGCGCCTCGATGGCGTCGGCCGCGGCTTCGAGCGCGCCGCGCCGCGCCTCGGCGCCGGCGCAGGCGAGCGCCGCCGCCGCGTCGCGCGCGGCGGCCCCGATCGAGCGCATCTGCGCGGTGATGTCGTGCGCGTCGCCGTCCATGCCAGCCCTCTCCCGCCCTATCGCCAAAGCACCATGTCGTCGCGGTGGGCCATCGCCGAGCGGCCGGGATAGCCCAGCACCGCCGCGATCTCGCCCGAGCGCCGGCCGACGATGCGCGCGGCCTCGTCGGCGGCGTAGCCGGCGAGCGCCGCCCCGAGCGGCTGACCCGCCTCCGTGACGATCTCCACCGGGTCGCCCCGGCCGAACGCGCCCTCGACCGCGCGCACGCCCGCCGGCAGCAGCGACCGCCCGGCGCGCAGCGCGACCGCGGCCCCGGCGTCGACCACGAGCCTTCCGGCCGGCTTCATCGCCGCGATCCACTGTTTTCGCGCCGCCGCCGGGCTCGCCGCCGCCGGGAACCATGTGCAGGGCGCGCCCTCGGCGAGCGCCTTGAGCGGACGGTCCACGGCGCCGCGGGCGATGACCATGGCGCAGCCGCCCTTCACCGCTGTCTTGGCGGCGAGCAGCTTCGTCACCATGCCGCCCTTGGCGTCCTCGCCCGCCGCGCCCGCCATCGCCTCGATCTCGGGCGTGATCTCGGGCACGAGGTCGAGCCGGCGCGCCGTCGCGTCGTCGCGCGGGTTGGCGGTGTAGAGCCCGTCGATGTCCGACAGCAGCGCCAGCGCGTCGGCGCCGGCCATCAGCGCGACCCGGGCGGCGAGACGGTCGTTGTCGCCGTAGCGGATCTCGTCGGTGGCGACCGTGTCGTTCTCGTTGATGACCGGGATCACGCCGAGCCCCGTCAGGGTCTTGAGCGTCGCGCGCGCATTGAGGTAGCGCCGCCGGTCCTGGGTGTCGTCCAGCGTCAGAAGCACCTGCGCCGCAGTGATGGAGAACGGCGCCAGCGCCTCGACATAGGCCTGGGCGAGGCGGATCTGGCCGACCGCCGCGGCCGCCTGCGCCTCCTCCAGCGGCAGCGGGCCGCGCCGCAGCCCCAGCGCCCGGCGGCCCAGCGCGATGGCGCCGGAGGAGACGACGAGCACTTCGGTTCCGCGCGCGGCGAGGTCGGCGAGGTCGGCGGCGAGCCCGTCGAGCCACGCGCGGCGCAGGCCGCCGGTCTCGCGGTCGACCAGCAGCGCCGAGCCGATCTTGACGACGACGCGCCTTGCGTCGGCGAGGCCGGGGCGGGCGACCGTGGCGGCGCTCAGGGCGTCCATGGCGCGTCCTCGCCCTCCGGCTCAGCTTCTAGCGGCGCGGCGCGGCCGGCCTCGACCATGCGGCGCAGCGCCTGGAGCGCCTCGCGCACGCCGGCGCCGCTGGCGGAGGAGAGCAGCAGCGGCGGCGCCAGCCCCTCCGCTTTCAGCGCCTTGGCCAGCGCCTTGCGCCGCTCGGCGAGCGCGTCGGCGTCGAGCGCGTCGGTCTTGCTGAGCGCGGTAAGGCGCGGCTTCTCCGCAAGGCCGGCGCCGTAGGCGTCGAGCTCGTCGACGATCACGCGCCAGTCCTCGACCACGTCCTCCGACGTGGCGTCGACCAGATGCAGGAGCGCGCCGCAGCGCTCGATATGGGCGAGGAACTGGTCGCCGAGGCCGCGGCCCTCGCTGGCGCCCTCGATCAGACCGGGGATGTCGGCGATCACCAGCTCGGCGTCGTCCACGCCCGCGACGCCGAGATTGGGCGTGAGCGTCGTGAACGGGTAGTCGGCGATCTTGGGGCGGGCGTTGGAGACCGTGGCGAGGAAGGTCGACTTGCCCGCGTTGGGCAGGCCGAGCAGCCCGGCGTCGGCGATCAGCTTCAGCCGCAGCCAGATGGTGCGCTCCACCGCGGGCTGACCGGGGTTGGCGCGGCGCGGGGCCTGATTGGTCGAGGACTTGAAGCGCAGGTTGCCCCAGCCGCCATTGCCGCCCTCAGCCAGCAGCGCCCGGTCGCCGACTTTCGCGAGGTCGGCGATCACCGTCTCCTCGTCCTCGTCGAGCACTTCGGTGCCGGCGGGCACGCGCAGCACAACGTCCTCGGCGTTCTTGCCGGTGCGCTGGCGGCCCATGCCGTGCTCGCCGTTGCGGGCGAAGAAGTGCTGGCGATAGCGGAAGTCGATCAGCGTGTTGAGTCCGTCGACCGCCTCGATCCAGACATCGCCGCCGCGCCCGCCGTCGCCTCCGTCGGGCCCGCCGAACTCGATGAACTTCTCACGCCGAAAGCTGACGCAGCCGGGGCCGCCGGCGCCGGAGCGGATGTTGACGCGGGCGAGATCGAGGAACTTCATACGTCTTCTTTACTCTTCCTGCTCGGCGCGGTCGATGCGGCGCGCGGCGCGCCAGTCGTCGCCGTCGAGCCGCATGGTGATGTAGTCGTCGGGTTCGGGGCGGCCGAGGCTCGCCTGCAGCCTGCGCCCGGTCTCACGGAAGCCGAGCCGCGCGAGGATGCGCCGCGACGCGGGGTTATCGGCGAACACGCCGGTCTCGAGCGGCGTGTCGCTCGCCGTGAACCACGCGTCCACCAGCGCGCTCGCCGCCTCGAAGGCGTAGCCCCTGCCCCAGTAGGGCCGCCCGATCCAGTAGCCGAGCCGCGCCTCGACGGCGACGGCGCCGATCGGCGCCTCCGCCAGGGTCACGCAATAGACCCACGGCTCGCCCTCGCACCCCCTGATGTAGGCCGCGGTGGCCTCGGGCGGGCAGGGGTGGGGCATCCGCGTCAGCATCCGCGCCACGCCGGCGTCGTCGGCCAGCGCCGAGAGTGCGCCGGCGTCGTCGCCGCGCAGGCGGCGCAGCGTCAGCCTTGGCGTCTCGATCCTGTCTCGCATGGCGCGTCTCGCACGAAAAAGGGGCCGGCCCGCAGGCCGACCCCCTCGCGTCTCGGGGAAGGGTCGCAGCCCGTGTGGCCTACTCGGCGGCCTCGGCCGCCGGGAGCACGGACACGAACATGCGCCCCTTGATCCCCTTGTGGAACTTCACCGCGCCGTCGCTGGTGGCGAAGATCGTGTGATCCTTGCCCAGCCCGACATTGCGGCCCGGCCACATCTTGGTGCCGCGCTGGCGGACGATGATGTTGCCGGAGATGACGGCCTCGCCGCCGAACTTCTTGACGCCCAGTCGCCGCCCGGCGCTGTCGCGCCCGTTGCGGGAGGAGCCGCCCGCCTTCTTGTGCGCCATGGATCAGGCCTCCGCAGTCGTCGCGGCGGGAGCTGCGCCGCCGGAAAGGATTTCGAGGATGCGCACTTGGGTCAGCTTCTGGCGATGGCCCTTGCGCGTCATGGAGGAGTGCTTGCGGCGGCGCTTCTTGGTGGAGATCACCTTCGGCCCCTTGGTCTGCTCGACCACCTCGGCACGCACGCCGGCGCCGTCGACGCGCGGCGCACCGACCGTCACGGCCTCGCCGTCGACGATCATCAGCACCTCGTCGAAGCGCACCTCGGCGCCGGCCTCGGCCTCGAGCTTCTCGATCGTCAGCACGTCTTCGGCCGCAACCCTGTATTGCTTGCCGCCAGTCTTGATCACCGCGAACATCGCGCGCGCATCCCCATGTTCATCCGCGCCCTGCGGGGGAGCCCAAAGGCCCACTTTCCCGCCCCTGTGGAGCGGCCCTCGGACAGCGCGCCCCTTGCGGAGCGATGCCTAAAGACGACGCGTCGGAGCGCGCCGTTCAACAAGCGGGTCGTATGCTCGCGCGGGGCCGCCATGTCAAGGCGCCGGAGCCGCCGCGCGCCGCGTCCGCGGCCCTGTTGGCGCGGGCCGCCGCGATGGCTTAAGAGGCGCCTGCGGGACGGCAGAACGGGATGCGCGCCATGAAATTCACGCTGGGCTGGCTCAAGGAGCATCTGGAGACCGACGCCGCGCTCGGCGAGATCACCGACGCGCTGACCGATCTCGGGCTGGAGCTGGAGGGCGTCGAGGACCCCGCGGCGACGCTCGGCGCATTCACCATCGCGCGCGTGATCGAGGCCCTGCCTCACCCCAACGCCGACAAGCTGCGCCTCTGCCGCGTCGAGACCTGGCCCGACGGCCCCGGCGGCCGAATGGAGGAGGTGCAGGTGGTCTGCGGCGCGCCGAACGCGCGCACCGGGCTCATCGGCGTCTTCGCCCGGCCCGGCCTGCACATCCCGGGCACCGGCGTCGACCTGAAGCCCGGCGTGATCCGCGGCGAGGCCTCCAACGGGATGCTGTGCAGCGAGCGCGAGCTGATGCTGTCGGACGACCATGACGGCGTCATCGACCTGCCCGCCGACGCGCCGCTCGGGGCGCGCTACATCGACTATGTGGGTGCGAACGATCCCGTCATCGAGATCGCCGTCACGCCGAACCGGCCCGACGCGCTGGGCGTCTCGGGCGTGGCGCGCGATCTGGCGGCGCGCGGCGTCGGCCGGCTCGTCACGCCTGCGACGCCGCCGGTTCCAGGCGGCTATCCCTGCCCGGTGGCGGTGACGCTGGCCGAGGACGTCGCCGGCGGCGCCTGCCCGCTGTTTCTCGCGCGCATGGTGCGCGGCGTGCGCAACGGCCCGTCGCCGGCGTGGCTGCAGAAGAAGCTGCGCGCCATCGGGCTGAGGCCGATCTCGGCGCTGGTGGACGTGACCAACCTGCTGACCTTCGACCGCGCGCGGCCGCTGCACGTCTTCGACGCAAGCAAGCTGAAGGGCGGGCTGACGGTGCGGCTGGGCCGCGCGGGAGAGACGCTGGAGGCGCTCGACGGCAAGAGCTACGCCCTCGAAGGCGCCACCGTCATCGCCGACGAGAGCGGCCCGGTCAGCATCGGCGGCGTGATGGGCGGCGAGGGCACCGGCTGCGACGAGGCCACGACCGACGTGCTGATCGAGGCGGCGTGGTTCGATCCCGTACTGACCGCGGCGACGGGGCGCCGGCTGAAGATATCCTCCGACGCGCGCTACCGCTTCGAGCGCGGCGTCGACCCCGAGAGCGCGCGTGAGGGGATCGAGCGCGCCACGGCGCTGATTCTCGAGATGTGCGGCGGCGAGGCCTCGGAAATCTTCGCGGCGGGTTCGCCGCCGGACCAGTCGCGCCGCTACGCCCTGCGGGCGGACCGCGTGCGCCGGCTCGTCGGCATGGACGTGGCGCCCGAGCGGCAGGCGGACGCGCTGCGCGCGCTCGGCTTCGAGGTCGAGCAGACCGGCGAGGGACTCGTCGCGGCGCCGCCGAGCTGGCGGCCCGACGTGCGCGGGGAGGCGGATCTGGTGGAGGAGATCGCCCGCGTCGCCTCGCTGTCGGCGCTGCAGGCGACGCCGCTGCCGCGCGGCGACGCCGCGCCGCGCCTGAGCCACCCGCTGCGGCGGGTGCGGGCGGTGCGGCGGCGGCTCGCAGCCGCCGGGCTCTCGGAATGCGTCGGCTACGCGTTCGTCGCCCAGGCGGAGGCGGCGCTGTTCGGCGGCGGCGGCCCGGAGATGGCGCTCGACAACCCGATCAGTTCGGCGATGTCGCACATGCGGCCCTCGCCGCTGCCCGGCCTGCTGGCGGCTGCGGCGCGCAACCAGGCGCGCGGGGCGGACGCGGCGGCTTTGTTCGAGACCGGCCCCGCCTTCTCCGGCCCTGAGCCGGGCGAGCAGGAGACGGTGGCGGCGGGCCTGCGCGCCGGCTTCGCCGCGCCCCGGGGCTGGACCGGCGAGCGCCGCAAGGTCGATCTGTGGGACGCCCGCGCCGACGCCGAGGCGGCGCTCTCGGCCTGCGGCGTCGCGCCCGACAGGCTCCAGATCACGCGCGAGGCGCCGGGCTGGCTCCATCCGGGCCGGTCGGGCGCGCTGAAGCAGGGCCGGGAGATCCTCGCCGTGTTCGGCGAACTGCACCCACGCGTCGCGGAGGCGATGGAGGTCTCGGGGGCCGTCGTCGCGTTCGAGGCCTATCTCGACCGCACGCCCGCGCCGCGCGCGCGTCTCGCCACGCGGCCGGCGCTGGATGCTTCGGACCTGCAGGCGGTCGATCGCGACTTCGCCTTCGTCGTCGCTGCCGACGTCGAGGCGGCGAGCCTGCTGCGCGCCGCGCGCGGGACCGACAGGAAACTGATCTCGGACGCCCAGGTTTTCGACGTGTTCACGGGCGCGGCGGCGGAGGCTCAGTTCGGCGCCGGGCGGAAATCCGTCGCGATCACCGTCAGGCTTCAACCGCGTGAGCGCACCATGACCGACGCCGAGATCGAGGCGATCTCGGCGCGGATCATCGCCGCCGTCGAACAGACGACCGGCGGCGTAATGCGGGGTTGAAGCCACGGCAGTGCTTCGCTCGGGCCGCCACTATTGTCAAAATCTGGCCATGATTGAATAAATTTCGGCAATTTTTACACTTTCGGAGGCGGATGCGGGTAGTGTCTCGGCAGATCGGGCTCCGAGGGGCGAAGCCATGTTTCAGCAGGCGGTCGAGAACGAGATGCGCGACGTGGCCGCGGAATGGGGGCTCGATCCCGCCGCGCTGCTCGCCGTCGCCGAAGTCGAAAGCGGCGGCGCCGCGCTGCTCGACATCGACGGGCGCATGGCGCCGCCGATCCGCTACGAGTTTCATGTGTTCCACCGGCAGTTGAAGCCGGCGCTCAGGCCCGGCGCCGTGGCGAGCGGCCTCGCCTCGCCGCGATGGGGGCAGTTCGCGAACCCGCGGAGCCAGCAGGGCCGCTATGCGCTGCTGGACCGGGCGAAGAGCATCGACCCGGAGGCGGCTTACGCCGCGTGCTCCTGGGGCGTCGGGCAGGTTCTTGGCGAGAACGCGCGCTGGCTCGACTACGAGAGCGCCGAGGCGCTCGCCGCCGAGTGCTGCAGCGGCGTGAAGGGGCAGACGGATCTGATGCTGCGCTTCATCCAGCGCCGCGGCCTTTCGGCGGCGCTGAAGGCGCGCGACTGGACCGCGTTCGCCCGCGGCTACAACGGCCCGCTGCACGACCGCAACGACTACGCCGGCCGGATGGCGCGCGCCTATGCGCGGTGGGCGTCGCGCGAGCCGGAAACGACGGGCGCGCGCGCAGCGCGGTCGGTCAGCGGCGCCCTGCTCCGGCCCGGCGCCATCGGGCCGCAGGTCGAGGCGCTGCAGCACGCGCTGCGCCGGCTCGGATACGACGTCAGGGTGGACGGCGTGTACGGCCCGCGCACCGAGGCGGCCGTGCGCCGCGCGCAGGAGGCGGCGGGGCTGGCCCGCGACGGCGTTGCGGGGCCCGACACCTGGGCGTCGCTCGACCCCGCCGGCGCCGGGTCGGGGGGCGATGTGAGCGTCGATAGCTGACGCCGCGCGTCGACTAACCGCTTTGATTGACGCGGATACCGAGTATCATCGCGCGGACAGTCGCCGCGTGGAGCATCGCCATGGCATTCGCTGAGATTCTCGGTTCCCTGCTGCAGAACGGCGGCGTGGGACCAGCGCAGAGCCGAATCCGTTCGGGCGGCGCGCAGGCCGGCTCGGGCGTCGAGGACATCCTCGGCGCGCTGCTCGGCGGCGCGGGCGGCGCCGGAAGCGGCGGCGGCCAGGGCGGCCTCGGCGATCTTCTCGCGCAGATGACGGGCGGCGGCGCGCCGGCCGGCCGGGGTGGCCCGGGGGCGTCGATCGACGCGATGGGCGATCTCGGCCGGGCGTCGCCGGGCGTGCAGCGGCAGGCGGCGCCGCGATCCCCCGGCATGGGCGACGCGCCGCAGGGCGGCGGTCTCGGCGACCTTCTCGGCCAGCTTACGGGAGGCGGCGGCGCGGGAGGAGGCCTGGGCGATCTGCTCGGGCAACTCGCAGGTGGCGCTGCGCGCGGCGCCGCGCCGTCCGGCGGCGGCTCGGCCGGCGGTGGGCTGGCGGATGTTCTGGGGTCGCTGCTCGGCGGCGGCGGCGCCGCCCGAGGCGGGGCGGGCGGCTCGGCGCTGCTGATGCTGGCGGGCATGGCGCTCAGCGCGCTGCGCGAAGGCGGCGGCGCCGCCGCGGCGCCGGCGGCCCGGCTGGCGCCGGAGGAGGCCGCCGCCGTGGTCGACGCGGACGCCGCCCGACTGGTGCTCAGGGCGATGGCCTCGGCCGCGAAGGCCGACGGCAAGCTCGACGCCGAGGAGGTCCG
The DNA here is from genome assembly GCF_900107585.1 of Rubrimonas cliftonensis. GTDB lineage: Bacteria > Pseudomonadota > Alphaproteobacteria > Rhodobacterales > Rhodobacteraceae > Rubrimonas > Rubrimonas cliftonensis. Next base: position 450,156 of record NZ_FNQM01000003.1, on the reverse strand, counting down.
CCGGCTCACGGCTGAGGTGGGCAAGGACGGCGCGACCCAGGAGGAGGTCGATTTCATCAACGCCGAGATCGCCCGGCCGGTCGACGTGGCGGGGCTCGCCGCGGCGGCGCGCACGCCGGTCCAGGCGGCTCAGATCTACGCCGCCTCCATCGCCGCGGTGGAGATCGACACCGAGGCCGAGCGCGCCTATCTGCGCGAACTCGCCGCGGCCCTCCGCCTCGACCGCGGCGCCGTGGCGCACCTGCACGCCATGACGGGCGCGCCGCCGGTCTAGGCCGGGGCGCTCCTCCGGGCGCTCCTCCGGGCCGTCGTCAGACCAGCGCGAAGACCCGGCTCATGCCGCCGGTGGAACCGGCGACCTTGGGCGCGCCGACGATGATCGTCGCGCCCGCCTCCGGCAGCGCGCCGAGGCTCGCGACGTTCTCGAGCCCCCAGCGCCCCGAGGGCAGCCAGCGGTAATGCGTGTCGAAGGTGCTCGACGAGCCCACGTCGAGCGACAGCGTGTCGACAGCCATGCCCACCGCGCCACGCTCCATCAGCATCGCGGCGGCCTCCGGGTGGAAGCCGGGGAAGCGCATCACGCCGTCCTCGCCGGCGTTGCGGTAGCCTTCGCCGCCCAGCCGGGCCTCCCAGCCGGAATGCATCGCGGCGCAGCCGCCGGCGGGGACGGGGCCGTTGCGCCCCTCCCACGCCTCGATGTCGTCGGGCGTCACGCTGGTCTCGGCGTCCTCTGCGGCGCGGGCGGCGATGTCGAATATCGCGAGCGGGCACATCAACTGCTCGACCGGTATCCGGTCGGCCGTCATCCCGTCCTCGGAGAAGTGGATCGGCGCGTCGAGATGCGTCGCGAAATGCTCCACCACGGTCCAGCGGTTCATGTTGAAGCCGCTCTCCGCGAAGCTGGCGACCTTCTCTATTACGATGCCCCAGTCGGGCGAATAGCCGGGAAAGCCGGGCGCGGCGGTGTGGGTCAGGTCGAACAGCCGGCCGCCGCCCTGCGCCTGCGACGGGCGCACGGCGATCGTCGCGGCGGCGGTGGCGGCGGCGACGCCGGCGGCGAAGAAGCCGCGGCGGCTGAGGCGGGCGTGGACGGCTTCATGGGTTCCGGGCATGCACATCGGGGTTCTCCTGCGACTTGACGCCCCGTGAGCCTAGCGCCGACGAACCCGGCCGTCATCGCCCTCCCGCTTCACGGCGCGGGCGGCGTGCGATAGTCGAAGGGCCGGAACCGGCTTGGGGAGGGCGCGATGCGGGCGATGCGGGCGGCGGAGAAGGGCGCGGCGCTGCGCCTCGACGAGGTCGCGACGCCGCAGCCGGGGCCGGGCGAGGCGCTGATCCGGGTGCGGGCCTGCGGGCTGAACTTCGCCGACACGCTGATGGTGAAGGGAACCTATCAGGAGACGCCGGACTTCCCGCTGACGCCGGGGCTGGAGATCTGCGGCGAGATCGTCGCGCTGGGGGCGGGGGCCGCCGGCCCGGAAGTCGGCGCCCGGGTCGCGGCGCTCTGCGGCGCCGGCGGGCTGGCCGACTATGCGACGGCGCCGGCGGCGACATGCGTGGCGGCGCCGGCGGCGATGGACGACGCGACCGCCGCCGCACTTCAGGTCGCCTACGGCACCAGCCACGTCGCGCTCGACCACAAGGCGCGGATGCGGCCAGGCGAGCGGCTGCTGGTGCTCGGCGCCGGGGGAGGGGTGGGTCTGACCGCCATCGAGATCGGCAAGCTGATGGGCGCGGAGGTGATCGCCTGCGCCAACTGGGCTGGCGAGGCCGGCGCGGCCAAGGCCGAGGCCGCGCGGTCCCGCGGCGCCGACCACCTGATCGACGCCGACCCCGAGGGCCTGCGCGACGCCGTGAAGGCGCTGGGCGGCGCCGACGTCGTGTATGACCCCGTCGGCGGGGCGCTGTGGCGCGAGGCGATGCGGGCGGCGAATTTCGGGGCGCGGCTGCTGCCGATCGGCTTCGCCAGCGGCGAGGTTCCCCAGATCCCGGCGAACATCGTCATGGTGAAGAACGTCGACGTGCTGGGGCTCTACTGGGGCGCCTATTATCGACGCGCCCCCCACGTGCTGGCGGAGAGCTTCCGCACGCTGCTCGACTGGTGGGAGAAGGGGCGCATCCGGCCCCATGTCTCGCATGTCCTGCCGCTGGAGCAGGCCGAGGCGGGGCTCGACCTGCTGCGCGCCCGGGCGGCCTCCGGCAAGGTCGTGGTGCGCGTATCGGAATAGGGCCGGCGGCGAGGGGCCCGTCACGCCTCCGGCGGCGCGGTCATCTCGTCCTCCAGCCGCTCGCGGGAGGGGATCGCGAGCGTCCGCCCCTCGCGCTTCACGAGCCCCTCCTTGGCGAGGCGGCTCATCTCGCGCGAGACCGCTTCGCGGTGGCTGCTGATCCGAGCCGCAAGATCGAAATGCGTCGGCGGCCGGCCGATCACCGCCGCGTCGCCTTCGCCGCTGTCGGCGGCCATGCGGAGCAGCTCGCGGATGAGCCTGTCGCGCACCAGCATCGTCGAGTACTCGTGGATGCGCTCGATCATGCTGCGGACCTGCCCGGTGAGACGCAGCAGGATGGCCTTCGAGAAACCGGGCCGCGCCATCAGCGTCTCGAAGTCCTCAAGGCGCAGCAGTCCGGCCCGCACGTCCGTCGCCGCGACGACGCTGGCGGACCGGGCAAGGCCGTCGATGGCGGCGATCTCGCCGAAGGCGGCGCCAGGCCCGGCCTCGTGGTAGTCGACCATCCGCCCGTCCGCGCCATGGATCACCACCCGCGCATATCCCGTGAGCAGGACGAGGAGCGAGCGGCTGCGATCACGGTAGGAGATCATCTCCACCCCGCGCCGGTAGTCGCGCTCGACGAGGCGCTCGCGCAGCGCGGCGAGATCATCGGGTTCAAGCGCGGCGATCAGATCGAAATAGCTCACTTCCCGCCCCGGCTTCCTGCGTCGAACGGCGCTTTTGCGGCATTGTGGCTTTCACCACATCCGCCTGTGCGAATCTGCGCTCATGTCGCGTTCATACCGAGGCTCTTTGGAACCCCAAAGCCGCAAGTTGACGCTCCGGGCCGAAGGCTCAGTCCTTTGCTCCAGGGCCGAAGCGGCGAGGGCGTTCCACCATGCGATAGTTGCGTCCGCGTTGCGTGCGGCGCGGCCCCGACCCGAGTTCCATCGGGGCCGCGCACCACCTTGCGCATCGGCGGCGGAGAGGGGCGCGCCGTTTCGGCTTCGGCCGCCCGGCCCTTCAGGCGGACCCGGCCCGACCGCCCAGCGCCCGGCGCAGCCGCACGACGTCCACATCCGCGCTCGCCGCGCTCTCGACCCGATCGAGCGCCGCGTCCAGATCGCCGCCCTGCGCGCGCGCGCGCGCCGCGGCGTCCAGCGCGGCCTGAAGCGCGTCGAGATCCGGCCGGGGCGCGCCGTCCTCGGGGCCCGCCACCGTCCAGATGCGTTCGGGGCGGGCGCGGCCGCGAATGGCTGCGACGTCCAGCGCGACGCCGCGCCAGCCGCGTGCGGCGCGGAAGGTGGCCTCGCCGACGAGATTCCACGCGCCGTAGTCCTTCGTGAGGTCCTGAAGGCGCGACGCGACGTTCACCGCGTCGCCGACGCAGGAGTACTCCAGCCGCCGCGGCCCGCCCATCAGCCCCACGCTGCAGACTCCGGTGTTGACGCCGACCCCGAGCGTGAGCGGCGGCAGGCCCTGCGCGGCGAATTCGGCGTTCAGCCGCTCCTGCGCGGCGCGTATCGCGAACATCGCGCGCAGCGCGCGGTCGGCGTGGTCCGCCGCGGGCAGCGGCGCGTTCCAGAACGCCATGACGCAGTCGCCGATGTACTTGTCCACCGTGCCGCCATGGGCGAGCACCTCCTCGCTGACGGCCGCGAGCACCCTGTTGAGATAGGGGATCAGCCGGTCGGTCGGCAGGGTTTCGGAGAGCCCGGCGAAGCCGCGCGCGTCGCAGAACATCACCGTCAGCTCCCGTTCGACGCCGCGGGCCGCGAGGCGGCTCTCGGGGTCTTCGGTCAGCTCCGCGACGACTTCGGGCGCGACGAAGCGGGCGAACTGCGCGCGCACCGCGCCGCTCTCGCGCCGGCTGCGCGCGACGGTGAGCGCGGTCAGCGCGGCGTATTGCGCGGCGGCGGCGAGCGCGGGGTGAACCGGGCTCAGCAGGAGGTCGTAGCGCGTGAACGCGACCCAGGCGCCGCCGAACAGCGCCGTCAGGGCCCCGGCGAGCGCCAGCGCGCCGACGAGCGCGGAACCCGACGCGGCGGCGAGGAGCGTCGCGAGGCAGGCGGCGACCAGCGCCAGGCGCTCCACGCCCCGGCTCCAGTCGGGCCGACGCAGCACGCCGCCGCCGAGCGCCTGCTCCAGCGCCTCCGCCTGCACGATGACGCTGTCCACCGCCGTCCCCAGCGGCGTCTCCACAAGCCGCGCGAGGCCCGGCGCGGTGGCTCCGACGAGCACGATCCGGCCGCCGATGCGCGCGGCGAGCGCGGGGTCCGGCGCGGGGCCTGCGAGGATGTCGGCGGCGGAGACGATGCGCTCCGGCCTGGGCCCGGCGTAGCGCAGCCACATCGCCCCGTCCGGCGAGAGCGGAATGGAGACCGCGCCCACGCGCGCGTCGAGCAGCGCGGGCGCCGCCGAGGCGTCGCCGCCGGCGGAGCCGTCGCTCATGCGCAGGAAGTGCCCGCCTGCGCCCTGCGCCAGCCGCAGCGCCTCCAGCGCCAGCGCCGGCGCGATCACCGGGCCTTCCTCCGCCTCCACGACCGCATACATCTGCGCGCGGCGCGCCACCGCGCTTTCGCCGACGCCGACGCCGCCGAGGCCGAAGCCGGCGGCGGCGCGACTCAGGATCGGCAGGGGCCCCTCGATCCCGGGATGGCGCGGCAGCGCGGCGGACGGGTCCGAACCGGCGACCACGAAGCCGTACTTGCGCTCGAAGAGCCGCGTCGCGCCCGCCTCGCCCGACGGCAGGGCGGCGAGCGCGACGCCGCCCTGCGCGATCACCCGCGCGAGATGGGCGTCATGCGCGGTGTCGCCGGTCGGCGGCTCGACCGGCGCCCGGCGCGCGTCGAACAGGCGGGCCTGCGCCTCGGCCCGCTCGGGCGAGGTGCGGTCGGGCTCTGCGAACAGGATGTCGAAGGCGATCGACGCCGCGCCCAGCGCCCGCAGCCGTTCGATCAACTCCGCGACGTAGGTGCGCGGCCATGGCCACTGCCCGTAGACGGCGAGGGAAGCCGCGTCGACGGCCACCACCCGCACCGGGATCTCCGGGTCGTAGGGGCGCGGCGCCGCGCGCTGGAAGGCGTCGGCCATGAGGTTGCCCAGGGCGCTCAGCCGCGAGCCCTGCGCCGCCTGGGAAGCGAGAGCGGCGCCGAGGATGCAGACGAAGGCGACGGCCTGCGGCCAGTTGCGCCGCGCCCTGCGCGTCCAGCCGCCACGCGCCCTGCTCCAGCCCCGCCCGCGCGCGTCGTCGCTCACCGCCTGTCGGCGCCGAAGATGCCCGTCACTTCGGCCGCCGCGCCCGCCGGCGTCGTCGCAGTCAGGCTGAAGCGCCCGGCGGTCGCCGCGGTCGGGTCGTCGCCGGCGGTGAAGAATGCGCCGTCGAGCCGTCCGGAGCCGCCGTTCGCGACGTTCGTGAACGCGCCGCCGTAATGCGCGCCCACGGTTCCGCCGGCCTCGGTGACGACGGAGATGAAGGTCTGGTCGAGGATGCCGCTGATGTGCGCCTTGCCGACGCGCGCGCCGAAATCATACTGCAGCCGATAGGACCCGCCCTCGACATAGGCCGCGCCCGCGCCCGGTTCGACCACATGGCCCAGCGCCAAGCCATCGTAGCGCGCGGAATGCGTCGCCGCCCTGACGTCGGCGAGATCGGACAGGACGCCCGCCACCCAGCTTCCGGCGTGCAGCCTTTCGCGCTCGGCGGCGACGGGCGCCGTCGGATCGTCCGCGCCGACGTCCAGCTCGCCCGCCCACCATCCCCAGCGAAGGTGCTCCGGCGCCGACCGGCTGGCGTCGAGCAGTCCGCCGTCGCCGACGAGGCCCGAGGAGGCCAGCGCGCCGCTGAACGCCTGCTGGCGCCCCTGGGCGTCGGGCCGGGCTGGCGGCTCGACGCCGTCCGCCGAGAGGGCGCCTCCGGTCAGCAGGCCGGCGGCGCCGGCCGGCGTCGACGCGGCGAACGTGCGGTCGTCCCTCATGGCGCTGGCGCCGGCGCCGCCGAAGACGAGACGCGCGTCGTCGATGCGTGCGTCGCCGCGCGTCGCGTGGAGCCCGCCGAACTCCGCCGCGACCGCGTTGCGCGCGGGGTCAAAGCCGAGGACGACGTCGGTCGGCGCGCCCGTCGCGACGAGATAGGGGCGGCCGACCTGCGCGCCGGCCGGTTCGAAGCCCCTGAAGGACGTCCCGTGCGCCGCCGCGAAGCCGCCCGTCAGCGCCGCGTCCAGCCCCGGGGCCGCGGTCGCCGCGAGGTCGGTCGCCGCGATCGGCGCGGCGAGGGCGATCCGCGCATCGGCGGCGACCACGCGCGTCTCGGCGAGCGTGGCGAGCCTGACGTCGCCGAAGACGGCGTCGAGGGGAGCGGCGTTCGACCACTGCTCGAAGGTCGCCGCCTCGATCGTGGTTTCCGGCGAGCCCTGCCCGAGAACGAAATGCGCGCCGCCCTCGCCGAAGGTCGTCGAGCCGTCGCCGGGGTCGAGCGCCGCGAAGGGGATCGCGCCGAAGCCCGGCGCGTCCGCGGCGTCGAGCCGCGTGAAGAGCAGCGCCCGGCCCGCTACGTCCGGCAGGCCGGCCGCGTTCGGCCCGGCCGGGGCGGTCATGACGGCGAGGGCGCTCCGCTGCGCCGCGCCTTCGCCCTCAAGGACGAACTGCCCCAGCATCCAGACGCTGGCGGTGGGGCTCGACGCGCCGAGCCCCTCGGCGGGATCCCTGATCGCGGGCGCGCCGCGTTCGCCCACGAAGATCAGCGTCGGCGCGGCGCCGGGGATGTCCGCGACGTCGGCCGGGCCGGGCGCGACGCGGTCCCGCAGGAGGTCGGACGAGAGCGCGTAGCGCCGGGTCTGCACGCCGTCCCCGGAGGTTCCCGCCCAGTCCGCGCGGGGCGTCGGCGCGCCGAAGAAGGCGAGCGTCAGGAGCGGCTCGCCCGAGTCCGTGGCGCGAAAGCCGTCGAGCGAGAAGACGCCGGGATCCGCGAACCTGACGAAGGCGCCCGCGCGCGCGTCGCGGACCTGTTCCCCACGAACGAGACCCGCGATCTGGGGAATCTCGACGCCCCCCCCGCCAGGCGTCTCAGCCGTCACGCCGCTCGGCTCGCCTCCCTCGGGAGCGCCGATGAAGTTCGTGAAGCGGACCCCGCCGCCGGGGCGGGCGACCAGACCGTTGCGGGCGGGCGCCGCGACCGCTCTGCCCGCAGCGTCCGTGAAGCCCGCGTCGCCGGTCCAGAAGAACGCGCCGGAGAACGAGAGCGTGCGCGGCGGCGTCGGGGAGGGGCCGGGCTGCGGTTCGGGGTCAGCCTGGGGCTCGGGGTCGGGCTGCGGTTGGGGCGCGGGTTCCGGTTGCGGTCCGGGCGTGGGCTGCGGCTCCGGCTGCGGTTCCGGCCGGGATTCGGGCTGGGGCTCCGGCGTCGGCTGCGCGCCCGGCTGCTGAGGCGGCGTCGGCGCCGGCTCGGGCGTCGGCTCGGGCGCAGGCTTTGGCGACGGCGCCGGGTTTGGCTTCGGCTCCAGCGGCGGCGCCGAGGCCGGCGGCGACGGGGTTGGCGGCGACGGGGTTGGCGGCGACGGAACTGGCGGTGACGGAACTGGCGGTGACGGGGTTGGCGGCGAAGGCACTGGCGGCGACGGGTTCGGCGGCGACGGGGCTTCGGCCGCCCGCTCTGGCGTCGCCGGGGCGGCGGAGTTGGCCAGGACGGCCTGGGCGGAGCCCTTCGAGGCGATGATCTCGCCGCTCTCGCGGGTTTCCGGCGCCCGCCGACCGAGGGTGGAGACCGGCGCGGCGGAGGTCGCCGCGAGATCCCCCGAACCGAGCGCCGCCACGCCGCTCTGCGCGACGATCTGCTCGACATCTGACGCGGTGACGCCCTGCGCCGCGCCCCCGTCGCCCTCGCCCAGCTTGCCGCCATACATGCGGCTCACCGCCGCGCCGTCGCCGACGCCCTCGAACACCGCCTGCGTCTCGCCGGTGCGGACCACCGCCGTCGCCGAGGAACGGCTCAGCGTCACGCCGCCGATCCGTGTGTACTCGCCTGCGATGTGCATGGCGCGGGTGCCCTCGGGCGTGACCTCGATCTGCGCCATGCCGCCCCGCACGGAGACGACGGCGTTCGGCGTGCGGATCTCGACGTCCGAGGTCTTGCTGATGCGACCGCCGATGAAGCGCAGCACGCCCTGCGTCACGGTGACGGCGATCTCTCCGGCCCGTCGATCTGGGTCGTAGACGTAGCGATCAAGAACGATGCGGCTGTTCGGCCAGACCGAGAGGGCGGTCTGGTCGAGAAACAGGAACTGGCCGGCGCCGAGGCTGGACGTCTCGATCCGCTCGTCCTGGATGAGGCCGGTGCCCGGCAGCAGTCGCCGGGTCTCCGCTTCGGGCGGCGTTCCTACGATGTCGGCGTTGGCGGCCGCGACCGAGCCGATGGACCGCCCGCCCTGCGCAATCGCGGGGTCGGGCTGCGCGGCGAACTGGGCCGCCGACAGCGCGACGGCCAGCGCCGCGCGCGATGCAAGCCGACTGGGATGACCGCGACGCGGCATGAACGCCACCTTCAGAAAGAGCGGATTATGGAGAAGCCTATCTCAACGTTGTCCAGTTCGTAATTGGGGATGTTGGAGCTTCTCCGGAACCATGAGGCGTCGACCGCCACCGCGACCTTTCGATCCAGCGGCGCCAGCAGGCGAAGGCCGAGGCGCGAGTCGCGGTCCCGCCGCGCGAGGTCCGCGTCCACGGCCGGGTCCGGCGCGTCGAACAGGCGCAGCGACCCCTGGGCGAAGAGGCTCGCGCGCCAGGGGCCGACCTCGGGGAACGTCTCGGCGACGAAGCCGGGCGCCGCGAATTCGTGCTGAAGCGTCAGCCGCACGCCGAACTCGGTGTTGGCGCGATAGTCCTCCTGCGTCCGGTCGGTCTGCGCCAGAACCGCGCCGCGGAGGCTCGTCGCGGGAGACAGGGCGTGGACGGCCCCCGCGGTCGCGAGGCCGTAGACGCCGTCGAAGCCGATCTGCTCGCGCCCGAAATCGCGATACTGGCCGGATATCGTGGCGAAGACCGACGTCTCTCGGCTCAGGGTGTCGGTGTACTCGACCCCGCCGCCGCCCTGGACGTAGAGCGGCGCCCCGGCCGCCCGCACGAAGCCGGCCTGCGCGAAGGGCCGCGCCCTTGGGCCGAAGGCGCGCGCGGCGAGCGACAGGTTCGGCCCGGTCGTGATCTCCACCGCGTCGAACTCGCCGGCGTCCTCCCTGCGGTAGCGCAGGCCGGAATAGAGCGCGGTCGTCAGCCAGTCGGCCTCCGCCGCGCCCTGAAGGTCGCGCGACCAGGACAGCAGCGCCACCAGCCGCCCGCCTGCGTCAGCCCGTCCGACCGCCGTCTCGTCGAGCGTAGCGACGCCGCCGGGGAAGAACTCCGACCTGATCTCGCGGTCGGTCGGCCCCAGCGTCGCGTTGGTGCTGTAGATCGGTCCGGCGGCGACGAAGCCGCTGACCCTGTCGCGCCGCGTGCGTTGCGCGATCGCGTCGAGAAAGGGCGCGACGCGCGCCGCGACCGCCGCCGGCGCGCCGCCGGCCAGCGCCTCCTCGAAGTAGAACCGCGCCACCGCGTAGGAGCCGAGCCGGAAATAGGCGACGCCCAGCTCCAGCTTCACCCGCGGCAGGTCGGGCTCGAAGATCAGCATCCGCTCCAGCGTGGCGATGGCCGCTTCGTAGTCCTCCAGCCGCATTGACGCGGCGGCGTACTCGAACATCAGTTCAAGATCGGTCGGCGCGTCGAGCATCAGGTCGAACAGCGCGCTCTGACGCGCGGTCAGCGCCTCGCGGGTCGCGGCGGCGCCGGTGGCCTCCGCCGCCGGCTGGGCCCGTGCAGGCGCGGCTCCGAAGATGGCCAGCGCGATCGCCAGCGCCGCCAGGAGCCGCATCCGTTTCACCGCCGGCGTCATGCGCCGCGCCCCCCGCCTCGAAGCACATCGGCGCCCCCCCGTCGCGGACGCGCCGCGCCGCGCGCTTCGGCTGAAGCCGCGCAGTCGCGGATGGGGCGGTGGGGAGTTTCGAAGCGACATGAGGGCGAGATGGTACCGCCTCCCCGGCTCGAACGGGGGACCTCTAGATCCACAATCTAGCGCTCTAACCAACTGAGCTAAGGCGGCGACGGCGGTGGAGATACAGGATGGCGCGTGGCGTTGCAACCGCAGTCAGACGCCGAGGAGCCGACTGACGCGCGCGTGCAGCCGGTCGAGTTCGGGATCGCTCAGACCGAGCTGAGCCAGATGCGCAACGGTGTTGGCCAGATACTCCGAGTTCGGTCCCATCGGGCCGGCGGCGGCGGCGATGACGCGCGCCTGCGCGTCCTCCGCCAGCGCGCCCGCATACTGCGCATGGCCGCGGTCCACGACATAGGTCACGGCGACGGCGGCGCGGCCGTCCTCCAGCCGCATCGGCGCGAAGATCTCGCGATAGGCGTAGGTGATCAGCTCGCGTTCGCGCAGGTAGGCGAGCACGGCGTCCCGCGCCGCGGCCGGGGCGCGGTAGGCGACGCCGTCGCACCAGCCGTCCGGCGCCTCGTCGAGCCCCAGCACGAGGCCGGGCGCCTCGGGCGTGCCGCGATACTTGACGGAGAGCAGGCAGAAGCTGCGCCGCCAGCCCGTCAGCCGCGCCAGCCGCCGCTCCGCGAAGTCGAAGCCCGGCCGCCAGATCAGCGAGCCGTAGCCGAACACCCACAGGTCGCCCTCCGGCGAGGGCGTCGCGCGCCGCGCGTCGTTTTCCATCGTCATGGCTTCGCGGTATAGCCGCCCCGAAGCCGCGCGGCGAGGGCGGCCGCCGCGAAGGAGGCGCAGCGAATGAAATGGCGAGTGCTCGCGGGGGCGGTCGCGCTGGCGGCGCTGGCGTGGTCGGGCTGGTGGTTCTTCTCGGCCAACCTGCGTGAGGAGGCGCTGGCGGGTTGGCTGGAGGCGCGCCGCGCCGAGGGCTGGCAGGCCGGGGCGGCGGCGATCCGCACGGGCGGCTTTCCCAACCGCATCGACACGCGGCTGGTCGAGCCCGCGCTGGCCGACCCCGCCGCGGGCTGGGCGTGGCGGGCGCCGTTCCTCGACGTGCTGACGCTGGCCTATGAGCCGAACGCGGCCATCCTCGCCTTTCCGCCCGAGCAGAGCCTCGCCGCGCCTGGCGCACGCGCGCTGCTGACGTCGGAGCGGTTGCGCGCCTCGATCCGCTTCGTTCCCGGCCCGTCGCTGGCGCTGGCGCGGTTATCCGCGGTCGGGGAGGGGCTGAGCCTCGCGGGGGAGGGCTGGCGCGCCGGCGCGGCGGACGCGGAGGCGCATGTCGAGGCGGTGCGGCCGGCCGTGGAGAACGCCTACCGGCTGTTTCTCGGGGCCGGGGCGGTGACGCTTCCCGAGGGCGTCCGCAGCCGGCTGGACGTCGCTGGCGCGCTGCCGGCGGTGGCGGAGCGCCTGCGCATCGACGCCGTCGCCACCTTCGACCGCCCGCTCGACCGGTTCGCGCTGGAGGACGCGCCGCCGGGCGTGCGCGCGCTGTCCATCAGGTCGCTGGAGGCGCGCTGGGGCGACCTTGCGCTCACGGCGAAGGGCGACCTGCGGGCCGATGCGGCGGGCTACGCGGAGGGCTCGCTCGACGTGCGGGCGGAGAACTGGCGGGCGATGCTGCGCGCGGCCGTCGCCGCGGGCGCGCTCGACGCAAACACGGCCGGCCTGATCGAGGGCGGCCTCGGGTTGCTGGCCCGACTGTCGGGAGATGGCGACGCGCTGTCGGCGCCGCTGTCGTTCTCGGGCGGCGCGGCGCGCATCGGCCCCGTGCCGATCGGGGAGGCGCCGCGCCTCATGCCGCCCGGCTGAGCGCGAGCGCGCGCTCCACCGCCAGCTCCGGCGAGGTCAGCGTCGGCGCGCCGAGATCGGCCAGCAGCGCGGCGGCGGGCGCCATCGACGCCTGAGCGAGCGCCACGCAGCCGAAGGCGCGGCCTTCGGCGCGCGCCCGCTGGACCCGCGCGCGGACGGCGTCGGCCACCGCCTGCGCGAACGCCTCGGCGTCGCCGGCCTCGAACAGCGGCCACGCCGCCCCGCATTGCAGCGTCTCGGGCGCGCCTTCGACGCCGGCGGCGGCCGCGCACTCCGCGAACAGGGCCTCGGCCGCCGCCATCGCCGTATCGAGAGAGGCGACGAGCAGCGCGCCGGACCCGAAGCGCGCCGCGGCCTCCATCATCGGCCGGTCGACGCGGAACACTGCGCCGCGAACTCCGGCGGACCGCCCCAGCGACTCGGCGAGCGCGCCCAGCGTGGAGCAGGTGCAGACGAGCGCCGCGGCGTCCGCGTGCTCGGCGAGCAGCCGCGAAAGCTCGTCTCGAACCGAGTCGGCGCCGTCGCGACGCGCGCGCGCCAGCAGGTGCGGCGCAACAGCGTGCGCCGCGCGCATGTTCGGCGCGAGCGCCGCGAGGATCGCGTCGAATCGCGCCGCATGGGACGCGTCGGTGTGGATGAAGGCGACGGCCATGGCGCAGGGAGCGCCGGGAGTGGGGCCTGCGTCAAGCCGGCGCGGGCGGGCGCAGTCGCCGCATTGCCGGGGCACGCGCGGCGCCTAGACTGCGCGCATTCCAGCCCGGAGAACCCCGCCATGACCGCCACCCGCACCGAGACCGACAGCTTCGGCCCCATCGAGGTGCCGGCGGACCGCTACTGGGGCGCGCAGACCCAGCGCTCGATTCAGAACTTTCCCATCGGCTGGGAGAAGCAGCCCGTCGCCGTCGTCCGCGCGCTGGGCGTGATCAAGTGCGCCGCGGCCAAGGTGAACATGGAGCAGGGCGATCTCGAGCCCCGACTCGGGAACGCCATGGTCGAGGCCGCCCACGAGGTGATCGACGGCAAGCTCGACGCGCATTTCCCGCTGGTCGTCTGGCAGACCGGCTCGGGCACGCAGTCGAACATGAACGCCAACGAGGTGATCTCGAACCGCGCCATCGAACTGCTGGGCGGCGTGAAGGGGACGAAGGACCCGATCCACCCCAACGACCACGTCAACAAGGGCCAGTCCTCCAACGACACCTTCCCGACCGCGATGCACATCGCCGCCGCGCACACCGCCACGCATGTGCTGATCCCGGGGCTGGAGGCGCTGCTGACGGCGCTGGAGGCCAAGGAGGCGGCCTTCGCGCACATCATCAAGATCGGCCGCACCCACACGCAGGACGCGACGCCGCTGACGCTGGGCCAGGAGTTCTCCGGCTACGTCCATCAGGTGCGGCAGGGCGTGGCGCGGGTGGAGCAGGCGCTGGAGAACATCTGGCCTCTGGCGCAGGGCGGCACGGCGGTCGGCACCGGGCTCAACACCAGGCCCGGCTTCGCGGAGAAGATCGCCGCGGAGATCGCGACGCTGACCGGCATGCCGTTCCGCACCGCGCCCAACAAGTTCGAGGCGCTGGCGGCGCATGACGCCATCGTGGAGCTTTCGGGCGCCGTGCGCACGGTCGCCGCGAGCCTGTTCAAGATCGCCAACGACATCCGCCTGCTCGGCTCGGGGCCGCGCTGCGGGCTCGGCGAGCTGGTCCTGCCCGAGAACGAGCCGGGCTCCTCCATCATGCCGGGCAAGGTGAACCCGACCCAGTGCGAGGCGCTGACGCAGGTCTGCGCCCATGTATTCGGCAACGACGCGGCGGTGGGCTTCGCGGGCTCTCAGGGCCATTTCGAGCTGAACGTCTACAAGCCGATGATGCTCTACAACGTGCTGCAAGCGATGCAGCTTCTGGGCGACGCGGCGAAGGCCTTCACCGACAACTGCGTGAGCGGGCTGCAGGCTGACGAGGCGCGAATCGAGAAGCTGATGCGCGAGAGCCTGATGCTTGTGACCGCGCTCGCGCCGACCATCGGCTACGACGCCGCCACCAAGGTCGCCAAGACCGCGCACAAGAACGGCACCACCCTGCGCGAGGAGGCTGTCGCGCTGGGCTTCTGCGACGGCGAGACCTTTGACCGCGTCGTGCGTCCTGAGGACATGGTCGGCCCGAAGCCCTGAGCCGCTGGTCGGCCCGCTGCCCTTCAGCCCTGCGCGACCGGCTTCCCGCCGGTCGCGCAGCCTGCCCGCGTTTCACGCCCGCCGCCGACGGTCGGGATCAGGCGACCGCCTTGCGGTAGACGTGCCATGTCGCGTGACCCAGCACGGGCAGGGCCACGATCAGCCCGAGAAACAGCGGGATCGATGCCACGATCAGCGCCGCCGCCACGATCAGCCCCCACAGCGCCACGGTGCGGGGGCTCGTCCTCGCGACCTCGACCGAGGTCATGACGGCGCGCACCAGGCCGACCTGCCGATCCAGCAGGAGCGGGAAGGAAACGAGCGAAGTCGCCAGAACGGCCGCCGCGAAGACAAAGCCGACGCCGCAACCGACGAGGATCATCGCCCAGCCAGCCCCGGTTCCGAACACCTGCGCGGCGAAGTCGCCGAGCGAGGCCGGCGCCTCGGCGCCGATGGTCAGGGCCTTGATCGTCTGGGCCGCGCCCATCCACACGAGGAAGGTCGCGAGTATCCCCAGCGCCAGCAGGAAGATCGCCCCGAACGAGGGCGAGGCGATCGGCCTGAAGGCTGACGTCCACCCCGTCGATTCGCCGCGCTCGCGCCGGCGGCTCAGCTCGTAGGCGCCCACCGCCGTCACCGGCCCGACCAGCGCGAAGCCCGCGACCGCCGGGAACAGCAGCGGCAGCAGCGCGGCGTTGGAGGCGAGGCCCACGGCGGCGATGCCCGCCAGCGGATAGACGACGCAGAGGAATATCACGTCGCTGCGGGTCTCCCGGAAGTCGTCGAAACCCTTCGACAGCGCGTCGAACAGATCGGCCGGCGTGATCGGCCGGGCGCGCGGCGGGGCGGCGGCGATCTCCGCCTCCGAGCCGCGCAGCGCGGTCCCGATCGCGCCGAGATGCCGTCCGGCGCTGGAGACGGCCTCGGCCGTCCACTCGCCGGGATTGCGGATCGTCTCCATCCTTGCGTCTCCCATCGGCTTGTCATGGGCGCCCGCCATGGGCCGCCGTCGGCTTGGGCCATGGCGTCGCTGCGACAGCCTAGCGCACATCGGGCCGATTCGCCGCATTGGTTGCAGAAGCGTGACCGTGCGCGCCGCGCGCGCCGTTTCGGGCGATGCGCCGAGGCGCGCAATTGACCGCGGCGACGTCGGCAAGCACCCTCGGCGCGTCGAAATGCGGAAGGGGTGCGACGCATGAAATGGCGCGGGCGGAGGACGAGCGACAACGTGGTGGACGTGCGTCGCGGCGGCGGGGCCATGCGCGGCGGCGGCGCGCGCCGGGCCGGCGGCCTGGGGCTGATCGGCGTGATCCTGGTCGCGGTCGCCGGGCTTTTCTTCGGCGTGGACCTGACGCCGCTGCTGGGCGGCGGCGGGATGGGCCTGTCCCCTGACGCGCCGCCGGGCCGGTCGAGCGGCCCCAACGTCATCGACGACGCGCAGGAGGAGTTCGTCGCCGTCGTGCTGGCCGACACCGAGGCGGTCTGGACCCGGGAGTTCGAGCGCCGCGGCGCAACCTACCGCGCGCCGAAGCTCGTGCTGTTCACGGGCGCCGTCTCCTCCGCCTGCGGCCGCGCGACCGCCGCGGTCGGCCCGTTCTACTGCCCGGGCGACGATCAGGTGTATCTCGACGTCGACTTCTTCCGCACCATGGAGCGCGACCTCGGCGCCCGCGGCGAGTTCGCGCGCGCCTACGTCATCGCCCATGAGGTCGGCCACCATGTCCAGAACCTCATCGGCGTGATGGAGCAGAGCATGGCGGCGCGGCAGGCCTCGGGCGCGACCGGGGCCAACGAGATCTCGGTGCGCACCGAGCTTCAGGCCGACTGCTTCGCCGGCGTCTGGGCGCGCGGGGCGCAGGAGATGTTCGGCGTGCTGGAGCGCGGCGACATCGAGAGCGCGATGGACGCGGCGTCGCGCATCGGCGATGACGCGCTGCAGCGGCGCGCGCAGGGCTACGTCGTGCCCGACAGCTTCACGCACGGCACCTCGGAGCAGCGCCAGAACTGGTTCTATCGCGGGTTTGACACCGGCGACATGGAGGCGTGCGACAGCTTCTCCGGGCCGATCTGAGGGGGGGGATGGCAGAGATCATCAATCTGCGCCGGGCCCGCAAGGCGCGCGAGCGCGACCGGGCGCGGGAGGCGGCGGACGCGAACGCAGCACGCTGCGGCGCCGGCAAGGCCGAGCGCGCCCTGACCAGCGCCGAGAAGCGCGCGCTGGACAGCACGCTCGACGGCGCCCGCCGCGATCCCGAAGACTGCGCCCGCCGCGACCCCGAGGACGGCGCCTGAGCGAGCGCGCCGGCGCGGGGCCGACGAAACGCTCCCTGACTCTGTCGGGGCATCGGACCTCGGTGACGCTCGAGCCCGCCTTCTGGGAGGCGCTGGCGGAGATGGCGCGCGCCGACGGCGCCTCGCTCAACGCGACCGCGAGCAGGATCGACGCGCGCCGGCCCCCCGATCAGGGTCTCGCCAGCGCGCTGCGCGTCGCCGCGCTGGAATGGGCGCTGCGCCGGCGCGGCGATCAGCCGATCGCGCCGAGGGCCGGGAAGGCCTCCAGCAGCCAGTAGGCCAGCGTCTCGAACTGGCCGGTCAGCATCAGCAGGCCGACGCAGGCGAGAAGGCCGCCCATGGTCGCCTCCACCCGCCCCATGTGGCGGCGGAAGCGCCGCATGAAGCGCATGAAGGGCCTCACGAACAGCGCCGCGAGCAGGAAGGGCAGGCCGAGCCCCGCGGCGTACACCGCCAGCATCAGCACCCCCTCGCCGATGGTGTCGCGCGAGCCCGCAAGCGCGAGGATCGTGCCGAGCACCGGCCCGATGCAGGGCGTCCACCCGAACGCGAAGGCGAGCCCGACGACATAGGACCCGAGCAGGCCGCCGGTCTCCCGGCCGGCGTCGAAGCGCGCCTCGCGGTAGAGGAACGGGATGTGCTCGTAGCCGGAGAACTGCAGCGCCGCGCCGAGGCCGATCAGCCCCGCCAGCGGAACCGCGTTCTCGGCGATAGCCGCGTCCAGCGCGCCGCCCTGCAGCACGACCGCAAGCGCCCACAGCCCCAGCATGATCGCCACGGTGATCAGCGAACGCTTCAGCCCGATGAAGTGCTGGCCGAGCACGTAGATCACCAGCCCGGCGACCTGACCGAACAGCGCCTTGTTGGCCAGCAGCGTCTGACCGACCACCGAGGCCGTGGCGCCGAGCGCGACGAACACCGTCGCAAGGCCCAGCACGAAGAACGCCGCGGACGAGAACACGCGCCGCGTCACCGCGTCGCGCGCCAGCGTCCAGCCGAGGATGCCGACGCTGCCCAGCAGCGCGCCGCCGCCCAGCAGGCTCAGCCGACCGCCCGACAGGATCATCTGCGCGAAGGCCAGCGCCAGCAGCCCCACCGCCACCAGCGCCAGACGGGTCAGCGTGCGCTCCTCCCGGTCGGGGTCGGTCATCTGCTCCAGCGTCTGGCCGGAGATGAAGGCGAGGTAGGGCGGCGCCAGCGGCAGCACGCAGGGCGACAGGAAGCTCAGGACGCCGCCCGCGAAGGCCAGCAGAATGCCCAGATCGCCCACACCCATCGCACCACTCCCTCCCCGCCAGTCTCGCGACTTAGCGGGGGAACGGCGCGCGGTCGAGCGCGGCGGCGCTCAGCGCCGATCACCTTCGCGCGCGCCGGCGGCGAGGGCGAGGAGATGCGCGACCAGATCCTCGACCTCCTGCGCCGTCAGCGCGGTCGTCGGCATCGCCGCCGCCTCCGGGTCGAAGGGCGGCAGGTCGTAGAAGGCGTGACCCTCGATCTCCGGCCGCGCCACCGCGAGATTGACGATCGCGAGGCGCAGCGCCGGGGCGTCGCGGCCCGCGACGGCGGCGGAGAGCGCGGGCGCAGCGCCGGCCCCGTGGCAGCCGGCGCAGAAGACCGCCGCCGTCGCGGCCCCGTCGGCGGCGTCGGGCGCCGTCTCGGTCAGCGGCCTATCGATGGCCGCGGCGTCGCGCACGACATAGGCTGTCGGGCGCGCGTCGCCGGCCAGCGTCGGCGCGGCGGCGCCGGCGAGCAGCGCAAGGGCCGACAGGCTGGCGGCGAGAAGGGCGCAGGGGGCTGCGCGCATGGCGGTCTCCGGTCTATATCAGCCTGTCCCCGGGGGGATGCTCCAGGGACAGACGGTCGACGTAGCGCGACGGACGCGGCCCCGGCAAGCGGGCCGGGTGGCGCATTTGGCGGAGAAGGGCTCGCGAACCATGGGCGATGCGGCTGACGACGAACTCGACGCGCGCGGCCTGCTCTGCCCGCTGCCGGTGCTGAAGGCCCGCAAGCGGCTTCAGGGCATGGCCGAGGGCGCCGTGCTGAGCGTGCTCGCCGACGACCCGGCGGCCGTGGTGGACGTGCCGCATTTCTGCGCCGAGGCCGGACATGCGCTGCTCGAGCAGACGGCGGGGCGCTACCTCATCCGCAAGGGCGGCTGAGAGGGCCGCTCACCCGGCGGATCAGGGGGCCGATCTTGGGGCCGCGCTGCGCGCCCGGAACGCGTCGCAGGGGTCGTCGCGTTCGGCTGCGGGGAAGAACCAGACGTAATCGAAGCGCGCCGCGGCGTCCGCCCACGGATGCTCGCGCCAGTCCGTCGCCGCGCCGTGCTCGAGCAGCGCGAGGCTGACGATCGAGAGCCCCGGCTCGGCGGCCAGCAGCGCGCGCGGAGCGCCGAGGTCGCGCCGCGCGTGGCCGGCGCCCGCGATCAGGACGACGGGGCCGCCGTCGTCCGCTCCCATCGCCCGGGCGCGCAGCGCCGCGTCGGCGAAGGCGACGTCGCGCAGGATCTGCGCCTCGACCATCTGCGCGCCTACGCTCTCGGGGATGGCCCCGCAATGGGCGGCGACCTGATCGGCGGCGGCCTGCGCGCGCTGCGAATCACTCAGCATCCCGCCGACGTCGTAGCGCGCCGCCGCGGCGCCGAGCGTCGCCCGCGCCGCGGCCTCCGCGCCGTCGCGCATCGCCGCGCGGAGCGGCGCCGCCGCGACCTCGCCGCCCGTGACCGGAACGCCGGGAGCCGCTTCGAGAATGGGCGCATACAGCTCCCAGTCGGGCCAGCCGCGTTCGCTCCAGCGCAGCGCCTCCCCGACCGCCCGGCGCGGCGCGCCCTCGGCGCGCAGGCGCTCCAGCGGCCCCTCCAGCTCCGGCGGGATCATCTCGAAGGCCAGAGCCCGTGGCGCGAGCGCGCGCACCAGGCCCTCCTGCGCCGCATGGTGCCAAGGGTTGTCGTGCACCTCGCCGAGAATGGCGACGTCGCTGCGCGCGAGCGCCTCCACGAGTTCGTCCTGCGAGATCTCCCGCCCCGCCGCGACGTCGAAGACCCGGCCGGAGAGCGGGTTCGCCGCGGCGTCACCGCCCGGCGCCAACCCGCCGGCGGCCAGAATGACGGCGGCGACCAGAAGCTCCGCGGCTCTACCGATTCGCATGAAACCCTCCTGAGGCTCCCGGGAAGGTAGCGCGCCGCCGATCCACGCCAAGCGACGCCCGGGCGCGGTAGCGGCGGCGGCCCTGGTGGTCTATATGCTGACCGCTGATTAACGGGGGTGGTCGCATGGGCGGTGGAACGGTGAGGGCGGCGGCGTATCTCGCGCTCGCGCTGCTGCTCGTGGCGGCGTCCTGCCAGGCGACCTTCGGGGCCGAGCCTGCGTGGACGACGGTCGCCGAGGCCGCGCAGGCGGTCGCGCAATGAGCGGCGCGCGACGCTATGGCGGGGCGCACTCGCCCGGCGTGCGGGGGGGAGAAGGGGCCGGCTCGACCCGGCGCGTGGCGCCCAAGGCCCGGCCCTGGGCCGGCCGGGCCGTTCGGTCGACCTCGATGCGCGCCGCGGCGCTCTCGCTCTGGCCGAGCCTGCTGCCGCTCGGCGCGATCTGGGCGACGATGTCCGGCGACATGGGGCGGCTCGTCGGCCTCGTCGGCGTCTGGGCGGCGCTGCTGCTTGCGGCGAAGCTGACGCGCGACGGGGAGCTGGCGGCCGCCGCCTATTCGCGCAGCGCGATCGCCCGCCCGCCGGCCTTTCCCCGAAAACTCTTCGGCGCGGCGCTGACCGGCCTCGGCGTCGCCGCCTGCGGGGCGCTGGGCGGCGACGGCGTCGCGTCGGCGGCGCTCTTCGGCGCACTGGGAGCGGGGCTGCACGTCGTCGCCTTCGGGCCTGACCCGATGCGCGGCAAGGGGCTCGACGGGCTGGAGGGCGAGGCGCTTGACGCCGCCGTGACGCGCATCGAGACGGCCCGGCGGCTCATCGGCGAGATGGTCGCCGCGGCGGACGGTCTCGGCGACGCGGCGCTCGCGAAGCGCGTCCATGCGCTCGCGGAGGACGCCGAGCAGGTCGTGGCTCGGCTGGAACGCAACCCCGGCGAGATGCGCCGCGCGCGCCGTTTCCTCGCCGTCTATCTGGTCGGCGCGCGGGACGCGACGGTGGCCTTCGCGCAGGTGTGGGCGGAAACCGGCGACGCCGCGGCCGCCGAGCGCTACGCGGCCCTGCTGGACGATCTTTCGGCGCAGTTCGCGCGCTCGCGCGACGCCCTGACCGAGACGGACCGCGCCGCGCTCGACGTCGAGATCGACGTCCTGCGCGAGCGCCTGAAGATGGAAGGCGTCTGACGTCGGGCGTCGGCGCGATCGCGCAGTTCGGGGAGATCACAGACATGGCGCAGGACATCCGGGCGAAGGCGGAAACCGCGCTCGCCGAGGCCGACACGCTGGCGAGCCTGCCGGCGCCCGCAGCGGAGATCACGCCGCTCGAGGCCGCGCCGGCAGACAAGCGCGCGGCGATCGAGGCCCGCATGGCGGAACTCGACCTCGGCGACACGCAGTCGATCATCACCTTCGGCTCAAAGGCGCAGGAGGAGCTGACGGCGATCTCCAACGAGATGCTGGACGGCGTGCGCAACAAGGACACCGGCCCCGCCGGCGACGCGCTCGGCCGAATGGTCACCTCCATCCGCGGCTTCGACGTCGCCGAACTGAACCCGGGCCGCGACCGCAGCTGGTGGGAGTGGCTGATGGGCAAGGCGACGCCCGTCGCCGAGTTCGTCGCCCAGTACGAAGGCGTGCGCGGCCAGATCGACAAGATCGCCGACGACCTGCTCGGCCATGAGACGACGCTGCTAAAGGACATCAAGTTCCTCGACCGCCTGTATGAGAAGACGCTCGCGTTCTACGACGAGCTCGGTCTCTACATCGCGGCCGGCGAGGCGAGGATCGCCGGGCTCGACGCGGGCGACATCCCGGCCAAGGAGGCCTCCGTCGCCGGCGCGCCCGAGGGCGAGGCCGTGATCGCGGCGCAGGAGCTGCGCGACCTGCGCGCCGCCCGCGACGACCTCGAGCGCCGCGTCCATGACATGAAGCTGACGCGCCAGGTCACGATGCAGTCGCTGCCCTCGATCCGGCTGGTGCAGGAGAACGACAAGTCCCTGATCGGCAAGATCAAGTCGACGCTGGTGAACACCATCCCGCTGTGGGAGACGCAGCTCGCGCAGGCCGTCACCATCGCGCGCTCGCGCGACGCCGCGGAGGCGGTGAAGGGCGCGACCGACCTCACCAACGAATTGCTCACGAAGAACGCCGAGAATCTCCAGACGGCGAACCGCGAGGTGCGCGAGCAGATGGAGCGCGGCGTGTTCGACATCGAGGCGGTGAAGCAGGCCAACGACCGGTTGATCGCGACGATCAACGAAAGCCTCCAGATCGCGGACGAGGGCAAGGCCCGCCGCGCCGCCGCCGAGGCCGAGCTCGTCAAGATGGAGGGCGCCCTGAAGGAGACCCTCGCCGCCGCCCGCGCCAAGGCGAGCGGGACGGGCGACACGATCGGGACCGCCGTCAACTGACGCGGCGCCGCGCCGCCCGCGTCGCGCTGGCGGCGCTCGGTCTGCTGGCCGCCGCCTGCTCCGTAGAGGAGCGGGCGGCGCGCAGTTATTCCGAGCTGACGGCGGCGGTGCGGGAGGCGGGCGGCATGCGCACCGACTACGACCCCGCCGATGCGCCATGGTCGGCGGAAGACCTCGCCCGCAACCTCGAGCGCATCGCGTTCTACACGGAGTTCACCTTCGAAGCGGGCGCGCTCATACCGCGCGAACGCGAGACCCCGCTACTGAAATGGCAGGACCCGATCCGATACGCGCTGATCGGCGACGCGGTCGAGCGCGCCGACGTGGAGACCTACGCCGGCCTCGCGCGCCGGCTTTCGGCGATCACCCGGCTTCCCATCTCCGAGGCGACGGAGGGCGCGCCGCCGAATCTGCTGGTGCTCATCGTCTCGCGCGAGGCGCGCCGGCGCATCGCGGCGCGGCTCGACGCGAGCGACGCGCCGGTGGACAGCGGGCTGGCCTATCGGCTGCGCGGCGACGAATACGAGATCCCCTGCGCCGCGAGCGTGCGCGTGGGCGAACCCGACGGCGTCATCGTCTTCGGCGTGATCCTGATCAAGGCCGAGACGTCCGGTCTGCTGCGCGAGAGCTGCGCGCATGAGGAGTTCGCGCAGGCGCTCGGGCCGGGCAACGACTTCGCCGGCGCCCGCCCGTCGGTCTTCAACGACGATCAGGAATTCGCGCTTCTGACGGCCCATGACGAGGCGCTGCTGCGCGTGCTCTACGATCCGCGCCTGAAGCCGGGGATGTCGCGCCGGGAAGGGATGACGCTCGCGCGGCGGGTGATCGCCGAACTCGGCCGCTGACGCCGCCCGTCAATCGCCCGCCGCCGACTTTAACGCATAGAGCGCATCGAGCGCCTCGCGCGGCGTCATCGCGTCGGGGTCCAGCGCGCGCAGCGCGTCCAGCGCCGGCGAGGCGGCGGCGGGCGCGGCCGCCGGCGGACGCGCCGCGGCGAAGAGCGGCAGGTCGTCAATCAGCGCCATGGGCTTGGCCCCTCCGGCGTGGGCGCCTTCCTCCAGCGCCGCAAGCACCTCGCGCGCGCGGTCGACGACCACGGGGGGCAGACCCGCCAGCCGCGCCACCTGCACGCCGTAGGAGCGGTCGGCCGCGCCGGGGCGGACTTCGTGGAGAAAGACGACCTCGCCCTTCCACTCCCGCACCGCCATCGTGTTGACCGCCAGCGCCTCCAGCCGCTGCGCCAGCGCGGTCAACTCGTGGTAGTGGGTCGCGAAGAGCGCGCGGCAGCGGTTGACGTCGTGCAGGTGCTCCAGCGTCGCCCAGGCGATCGAGAGCCCGTCATAGGTGGCGGTGCCGCGGCCGATCTCGTCGAGGACCACCAGCGACTGCGGCCCGGCCTGGTTGAGGATCGCCGCCGTCTCGACCATCTCGACCATGAAGGTGGAGCGGCCGCGCGCAAGGTCGTCCGCCGCGCCGACGCGGCTGAACAGCCGGTCCACCACGCCGATCCGCGCGGCCTCCGCCGGGACGCAGGCGCCGGCCTGCGCCAGCACCGCGATCAGCGCGTTCTGGCGCAGCCAGGTCGACTTGCCCGCCATGTTCGGGCCGGTGAGCAGGCGCACCCGCGCCGCCGCGCCGCCGGAGAGGTCGCAGTCGTTGGGAATGAAGGCGCCCTCGCCGCGGGCCTTCAGCGCCTGCTCCACGACCGGATGACGCCCGCCGACCACCTCGAAGGCCGCGCCCTGCTCGACGACCGGGCGCACCCAGCGCTCGGCCTCGGCGAGTTCGGCGAAGCCCGCCGCGACGTCGACCTCCGCCAGCGCGTCCGCCGCGTCCGCCACGGCGCCGGCCTGCGCGAGCACCGCGTCGCGCAGCTCGCCGAAGATCCGCGTCTCGACCGCCAGCGCCGCATCCGCCGCGCCGAGAATGCGCGATTCGAGGTCGGCGAGCGCGTCGGTGGTGAAGCGCATGGCGTTGGCCATGGTCTGCCGGTGGCGGAAGATGTCGGGCAGGGCGGTCAGCTTCGGCCCGTGCGCCGCGCCGACCTCGATGAAGTAGCCGAGCACGCCGTTGTGGCGGATCTTGAGCGAGGCGACGCCCGCCTGCGCGGCGTAGTCGGCCTGAAGCCCGGCGATCACCCCACGCCCCTCGTCGCGCAGTTTTCGCGCCGCGTCGAGCTCCGCATCCACGCCCTGCGCGATCGTCCCGCCGTCGCGGAGCGCCATGGGTGGGCTTTCGGCCAGTCTGGCGGCCAGATGCGCGGCCAGCGCCGCCGGCGCCCCGAGTCGCCGCGCGGCGTCGGCCAGCGCGGCCGGCGGGTCGGCGGCCGCGAGCAGCGCGCCGGCCTCGGCGCCGCGCGCCAGACCGTCGCGCAGGGCGCCGAGGTCGCGCGGCCCGGCGCGGTCCAGCGCCAGCCGGGCCAGCGGGCGCGCCGTCTCGGGCGCCTGCTTCAGCGCCGCGCGCAGCCGGGCGCGCAGTTCGGGCTCGGCGCGCAGGAACGCCACGGCGTCCTGCCGCGCGGCTACGGCCTGCGGGTCGGTGAGCGGGGCGGCGAGGCGCGTCTCCAGCAGCCGCGCGCCGCCCGGCGTCACGGTGCGGTCCACCGCCGTCAGCAGCGCGCCCTCGCGCGCGCCGGAGAGCGTGCGGGTGAGCTCCAGATTGCGCCGGGTGGCGGGGTCGATCGCCATGGCTGCCTGCGCGGTCTCGCGGCGCGGGGGGCGGATATGGGGCGCCGCGGCCCCTTGCGTCATGCGCACATAGTCGAGCACCGCGCCCATCGCCGCGATCTCGGGCCGCGAGAAGGCGCCAAAACCCTCCAGCGTCGCGACGCCGAACTGCGCGGTCAGCCGTCGCTCGGCCCCGCCGCTCTCGAAGCTGGCCGGCCCCAGCGTCGCGGCGACGGCGCCGGCCTCGCGCGCCAGCGCCTCGATCTCGGCGTCGGCGGCGTGCGCCTCGCCGAGCAGGAGTTCGCGCGGCGCCGTGCGCGCCAGCGCCGCCGCCAGCTCCGCGCGCGCCGCCGGCATCGCGGCGAAGGCGCCGGTGGAGAGGTCGAGCCAGGCCAGCCCGCCCTCGCCGCGGACCTCCGCCCAGGCGGCCAGCGGCGCGGCGCCGCGCGCCTCCAGCAGCGCGTCCTCGGTCAGGGTGCCGGGGGTGACGAGCCGCACCACCTCCCGCCGCACGACCGACTTCGCGCCGCGCTTCCGGGCCTCGGCGGGGTCTTCGGTCTGCTCGCAGATGGCGACGCGGAAGCCTTTTCGGATCAGCGTGTTGAGATAGGCCTCATGGCTGTGGACGGGCACGCCGCACATCGGGATGTCGCGCCCCTCGTGCTGGCCGCGTTTGGTCAGCGCGATGTCGAGCGCGGCTGCGGCGGCGGCGGCGTCCTCGAAGAACAGCTCGTAGAAGTCGCCCATGCGGTAGAACAGCAGCGCGTCCGCATGGTCGGCCTTGATGCCGAGATACTGCGCCATCATGGGCGAGGGGCCCTCAGCCATCCGCGCGCTCCGGATACCGCACCGCGACGAGGTAGAGCCCCTGGGGCGGCGCGACCGGCCCGCAGGCGGCGCGGTCGCAGGCCGCAAGCGCCTCGCCGACGCGCGCGGGCGGCCAGCGCCCGGCGCCGACCTGCGCCAGCGTGCCGACGATGCTGCGCACCTGGTTGTGCAGGAAGCTGCGCGCCCGCGCCGTCACCGCGATCTCGTCGCCCGACCGCTCGACCGTCACCGCGTCGAGCGTCTTGACCGGCGAGAGCGCCTGGCACTGCGCCGCGCGGAAGGTGGTGAAGTCGTGATGCCCGACGAGATGCGCCGCGCCCTCGGCCATCGCGGCCTCGTCGAGCGGCCCGTGATGGCGCCAGGCCAGACCCTTCTCCACCGTCAGCGGCGCGCGCCGGTCGCGTATCCGGTAGCGGTAGAGGCGCTCCACGGCGTCGAACCGGGCATGGAAGTCGGTCTCGGCCTCCTGCGCCGACGTCACCGCGATCGGCCAGCGCTTTAGATGGTGGTTGAGCGCGGCGGCGAGGCGGAACGGATCCCACGCTCGCGCCACGTCGACATGGGCGACCTGGCCGAGCGCGTGCACGCCGGCGTCTGTGCGCCCCGCGCCCGTGACCGGACCCGCCTCGGGCGCGATGCGGGCCAGCGCCTCCTCCAGCGCCCCCTGCACCGAGGGCGCGTCGGCCTGACGCTGCCAGCCGCTGAACGGCCCGCCATGATATTCCAGTGTGAGCTTGAAGCGCGGCATGGGAGCCTGTCCTAGCGCGCGCCCGCGCGACGAGCCAGCCCCTCCCAATCCGGCGCGCGCCGGTCTATGTGCAGGCGGAACGGAAGCGGAGAACCCGGGCGTGATCGGCGGACTGATCGACGACATGATGCGCGCCGTCGAGGACGCGCGCGACAGCGCGACCGAGGCGCTGTTCGAACCGACCCTGCGCCTCGGCGTGACCGGGCTCAGCCGGGCGGGCAAGACGGTGTTCATCGCCTCGCTGGTGGCGAACCTGCTCGCGCGCGGCCGCATGAGCCGGCTCAAGGCCGAGGCGGAGGGCCGCATCGGCGCGGTCGCCCTGCGGCCGCAGCCGGACCGCGACGTGCCGCGCTTCGACTTCGAGAGCCACATGGCCGCGCTCTCCGCGCCCGAGCCGCGCTGGCCCCAGGGCACCCGCTCCATCGCGCAGCTGCGCCTCTCGATCCGGCATCGCTCGGCGAACTGGCTGGAGCGGATGACCGGCGACAGCACGCTGCATCTCGACATCGTCGACTATCCCGGCGAGTGGCTGCTCGACCTCGCGCTGATCGGGCAGGACTACGCCGCGTGGTCGGACAGGGCGCTGGCGCTCGCCCGCGCGCCGCTGCGCGCGCCGCTGGCGGCGCCGTGGCTCGCGCTTCTCGACGCCGCGGACCCCGACGCCGCTCTCGACGAGACGCAGGCGAGGGCGCTGTCGGCGGCCTACGCCGACTATCTCAAGCGCGCCAAGGCCGCCGGGCTGTCGGGGCTCACGCCGGGGCGTTTTCTGCTGCCCGGAGAGCTGGAGGGCTCGCCGGCGTTGACCTTCTGCCCGCTGCCGGCGGGCTCGAAGCGCCGCCGCGGGGGCATGCGGGCGGAGTTCGAACGCCGCTACGACGCCTATGTGGCCCGCGTCGCCAAGCCGTTCTTCCGCGACCACTTCGCGCGGATCGACCGCCAGGTGGTGCTGGTCGACCTGCTCGGCGCGCTCGACGCCGGGCCCGGCGCCGTGGCCGACCTGCGCGACGCGATGACCGCGGTGCTCGGCTGTTTCCGGCCGGGCGGCGGCTGGCTCGCGTCGATCCTCGGCCGGCGCATCGACCGCATCCTGTTCGCCGCGACCAAGGCCGACCATGTGCACCATGTCCAGCATCCGCGCCTGACGGCGATGATGCAGGCGATGCTGCGCGAGAGCGTCGCGCGGGCGGAGTTCCGCGGCGCGAAGGTCGAGACGATGGCCATCGCCGCCCTGCGCGCGACCGTGGAGCAGGAGGTGGCGCGCGACGGCCGCCAGCTTCCCTGCGTGCGCGGGCGCCTGCTGGAGACCGGGCGCGAGGCGGCGCTCTTTCCCGGCGACCTGCCTGACAACCCCGCGGCGGTGCTGGCGCAGGCGCGGGAGGACGCGCCGCCGGGGGCTGGGTGGCTGGGCGGCGAGCTCGACCTGATGGATTTCGCGCCGCCGAAGCCCTCGGCGAGCGCGCGGGCCGGCGACGGGCCGCCGCATATCCGGCTCGACCGGGCGGCGGAGTTCCTGCTCGGCGACCGGCTGGCGTGAGGGAGGGGACCATGGCGGAATTCGAGGTCGAAGACGCGCCGGGCGCGACGAAGAACCCGCGGCGGCGCCCCGCGCTGTTCGAGATCGAGCCCGAGGCGCCCGGCGCCGGGGCCGGTGCCTCGACGCCCTTCGACGCGCCGCAGCCGCCCGACGAGCCCGGCGCCGGCGCGCCGCCGGCGGGCGCCGCGGCGCTGAAGGTCGCGGCGGGGCGCTCCTCCGGGCTGGCGCGCTGGTTCTGGGGCGCGGCGCTCGGCCTGCTCGGCATGGCGCTCAGCGTCGCCGCCTGGGACTTCGCCGCCAACCTGCTGAGCCGAAATCCGGTGCTCGGGGCCGTCGCCGCGACGCTCGCCGTCGTCGCCGCGGTCGCGCTGGCGCTGTTTGCGCTGCGCGAGGCGGCCGCGGTGGCGCGGCTGGGCCGCGTGGAGGCGGCGCGGGAGGCGCTGGCGGGCGCGACCGACCGTCCGGCGGCGGCGGCGGCGGTCGAACGGCTCAGGCGGCTCTACGCGGGCCGGGCCGACCTCGCCTGGGCGCTGGCCGATCTCAAGACGCGGCTGCCCGACGCCATCGACGCCGAGGCGGTGCGCGAACTTGCCGAGCGGACGCTGATGACGCCGCTCGACGCGCAGGCGCAGGCCGCGGTGGCGCGCTCCGCCCGCCAGGTCGCCGCCGCGACGGCGCTCATTCCCATCGCGCTCGTGGACGTGCTGGCGACGCTGGCGATCAATCTCGCGATGATCCGCCGCGTCGCTGAGATATACGGCGGCCGCGCCGGCTGGCTCGGCTCGCTGCGGCTGCTGCGCGCGGTGGCGGGACACATTCTCGCCACCGGCGCGGTCTCCATCGGCGACGACATGATCGGCCCGGCGCTCGGCGGCGGCGTCGCGAGCCGGCTGTCGCGCCGCTTCGGCGAGGGACTGCTCAACGGCGCGCTCTGCGCCCGCGTCGGCGTCGCGGCCATCGAGGTGTGCCGCCCGGCGGCCTTCGTCGCGCTGCCGCGGCCGAGCTGGCGCGGGCTGGCGGGCGCCGCGATCCGCGGGCTGGCGGGCGAGACGGCGCGCTGAGGGCGCAGCCTCACTCCTCGCCGGGCCGCCCGCTTCTGAGAGCATGCAGGTTGCGCCACGCGACCAGCTGATCGGCCTCGATGGTGCGCCCGGCTTCGCGCAGCCTTGCGGCGACCGCCTCCAGTGAGCTGAGATCGCTCGCAACTTCTTCTGGCGTGCTGCGGGTTGGAGGTTCGCGGCTGGTCACTGTGGCGGCCCTGTGATTTACGTCAACGTCAACGTAAGGCTGTCTCTAAGTCAGAATCGCCTTTCTTCCTATCGGTTGTTTTACCTTCGGGTTAAATTCATGGCGGCCATGCGCTGCGCGCAGGTTTCTGGACGTAGGTCGCGCACGCTGGTATCTGCCCGGCGATGGAATACCGGGGCGGCATGCGAATTAGCGGCCCGGCCTCCTGAGCGGAGCGCCGGGTATGTCAGCCGCGCTGCGGCCGAGCCGATGCCGATAGCCTCAATTCTTTACGGGAACACGCGCCCCATGTCCTCCGACGTCTCCGCGCCCGACGCTGCCGCGCCCGACTACAAGAACACCCTTTTCCTGCCGCAGACGGATTTCCCGATGCGCGCCGGCCTGCCGAAGCGTGAGCCGGAATGGCTGGCGCGCTGGGAGGCGATGGGGCTCTACCGCCGCCTGCGCGAGACCGCCGCGGACCGCCCGAAATTCGAGCTGCACGACGGCCCGCCCTACGCCAACGGCCACCTGCACATCGGCCACGCGCTCAACAAGATCCTCAAGGACTTCGTGGTGCGCTCGCGCCAGATGCTCGGCCACGACAGCCGCTACGTGCCGGGCTGGGACTGTCACGGCCTGCCGATCGAGTGGAAGATCGAGGAGCAGTTCCGCGCCAGGGGCCAGGACAAGGACGCCGTCCCGGTCAATGAGCTGCGCGCCCAGTGCCGCGCCTTCGCCGCCGAATGGGTGGACGTGCAGCGCGAGGAGTTCAAGCGCCTCGGGATCGGCGGCGACTGGGAAAATCCTTATCTTACAATGGATTTCGCCGCCGAGGCCACCATCGCGTCTGAATTCATGGCCTTCGTGATGAACGGCTCGCTCTACAAGGGTTCAAAGCCGGTGATGTGGTCCCCGGTCGAGCAGACCGCGCTGGCCGAGGCGGAGGTCGAGTATCACGAGCGCCAGTCGCCGACGATCTGGGTGCGGTTCAGACCCGTCACGCTCTCGGTCGACCAGCGCACAAGCCCCGACTGGCGGCCGGGCGACCTCGCCGGCGCCGACGTTGTGATCTGGACGACCACGCCCTGGACCATCCCGCAGAACCGCGCCGTCTGCTTCAATCCGGGGCTCTCCTACGGCCTCTACGGCGTGACCGAGGCCGCCGAGGACAATTGGGCGAGGACCGGCGAGACCTTCCTGCTGGCCGACAAGCTGGCCGCGGATGTGTTCGCGCAGGCGCGCGTCGGCGGCTACGAGCGGCTGCGCGGCGTGGCGGCGACGGAACTGGAGGCGCTCGTCTGCGCCCATCCCCTGCGCGGCGTGGAAGGCGGGGCCGGCGAGTGGGACTATGACGTGCCCCTGCTGCCCGGCGACCACGTCACCGACGAGGCGGGAACGGGCTTCGTGCACACCGCGCCCTCGCACGGCCTCGACGACTACGAGATCGGCCAGCGCTTCAAGCTGGAGATGACCCACAATGTCGGGCCGGACGGGGCCTTCCGCGCCGACCTGCCGCTGTTCGGCGGGCTTGGCGTCCTCGACGCCAAGGGCAAGGAGGGCAAGGCGAACGCCGCCGTCATCGAGAAGCTTCAGGAGGCGGGCGCGCTGATGGCGCGGGGCCGCCTCAAGCACAGCTACCCGCACTCGTGGCGCTCCAAGGCGCCGCTGATCTACCGCAACACGCCGCAATGGTTCATCGCCATAGACAGGCCGCTCGACGACGGCCATGGCGAGCACGGGGCCACCATCCGCGAGCGGGCGCTGAAATCCATCAACGAGCTCGTCGCCTTCACGCCGCCCGCCGGCCAGAACCGCCTGCGCGCGATGATCGCCCAGCGACCCGACTGGGTGGTGAGCCGCCAGCGCGCCTGGGGCGTGCCGCTGACCTGCTTCGTCAACCGCGAGACGGGCGAACTGCTGCGCGACCCGGAGGTGAACGCCCGCGTCGCGGCGGCGTTTCGCGAGGAGGGCGCCGACGCCTGGTTCGCCGAGGGCGCCAAGGCGCGCTTCCTCGGGAACGCCTATGACCCCGAGGCGTGGGACCAGGTGCGCGACATCCTCGACGTGTGGTTCGATTCGGGCTCGACCCACGCCTTCGCGCTGCGCGACCGTGGCGGCCAGTGGCCGGCGGACGTCTATCTGGAGGGCTCCGACCAGCATCGCGGCTGGTTCCATTCCTCGCTGCTGCAGGGCTGCGGCACGCGGGGGCGGGCGCCTTACAAGGCGGTCGTCACCCACGGCTTCACCCTCGACCAGAACGGCGAGAAGATGTCGAAGTCCAAGGGCAACGTCGTCGCGCCCGAGAAGGTCGTGCAGGAATACGGCGCCGACATCCTGCGCCTGTGGGTGGCCACCGCCGACTACACCGACGACCAGCGCCTCGGGCCGGACATCCTGAAGGCCGCCGCCGACGGCTACCGCCGCCTGCGCAACGGGTTCCGCTACATGCTCGGCGCGCTGGACGGGTTCGACGCCGCCGAGCGCGTCGCGACGGCGGAGATGCCCGAGCTGGAGCGCTGGGTGCTGCACCGTCTGGCGGAGCTGGATGCGGAGGTCCGCGCGGCCTATGGCGCCTACGCCTTCCAGCGGGCCTATGCCGCGCTCTTCAACTTCGTGACCGGAGACCTTTCGGCGTTCTACTTCGACGTGCGCAAGGACGCGCTCTACTGCGACGCGCCCGACAGCCTGCGCCGCCGCGCCTGCCGCACGGTCATGGACGCGCTGTTCGCGCGGCTGACGACCTGGTTCGCGCCGATGCTGGTGTTCACCATGGAGGAGGTCTGGCTCTCCCGCTTCCCCGGCGAGGACGCGTCGGTGCATCTGGAGACCTTCCCCGAGACGCCGGCCGACTGGCGCGACGACGCGCTCGCCGCGCGCATGGCGCAGCTTCGGCGGGTGCGCCGCGTCGGGCTCGGCGCGCTGGAGGTGGAGCGGCGCGAGAAGCGCATCGGCGCGGCGCTGGAGGCCGCGCCGGTGATCCATGTGGCTGACGCGGCGCTGCGCGAGACGGCGGCTTCGGCCGACATGGCGGAACTGCTGATCGCCTCCGGCGCGACCGTGACCGACGCGCCGGCGCCGGCGGGGGCCTTCACGCTGCCGGAGGTTCCCGGCGTCGCCGTGGTCGCCGCGCTGGCGGAGGGGGCGAAATGCGCCCGCTGCTGGCGCGTGCTGCGCGACGTCGGCCGACACGCCCATCCCGAGACCTGCGAGCGCTGCGACGCGGCGCTCGCCTGACGGCGGCCTTCCCGGGCGGCCGCGCAGGGGCGGCGGGCGTTTCCCCGGCGCGCAGCCTCGGCCGCCCGGCGTCAGGCGCTGGCATTGTCGCAACAGCATGGCGCCTCCCGCCTGTCCGGAGGCATCTTCGTGCTTTGCGCGTTCTCTCGGTTGTGATTAACCTTTATGCAATCGGTGTTGTCGCGGCGAACCTGCCAAGCGGAAGGGAACTGTGGGCATGAAACTGCGTGGAATTGCGATTGCGCTGCTGTGTTCCGGCGCGCCGCTGTCGGCCCCGGCGGCCGACCACACCGTTTACTTTGCGCTCGACAGCGACCGGCTGAGCCCGGACGGCTCGTCGATCGTGAGCGCCGCCGCGGCCGACTACGCCGCCACCGGAGAGACGGCGGTAAGCCTTGTCGGCCACGCCGACGCCTCCGGCCCGGCCGACTACAACGAGGATCTGTCGCGCCGTCGCGCCGAGCGGGTGGTTGCGGCGCTTGTGGCCGCCGGCGTGCCCGGTTCGGCGATCACCGCCGCCTGGCGCGGCGAGGCCGATCCCGCGGTGGGGACCGCCGATGGCGTGGTCGAGCCCCTGAACCGCCGGGTCGAGATCACCGTGTCCCAGTCGGTCCTGCCGGCCGCGCCCGAGCCCATCGCGCAGACCCTCAGCCGCATCGCCATCGGCCTCGGCCCCTATGTCGGCTACAACATGCAGGACGGCGACGAGAGCGTGTTCCTCGGCGGCAACCTGACCGCGACCTACTTCGCGACGCCCAACGTCGCGCTGACCGGCGAGACCGCTCTGTTCTGGAACCTCGACGCGCGGGACGAGGGCCTCGGCTTCCGGGGCGCGCTCGGCGCGGACTACCATTTCGCCGATTACGGCGTCGGCGGCGGCGTGCTGCCCTATGTCGGCGTCAACGCGGGCTACATGACGATCGACGGCAGCGGCAAGGGCGGCTTCTTCGCCGGGCCCGAGGTCGGCCTGTCGATCTTCGGCGTGAACGCGAAGCTCGCCTACGACATCGTAGAGGATCGCGACCTCGAGGAAGGCGTCATCTCGCTGACGCTGGCCTACGACTTCCGCTTCTGACGCGGCCGCCCGACCTGAGGATGCGCCCCGCGCCTGTCCCACCAGGCGCGGGGCGCATCGCGTCTTTTAGATCGACACTCCGCAATCCTGGGCGTAGCGCGTCAGCGCCGGGCGCGCGGTGGGATCACCGCCGGCGACTGCGGCGGCTACGAGCGCCTCGGCTTCCGACAGGTCCACGGCCCGCAGCGCGCGCTTGACCATCCCGATGGCGGACGGCCGCATCGAGAAGGCGCGGAACCCGATGGCCGCGAGTGCGAGCGCCTCGATCGGCCGGCCCGCGGATTCGCCGCAGAAGCTCAGCGACGCCCCGTTCTCAGCGCACCGTCCGACGATGCGCTTCAGGAAGGCGAGATAGGGCGGCGACAGCGTGTCGTAGCGCCGCCGCACCCGCTCGTTGCCCCGGTCGGCGGCGAAGAAGAACTGCTTGAGGTCGTTGCCGCCGACCGAGATGAAGTCGGCCTCGCGGAAGAAGGCGTCCGGCGCGTGGGCCATCGCCGGCGTCTCCAGCATGGCGCCGATCTCCAGCCGCTCCGGCGCCGGACGGCCGCGCGCAGCCTGACGGTCGCGCTCGCGCAGCAGCAGCGCGCGCGCCTTGCGGAACTCCTCCAGCGTGGTGACGAACGGGAACATGACCGAGAGCGGCCGCCCCGCCGCGCCGCGCAGCAGCGCCTGGAGCTGCATGGTCATCAGGCGCGGCCTGTCGAGCCCGAAGCGCAGCGCGCGCCAGCCCATCGCCGGGTTGTCCTCCTCGGTCCGCCGCATGTAGGGTAGGATCTTGTCCGATCCGATGTCGAGCGTGCGGAACACGACGCGCCTTCCCGCCGCCTCGTCGAGGATGCGGCGATAGACGGCCTCCTGCGCGTCGCGCCCCGGCATGGTCGCGCGCACCATGAACATCAGTTCGGTGCGGTAGAGGCCGACGCCCTCCGCCCCGCTTTCGGCCAGCGAGGGCATGTCCGTGGCGAGGCCCGCGTTCATCATCAGGCTCACGCAGACGCCGTCGCGCGTCTGGGCGGGCAGGTCGCGCAGGGAGCGGTAGAGCGCCTGGGTCTCCGCCTCCAGCGCCAGCCGCTCGCCGAAGGCGTCGAGCACGGTGGCGTCGGGGCGGAAATGCGCCACGCCCTCGTCGCCGTCCACGATGGCGCGGTCGCCGTTCTCGGCCTCCGCCACCACGCCATGGGCCTGCACGATCATAGGCACGCCGAGAGCGCGGGCGACGATGGCGGCGTGGCCTCCGGCGGAGCCCTCCTCCATCACCACGCCCCTGACCCGCCCGGCGAGCTCCAGCAGCTCCGCCGGGCCGATGGAGCGCGCGACGAGGATGGCGTCCTCCGGCGGGGGCGTCGCCTCGGCCCCGGTGAGCAGCCTCAGCAGCCGGTTGGCGAGGTCGTCGAGGTCGTGGAGGCGTTCGCGCAGGTAGGGGTCGGCCACCCGGTCCATGCGCGCCCGCGCAGCCGACTGCACGCGCTCCACTGCGACCTCGGCCACGACGCCGGAGGCCACGGCCTCGTCCAGCCGCCGCAGCCAGCCCTTGTCATGGGCGAACATGCGGTAGGTCTCCAGCACGTCGCGGTGCTCGCCGCCGCCCTTCAGCAGGTCGGTGTCGAGCAGTCGGTCGACCTCGCCCTGCAGCGCAACCATCGCGCCGCGCAGGCGCTCGCGCTCGCGCGGCACGTCGTCGACGATGGGGTTGGCGATGGCGATGCGCGGGTCATGCAGGTGGACATGCCCGACCGCCGCGCCGTCGGCGGCGCTGACGCCGCGCGCGGTGAGCGGCCCGCGCTTGCCGCGCTCGATCTCGCGGCCCGCCGACAGCGCCCCGCTCTCGGCCATCTCGGCGATGACCATGGCCACCACCTCGAGCGCGTCGACCTCGTCCTCGTCGTAGGTGCGCTGGGTCGTGTTCTGGACGACGAGCACGCCGAGAACCTTGCCGAGCCGCTGGATCGGCACGCCGCAGAAGCTGCGATAGACCTCCTCGCCGGTCTCGGGAAGATACTGGAACCCCGGCGCGGCGGGCGCGTTGTCCGTCGCGATCGGGGTGGCGCGCTCGGCGATGCGCCCGACGAGACCCTCGCCGATGCGCAGCGCGGCCTTGTGCACGGCGTCCTTGCGCAGACCTTCCGTCGCGAACAGCTCCAGCATCCCCGGTTCGCGCCGGAGATAGATGGAGCAGACCTCCGCGACCATGTTGGTCGCGATGACCTGCGTGATCTTGTCGAGTCGCTGCTGGCCGTCGCCCGGCTCCGCCATGACCTGGCGCAGCCGTCGCAGCATCGCGCGCGACCCAACGCCAGCGCTGGGCGTCATCGGCGTCTCCCGCCCCCAGGTCTCCCGGTCCCCCGCTGCGCCGTCCTGGCGCCGCAGGCCTGATTCAAGCCTCGCCTTATCGGTGCGCGTCAGGCCGCATGCAACCCGAAGGCGTCATGCAGCGCACGGACGGCGAGTTCGAGATACTTGCGGTCGATCAGGACGCTCACCTTGATCTCGGACGTGGTGATCACCTTGATGTTGACGCCTTCGCGGGCGAGGGCGGCGAACATCTTCTGCGCGACGCCGGCATGGCTGCGCATCCCGATGCCGACGACCGAGACCTTCGCCACGTCGCGGTCCGACACGATCTCGCGCATGCCGATGGTCTCGCGCGCCGTCTCCAGCGCCTTGAGCGCCTTGGGGAGATCGTCCTCGGAGGTGGAGAAGGTCATGTCGGTGCGGCCGTCCTCGGAGATGTTCTGAACGATCATGTCCACGTTCACCCCCGCCTCGGCGAGCGGGCCGAAGATAGCCGCGGCGACGCCGGGGCGGTCCTCCACGCCGAGCAGCGTCACCTTGGCCTCGTCGCGCTGGAAGGCGACGCCGCTGACCACACGGCTCTCCATCGAATCCTCCCCGATCTCGTCCTCGTCGCACACCAGCGTGCCCGGTCCTTCCTCGAAGGACGACAGCACGCGCAGGCGCACGCGGTAGCGCATCGCCAGTTCCACCGAACGCGTCTGGAGCACTTTCGCTCCCAGCGAGGCCAACTCCAGCATCTCCTCGTAGGAGATGCGGTCGAGCCGCCTCGCGCGGGGCTCCATGCGCGGGTCGGTGGTGTAGACGCCGTCGACGTCGGTGTAGATGTCGCAGCGCTCCGCCCCCAGCGCGGCGGCGAAGGCGACGGCCGACGTGTCGGAGCCGCCGCGACCGAGGGTCGCGATGCGCCCGTCCGGCCCGATGCCCTGGAAGCCCGCGATGACCGCGTGCAGCCCTTCCTCAAACTTTCGGTCGAGCGCGTCGGTGTCGATGGCCTCGATGCGCGCCGCACCATGGGCGGCGTTGGTGCGCAGCGGCGCCTGCCAGCCCTGCCAGCTTCGCGCGGGAACCCCGATCTGCTGCAGCGTCAGCGCCATGAGGCCCGAGGTCACCTGCTCGCCGGCGGCCACCACGGCGTCGTACTCGCGCGCGTCGTAGAAGGCGGCGCCGCCCTCCGGGCCGGCGGAGGCCTCGCGAACCCAGCCGACGAGCTTGTTCGTCTCGCCCGCCATCGCGGAGACCACGACGGCGACATCGTAGCCGCGCTCGACCTCGGCGCGCACCTTCTCCGCCGCGTTGCGGATGCGCGCGAGGTCTCGCACCGAAGTGCCGCCGAATTTCATGACCAGGCGGGGGTTTGGACGTGGCATCAGGGCGTCTCGGCAGCCGCGACCGGTGCGGCGCCTGCGCTATACAACCGGGCCACGGCAGGGACAAGGCGGCGGGGCGCGGCTAGGCGGGGCGCGGCGACGCCGGCGATCCTCCGCGCGCAGGCTTCGACCGGGAACGAAGCTTCCGGGCCGGCGACCGGGCGAGGATGGCGCTCCGCAATCGGGAGCCCGCCATGATCACCTGCTTCATACGCTACCACATCGACCCCGTGAAAAAGGCGCAGTTCGAGCGCTACGCGGCAGCCTGGGGGGAGGCCATCCCGAGGTGCGGGGCCGATCTGCTCGGCTACTACGCGCCGCATGAGGGCTCCAGCACGCTGGCCTACGGGGTGTATTCCGTGCCGAGCCTCGCCGCTTACGAGGCCTATCGCGCGCGCCTCGCCGCGGACCCGGTCGGGCGGGAGAACTACGCCTTCGCGCAGGCGGAGCGGTTCCTGCTGCGCGAGGACCGTACGTTCCTGCGCCGCATCCCGGCGCGGGACGACGCGGGCGCCTGAGCGCCCGCCGGAAAAGGCGAACCTGCGCCCGTCGCGGGGCGCAGGTCCATCGCAGGGCCGCCTGGCGCCGGATCAGCGATAGCCGGCCTGATCATAGAGACGCACGGCCGCGGCCTGGTTCTCGCCGAGCGCCGACAGGTTCAGGTTGTCGCTGCGGAACAGGCCCAGCTGCGCGACCGCGTCGCCGAGGCCGACGCCGGGAACCGCCGGATACTCGTAGTTGCCGTCGGAGAAGTACTTCTGCGCCTGGTCGGAGGCGAGGTATTCGAGGAACTTCACGGCGTTCTCGCGGTTCGGCGCGTTCCTGAGGACGCCGGCGCCGGAGACGTTCACATGGGTTCCACGATCGGCCTGGTTGGGGAACACCCAGCCGATCTTCTCGACGCCCTCGGTCAGCCCGTCGACGTTCGTCGCCAGCGCGCGCGCGAAGTAGTAGGTGTTGGAGACCGCGATGGGGCACTCGCCGGAGACGATGCCGCGCAGCTGGTCGGTGTCGCCGCCCTGCGGCGCGCGGGCGAGGTTGTTGTTCAGCCCCTCCGCCCAGGCCAGCGCCGCCTCCTCGCCATGGTGGGCGATCATCGAGGCCATCAGCGACAGCATGTAGATGTTCGAGGAGGAGCGGGCGCAGATCATGCCCTCGTAGCGCGGCTCGGCCAGCGCCTCGTAGGTCAGCGGCGGGGCGTCGACCGTCTCCTTGTCATAGAAGAAGATCCGCGCGCGCTGGCTGAACGAGAACCAGAGGTTGTCGGGGTGCTGCAGATAGGCGGGGATGCGGCGCTCCAGGATCTCGCTGTCGACGGGCGCGAGGATGCCGGCGTCCGCGGCGCGCCAGAGGCGGCCTGCGTCGACGGTGAGGAAGACGTCCGCCGGGCTGTTGGCGCCCTCGGCGCGGATGCGCTCGAACAGTTCGTCGGCGCCGGCCTCGATGCGGTTGATGGTGATCCCGGTCGCCTTCGTGAAGTCTGCGTAGAGCGCCTCGTCGGTGTCGTAGTGACGCGCGGAGTAGAGGTTGAGCTCGCCTTCGGCGAAAGCCGGCGCGGCGAGCGCGACCAGGAGGGCGGCGGCGGCGCTGCTGCCTGCGGTGGCGGATTTCATGGATGGTGCTCCCTGTCTTGCGACTGTGGCCCGAGCCTTCCGGATCGGGACTGCGAGCGCACCCTGACCTTTTCCGAGTGAAACAGTCAAGGTTGTGGGGCGAATTTTCCGATCAAATCAGTCTGAAATGTTTCCGGTTGATAAACCTTTCCGGCCCCGCCAGCGTCGAGAGCGTCACCGCGCGGGAGGAAGACAGGATGACAGCGCCGCTGCTGACCCCCGGCATCGCCGCGGGGAGGTTGCCCTCCGAGGCGATCACCCGGAACTTCGCGGACGCGCATCCGAGGCTGGGCGCCCATGAGGCGGTGGTCGCGGCGGATCGCTGCTATTTCTGCCATGACGCGCCCTGCGTCACGGCGTGCCCCACGGCGATCGACATCCCGCTGTTCATCCGCCAGATCCAGACCGGCCTGCCGGAGGCGGC
The DNA here is from genome assembly GCF_900107585.1 of Rubrimonas cliftonensis. Taxonomy (GTDB): domain Bacteria; phylum Pseudomonadota; class Alphaproteobacteria; order Rhodobacterales; family Rhodobacteraceae; genus Rubrimonas; species Rubrimonas cliftonensis. The sequence continues at coordinate 411,104 of NZ_FNQM01000003.1, read as the reverse complement.
GGCGCGCACCATCCTCAGCCAGAACATCCTCGGCGGCATGTGCGCCCGCGTCTGCCCGACCGAGACGCTCTGCGAAGGGGCCTGCGTGCGCGAGGCCGCCGAGGGCCAGCCGGTGGAGATCGGCCGCCTCCAGCGCTACGCCACCGACGCGCTGATGGCCGCCGGGCCGCAGCCCTTCGCGCGGGCGCCGCAAACGGGGCGCCGCGTCGCGGTGGTCGGCGCCGGGCCTGCGGGGCTCGCCTGCGCCCACCGCCTCGCGACGCATGGCCATGACGTGACGATCTTCGAGGCCCGACCGAAGCCTGGCGGCCTCAACGAATACGGCATCGCCGCCTACAAGACGCCCGGGGGCTTCGCGCAGGCGGAGGTCGATTGGCTGCTGGCCATTGGCGGGATCACGGTCGAGACCGGCAGGGCGCTCGGCGCCGGCCTGACCCTCGACGAGCTGCGCGAGGGGTTCGACGCGGTGTTTCTCGGCGTCGGCCTTGGCGCCGTCAACGCGCTGGGCGCCGAGGGCGAGGGGCTGCCCGGCGTGCGCGACGCGGTGGAGTTCATCGCGGAGCTGCGCCAGAGCGACGACCTGTCGGCTCTGCCGGTCGGCCGCCGCGTGGTGGTGATCGGCGGCGGCATGACCGCTGTCGACGCCGCCGCGCAGTCGCGCCTGCTCGGCGCGGAGGACGTGACGATCGTCTACCGCCGGGGCCGCGAGCGCATGAGCGCGAGCCTGTGGGAGCAGGAGCAGGCGCTCGCCAGGGGCGTGACGATCCGCTGCAACGCCCGGCCGCTTCGCGTCGTCGGCGAGGGCGCGGCGCGCGGCGTCGAGTTCGCCTACACCGAGGAGGGGCCGGACGGCCTGCGCGACGCCGGCGAGACGTTCACCCTGCCCGCGGATCAGGTCTTCAAGGCCATCGGCCAGTGTTTCGCTCCCGGCGCGGGGATGTCGCTGGAGATGGCCGGCGGCAAGATCGCGGTGGACGCGGTGGGGCGCACCTCCGTCGCCGGCGTCTGGGCCGGGGGCGACTGCGCGGCCGGCGGCGACGACCTGACCGTGACCGCCGTCGCTCAGGGCCGCGACGCCGCCGAGAGCATCCACGGCGCGCTGGCGGGGTGAGGCGCGGCGAGGGTCGCGCCGCCGACACGGCGAGGGTCGCGCCGCCGACATGCAGCCGCCCCGGCGCCTGCGCAATTTCTTACAAGATCGGCGGTTTGATTCGGGGTATCCGTCTCCCAAGCCGCAACCGCCCCGAGTGAGGCTCCGCTTCAGGGACTTAGAGAAAGCCGGAACAATGATCGCCATGACGCGCCAGACCAGCACCGCCGCCGCCCGCATCGCCGCCATTCGCTCGAATGGCGCGAACGTGGTCGTCCTCGGCGCCTGGAAAACGCGCCGCGGCTTCATGCGCGGCTGCTATGGCGAGGCCGGCAAGCCCGGCTTTTGGGCGCACTGAGCGCCGCCGCCACTCCCTGAACCGCTCCGTCGCGGCCGCGCCGCGACGCTTCTGACCGACACCGACGACGACTGCGCGCCTCTCCGGACGCGCCGGCGTCCCGCGTTCGCGTCATTCGTGCGCGCCGACCGTCCTCGCGGCGACCGCGCGTGACCGCACTGGAATCGCCATGAACTGCATGGGACCAATCCCCGTCGCGCCCGCGACGGCGGCGGCCCGGTCTGCGCGCCGCGCGCCTGCGCCGTCTCGCGTCGCCGACGTCGCCGCGCGGATCGCCGAGCGGATGCGCGCGCGTCCCGGCGAGAGCTATCCGCTCGAAAGCCTCGCACGTGAGGCCGAGCTCAGCCGCTACCAGTTCATCCGGGCGTTCCGCGACGCCGTCGGCGAGACGCCGCACGCCTATCTGCTGCGCGTGCGCGTCGAGCGCGCCAAGGCGCTGCTGGCCGCAGGCTGCACGCCCGCGGCGGTGGCGCACGACTGCGGCTTCTCCGACCAGTCGCACCTGACGGGGGCCTTCCGGCGCCTCGTCGGCTCGACCCCGGCCCAGTTCGCGCGCGCCGCCGCGCCCGAAGCCCCCGACGCAGGCGCGTCGAACATCGACCCGTCGAGCATCGAAAGGAACGCCCCGTGACCAGCCCCATGGCGCCGAGACGAGACGGCGCAGCCGAGATCGTCCGCTTCCCGAGCCCGCCGCGTCGCGAGCGATCGACGCGGCCCGGCCTCGACCCGGCCGCAGGATTTTTCAGGAACTGGCTTGAGAGGATCAGATGTCGGCGCGAATTGAGGAATCTGGCGCTGCTCCAGCCGGACAGCGTTCTGGAGGACGTCGGGCTGACCCGGCGCGAGGCGCAGCGGCTCTCGGAGCAGCCTGTGTGGCCGCCGTGGCGCGCGCTGTTCTCGGCCTCGCGCGACGGCTCCTGACGCCGCGGCGAGACCCGGACCTGAGCCGCCTGTCCGACCACATGCTGCGCGACATCGGCATGGTTCGGCCGGACGGGCCGCCCCCCGTCAGCGAGGGCGACCGGCTCTGACGCGCGGGCGGGAACCGACGCTCCCGCCCGCGACCGCGCCGCGGCCCGGCGGGCGATTTCGCCCGCGCCGAAAGCGCTTGCCCGCCGCGCCAAGCCGTTCGACACTCTGTTGCGTCAGTGTGACGGGAGACGGAACGATGGCCGATCTGCGCAGCGAGTTCGTCGGGATCCGCTCCCCCAATCCGTTCTGGCTGGCCTCCGCGCCGCCGACCGACAAGAAGATCAACGTCGAGCGCGCCTTTCGCGCCGGCTGGGGCGGCGTCGTGTGGAAGACGCTGGGGCTCGACCCGCACTGCGTCAACGTCAACGGCCCGCGCTACGGCGTCGTCTACGGCGCCGACCGGCGCGTGCTCGGGCTCAACAACATCGAACTCATCACCGACCGCCCGCTGGACGTGAACCTGCGCGAGATCAAGGAGGTCAAGCGCGACTGGCCCGACCGCGCGATGGTCGTCTCGCTCATGGTTCCCTGCGACGAGGCGAGCTGGAAGACCATCCTGCCCATGGTGGAGGAGACCGGCGCCGACGGGGTCGAGCTCAATTTCGGCTGCCCCCACGGCATGAGCGAGCGCGGCATGGGCTCGGCGGTCGGGCAGGTGCCGGAATACATCGAGATGGTCGCGCGCTGGTGCAAGCAGAGCACGCGGATGCCCGTGATCGTCAAGCTGACGCCGAACGTCACGGACATCCGCCAGCCCGCGCGCGCCGCGCTGAAGGGCGGCGCCGACGCGGTGAGCCTCATCAACACCGTGAACTCGATCACCTCCGTCAACCTCGACGACTTCAGCCCCGAGCCGAGCATCGACGGCAAGGGCAGCCATGGCGGCTATTGCGGCCCGGCGGTGAAGCCCATCGCGCTCAACATGGTGGCCGAGATCGCCCGCGATGCGGAGCTGGCGGGCCTGCCGATCTCCGGCATCGGCGGCGTCACCACCTGGCGCGACGCGGCGGAGTTCATGGCGCTGGGCGCCGGCAACGTGCAGGTCTGCACCGCCGCGATGACCTACGGCTTCAAGGTGGTTCAGGAGATGATCTCGGGGCTGGAGACGTGGATGGACGCGAAGAGCCACGCGCGCCTCGCCGACATCGTCGGCCGCGCCGTGCCGAACGTGACCGACTGGAAGCATCTCAACCTCAACTACGTGACCAAGGCGCGGATCGATCAGGACGCCTGCATCAAGTGCGGGCGCTGCTTCGCCGCCTGCGAGGACACTTCGCACCAGGCGATCTGGATGAAGCCCGGCCGCGTCTTCGAGGTGAACGACGCCGAATGCGTCGCCTGCAACCTCTGCGTCGACGTCTGCCCGGTGGCCGACTGCATCACCATGGAGCGGCTGCCGGCGGGCGCGGTCGACCCGCGCACCGGCCGCACGGTGAGCGACGACCACGCCGACTGGACGACGCACCCCAACAACCCCTCGCGGGTGGCGGCGGAGTAGCGCGGCGGCGCGACCGGCCCCAGCTCCGCTTCCTTGTCGCCGGGACGGGATCGCGCCGCGCAGCGCCGCGACAGCCCTGACGCTTCACAGGCCGTGGCGCCCGGCGTAGGGGTTCTTCGCCGGCGCCGCCCAGCCGCGCGGCGGCGCGAGGGGCGCGAGCGTCTCGATCCGCAGCGGCGCGCAGCGGGCCTCGTCGCTGGAATGCGTGGCGCCGCAGTCGCCGCCGGGGCAGGCCGAGAGGGCGCCTACGAGGTCGATCTCCGCGAAGCAGGTGAGGGCGTCGCCGGCCCGCGCCGGGGTCGCCTTCATCAGGTAGCGCCCGGTCGCGCGGTCGAAGCCGGTGCACATGAAGACGTTCAGCACGTCATGCGCCGTGGTCTCGGCGATTTCGGGCGCCAGCCCGCCTTCCCGCACGAGCGCGCGGACGATGTTGGAGTGGCAGCAGCGGTCATAGTCGCGCCCTGTCAGCAGGCGCGCGGTGTAGGGGTCGCAGCGCGTGCCGATGACGTCGTGCACGCCCAGCCCGTCGGCATCGACGCCGTACCAGTCGAGGCTGTCGGCGACGATGGTCGCCATCGGGCGCAGATGCGGGAAGCTCGACCACAGCCGGTCCCCGGTCGAGACATGAGTTCCATGGATCGCGCGGGTCTTGCCGGAGTAGAACCGCTCGCCCCAGTCGCCCGCCGCCCAGAGGTTGAGGTCGCCGACCTGCGGCGCCTCGGGGCAGGAGATGCGGAAGAACGAGCCTGCCGGCGCGCGGAACAGCCGCGCCTCCCGCGGCGGCACGTCCACCACCGCCGTGACCGCGGCGCCCGCCAGCGCCTCGGCGCAGGCGGTGAGGTCGGCCGGCGGCAGCGCGTCGGGCGGATAGGCGACGACCGGCGGGACGGCGCGGCGGGCCTCGGCGTCTGGCGGGGGCGTGGTCATGGGGGTGAGCGTCGCCGCCGGGCCGCCTGCGGTCAAGGCTGGTCCCGCCGCCGGCGATGCGTCAGCATCGGGCCGAAGCTGCAAGGGGGAGACGGCGATGACGGCGCATCTGACGCTCGACCATGTGAACCTGCGCACGGCGCGGCTGGCCGAGATGGTCGCCTGGTATGGCGAGACGCTGGGGCTGGTCGAAGGCTGGCGCCCGCCCTTTCCCTTTCCCGGCGCCTGGCTCTACGCCGGGGACTGCGCCGTTGTGCATCTGGTCGGCGTCGACCGCGCGCCCGACGCCGAGGAGAGCAGCCTGCGCATCGAGCATTTCGCCCTGCGCGGCGAGGGCATGGCGGCGTTCCTTGCGAAGCTGGAGCGCCTTGGCGTGCCCGCGCGGGTCGCCGCGGTGCCCGGCGCGACGCTGACGCAGGTCAACATCCACGACCCCGACGGCAACCATATCCATGTGGACTTTGCAGAGCGGGCCTGACGTCCGGGCGGCTTCCGCGGCGCGGGCCACGGGTCTATATCGACTGTATTCCAGCGACGCGGGGGCCACGACATGAAGATCGGCATTCTCCAGACCGGCAACGTGCGCGGCGACCTTGCGGACGCGTTCGGCGAGTATCCGCCGATGTTCGACCGGCTGCTCAACGGCCGGCCGCTCGACGCCTCGGGCGGCGGCTTCGCGCTGGAGGCGTTCGAGATCGTCAACGGCGCGCCGACGCCGTCGCCGCATGACGCGGACGGCTGGGTGGTGACCGGCTCCAAGCATGGCGTCTACGACCCGCTGCCGTGGATCGAGCCGCTCAAGGCGTTCCTGCGCGCGGCGCGGGCCGCGGGCCGGCCCATCGTCGGCGTCTGTTTCGGCCACCAGATCCTGGCGGAGGCCTTCGGCGGGCGCGCGGTGAAGCATCCGGGCGGCTGGAACCTCGGCGCGGGCGATTTCTCGCTGGCCGTCGACGGCGCCGCGCCGGCGTGGCTCGGGGCGCTGGGCGGCTCCGCCCGGCTGCACAGCATCCACCAGGACCAGGTGATCGCGCTGCCCGCCGACGCGACGATCTGGGCGCGCTCCTCGGGCTGCGAGATCGCTGGCGCGCTCTATGGCGACCCGTCGGCGCCGGACGCGGTGTCGATCCAGCCGCACCCGGAGTTTGCGCCCGATTTCGCGGCGGCGCTGATCGCCAGGCTCATCCAGGACGGCCGCGTGGACGGTCGGCTGGGGGCCGAGGCGCTCGCCAGCATCGACGCGGCGCCCGTGCACAACGCAGCCATCGGCCGCGCGCTCGCGGACTATCTCGCCGGCGCCGTCGCCGCCCGCCGCGCGGCGTGAGCGCCGGGGCCGCGCGGGCCCTCACGTCCGCCGAAATCCGCGACCGGATGCGCGCGACCGCCGTCGGCTGCGTCGCGGTGGCGCTGTGGGCGGCGCTGGCGCTGCTCACCGTGGCGACGAACCCCGTTCCGCCCTTCCAGCTCGCCGCGATGTGCTTCTTGGTGGGCGGCCTCGCCGGGCTCGCCGACGCGCGGCTGCGCGGCGTCGACCTGCGCGCGGCGCTCGGCCAGCCATGGCCGGTCTGGCTGGTCGGGGTGGGCGGGCTGTTCGGCTACCATTTCTCGTATTTCACCGCGCTGCGGGGCGCGCCGGCGGCCGAGGCGTCGCTGATCGCCTATCTCTGGCCGCTGCTCATCGTGCTGTTCTCGGGCCTGCTGCCCGGCGAGCGGCTGCGCACGCGCCATGTCGTCGGCGCCGTCGCGGGTTTCGCAGGGGCGGCGCTGCTGCTTGCGCCCGGCGCCGACAGCGGTTCGGGCGAGGCGCTGGGCTACGCTGCCGCCTGCGCCTGCGCGCTGATCTGGTCGAGCTATTCCGTGCTGTCGCGGGTGGTGGGGACGGCGCCGACCCACGCCGTCGCGGGCTTCTGCCTCGCCAGCGCCGCCCTCGCCGCGATCAGCCATGTGGCGCTGGAGACGACGGTCTGGCCGGAGGGCGCGCTGGGCTGGATCGCGGCGCTCGCGCTCGGCCTCGGGCCGGTCGGCGGCGCGTTCTATGCGTGGGACGTGGGGTGCAAGCGGGGGGACATACAGCTTCTGGGCGTGGCGGCCTACGCGGCGCCGGTGCTCTCGACCGTCCTGCTGGTCGCCGCCGGAATGGCCGAAGCCACCCCGGCCCTCGTGATCGCCGCCGCCCTCATTGCGGGCGGCGCGCTCGTCGCATCCGGCGCCTCGCCGGGCCGCAAGGCCTGAAGGGCGCGCGACCCGTCAGTGCACCTGTGCGGAGATGCGGGTGATCTCCTCCTTGAGCTTCAGTTTTTCCTTCTTCATGGAGACGATCGCGAGCTCGTCGGCGCCCGGATGGCGCTGCTCGGTTTCGATGCGGTCGGAGAGGGTCTCGTGCTTGCGGCGAAGCTCCGTAAGGTGCGAGTGCAGGCTCATTGGCGACCTCCATGCAGTGGACCAGTCACGAAAGTAGAGCATGGTCGTCGCCGCTCTGTCACGCGGAAGAATGGTCAACCGTAGCGTGCATTTGGCGCAGTTTGCTCGCGAATCGCGCCGATCCGAAACGGTGATCAGAGGCGCAGCGCCGCGCCGTCGCGGAGGACCGCAAGCGCCTCGGGGGCGAAGTCGTCCCCATCCTTCAGGTGGGCGGGTCCGACGTGCATCACAAGGGGCGCGAGCAGGCGGAAGGGGGCCCTGCTGTCCTTGCGGGCGCGCAGCAGCACCCGGCCGGCCTCGCGCCCCGCACGCGCCTGGATGGGAAGCAGCGCGACGTCTCCGGCCCGGCCGGCCAGCGCGCCGAGCATCTCCGGCAGGCGCTCGGCGCGGTGGATCAGCGTGATCCATCCGCCCTGCCGCAGCCGGCGCAGGCCGCAGTCGATCCATGTCGCCAGCGCCGCCGCGCCCTCGCGCCGCGCCGCGTCCCGCCCCGCGTCGGGGGCGCAGGCGCCATGGGCGGGAAAGAAGGGCGGGTTGGCGACGACATGATCGAACATGCGCGCCCGCAGCGCGGCGGGCGGGCGGGCGACGTCGCCCTCATGCACCGTCAGCGCGACGCCTGCATGAGCCGCGTTCGACCGGGCGAGGGCTGCGTAGCGGGGCTGAAGCTCCAGCCCGTGGATCTCCAGCCCGTCGACGCGCGCGGCGAGGCAGAGCGCCGCGGCCCCGGCCCCGCAGCCGAGGTCCAGCACGCGCTGGCCGTGCGTCGCGGCGCAGGCGGCGGCGAGCAGGACCGGATCCGTCGCCGCGCGATAGCCCACGCGCGGCTGCCGCAGGATCACCCTGCCGCCGAGAAAGGCGTCCCGCGTCAGATCCTCGTCCCGAAACCGCTCCGGAGGGGCGTCGCGGGTTTCCGGCGATCCGCCCTGCTTCGCGACGGGGACGGCGGGCGTCGTCACACGCCGACGCCAGCCGCGCTGACCTCGAGCCCGTTGTCGCGGAGCACGGCGCGGGCGCGGAACGCGTCCGCCCTGCGCGCCATCAGGCGCCGCGGCAACACGCCGAGGCTGCCCTCGAGCACGCTCATGTGGACGTCCAGCTCGAAGCACTCTATACCCTCGCTCCGCAAGAGCGCGGTCGCGAAAGTAAGCACTGTCGGGTCCGTGGTGCGGATCAGCTCTTCCATGACGCAATGATAGACCGCGCCAGAGGCCCCGCGCCAGAGACGCCGGGCGCGGCGCGCGAGAAGGGGCCGAGCCGGTGAGAGACGCCGTCGCGCAGAAGCCGTTCGCCGATAGGCCCGTCGCCGAGGCGGCGGGCGAGGGGGCGTTCGAGCGCCTTCAGGCGCTGATCGCGCCGGAACTCGCCCGCGTCGAGGCCATGATCGCGGAGCGGATGCAGGCGGCCGACACCGACCTCATCGCCCGCGTCGCGGCGCATCTGATCGGGGCGGGCGGCAAGCGGCTCAGGCCCTGCCTGACGCTGGCAGCCGCGAGGCTCTGCGGCCATGACGGTGAGAACCATATTCGTCTCGCCGCGGCGGTGGAGTTCATCCACAACGCGACGCTGCTGCACGACGACGTCGTGGACGAGAGCGACCGCCGCCGCGGCAGGCCGACCGCGAACGCGGTGTTCGGCGCCAAGCCCAGCGTGCTGGTGGGCGATTTCCTCTTCGCGCGCTCCTTCCAGCTCATGGTCGAGACCGGCTCGGTGGAGGTGCTGGGGGTGCTCTCGAACGCGGCGGCGGTGATCGTCGAGGGCGAGGTGCTCCAGCTCGCCGCGGCGCGCAGCCTCGCCGGCGGCGAGGACGTCTATTTCAAGGTGATCCGCGGCAAGACCGCGGCGCTGTTCGAGGCGGCGGCGCAGGCCGGCGGCATGGCGGCGGGCGCGCCGGCGGCGCAGGTCGCGGCGCTCGCGGCCTATGGCGACGCGCTGGGCGTGGCGTTCCAGATCGTGGACGACCTGCTCGACTACGGCGGCGCGTCCGCGGCGTTCGGCAAGGCGTCGGGCGGCGACTTCCGCGAGGGCAAGGCGACGCTGCCGGTGCTGATCGCCCATTCCCGCGCCGACGAGGCCGGCCGCGCCTTCTGGAAGCGGGTGATCGAGGGGCGCGACCAGCGCGAGGGCGATTTCGAGACGGCCCTTGAGCTGATGCGCGACAGCGGCGCGCTCGAGGCCACGCGCGCGCGCGCCGAGGCCTTCGCGCAGACGGCCGTGGCGGCGCTCGCGCCGCTGCCGGCCGGGCCGCTGCGCGAGGCGCTGGCCGACGTCGCGGCCTTCGTGCTGACCCGCGCGCGCTGAACCGCCGCTGCCGGAAGGAGACGCCATGAGACCGCCGCCCGGCTCCATCCGCACCCGCCCGCTTGCGGAGTTCGCCTTCTCCGCCTTCGGCGAGATCATCGTGACGCCGGGCGCCGTGCGCCTCCCCATCAACGACGGGCGCTGCGTTCGGCACCACGCGCTGGCCGAGGTCGACGTCGACGACAGCCCGGTGATCAGCGTGTTCGAGAGCGAGGCCGTCGCGTTCCCCTACGCCCTGACGCTGCTGGAGCGCCACCCGCTCGGCAGCCAGGCCTTCGTGCCGTTGGGGCCGGACCGCTGGATGATCGTCGTCGCGCCCGACGAGAAGGGCGTCCCCGGCATGCCCATGGCGTTCATCGTGCCTCCCGGCGTCGGGGTGAACCTGCGCCGCGGCGTGTGGCACGCGCCGCTGACGCCGCTGGACCAGCCGGCGCGCTTCCTCGTGGTGGACCGGGGCGGCGCAGACAACCTGCAGGAGCACAAGCTCCCCGAGCCGCTTACGGTCATCGAGGCGATCTGACGCGGCTTGGACCTCGGCGACGCGGCTTGGACCTCGGCGACGCGGCTTGGACCTCGGCGACGCGGCGGGGCATGGCGCTGGCGGGGTCGGCGGGCGGCGCGACGACGCCGAAATGGCGATGGCCCTGCGCCTCGGCCGCCTCCGTCCCTGCGTCGAGACCGGCCACATGGCGGCGGTGCGCCGGCTCAGCCGTCGGAACTCCGCGCGCTCCTCGGCGCCGAAAAAAAGGCCGGGCTAAGCCCGGCCAGTCCAACAGGGAGGTTGAGATGGTCGAAATGCAACAAGATGATGCAGTTCGACACGTCTCGTCATCAGAGATAGGGCTGATGACGCGATCGTGCAACGTGTAGAAAGGTCTGATGCCTCGCTGCAATGCAGTATTGCGCTGACTGCATGACCTGCGTTGAAAGTCGTGCAAAATCAGGTGGCGGCGCGGAACGTTTCGACTTCGGCGGCGATGAAGTCGCGAAACACCTCGACGCGGCGCGAGCGGCGCAACTCCTCGGGGTAGGCGAAGTAGACCGTGAAGGCCGGGCTGTGCAGCCTCGGCGCCACAAGCGTCAGCTCCGGATGATCGACCGCCAGATAATCAGGCAGAATCGCGACGCCCAGCGCGTGCTCGGCCGCCTGCAGCATCGCGAAGTAGTTGTTCATCAGCAGCGTCGAGCGATGGGCGAGCTCCAGCTGCGCGTTGATCCAGAAGCCCACCGGCGCCGGCTGGCGCGCGTTCGGGCTGAAGCTGATGAGGCGGTGCGCCCGCAGCTCCTCCTCGGTCTGCGGCGCGCCATGGCGCTCGACATAGGCCTTCGACGCGTAGAACCGCATGGTGACGTCGAAGAGCGGGCGTCGGATGAGGTCGGCCTGCTGCGGCTCGCGCATCCGAATCGCCACGTCGGCCTCACGCATCGGCAGATCGAGCACGTTCTCCGTCATGAGCAGGTCCACCGAGATGTCGGGGAACTCGCCGAAGAAGCGCGGCAGCCGCGGCGTCAGCCACATGGCGCCGAAGCCGACCGTGGTGGTGACGCGGAGTTGGCCGAACACCTCGTCCTTGCTGTCGCGGATGCGCGCCGACGCGGCGACGAGCTTGCGCGTCATGTCGCGCGTCGCCTCGCGCAGGAGCTCGCCCTGCTCGGTCAGGATCAGCCCGCGCGCATGGCGGTGAAACAGCGTGACGCCGAGATGTTCCTCGAGTCCGCGGATCTGGCGGCTCACCGCCGACTGGCTGAGATGCAGCGTCTCGCCGGCATGGGTGAGGCTGCCGGCCTCGGCGACGGCGTGAAAGACGCGCAGCTTGTCCCAGTCCATCGTCATGCGACGCAGTTCCGCTTCAATTCGCCGGCCATGCCGCCGCCCCTCCACAAATCGTGTCGCCGCAGGCTATAGCTGCGAGGCACGGGTGGGGAGGGGCAAATGCGATTTGCGGGAACTGGAGCGGCGGTGTTGCGCGCTCTGCTGGCTGTCCTCGCGCTCGCGGTCGCCGCGTCGGTCGCCGCGTCGGTCGCCGCGCCGGCGGCGGCGCAGGCGCTGCAGGGCGCCTATGTCGGGCTTGGCGCCGCCGACGGCATGCGGCTCGAGATCGACCGCGACGGCGCGCGCTTCGACGGCGCGCTGATCGAGGCCGACGGCGCCCGCCGCACGTTCGAGGCGGACGCGCTCGGCGCCTCGGCGGAGACCGTGACGGCGTTCGGCGGCGAGCGCGTCTATCTGCGGGTGATGCCGGAGCCGGCCGGCGCCACGGTGGTGATCGCCCCGATCAGCGCCGAGGGCGTGCTAGACGCCGGTCGGACCCGCGCGCTGGCGTTCCGCCGCGAGGGGCTCGACGCGCCGCCCCAGCCCTCGCGCTACCTGCCGCCGCCGACCGGCCCGACGCCGTTCTTCGACGCGCGGGCGTTCGTCGACAGCTATCCGTTCTGGCCGCCGCTCTCGGCGTCCTGGGCCTACGAGGCCGTGGAGCCGTCGCTGCGCACGCTGATCCGGCTCTATCCGCTCGTGCAGACCGATCTGCTGTGGAAGCTGTGCCAGAGCCCGCGCCGGACCGAAGGTCTCGCCGAGGCGCTGCGCGGGCAGGGCGTCGTCTGCGAGACCGTCGTCCAGGCGCTGCGCGCCGCTCAGGGAAGCGACGTCTTCAACCGCTACGTCCGCGACGTGGCCGCCGAACGGGCCGAGCTTCTGGTCGCCCTGGGTTGCGCCGAGAACTACGCGCGCAACGACGCCCGCTGCGCAGCCTCGGCGCAGGACACCGCCCGCCGGGCGGTGTCGATGGAGACGGCGGGCACGGTGCTGGCCCGCTATCGCTGAGCCGCGGTCAGGTGAGCGCGGGCGAGGGCAGGAGATCGCGCTCCCAGCGCTGGCCCCAGCGGCGGATGTCCCCCAGGGGGCCGCGCAGCTCGTCGCCTTTCGGCGTCACGCGGTACTCCAGCCGGCGCGCGCCTTCGCGCACGGGCCGCTTCTCGAGGATGCCCAGCTCGACGAGGCGCCGCAGCCGGTTCGAGAGGATGTTGCGGGCGACGCCGAGCTTTTTCTGGTAGTCGTCGAAGCGGGTCACGCCCTCATAGGACGTCCAAAGGATCATCAGCATCCAGGCGTCGCCGATCTGGTCCACCGCGCTGGAGAGCGGGCAGGGGTCGGCTTCGGAATTCTTGCGCACGACATTGCCTCCGCGCCACAGGGTCGTTCGGGATCGTGCCATTCACGTCAATTCGGCACGACAGTTAATTCGTCAGTTTCATCACGCGCGACAGGGTGCCGCACGGCTTGGCGAGATCATGCTTCACCCGCGAAACTCATCATACGGGCAGACCGGTCAACGCGCGAGGCTGCCAAAGTCCTATGGCCAGAGGCGCCCTTTCCCTGCGCCGAGCGGCGCGCGATGCTCGCCTTCCGGAAGCGACGTGCGGGAGGTCCTGGGGATGCCGGGCGACATGAGCGGACGGCGCGTGCTGGTCACCGGCGCCTCGTCGGGCCTCGGTGCGCACATGGCGGCGGCGCTGGCGCGGGCGGGCGCGCGCGTCGTCGCCGCGGCGCGGCGGACGGAGGCCCTGGCGCGGCTCGCGCAGGAGACCGGCGGCGCGGCGACGCCCGTGGCGATGGACGTGACGGACCCGGCCTCGGTCGCCGCCGGGGTCGAGTTCGCGGTCGAGGCCTTGGGCGGGCTCGACGGTCTCGTGAACAACGCCGGCGTCGCCTGGGGCGGCCCGGCGCTCGACATGCCTGACGCGGCGTTCGCGCAGGTGATGGCGGTCAACGTCCACGGCGCGTTCCGCGTCGCGCAGGCGGCGGCGCGCGCCATGGCGGCGGGCGAGGGCGGCGCCATCGTCAACATGGCCTCGATCCAGGGCTTCGGGACGGGGCGCGGCGTCGCCGCCTATGCGGCGTCGAAGGCCGCGGTGATCCATCTGACGCGTTCGCTGGCGGTAGAGTGGGCGCGCCATGGCGTGCGCGTCAACGCGCTGGCGCCGGGCTACTTCCCGACCGAGATGACCGAGGGGCATCTGGGTGAGGCTATGCTGCGCAAGGTGCCGCTGCGCCGCTTCGGCCGCCCGGAGGATCTCGACGGCCCGCTGTTCCTGCTGCTTTCGGACGCCTCCGCCTACATGACCGGCGCGATCATCCCGGTCGACGGCGGCCACCTCGTCACGCCGCTGACCTGAAGGACGCCGCGATGGACTTCACGCTCCCCCCCGAGGCCGAGGCCTATCGCGCGGCGGTCGCCGATTTCGTCGCGCGCGAGTGCCTGCCGCTGGAGGCCGACCCGGCGAGCCTGTCGGACCACGGCAACATTCCGCCCGCGATGCTGGCCGCCCTGCGCGACAAGGCGAAGGCCGCCGGGCTGTGGGCGCCCAACGTCCCGCGCGACCGCGGCGGGCTGGGCCTGAGCTTCGTCGCGCTGGCGGCGGCCTATGAGGAGATGAACCGCAGCCTGTTCGGGCCGGTCTGCTTCAACGCCGCCGCGCCGGACGACGGCAACATGCGGGTGATCCATCAGGTCGGAACCGAGGCGCAGAAGGACTGGATCGCCCCGGTCGTGCGCGGCGAGGCCCGCTCGGCCTTCGCCATGACCGAGCCGGCGCCGGGCGCGGGCTCGGACCCCGGCATGATGCTGACGCGCGCCGAGAAGCGTGGCGGCCGCTGGGTGGTGCGGGGCCGCAAATGGTACATCACCGGGGCGGAGGGCGCGCAAAAGTTCATCCTGATGGCGCGCACCTCCGACGACCCGCGCCGGGGCCTGACCGCCTTCCTGTTCGACGCCGCGCAGCCGGGCTGGGAGATCGAGCGCCGCATCCCGATCATGGGGCCGGAGGAGCATGGCGGGCACTGCGAGCTTGCCTTCGACGGGCTGGAGATACCCGACGAGAGGCGGCTGATGGGCGTCGGCGAGGGCCTCAAGGTCACGCAGATCAGGCTAGGGCCCGCGCGCCTCACCCACTGCATGCGCTGGCTTGGGCTCGCCAAGCGCGCCATGGAGATCGCCGCCGCCTACGCGGCGGCGCGCGAGGGCTTCGGCGTGCGGCTGGCCGACCGCGAGACCATCCGCGTGAAGCTGGGCGGTCTGGCCTACATGATCGAGGTCGGGCGCCTGCTCACCATGAAGGCGGCGTGGGCGCTCGACCAGGGCGCGCGCGCGAAAACCGAAGTGTCTCTGGCGAAGATGCATGTCGCCGAGACGCTGAACCGCGCCGCCGACGACTGCATCCAGATCTGCGGCGCGCGCGGCTATTCGACAGACACGCCGCTGGAGTGGATCTACCGCTACGCCCGCCAGGCGCGGCTGGTGGACGGCGCCGACGAGGTGCACCGCATGGTGCTCGCCGACGCCTACGCGCGGGAGGGGGCGGGGCTCTGGCGCTGGGGCGCCTGAATCGGCCGCCGGCCCGGGCGCCGCGGCGCTACTGGGCGAGCTGGAACAGCACCCCCGCCAGCAGCGACCCCGCGAAGGCGAAGCCGAGATAGAGCGCGAAGACCTCGCGCCTGGCCAGGGCCCAGACCGCGACCGCCGCGGGGATAGAGGAGACGCCGCCAGCCACCATGAAGGCGAGCCCGGCGCCGGGCGCCATGCCCTGCTCGATCAGCCCGGAGACGAGTGGAATGGCCGCGTAGCCGTTGAGATAGGCCGGCACGCCGGCCAGCGTCGCCAGCGCGATCGGCGCCAGCCCCTCGCCGCCGACCAGCCCCGCCACCGCCTCGGCGGGGACATAGGCAAGCATCAGGCTCTCCAGCAGGAAGGCGAGCGTCAGCCACTTGCCGAGGAACAGCGCGCTCTTGAGAGCCTCGCGGCGGAATTTCTCGACCCGCGCGTCCTCGCGCCAGAAGGCCCAGACCGGGGGCCTGGGGTTGCGCACTTTGGCGCCGCCGCAGCCGCCGTCGCCGACGCCGGGGCGCAGCGGATCGGCCAGCCAGCCGCCCCGCGACAGCGCCATGACGCCGAAACCGCCCATCAGGCCGAGCCCCACGGCGGCGAGCGCCTTGGCGAGGGCGAACTCGAAACCGAGCGCGCCGGTCGTCAGCGCGAACATCGCCGGGTCCATAACGGGCGAGGCCAGCCAGAACGCCATCACCGGCGCCAGCGGCACGCCCATCGCCAGCAGCGCCGCGATCAGCGGGATGACGCCGCAGGAGCAGAACGGCGAGAGCCCGCCGAACAGCGCCGCGGTGAGGATCATCGGCGCCTGCCGGCCCTGGAACGCCCTGCCGATCAGGTTGTCCGCCCCGCTCGCCGCCGCATAGGCCGCGACGCCCACCGAGAGCGCCAGCCACGGCGCCACGCCGATCAGCGCCTCGATGGTGAAGCGCAGGCTCTCGGTCGCCTGCGCAGGCGCCAGCAGCGCCAGCGCCAGCAGGATCGCGGCGACCGCGAGCCATGCCCGGTCGAGCCGAACGGCGGCGAGGCGACGCATCTCAAGAACAAGGGCGGTCATGGCGTCAATCTCCTCAAGCGGCGTCGCCGCGGCGTTCGGATTCGGGCGCGGTCGCGTCCGGCGCGTCGGGAAGGCCGGCGCAGCACTCGGCCTCGACATAGGCGAAGGTGGCGCGCAGGGCGTCGAAGGCCGCGCGGTTGACGGTCTCCCGCCCGCGCCGCTCCTGCGTCACGAGCCCGGCGGCGACGAGGGCGCCGAGATGATGCGCGAGGGTCGAGGGCGCGGCGCCGAGATGCCGGCCGATCTCGCCGACGTTCAGCCCGTCCGGGCCCGCCCGCACCAGCAGGCGGAAGAGCCGAAGCCGGGCTTCGTGTCCGAGGGCGGCGAGGGCGGCGGAGGCGGCTGCGTCATCCATGAAGCAGCCATAAAACTAGATTTGTGGGTTAGTCAAGCGCGTCCGACCGAAAGGAGCCGCGCAATGGACGGTTCGAGCTTGAAACTCCGCGACCCCGGTCGATATCGCTCTGCACTGGCAGGGAGATGGAAATGCGCGACTATCCGGATGAAATCATGGTGAAAGCCGACACGGATCAGCGCGAAGACGCTGCCGAGCCCCGCGGGCGCGACGCCCTTGGCCTGTCGCCCAAGGGCCTTTTCCATGATTTCGTGCTTGAGCCGATGAAGGGGCGGGGCGTCGATGTCGTCTACAAGGCGACCACGGTGTTCCTCACCCTTGCGACCGGCGCGGTGCTGGTGATGGCGTTGCTCGCCGCCTGAGCGGGCGCATTCCCGCAGGCGCGGGATGGCAGGAGGAGAAGCGCGCGATGGCCGAGGACGGGAAAGGCGACGGCAACGAGTTCCAGGACAAGGTCGACCGCTACGGCGTCGGCTACGCGGCGTTCAGCGATGCGCTGCGCGGGTCGGGCGTGGACCGGGTCGTGACGGGCGTCAAGATCGTCATCGCCGTGATCGCGCTCTATGCGATCGGTTCCGCGGTGCTCGCGGCCATCGCCGGCTGAGTGTTGCGCGGAGCGCCGGCGCGTCCGATATCGGTGCCATGAGCGGCGAGGGCGCATTCTGGCGGTATCTGGTCGGCGTCCTTGCGGCGCAGGTCGCGGCGGCGGCCGCCATTCTGGCGGCGACGGGGCTTGCGTCTCCGGCGCTGCAGGCAGCGCTCGCCGGCGGGACGCTGGTCTTCGGCGCAGGCGTCGCCTGGGCGTTCGGCGCCATCGCCCGCAGCGAGCGCCGCGTGCAGGCGGCGCTGACCGAGGCGAGGCTGGCGCGCGAGCGCGAGAAGCTCGCCGTCTCGCTCGAACGCCGGCGCGCCACCGAGGCGCGCAGTGACGCGCTCGCCACCACGCAAGCGGTGCTCGACCAGAGCCGCACGCGCGCCGCTTCGCTGCGCTGGGGGCTGGCCGGCGGCGGCGCGGTCGGCGTCGGCGTCGCGCTGCTTGCGGCGCAGTTCGTGACGCTGGGTCTAGTCGCGATCACGCTCGCGGGCGGCGCGGCGCTGGGCTGGCGCTTGAGGCCGCGGCGCGCGATCGTCGACGTCACGCCTTCGCCGCGCGGGGGGCTGCTCGACCGCGTCCGCGCCGCCGCGCCGCGCCTCTTCGGCGGCGCCGGCCATCGCGGCGGGTGACGACGCCCATCACGCAACGGCGTTGGCGGCCGGTCGCGGCCTCGCGTAACGCTCATCCCGTGGGTCGAGGACGCGAGGGAGAGCGCCGCATGTATCGTCTTGATATCGGAGAAGCCGCCTATTCGAGCTGGTCGCTGCGCGGCTGGCTTCTGCTGCGTGCGTTCGGCCTGCCGTTCGAGACTCGCGCGCTGCCGATGTTCACGCCCGAGTTCGTTTCGTTCCAGGAAGCGCTCGCGCCGGGCCTGAAGCCGACTGTTCCGGCGCTCTCGTGGGTGGAGGGCGACGAGGCGGTTTCGCTGTGGGACAGCCTCGCCATCGCCGAGACGCTGGCCGAGCGTCACCCCGCCGCCGGGCACTGGCCCGCCGCGCCGGCCGCCCGCGCGCTGGCGCGCGCGCTCGCGGCGGAGATGCACTGCGGCTTCGCCGCGCTGCGCCGCGAGGCTTGGATGAACACCCGCGCCGTCGCCGCCGCGCCGACGCCGCTCAGCGAGGCCGCGCGGGCCGACGTCGCACGGATTGCGGCGCTCTGGGCCCATGCGCGGTCGCGTTTCGGGGCGGGCGGGCCGTGGCTCTTCGGCGCGGATTTCTGCGCCGCCGACGCATTCTACGCACCCGTCGCGTTCCGCGCCTCGACGCACCGCCTGCCGCTGCCGCCCGAGGCGACGGCCTATGCCGAGGCGCTGAGGGCCCATCCCGCCGTCGCCGAGTGGGTCGAGATGGCGGCGCGCGACCCGCGGCGCATCGAACGCTACGAAGTGGTTTGAATCGAAATCTTTTCGTTCGGTCAACCGGAAGCTAACGGCTCCCCGCTACAAGCGTGATTGCGCGCAGGCGCAGGTGGTGGCGTAGCGTTGCGGGCCGGCGTTGCGTTCGTGGCCCCGCCGCCCCTCCCCGAGTTCGGGAGGGGCGGAGCGGGGCCGCCCGCCACCCGCCTGCGCGCTACTCCTCCATGGCGAGCACGGCGCCGGGGTTCATCACCCCCGCCGGGTCGAGCGCGGCCTTGATCGCGCGCATCGCGCGCAGCTTCGCGGGGTCTCCGTAGCGCACGAGCTCGTCGGCCTTGAGCCTGCCGAGGCCGTGCTCGGCGGAGACCGAGCCGCCGAGGGCGTCGACCAGATCATGCACCGCGCGCGTCACCGCCCCGGCGAGGCCGGCGAAATCCTCGCGCGTCGCGCCGTCGGGCGGGAACACGTTGAAATGCAGGTTGCCGTCGCCGACATGGCCGAAGCAGTTGACGCGCAGCCCCTGCGAGACCTTGCGCACCGCATCCTCCCCCTCGCGCACCATCCGCGGCAGCGCCGCCAGCGGCACCGCGACGTCGTGGCTGGCGACGGCCCCGACGCGGCGGTTGGCCTGCGGGATCTCCTCGCGCAGCCGCCAGAACGCGGCCGCCTGCGCTTCGTTCTGGGCGATCACGGCGTCGTCGGCGGCGCCGGCCTCCAGCGCCTCCGCCAGCGCCTCCTCCAGCGCCTCGCCGACGCGTGCGCCGGCCCCGCCGCTCGCCTCGGCCAGCACCATCCACGGCGCCTTCAGCGGCGGCGCGGGCGCGTCGGGCAGCTCCTGCGCGATGAAGTCGAGCGCCAGCGCGCCGATCAGCTCGAAGGCGGAGACGGCGCCGCCCAGACGGTCGCGCAGCCGCGGCAGCAGCGCGCAGGCCGCTTCCGGCGAGGCGACCGCGACCCAGGCCGTCGCCGTCTCGCGCGGGCGCGGGAAAAGCCGCAGCGCCGCGGCGGTGATCACCCCGAGCGTGCCCTCCGAGCCGATCAGCAGATGGCGCAGGTCGTAGCCGGTGTTGTCCTTGCGCAGCGTCTTGAGCCCGTGCAGCACCGAGCCGTCGGGCAGCACCGCCTCGATCCCGAGCGTGAGGTCGCGCGCGTTGCCGTAGCGCAGGACGCCGACGCCGCCGGCGTTCGTCGACAGCAGCCCGCCGACCCGCGCCGAGCCCTTCGAGGCGAGAGAGAGCGGGAACAGGCGGTCCGCCGCCTCCGCCGCCGCGTGGACATGTTCGAGGATGACGCCGGCCTCCGCCACCAGCGCGTCCTCCGCCGCGTCGACGCTGCGGATCGCCGTCATCCGGTCGAGCGACAGCACGACCGGGGGCGGGCCATCGACCAGCGTCTGGCCGCCGACGAGGCCGGTGCCGCCGGCGCGCGGCACCACCGCGACGCGGGCTTCGGCGCAGCGGCGCACGATCTCCGCCACCTCGCCGGTGTTCGCGGGGCGGGCGACGATGGCGGCGAGGCCGCTCCACTTGCCGCGCGGCTCGTCGAGCCACGGGGCCGCGTCGGCGCCGTCGCGCCAGCCGCTCGGCCCCAGCAGGTCGCGCAGGCCGTCGAGGAAGTCGGGGGTCGGGGCGACAATGCTCATGCTTGCGAGCCTAGTCCGGTTCGGGCGCGCGCACAGGGGGCGCCGTCGAGGGCCGCGGCGCGGCGGCGCGGCGCAGCCGGTCGGCGATGGCGGCGCCTAGGCCCCGCTCAGGGATCGGCGCGACCGCGATGACGCCGGCCCCGCCGAGCGCGGCGTCGAGCGCGCGCAGATCGGCGAAAAGGTTCGCGGCGGCCTCGGCGAGGTCGCCGGAGGGCGAAAGCGAGCGCGCGAGCGGTCCCGGCGGCGGCCCGCCTGGGCCGAAGCCGAGCCACGCCTCGCCCGCGCGCGGCCCCGCCGCGCCCAGCCGCAGCGCCGCGCCGGGGGCGTAGTGGCTGGAGAGCTGGCCCGGCGCGGTCGGCGCCCCCGCCGCCGCTCCTGACAGCCGCGCGAGCGGCGCTCCCAGCGCCGCCTCCAGCGCCTCCGCCGCGAGCCCGCCGGGCCGCAGCAGCGTCGCGCGCCCGCTTTCGAAGCCGACGATGCTCGACTCCACGCCCACCGCGCAGGGGCCGCCGTCGAGCACGCCGACGATGCGCCCGCCGAGCCCCTCCAGCACATGCTCCGCCGTGGTCGGCGACAGGCGGCCGGAGGGGTTGGCGGAGGGCGCCGCCACCGGCGCGCCCACCGCCCGCAGCAGCCGCTGCGCCAGCGGATGCGCCGGAACCCGCACCGCCACCGTCGCCAGCCCCGCCGCGGCGAGGTCGCTGACCGCGCCCGGCCCGCCCATGCGGCGCGGCGCGACCAGCGTCAGCGGCCCGGGCCAGAAGCGCTCCGCCAGCGCCTCCGCCTGCGGCGGCAGATCGGCGATCGCTCGGGCGGCGTCGAGATCGGCGACATGGGCGATCAGCGGGTTGAAGGCCGGCCGGCCCTTGGCGGCGAAGAGCGCGGCGACAGCGCGCGGGTCGTCGGCGCGCGCGCCCAGGCCATACACCGTCTCGGTCGGGAAGGCCGCGAGGCCGCCCTCTCGGATCGCCCGCGCCGCCTCGTCCACCGCCTCCGCCGCCCAGCGCAGGGTCATCGCGCGTCTCCCGCCGCCGATCGATCGGGCGCGGGGCCGGTTTGCGCCCGCGGCCCCGAGCCCTATGATCCGCCGCGGTGGCGGGCAAGCCCCCGCCGACGTTCCGGGAGAGATGCGCCATGGCCTACGCCGCGCCGTTGCGGGAGATCGAGTTCACGCTGTCGGCGATGGCCGGCGCAGACGCGCTGGGCGGCCTCGCCCGCTTCGCCGAGGCCGGGCCGGACCTGCGCGCCGCGGTTCTCGGCGAGGCCGCGAAGCTCTGCGAAGGCGCGCTCGCGCCCGCCAACGCCGCCGGCGACGCGCATGGCGCGCGGCTGGAGAACGGCGTCGTGCGCACGGCGCCGGGCTTCGCCGCCGCCCATGCCGCGCTGGCCGAAGGCGGCTGGTACGGCGTCGCAGCCGACGCCGCGCATGGCGGCATGGGGCTGCCCCACGCCTTCTGGTGCGCCGCCAACGAGATGATCAGCGGCGCCAACCTCGCCTTCTCGATGTGCCCGCTGCTGACGGTCGGCCATATCGAGGCGCTGGAGGCCCATGCGCCGGACTGGATCAGGGCGCTCTACCTGCCGAAGCTCACCTCCGGGCGCTGGACCGGCACGATGTGCCTGACCGAGCCGCAGGCGGGCTCGGACGTCGGCGCGCTGACGACGCGCGCCGCGTCGAACGACGACGGAACCTTCGCGATCACCGGGCAGAAAATTTACATCACCTGGGGCGATCACGACGTCGCGGAGAACGTCTCGCATCTGGTGCTCGCCCGCACCCCCGGCGCGCCGGAGGGCGCGGCGGGCATCTCCCTTTTCCTCGCGCCAAAATTCATCCCCGGCGCGGACGGCGCGCCCGGCGAGCGCAACCGAATCAAGGTTCTTTCGCTGGAGCGCAAGCTCGGCGTGCATGGCTCGCCCACCTGCACCATGGCCTTCGAAGGCGCGACGGCCTGGCTGATCGGGGAGGAGAACCGCGGACTGGCGGCGATGTTCACCATGATGAACAACGCCCGGCTCTCGGTCGCGATGCAGGGCGTGGGCCTCGCCGGCGCGGCCACGGCGATGGCGCTCGGCTACGCGCGCGAGCGCCGGCAGGGCCGCACGCCGAACGGCGCCGGCCCCATCGTCGAGCACGCCGAAGTGCGGCGGATGCTGGCGACGATGTGCGCGCGCACCGCCGCCGCCCGCGCCGTCGCCTACGCCTGCGCCGTGGCGGGCGACATGGGCCGCGCCGAGGACGCGCCGGGGCGGGCCGGCTGGGCGGCGCGGGCGGCGTTCCTGACCCCCATCGCCAAGGCGTTCTGCACCGATGTCGGCTTCGAGACGGCGAGCCTCAACGTGCAGGTCCATGGCGGGATGGGTTACATCGAGGACGCCGGCGCCGCGCAGCTGCTGCGCGACGCGCGCATCCCGCCGATCTACGAAGGGACCAACGGCATTCAGGCGCTCGATCTGGTGGGCCGCAAGCTCGCCGATGGCGGCGAGGCGGCGCGCGCCCTGCTGGCGGAGATGGCCGCCGGCTCCGACGCGCCGGCGCTGGCGGAGGCGCGGGCGGCGCTGGCCGCGACGACCGACTGGATGCTAGCCGCCGGGCGCGAGGACCGCGCCGCCGGCGCCGCGCCCTACCTGCGCGCCTGGGCGCTGACCTTCGGGGCGCACCTCATGGCGCGGGGCGCCGCCGCCGACCCAAGCTTCGCGCCGCTCTCGGCCGTGATGCAGACGCGCGAACTGCCCGCCGTCTCCGCGCTCTGCCGCGAGGCGACCGACGGTGCGGCGGCGCTGGAGGCGCTGCCGCTGTCCGACGCCGCGGCCTTCGCATGAACGCCCCTGCGCGCCGCGCGGCGGGGCTGGCGTTTCCGTTCGAGCCGCCGCCGCCGGGGGGCGCGGTCGAAGTCGCCGAGGGCGTGCTGTGGCTGCGGCTGCCGCTGCCGATGAAGCTCGACCATGTGAACCTCTACGCGCTGGAGGAGGGCGACGGCTGGACGCTTGTCGACGCCGGGCTCGACTGGTCGAAGGGCCGCGAGGCCTTCGCCGCCCTGCGCGCGGGGCCGCTGGCGGGAAGGCCGGTGCGGCGGCTCGTCGTCACCCATCACCACCCCGACCACATCGGCATGGCCGCGCGGCTGATCGAGGACGGCGCGGATCTCTGGACCACGCGCACCGCATGGCTTTTTGCGCGGATGCTGACGCTCGACCACCACGACCGCCCCCCGCCCGAGACGCTCGCCTTCCTGCGCCGCGCCGGCTGGCCGGAGGCGCGGCTGGCGGCCTACGCCGCGGCGGAGCCGTTCAACTTCTCGCGCACCGTCGCGGCCCTGCCGCTCGGTTTCAGCCGGATCGCCGAGGGCGACGCCCTGGAGATGGGCGGGAGGCGCTGGCGCGTGAAGCTCGGCGACGGCCATGCGCCCGACCATGCGACATTATGGAGCGAGGATGGCGCGCTGGCGCTGCTCGGCGACCAGTGCCTGCCGCGGATCACGCCCAACATCGGCGTCTACGCCACCGAGCCGGACGCCGACCCGCTGGGCGATTTCCTCGCAAGCTGCGCCCGCTTCGCCGAGGAGGCCCGCGACGAAACGCTCGCGCTGCCGGGCCACGAGCGGCCGTTCCGGGGCGTCCCCGGCCGCTGCCGTGCGCTGATCGACAGCCACGCGGCGGCGCTCGACCGGCTGGCGGCGCTGATGGCGGCTTCGGGTCCGCTGACGGCGGTGGACTGCTTCCCGACGCTCTATGGCCGGAAGATCGGTGACGGCGAATTCGGGCTGGCCACCGCCGAGGCGGTCGCCCACGTCAACCGCCTCGCCGCCGCGGGCCGCGCCCGCATCGAGGACCGGGCTGACGGGGCGCGGGCGTTCCACGCGGCGTAGCCGGCGGGTCTGCGGGCGCGCCGACGCGGCGTCCGGAAAACGAGAGCGCCGCCGCGGCGCGGGCCGCGGCGGCGCAGGGATGTCGGGTCGGCGCGCGATGCGCCGGGTCAGTTCCCGGCGACGGGGCCGATCGACCAGAAGAAGGTCTCGCCGGAGCTGTCGTCGACGCCGTCGTTGTCGGTCGAGACATAGCCCACGCCGTCCGCGTCGATGGCGAAGCCCTCGACCTTGTCGACGATGTAGCCGCCCCAGGACGCGAGGTCGGGGATGAAGTCGCGGACCAGCGTCTTCTCGACCACCGGCAGTTCGCCGCCAAGGGGCGCCGGCGTCATCTGCGCCAGAGGCACGCTGTAGAGGCGCTTGACGGCGGCGTTGGCGCCGATCTGGTTGTCGCGCTCGACGATATAGACCGCGTCGCCATGCGCGGTGATCTCGGAGAGGCCCATCCAACCCGTCCCGGGCGTCTCCAGCGGGTAGCGCACCGCGCCCCATTCCTTCGATTTGGTGTCGTAGGCCAGCAGCTTGACGAAGCCCTTGGGGTCGTCCTTCCACTCGCGCTGTATGGCGATCCAGAGCGTGTCGCCGACCATGGTGACGCCCTCTGCGCCGAAGCGGGTCTCACCCGCGAGCAGTTCGGGCGGGAAGGCGATCTCGCGCCTGATCTCGCCCTTCGCATCGACGTGGTAGAGCGCGTGCGGAATGAGCCGGTCACTGCGGCCCTCCGAGGCGAGCCAGAAGCCGCCGTTCCCGTCCAGCGTCACGCCCTCGAGGTCGAGCTTCTGCGCGGGCTGGCCCTCGCGCGTGACGCGGATGGCGCGGACGATGCGCGCGGGCTTCTGCGTCGCGTCGATCTCGAAGATTGTCGGCTGCATGGCGTAGAAGCTGTCGTTGACGGCGTAGATGCGGCCGGGCGTCTCGGCGTCGGCGACCATGCCGGAGATCGCGCCCCAGCCGACCGGCCGGCCGGCCTCGTCCATGCCCGAGACGAGCGTCGGGTAGGCGGGCTCGGCGTCCTGAAGCTGGTAGATCATGACATGGCTGCGGGCGGCCCCGTCCTCGCCGAGATCGGCCTCGTTGGCGGTGACGAAGAGGCCGCGGGACGGCACGGCGACGCCGCCCTCGGGGGCGATGCCGGAGGGCAGGAGCTGGAGCAGTTCCGGCGTCTCGCCGTCGGCATAGACGCCGATCAGCGATCCGCGCTCGCTCATGACGAAGATGTGGGTCGCGCCGTTGAACACGTCGACCTCAAGACCCTCGGGCTCGGCGCCCTTGTTGCCGGAGCGCTCCTCCGGATAGTGGCCGGCCTGCGCGACGGCGTATTCGAACGAGAGGCCGCTGTCGTAGAGGACTTCACCGGTTTTCGACCAGATGGTGAAGCCGCGCGAGCCGCCGTTGTAGTCGCCTTCGTTGGCGGTCACGAAGCGGTCGTCGTCGAGCCATTTGACCGAGTCGGGCTCGCGGGCGACGGCCTGAAGCGCGCCGTCGAAGGTCAGCGCGCCTTCCTCCTCGGTGTCGACGTTCTCGAGGTCGACCGCTCCGGCGGAGAAGTGCGACAGCACCGCGCCGGTGCGGTCGAGCACGACGAGGTGGTTGTTCTCCTGCAGCGTGACGACGATCTCGCCCAATCCGTTGATGTCGACGAACTCGGGCTCGGGGTCGCTCGGCGCGATCGCGGAAAGGCCGGTCACGTCGGCCAGCACCATGGCGGCGCAGTCCGGCGCGCCGCCGGTCAGCGGAACGATGGCGACATGGCCGGCGGGAAGCTGCGGGATCTCGCCGTCGTTCAGATCCTCGTCGCGCTCGTTCTCAACCGCGACCGCGAGGAAGGAGCCGTCCTTGGCCGCCGCGACGCTGTCGGGCTGGCCGCTGAGGTCGCAGCTCTTGGTCAGCGCGCCCGTGGCGACGTCGATCACCGCGAGGTAGCCCGAGGGCGCCACATAGCTCTCGGAGGTGTTGACGCCCGCAAAGGCCGTCTGGCCGACCACGGCGACGCCGGTCGGTTCGCCGTCCACCATGATCGCGCCCCTGGGCTGCGGGTTGGCGGGGTCGCTGATGTCGACCATGCCCACGACGCCGAGCGGGCTGTCGGTGTAGATCAGCGTCATGCCGTCGGCGGTGACGTCGATGATCTCGGCGGAGGTCTCGGTCAGCGCCTCGGCGCCCTCCGGCAGGTTCAGGTTCACCGGGAAGCTGGCGATGCGGTTGAACGCCTCGGCGTGCGCCTGCGTCATCGCCGCGCCGCACATGAGCGCCGCCGTGAGCGAGAGGCGCGCCGCGCCGAATGCCCGATGTGTCATGTCAGTCCCTCCATCGTCGTTTCGCCGACCATTAGCGGCGTTTCGCGACGGAGATGTGACGGCTCGGCCGGCGCCGCGCCCTGGCGCGTCGTCCCTAGAGGCGCTCGACCGCGGCGCGCTCGGGGTCGAATGCGAGGCGGCCGGCGAGGGCCTCGTTCGCCTCGTAGGCCCATGCGGCGTCGGGGATCGGGCCGCTCTTGGCCATGATGTGCCAATGTGTCGCCGCACCCTTGACCGGGCAGGTCGTCACGGTCTCGGAGGGGTCGAGGAACGCCATCTCGACGTCGGCCCGCGGCAGGTAGAAGGCCGGTTCGGCGCCGGGCTGGCGCAGCATCACCGCGGAACGGCTCTCGGCGATCACCGCGCCGCCGGCCCGCACCACCACGACGCCCGCGACGGGCGTGATCTCGATGTCCATCGGTCGTTCTCCCTGCAATCGGTCCTGCGCCCTGCGACCTGCGGCGCGGGTCTTCCTTCAGCGCTCCAGCGGCGCGCAGGCGCCTTCGAGCCATGCCCGCGTCGGCGCATCGACCAGCGGCCCGATCTCGGCGAGGACGCGCGCATGGTAGGCGTCGAGCCAGCTTCGCTCCTCCGGCGTCAGGAGCGCCGGGTCGATAAGGCGGCGGTCGACCGGCGCCAGCGTCAGCGTCTCGAAGCCCATGGTGGGCCGCGCCGCGCCCTCGACGAGCGTCGCCGGCTCCACCACGAGGAGGTTCTCGATGCGGATGCCGAAGCGGCCCTCTAGGTAGCAGCCGGGCTCGTTGGAGAGGATCATCCCGGCCTTGAGCGGCTCCTCGCCCCGGCGCGACAGGCTCTGCGGCCCCTCGTGGACGCCGAGATAGGCGCCGACGCCGTGGCCTGTGCCGTGGTCGTAGTCGTGGCCGGCCCGCCACAGCGCGGCGCGGGCGAGGGGGTCGAGCTCCCGCCCGGTCGTGTTCTCGGGGAAGCGCGCCGTCGAGATCGCGATCATGCCCTTCAGAACGAGGGTGAAGAGCCGCCGCGCCTCCGCCTCCGGCGCGGGCGGACCGAACGCGACGGTGCGCGTGACGTCGGTGGTGCCGTCGAGATACTGCCCGCCGCTGTCCACCAGCACGAGTTCTCCGGGAACCAGCGCGCGGTCGGTGGCGCGGCTGACGCGGTAATGTACGACGGCGCCGTGCGGGCCGGCGCCGCAGATCGTGTCGAAGGAGATGTCGCGCAGGTCGCCCGCCCCGGCGCGGAAATCCTCCAGCGCCTTGACGACGGCGATCTCGGTCAGCGGCTTCTCGGCGGCGCCCGCCTCGTCGAGCCAGCGCAGGAAGGCCGCCATCGCGGCGGCGTCGCGGCGGTGGGCGGCGCGGGCGCCGTCGAGCTCCGCCTGCGTCTTGGTCGCCTTGGCGAGGATGCAGGGGTCGCGCGCCCAGACGACGCGCGCGCCCGCGGCCTCCAGCCGTCGCCCCACCCAGGCCGGCGCGCTGCGGCGGTCCACCAGCACGGCCTTGCCGGCGAGGGCGTCGAGGCCGGACCCGAGGGCCTCCGGCGGCGCCGTCGTCACGTCGGGGCCGAGATGCGCCAGCGCGACGCCGTCGAGCTTGTCGGGGTCGGTGTACAGCGTCACCGCGCCATCGGCGCCCAGCGTCGCGAAGGCGAGCGGCGCGGGCATGCGCGCCACGTCGTCGCCGCGCACGTTCAGCAGCCACGCGATGCTGTCGGGCAGGGTGAGGACCGCCGCCTCGGCCCCCGCCGCGGCGACCGCGCTGCCCATCGCGTCGCGCTTCACCGCCGCGCTGCGCCCGGCCAGCGCCTCCGGGTAGGGCCGGATCGCGCTGCAGGGCGGCGGCGGCTGGTCGCTCCAGACCGCATCGATGAGGTTGGCGTCGAGCAGCTTCACGCTGGCGCCGGCCTTCGCAGCGGCGGCGGAGAGCTTCTCCACGCCCGCCGTCGTGTGCAGCATCGGGTCGAGCCCCAGCACGGCGCCGGCATGCAGAGCCTGCGACAGCCACGCCTCCGGGCCCGGGTCGGCCAGGCCCAGCACCTCGAACGCCGCGCCGTCGACCTGCTCGCGCGCCTGAAGCGTGTAGCGCCCGTCGACGAACACCGCCGCGCGATGGGCGAGCGCGAGGCAGAGGCCCGCCGAGCCGGTGAAGCCCGTCAGCCAGGCGAGCCGCTCGTCGCGCGGCGCCACGTTCTCGCCCTGATGCGCGTCGGCGCGCGGCGCGGCGAAGCCGTCGACCCCGGCCTGCGCCATCGCCTTGCGCAGCCGCGCCAGCCTGTCGGCGGAGGCGGCGCGGTCGTCGGGGAGGTCGAAGCTCTGGAACATGGGCCTGTCACTTTGCGCTGTGCGGCGATTTGTGGGCGAAAAGCGCCAGGGCGCAAGCCTCGGACCCAAACTTGCCGGCCCGACGCGCCGCTCACCCCTTCGGCCACGCCCCGAGCGCAGGGCCCTCGGCGGCGATGTCGGCGGGTTCGAAGCCGATCAGCGCGATCAGCCGGCGCCCCTCGGGGCTGCTCAGCAGCAGCCGCTCCGTGAGCCGGCCGCGCCGCCAGCCCCACCGCTCGCGCTCCCCGCGAAAGGGCGCGGCGTCGCCCGGCAGAAGCAGCACCGCCTCGCCGTCCGCGCCGAGCTCCGCGACCGCGACGGGGCCATCGAAGCCGAAGAACGCGGCCAGCGCGGCGCCTTCCCGGCCCGACGGGCGTTCGGCGACCACCAGCGCGCCGGACTGCGGGGCTTCAGGGCCCAGAAGTCTGCCGCTCACGCCCGGCGCGTAGGCGAAGGCCGCGCGCTCGGCGAGCAGGACGTCGTCGATCGCGAGCAGGCGGCACCCGCATCCCGCCTCGCGCGGATCGTCGGCCATCTCCTCGAAGCAGCGCCTGAGGGCCTCCGCCGGCGCGTCCGGACCGGTCGCGACGCCGAGGCCGTAGCACTGGCCGGGCGGTTCGCCGCGCGCCAGCGCCTTCGGAGCCGGCCTGGCGAGATAGGCCCGACCGGCCGGCGAGCCCTGCAGGAAGGGCGTCTCGGCCAGCGCCACGGCCCCGCCAGCGCGCGCTGTCGCGCGCCGCGCCCGCATCGCCGCATCCGACGTATCGTCCGGCGTCGCGGCCGTGATCGGGCCCGCGAGCGCGGCCACGCGGAGCCTCGCTTCCCCGCCCGCGGCCATCGGCCCCGTCGCGCCACAGGCCGCGGCGAGGCCGAGCAGGGCGCCAGCGGCCAGAAATCGTCCTGCACGCGCAGATTGCGCCGCAATCAGTGCGAAAGGCGCGCTTGTTCCATCAGGTTTTAACGGTATTGTAACCATGTGGGTGCGAGCCTCGTTTCGGTCTTGCAGGGTTAACATAAGCGCAAGACGGGTGGGAGAAAGCTGTGGACGCGGTTTCAGAGCCTAGCGTCGTCGTCGTCGAGGGCCGCGTGAAGTGGTACGACAGCGTTCGCGGATACGGCTTCATAACTTCCGACGCCATTGAGGGCGACATTCTCGCCCACGCCAACTGCGTGCGCGCCTCCGGGCGCGGCGCTCTGCCTGATGGCGCCGTCGTCAGGATCGAGGCGTCGCTCTTCGAACGCGGCTGGCAGGCCGTCCAGATCCTTGCCGTCGAGGAGCCCGAGCCCGAAGGCATGGCGGAGCGCCCGGGCGATTTCGTCCACGATGAGCTTGCTGGCGGTCCGCTCGAGCCGGCGCGCGTCAAGTGGTTCGACCGGGCGAAGGGATTCGGCTTCCTGAACGTCTTCGGGTCAAGCGGCGACGTGTTCGTGCACATGGAGGTCCTGCGGCGCAGCGGCCTGAACGATCTCGGGCCGGGCGAGGCGGTCGCGGTGCGCACCACCGCCGGTCCGCGCGGCCTGATGGCCGCCGAGGTCGCGGCGTGGGAGGCGGCCCTGCCGCCGGAGGAGGCGTTGCGGCTGGCGACGAACATGCGGCCCGCCGCCAATCATCCCGCATCCCACGCTCCCGCCGCCGCGCCGCCGCCACGCCAGGGCGCGGACGTGTCGCGCCTCGGCGCGCCCCAGCCGGACGTCGGCGAGGATGAAGACGGCGACGACAGCATGGCGCCGCGACGCGGCTTCGGTCGCTAGACCGGTCCGGGAGTTCGGTATGGCAGGCCTCATCGGGCCTCGCAGGATGGCCGCGTCGGCGGTCGTCGCTTTGGTCGCCTTCGCCGGACCGGCGGCGGCGCCGGCGGCGTCGGGCGCGTGCCCGACCGACAGGATAGACATCGCGCTCGAGGGCGGGGCGGACCGCGTCCGCGTCGCGGCCTTCGCGGTGGAGATCGCCGACACGCCGGAGGAGCGCGCGCAGGGCCTCATGAACCGCACCGACCTCGCGCAGGACGCCGGGATGCTGTTCGTCTTCGAAAGACCGCGGCCTGTGGCTTTCTGGATGAAGGACACGCCGCTCAGCCTCGACATGCTGTTCTTCGGACCCGACGGGCGGCTCTGCGGCCTCGTCGAGCGGGCTGAGCCCTACACGCTCGATCCCAGGCACTCGGACTGCGACACGCTGGCCGTGCTGGAGATCCATGGCGGTCTCGCCGAGCGCCTCGGCATCGGCCTGGGCGCGCGCGCCCGCCACGCCGCGTTCGGCGACGAAGGAGCGGCGTGGCCCTGTTCCGTTGCCCGCCCGCCCGAGGCGGGCTAGAAGCGGGGCGCGTCGGGGCGTAGCGCAGTCTGGTAGCGCGTCGGTTTTGGGAACCGAAAGCCGCAGGTTCGAATCCTGCCGCCCCGACCACACCCCCTGCCCCCATCCGGCGCCGCGGCGTTGATGCGTGCGGCGTCGCACCCCATTCGCAAGTCCGGCCGCGGCGGCGGGGTCGCCCCGCAGGGGCGCCGCCCGCCTTGCATTATCCCGGACGCGCTGCTCAAAAGACCGGGCCGGTTCACCAATTTCCGCGCGATGCGAGGATCGAAGCCATGCCGCACGCCCCCGGGCGACTGATCGTCAGCGGACGGTGGGACAATTCGGTCGCGGTCGTCGACCTGCTGACGGCGCTCGACGGCGGCGGCGGGGCCGCGGTCGTGTCGCGCCCGCGCGTCACCCCCGACGTCGACACCGACGGGGACGGCGCCCCCGACGCCCCGGCGAGCGGCCAGCCGGTCGCCGTCGCGGTCGACGCCGAAGGCCGCTTCGCCTATGTCGTGAATCACTCCGGGGCCGCGACGCCCGCCGCCGCAAAGGCCTACCAGCACGGCCATCCGGGCCTCGTGGCGGTGCTCGACCTCGAGAAGGCCGCCGATCCCGCTAACGACGGCACGCTCGGCGCGGTGGTCGACTTCATCCCGACGGGCGCGACCGGGCCGGTCGGGCCCGCGCTGACGCCGGACGGCGCCCGGCTTCTCGTCAACTGCGGCGAGGCCGCCGGCAGCGAGGACGGCGGCGACGCGGTGACGGTGATCGACGTCGCCGCCCGCCGCGCCGTGGGCGCCATCGCGCTGAAGCAGAACGCTGCGCACCCCGCCGCCGGCCCCAGCGCCCATGACAGCCCGCATCCCAGCTTCGGCCGCTACCCGAACCCGACCGGCCTCGTGGTCTCGCCGCTGAGGGGTGGTCTGCTCTTCGTAGGCAACGGCGGCTTCAGCGACGTCTCCGTGCTCGACCTCGGCGCCGCGCTCGCCGGCGAGCCTGACCCGGAGATCGGGCGCGTCGCGATGGAGACGGGGCCGTTCGGCATGGCCGTCAGCGCCGACGGCGCGCTGGTGGCCGCCGCGGCCCGCGAGAGCATGGCGGAGCCCTACGAGGGCCGGACCGTCTCGATCATCGACGTCGCCCGCGCCGCCGAGGGCGGCCGGGACGCGGAACTCGCGCGGGTGCGGGTCGGCGGCGATGATCCGGACGTGGCCACCCGGCCCTTCGGCGTCGCCTTCACGCCCGACGGCGCGCATCTGGTGGCGACCTGCTTCCGGTCCAACACGATCTCGGTGATCGACGTCGCCGCGGCGCTCGCCGGCCGCCCCTCCGAGGCGCTGCGCCTGCGCCCGCCGGCGCTGCCGGGCGGCGAGGCGCGGCCGCGCGGCGTGGTCGTGGTCGGCCGCTACGCCTGCGTCATCGGCGGCGCCAAGGCGGGGCCGCGCAGCAGCCTCGTCTGGCTCGTCGATCTGGAGCGCGGAGAGATCGCGGCGACCGTGCCTGGGGTTGGCGACGAATCCTATTTCCTCGCTTCCATCCCCTGAGCGGCCCGCTCAGCGGTCCGCGACCGAGGGCAGCCACGTCGCGAGCTGGGGCGTCGCCATCAGCAGCAGCGTGAAGCCGATGATGAGAAAGAAGAACGGCAGGTTGGCCCTGAAGATCCGCATCTGATCGACCCGCGCGATGCCCGACGTGATGATCAGCGCGATGGCGAGCGGCGGCGTCAGTTGCCCGATCACCACCGCCATCACCATCAGCACGCCGAAATGAATCAGGTCGATGTCATAGAGCAGCAGCGTGGGCAGGATCACCGGCGCCAGCACCGGGATGAGCGGATCGAGGAACATGCCCGCGATGATGGCGAGCGCCATGAGCGCCAGAAGCTGCAGATAGGGCGAGTCGTCGATCGCCAGCATCTCCAGCACGCCAGCCAGCGCCTGCGGCGCCTGCGCGCTGGAGAGCGAGGCGCCGAGCGCGAAGGACAGGCTGACGATGATCAGCAACTCGCCCGTCATCTGCAGCGCCGCCGCCACCGCCCGGTAGAGGCCGCGCAGCGTCAGCGTGCGATAGACCAGCGTGGAGAGCAGCGCCGCGTAGACCACCGCGAACGCGCCGCCCTCGCTCGGCGTGAACACGCCCAGCACCAGCCCGCCGACGATGATGACCGGCGTGCCGAAGGCGAGGCTCGCGCGCCATCCCGCGCGCAGGATCTCGGCCGCCGAGAAGTCTCCGTGCCGCTTCCAGCCGCGACGGACCGCGATGAAGCCGATGCAGACCATGAAGGCGAGGCCGAGCAGCAGCCCCGGTATCAGCCCCGCCAGAAACAGCGCGCCGAGGGAGGTGCCTGTCACGGCGGAATAGAGGATCATCGGCGACGACGGCGGGATCAGCGGACCGACGCCGGAGGACGAGGCGCTGATCGCCGCCGCCACCTCCGGCGGATAGCCCTCGCGCTTCATCGCCGGGATCAGGATCGAGCCCGACCCCGCCAGGTCGGCGGTGGAGGAGCCGATCATGCCGCCGAAGAACATCGAGGTCAGCACGTTGACCTGCGCCAGCCCGCCGCGCATCCAGCCCACCAGCGATTTCGCGAAATCGAACAGCCGCCCCGAGATGCCGCCGGCGTTCATGATCACGCCCGAGAGCACGAACAGCGGCAGGGCGATCAGCGTGAACTGGCTGACGCCGGAGACCATCGTCTGCGGCACCATGATCGCCCACTGGCCGCCAAAGACGAAGTTGAACGCCACCGCCGCCAGCAGCGCGGCCACCATCGGCACGCCCGCCACCAGCAGCGTCAGCAGCATGGCGACGGCGATCAGCGAGCCGATCATCGCGCGTCCCCGCCGCGGCCGTCGCGCCACGCGACGACCAGATAGGCCAGCGCCGCCAGCGCCGGCCCGCCGACCATCGCCGCCATGAACCAACCTTTCTGAATCTGCAGGTAGAGCGTGCGGTCTGCCCCGAAGAAGCCCATGTAGTGGACCGACACGATCCCGAGCCAGGTGAAGGCGGCGGCTGCGAAAAGCGAGCCGAACACCGTCAGCACGCGCCGCGCGGGGCCGGGAAGCAGGTCCACGAAGAAGCCGATGCGGATGGCCGCGCGCCGGCGGATGGCGAGGAACATGCCGGTCATGCCGAGCCAGGGCAGCAGCGACAGCACCAGTTCGTCACCCCAGATCATCGTGGTCGAGATCGCGTAGCGACCCGCCGCGTTCAGGAACACGATCCCCACGATCGTCAGGAAGATCGCGACGCCGGCGGCCTCCACCAGCCTGTTCAGGGTGCGGTCGAAGGTCGAGGCGCCGGCGTCCGGGTCGCCGATGTCTGCGGCGCGGGACGCCTCGGCGATGGCGGCGCCGAGGTCCTCCCGGCCGCCGGGGCCGTCCGAGGGTCGCGTCATGGGGCGGCTCCGATCATGGGGGGTCGCGGCGCGGCCGGGCCGCGCCGCACGGCCTCACTGCGCCGCCGCCGCCGCGATCACGCGCCCGGCCAGCTCCGCTCCGGCCATCTCGCCGACCTGCTCCCAGATCGGCTTCGCGGCCTCCTTGAAGGCGGCGAGGTCGATCTCGTTGACCGCCATGGTCTGCGACAGCTCGCCGAGAAGCGTCGCGTCGCCCTCGGCGCCGAGCCCGCGGGTGAACTGCGCGGCCTCCAGCGCCGCCTCCCTGACCATGGCCTGCTGCTCCGCCGTCAGGCTGTCGTATTTCGCGCCGTTCATCACCAGCGTGACGGGCGAATAGACGTGGCCGGAGAGCGAGAGATACTCCTGCACCTCGTTCAGCGAGCGGTTCTTGATGGTGATGAGCGGGTTCTCCTGCCCGTCCACCGTGCCCTGCTGCAGCGCGAGATAGAGCTCGCCGAAGTTCATGTTGATCGGCTCGGCGCCGAGCGCGCGGAAGGACAGGATGCGCGCCGGGCTGCCCGGCACGCGGAACTGCACGCCCTGCATGTCCGCCGGCGTGACGATGGGGCGGACGTTGTTGGTCATCTGGCGGAAGCCCAGCTCGCCGAAGGCCAGAACCTCAAGGCCCGCCGCCGCGCGCATGGACTGGCGCAGCTCCTCGCCGATCTCGCCGTCGAGCAGGCGCGAGACGGTGTCGCGGTCCGAGAACAGGAACGGCATGTCGAAGACAGCCCAGGCCGGGTCGAGCGTCACGGCGTCCGACCCCATGGGATAGACGTCGATCTGGCCGGTGCGGATCATCTGCAGGTGCACCTGCTCGTCGCCGAGCGCCTGGGTGTGGAACAGCTCGTAGGAGAGGTCGTCGCCCATCTTCTCCTTGAGGACTTCGGCGAACCGCTCCGCCATGCGCAGGTCGAGCCCGGTCATCGGGTTCTCGCCGGAGATGCGCAACGACAGCGACTGCGCCTGCGCGCCGGTCCAGCCGGCCAGGGCGACGCTTGCGGCGCATGCCGCGGCGGCGATGAAACGCGTGGTGTGCAGCATTCTGTTTTCTCCACTGTTCGGCCACGCGATGCGTTCGGCCGGTTTCGGCGTCTTGCGCGCCATGGGTTCGACTTCGGGGTGGTCTAGTCGGTGATGAGCGTGTCCTTCAGAACGTCGCGGTCGAGCTCCACGCCGAAGCCCGGCCCCGGCGGCACGGCGAGCCGGCCGCCGGAGGGCTCGGGCGCCGCGCGGAACATCGCCCGCTCGACCTGCTCGACGCCGAGATGGGTCTCCGCCAGCGTCCCGTTCCGAAAGCCCGCGACGTGGTGCAGGCAGTAGATCCCGCCGCCGCCCGCGTCCGACAGCGGCTTGTCGTAGATCTGGGCGAGGGCGGCGACGCGGCGCGTCTCGGTCATGCCGCCGTTGAACAGGCTGTTGGGCAGGAAGATGTCGATGGCGTCGCCCTCGATGAACTGCCGGAAGCGGCTCGAATGGCCGTCCATCTGCCCCGCCGCCAGCGGGATCGAGGTCGCGCGGCGCAGCCGGGCCATGTCGCGCGGGTCGTTGCGCCAGACCGGATCCTCGAACCAGGCGATGTCGCAGTCCTCGATGAGCCGCGCGAGCCGCGTCGCCTGGTCGATCGACAGGCTCTCGTTGGCGTCCACGGCCAGCACCGCGTCGTCGCCCAGCGCGTCGCGGACATGGCGCACCCGCGCGGCGTCCTCGCCGATGTTCGGGGCGACGCCGACGAGCATCTTGAAGCCGGTGTGGCCCTGCTCCGCCGCCAGCCCGCGCGCGACCTCGACGAGCTGATCGCGGTCGAAGGCGCCGAAGCCGAACGTGACGTAGCACTCGGCATGGTCGGCGCGGCCGCCGAGAAGCTGCGCGACGGTGCGCCCGTGCGCCTTGCCGATCAGATCCCACAGGGCGAGATCGAGCGCCGAGACCGCCGCGGTGTTGACCCCGAGCGTCTGGCCGCGCTCCGACGTCAGCGCTTGCAGCCGGGCGTGGATGGCCTCCAGATCGCGAGGATCGAGGCCCATGACCGCCGGCGCGAGGTGCTTCTCGATGACCGCGACCACCCCCAGCGGCAGGAAGCGCGCGGTCATGCCGACGCCGACGAGGCCATCCTCGGTCTCGACCTCGCACACGACGCGCACCGACCCCCCGGCCGGCGTTCCAACGATGGGCAGGACGGTCGGTATCCTGTGCGCGCTCGCGCGCACGGCGGCGATCTTCACATGCATTCCCCCCAAGCGGACCCGATCGGCCCGTTGCGAGACGCCGCCGAAAATCGTTTTTCATCAGACGGTCACACGGAGGTTTGCGCTACGTCAAGCGGAGTCTTCGCGTCGCTCGGTGCGCAGCGGCGCCGGATCCGCCGCGCGAGGGCGCGCACCGGGATGTCGCCCGACCGCCGGTCCCGCATCGGCTCGGACCGGCTGTCGCGGCCCCTTTGCGCCGCGCCGACGCAAAGGGGCCGCGGCGGCGGAGAAGCGGCGGCGGAGGAACCTGCGATGCGCCGACGCCGGAGCAGGCCGCCGCGGCGCCTTGGCGGTGAACATTCCGGCTCGAGCGGCGCCCAATCGATGGGCGACCTCGATCGTCTGCCCTGCAATGCGGCCGCCCGCGCGAACGGACTTGACTCGCCGCCGCGCCGGTAACCAAGGTGAATGCGCCTCAAGAGCGAGGCTGACACCCTTCGAGACGCGAGATGGTCCGGCTGCGCCGGAGCCTTGAGACGCGACATAGTCCGGCTGCGCCGGACGGGCGACACGGCCTCTTGCTGGCGACCCACGGTCGTCGCGAGGGGCCTTTTTGTTCTGGATGGCGATGGAAAGACTGAACATCCGCGTCGGCGTCCTCTTCTCCTGCAGCGGCTCCTACGCCGCCGTGGGCCGCGCGATGCGCGCCGGCGCGGAGCTCGCCATCGCGGAGGTCAACGCCGACGCGTCGCGCGCGGTCGTCCTCGACCCGGTCGCGATGGACCCCGGCGGCGTGACGTCGGCCTACTCCGACGCCGTGCGCCGGATGCTGACCGAGGAGGGCGTCTCGCACGTCTTCGGCTGCTACACCTCCTCCAGCCGCAAGGAGGTGCTGCCGCTCTTCGAGAAGAACGACGCGATGCTCTGGTACCCGTCGCACTATGAGGGCTTCGAGACCAACGAGAACGTCGTCTACACCGGCGCCGCGCCCAACCAGCACGTCGTGCCGCTGGCGCGCCACCTGCTGACGCGCCACGGCGCGCGCGGCTGGTTCGTCGGCTCCAACTACGTCTGGGCGTGGGAGAACAACCGCATCCTGCGCGAGGCGCTGATGGAGGTCGGCGGCGCCGTGCTCGGCGAGCGCTACTTCCCGGTGGGCGAGACCGATTTCGACGCCCTCGCCGCCCAGATCCTGCGCGACCGCCCCGACTTCATCTTCACGACGCTGATCGGCGAGTCCTGCTACGCCTTCATCCGCAGGCTGCGCCGCGCGGCGCGCGAGGCGGGCGTGGACCAGGCGCGCGACATGCCGATCGCAAGCTGCAGCCTCTCGGAGGTCGAGCTGCCGTTCCTCGGCGACGCGGCGGACGGCCACCTCTCCTCGTCGGTCTATTTCTCGTCCGTCGCCTCGGCCGAGAACGCGCGCTTCACCGCGGCGTGGTCGCGTCAGCATCCCGACCTGGGCTTCACCTGCGCCGACGCCGAGGCCAGCTATGTCGCCGTGCATCTGCTCGCCGGCGCCGCGGAGGCCAGCGGCGGCGCCGCGCTCGGGCCGGTGCGCGAGGCGCTGCGCGGCCTGAGCTTCGCCGCGCCCCAGGGCCTCGTGCGCGTCGACCCCGACAACCTGCACTGCTGCATGCGCCCCCGTATCGGCCGCTCCACTGCGGCGGGGACGTTCGAGCTTCTGTTCGAGGAGGCCGGCCCGGTCCGGCCAGACCCCTATCTCGTCTGGGTGAAACGCATCAGCGGCGGCGCCGAGCTCGGCCCCGGCTTCCTGCGGGCGGCGACGTGAAGCGCGCCGCCATCCAGAACTTCCGCGGCTACCGCGCTCTCGTGCTGCACCGGGAGGACGCCAGCCGCGACGTGCTGATGAGCGTGCTTGGCAAGCTCGGCCTCGCCGTCGAGGCGGTCGACCCGGCGGCGCTCACGGACGCCGCCCTGCCGGAATGCGACCTGATCCTTTTCGACGCCGACGACGAGATCGAGGCGCTCGGCGGGCGGGACGCGGCGGACGCCCCGCCGACGATCGCGCTCATCGGCCACGAGGCCCCCAGCCGCCTCGCGCGCGTGGTGCGGCGGCGCTGCGCCAGCCACATCCTCAAGCCTGTCCGCAGCTCGGGCGTGTTCACGGCGGTCTATCTCGCCGTCAACGAGCATGCGCGGCGCCAGCGCGAGGCCCGCGAGACGGAGGCGATGCGCCAGCGCCTCGCCGGGCGCCGCGTCGTCACCGCGGCGATCCTGCGGATGGTGCTCGACGACGGCCTCGACCAGGACGCCGCCTATGAGCGCCTGCGCGCCGAGGCCATGCGGCGGCGCATCCCGGTCGACGAGATGGCGCGCGACTACCTCGCGCGCGGAAACGGGGCGCGGCAGAGCCCGCGCACGGCCGGGCTCACCCGGAACGCATGAACGACAACGACGAACCAGCAGGAGACGGAAGCGATGAAGACGAACCGCAAAGCCCTTCTGACGTCGGCGGCGCTGGCCGCCGCCGCGGGCCTCGGCGCCGCCACGGCGCTCGCCCAGGACGGCCCGATCAGGATCGGCGTGCTGGAGGACCAGTCCGGCGACTTCGCCGCCGCGACGATGGTGAAGGTCCACGCCATCGAGCTCGCCGCGAAGGAGATCAACGACGCCGGCGGCATCGCCGGGCGCCCCGTAGAGCTGGTCGTCTACGACACCCAGTCCGACAACCGCCGGTATCAGGAGTTCATGCGCCGCGTCCTGCAGCAGGACAAGGTGGACGTGGTGTTCGCCGGCTTCTCCTCCGCCTCGCGCGAGGCCTATCGCCCCATCGTCAACCAGTTCGACGGGCTGGCCTTCTACAACAACCAGTATGAGGGCGGCGTCTGCGACGCGAACATGATCGTCACCGGCGCGGTGCCCGAGCAGCAGTTCTCCACGCTGATCCCGTGGATGATGGAGACCTACGGCCCCAAGGTCTACACGCTCGCCGCCGACTACAACTTCGGCCAGATCTCAGCGGAATGGGTGCGCCAGATCGTGGCCGAGAACGGCGGCGAGATGGTCGGCGAGGAGTTCATCCCGCTCGGCGTCTCGCAGTTCAGCCAGACTATCCAGAACATCCAGGCCACCGACGCCGACTTCGTGGTGACGCTGCTCGTCGGCGCGGCGCAGGCGTCCTACTACGAGCAGGCGGCTTCGGCGGATGTCGGGCTGCCGATGGCGTCCTCGGTCAATGTCGGCCAGGGCTACGAGCACAAGCGCTTCACGCCGCCGAGCCTGAAGGACATGTATGTGACGACCAACTACATCGAGGAGATCGACACCCCCGCCTCGAAGGCGTTCGTCGAGAAGTTCCGCGCGATGTTCCCAGACGAGCCCTACATCAACCAGGAGGCAGCGAACTCCTATATCGCGATGAACCTCTACAAGCAGATGGTCGAGCGCGCCGGCTCCACCGACCATGACGCGATCCGCGCCGAACTGGGCAAGGGCGACGTCTGCTTCGACGGGCCCTCGGGCAATGTCTGCCTCGACCCGAAAAGCCAGCACATGTCGCACACGATCTTCCTCGCCAAGGTCGAGGCCGACCACTCCATCGCTTTTCCGACGGTGTGGGAGAACATCGCGCCCTACTGGCTGGGCGACGCCGGCTGCGACCTGACGAAGAACGACCCGAGCGCGCAGTACACGCCCTCCAGCCCGCCGCCGGCCAACTGACCGGCTGACGCGACCGGGACGGCGCGCGCGACGCGCCGTCCGCCTTTCACCTGCCCGGAACGCGAAAGGGGGCTTTTCGTTGGAGCTTGCCGCCACGCTTTTCTCCACCGCCTACCAGTTCGGCGACGCCTTCGCCTTTCTCGTCATCTCCTGCGCCGGGCTCGCGGTGATCTTCGGGATGATGGGCGTGATCAACCTCGCCCATGGCGAGTTCATCATGTGCGGCGCCTATGTCACGGCGGCGACCGCCCGCGCCGGGCTGCCGCTGCCGCTCGCGATCCTGTGCGGGGCGCTGGTCGCGGGGCTCGTCGGCATGGCGCTGGAGCGCGCGGTGATCCGCCATCTCTACCACCGCCCGCTCGACTCGATCATCGCGACATGGGGGGTGAGCCTGATCGCGACCCAGGGCGTGCTGATCGTGCTCGGCTCGACGATGCAGGGCGTCGGCACGCCGCTGGGCGGCGTCGCGGTCGGCGACCGCTCCTATTCGCTCTATCGGCTGGTGCTGATGGGCGCCGCCGTCGCCCTGCTGGCGGGGCTCTACTGGCTGTTCTACCGCACCCGCTTCGGCGTGGTGGCGCGCGCGACCATCGAGCGGCCGCAGATGGCGCGCGCGCTAGGCGTGGACACGCGGCGCGTCTACGGCCTCACCTTCGGCCTCGGCGCCGCGCTGGCCGGCCTCGCCGGCGGCCTCTACGCGCCGACGATGACCATGGTGCCGACCATGGGCGCGACCTTCATGGTCGAGAGCTTCGTGACGGTCGTCGTCGGCGGGGCGGACATCTTCGTGGGCGCGGCGCCGGCGGCGGCGATCCTCGCGGCGATCCGGGCGGGCCTGACGGCGTGGTACGGCCAGCTGTTCGGCCAGATCGGGCTGCTCGTCGCGGTGATCGTCGTCATCCGGATCCTGCCGGGCGGCCTCTCGGCCTTCATCAAGCGCGCGCGGCGATAGGGGGCGAGAATGAACGACGCAAGGACGTTCGCGCCCGAAGCCGCGCCGCGCGACCGCCGCTCGGGCCTCGCGGTCTGGCTGCGCCGGCTGGAGGGGCCGCAGACCATGGGGCGCGGGTCGCTGTTCTGGCTCGCCGCCGGGCTGGCGCTGCTGGCGGCGGCGGCCTATCCGCAGTTCAGCGACGACTACACCGTCGGCAACGCGGCCTACTTCCTCGTCTGGACCTTCATGGCGATGGGCCTTGGCGTGGTCTGGGGCTATGGCGGCGCGCTCAGCTTCGGGCAGACGGCGTTCTTCGGCCTCGCCGGCTACGCCTATGGCGTGCTGACGATCAATGTCGGCGCCGCCTACGGCTTCACCTGGCTTGCGCTGATCCTGTCGGTGGCGCTGGGCGGGGCCTTCGCGCTGCTCATCGGGTACTTCATGTTCTTCGGCCGCATCCGGGGCGTTTTCATCGGCATCGTCACGCTGTCGGTGACGCTGGTGCTGGAGACCTTCATGGCCCAGACCGCCGGCCCGCAGTGGCGCATCGGCGAGGCGCGGCTCAACGGCTTCAACGGCATGTCGGGAATGCCGCCGCTCACCCTGCCATGGCCGGGCGGCGACCTCGTGCTCTACCCCGGCGCGCAGCTGTACTATGCGCTGCTGGCGATGGTGGCGCTCTGCTATCTCGGGTTGCGGATGCTGCTGAACGCGCCCTTCGGCAACGTGCTGGTGGCGATCCGCGAGAACCCCGAGCGCGCCGAGATGCTGGGCTACGACGTGCGCGTGTACCAGATGCTCGCCTTCGGGCTGGGCGGCGCGCTGGCGGGCCTCTCCGGCGCGCTCTACACCGCATGGGGGCAGTACATCACGCCTTCGAGCATGGGGCTGACCTCCGCCGCGCTGCCCATCGTCTGGGTCGCGGTCGGCGGGCGGCGCGACATCACGGCTACGCTGCTGGGGACGCTGCTGGTGCTCACGGCCTTCCAGCAACTGACGATCTACGGCAGCCAGTATGCGCTGGTCGCCATGGGCGCGCTGCTGCTGTTCACCGTGCTGCTGGCGCCGGACGGCGTGGTGTACACGGCGATGGAGCGTCTCGGGCGGCTCGGCCGACCGGGCCGGAGGGCCGGGCGATGACCGAGATCCTGCGAGTCGCCGGTCTCAACAAGGCGTTCGGCGGCGTCACCGTCGCGCGCGACATCGACTTTGCGCTTGAGGCCGGGGCGATGCACTGCCTGATCGGGCCGAACGGCGCCGGCAAGTCCTCCTTCTTCCGCCTGCTGCTCGGCGAGCACGCGCCTGACAGCGGTACCATCACGTTCCGCGGGGAGGACATCACCCGCCTGCGCCCGTTCCAGCGCATCCGCCGCGGCATGAGCGTGAAGTTCCAGGTGCCCGGCATCTTCAAGGCGCTCAGCGTGCGGCAGAATCTCGAAGTCGCGTTCCAGAACCACCTGCACGGCGCCGACCTCGCCGCGACCGTCGAACGGGTGCTCGACTTCGCCAGCCTCGGCGACGAGGCCGGGACGCCCGCCGGCGTCCTCTCCCACGGCCAGCAGCAATGGCTTGAGATCGGCATGGCGGTGGGCGTCGAGCCG
Source organism: Rubrimonas cliftonensis (assembly GCF_900107585.1). Lineage (GTDB taxonomy): Bacteria > Pseudomonadota > Alphaproteobacteria > Rhodobacterales > Rhodobacteraceae > Rubrimonas > Rubrimonas cliftonensis. Next base: position 368,578 of record NZ_FNQM01000003.1, on the reverse strand, counting down.
CAGCTCCTTCTGCTCGACGAGCCGACCGCCGGCATGTCGCCCGACGAGACGCGCAGGACCGGGGAGATGCTGCATGCCCTGAACGCGCGCGGCATCACCATCCTCGCCGTCGAGCACGACATGGCCTTCGTGGAGCAGATCGCGAAGCGCGTGACGGTGCTGCATTTCGGCGCGATCTTCGCGGAGGGCTCGATCGCGGAGATGATCGCCCATGAGGGCGTGCAGCGGATCTACCTGGGGGCGGCCGATGAATAGCGGCGCAGTGCTGGAGGTCGTCGGCCTCTGCGGCGGCTACGGCGGGGAGACGGTGCTGCAGGGCGTCGATCTCGCCATCGCGCCGGGCGAGATCGTCGCCGTCATCGGCCGCAACGGCGTCGGCAAGAGCACGCTGATGCGCACGCTCGCCGGCCTGCTGAGGCCCACCGCCGGGCGCATCCTGTTCGACGGGCGCGACGCGACCGCCGAGAGCGCCGACCGAAGGGCCCGCGCCGGCGTTGGCTACATCCCGCAGGGGCGCGACGTGTTCCCCTCGCTGACGGTGCGCGAGAACCTCATGGTCGGCGAGGTCGCCGGGGCCGGCCGGTCGACGCCCGACTACGAGGCCGTCCACCGCTTCTTCCCGATCCTGAAGGAGCGCGCGCGCCAGCGCGCCGGCACGCTCTCTGGCGGCCAGCAGCAGCAGCTCGCCATCGGCCGCGCGATGATCGGCGCGCCGAAGCTCATGCTGCTGGACGAGCCGTCGGAGGGCATCCAGCCCTCCATCGTGAAGGACATCGCCCGCAACGTCCGCGCGCTGAACCGCCAGACCGGCGTCGCCGTGCTGCTGGTGGAGCAGAATCTCGACCTCATCGTGTCGATGGCCGAGCGCGGCTACGTGATGGAGAAGGGTCGCGTCGTCGCATCGCTGAGCCGCGAGGAGATAACCTCCCGCGACGCGGTGCGCCGGCATCTGACGATCTGAACGCCCCAAAGGGAGAGGGAGAAGACAATGGGCTGGTTCGAGAATTCGCTGATGGCGCGCAAGGGCGTCGCCGGCGGCGCCGCCGGCGCGAAGCACGCCATAACGATCGCCGATCAGGGCGCCTTCCACTACGTCTACGGCCCCTACGCGGACCCCGTGATCGAGGTCGAGCCCGGCGCGGTGGTCTCGGTCGAGACCCACGACGCCTTCGAGGGCAAGATCACGAAGGAGAGCGACGTCCCCTCGCAGATCCTCAACTTCCCGTTCCTCAACCCGCAGACCGGCCCGATCTTCGTGAAGGGCGCGGAGAAGGGCGACGCGCTGGCGGTGCGCATCCTCTCCATCAGGCCGCGCGGGCCGCAGCCGGTCGGCACCACCTGCCTCATTCCCGAGTTCGGCGGTCTCGTCGGCACCGGAAACACCGCGATGCTGAACGCGCCGCTGCCGGAGAAGGTGAAGAAGATCAGGGTCGACGAGCAGGGCGTCTACTGGTCCGACACGCTGACGCTGCCCTACGAGCCCTTCATCGGCACCATCGGCACGTCGCCGGAGATCGAGGCGATCTCCTCGCTGCAGCCCGACTACTACGGCGGCAACATGGACCTGCCGGACGTCGGCCCCGGCGCGATCATCTACCTCCCCGTGAACAAGGCGGGCGGCTACCTCTATCTCGGCGACTGCCACGCGATCCAGGGCGACGGCGAGCTGTGCGGCGTGGCGCTGGAGATGCCGGCGACGGTGGAGCTGCAGGTCGATCTCATCAAGGGTCACGGCAACGCATGGCCGCAGCTGGAGACCGAGGAGGCGATGATGTTCATCGGCTCGGCGCGGCCGCTGGAGGACGCCTCGCGCATCGCCTATCGCGAACTCGTGCGCTGGGTCGCCGCTGAAACCGGCCAGTCCGAGGCGGACGCCTACATGCTGCTGACGATGTGCGGCAAGGTCAGGCTCGGCAACATGGTGGACCCGAAATACAGCGTCGGGGCCTCCATCGCCAAGAAATACCTGAAGTAGCGCGCAGGGGGGGCGGCCGCTCGGGCGCTGGCGTCCCGCGCGCCGCAACGGCCCGGGGTGCGGGGCGGAAGCGGGTGCGAGGCGGCCGCGCGCCGCCGCCCTCCCGCCCGCCATGGCCGTACGACCTGACGGCGTCAGGTCTGCCGATCGGCGCCGGCGCCCCGCCGCGGTTTTCGTGGCGCCGACTGATCCAGTCGGCTCTGACAACGCCCTAGAACAGCTTCGGGGGCCGCTGGGCCGTCGCCGCCATGCGCGCCGGCAGTTCCGCCATGACCGCGGCGCGGCCGGCGTCGCCCAGCCGCGCCCAGGCGGCGATCTCGTCGCCGGTCCGCCCGCAGCCGACGCAGAGCTTCGAGACCGGATGCAGCGTGCAGACGTTGACGCAGGGCGAGGCCATCGCCGACGCGCGCCGCGGCTTGAGGCGGGGCGGGCCGTCGCTCACGCCTGACCCTCGCGCCCGTCGCGCTCCCCGGCCTCGCGCGCGGCGTAGGTCATGCGGTCTAGCGCGCCCTGCAGGATGAAGGCCGCCGCCATCCGGTCCACCACTTCCGCCCGCCGGCGGCGCGAGGCGTCCGCCTCGATCAGCGCGCGCTCCACGGCGACGGTGCTCAGCCGCTCGTCCCACAGCGCCACCGGCAGGCCGAGCGTTCGGGCGAGGTTGCGCGCGAAGGCGCGGCTGGCCTGCGCCCGCGGCCCCTCCGCCCCGCTCATGTCGCGGGGAAGGCCCATGACGAAACCGGTCGCGCCGCGTCCCTCGGCGATCTCGCGCAGCCGGCCTGCGTCCGCCCCGAACTTCCTGCGCGGCAGGGTCTCCAGCGGCGAGGCCAGCGTGCGGCGCGGGTCGCTCACCGCCACGCCGATGGTCTTGGTCCCGAGGTCGAGGCCGATCAGCGCGCCGGGCGCGAGCCCCGCCGCGAGCATCTCCATCGGCCCCTCGTGGACCCGGGCGAGCGGGTCGGGGCCGGAGTCGGGGCCGGAGTCGGGGCCACGGGCGGAGCCTGGGCCTGAGGCGGCGCCGGAACCGGGGCCTGTGTCGGACCCTGGGCCGGGGGCGCCGGCCGGCGCGGCGGGAGGGGCCTCGCCGCTCACTCGACGTCCAGCCCGGCGGTCAGCGCGCGCTCCCTGAGAAAGGCCAGCGCCGTGGCGTCGTCGGCGTGCGCCTGCCGCGCGCGCGCATAGGCCTCCGCCTGCGCCTCGCTCTCGCCAAGCACGCCGAGCGAGGCGATCAGCCGCGCCCATTCGTCGGGCGAGCCGCCGTCGCCGTAGAGCCGCTCGGCCAGCCCGTCCACCATGCCGCGGATCATCGCCATGCGCTCGCCCGCCGGCATCTGCGCCGCCGCCGCCACGGCGCCGGCGTCGGGGCCGGGCAGGGCGGGCGCCGCAGGGGCGCCGGGCGCGGGCGCTTCGAGCGCTGCGTCGAACGCCGCCAGCGCCGCCGCGCCCGCCAGCGCCGCGCGGGCCCGCGCCTCGGCGTCGGCGGCCTCCGCCTCGCGGCCCAGCGCACGCCAGGTGCGCACGAGCTGCGCCCATTCCATCGGTCCGCCGCCCTCCGCCGCGAGTCGCGCGTCGAGCGCGCCGGCCATCTGCGCCATCGCCGCGCCGGCGTCGCGCGTCGCCTCCGGCGTCTCGGCCTGCGGCGCCTCCAGCCCCGTCTCCTGCGCCAGCGCAGCGAGCTGGGCGCGCGTCGACTCCACCCACGGCGCGTCAGGCGGGCTGTCGCGCAGCAGGCCCGACCATGCCTCCAGCGCCGAGCGCGGCCGATTCGTCTGGCTGTAGGCGACGCCGATGTAGTAGCGCGCCACGGGGTTGTCGGGGCTGCGCCGCAGACCCTCCTCCAGCGCGGCCTCCGCCTCCGGCGAGACGTAGCCGCGCGCGGCGAGGATCATCGCCTCGGCCTTGGCGACATGGATCGCCGCCGGCGCGTCGCGCCCCGCGGTCGCGATCAGACGGTCGTAGGTTCGCCAGCTGTCGCCGAACCGGCCCACCTGCGCGAGCGAGCGCGCGAGCAGATAGAGGCCCTGCGCGTCGGCCCCGTCGCCCTGCATCCGCGCCTCAAGCTCGCCGATGAGCCGCGCCGCCTCGGCCCCGTCGGGGCCGGGGTCGGGCGCCTGCTGCGGCGGGAGCATCGCCTCCGCCACCGCCTGCCCTGGCCGCTCCAGGTCTCGCGAGGCGAGCGGCTGGTCCGGCAGGCCCGGTGCGCCCAGCACGCCGTAGAGCGCCCAGGCCCCGAGCGGCGCGCCGACGACGACCGCGACCGCCAGCGCCCGCGAGGCGAAGGCCGGCGCCGGCGCGATGTCGGCGCTGCGCGCGCGCTCGGCGGCCGCCGTGAGAAGGCGTCGCGAAACCTCGGTGCGCGCGGCGTCGGCCTCGCGGTCGGTGAGCACGCCGCGGGCGAGGTCGCGGTCCACCTCGGCGAGCTGGTCCCGGAACACCTGCTCGTCATACGCCGCGCGGGGACGGGCGGATGCGCGCCCCGATGCGCGCCCCAATCCGCGCCATGCCGCAAGCGGCCGCGCCATCCACGCCGCCGCCGCCAGCGCCGCCGCCGCCGCGATGATCCAGAACGCCATGCCTTCTCCCGCCCGCGCGTCATCCCTTCGTCGCAGCGGAACCTAGGCGTGGGCGGGCCGGGGGACAATCGGCCCGGCCCGCGCCGCGTCGATGTGCGCGCCGCCGTCGTGATCACCTTTGGGAAACGCGGCGTTTACGCCGAGCCGCTAGACGGTGGAGCGTCCTGCGTCCGCCATGGGGGAGAACCTGATGAAAAGCCTTTTCGCCGCGCTGGTCGCGCTGCTCGCGCTCGCCGCCGCGGCGCGCGCCGGCGACGCGCCCGCGCTGCTGACGATCTCGGCCGAGGGCGTGGACCCCGTCGAGCTCACCGCCGCCGACCTCGCCTCCTACGAACAGCGCGTCCTGCGCGCCACGACGGAGTTCACCGACAGCACGGCCGTCTTCTCGGGCCCGCTCGTCCGCGACGTCCTCGCGCCGCTGATCGCCGTTTCGCCGGGCGCGACGGAGGTCCGGCTGCGCGCGCTCAACGACTACGTCGCGACCGTGCCGCTCGACGACTTCCGGCGCTACGACGTCATCCTCGCCACGAGCATGGACGGAAAGCCGATGAGCCGGCGCGACAAGGGGCCGATCTGGCTCATGTATCCGGTGGACGAGCACGTCGAGCTTCAGGATCCGGTCTACATCAACAGACTGGTCTGGCAGCTCGCGGACGTGTCGCTACGCTGAGCGCCCGTCGAACGACGGCGAACGCGCGGTGTCGCGCCACAACAGACTGACGCAGGGCCTCATCGTCGCCGCACTGGCGGGAACGATCGGCCTCTTCATGCTGGAGTGGCGCGGGCGGGCCGTCGACGCGAAGGGCCTGGAGGAGTTCCGACGCGACAGCGTCTCGTGGCACGTCTCCCATCTCCAGCTCGAGACGATGCGGTTCCTGACCGTCGCGAGCCGCTTCGGCAACGGCGCCGACGTCGATGAGGCGCAGGTCGCCGAACGGTTCGATCTGCTGTGGAGCCGACACGCCCAGTTCGGCGTAGGCCGCGTCAGCCAGCGCCTGCAGGCGATCGACGAGCACGGCGTGATCGGCGCTCTGGGCGTCATGCTGCGCCGGCACGAGCCAGTCGCCATGGCAGCGGCCACGGCCGACCCCGCCGATCTCGATGCGATGGTCGAGGATTTCGTGTCGATGGTCGCGCCGCTCCAGACCTACAGTTCGCTCGCCGCCCAGGTCGAGGACCAGCGGATGTCCAAGATCTATCGCCAGGTGCTGCGGAGCAACGCGGTCGGCCGGGCGATGGGGTTCGGGTCGGTGCTGGTGGCCGTGCTGCTGCTGCTGGCCGCGCTTGCGCAGGCGCGGTTCGACCGCGTGCGGCTCGCCGCCCAGCAGCGCATGACGCGCGAGGCGGAGATCGCGGCGGAGGCCAAGAGCCGCTTCCTCACCATGATGAGCCATGAGCTGCGGACCCCGATGAACGGCGTGCTGGGCCTGCTGGGCGTGCTCTCCGGCACCCGCGTCGACGAACGCCAGACGAAGCTGATCGAGGTCGCCCGCCGCTCCGCCAGCGACATGCTCGGCCTTGTGGAGGACATCCTCGACCTCTCCGACATCGAGATCGGCCGCCGCGAGGCCGAGATCGAGGCGGTGTCGCTCGACATGCTGGCGATGCAGATCGTGGAGGCAGTCGCCCTGCGCCTCAGCCGGCCCGACCCGGCGCTCACCGCCTGCGCGCTCGGTGCGCCGGAGACGGTGGTGCTCGTCGACCGCCGCGTGGTGGTGAAGGCTGCGCGCCAGCTCATCATGTTCCTGCACGACCGCCTGCGCGTCCATGGCAACCGCATCGGGCTAGATTACGCTAGGGGCCGGCTGATCGTCGTGATCGAGGCGCCGGAGGCCGCCTGCGCGCAGTGGAGCCCGGAGGCCCTGCTCGGCGCTCTCACCGCCGCCGGCGCGACCATCCAGACCGAGGCCATCGGCCCCGCGCTCGCCCGCGCGTTGATCGCCGACGCCGGCGGCGAGGCGTCGCTGCGCCGGCTCGACGACGGCGCGTTGGAGATGACGCTGTCCTTCCCCGCCGGGCGCGCTGCGGGCGACGCGGTCGACGCCCCCGCCAGCCGCCGCGCGGCCTCCTGAGCCGGCCGCGGCCCACGGTCTTTCGCAGCGCGGCGCGTCGGCGTATCACCCGCCGCTACGGCGCGGCGCAGGGCGCGGCGCGCGGGCTTCGGAGCGGGCATGTCTGACGCAACGGATGAAGAGGGCGACGGCGATGCGGCGGCCGGGGCCGGAACCGGCGCTGTGGCCGGGCCGCGACGCCCCGTCGTCAGGCTGAAGCCCAAGGCCGGCCGGCGGCTGGCCGCCGGGTCGCCCTGGGTCTATGCCGACGAGCTCGCGCTCGACCGCCGCACGAAGGCGCTGCCGCCCGGAACCGTCGCGACGCTGGAGAACGCCGAGCGCCGGCCGCTCGCGACCGTTGGCGTCACCCCTGGCTCGACCATCGCGGCCCGGGTGCTCGACGCCGACCCTGACGCCGAGATCGACGTCGCCTGGTTCGCCGCCCGGCTGCGCGCCGCGCTCGCCCTGCGCGCGCCGCTCTACGACGCGCCCTATCACCGTCTGGTCCATGCCGAGGGCGACGCGATGCCGGGCTGCGTGATCGACCGCTTCGGCGACGCGGTGGCCATCCAGCCCAACGCCGCCTGGGTCGATCAGCGGCTCGCCGCCCTGCTCGCCGCGCTCGACGAGACGATCGCCCCGAAGGTCGTGGTGCTGAACGCCGGCTCGCGCGCCCGCGCGCTGGAGGGGCTGGAGGGCGAGACCCGCCTGCTGCGGGGCGCCCTCGACGGCCCGATCCCCACGCCGATGAACGGCGCGACCTACATGGCCGACCTGATGGGCGGCCAGAAGACCGGCCTCTTCTACGACCAGCGCCCCAACCACGCCTTCGTGGCCCGGCTGGCGAGGGGCGCCGACATGCTCGACGTCTTCGCCCATGTCGGCGGCTTCTCGCTGGCGGCGCTGGCCGCCGGAGCGGCCTCGGCGCTGGCGGTGGACGGCTCGGCGCCGGCGCTGGCGCTCGCCGAGCAGGGCGCGCGCGCCTCCGGCTTCGCCGACCGCTTCGCCGTTGAGAAGGCCGACGCCTTCGACGCGCTGCGCCGGCTGGCGGGCGAAGGGCGGCGCTTCGGCGTCGTGGTCTGCGACCCGCCCGCCTTCGCGCCGAACCGCGCCGCGGTCGAGGCCGGCGCGCGCGCCTACGAGAAGACCGCCCGCCTCGGCGCCGCCGTCACCGCGCCGGGCGGGTTTCTCACGCTCTGCTCCTGCTCGCACGCGGTCGACCTCGAACGCTTCCGCGCCGCCTGCGCCGCAGGCCTGCGCGCGGCGGGGCGCGAGGCGGCGCTGATCCGCTCCGGCGGCGCGGGGCCCGACCACCCCGCCCACCCGGCGCTGGCGGAGACCGGCTACCTCAAGGCGCTCACCTTCAGGCTGCTCTGATGCGGCTGGTGCTCGACGCCTGCGTGCTGTTTCCCGAGACCGCGCGCGCCGTACTGCTGGCCCATGCCGGCGCCGGCGGCTTCGCGCCGCTCTGGTCGGGGCGCATCCTGGAGGAATGGGCGCGCGCCGCCGAGCGCGCCGCAGGCCCCGAGGCCGGCGCCGTCGCCCGCGCCCGCGCCGCGGCGATGAACGCCGACTGGCCCGCGGCGCAGGTCGAAGGCTGGGAGGCCCATCTCGACGCCGCGGGCCTGCCCGACGTCGACGACGCGCATGTGCTGGCCGCCGCCGTCGCCGGCGCCGCGGACGGGATCGTGACCTTCAACACCCGCGACTTCCCGCTGAGGGTGATGGCGGTCCGCGGGCTCGCCCGCCTGCACCCCGACGATTTCCTGCGGCTGGAGTGGACGCCCGGCGGCCCGCTCGACGCCGCGCTCGACGCGCTCGATCTCGGCGAGGCGCCCCGCACCCGGCTCAAGCGCGCCGGCCTGCCGCGGCTGGCGAAGGCGAAATTCGCGAAGGGCTAGGGCAGGGGGGGCGGGGCGCTCACGGCCTTCTTCGCGCCGCGCGCGGACATCGCCGGCCGCTACCGGGCGCGGGCCGCCGGCGACGGCGCCCTCTGGAGGCGTCGGCTCAGCCCTGCGCCGCGGTCGCCTCCCAGGCGGCGACGTTGGCCTCGATGGCGGCGACCCTTTCCTCGGTCGGCGGATGGCTCGCCATCCACGCCGCGGGCTTGGGGCCGGGCATCATCCTGTCGAGCTTGCGGAACATCGAGACCTGCGGCGCGTGGCCCAGCCCCGCCTTCAGCATCAGCGCGGTGGCGTAGCGGTCGGCCTCGAACTCGTCGCGCCGGCTCAGCCGCGCCATGAACAGGCCGGCGAGGAAATTGGCGATGTAGAAGCCGATGATCGGCAGGAACCGGTTGAGGATCAGCCCCAGCGCCATCCGCGCCGCGTTCTGCCCGCTCCAGTCGATCATCCTGCGGGTGTGGTGGCCCAGCGCGACATGGCCGAGTTCATGGGCGACGACGCTGGCGATCTCCTCCGCCCTGATGATGCCGAAGCGGTGCTTGTCCACCAGCGCAGAGGTGACGAAGATGCGCCCGTCGGGCGTCGCGAGGCCGTTGACCACCGGCATGTCGAGCACTTCCGCCTTGAGCTCGGGCAGGTCCACGCAGGCGCCGAGGCGGCGCACCATCTCGTTCAGCGCAGGGTCGTCGAGCGGCCGGCCCTTCTCGTCGAACATCTTCTCCATGCGCCACAGGCTGACGCGCCACTGCACGAGGCCGATGGCGACGGCGGCGAGGATGAGGGCGATCAGTCCGGCCATGGGGCGCAAGCTCTCCTGTCTGCATCGGAGCATGTAGGCGCGCGGGCGGCCTGCGTCACCTCGGTCGCGGCGCCGGCGCGACCACGATCCGCGACCACGGCCGCCAGCGCGCGAGCAGCCACAGCAGGTCCGGCCGCCGCAGCGCGACGCAGCCCGCGGTGGGTCGCCCGACGCTGCGCCCCGGGCCCCGCAGCAGGTGCAGGAAGATCGCCGAACCGGCGCCGGGAACGCCCGCCGCGTTATGGTCCGTCGCGGCGACGAGGTCATAGAGCCGGTCGCCCCGCCGCATCCGCTCCGCCGAGAAGGCCGAGGGCAGACGCACGGCGCGGTTATAGCGCGGGCAGGCGGGGTCGTCGCTCCAGCCTAGGCGGGCCCCGATGGCGACGGGGCGCACAAGTCCTTGCAATCCCGAGATGCGCAGCGCCGCCCCGGGCGCCGAGCGCCGCCCCGCGAGGCCCTTGCGGCGGGGCGGGGGCAACCGGTCGGCGCGGAAGAAAAGCGTCGTCAGCCGCCACGCGCCGGCAGGGGTGGCGCCGTCGCCCTCGCGCTTGTCCGTACGGACCCCGCCGCGCCCGATCCGCACGGGCATGCGCCGCCCCTTGAACCGCGCGCCCCAGCGCGTCACGGCGAAGTCGTCGCGCCGGGCGCGCAGGGTCACGTCGCGCCGGTCACAGCAGATGCCCGCTCTTGGCCGCCTTCACCGCCAGATAGCGGGTGTTGTGCGGGTTGACGCCGACGCGGAGCGGAACCCGCTCGGCGACGCTTACGCCCGCCGCCGCCATCGCGACGACCTTGCCGGGGTTGTTGGTCATCAGGCGCACGGAGGAAAAGCCGAGCGATTTCAGTATCTCGGCGCCGATGCGGAAGTCGCGCTCGTCGTCCTCGAAGCCGAGGCGATGGTTGGCCTCGACCGTGTCGAAGCCGGCGTCCTGCAGCGCGTAGGCGCGCATCTTGTTGGCCAGCCCGATGCCGCGCCCCTCCTGGTTGAGGTAGAGCAGCACGCCGGCGCCCTCCGCCCCGATCTGCGCGAGGGCGGCGCGAAGCTGCGGGCCGCAGTCGCATTTCAGGCTGCCGATCAGGTCGCCGGTGAAGCAGGCGGAGTGCAGCCGGCAGAGCGCCGGCTCGCCGCGCGGCGGCTGGCCGATCTCGATGGCGTAATGCTCCTCGGCGCCGTCGGCGGGGCGGAACACATGAACGCGTGCGTCCTCCGAAACCTCCAGCGGCACCCGCGCGACCGACACGGCCGAGAGCCGCGCCGCCGCGTCGTCAGACAGCGCCATGTCCTGCAGCCGCGCCAGCGTCAGTCCCATCGCCGACGCAGCAGCGGCGGCGTCCGGCACCGGCGCGACGAGAGCGGCAGGCAGCAGCCGCGCCTGCTTGACCAGCCGCAGCGCCAGCCGGTGCGCCGCCGCATCGCCGCCCCGGCGCGTCGCGAACGGTCCGGCCATCGGGTCGGTCAGCGCCCGCGACGGGTCGACGGCGGCTCGGATGCGGGCGGGCGTCGTCGCCGCGTCCACCACGATCCGCGCGAGGTCGCCGTCATAGGCGCGCGCCTTCAGCGTGCCGGCCCGCCGGTCAGAGATCGCGAGATCGACGTCGCCGAGGGCGCGCATCGCCTCCAGCCGCTCCGGCGTGACGAGTTCCGCGGCCATGACGACCGCCGCCGCCCCGCCGGCGTCCACGCACACCGGGGCTCCGATGCGCAGGTCGGCCCGCGCCCGGGCGATCATTTCGGGGGCTGAGAGGCTCAGGCTCATGCGGCGGTATCTCGCATCTGGAGGGGGCGCCGGCAAGCGCGTGCGGATGGGAAACAGGCCTGCTGCGCCGCCGCGACTGAAACAATGGCGCTCCCGCGCGCAAGGTTGCGTGAGCCGTCGCAACACTTGTTGCGGACGCGGCGCCCTTCAAGAATGTGGTGTGCGAAGCGACCGCCATCGGAGGTGCACATGTCTGCGCTCAAGAAGATCCTGCTTGTGGACGACGACGAGGACCTGCGCGGCGCCCTCGCCGACCAGTTCGTTCTCACCGAGGAATTCGACGTCTTCGAAGCCGGCGATGGCGCCGAGGGCCTCGAGCGCGTCAAGGGCGAACCGCACGATCTCGTGATCCTCGACGTGGGCCTGCCCGACATGGACGGTCGCCAGGTCTGCCGACTGATGCGCAAGGCGGGTGTGCGGTGCCCGATCGTCATGCTCACCGGCCATGACAGCGACAGCGACGAGATCCTTGGGCTCGACGCCGGCGCCAACGACTACGTGACGAAGCCGTTCAAGTTTGCAGTGCTGCTCGCCCGCGTACGCGCCATGCTGCGCACCCATGAGGCCAGCGAGGACGCCACGTTCTCCGTCGGCCCCTACAGCTTCCGCCCCGGTCAGAAGCTGCTGCTCGACGAGGCCGGCCGCAAGATCCGCCTGACGGAGAAGGAGACGAGCATCCTGCGCTTTCTCTATCGCAACAAGGACGCCAGCGTTGGCCGCGAGGTGCTGCTGCATGAAGTGTGGGGCTACAACGCCGGGGTGACGACGCACACGCTGGAGACCCACGTCTATCGCCTGCGTCAGAAGATCGAACCCGATCCCTCCCAGACGCAGCTTCTGCTCACCGAACCCGGCGGCTATCGGCTGGCGCCATGAAGGCCTGACATGGGCGTGAGCGGGAAGGCGCGTGAGCGCCTGCAACCTTGACGCGCCGGGCGCCGGTCCCATTTCAAGACCAGTCGGATGACGCCACCCCTCGGGCGCATCCGGCGACCGGCCATGTGGCGGCCGGCCTAGCCGAAAGGCGGACGCCCGACGCGCCCCTCACGTCGGGCGTCTTCTTGTCCGGAATGCGCCGCTTGTCCAGCGATCGTTTCGGTGGATAGACGGCATTTTAACCAAAACGCCGTAATCATCCGCGGCCCCTCTCGTCAGCCAGGAGAACGCCATGACCTTCGACGTCGATGACGTGGCCCGCCGCCTCGCCTTCGCGCTCCGCCGGTTCACCGGGGCCGATCTGCCGCCGTCTCCGGGGGGCTACGCCGACGCCAAGGCGCGCGCGGTGACGCAGTATGCGGCGCTGATCGCCGACGCCTACGCCGCCGGCGCGCTGACCGAGACCGAGATGCGCCGCGAGATCGACGAGATCGAGAACATGACGCGGCGCTACGCCGGCACGCTGCGCGGGCTCGCCGGCGCGGCGGCCCAGGCCGCGGCGACCACGGCCGTCGCGGTGGTGTTCGGCGCGCTGCGCGCCGGGCTCAGCCTTGCCGGCGCGCCGCTGCCGGAGACGCTGTCCTCGCGCATGACCCGGATGACCGAGACGACCCTGGCGGCGTGACGCCTCACGCCGCCGTCCGCAGCGGATACCGCGCCAGTTCCTCGTAGCGCGGCCCGCGGCGCCCAAGATCGGAGCGGTAGAGGCAAAACGCCTCCGCCGCCACCGGACCGGCGAGGAAGGCCGCCCGCGCCCCCAGCGCCTTCGCGGCCTCCGCCGACGTCATCTCGCCGGGCTTCATGCGCGCCAGCGTCACATGCGGCACGAAGCGCCGCGCGTCGATGCGCAGGCCGGCCGAACGCGCCGCTTGGGTCACTTTCTCGTGCAGATGCGTGAGCGCCGGCTCCGGCCGCACCGCGGCGTAGATCGCCCGCGGCTTCGCGCCGCCGAACGCGCCCGCGCCGTCCAGCCAGAACGCGAAGCCCGGCGCGCTGACCGCGCCGAGCGCGGCGTGCAGGTCGGCCGCCTGCGCCTCGTCGATCTCTCCGAAGAACGCGAGCGTCAGGTGCATGTCCGAGGCGTCGGGGCGTCGCCCCGGCAGCCCCTTCCGCAGCGCCTCCAGCCGGTCCGTCGCCGACGCCGGCAGCGGCAGCGCGGCGAAGAGCCTCAGCATGGTCAGCCGTCCTCGCGCGCCTGCTCCACCAGCTCCAGCACCAGCGGCCCGATGCGCTCGACGATGACCGTCACGCCCTCGGCGTTGGGGTGGATGCCGTCCGACTGCCAGAGGCTGCGGTCATCCTGCACGCCCTCGAGAAAGGACGGGTCGAGCAGCGCGCCGTACTCCTCGGCGAGTTCGGGATACATCGCGTCGAAGGCGCGCTTGTAGTCGGGGCCGTAGTTGCCCGGCGCCTCCAGCCCCGAGAGCAGGACGGGCAGTCCGCGCGCGCCGGCCTTGCGCAGGATCGCTTCGAGATTGGCGCGCGAGGCCGCCGGGTCGATTCCGCGCAGCAGGTCGTTGCCGCCGAGCTCCACGATCAGCGCGTCGGCGCCGTCGCCGAGCGACCACTCCAGCCGCGCGAGCCCGCCGGCGGTGGTGTCGCCCGAGACGCCGGCGTTGACCACGGTCACGTCCTCCGCCCCGTTACGGCGCAGCCACGCCTCCAGCTGCGGAACGAAGCCGTCGGCCGGCGGCAGGCCGTAGCCATGCGTGAGGCTGTCGCCGAGGGCGACCACCCGCATCTCCGCCGCCGCCGCGCCAGCCAGCGCCATCGCGGCCAGCAGCCCGGCGGCGAGGTTGCGCATCGGAGCCGCGGCGCCATATCGCAGCGCAGCGACCCCAGCGCGGAAGAGGCCCATGGCTGAAGACAAGGCTCCGGTGATCGAGATGCGGGGCGTGCGCCTGACGCTGCCAAGCCGGGCGGGCCCGGTCGAGATTCTGCGCGGCGTCGATTTCGAGGCGCGCGCGGGCGAGACGGTGGGGGTCGTGGGTCCGAGCGGTTCCGGCAAGTCTTCGCTCCTGATGATCATGGGCGGCCTCGAGCGGGCCACCGGGGGCGCGGCCCTCGCGCTGGGGCGGGACCTGACGGCGATGGGCGAGGATGCGCTCGCCCGGTTTCGTCGCGATCATATGGGCGTGGTGTTCCAGTCGTTCCACCTGATTCCAACGATGACCGCGCTCGAGAACGTCGCCGCGCCGCTGGAGCTGGCCGGTCGCGCCGACGCGTTCGACCGCGCGGCGGAGGAGCTGGAGAGCGTCGGCCTCGGCGACCGGCTCGACCACTACCCCGCGCAGCTCTCGGGCGGCGAGCAGCAGCGGGTGGCGCTGGCCCGCGCAGCCGCGCCGCGCCCGGCGCTGTTTCTGGCCGACGAGCCGACCGGGAACCTCGACGAGAGCACCGGGGGCGCCATCACCGATCTGCTCTTCGCCCTGCGAGACCGCCACGGCGCGACCCTCGTGATGGTCACCCACGCGCCCGAGCTCGCCCGACGCTGCGACCGTGTCGTGCGGATGCGCTCAGGCATGGTCGAGCCGGAGACCGCGGCGCGGGCGGCGGCGGAATGAGCGCGCTCATGGCGCGGCTGCCGGTTCCGCTGCGCTTCGCGCTGCGCGAGCTGCGCGGCGGCGTGAAGGGGTTCTACGTCTTCCTCGCCTGCCTCGCGCTGGGCGTCGCCGCGGTGGCCGCCGTCGGCTCGGTCCGGCTCGCGATCTCCGAGGGGCTCGCGCGGGAGGGCAGGGCGATCCTCGGCGGCGACGCCGAGGTGGAGTTCACCTACCGCTTCCCGGAGCCCGCCGAGCGCGCATGGCTCCACGCCCGCACGCAGGCGGTGTCGGAGACGGTGGACTTCCGCTCGATGGTCGTCGCCGACAGCCCGCTGACCGGGCAGGTCGAGCGCGGCCTGACGCAGGTGCGTTCGGTGGACGCCGCCTATCCCCTCGTCGGGGCCGTGGAGCTTTCGCCGCCGATGGCGCTGGAGGAGGCGCTCGGCGAGCGCGACGGCCGTTGGGGCGTGGCGCTGGAGCCGCTGCTGATCGAGCGCCTCGGCGTTGCGGTGGGCGACGCCGTGCGGCTCGGCGCGCAGACCTACGAGCTGCGCGCGGCGATCGACCGCGTGCCCGACGCCGCGGCGGGCGGTCTGGGCCTCGGGCCGCGCACCCTCGTGCTGACCGAGGCGCTGGAGGGCTCGCAGCTTCTGTCGCCGGGCTCGCTCTACGAGACCGAGGTGCGGCTGGCGCTGGCGCCGGGAGACGACCCGGCGGCGCTGGGCCGCGCCTTCGCGCAGGATTTTCCAGACGCCGGCGCCCGGTGGCGCGACCGGTCCGACCCGGCGCCCGGCGTCCAGCGCTTCGTGGATCGGATCGGCGCGTTCCTGATCCTCGTGGGGCTTGCGGCGCTCGCCGTCGGCGGGGTGGGCGTCGCGGCGGCGGTGCGCAGCTATCTCGACGAGAAGACCGCCACCATCGCGACGCTCAAGACGCTCGGCGCGACGGGGCGGACCATCTTCGCGGTCTATCTGGCCCAGATCGGCGCGCTGGCGGCGCTCGGCGTGGCCATCGGGCTGCTCCTCGGCGGCGTCGGGCCGGCCCTGATCGGGCCGATCTTCGCCGACAGCCTGCCGGTGCCGGCGCTTTTCTCGATCTATGCGCGCCCGATGCTGGAGGCGGCGCTCTACGGCGTGCTGACGGCGCTGGCCTTCGCGCTCTGGCCGCTGGCGCGGGCGCGGGAGGTGCGCGCGGCGGCGCTGTTCCGCGACGTGGCGGACCCGCTGAAGGGCTGGCCGGCGACGCGCGACCTGCTGGCCATCGCGGCGCTGGCGGCGCTGCTGGTGGGCTCGGCGGTGGCGCTCTCGGGCGCCTGGCTCTTTGCGGCCTGGTTCGCCGCCGGCGCAATCGCCGCGCTTGTCGTGCTGTGGCTTGCCGCCCAGGGCCTGCGCCGCGCCGCGCTCTGGGGCGCGCGCCGTCGCGCCATGCGGGGCCGGCCGGCGCTCAGGCTGGCGCTCGCCTCGCTCGCCGGGCCCGGCGGCGAGACGGTCGGCGCGGCGCTTTCGCTGGGGCTGGGCCTGACGGTCCTCGCCGCCATCGGGCAGGTCGACCACAACCTGCGCCAGCTCGTCGCCGACGAGTTGCCGAGCCGCAGCCCGGCGTTCTTCTTCGTGGACATCCAGAACGACCAGCTTGGCCGGTTTCTCGAGACGGTCGAGCGCGAGCGCGTCGATAGCGTCGAGACTGCGCCGATGCTCCGCGGCGTGGTCACGCGGCTCGACGGCGTGCCGGCGGCGGAGGCCGAGATCGACCCGGACGCCGCATGGGTGCTGCGCGGCGATCGCGGCGTCAGCTATGCGGCGGCGCGGCCCGAGGGCGCGGAGCTGACCGAGGGCGCGTGGTGGGCGGCGGACTACGCCGGCCCGCCGCTGGTCTCGTTCTCCGACGAACATGGCCGGCAGCTTGGTCTGGAGCTGGGCGACACGATCACCGTCAACGTGCTGGGCCGCGAGATCACCGCGACTGTCGCCAACTTCCGGCGCGTGGACTTCCGCGACATGGGCATCAACTTCCTGATGATCCTCGATCCGGGCGCCTTCCAGGGGGCGCCGCACACCCACATCGCCACCGTCTACGCGCCGCGCGAGGCGGAAGGGGCGCTGCTGCGCGCCGTGGGAGGCGCGTTCGCCAACGTCACCGCCGTCTCGGTGCGAGACGCGATCACGCGGGTCTCCGACGGTCTCGGCCAGCTTGCCGCGGCGGCCCGCTGGGGAGCGGGCGTCACGCTGCTGACCGGGCTCGTCGTGCTGATCGGCGCCGCGGCGGCGGGGGCGCGGCGGCGCACCTACGAGGCCGCGGTGCTCAAGACGCTCGGCGCGGCGCGGGGGCGCATCCTGGCGAGCTTCGCGCTGCGGGCGGGCCTGACCGGCGCGGCGGCGGGCGTGGTGGCGCTGGCGTTCGGGGCGCTTGCAGCCTGGGCCGTGATCGTCTTCGTGATGGACGCCGCCTTCAGCTTCTCGGCCGCGTCGGCGCTGGCGGTCGTCGTCGGGGGCGCGCTGGCGAGCCTGCTCGCCGGTCTCGCCTTCGCCTGGGGGCCGCTATCGGCGCGGCCGGCTCGCGTTCTGCGGGCGAGAGAGTAGCTTTTCGCGGTTTTGTTCGGAACAAAAACCGTCGGGATTGCGCGTGCGCAGTTGAAAGCGCATCGCTTCACGCCGATATTCGCCAGGATAGCTTCGGGGGGTTCGCTCCGCAGCGCTCGGATGCGATAAAAAATGAGAGGACGCATGGCAGACTACCAGACCGCGGTTCGCCGCGACGGCGCCTACGCCCAGCAGATCGATGCGGGCCTGCGCGCCCATATGAACTCCATCTACTCGCTGATGGGCATCGCGATGCTCGTCACGGGAGCGGTGGCCTACGTGTTCGGCCAGGATCTTTACGCCGTGCTCAGCGCGGCGCGCGCGGGCGTGCCCGCGGAGACGGCGATCATTCCCGCTTCGATGATCGAGGCGATCTTCTTCTCGCCGCTGCGCTGGGTCGTGATGCTCGCCCCGCTCGGCGTCGTCTTCGCGTTCGGCGCCATGGTGCACCGGATGCAGCCGGCCACGGCGCAGATGGTGTTCTGGGCCTTCGCCGCGCTGATGGGCCTGTCGATCTCGTCGATCTTCGCGATCTACACCGGCATCTCCATCGCGCAGACCTTCTTCGCGACGGCCATCGCCTTCCTCGGCCTCAGCCTCTACGGCTACACGACCAAGCGCGACCTGTCGGCGATGGGTTCGTTCCTGATCATGGGCGTGATCGGCCTCGTGGTGGCCTCGCTGCTCAACATCTTCATCGGCTCCGGCGCGCTGCAGTTCGCGATCTCGGTGCTCGGCATCCTGATCTTCGCCGGCCTGACCGCCTATGACACGCAGCGTCTGAAGTCTGAATATGTGCAGATGTCCAACATGGGCGCCGGCGCGCAGATGATGAGCGCCGCCGCCATCTCGGGCGCGCTCAGCCTCTACCTGAACTTTCTCAACATGTTCATGTTCCTGCTGAGCTTCATGGGCCAGTCCCGCGAGTGACCGCTGCGCCGGGCGATCCGCGCTCGGCCTGACCGACGAGATGAGCCGGCGCTCGTAGGAGCGCCGGCTTCTTTTTTGGATCGCCTGCGCCTTCGCGGCCGGGTTCAGGCGGCTCTGCGCGCCCTCTCGGCGTGCTTCGCCGCGAAGAACGCCATGAGTTCGGTCAGGCGCTGGCTGCGGTCGCGCAGGGCCGCGGCGGTGTTGGCGCTGGTGTCGGCCATGGCGGCGTTCTGCTGGGTCGCGGCGTCGAGCTGCGAGAGGGTCGACGCGATCTCTCCCACGCCGAGGGCCTGCTCCCGGCTGGCGTCCGAGATCGCCTCCATCGTCTCCGCCACGCGATGTATCGACCCCAGGATGGCGTCGAGCGCCTTGCCCGTCTCCTGAACCCGCGTCACGCCCTGCGCCACCTGCTCGTTGCTGGCGTTGATGAGTGCGCGGATCTCCGACGCCGCGTCGCCCGAGCGCTGGGCGAGCATGCGGACTTCGCCGGCCACGACAGCGAAGCCGCGCCCCGCCTCGCCGGCGCGGGCGGCCTCGACGGCGGCGTTGAGCGCCAGCAGGTTGGTCTGGAAGGCGAAGCCGTCGATGATCGTGACGATCTCGGCGATGCGCTTCGCGCCCGCGTCGATCTCCGCCATCGTGTCGACGGCCTCCCGCATCACGCTCGCGCCGGTGTCGGCCTGCTGCGCGGTCTCCCCGACCAGCCGGCGCGCGATGGCGGCGTTGTCGGCGTTGGTCTTCACGGTGGCCGACATCTCCTCCATGGTCGCGGCGAGCTCCTCCAGGGAGGCCGCCTGCGTCTCGGCCCGCGAAGAGAGCGACTGCGCGCCGTCGTTGATCGCGATGGCGTCGGCGTCGATCTCGCCGCTGGTCTGGCGGATGGCGTTGATCGTCTCGCGCAGCCGCGAGACCGTCTCCGTCACCGCCGATTGCAGCTCCGCGAAGGCGCCGCGGAACTCGCCGCGCATCTCGGCCTGGAGATCGCCGGAGGCGACGGCCCGCATGGCGCCGTTGGCTGCGTTCACGCCGTCGGCCGCGGCGGAGAGCAGGCGGTTCACGGCCTCGGCGAGCAGGTTCAGCTCGGCGTCGGCGAAGTCGGTCGACGCCCGATGGGAAAAGTCGCCGCGCGACGCGGCGTCCACGGCCTCGCCGACCGAGGCCCCGAGCCGCGTCATCAGCTCGGCCCGCTCCGCGCGCGCAGCGGCCTCGGCCCGCTCTCTCGCGTCCGTCGAGTCCCGCAGGTCGACCATCGCGCGCTTGAAGACCTCCACGCTCGCGGCCATGTCGCCGATCTCGTTGCGCTTGCCCAGGCTGGGCGTCTTCGTCTCCAGCGCGCCCGCCGCCAGCGCCTTCATCGCGCCGGTCAGGCGGTTGATGGGGCCGGTGACACTGAAAAACACGATCAGGAAGCTGACGACCGTCGCGAAGGTGGTCAGCCCGAGCATCTGCATCCCGCGCTGGTGCGCTGCGTCGAGCGCAGCGTCTGCGAGCCCGTACACCCGTTCGACTTCCGTGACCTGCAACGCGACGAGGTTGCCGATCGCCGTCGAGATGGGGTCGATCTTCTGATAGAGCGCCTCGCGCCGGAAAGTCGCGAGGCCCGCGGCGTCGCGGGCGAGCAGCATCGCGCGCAGGTCGGCCATCGCGGCGTCGGCGTCGGCCATGAGCGGTCGCGCGGCGTCGACCAGTTGC
Organism: Rubrimonas cliftonensis; assembly: GCF_900107585.1. Classification (GTDB taxonomy): domain Bacteria; phylum Pseudomonadota; class Alphaproteobacteria; order Rhodobacterales; family Rhodobacteraceae; genus Rubrimonas; species Rubrimonas cliftonensis. The sequence continues at coordinate 348,842 of NZ_FNQM01000003.1, read as the reverse complement.
GTCTCCTGCGCCGTCAGGTCCGTCGCGACGTAGCCGTTCCAGAGCCGGTGAATCTCCGCCTTCGACCTGTCGAGTGCGTCGACGGCCGCCTCCCATGTAAAGAGGTCGTCGAGCACCTTGTGCGTGAGATCGACGACGTCCACGGCGTAGGCGTCAGCGATGTTCTTGAGGTCGCGCAGCGGGACGACGCGATCGGCGTAGATCGTGTCGAGGCTGGCGTGAGCGCTCTCCCGAGCCTCCCAGTTCAACCGCGCAGTGAAGGCGGTGGCGGCGGTCAGCAAAACGAGCAGAAGCGTCAATTGAAGACGTAGGGTCAGGCGCATAACGGGCACATCTCCATAAGGTGCAAGTCGACAGCGGCACGCCCGACCACACTCTCCGCAAACGCGCGGACATTGCGTGTTCAAGATTTTTGATCGATTAATGCGGTATGATTAAAGACGATTAGGGATGTCGTCGCCTTGGCGGCGAGCCGGCGGCGCGCTATTCCCGCGCATGGCGACGTCGGAGAAGCGCATGACGACCTGGACGGCCCTGACCACGCTCGGCGATCGGGCGCATGCCGAGGCGCTCGGCGAAGCGCTCGAAGCGGTTCGTCCGGCCGCCGCCGGCGTCGGCGTCTTCGAGATCGAGGACGGCTCGGGGCGCTGGGAGGTGGGCGGCTATTTCACCGAGAAGCCCGACGACGTGACGCTGGCCCTGCTCGCGGCGGCGCATGGCGCGGCGCCCTTCGCGGTGTCGAAGCTGCCGGACACCGACTGGGTGGCCCATGTGCGGCGCGAGCTTTCGCCGGTCGAGGCCGGGCGCATCACCGTCCACGGCCCGCACGACCCCGCGCCGTCGGCGCCGACCATCGCCCTGGTGATCGAGGCCGCCATGGCGTTCGGCACCGGCCACCATGCGACGACCGTCGGCTGCCTGCTGGCCCTGCAGGATCTTGCTCGCATCGCGCCGCGGCCGCGGCGCGCGGCGGATGTCGGCTGCGGCACCGGCGTGCTGGCGATGGCTGCGGCGAAGATCTGGCGCGTCCCCGTCGTCGCGTCCGACATCGACCCGGTCGCCACTTCGACGGCCCGCGCCAATGCGCGCGCCAACGTGGTGGGGCCTTGGCTGCGCATCGTCACGGCGCCGGGGTTCCGTCATCCCGCTCTCGGCCGCGGCCCGCGCTTCGACGTGATCTGCGCCAACATCCTGGCGCGGCCGCTGCGCAGGCTCGCCCCGCAGATGGCGGCGCGCTGCGCACCGGGCGGCCATGTCGTGCTGTCAGGACTGTTGACGCGCCAGGCGCCCGCCGTGCAGGCGAGCTACCGCGCGCACGGCTTCGCGCGGGTGGCGCGACGGCGCATCGGGGAGTGGACGACGCTCACGCTCCGCCGCCTGTGATGCGCGGGAAGGCCGCCCGCACGATGCGCGGACGGCCCTTCGGCAGTCGGGATGGCGTGACGGCGTCAGGGGCGGTGGCGGCGCGCGAGGCGCGCGATCTCCGCCTCGAGATCGTCGGACACGCCGATGTCGCGACGCATCTCCGGGCTGAGCGCCGCCAGCCGTCGCCGCGTCGCCGCCAGCTGGGCGGCGCGCCGAACCGCTCTCGCGAGGCCGAACACGGCCGCGAAGGCGGTCTCGATGCGCAGCACCAGACCATAGACGGTGATGGCGCCGAAGGGGGCGGCGGGGGGCTTGATCATGTCCATGGCGCACTCCACTGAATTGGCGCTGCTACTGTTCGTGCAGCAGATGCCCATTTCGCAGGCGCCGCACAAGCGGCCCGGAAGCAGGGGCGCCATGCGCTGCACGCATGGCTTTTACTTTGTTTTTACAAACACCTAGCCGATCGACTGCTTTCGACTGAAAGCGACGCTTCGCACCTGCGGCGCGACATTGGAGCGTCACGGCGCTGGCGCCTGTTCCTGCTTCGTGCTAGCTGATTTCAGGGGCGTTTTCGGGCGCCGGCCGCTTGCGGGAGCCGCTCATGCGCATCATCGGCGTCGATCCGGGGTTGAGACGCGCCGGCTGGGGCGTGATCGACGTCGCCGGCGGCCGCCTGCGACACGTCGCGAACGGCGTCTGCGAGAGCGGCGCGGGCGATCTCGCGGTGCGTCTCGCGCGACTGCACGAGGGCCTCGCCGCCGCGGTCGCCGCCCATGCGCCGGACGCCGGCGCCATCGAGCGCACCTTCGTCAACGCCGACCCCGCCGGCGCGCTGCTGCTCGGGCAGGCGCGCGGCGTCGCGCTGCTGGTGCTGGCGCAGGCGGGGCTGCCGGTGTCGGAATATGCGCCGAACGAGATCAAGAAGGCCGTGACCGGGGTGGGACGCGCCGACAAGGCGCAGATGGCGATGATGGTCGCGCGCCTGCTGCCCGGCGCGCGGGCCGAGGCCCATGACGCCTGGGACGCGCTCGCCATCGCCGTGACCTGCGCCCATCGCGCGCCCGGCGACCGCCTCGCGGCCCGGCTCGCGGAGGCGGCGCGATGATCGGCAAGATCACCGGCCGGGTGGACTATGTCGCCGAGGACCATGCGCTGATCGAGGCGGCGGGCGTCGGCTACGTCGTCTACTGCTCGCGGCGGACCCTGCGCGGGCTGGCGCCGGGCGGCGTCGGCGCGCTCTACACCGAGCTTCTGGTGCGCGAGGACGCGCTGACGCTCTACGGCTTCACGACGCTGGCCGAGCGCGAGTGGCACCGACTCCTGACCTCGGTGCAGGGCGTGGGCGCGCGGGTCTCGCTCGCGATCCTCGGCGCGCTGGGGCCGGAGGCGACGGGGCGCGCCATCGCGCTGGGCGACATCTCGGCGGTGCGCGGCGCGCCGGGCGTCGGGCCCAAGCTCGCCGCGCGCATCGTCGCCGAACTTCGGGACAAGGCGCCCGTCGTCATGGCGCTGGGCGCGGCGGCGTCTCGCCCGGCGCAGGCCCACGGCGTCGCGCCGCAGTCCGCGCCCGCATCTACGGGCGAGGTTTCGGCGGCGCCTCATCCGGCCGCAGCCGGCGCCGACGAGGGCGCGGCGGACGCGCGCGCCGACGCGATTTCGGCGCTCATGAACCTCGGCTACGGGCAGAGCGAGGCCGCCGGCGCCGTGCTGGCGGCGCAGGAGGCGGACGCCGGCGCGGCGCCCTCGGCGCTCATCCGGGCGGCGCTGCGCGCGCTGGCGCCGGGGAGCGGGGCGTGAGCGCCTCCTCCGGGACGGCCGTCGCCGCGCGCCCTGCGCCTGACGGGCCGAACCCATGACGACGCCCGACCCGCTGCTGCGCCCGGCGCCGCAGGAAGGCGACGGCGCCGACCGCGCCCTGCGCCCGGAGACGCTCGACGCCTTCATCGGGCAGGAGGCCGCCAAGGCCAACCTCCGCGTCTTCGTCGGCGCAGCCCGCCAGCGCGGCGAGGCGCTCGACCATGTGCTGCTGCACGGGCCGCCCGGCCTTGGCAAGACGACGCTGGCGCAGATCATGTCGCGCGAGCTCGGGGTCGGCTTCCGCATGACGTCGGGCCCGGTGATCGCGCGCGCCGGCGACCTTGCGGCGATCCTCACCAATCTCGAACCGCGCGATGTCCTGTTCATCGACGAGATCCACCGGCTCAACCCGGCCGTGGAGGAGATCCTGTATCCCGCGCTTGAGGATTTCGCGCTCGACCTCGTGATCGGGGAGGGGCCGGGCGCGCGTTCGGTGCGCATCGACCTCGCCCCCTTCACGCTGGTGGGCGCGACGACGCGCATGGGCCTGCTGACGACGCCGCTGCGCGACCGCTTCGGCATCCCGGTGCGGCTGGAGTTCTACGACGAGGCCGAGCTGACGCGCATCGTCACCCGCGGCGCGGCGCTGATGCGCACCCCGGCCGACCCCGCGGGGGCGGCGGAGATCGCCCGCCGCGCGCGCGGCACGCCCCGCGTCGCGGGGCGGTTGCTGCGGCGCGTGGCCGATTTCGCCGTGATGGAGGGCGACGGGACCATCACCCGTCCGCTGGCCGACCGCGCGCTGACCCGGCTCGGCGTGGACGCAGCCGGGCTCGACGCCGCCGACAGGCGCTATCTGAGGCTGATCGCCGAGGCCTACGAGGGCGGGCCGGTGGGCGTGGAGACCATCGCCGCCGCGCTGTCCGAGGCGCGCGACGCCGTGGAGGAGGTGATCGAGCCCTACCTCCTGCAGCAGGGCTTCATCCAGCGTACGCCGCGGGGGCGGATGCTCGCTCACCGCGCCTGGACGCATATGGGCCTGCCCCAGCCGGGGCGGGCGACGCAGCCGCCGGGGCTCTTCGACGGGGCATGAGCCCTTTGGCCGGCGCGCCCGCCGGCCGAGCTTCGCGCCGTCCTCAGAAGTTCAGCGAGATGTCGCGGTGGCTGGCGTTGCAGGACGCGATGAACAGCGCCTGCTCGCGCGGCAGACGCGGCTGCTGACGCAGGCCGATCGTGTCCCTGATCGCCGCGTCGTACTCCGCCAGCGCCGGCGCCAGGTCCGACGCCGCGCGGCTGCGCCACGCGATCTCGGCTTCGAGCAGCGCCTTCGCCTCGGTGAGGAGTTCGGCGGCGCGTTCGGCGTCTGGCGAGCGGTCGTCGATCTCGCGCCGCGCGTCCGAGAGCAGGCCCCGGATGTCGCCGGCGCCGGCGATCTCGCCGACAACCCGCTCCACGTCCCTGAAACGGTCGGACGCCGTGTCCCGGTCCATCGACGGCGCGTCCTCCGCGAGGGCGTCGATCATCGGCCCGACGGGCGGCAGGGCGTCGGCGGCGAGGATGATCCGCCGCAGCTCCACGACCGGCTCATAGGCCTGATCGACGGTGCGCCGGTAGATGCCGCGCGCGCGCCGGTCGGCGCTCGTGATCTGCCCATAGGCGGCTTCGGCCGCTTCCCAGTCGGCGGGTATCCGCCCCAGCAGCTCGGCCTTCTCGGCCTCCAGCCGTGCGAACCGCGCCTCCTGGGCGGGGACGTCGCCGAAGCCGCGGCTGATGCGCGTTCGCAGGTCCGCAAGCTCGGCGTCGATGGCCCGCGCGTCCCTCTCGAGCGCCCGCACGACGGTGTGGAACGGCCGATACTCCACGGCGCCCTCCGCGAGCCGGCGCTTGATGTCCTCGATCTCGCGCATCATCGGGATCGCCTGCCGCGCCTTCTCGACGCCTTCCTCGAAGTCCTCCCGCAGACCCTCCGGCAGGTAGGAGAGGTCGAGCGCGCCGGCCCGGTCGATCGCCGCCGAGATGGCGGCGCCGTTGGTCTCGAACTCCTGCGCGACGTAGTTCTCCACGCAGAACTGCAGCGCGGGGTTGACCGGCGGCGGCGCCGTCTCGGCCGTCAGCGAACTGCGCGCCGGCAGGTAGTTCACCAGCGGCGGATAGACGGCGACGATCACCAGCGCGACCAGCTGCAGCGCGATGAACGCCACCACGCCCTGATAGATCTGGATCGTCCTCACCGCCGCCGAGGCCACCCCGCGCAGGTAGAACAGCGCGAAGCCGAAGGGCGGCGTCAGGAACGAGGTCTGGATGTTGAGGCCGATCATCACGCCGAGCCAGACGGCGGAGACGTTGGCCTCGGGGTCCGCCAGCAGGATCGGCGCCACGATCGGCACGACCACCACGGCGATCTCGATGAAGTCGAGGAAGAAGCCGAGGATGAAGATCACCGCCATCACGATGGCGAATCTGGTCCAGAACCCGCCCGGCAGCCCCTCCAGGAAGTGCCGCACCAGCTCCTCGCCGCCGAAGGCGCGGAAGGCGGCGGTCAGCATCGCGGCGCCCAGCAGGATGATGAAGACCAGCGAGGTGGTCTTCGCGGTCTCGATCATGGTGCCGGTCAGCGCGCTTTCGGTGACGTAGGCGCGGTAGCCGCTCCACAGGATCGAGACGATCACCAGCGCGACGCCGAAGCCCGCAAGGCGCACCGCGAATGAGTCCTCCGCGCTCTGGATGTTCTGGATGTTGGTGTTGAAGGACGAGACGGTGAAGGCGATGACGGCCAGACCGACCAGCGCCATCAGCGCCGGCGCATAGCGCAGCCGCCCGCCGGGATGCAGGCGATAGCCCGCCATGATCAGCGCGCCGACCGCGCCGATCGCGCCGGCCTGGTTCACCGTGGCGACGCCGGCGATGATCGAGCCGAGCACCATGATGATCAGCGCGAGTGGCGGCGTCATCGCGAGAAACACCTGGCCGGCGAACTTGAAGTCCCACTTGCCGCCATAGTGAACGGCGGGCGCCAGCTTCGGGCGGATCAGCGCGATGGCGAGGATGAAGAGGATGTAGAGGCCGACCAGCAGCAGTCCGGGGACCATGGCGCCGAGGAACATGTCGCCGGCGCTGGTGGAGACCACGGCGAACTCCGAGGGCATGACCAGTTCGCCGGTGACGGCCTTGTAGAGCTCCTGCCGCGACTGGCCGGCCTGGTCGACCGCCGAGGAAAGCTGGTCGGCGAGGATGATGAGCACGATCGACGGCGGGATGATCTGCCCAAGCGTGCCGGAGGCCGCGATGATCCCCGAGGAGAGCGAATTCGAGTAGCCGTTGCGCATCATCGCCGGCAGCGAGATCAGGCCCATCGCGACCACGGTGGCGCCGACGATGCCGGTGGTGGCCGCCAGAAGCGCGCCGACGACGACGACGGAGATGCCGAGGCCGCCGGGCACCGGCCCGAACAGCTGCGCCATGGTCACCAGCAGATCCTCGGCGATCTTGGACCGCTGGAGCATGATGCCCATGAAGATGAACAGCGGGATCGCGATCAGCGTGTCGCGTTCAGGCTCCCAGTAGACGCCGCGCAGGTTCGTGACCCCCGCGCTCAGCCATTGCGACGGGCCGCCGCTCTCGAAGTACGCGCTGCTGTCGCCGGCGAAAAGATAGCCGGCGCCCGCCGCCAGCAGCACCGTGATGATCGCGGAGCCGGGCAGGGCGAAGGCGACCGGATAGCCGGAGCCGAGCGCCGTCGCCATGATGACGAGCAGCAGGAGAAGGAAGAAAAGCTCCATCCGGAACGACCCTGTCTGGTTACATCATTTCCGATGCGGTCTCGCGCGCGCCCGGCTCGTCGCGGCGGTCCGCCACCGCTTCGAAGAACTGCGAGACGAACTGGACCATCATCGTGACCGCGAAGACGCCGAGGAAGCCGGCCATGAGATACTTGACATACATGCCGAAGCCGGACTGCGTGACCTCGAACACCAGCAGCGGGCCCACGATGATGCTGGAGGTGGAGCCCATCCCGAGGATCAGGATCGTCCAGCACAGCAGGGCCCCGAGCAGGATCGAACCCCAGGCGTTGACCCGCCCCTTCGCGCGGCGGGACATGCTCGCGTAGAGCAGGTCCACCCGGACATGGCCTTCCTCGCGCAGCGTGTAGGCGGACGCGAACAGGAACAGCGCGCCGTACCAGAACCGCACCAGATCGGCCATGAAAGCCTGCTCGTAGGAAAAGACGAAGCGGCTCAGCACGATCAGCAGCTCGGCCGCCACCACCAGCAGCGCGAGCCAGACGAACCCGAGCGAACGGGTGACGGCCGCGATGGCGACGCCGAGCAGCCCGAGCGGAACGTGGAGATGCAGTCCGCGATACTGCGAACGCCCGAGGTCGCCGGCCAGCTGCGCCCCGAGCAGGGGTTCAAGGAGTCCGTCGACGCGCAGGAACGACACGACGGCGTCGCCGAGGCCGACCAGCAGGACGACCCAGAAGGCCGCACGGATCAGGAAATTGTTGAGCGCCGTCGCGCGCTGGGACTCCTCGCGCAGCGTGGCGTCGGGGCGCCGCCGGACCGACCAGACGGCCAGGGCCATGGCGGCGGGGTAGAGCGCCGCCTGCGCGACCGCCGCGATCCCGCCGCCGGCGAAGGCCGCGCCGGCGCCGGGCAGGCCGAACCAGAAGGTGAGGACGACGTTGATCAGGAAGGCCGCCATCACGGCGAGCATCGTCCAGCCGAAGGTGCGCGTCGCGATCGCGCGCGAGGCGGGCGTTTCCGTCATGCGGTGTTTCCCCCGATCGTCCAGCGCCCGGCAGGGCGCGAGAACCCCGAGAACCGCCGCCCGCGAGCGGCCGGCGGCTCCGGAGGCGACGCGTCAGATCTTGAGGTAGCGGTTGCGCTTGGCGACGTAGGGCGCGTCGGAGTAGTTGGTCCACACGCCGACATTCCCGCGCGCGGCGAGGAAGCTGTCGAAGATCTCGGCGGCCAGCGCGCTGTGGTCGCGGGCCTCCTCGATCACTTCGGTCGCCGCATCGCCGAACGCCTCGTACACGTCGTCGTTGAACTCGCGCAGTTCGACGCCGTACTCGTTCACCAGGCGGTTGAGATAGATGCCGTTCTGGTAGTTGGTCTCGGCCGGCTGCATCGCGTTCTCTTCGGCGCAGGCGACCTGGATGAGCAGCTTGTCGTTCTCGGGGACGGTCGACCACCAGGAGGCGTTCATGCCGAGGCAGACCTGGCTCGCCGGCTCGTGCATGCCCGGCCAGTAGTAGAACTTCGCCGCCTCGTAGAGCTTGAGGAAGAAGTCGTTCCACGGCCCGACCCATTCCGTCGCGTCGATGGCGCCGGAGACGAGGTTCTCGTAGATCTGCCCGCCGGGCAGCGAGACGGGCGAGGCGCCGACCTTGGACATGACGTCGCCGCCGAGGCCCGGAATGCGCATCTTGAGGCCGCGGAGATCCTCCGGCGAGTTGATCTCCTTGTTGAACCAGCCGCCCATCTGAAGCCCGGTGTTGCCGCAGGGGAACCCGCGCAGGCCGAACTCGTCGCCGATCTTGTTGTAGAGTTCCTGGCCGCCGCCGAACTTCATCCAGCCGTCGATCTCGGTGTAGGTCAGGCCGAACGGAACGGCGGTGAAGGGCGACCAGCCGGCGTGCTTGCCCTTCCAGTAGTAGTCGGTGCCGATATAGGCCTGCGCATTGCCCGAAGCGACCTCGTCGAAGCTGTCGAAGGCGCCCACGCGCTCACCGGCGGCGAAGTACTGCACCGCGATGCGGCCCTCGGTGATCTGCTCGATGCGGGCGGCGAGGCGCTGGGCGCTGGTGCCGAGGCCGGGGAAATCGCGGCCCCAGGTCGACACGATGACCATGTCGATCCGGCTCTGGGCGATGGCGGGCGCCGCGAGCGCGGCCGAGGCCACGGCGCCGCCGGTCGCGGCCTTCAGAAACTTGCGTCGTTCCATGATGTAACTCCTCCTGTTGTGGATTTTTTCATCGACGCCGCCCCCTTCCGCATGTGGGAGGCCGAGGTCGCCGCACTGCCGTTCTGTCGTTGCGGTCTTCCTCCGGCGTCGCAGGGGCGGGCAGGCCGCCGAACCGACACTGCTACCTCGCCGCGCTTGAAGAAAATTGCAAGCACATCTGCGGCAACCTGACCGCACATCGGCGAGAAGCACGCGCAGTCGGCGCGCTTGTGCCTTGCGAATGGGCATTCTCCAGCCGGAGCGCCGGGCCCTGTGTATGCGTTCGAGCTTTCGACCGACCATCTAGCGCGCCAGCAGGCGTTCCACGGCGTCGCGGATCGCCGCTTCGTCGCCGGGGCTGCCGTCCGGGTTGCCGGCCCGGTGCCCCCAGACCGTGCGCAGTTCGGCGTACTCGCCGTTCGGGATGCGCCCGGCTTCCGCCCGGATGTCGCGGGCGCGGAAGTAGAGGTCGGTGTCCGCCGCCATGTGCACGACGCGCGCCGTGATCGCGCCCAGCGCCCGGTCGAGATCGCCTCCGAACACGTCGTTCGCGCTGATGTCGCAGCGCTGCCAAGTGTCGATGAGGGACAGCAGGTTGTGCGGATCGCGGCGCAGGAAGTTCGGCTCCCAGACCGCGGCGAGGTAGCTCTCGACATCGGCGTGGCCGAGCCTCTCGAACGCGCGCTCGCGGTAGAAGGACTGGCTGAACGCCCAGCCGGCGTAGATGCGGCCCATGGCGCGCAGGCCGCGCTCGGGGTGCGCGGTGAAGCGCGCGCCGTCCCAGGCGGGGTCGGCCGTCAGCGCCGCGCGCACGCCGTCGAGAAAGACCCAGTTGTGGACGGAGGTGCGCGCCGCGCCGCACACGGCGAAGACCCGCTCCACCCGATGCGGAAACAGCGCCGCCCAGTGCAGCGCCTGCTGCGCCCCCATCGACCAGCCATAGGCGAGCGCGAGGCGATCGACGCCGAATCGCTCCGTCATCAGAGCGTGTTGCGCCGTGACGTTGTCGACATGGCTGAAGCTGGGAAAGCGCCCTGTGCCGGGGTCGCGCGCCATGTCGCTCGGCGAGGTCGAGACCCCGGCGCCGAACATGTTGAGCGCCACGATGAAGTAGCGCTCGGGGTCGAGGATGCGCCCGGGCCCGATCAGCCACGCCACGTCCGCGTCGGTCACGGCGAAGGAGGTCGGATAGACGATGGCGTTGGACCGGTCCGCGTTCAGCGCGCCATGAGTGCGATAGGCGAGCGTCGCCTCGGGCAGCGTCGCGCCGCACTGCAGCCGGAAATCATTCAGCTGAAAGGTTTGCAGCGGGGGAAGCGGCGAGGCCATCGGGATACTCCTGCCAGGTGGCGAAGCTCCGCAGGCCGCAACATGCACGGCGCCGCGTCTCTCCGAACGCCCCTGAAGGTCGGCGCATGAACCACTGCGCGCAAGCGTTCTTCGGTCTTTCTCGGCGGGCGGGGCGCCCCGCGTTGCGGAAAGCCGCCGCAGCCTGATCCGACCGCGCCGAGGCGCCGTGCGGCTTCACCCGCGACCGCTCGGGCCGCCCATGCGGCGCGGCCGTCACCTCGGCGCGGCGGTTCCGCCAAGCGCGACGTCGCGCACCCGGTCAGCGAGCGCGAGCGAGGCCGTGAGGCCGGGAGACTCCACCCCGTAGAGCGCCACGAAGCCCTCGGCGCCGTGGCGTTCCGGCCCGTCGATGCGGAAGTCGACGTTCTGGCCCGTCTCGCTGGAGAGTTTCGGCCGGATGCCGGCGTAGTCCGCGACCAGCGCATCGTCGGGCAGGCCGGGCCAGTAGCGCCGGATGGCGGCGTAGAATGCGTCCGCCCGGGCCTGCGGAACCGAGTAATCGAGGCTCGCCGGCTCGTCCTGCGCCAGCCACTCCACGTCGGGGCCGAAGCGCGCGCGGCCGGCCATGTCCAGCGTCAGGTGCACGCCGAGGCCGCCGCCGCCGGGCGTGGGATAGATCAGCCTCTCGAAGGATGCGCTTTGACGCAGCGAGAAGTAGTGGCCCTTGGCGTAGACCGCCCGCGGTATCGACGCCGCGTCGAGGCCCGCGATGCGCGCGCTGACGCGCTGCGCCCACAGCCCGGCGCTGTTGACCACCAGCCTTGCGATCAGCCGCACGGGCTCGTCGCCGCCGGTCTCCACGGCGATGCGCCCGTCCTGCAGGATCTCCCCGCCGCGCAGTTCGGCGCCGGTGACGATCACGGCGCCATGCGCCTCCGCCTCGCCGGCGAGCGCCAGCATGTAGGCGTGGCTGTCGACGATCCCCGTCGACGGAGACAGCAGCGCGCCCGCCACGTCCAGCTCGGGCTCCATCGCTAGGGTCTGCGCCCGCGACAGCGGTCGCAGGTCCGTCACGCCGTTGGCGGCGGCCTTCTGCGAAACGCGCTCGAGCGCCGGCATGTCGTCGTCGTCCGCCGCCACGATCAGCTTGCCGAGGCGCCTGTGCGGCACGCCGCGCCGCTCGCAGAACGCGTAGAGGGCGTGTTTGCCCTCCACGCAAAGCGTGCCCTTCAGCGAACCGGCCTCGTAGTAGATCCCCGCGTGGATGACCTCGGAATTGCGGCTCGAGGTCTCCTCGCCGAGGGCGTGGTTCTTCTCAAGCAGGATCACGTCGCGGCCATCAAGCGCGAGGCGGCGCGCGATGGCCAGCCCGACGACGCCGCCGCCGATCACGACGCAGTCCACCTCGTGGGAATCGATGCTCATGCGCTTCTCGATCGTTGCGGGCAGGGGGCGCAGGGCCGAACGGGCGCCGGTCTCAGGTTCCGGTCGCCTCCCGCATCGCGGCGATCAGCTTCCCCTTCAGCTCGAAGCCCACGCCCGGCGCGTCGGGCAGGCCCACGCGCCCGTTCTCGATCCTGACGCCGTCCGCGAAGCCGCCGAAGGGCGCGAACACCTCCGGGTAACTCTCGTTGCCGCCGAGCTTCAGCCCCGCGGCGATGTTGAGCGACAACTGATGGCCGCCATGGGGAATGCAATTGCGGTTCCCGAAGCCCTCGCCCGCTATCGCCTTCAGCGTGCGCAAATACTCCACGAGGCCGTAGCTCAGCGCGCAGTCGAACTGGAGCCAGTCGCGGTCCGGCCGCATCCCGCCATAGCGGGCGAGGTTGCGCGCGTCCTGGTGCGAGAACAGGTTCTCGCCCGTCGCCATCGGATGCGGATAGACCTTCGGCAGCTCGGCCTGCAGCGCGTAGTCGAGCGGATCGCCGGCCTCCTCGTACCAGAACAGCTCGTAGGGGCGCAGCGCCCCGGCGTAGGCGAGCGCCGTCTCGAGGTCGAACCGGCCGTTGGCGTCCACGGCGAGGCGGCGCCCCTCGCCGACGACCGCGAGCACCGCCTCGATGCGGCGCAGGTCCTCGTCCAGCGACGCCCCGCCGATCTTCATCTTCACGACCTCGTAGCCCATGCCGAGATAGCGCCGCATCTCCTCCTGAAGCTGGCGGTCGTCCTTTCCGGGGTGGTAGTAGCCCCCGGCGGCGTAGACGAACACGTTCTCGTCCGCCGTCCCGTCGCCGTGCGCATCAGCCAGATGGCGCCAGAGCGGGACGCCGCGCGCCTTTGCCACCGCGTCCCACACCGCCATGTCGATCACCCCGACGGCCACCGAGCGCTCGCCGTGCCCGCCCGGCTTCTCGTTCGCCATCAGCGCGTCCCACACCTTGGCGGGGTCGATGAAGCCGTCGTCTGCGAGCAGCGTTTCGGGCGCGGCCTCCCGCAGCCTCGGCAGGAACCGCTCGTTCAGCAGGCCACTCGCCGCATAGCGCCCGTTGGAGTTGAAGCCGTAGCCGACGACCGGCCGGCCGTCGCGCACCTGATCGGTGATCACCGCGACGACGCTCGCCGTCATCTTCGAGAAGTCGATGTAGGCGTTGCGGATGGGCGAGGAGATCGGAACGATCGCTTCGCGGATTTCAAGAATGCGCATGGGCGGTCTTCCTGGGTTCGTCGCGCGGCGCAACACCGGGTGGTACCGTCAGGCTATCGGCATCGCCGCCACGGTCAAGTCGACCTGCCGGCCCCTGTGCGACCCGGCTCGCCGACCGCTCGGCCGGCGGCCGCAGCTCGCCGCGCACGGTCAATCGTCGACGCGCATCAGTGCGGAGGCGGCGCGGCGCAACGCGGCGGAGTCCGGCGCCGCCGCTCAAACCTGTCGTCTCGGGAAGCATGGTGGGTGTGCACGGGCTCGAACCGTGGACCCGCTGATTAAGAGTCAGCGAGGCCCCTTGATTTCGCTCGGAAATCGCCTCCAAAAAAGGCCCTAAGCGCCTGTGCGGGATCAACGGGTTACGTCCGGCCTCCAAAATGAGATGGGGCCTCGATCGGCTATTTCGGCATGGTCTGGTCATCGCGTCGCGCAGCGTCAGATGGCCCTCAGAGCTGCGTTGCGCTACGCACAGATCGACCGGTCAGTCCTCGCACTGTGGTCCAACATCGGGCGCGTTCCGTTTGACGGCACCGTCGGCCCTCGCCATCCTCTCACAGTTTCGTCACGGATTGCAGATGCTTTCAGGCTCGCTCTTCACCCTCGACTTCCTCTCGGAGGGGATCAGCGGGACCGACCGGTGGTCGCACCTCCCAGAGGGCGACGTCGACGCATTCGCCGAGTTCGCCACCGCGCGCCTTCGGGCGCTCATGGCGGCGCGCACGCCCAACGAAGCCGAGACCGAGAGCGAGCTGATCTGGCCCATGGTCGAGGCGCTCGGCTGGGACGCGTATCTGCCCCAGCAGAAACTGCCCGGGAAGCGGCGCGAGGACGTTCCCGACCTGCTGCTGTTCGAGACGCCCGGCGACAAGGACGCCGCCGCGGGCGGCGATCCCACGCAGCGCCTGCACCGGGCGCTCTGCGTGGTCGAGTCGAAGCGCTGGCTTCGGCCGCTTGACCGAGCGCATGGACGCGCGACGGGGGAGGCGGGCGTCCCGGCGACGCAGATGCTCCGGTACCTGCGCCGCATCGACGATCTCACCGGGGGCGCCCTGCGCTGGGGCGTCCTCACCAACGGGCGCGTCTGGCGGCTCTACTTCAGCGGCGCGGTGTCTGTCGCGGAGGATTTTCTCGAGATCGACCTCGGAAAGGCGCTCGGCCTGCCCGGGTGCGAGCTCGACCTGATCGACCTCGCGGGAGCGGGCATGGACGCCGATGCCTGGCGGCGGCATGTCCTGAAGCTCTTTATGCTCCTGTTCGGTCGCGAGGCCTTCGTCGCGACGGAGCACGGCGAGACGTTCCACGAGCTCGCGCGGCGCGAGGGCCTTCAATGGGAGGCCCGCGTCGCCCACGACCTCTCGCAGATCGTCTTCCGGACGGTGTTTCCAAGGCTGGCCGACGCCATTGCGCGGGCCGCGGGCGTTACGCCCGGAGACGGCCGCCTGGACGAGGTGCGCACGGCGGCGCTGGTGCTGCTCTATCGCCTGTTGTTCGTGCTCTATGCGGAAGACCGGAACCTGCTGCCGGACGAGAGCGGGCCATACGCCGACTATTCGCTGACGCGGATCAGGCGTGAGGTCGCCGACGGGCGAGCCGCCGGCAAGACCTGGTCGGACCGGATCTCGACGCTCTGGGGTCGCCTGAAGGGCGCCTTCGGCGCCATCGCCCAGGGCGACGATGCGCTCGGCGTGCCGCCCTACAACGGCGGCCTGTTCGCCCCTTCCGCCTCACCGCTTCTCGAGCATGTATCGCTGCCAGACGCCGCCTTGGCCGATGTCGTGTTCAACTTGTCGCACCTCGAGGCAGGGGACGGCCGGGCCCCGAAATACATCAACTATCGCGATCTCAGCGTGCAGCAGCTCGGCTCCGTCTATGAGCGCATCCTTGAGCACGGCCTCGCCTTCGACGGCAAACGCGTCGTGGTCCGCGAGGATCTCAGCGCCAGAAGATCCTCGGGCAGCTACTACACGCCCGAGGACCTGGTCACGCTGATCATCGAGCGCGCTGTCGGCCCGCTGGTGGCCGAGGCGCGCGCCGAGTTCACCCGCGTGGCCGACGCGCTGGCCTCAGACCGCCGGCCCCTGATCCAGCGTCATGAGGCGCTGCGGCGACACGACCCCGCGAGCCGCATACTCGACCTGCGCATCTGCGACCCGGCGATGGGCAGCGGCCACTTCCTCGTCAGCCTTGTCGACTGGCTCGCCGACGAGGTGCTGGAGGCGATGGCCGACGCCGAGGCGGCGGCGGCGTTCTGCGACTACGCCTCGCCTCTGACCGAGCGCATCGCGACGATCCGGGAGGGCATCGTCGCAACCGCGCGCGCCCGACGCTGGCCGCTCGTCGAAAGCCAGCTGGAGGACCGCCACATCGTGCGCCGCATGGTGTTGAAGCGCGTCGTCTATGGCGTGGACAAGAACCCTATGGCGGTCGAACTCGCCAAGGTCAGCCTCTGGCTGCACAGCTTCACGGTGGGCGCGCCGCTATCGTTTCTCGACCATCACCTGCGCCGCGGCGACAGCATCGTCGGCCTGCGCGCCGCCAGCGCCATCGACGCCCTGCGCGCCGCCGACAGCCTGTTCAACGTCGGCCAGATCGCGGCCATCGAGGCGGTCGGCGGGCTGATGGAGCAGATCGAGGAGCGCACCGACAGCGACCTCGCCGACGTGGAGGCCTCCAAGCAGGCCTACGCCGCCTACGAGGACGCCGTCGGCCCCGTCGAGGCGCTGTTCTCCCTGCTGGCCGCCGAGCGGATGATGGGCGTGATCGACGCTGCGCCGAAAAAGGCGCCGCCGCCGCTCGCCAAGGCCGCGGGCAAGAGCGAGAAGCACCTCGAACGCCTGCGCGCCCAGCACGCCGCCTTCGAGAGGGCCGAGGCGCTGCAGGCCGTCTTCGCCCGGGCCTACGGCGACCCCGCCGGCATCGCCCAGGGCGCGCAGCGTGTCGCCTCGGACGAGGACATGGCGGCGCTGGCGACGCAGACGCCCGATGACGAGCCGAGCCTGTTTCCCGCCATCACCGGCGACCGCCGGCGCCGCGCTGTGGCCCAGACCCTCCTGGACGCCGCCGCCGCCCGGGTGGCCGAGCACGGTTTCTTTCACTGGGAGATCGGCTTCCCGAACGTCTGGTCGCAGATCACCTCGACCGCGCCGCGCGGCGGGTTCGACGCCATCATCGGCAACCCGCCCTATGTGCGCCAGGAGCTGCTTGGCGACGAGGTCAAGCGCGCCCTGAGGCTCGACTACGCCGCATGGGACGGCATGGCCGACCTCTACGTCTATTTCTACGAACAGGCCCTGCGCCTGCTGAAGCCCGGTGGCAGGCTGAGCTTCGTCGTGACGAACAAGTGGCTGCGCGCGGGCTACGCCGAGGCGCTGCGCGGCGTCTTCGCCGAGCGGGGTGAGCTGGAGTTCATCGCCGACTTCGGCCACGCCAAGCACTTCTTCCCTGACGCTGACGTGTTCCCCTGCGTCGTCGTGGTGCGCCGGCCGGTCCCGGCGGAAGAGCCGCGCGCCGAGACCGACGTCTGCGTCATCCCGCGCGACGCCGTGCCACGCAAGGGCCTGGGCGGGGCGGTGGCCGCCGCGACCTATCCCCTGCCGCGCGCGCACTTCACCCGCGAGAGCTGGACGCTGGAGCCACCCGATGTGGTGGCGCTGCTGGAGAAGATCCGGCGCAACGGCGTGCCGCTGGCCGAATACGCCGGGGTGAAGCCCTATCGCGGCGTGCTGACCGGCCTCAACGAGGCCTTCCTGATCGACGGCTCCACCCGCGACCGGCTGGTGCGCGAGGACCCCGGCTGCGCCGACATCATCAAGCCCTACCTGCGCGGGCAGGACATCGAGCGGTGGCACGCGCCTTGGCAGGGCTTGTGGATGATCTTCACCCGGCGCGGGATCGACATCGACGCCTATCCCGCCGTGAAGCGCCATCTTGAGGGGTTCCGGGAGCGCCTGGAACCGAAGCCGGACGGTTGGTCATCGCTCGAACCGGACGCAAAGTGGGCCGGCCGGAAAGCGGGGAGCTACGCCTGGTTCGAGATTCAGGACAGCGTTGATTACTGGGAAGCATTGGAAGCTCCCAAGCTATGCTACGGCGACATATCTTGGGGGCCATCCTTCCACATCGACACGAATGGGTATTTTTTGAACAACGCAGGTTACTTTATTCCAACAGGCGACCATTGGATTGCCTCGATCATGAATTCCGCAGTTGGCTACTGGCTCGCGTGGCGAGCGGCTCAACACGGCAAGGACGAGGCGTTGCGCTATTTCAATCCACTGGTCGAGGCGTTCCCGATCCCTGCAATGCCGAACGCGTGCGAAGCCGACGCTGTCGTCGCCCTCGGCGCGGGCGCAGAGCGGTGCGCATCGTACGACGCCGCAATCCTCGACTGGCTCCACCACGAGTTCGGCCTCGACAAGCCAGGCCGTGCGCTGGGCGCGCCGCACCTGCTCGACGCCGACGGCTTCGTGGCCGCCGTCCGCGCCGTTCTGCCGAAGAAGCGCAAGCTCTCCGCCGCCGACATCGCCCGCCTGAAGGAAGAGTACCGCGACACCGTCGAGCCCGCCCGCGCCGCCGCCGCCGAGATCCTGACGCTGGAGCGCCGCCTGTCCGACGCCGTCAACGCCGCCTACGGCCTGACGCCCGAGGAGGTGGCGCTGATGTGGCGCACCGCGCCCCCGCGCATGCCGCTAGACCCCGCCGAGGAGCTGCGCCGCCTCGGCGCGGCGCCATGACCGGCGCGGGGCGCAGGGCGGTCTATCCGCGAGACCTCTCGCCCGAGCGCGGCCTGCTGTTCCGCATCACCCACTGCGACAACCTGCCCTGGCTTCTCGCCAACGGCCTGCCCTGCGCCAGCAGCCCCCTGCGCGCGCCCAGCTTCGTGGCCATCGGCAACGCCGACCTGATCGAGGACCGCGCCCGCCACGCGGTTCGTGAACCACCCCATGGGACGCTGGCGGACTACGTGCCGTTCTACTTCACGCCCCGCTCGCCGATGCTGCTGAACATCAAGACCGGATGGAAGGGGATCACCAAGCGGCCGAACGCCGACATCGTGGTCATGGTCACCAGCATCGCCCGGCTCGCGGCGCATGGCGTCACGACACTGTTCACCGACCGGCACGCCTTCATCCGGACAGCGCGGTGGACCGCCGACCACGCCGAACTCGCCGCGATGCTCGACTGGCGCATCCTGCGCGACAGCGACTTCCAGAACACCGACGCCTATCCCGACAAGATGGACCGCTACATGGCCGAGGCGCTCGCCCATGGCCATGTGCCGACGGAGGCGCTTCTCGGCTTGGCCTGCGCTTCGGACGCTGCCAAGAAGAAGGTGGAGATGATGGCGCAGGCGGCGGGCGTGGCGATGTTCGTCGAGGCCCGCCCGGAATGGTATTTCCGATGATCGACTATCGCGCTGGAAACCTGCTGGACGCCGACGCCGAGGCGCTGGTGAACACCGTCAACACGGTGGGCGTCAGCGGCAAGGGCGTCGCGCTGATGTTCAAGGAGGCGTTTCCGGAGAACTTCCGCGCCTACGCCGCCGCATGCAGGGCAGGCGACATCGCGCCGGGCGGGTTGTTCGTCACCGAGCGGCGCGACATGCTCGGCCCGCGCTGGATCATCAATTTCGCGACGAAGGACCACTGGCGTAGCCCGTCACGGCTGGAATGGATCGAGGCGGGCCTCGCGGACCTGCGCCGCGAGATCGCCGCGCGCGGCATCCGCTCGATCGCAATCCCGCCGCTTGGCGCCGGCAACGGCGGGCTCGACTGGACTGACGTGAAGCCGCTGATCACCGAGGCGCTGGGCGACATGGACGTGGCGGTCGCCGTATTCGAGCCGAGTGACAGCTACCGCAACGTCGTGAAACGGCGCGGCGTCGAGAAGCTGACGCCGGCGAGGGCGCTCATGTCCGAGATGATCGCGCGCTACGAGATCCTCGGCTTCGACTGCTCGATCCTCGAAGCGCAGAAGCTCGCGTGGTTCCTCTCCGTCGCGAGCCGCAGCCTGCGGCTAGATGACCCGATCGACGGGCGCTTCGCGCCAGACCGCTACGGCCCGTATTCCGATCGGGTCCGCCACCTGCTCGACAGCCTCGACGGCAGCTATCTGACCTGCGAGCGGCGCGTCGCGGAGGCGAGGCCGTTCGACCCGATCCGCTTCCGCCATGACCGCCGCGATCGCGTAACCGCGTTCCTCACGACCGAGGCGGCGGCGACCCTGCGCCCCGCGTTGGACCGGGTGACGGCGATCATCGACGGCTTCCAGTCGCCGCACGGCATGGAGTTGCTCGCCACGGTCGACTGGCTCCGCCGCAAAGAAGGGGTGGAGATGAAAGCTCAGCCGATGACCGAGGCCATCGGCGCATGGCCCGGCCCTGAAGGCTCGGCGGCCCGTAAGGCGGGGATCTTTCATCGCGACCATATCGAGACGGCCATCGACCACCTGATCGCGACGGACCCGATCTGATCGATCCCGCGAGACACGCGTCAAGGCGCGTGACGAGCGCCGCCGCTGCTGGGCGAGTGATCGGCGAAAACCTACGCCGCCTCTGACCTCAGCGCTTCCGGCGACACAACCTCACCTGCGCACAAGCCGCGCATGACCGCGTGCACCGCTGCAGCCCGGGCCGAGAGGAACGCGTCGAAGTCATCGGCCTGCAGCGCCGCCGGCGGGATCGCGTGAGACCGCAGGCGGCGGGCGACCTCCTGCGGCTCCACGCCGACCTCCTCGGCCCGTTCGGCGATGTAGACAGACGGTGGTTTGTCACCGATCGTCCGATTGGTCCGCCAGCTGACCAGTGCGCAGTTCAGCGCTGAGTAGATCAGGCGGCGGGGCCGGCCCTCTGTCTCGAGCCGCGCTCGTGGAAACAGATGATGGTACTCGCGCCGCGCGAAGTTGGATTTCGCGAAGGCTGCCTCGTCGGCGAAGTCGTAGCCGCCGATGCGCAGCGAGGCCGCCATTATCGCGCGCCCCAGCCGATCCTTGGTCTTCGGCCACCCGCCTGTCTGGAGCTCCGCGATCTCCGGCAATGGCGTCAGATTCGGATCGAGCAGATCAGGCGTCGGTCCGCCTGCGTCGCGAAAGGCGCAGAGTTGTCGGTAGTCGAGATCGGTCCGCGTTGCGCTGGTCTTCTGGTAGCGGTCAGAGAAGGCACCGGTCCAGAAGATGCGCCGCGCCAGCCGTCGGGCCAGCCCCTCGGCGTCTTTGCCTTCCGGCGCTGAGGCCCAGAAAGCGGCGAGCAGGGTCAGCAGGGGGTCAGCGGGGAGCAGACCGCCAGTGAAGATCCGCTCTTCCGCGAGAAAGTCGATAGCTCGCCGGAGGCCGCGCTCGACGTCTGGCCATAGTCGGATGAGGTCGCGTCCAAAGTCCGGCGCCAAGTAGGTCGCGCGGTTCGGCGCCTTGCCGGACAAGACTGCGCCCACCTGCATGGCGATCTCGCCGGGCTGCCCGAAATCGGCCAACTCGGGCACCGCAGCGCGAAGCCCCTCGACAAGCTCATGGAGAGACTGATCGATGGCTGCTTCAACTTGCGCAACGACGATGTCGAAGGCGGAGAGCGCAGTGTTCATCGTGTTCATCTTGATAAAGACGTCCAGCGCGGCGTCCCTGTCCGTCCCTAGCGGTAGTGACAGGAACGGGATCGAGAACCCGGCCACACGCGCGCGCAACTCCGCCCCGACCTCGCTGATCCTCAGAAGCGCCTCGACGTCATCGCAGGCTGCCGTCTTGGCCCATGTCTTCAAGTTCTGTGCGCCGGCGTCACCCGGCATCAGGACCGTGACCGGCATGAGACCGCGGGCCCAGACTTCTGCCGGATCGTCACACCAACGGGGATAGCGCTCGCCCTTGTTGCGAAAGCGGCGGATCGCGGTGACGTCTGGCTCACGGACCTCACCGATCTCCACGAAGAACGATACGTCCTCGTAGTCGCCGGTGAGGCTGCGCCAGAGCGCCGTCAGACGCTGCTGCCCGTCGAGCAAGTGATACGACGGCGTCACGGTCGGTTCTGGTGCTCCTGCGATGGGCCGCGCATGAAACGGCGGCGTGTCCCCGACCTCGAGGATCAGCAGCGCGCCGACCGGGAGCGCAGGCTTGCGCAGGATGTTTTCGAGGATGCCTTCGATCTGACTGCCGCCCCAGGCCTCGAAGCGCTGGAACCGCGGCAAGACCACCCGGCCCTCTCTTACCCAGCCGAACCATTCCTCGATCGTTCGATTGCGCGCTTCCATGCTCTGATCCCAACTGCTTCCGTCCGACGAGAATGACCGGCCTGTTGCCTCGCGGCCATGCTCAAGATGAAACGACCGGTGACGCGGCGGACGCGATCGGGGCCGCACAGCCACCACGACTATGTGCTCACTCGGCGTCACCAAGATTGGGACGCTCTGACGCTCGGAAGCTAGTGAGCTTCCGAGCGTCAACGCGATGCAGGGTCGTGTGCCATGGGATGGTGAAGCTGGCGGTGGCCAGCGTGATCTCCGGTGAGGCAGGGGTCAGCCCTCCATGTTGGCGAGGCTGACGACGGGATCATCGCTGACGGCGGCGCTTTCCAGATGCCGTCATGGGGTGGCATCGCGGGTGTGGCGGGCGTAACGGTTCACTGTCTCCTGCTCTGCCGGTTGGGGGCGCTGTAGCGGACGCAGAGGACGATGACGCAATTATAGTGGGCTGAGCGGTTGGCGAACTCACGCTCAACCACCGGCTTGTGAAGTGGGTGCGTGGCGGGGGTGGGAACGGCGGTCATACGCCGCTCAGCGCTTCGGGCCGGGAGGGGTAGGCGCGGGCGGCGTTGGGGCTGCGCCGGTGATCTTCAGGAATCCGTCGACGTCGGTCCTCAGCGCGGCGAACACCCGCTCGGCATATGCCATTGCGCGCGGCAGGTCGTTGTCCGCGACTGCCTCATCGAGCTCGCCGCGCTCGGCGCCGGCCTTGCGCAGCAGGTCGCGCGTTGCTGCGTGAAGCTTCTCGCGCTCGCCGGCGCCGGTCGCTTCGCCCCAGGTCTTGAGACCGGCGAACAGCGCCGGCGCGATCACCGCCGCGAGGGCGCCAGCGAGCAGCAACCCTGCGTGTCCGATGCCGCCGAGCACCGGCGCCGCGGCGGCCAACGCAACGACAATCGCCGTCAGCGCAGTCTGCTGGAAGGCACGGCGCCCCTGATCGGCCGTTGCTTTTTTCAGGTAGGCGACCTGTCCGTCGATCAGGTCGGCCACGAAGTAGGCCGCGCCTGCCCTGAAGCTGTCGGGGCCGAGGCGGTGGCCGATCTCGAGCGCGAGCCGTCCGCGTTCGCTTCGACCGGTCTCCGCCATTTCGCGCTGCTCACGCCACCGACCGAGGTAGTCGCGGGTGGCGAGCATGAAGGCGCTGAACCCAGCCAGCGCGACCCCGACCGCTTGGGCGAGGAGCAGCCAGAAACGCACGTCCGGGTGAGCGAGCCACGCTTTCAGGCCTTCGCTTGCGACCGGGGCGCCTTCGCCCTCCGCCCCGGTCCCGTAGAGCGACAGGGCGGCGAGGATCGCTACGCCGGCGGTGGCGGCGACGAAAAGGCGGGTCAGGCGCAGATAGGTCGCCTGCGCCGCGCGGGCGGCGGCGGCGTGCTCCTCGCGGCGGTCGTGCTCGTGGGCAAATCTTGGGTCCGCACGTATCGGGGCGAAGTCCGAGGCGTCGAGGGGGTTAGGCATGGCGGGGCGCTCCGGGATCAGGGCATGAGGTCTTCGAGGAGGCGGCCGAGGGCCGAGCGCAGGTCGGCCGCCGGCGGCTGCGGCTCGGTCGCGCCGGGCGTCAGGCGCCAGGGCATGGGCGGGCGGTCGGCCGGGTCGCAGATCGGCGCGACATCCTCAATGCCGGTCCCGGCCAACGCGATCGAGACGTCGGTATCGGGAACGCCGTTCACCCTGGGCAGGCGCGCGCAGGCGAGAGCGAAGGCGTCGCCATCGTGCAGCGAGGCGAGGTTCCACACCCGCGCCGTGTGGTCCCAAGACCCGGTGGCGAGCCACGCCCCGTCGGGCGAGAACGCGACGCTCGAGACCGAGGCCTCATGCCCGTCGAGCCGCGCGATCTCGCGCCCTGTTTCGAGGTCCCAGACCCGCGCCGTGTGGTTAGTGGACCCGGTGGCGAGCCGCACCCCGTCGGACGAGAACGCGACGCTGGTGACCCCTTCCTCATGCCCCTCGAGCCGGGCGATCTCGCGCTCCGTGGCGACGTCCCAGAGCCGCGCCGTGCGGTCCCAGGACCCGGTGGCGAGTCGCGCCCCGTCGGGCGAGAACGCGACGCTGGTGACCGAGTCCTCATGTCTCTCGAGCCGGGCGATCTCGCGCCCCGAGGCGAGGTCCCAGAGCCGCGCCGTGCGGTCATGGGACCCGGTGGCGAGCCGCGCCCCGTCGGGCGAGAACGCGACGCTTAAGACCGAGCCGCCATGCCCCTCGAGCTTGGCAATCTCGCGCCCCGCGGCGAGGTCCCAGAGCCGCGCCGTGCGATCCTCGGACCCGGTGGCGAGCCGCGCCCCGTCGGGCGAAAATGCGACGCTCCAGACCCGGTTCTCATGCCCGTCGATCCGGGCGATCTCGCGCCCCGAGGCGAGGTCCCAGAGTCGCGCCGTGCGGTCCGTGGCCCCAGTGGCGAGCCGCGCCCCGTCGGGCGAGAACGCGATGCTGTTGACGTAGTCCCCATGCACCTCGAGCCTCAAGATCTCGCGCCCCGAGGCGAGGTCCCAGAGCCGCGCCGTGTCGTCCCCGGACCCGGTGGCAAGCCGCGCCCCGTCGGGCGAGAACGCGACGCTGGCGACCCCACCCCCAAGCCCCTCGAGCCTTGCGATCTCGCGCCCCGTTTCGAGGTCCCAGAGCCGCGCCGTTTTGTCCCAGGACCCGGTGGCGAGCCGCGCCCCGTCGGGCGAGAACGCGACGCTGTAGACCGCGCTCTCATGCCCTTCGAGCCGGACGATCTCGCGCCCCGAGGCGAGGTCCCAGAGTCGCGCCGTGCGGTCCGTGGACCCAGTGGCGAGCCGCGCCCCGTCGGGTGAGAACGCGACGCTGTAGACCGCGCTCTCATGCCCGTCGAGCCGGGCGATCTCTTGCCCCGTTTCGAGGTTCCAGAGCCGCGCCGTCTCGTCCACGGACCCAGTGGCGAGCCGCGCCCCGTCAGGCGAGAACGCGACGCTATCGACCGAGCCCACATGCCCCTCGAGCCGGGCGATCTCGCGCCCCGAGGTGAGGTCCCAGAGCCGCGCCGTGCGATCATGGGACCCGGTGGCGAGTCGCGCCCCGTCGGGCGAGAACGCGACGCTCCAGACCGCGCTCTCATGCCCGTCGAGCCGGGCGATCTCGCGCCCCGAGGCGAGGTCCCAGAGCCGCGCCGTGCGGTCCCACGACCCGGTGGCGAGCAGCGCCCCGTCGGGCGAGAACGCGACGCTGTTGACCTCTCTTTCGTGCCCGTCGAGCCGGGCGATCTCGCGCCCCGTTGCGAGGTCCCAGAGCCGCGCCGTGCCGTCGAATGATCCTGTGGCGAGCCGAGCCCCATCGGGCGAGAAAGCGACGCTGCCGACCCGGTTTCCATGCCCCTCGAGCCGGGCGATCTCGCGCCCCGAGGCGAGGTCCCAGAGCCGCGCCGTGCGGTCCCCGGACCCTGTGGCGAGCCGCGCCCCGTCGGGCGAGAACGCGACGCTGGTGACGTCACCACCACCTGCAAAAAGGCGAATGGCCTCGCGCGACGCCGATACAGCCTCGCCGTGAGGCCGCGCCTGCGCGTCGAGCTGCGCCAGGCCGTCGCCGGCGCGGCGTGGCCAGGCCGCCAGCGCCAGCTTCAACGCATCGACCGGGCGGCCCTGATCCAGGGCGATGGACGATAGCGCCGCCAGCGCCCCCATCTCGTTTCGCCGCGCAGCCCACGCCTCCTGCTCCGCCTGCGCCCGCCCCTCAGCGGCTGCGATCGCCATGACGACAACCCCGCCGACCAACACCGCCAGCATGGCAGCGACCGCGCCATAGAACAGGCTCCACCGGCGATGACTCCTCCGGGCGTGATCGAGGAAGGCCTGCTCGTGCGGCAGAAGCCATGTCATCGCCTGCTCCTCAGGGCCTCAAAGGCGGTTCTGTCGGCCGTGTTGGGCAGCAGACGCGCGGCGCGGCCGCCCTCACGCCACGCTGCTGCCGCATCCGCGAGCCGCGCCAGCGCGCGCAGGTCGGGACCGGCCTCGGCGATCGCGCGCTGCAGCCACGGCCATTGCCGGATCAGCGCCTCGTGCGCGATCTCGACCGCCGCCTCGCCGACGGCCAGCAGCCGCCCGCTGGCCTCGCTCGCGAGCTTCTGCGCCAACGCCCGCCGGGCTTCGTCGAGGTCGGCGAGCGCCACCGGCCGCCGGGTGGCCCCGCCGGCGTCGCCGAGCCGGATCAGCCGGATGAGCAGCGGGAACAGGAGCGCCTGCTCGCCGGCGTCGAGCGCCTCGGTCCGCACCCGCTCGGCCTCGTGCGCCAGCGCCCCCAGCACGCCGCCGACCTCGGCGTAGGCGGCGGTCAGCCCGATCCGGTCGACCTGCGCGCGCCGCCACGACGCCGCCAGCGCCATCTGCACCAGTGCGAGATCGCCCGGCCGGTCGGAGACGTCGCGCTGGATCGCGGTCGCGAGCGCCGCCTGTTCGCCCGCATCGCCGTGGCCCGCCATCCGCAGCGGCTTGCGGACGAGTTTTTCCAGCCCCTTTGCGCCGACGACCTTTAGCCGAAGCTGCGCAGCCCCACCATCGGCGGTCAGTCGCGCGAATAGCGCGGGATGCGCGGAGAGCAGGTTGAAATAGTCCGCCCGCACCGTCAGCGCGATCCGGACCCGCCGCTGCGCGCCGGGATCGACCAGCGCCATCAGCAGCGCGATGAAGCGCTGCGCCTCGGCCGCCGGCGTCTGCGTGACCAGCTCCTCGAGCTGGTCGACGATCAGCAGCGTGTCGGTCAGCTCCGGCGGCAGGTCGCACCGCAGCGCATAGGCGGTCTCGGGCGGATGGCCGAGGTCGATGCGCTTGCGCAATCCGGCCTGCGCGTCCGGTGCTAGCCCCATGGCGCCGGCGGCCTCGGTGACGCCGCGGCGCAGGCCTTCGGTCGGGTCGCCGCCGGGGCGCATCACGACCACATGCCGCAGCGCCCCCGGCCGCTGCGGCCGGTCCGCCGGCTCGAGCAAGCCGCCGCGGAAGGCCGGCGCGAGCCCGGCGCGCACAAGCGATGACTTGCCTGCGCCGCTGTCGGCGACCACCGCGACGATGGGATGGGCGCGGAGCTTCGTGGCGAGCGCGTCCGTCTCGTCGCGGCGGCCGAAGAAAAGATGCGCGTCGCTCTCCTCCATCGCGCGCAGGCCGACGAAGGGCTCCTCGACAAGGACCGGCGCGTCGGCCCTGCCAAGTGCCGCGCGGACCAGATCGGCAAGGGCCTGATCGTCGCCCAACGGATCGCGCACCGCCTGGTGCTGGCGCGCGAAGGGCGGCAGCGCGCGCGACGCGACGCCGGGCGCGAGCGCCGGCACGAACGGGATGGCGCCGTCCCCGGTCGCCCGCGACAGGCCCACGCGCACCTCGCGCTCGACCCAGTTGGTCACGCCCCGCGATCCGACATAGACGCAGAACGCCGTCGCCTGCTCCAGCGCATCCTCGATCTGCCGTTGCCACGCCGGTCCGCCGGCCTCGAGGCCGCGGTCGACGTCGAGCCAGACGTCGAGTTGCGCCGCGCGGGCTTCAGGGGCGGCGAGGATGCGCGCCTTCAGGTCGCGGGCCGCCGCAGTGTCGGCCCCGGAATGACTGAGGAACAACAGCATGGCGCGCGCCTCGCCTCCTGCATGTCGCGCAAATCCAAGACAACGGTTGCGTGTTTACCCTTCGCTAAGCAAGCTGGAATGCGTGGTTTGCAGGGGATTTTCATGCACGGGGCGGCGGATCGGGCGCCGAGGATTTTCGTGAGCTACGCCCGCGCCGATGGCGAGGCGCTGGCGCGCGACATTCACCGCCGGCTGACCGCTGAAGAAAATCTTACGGTCTGGCTCGACCGCATCGACATGGCGGGCGGGCGGGACTGGTGGGAGCAGATCACCGGCATGCTCCGGTCGCCCATGGCGGAGCATCTGGTGCTGGTGCTCACACCCGAGGCCGTTCGATCACTCGTCGTGCGTCGAGAGTGGCGCTACGCCCTTAGGGAGGGCGTGCGCGTGACGCCGGTGATCGACCGGGCGAACAAGCCTGACCGGTCGCAGCTTCCGAAGATGATGCAGCGCGAGCATTCCAATGACCCTGCTGTGGACGAAGACTGGCGCCGTCTCGTCCGGCTGCTGGAAGGGCCGAGCGGCCAGATGCGCGTGCCCTTCATGGCGGGCGACGCGCCTGCAGGCTTCGTCGAGCGGCCGGCGGCCTATGCGGCGGTGAAGCACTCGCTGCTCGACGAACGGGGCGACGCGGTCGCGATCACGGCGGCGCTGAGGGGCGCGGGCGGCTTCGGCAAGACCACGCTCGCCCGGGCGCTCTGCCACGACGACGACGTGCAGGAGGCCTATCACCACGGCGTGCTCTGGACGACGCTGGGCGAGAGCCCCGGCGACGTGGTCGGCAGGCTCAACACGCTGACCCGCGCGCTCGCCCCCGAGGCCCGGCTCGAGAACGACCTCGACCTCGCGATCGCGGAGTGGCGCAAGGCGCTGGACCAGCGGCGCTGCCTGATCGTGATCGACGACGTCTGGCGCAGGGCCGATCTCGCACCCTTCCTGCAGGGCGGCCCCGAATGCGCCCGGCTCGTCACCACCCGCGACGCGGGAGTTCTGCCTGGCGTGGCGGTGGCGCGCATCCCTGTGGACGCGATGGACGAGACGGAGGCCGTGGCGCTGCTCGCCCGCGACCTGCCGCCGGAGAAGACGGCGCTGGCCGCGCAGTTGCGGGCGCTTTCGGAGACGCTCGGGTGCTGGCCGCTGCTGCTCGATCTCGCCAACGCGCGGCTGCGGGCGCGGATCGGCAAGGGCGCCGACCTCGCCGCGGCGCTCGACCATGTCGAGCAGGGGCTGGACCGGAAGGGCGTCGGCGCCTTCGACGCAACGAACCCGGAGGCGCGCAGCGATGCGGCGGCGGGTTCGCTCGACCTCAGCATCGAGGCGCTGATCGAGGACGAGGGACATCAGGCCGCGCTCCGGCTGGAGGCTCTGGGCGTCTTCGTCGAGGACGCTGACGTGCCGATCGCCCTGGCGACGGCCCTTTGGGAGCGCGAGGCCGGGCTCGATCCCTTCGACGGCGACACCCTGCTTGACCGGGTCGACGACCTTTCGTTCTTCGTGCGCTTCGACCGCGGCGTGGGTGTGCTGCGCCTACATGACGTGGTGCGCGCCCGCCTGCGCCAGCGGCTCGGGCCGGATCGTCTGAGGGCGCTCGACGGCGTGCTCGCGGCGGCGATCTGCGCCCGCGCCGGTGCGGACTGGGCGGCGCTGGGGACCGACGCCTACGCGGTCGCGCACCTGCCGGCGCATCTCTGGGGCGCGGGTAACGAGGCGGGGCTCGACGCCCTGCTGACCGACGCGCGGTGGCTGGGCGCGGCGCTCGACGCACACCGGCTGGCCGGGGCGGGCTGCGCGCCGCTGGTGGCGGCCTATGGCCTGCACGCGCGCACGCCCGCGGCCTTGGGCGCGGCGCGCATGATCCGGAGCTTCGCGCATGAACTAACCGAGGATGGCGGGCGCCTCGTCGTGCCGCTGCTGCTCGGCGGCGTCGACGACGACGCGCTCCGGACGCGCTGGCGCGCCGCGGCGCTGCGCCCGGCCCTGCTGCCCATGCGCGCCACGCTCGCCCCAGCAAAGAGCGAACTTCTCCGGCTGGTGCACGAAGACCAAGTCTACAGCGTCGCGTTCTCGCCCGACGGGGCGCGGCTCGCCACCGGGTCCAGGGACAACACGGCGCGGCTCTGGGACCTCGCAACGGGTCGCGAGATCGCCCGATTCGAGGGGCATGGCAAATCGGTCGCCAGCGTCGCCTTTTCGCCCGACGGGGCGCGGCTCGCCACCGCGTCCCACGACAAGGCGGCGCGGCTCTGGAACCTCGCCACGGGGCGCGAGATCGCCCGGCTCGAAGGGCATAGGAACTTCCTCAACTGCGTCGCGTTCTCGCCCGACGGGGCGCGGCTCGCCACCGGGGCCGGGGACCGCACGGCGCGGCTCTGGGACCTCGCCGCGGGGCGCGAGATCGTCCGGCTCGACGGGCATGGGGGCGATGTCGCCAGCGTCGCGTTCTCGCCCGACGGGGCGCTGCTCGCGACCGGATCCTCGGACAACACCGCGCGGCTCTGGGACCTCAACTCGGGGCGCGAGATCGACCGACTTGAGGGGCATGAGGGTAGGGTGAAGAGCGTCGCCGTCTCGTCCGACGGGGCGCGACTGGCTACCGGGTCCGAAGACGACACGGCGCGCCTCTGGGACCTTACAACGGGGCGCGAAATCGCACGGCTTGAAGGGCATCGGCTGCAACTCCTGAGCGTCGCCTTCTCACCAGACGGGGCGCGGCTCGCAACCGCTTCCTTCGACCGTACGGCACGGCTCTGGGATCTCGCCACGAAGCGCGAGATAGCCCAACTTCATGGGCATACTGGAGCAGTCTCCTGCGTCATGTTTTCGCCAGACGGCGTACGGCTCGCCACTGGGTCACACGACGGAACGGCGCGGATCTGGGATATTAAAAAGGATTACGACATTACGCCTCAAGAGAGCCATGAAGGGAACGTCTTGAGCGTCGCGTTCTCGCCCGACGGATCGCGGCTCGCCACCGGGTCCGATGACCGCACGGCGCGGCTCTGGGACCTCGCCTCGGGGCGCGAAATCGCCCGCTTCGAGGGACATGAGGCTGACATTAAAAGCGTCGCGTTCTCGCCTGACGGCAAGCGACTCGCCACCACGGGTTCTCTTGAAGGCACGGCGCGGCTTTGGGACCTCGCCTCGGGGAGCGAGATCGCCCGACTCGAGTCCAGCGAAATTGACAGCGTACGATTGCTGTCATGCGTCGTCTTCTCGCCCGACGGAGCGCTGCTCGCCATCGGGAATGGGAGCGGCCCCGTGCGACTATGGGACGTCGTCGCAGAGCAAGATATCGCGTGGGTCGATCACTACACTGGCAAGTCTGCGAGCGTTGCCTTCTCGCCTGATGGGGCACGCCTCGCTATCGCATGCGGAGGCGGAGAGGTAGAGTTGTGGCATCTCGCAACGGGGCGCAAGATCACCCGCCTCAAGGGGCACGAGAATTTTGTCAGCAGCGTCGCTTTCTCGCCCGACGGGGCGCTGCTCGCGACCGGATCCTCGGACAACACCGCGCGGCTCTGGGACCTCAACTCGGGGCGCGAGGTCGCCCGGCTTGAGGCGCATCGGAATGTAGTCACCAGTTTAGCGTTTTCGCCTGACGGAGCGCGGCTCGCGACAGGATCCTGGGATAACACGGCGCGGATCTGGGACCTCGCCTCGGGGTGCGAGATCGCCCGGCTGCCGTTCGGGGCGCATGTGCATTCGGTCGCCGTGCGCGCCGACGGCTGCATCGCCGTCGGCGACGCCGCGGGGCGCTGGCATCTGCTGGAATTCATCGCATGACCCCAGGGGACGCCCGCCGCGCCAGACAAGGGAGGCCGCCCCGCCGATGCGCCGCCTGATCGCCGCCGTGCCGATCCTGTCCCAACTGCTCAAGGCCGAGCTCGCCGAACGCGAGGTCCGCTCCATCGCCTATCACATGAAGGCGGCGCGCTTTCCCGCCTACAAGGACCTCACCGGCTTCGACTTCGCCGCCAGCGAGATCAACGAGGCCACGGTGCGCCAGCTGCACAAGGGCGGCTTCCTCGACGCCGCCGAGAACGTCGTGCTGATCGGCGGACCCGGCACCGGCAAAACGCATGTCGCCACCGCCATCGGCGTCCAGCTCATCGAGCACCATCGCCGCAAGGTCCGCTTCTTCTCGACCATCGAACTCGTCAACGCCCTCGAGCAGGAGAAGGCCCGGGGAAAGGCCGGCCAGATCGCGGACGGCATGATCCGTCTCGATCTCGTCATCCTTGACGAGCTCGGCTACCTGCCGTTCAGCGCCTCGGGCGGCGCGCTGCTCTTTCATCTGCTGAGTAAGCTCTACGAGCGGACCAGCGTGATCATCACCACCAATCTCAGCTTCAGCGAATGGGCCACGGTCTTTGGCGACGCCAAGATGACCACCGCGCTCCTCGATCGCCTCACCCACCGCTGCCACATCCTCGAGACCGGAAACGACAGCTTCCGCTTCAAGGCGAGCACCGCCGCCGCAACCCGGAAAAAGAAGGAGGTCCCAGTCAACTTGACACCCGCCTGAGCCGCGCGGAGCAATATCCAGCCGGGTCACTTCTCAATGGAAATCCCGGGTCAGTTCCGCGCGGAAATCAACAGCCGCCTCCTCGACGTCGCCTGCACCCGCGCACGCGAGCGTCCGATGGTCGTTGGCTTCGCCTCCGCTCCGGGTTCGTTGTTGGGCTAGAGTACGCCGGCGCGTGAAGCTTCGGCGCGGAGGGAAGCTTCGAAGCTTCGAAGCTTCCGAGCTTCGGCTTTTCCGTTTCCGCCGCGCCGCTCGCGGATGCACCTCCTCATCGTGCCGGCTTTCGTCACGATGAACAGGAGCGTCGACCATGCCGCAGCCTCCCGCGTATGGCGCCGCCGAGGTGATCCTCGCCGGTCAGAAACTCGAAGCGACCGGCGCCGCCGTGTCGCAGTCGTCGCTCCATGTCGCGCTCGGTGGGCGCGGGATGCCGTCGACGGCGTGGCGCGCCTGGACCGAATACACCGAGCTGCGCGGGCCCTGGACGCCGCCTGCGCCTTCGACCGATTCTGGGCGTGCCGGTCTGTCGAAGACGGCCGCCCTCGGCTACGCCAACGCCGTCGCCGCCATCCTCGCGTTCGGCGAACTGATGCGCGACGAGACCGAGGAGACGCACGCGCTGCGCGCTGCGCAGACCATGCGGGCGCAGGACGATGTTCTGGCGACCTCCGCCCGGCTCGGCCGCGAACTTGAGCGCAGGGACGCCGAGATCGCCACCCTGCGGGCCGAGCTCGACGCGGCGCGCGCCTCGCAGATCAAGCCGTCCATTGGCTTCGCTGTCCGGGGTCCGGCGTCGACCTGGTGCCCGCCGTTTGTCGCCGGGGCGGGGCCGTTTCCGGCGTGAGCGCCGCGACGCGGCGACGCCGGACATCGCGGCTTCATGCGCTCTACCGCTGGCGCGACCTGTCCGGGCGTCTGCCCTCGCCGCTGTCCTCGCCCTTCGGCGCCTCCCGCCGATCGCGGGCGGCGAGCGCGGCGCGGCGCAGGTCGTCGCTGAGCGCGCGGTCGTCCTCGCGCACCGCGGCGGCGAGCGCGACGACCGCGGTCTCGCAGGGCGTGGATTTTTTTGTGTCGTCGGCGCCGCCGAACCGCTCCTGATCGCGCATCAGCGCGGTCTTGAGATACTCGAACGCGCCGCGCCACTTGCCGAGCAGACCGTCCGGCTGGAAGGCGCGCACGGCGACCGTCGCGGCGTCGGTCACTTGCTTCCACGCCCGCGCCAGCGAGCGACGCACAGCTTTCGGCGCGGCCGCGTGGGCGGCCTCGATCTCCGCGCGCCGTTCAGGGCCCGGCGGCCGTTTTCCTGGCAGAAGCCGCGCTCCGTCCTCGTCATGCTCGGCAATCTTCACCTCGCCCTTCGCGAGCGCCAGCGGCGTGATCTCGAAGTACATCTCCGTCGCGGCGCGGTCGCGAGCAGCGCTGGCGCGATCGCGCTTTGCGTCGGCGCGGTCACGCTCGATCGCCGCGCGTTGGTCGGCGATCTCGGCGGCCATCGCCTCGGTGCAGGCGCGCTCCTCAGCCGCTTCGCGCTGCGCATTGACGGCCTTGGCATGCATCTGCGCGGCGGCGTCGAGAACGGCTTCCGCCGCTTTCATGTCAGCTTCCGTTTGCGCACGTTGGCGCTCGATCGCGGCCTCGCGCTCGGTCAGATCGACTTCCCACGCAGCAGCGGCTTCGCGGTCGGCGTCTGCAATCTTCAGCACCGCCTCGGTCGCAACGGCGAGATCGGCGTAGCCCTCCGCCAGCGCCTTCTGGCGCCCACGATCTTCAGTGCGCTCCGCCGCCGCCCGCCTGTCGTGGAGATAGTCGCCACGGCTGCGCCGTTCCCGCCGCGGACCGACGCGCAGCAGGCCGGCGGGTGCGAAAACCTCTGCATGGATCTCGTCTTGCCAGTCGCGCATCGCCTCGCAATAGGCGCGGTTCCCGGCCTTGTTGCGGTCCTTGGCGGTGAGGGTCATCGCCCGCACGTCCGACATCAGCGCCTGCTTCGCTGCGACGCCTGGATGCAGCGCGTCGACCCGGCCCCTGGCCGGCTCCACGGCGTAGACATGCGCATGCACTTGCGCCTCGTCCCAGTGAACGACGGACATCGCCAGCACGCCGCCGGCCGCCTCGATGCGGTCGCGCTCGAAAGCGACGGCGTCGCCGATCACGGCGAGGCACCGCGCGCGCAGCTTCGGATCGGCGAGCGCATCCTTCGTCTCGACAGGCAGCGAGAACACCGCCGTGTAGAGCGTGCGCGCATCCTTGCGCAGAGCGCGCGAGCGCTTCTTCTTCGTCTTGGTCTTCGGGTCGGTGTAGCCGAACTCCTCCTTGATCGCCGCCGCCGCCGCGTGCGCCGCGCGCAGTTCCGCGAAACTGCCGACGGCGCCGGGGATGATCTGCGGCGGCGGCCCGCCGCGCTCGACATGCGGCGCGGCGCCGGCGAGGCGCTCGGCCTCGGCGAGGATCTCCTCCGTCGTCCAGCGCCGGCGCTCGCCGCGCGCCTTGCCGGGCTGGTGATGCGTCGAGCCGGTCGCGCCGGCGCGCGACCACGTTTCCATGTGTCCGAACTGATAGCCTTGCATTTGCGATGCCCGTCTGTTTTCGTATGTACAGAGCACATAGGCGCAGATACATTGATGAGCAAAGTCGCATTGAAATATTGAGCCATCGATACATGTAGGGACCGACTATGTGTATTGTCCGGGGTCTTCGACCCCTGCCAATACACGTCGGCTCTCCGAGGGGGCCTTCAGCCGGAGTCGGGAGCCGTTCCCTCTCCCGACACCCACTCCCTTGCGCCGCGTTCCGCGACGCGGCGGGCCTGCGGCCCGCGCGACGCCAGCCCCGGATCTCGCGCCATTCGGCATGCGTGATTTCCGGCGCCGACGCCGCAGATGAGCCGCCGGATCGACCGCCTTCCGCCGGGCGATCCAGCGGCGACCGCCTCCGATCAGCGACGCGTTCAGCGTCGCGGATCGTCGGCGATCGGGTGAAGGCGGAGGCGGCGGATCGTCGACATGGCTGGGGTGAAACCGGGACCTGCGGCGGCGAGGGACGGCGTCGTTCGACGCACGCGCATCGAGTGACGCGCGCGTCGAGCGACACCGCCCCGGGTGA
Organism: Rubrimonas cliftonensis; assembly: GCF_900107585.1. Lineage (GTDB taxonomy): Bacteria > Pseudomonadota > Alphaproteobacteria > Rhodobacterales > Rhodobacteraceae > Rubrimonas > Rubrimonas cliftonensis. Next base: position 314,382 of record NZ_FNQM01000003.1, on the reverse strand, counting down.
AGGAAAAGGGTGGTGACATCGGCTGGCGCGTCGTTCCTCCAACAAGCGGAGAGCGACATGCTCGACACGACCACCGTCTCCGAGAAGACCGGGAAATGGACCGCGGCGCTGACGCCCGGCGCCGTGATCCTCTTCGATTTCCCGAGCGACACCGCCGACGGCGAGACGAAGAAACGACCCTGCCTCGTCATTGAAACCGGTCGCGCCGGCGACGACCGTTTCGTCGAGATCGCGTATGGCACGTCATCGAAAAGCGCGGCGAATGCCGGGCTCGAGATCCATGTCCGCACCGCCGCGGGGATGCGATCCGCGGGCCTCGAACGCGCGACGCGGTTCGTGCTCCGCCGTCGCGTGATCGTCACGACCGACAGCCCGCGGATCGCCCATTCATCGACACACCGCTCGCCGGTGATCGGGCGGCTCGACGCCGCCGCGATGGCCCGCCTCGCCGCCCTGCGCGGGCGTCTTTGGGAAGAGAAGATGCTCGCAGCCACGCGGCGCTACGAGCGGCGCTCCGTGACCGAAGGCGGCGTTCCGGTGGTCTGGCGATCGACCCGACGGCCGCTGATCCCCGCGCCGAGTTTCAGCCGGTAGTCGGCCGACGCTGCGCCCGGCCCGCCGACGCGCGGGGCTCATCCCGGCGCTGTCCATCGGCCCCGAACAGGTCGGGCCGCCGCGCGCCGCGCGCGACGGGGACGGAGCAATTCCGGCCCGGGGCCTCGCGATGGTTCTCGAGGCGCGACCATCGCGGGGCCACGAGCCGGGAGGGTGAGGGACTGGTGGAGACCATGCGGGAGGACGCGGTCGCGCGCTGCGCGCCGCCGCGGACAGCGCCCGCCTTGACCGCGCAGGACCGCGCGGCGCTGGGAACGAAAGGACCTCCCAATGTCGAACGACACGCTCGCCGCCATTCGGCGCGATGGCGCGACGCTCGCGCTCGCCGCCCGACAATTGCTGGCGCTGCGCTGCGCGCAGGCCGACGGCGCCGACGGCGCCGCGCTCGCCCATGCGCTCGCGGACATGATGCAGGATGGCGAATACCCGCACGGATGGCCGCTCGCAAAGACGATCGAGTTGATCGACGTCGCCGGCATCGACCGGTGCGCCCGGACGGCGGCGCTTCGTGGCCGGCTCTTCGATCTCGCCGAACGGCTCGCCCTGGTCGAGGACGATGACGAAGAGCCCGCCGCCGCGGCGTGAGCCGCCATCATCACCCGGTCGGGCCTCCAGCGGCCCGTCCGGATCCCGCATCTCACCCGCGTCGCTATGGCGCGAATGCGCCAACCATCCCAGCGCAGCGCGCCCTTGCGCTCTTGACGTCGCACGACCGCGACGCCCGCGCGATCGCCCGAGGGCGAAGCGCGCAACTGCCGGCGCATTGCGCCGGCGCTCAGAGGGAACATCATCATGCATGTCTGCGAGACCTGCCTCTACCACGACCGGCCAGAGGCGCTGATCGCCGCGGCGATGAGCGCGGCCCGGGCCCTGGCCGCCGAGATCGCGGCGGCCGAACATCACATCGAGCCGAAGCTGCGCGGCGTCGCGAACACGGTGCGGCGGATGGCCGAGGACCGGCGCATCACCGACCGCATGTTCGGTGGCCCGCTTGCGAGCCTCGTCGAACGGCTCGACCGCGCCGTCACCGACGCGACGCGCACCGTCATGCGCACCGTCGAACGCGGCCACGACGCCGACGGCCCGATCTTCGACTACGAGCCGGAGACGGTGATCGATCCCGCCGCCGCGCCGCTCGCCGCCGTGCTCGAGCGGGCGCGCGCCGTCTCGGCGCTCATCGACCGCGCCCGCGACATCGCCGCCGCGGACGAAGCCGTCATCGCGCTGCGCGAAGGCGCCCGCCGCGGCTGACGCCGCCCTCGCGAGGCCGGTGGTCGGCGAAAGCCCACCGCCGGCAAAACTGATCGGTCCCCCCGAAAAAAGTTCGCCGTCGCTTTTCCGGCCCCAACCGCATGGACCGATTTGCTGTTCAGCGAGGAGACGAGAGGGCGACGACCATGGAAAGCGCGCAAGTGAAACCCGAGACCCGGCAGCGCCGTCGCGCGCCCAGCGCTCAGGACATCACCGGCACGCTCAGGGCGGCAGCCGATGCCGGCCTCTCCGTCTGCGAGATCCGTCGAGAACCGGGTGGAATCGTCCGGGTGTTTGTTGGTCAGCCGATACATGAGCAGAACTCAGAATCGGCGCTTGTTGAGTGGAAGCGTAAGCGTGGCGAAAGAAAATCCGTATCCCGGTCTCTTTAAGACATCTGCGAAGCTGAAAAGCGGCGAACGCGCCACCTACTACTACGCATGGAAGAACGGACCGCGGCTCAAACACCCGTTCGGGAGCGAGAGGTTCAAGGCCGAGTTCAATGCGGCAACCAAGCAGCGCGCCAAAGACGGTCCGCCCCCGGTCGCACCTCCAAATGTTGCCAGTCTCATCAGGCGATACGAGAAGAGCCGTAACAAGAGCGGCACCCAAAAAGGCTATCTCGCACTCGAAGAGAAGTCACAGAAGGACTATCGCCGCTATCTCGACGAGATCGAGGACGAGTTTGGCGAAATGCCCCTAGCCGCTGTCGAAGAGCGCGGCAGCCGTGAAGTTTTCATCGAGTGGCGCGATGAGATCGCTGAAGATCGTCCGCGGAGTGCCGACTATGCCATGAGTGTCCTGAGCGCTCTCTTCAGTTTTGGCGTTAACCTCGAGCTCCTTGGCCGAAACCCGGTCTTGCGCCCGGGGCGCGTGTATGCGGGCACTCGCGTAGAGACCATCTGGTCAGTGGCGCAGCTCGAGTTCTTTGTCGACCATGCGCCGGCGCGCGTCGCCCGTGGCGTGCTTCTCGGCGGCTTCAGCGGCCAGCGCCAGCGTGATTGCCTTGACATCATTTGGCGGCGGTGCGGTCCCGATTTTCTCGATGTGCGGCAGTCCAAGACTGACGTTCATGTCAAGGTGCCGGTCTGGGGGCCTCTGGCGGCAATGATGAACGCGATCCCGGCCCAGGGGCCGGATGACACCGTCCTCACAACGTTGGAGGGCCAGCGCTGGACGTCGGGCGGATTCAGATGCGAGTTCCGGAAGGCCCGTAAGGCCGTGGTCGAAGCGGCGTGCGCGCTTCGCGAAGCCGCCGTCGGAAAAGACGCCATCAAGTACGCCGATGAGATGCTTGCGATCGCCGATCGCCGGTTCTCTGACCTCCGAGGGACTGCCGCCACCATGTTGCGACATGCGGGCTGCACCATCGAGGAGATCAGCGCGATAACGGGACACAAGAGGGCCGACGTGAGCCGAATCCTCGACCGCCACTACCTCAAGAATGATGGCTCGCTCGCCCAGTCGGCGGCGCTCAAACTCCAAAACAGCTTCCAAAATAAGCTGGCCACGCTTGAGGCGAAGCTCGAAAACCGTTGAGGGATATGGTGGGTGTGCACGGGCTCGAACCGTGGACCCGCTGATTAAGAGTCAGCTGCTCTACCAACTGAGCTACACACCCATGCCGCGCCGTTTAAGGCCGCGCGCCGGGGATTGCAAGCGGCCGCGGCGCGGCGCGCGTCAGGGTCTGTTCTCCGCGCCGGGATGCTGACAAAGCTGCCGGATCGGCTATGTGTCGCAGCCGCCGCGGCGACGGGCGGCGCGAGGCGGAAGGGTGCAGGGATGCTTTGGCTGGAAAACGCGCTGGAGCGGGTGATATTTCTCAGCCGCTGGCTGCTGGCTCCGTTCTTCCTGGGGCTGATCCTCGGCATCGTCGCCCTGCTCTACAAGTTCTGCAAGGATCTGGTGGGCCTTGCCGACGACGTGCTGGGCGGCACGTCCGACGACGCCGTGATCCGCATCCTGACCATGGTGGACACGACGCTGATCGCCAGCCTCCTGCTCATCATCGTCTTCTCCGGCTACGAGAACTTCGTCTCGAAGATGGGGGCGGCCGACCATGAGGACCGGCCGCCGTGGATGGGCAAGGTGGGATTCGCCGATCTCAAGCTGAAGCTCATCGGCGCCATCGTCGCGATCTCCGCGGTGGAGCTGCTGAAGTCCTTCCTCCAGCCGGAGGGGCACAGCGCCGAGGCGCTGGCCTGGCAGGTGGGCATCCATGTCGCCTTCGTCGTCTCCGGCGTGCTGTTCGCCCTGACGGACTACATCGCCGAGGGCAAGAAGACGAAGTGACCGCGCGCGGCGGCGTTGCAATCGCGGCCGCGGCGGGGCATGGGGCCTCTCCCGCGCCGCAGGCGGCGACGCCCCTCCCGATCCGCGAGCCGACGCTATGACCGCCCCTGCGGAGTTCGACATCTTCCTCGCCGCGCCGCCGGGCCTGGAGCCGCTGCTGCGCGACGAGGCGGCGGCGCTCGGTTTCCGCGGCGCCGAGGTCTCGCCCGGCGGGGTGCTGACGCGGGGCGGCTGGCCCGAGGTCTGGCGCGCGAACCTGAAGCTGCGCGGCGCGGGAAGGGTGCTCGCGCGCGTCGGCGCCTTCCACGCCGTGCACCTCGCCCAGCTCGACAAGCGCGCCAGGCGGCTGCCCTGGTCGGACATTCTGCCGCCGGGCGCCACGCTGCGGGTGGACGCCGCCTGCCAGCGCTCCCGAATCTGGCACGCGGGCGCCGCCGCGCAGCGGATCGCGCGCGCCGCGGCGGAGGCCGTCGGCGGGACGGAGGCGCCGGAAGCCGGTTTCCGCATCCTCGCCCGCATCGTCGAGGACCATTGCGTGGTGAGCATCGACGCCTCCGGCGAGCCGCTCCACAAGCGCGGCCACAAGCTCGCCGTCGGCAAGGCGCCGCTGCGCGAGACGCTCGCGGCGCTGTTCCTGCGCGCCTGCGGCCATCATGGCGCGGAGCCGGTCGTGGACCCGATGTGCGGCTCGGGCACCTTCGTTCTGGAGGCGGCGGAAATCGCGCTGGGGCTCGATGCGGGCAGGGGGCGAGCCTTCGCATTCGAGCGGTTCCCCGGTTTCGACGCCGCCGCCTTCGCCGCGATGAGGTCGCCCGGCGCGGCCCCGGGCCGCCCGCGGTTCTTCGGGATGGACCGCGACGCCGGGGCCGTCGAGGCGGCCGAGGCCAACGCGGCGCGCGCCGGGGTCGCCGGCGCCGCCGTGTTCCGCCGGCAGGCCGTCAGCGCGCTGGCCCCGCCGGAGGCGCTGGAGGGCGAGCCCGGCCTCGTCGTCGTGAACCCGCCCTACGGGGAGCGCATCGGCGAGAAGGGCGACCTGCGCGCGCTCTACGGATCGCTCGGGCAGGCGCTGCGGGAGCGTTTCCGCGGCTGGCGCGTCGGCGTCGTGACCAGCGAGCCGGCGCTGGCGCAGGCCGCGGGGCTGCCCTTCCTGCCGCCTGGCCCGCCGGTTCCGCACGGCCCCCTCAAGGTGCGCCTCCACCGGACCGGCCCGTTGCCTTGACCGGCGATTGACCGCCGTCAAGGCGGGCGATCGCTCCGGCGCCATCCTCTCGCCATCGACACCTTGGGAGAGGAGGCGTTCATGGTCGAAAAGACCGATGCGAGCCACTGGTGGCCCGCGCTGTTCGAGCCGCTGCGCGCCGCGGGTCAGCGCGTCGCCGACTGGTTCGCGCCGCGCAGCGAGGCGGCGACCGACAAGGCGGGCTATGAGATCACGATCGAGCTGCCGGGCGTGAAGCCCGAGGACATCGAGCTCTCGATGCATGACGGCGCGCTGATCGTGCGCGGCGAGAAGCGCGCCGAACGCAGGGTGGAGGGCCGCACCTATTTCTTCAGCGAGCGCGAGTACGGCGCCTTCCAGCGCAGTTTCCGCCTGCCGGCGGACGCGGACCCGAACGCCGTCGAGGCGTCGCACGCCGACGGGGTGCTGACGGTCGCCATCGCGCGGCGCGCCGACAGCATCGCGCAGGGCAAGCGCATCGCCGTGAAGCGCGGCTGAAGGTTTCGGTCGGCGGCCCCATCCCGCCGCCGGCCGCTCACTCCCACAGGCCGGAGGACGGCCTGAGATCGGGGTTCATCATGTCGTGGATGTACTGGTTCCAGTAGGGCGTCCAGCAGACCAGCAGCTTGCCGGTCCCGCGATAGGCCCTCGCGAGGGGCTCCCCGGCGATGAGTGCGCGGATCAGTCCGCCCGGGCGCTTGGTCGAGAAGCGCAGGCCGTCGGTCCGCCCCAGCACGAGGCGTCCCTTCACGAGGATCTCGGCGTCGTCGATGGCGACTTCCTCGACCGGACCGGGCGCGTTGATGACCACCTTGCCCTCGCCCACCACGGTCGTCTGCAGCTTGAACAGCCCGTCGCCGGCGAAGAGCGAGGGCACGATGCGCTCCAGCCGCAGGCCCAGCCTCACGTCGCCCTCGGCCGCCCAGAACACGCCCGGTTCGAGTATCCAGCGCATCTCCCGCGCCTCGAACACATGGTAGCCGCGCATCGAGGGTTGCAGGTGCACCGCGCCCGAGCCGGTGTAGCGCGGCCGCACGGCGCCCTCGCGCGAGATCATCGAGCGCAGAAGCGTTCCGGGCCCCGGCAGCGGCGCCGTCATGCGGATGTCGCCCTCCAGTCGCGAGAGCGCGCCGCGCACCGTTCGCACGGTCTCTCCGGCGAGATCGATGCGGAGCTGCCGCATGCCCTCCACGTCGCGCACGGTGAAGCGGGCCATGGCCGTCAGACCTGCGGCTCGTCGAAGACCATGCGGGTCTCCCACAGCGCCGACATCGCCTCGGGCCGCAGCCCGCCGTCGCCGCGCAGCGGGTCGTCCAGCGCGATGATCACGAAAAGCATCACGCCGAGGAAGAACGACACCAGGCCGCCGAGCACGAGATGCGGGGCGGGGCGGATCTTCAGCATGATGAGGAATGCGATGTTCACTGCCGCCCCGGCGATCACGGCGTACCACAGCACCGCGGGGATTCGCGTCAGGACGCCGCCGAGCCGTGCGTCCCGCGCGCGGGAGAATTCGTGGAACACCTGCGTCACCTGGCGGTGCAGGATGTCCTGCGACGGCGTCTCCGGCGAGAAGCCGGCGAGACGCTGCCGCATCGCGTCCGCCCGATGGGAACCGCCGAGAAGGATTTCGCCGCGCCGGTGCGCCGGCCAGTCCTTCAGGATGGTGTAGAGCACATAGTCGCGCAGCATCTCGCGCAGCTCCGACCGCATCGGGTCGGGGTAGCTCGCGGCGTCGGCGTAGAGCGAAGAGACGCTCGCCGCCTCGTTGAACGCCGCCCGCTCCACCGCCTCGGCGTTCTGGTAGGCGGCAACGGCCAGCAGGCCCACCAGCAGGCCGTAGAACAGGCTGAACACCGAGGTCGCGAAGCCGATGGTGGCGTTGACGTTGGCCTCGCCGCCGACAAGCAGCCGCAGGAACGGCTTCACGAGCAGCACGCCGAGCCATGTCACGCCGACCGTGGCGGCGACGCAAAGCAGCGCCAGATCGGCCTGCGGCAGTTCCTTGAGAAACTCCGGCATCTGCGCTGCGGCCTTCGGGCGATTTCAATTCGGTCGATGCGAAGGCTATCGCGCGGCGACGCCGGCAGTAAAGTGACGATGATTGGGCGAGGCGGGCGGCGGGGGACCATGATGTCGCGCAGAGTGAAACTCGTGGCGGCGCTCTGCTGCGCGCTCGCAGGCTGGCCGGCATGGGCGCAAGGGAGCATGCGCCTGTTCTCGCTCGGCTCGGGCGAACTCGACGGCGGCTATCATGACGCCGCGCGGGCGCTCTGCGCGTCGGTGAACGACAGGGAGCGGGGCAGGCTGCGCTGTTCGCCGGAGACGACGCCGGGCTCGCGCTACAACATCGATGCGCTGGCCAGCGGCGAACTGGACATGGCGATCACGCAGTCGGACCTCGCCTGGAAGGCCGTGGAGGCGGGCGTGGAGCTGCGCGTGGCGAGCATGCTCTACGTCGAGACGCTCGCGCTGCTGATCCGGCCGGGGATGCGCTTCGACGGTCTTCAGGATCTCCTCGGCGCGCGGGTGGACATCGGGCCGCCGGCGTCGGGCCGCAACGCCACGCTGACGGCGCTGCTCGAGGCGCTGGAGACGCCCGCCGCCTCCTTCGCGGAGCTGTCGCGCCGCACGGGGTCGGACGCCGTGGAGGCGCTCTGCGACGGCGCGCTCGACGCGGTGATGCTCATCGTCGGGCATCCTTCGGCGCTCGTCGCGAAGGCGATCGATGCGTGCGGCGCGCGTCTGACGCCGTTCGCCGGGCCGCGGGTCGTCGCCGCGACGGCGCGTGCGCCGTTCTTCCGGACCGAGCGAATCCCCGCGGGGCTCTATTCCGGCGTTGACGGCCCGGTGCCGACCCTGGGCGTCGCGGCGCTGCTGGTGGCGCGGGCGGACACGCCGACGGACATGGTCGCCGCCGTCGCGGAAGCGCTGGTGGCGCCCTCCCGCAACATGATGCTCCGCGCGCCGCTTCTGGCGGAGGCCGACCCGACGGCCGTTGCGGAGGGATTCGGCCCCATCGTCGCGCATGCGGGCGTCGAGAGGGCCTTTGAGGCGGCGCCCTGATAGCCTGACCCGGAACGGCGTTTCGGATCAGGCCCCGGCAGGCCGTCAGAGACCGAGCGCCGCGTAGCTCGACGCAACCCGGCCGATCGACACGATGTAGGCCGCCGTGCGCAGGTCGGTGACGTCGTTGCGCGAGGTCCAGACGCTGTGCATCGACTGGTAGGCGATGCGCATGGTGTCGTCGAGGCCGGAGCGCACCAGCTCCAGCTCGTCGGCGCCCCGGAGGTAGCGCTCCTTGAAGTCGGGCGAGAGCTGCCAGCCCACGCCGGTGTCCTTGGACAGCCGCTCCAGCTCGTCGATCAGCAGCTGGTGCCGGCCTTCCTCCTGCCGGCGCTGCATCCGGCCGAAGCGGATGTGGCTGAGGTTCTTCACCCACTCGAAATAGCTGACCGTCACGCCGCCGGCGTTGGCGTACATGTCGGGGATGATCACCGTCCCCTTCTTGCGCAGCATCTCGTCGGCGCCCGCCGTCACAGGGCCGTTGGCGGCCTCGATGATCAGCGGCGCGCGGATGCGCTCGGCGTTGGTGAGGTTGATCGCGGCCTCGAAGGCGGCGGGGATCAGGATGTCGCAGTCGCCTTCCAGCACGTCGGCGCCCGCGGCGACGTAGTCCGCGCCCGGAAAGCCGCGCACGCCGCCGGTCTGGGCCATGTGCTCCTTCACCCGCTCCACCGGCAGGCCGCGGGCGTCCATGATCGCGCCGTCGCGCTCCGCGATGCCGACGATGAGGCAGCCGTCCTCCTCGGAGAGGAACTTCGCGGCGTGGTAGCCGACATTGCCGAGGCCCTGCACGATGACGCGCTTGCCGCCGAGGCCGGGGCTCATGCGGGTCGCGTCCACCGCCTCCTTGTGGCGGAAGAACTCGCGCAGGGCGTACTGCACGCCGCGCCCCGTAGCCTCGACGCGGCCCGCGATGCCGCCGGCGTTCAGCGGCTTGCCGGTGACGCAGGCGCGCGCATCGATCTCGGTGGGGTTCATCCGGGCGAACTGGTCGGCGATCCAGGCCATCTCGCGCTCGCCGGTGCCGATGTCGGGGGCCGGCACGTTCTGCGAGGGGTGGATCAGGCTGCGCTTGATCAGCTCGAAGGCGAAGCGGCGGGTGATGCGCTCCAGCTCGTCGGCCTCCCACTCGCGCGGGTCGATGCAGAGCCCGCCCTTGGAGCCGCCGAACGGCGTCTCGACCAGCGCGCACTTGTAGGTCATCAGCGCGGCGAGCGCCTCGACCTCGTCCTGATTGACGCTGGGCGCGTAGCGGATGCCGCCCTTGACCGGCTCCATGTGCTCGGAGTGCACCGAGCGGTAGCCCGTGAAGGTGTGGATGCGCCCGCGCAGCCGCACCCCGAAGCGCACCGTGTAGGTGGAGTTGCAGACGCGGATCTTCTCCTCAAGCCCCGGCGCAAGGTCCATCAGCGCGACGGCGCGGTTGAACATGATGTCGACGGACTGGCGAAAGCTCGGCTCGGCGCTCATGGGTGGTTTCTCCCCCTCAGGATTGGCGCCTGACGATGCGCCCGCAGGTTGCGGCGGTCAAACCAAGCTTTGAGCGCGCCAGCGCGACGTTTGCGCTTGGCGTGGCGGTGGGGCGCCGCCTTCGGCCGGCTCAGGTGGTGACGTCCGGGGCGTCGCGGCCAAGGCGTTCGCGGATGCCGGCCAGCGCGTCCGCGGCCTCCGCGACAGGGCGCAGCACCTGAGCCGGGTCGAGCGCCAGCCGCGCCGGGTCATCCTCGAAACGCTCGAGGTAGAGGCGCAGGGTGGCCCCCTGCGTGCCCGTGCCCGAAAGCCGGAAGACTGCGCGCGCGCCGCCCTGGAAGCCGATCCGCACGCCCTGCTTCGCCGCCTTCGCGCCGTCGATCGGGTCCGTATAGGCGAAATCATCGGCGGTCTCTACCGTGTAGCCGCCCACGGACTGGCCCGGAAGGCCCGCGAGGCGGCCGCGCAGGTCGTCCATCAGCGCCTCGGCGGCGGTCTTGTCCACCGCCTCGTAGTCATGGCGGGTGTAGTAGTCGCGCCCGTAGGTCTTCCAGTGGTCGGCCATGATCTCGGCCACCGACTGCCGCCGCACGGCGAGGATGTTGAGCCAGAGCAGCACCGCCCAGAGCCCGTCCTTCTCGCGCACATGGTCCGAGCCCGTGCCGAAGCTCTCCTCGCCGCAGAGCGTGGCGCGGCCGGCGTCGAGCAGCGTGCCGAAGTACTTCCAGCCGGTCGGCGTCTCGAACGCCTCCACGCCCAGCTTCGCGGCGACGCGGTCCGCCGCGCGCGAGGTGGGCATGGAGCGCGCGACGCCCTTGAGCCCGCCGGCGTAGCCCGGCGCGAGATGCGCGTTCGCCGCCAGCACCGCGAGGCTGTCGGACGGGCTGACATAGACGCCGCGGCCGAGGATCATGTTGCGGTCGCCGTCCCCGTCCGACGCGGCGGCGAAGTCGGGCGCGTTCCCGCCCATCATCTCGTCGTAGAGCGGCCTGGCCCAGGTCGGGTTCGGGTCGGGGTGGCCGCCGCCGAAGTCGGGCAGGGGGACGGCGTTCATCACCGTGTCGGGCCCGGCGCCGAGTTCGGCCAGCACCGCGGTCGCGTAGGGGCCGGTGATCGCGTGCATCCCGTCGAAGCGCATCGTGAAGCCCGAAGCGAAATGGGCGCGGATGGCGTCGAAGTCGAACAGCGTCTTCATCAGCGCCAGATAATCGACGACCGGATCGACCACCTCCACGATCATGTCGCCGAGAGCGTGCTCGCCCGGCGCGTCGAGGTCGGGCGCGTCGGCGTCGGCGATGCGGTAGGCGTCGAGCGCCTCGGTGCGGGCGTGGATCTCCGCGGTGACGGCCTCCGGCGCCGGGCCGCCATTGGCGCCGTTGTACTTCACGCCGAAGTCGCCGTCCTCGCCGCCGGGGTTGTGGCTGGCCGACAGGATGATCCCGCCGTCGGCGCCCCGGCTGCGGATGAGGTTCGAGGCGGCGGGCGTCGAGAGCAGAGCGCCGCGCCCCACGATCACCCGCGCCGCGCCGTTGGCCGCCGCCATGCGCAGGATCGTCGCCGCGGCCTCCGCGCCGAAGAAACGCCCGTCGCCGCCCAGCACAAGCGTCTTGCCCGAGAGGCCGCCGACCGCGTCGAAGGTCGCCTGGACGAAGTTCTCCAGATAGCGCGGCTGCATGAATGTGCGGGTGGTGGCGCGCAGGCCGGAGGTGCCCGGCTTCTGCCCGGCGAAGGGCGTGGTGTCTACGGTGCTGAAGGCGGTCATTGCGGCGTCTCCTCGGTGCTGTCTGGTCGCGTCCGCGGCGCTTCCCGGCGCGCGCCCGGCCGGGCCGCGCCGAACAGGCCGGCGAGTTCGCGCAGGGCGACGTTGTCGGCCAGCGCCTCCACCGCGCAGGGCAGGCGGCGGCGCCAGTTGGGGTGGGCGTGGACGGTGCCCGGCAGGTTCTGCTGCTCCACCGCCCCCAGCGCGTCGTCGAGCGACAGCGCCGCGATGGCCGCGGGGCTCGCCGCGAGCGCCGCATGCGCCGATGCGGCGGTGGACGCCTCGTCGTCGGGCGCGAAGCCCTCGGCGCGCAGCATCCGGCCGAAGGCGGCGATCTCATGGGCGCGGGCGTCGCGGGCCGCGTTCGCCTGCGTCTCGTCGTAGTCGCCGACCTTCTCGCGCCAGTCGATCTCGCGCCCCCGCAGCCAGCCGCGCAGGGTGGGCGTGTCATGGGTGCCGAAGCTTGCCGACACGCCGTCGCGCCACAGCCGCGGCGGCGTGAAGACGCCGTGCTCGCGCTCGAACTGCATCACCGCGCAGCCGTAGAGCCCGCTGGCGCCGAGCCGGTCGCGGAACCCCTCCGGCACGGTGCCGAGATCCTCGCCGATCACGAGGCAGCGCGCGCGCCTGGCCTCCAGCCGCGTCAGCGCCAGCAGCGCGTCGAACGGATAGGCGACGTAGCCGCCCGGCTCGCCGCCGTCCGGCGCCCAGTAGGCGCGCGCGAAGCCGAGCACATGGTCGATGCGGATCATGCCGGCATGGCGCATCGCCGCGCGCAGCGCCGCCCGGAACGGCGCGTAGCCGCAGGCCCTGAGCCCCTCCGGCGCGAAGGGCGCGAGGCTCCAGACCTGCCCCTTCGGCGACAGCCGGTCCGGCGGAGCCCCGAGCGAGACGCCCTCGGCGAAGGCCTCCCGGTTCGCCCAGACGTCCGCGCCGTCGGGCCGCACCCCGACCGCCAGATCGAGATAGAGGCCGACCGCCATGCCGGCGCCGCGCGCCGCCGCCTGCGCCGCGCCGAGCTGCGCGTCGGCGAGCCATTGCAGCCACAGCCGGAAGCGAGGCTCGTCGGGGCAGGCGCGGGCGAAGGCGCGCGCGGCAGGCGCCTCCGGCCCCTCGTGGCCGGCCGGCCAGGCGCGCCAGTCCTCGCCCAGCCGCAGCGAGAGCGCCTCGCACAGCGCGAAGCCCTCCAGCGCCGCGCCGGGCCCGCGGGCCCAGGCGGCGAAGTCGGGGTCGTCGCGGCCTCCGGCCTCGAACAGCGCCCTGAGCGCCGGCGCCGCCGCGGCGTCGCGCGCGCGCCACTGCGCGAGAGGACCTGAGCGGGCCAGCGCCACGCCCTCCGCGGCCTCGGCCGTCAGCGCCCGCGCCGCGGCGCATTCCGAAAAGCCGGGGACGGCGTCGGGCGCGATATGGGCCTCGGCGTAGGCGATGCGCGAGGTCGGCGCATAGGGGCTGATCCCCTCATGCGCCGCGCCCAGCGCATGCACCGGGTTGATCCCGACGAAGGCCGCGCCGAGGCCGCCCAGCGCCCCGGCCGCCGTCGCCAGATCGACGTAGTCGCCGATCCCCAGCGACCGCCGCGAGGCGAGGCCCCAGAGCGGCGCCATCGCGCCCCAGATGCGCGGCGCGCAAGTGACCTCATCGACGCTCGGCGCGCGCGCCGGCGCCACGATCAGAAGGCAGGTCTCGCCGCCGGCGCGCAGCAGATGAACCCCCTCCGGCGGCTCCAGCCGCAGATGCGCCTCGGCCTCGCCCTCGCGCACGGCGCCGTCCTCGAGTTCCAGGAGCCAAGGGCCGGCGACGTGGAAATGCGCGGCGCGGCCCGTCTCCACGACCATCTCCGCCGGCATCCGGCGCCGCGCGGCCGCCGCCTCGCGCGCCGCCAGCAGCGAAGCGGCGCGTTCAGGCGTCGCGGCGTCGAGCCCCATGGCGGCGAGCAGCGCGACCTGCGTATCGATCCCGGTCTCGTGGTCGCGCCCCTCGATGTCGCGCCAGCCCGGCGCGACGCCCATCGCGGCCGCCAGCCGCGCGCGGGGGTCGCCGCCGCCGCTCATGCCTCGGCGGCGCGGCTGAGCGCGAAGGCGACAAGGCTCTCGCCCGCGATCGGTTCCGTCGGCCCCGCCGGCGACGGCGCCGCCTCGGGCGCGGCCGCGTCGAGTTCGCGGCTCCAGCGCCAGCCTTTCGGCGCCGTCGGCAGCGCGACCTCGCCAGCCTCGGTCCGGCCGTTGAAGGCGAGCATCGCCGCGTCCGGGTCGCCATGGGCCGGCCCTTCGGCGCAGCGGCGCAGGACGAGGCAGAAGCGCGCGAGCAGCGGATCCCGCCACTCGACCTCCGCCCCGTCGAACGCGCGCCATTCGACGTCCGGCAGGCCGTCCTCGCGGGGCTCGCCGTGCAGGAAGCGGTTCTGGCGCAGCACGGCGCAGTCGCGGCGCAGGGCGACGAGCCGGCGCGTGAAGGCGAGGAGCCCCGCGTCGGCCTTCGTCCAGTCGACCCAGCCGATCTCGTTGTCCTGGCAGTAGGCGTTGTTGTTGCCGCCCTGCGAGTTGGCGATCTCGTCGCCGGCCAGCAGCATCGGGGCGCCTTGCGCGAAGAACACGGTGGCCAGCATCGCGCGGCGGCGCTGTGCGCGACGGGCGAGGATCTCCTCGTCGTCGGTCTCGCCCTCGACGCCGCAGTTGTCCGAGAAGTTGCTGTGGTGGCCGTCGCGATTGTCCTCGCCGTTGGCCGCGTTGTGCTTTTCGTTGTAGGCGGTGGCGTCGGCGAGCGTGAAGCCGTCATGGCAGGCCACGAAGTTCACCGAGCTCCACGCCGCCCGCCCGCTCTGGTCGAACAGCGCCGCCGAGCCGAGCAGCCGCTCCGCCAGCTCCTGCGCCGCGTGGGGCTCGCGCTTCCAGAAACGCCGGGTGGTGTCGCGGAAGGCGTCGTTCCACTCCGCGATGGGGGCGGGGAAGCCGCCGAGACGGTAGCCGCCGGGCCCGATGTCCCACGGCTCCATGATCAGCTTCACGCCCGCCAGCACCGGATCCTGCCGCAGCGCGTCGAGAAAGCCGCCCTCGGGGTCGAACCCGCCGGGCTCGCGCGCCAGCGCGGTGCCCAGGTCGAAGCGGAAGCCGTCCACCCCGTAGTCCTCGACCCAGAGCCGCAGCGAATCGAGGATCAGCCGCATCCCCATCGGCTTCTCGGCCCGGAACGTGTTGCCGCAGCCGGTGTCGTTGACGTAGCGGCGCAGGCGGCCCTGCTGAAGGCGATAGTAGCCGGCGTTGTCGAGCCCGCGGAAGCTCAGCGTCGGGCCGCGCTGGTCGCCCTCGGCGGTGTGGTTGTACACCACGTCGAGGATCACCTCGATCCCGTTTGCGTGCAGCGTCGCGATGCTGTCGCGCAGCCCCTGCGCGCCGTTGGGGCCGAAATAGCGCGGCTCCGGCGCGAAGAAGCCGATGGTGTTGTAGCCCCAGTAGTTGCGCAGCCCCATCAGCATCAGCCGGCCGTCGTCCATGAACGCCTGCACCGGCAGCAGTTCGACGGCGGTGACGCCCAGGGACTTCAGGTGATCGACGACCGCCGGGCAGGCCAGCGCCTCGTAGGTGCCGCGCAGTTGCTGCGGCACGTCAGGGTGCAGCATGGTGAGGCCCTTGACGTGGGCCTCGTAGAGCACCGTGCGCTCCCAGGGCGTATTGGGCCGCGCGCTTGGCGGGATGGGCGCCGGACGCGCCTTCACCACGCATTTGGGGAGCGCCGGCGCGCTGTCGGCGAGCGACATGACGTCCTCGCCGCGCTCGGGGTCGTGGCCGATGAGCAGCGCGGAGGTCGGGTCGAACGCCCCGTCGAAGGCGCGCGCATAGGGGTCGAGCAGCAGCTTGGCGGGATTGGCGCGCTGGCCCTGTCCGGGCGCCCATGGCCCGTGGGCGCGCAGGCCGTAGAGCATCCCCTCGCGCACGCCGGCGACATGGCCGTGCCATATGTCCCCGGTGCGCTCGGGCAGGGCGATGCGGGCGACCTCGCGCACGCCGTCCTCGGCGAACAGGCAGATCTCGATCGCCGCGGCGCTGGTCGAGGCGACCGCGACGTTGGCGCCCGTCGCGTCGGGCGTGACGCCGAGCGGGTGGGGCGCGCCGGCCGTGGCGAGGAAGTCGGTCATGCGGCGCAGAGCTCCCGATAGATGTCGGCGTAACGCGCGGCGGAGACGGTCCAGCTCACGTCCTGCGCCATGGCGTTGCGCTGCATCGTCTCCCACAGCGCGACGTCGGCGAAGGCGTCGCAGGCCCGGTCGATCGCGTCGCCGAGCGGCCCCTCCGCGATCGGCGAGAACTGGAAGCCGGTGGCGCAGCCCGCCTGCATGGCGGCGGGGTTGGCGTCGATCACCGTGTCGCCGAGCCCCCCGGTGCGCGCCACCAGCGGCAGCGCGCCATAGCGCAGCGCATAGAGCTGGGTCAGCCCGCAGGGCTCGAAACGCGAGGGCACGAGCAGGCAGTCGGCGCCGGCCTGCAGCAGGTGCGACAGCGGCTCGCTGTAGCCGATCACCACGCCGACGCGGCCGGGATGCGCCGAGGCCGCGCCGCGGAAGGCGCGCTCGAGGTCGGCGTCGCCGCTGCCGATGACGGCGAGCGAGGCGCCGCGGTCGAGCAGCCGGGGCAGGGCGTCGAGCAGCATGTCGAGCCCCTTCTGGCGCGTGAGTCGGCTCACCACGCCGAAGAGCGGCGCGTCCGGCGAGCGCGCCAGCCCGAAGCGCTGCGCCAGCGCCTCCCGGTTGACGGCGCGGCGGGGCAGGGTGTCGGCGTCGTAGGCGGCGGGGATGTGCGGGTCGGCGGCGGGGTTCCACACGGCGTCGTCCACGCCGTTGAGCACGCCCTCCACCTCCGCCCGACGCTCGGCGATGACGCCCTCCAGCCCCATGCCGAAGGCCGGCGAGGTCAGCTCCCGCGCATAGCCGGGCGAGACGGTCGTGATGCGGTCGGCCGCCGTCAGCCCGCCCTTCAGGAAGCCGACCTGCCCCCAGAACTCGTAGCCCGAGGGCGTGAAGCCGTCGGCGGGCAACCCCAGCCGGGGCGGCAGATCCGGCGGGAAGACGCCCTGGAAGGCGATGTTGTGGATGGTCAGGAGGCAGGGCGGCCCGCCCGGCCGCGCCCGCAGATAGACCGCCGCGAGCGCCGTCTGCCAGTCGTGCAGGTGCAGCACGTCGGGGCGCCAGTCGCCGACGCCCTCGCGCGCCAGATGCGCCGCCGCGCGCGAGAGCGCGGCGAAGCGCTCGGCGTTGTCGGGCCAGTCGCGCCCGCCCTCGTCGAGGTAAGGGCCGCCGGGGCGGGCGAAGAGCGCAGGGTCGTCGTAGAGCAGGAGGTCGATCCCCTCGGCCCGCACGCCGCGCAGCCGCGCGCCGTCGAAGCCGCCCAGATCCTCGCCGCCGAGCGCCGCGACGGCGGGATAGGCCGGCATCAGCACGCGCGCCTCGACGCCCAGCCGCGCCAGCGCCAGCGGCAGCGCGCCGGCGACATCGGCGAGGCCGCCGGTCTTGACGAACGGCGCGCATTCGGAGACGGCGAACAGCGCCTTCATGGGGGGGAGCGGTCCTCGGGGTCAGATCGCGCGGTCGTGCTCGGGTCGGCGTGCTCGGGTCGGCGTGGCTCAGCTCAGGCGGTCGAGCATCGCCTGCGTTATGAGGGTAACGCCCTTCTCGCTGACGCGAAAGCGCTTTGCATCGGCGGTCGGGTCTTCGCCCACCACCAGTCCGGGCGGGATGATAACGCCGCGGTCGAGCACCACGTCGCGCAGCTGCGCCCCGCGCCCGATGACGCAGCGCGGCAGCGCCACCACCCCCTCCAGTCGCGAGAACGAGTTCACCCGCACCCCGGTGAACAGCAGGCTGCGCGAGACCGACGCGCCCGAGACGACGCAGCCTCCGGAGACCAGCGACGACACCGCCATGCCCCTCCGCCCGTCCTCGTCATGGATGAATTTCGCGGGCGGCGAGAGTTCCGTGTGCGTCCAGATCGGCCAGTCCTCGGAGTAGATGTCGAGCGCGGGCTCGAAATCCGTCAGGTCGAGGTTGGCGGCGTGGAAGGCGTCGACCGTCCCGACGTCGCGCCAGTAGGGCTCGCGCTCCGTCCCGGTCATCACGCAGCTGTCGCTGAAGCGGTGCGCCATCGCGCGGCCGTTCTCCACGATGTACGGAATGACGTTCTTCCCGAAATCATGCTCGGTGTCGGGGTCGGCTGCGTCGCGCTGGAGCTGCTCGATAAGGAAGTTCGTCTCGAAGACGTAGATGCCCATGGAGGCGAGAGCGAGGTCGGGGTTGTCGGGCGTCGCGGGCGGGTCGGCGGGCTTCTCGACGAAGGCCGTGATGCGCCCGGCGGCGTCGGTCGCCATGACGCCGAAGCCCGTAGCCTCCATTCTCGGCGCCTCGATGCAGCCCACCGTCACGTCGGCGCCCGACTCGACATGGGCGGCGATCATCAGCGAATAGTCCTGCTTGTAGATGTGGTCGCCCGCGAGGATCACGATGTAGCGCGGCGCGTAGCCCTCGATGATGTCGATGTTCTGCGTCACGGCGTCGGCGGTGCCGAGATACCAGCTCCGCTCGTCGACGCGCTGGGAGGCGGGCAGGATGTCGAGACCCTCGCCGCGGCCCGCGTTCAGGAAGCTCCAGCCCCGCTGGAGGTGGCGGATGAGCGAGTGCGCCTTGTACTGGGTCGCGACGCCGATGCGCCGGATGCCGGAGTTCAGCGCGTTCGACAGCGCGAAGTCGATGATCCGGCTCTTGCCGCCGAAATAGACCGCCGGCTTGGCGCGGGTGTCGGTCAGCTCCCGCAGCCGCGACCCGCGCCCGCCGGCCAGAATGAAAGCCATCGACTGGCGCGCCAGCGCCCCCGTCTCGACCCGATCCAGCGCCATCCATCCCCCTGATGCGGCGCTTCTCCGGGCTTCGGTTCGCCCCTGGCCGCTGCGGCCACGATGACCGAACGGGTATCGCGGCGCAACGATCAAGGCGCGAGGATGGATGTGTCTTGGAACTGTCGCGTGCCGGCGTTAACACTTTTTGGCGCGAGTTCGACGCAAGCGCTTCAACCACCAGCAGAGCCGCGACAGCGGCAGGAAACCACCCGATGACGCCACGCATCATGCTTCTCGCCGCCGCCGCCGCCGCTCTGGCCGGCGCAGCCGCCGCCGACACCATCCGCATCGCGACGTTCAACGCCTCGATGAACCGCAACGCCGCCGGCGAGCTTCGCGCCGACCTCGAAAGCGGGACCAACCAGCAGCTCAGGACGATCGCCGAGATCATCCAGCGGGTGGACCCCGACGTGCTGCTGATCAACGAGTTCGACTACGAGGCCGCCGGCGATCTGCCCGCGCTCTTCAACAGCAACTACCTCAACATCGGCCAGAACGTCTCCGGCGCGGGCCCGGCAGCGCCGGTCGACTACGCCTACAGCTTCACGGCGCCCTCCAACACCGGCGTGGCCTCGGGATTCGACCTCGACAACAACGGTTCGGTCGGCGGACCCAACGACGCCAAGGGCTTCGGCTTCTTCGAGGGCCAGTTCGGCATGGCCGTATTCTCGAAATACGAGATCGACGCCGCGAACGCGCGCACCTTCCAGAACTTCCTGTGGAAGGACATGCCGGGCGCCCGCCTGCCGGTCGACCCCGCCGACGGCGCGGCGTGGTATTCCGACGAGGACCTCGCCGTGCTGCCGCTGTCGTCCAAGAGCCACTGGGATCTGCCCGTCATCGTCGGCGGCGAGACGGTCCACCTGCTCGCCAGCCACCCGACGCCGCCAGTGTTCGACGGCCCCGAGGACCGCAACGGCCTGCGCAACGCCGACGAGATCCGCTTCTGGGCGGATTACGTCAACGGCGAGGACTACTTCTACGACGATTTGGGCGGTCTCGGCGGCCTCGGCGCCGACGCGAAGTTCGTCATCGTGGGCGATCTCAACTCCGATCCGGTCGACGGCGACAGCCTGCCCGGCGCGGCGCAGCAGCTGCTCGACGACCCGCTGGTGAACACCTCGCTGACGCCGGGCTCGGAGGGCGGCGTCGACGCCGCTTCGCGGCAGGGCGGCGCCAATCTCAGCCATGTCGGCGACCCGTTCTTCGACACCGCCGACTTCGCCGACAGCGCGCCGGGCAACCTGCGCGCCGACTACGTTCTGCCCTCCGCGACGCTCGACCTCATCGCGGCGGGCGTATTCTGGCCCAAGCCGAACGATCCGTTGTTCGCACTCGCCGGCGACTTCCCGTTCCCGAGCTCCGATCACCGTCTGGTCTGGGTCGACGTCGCCGTGTCGCCGGCGCCGATCCCGCTGCCGGCCGCCGCATGGCTGCTGCTCGGCGGGCTCGGCGCGCTGGGCCTGGCGGGCCGTCGCCGCGCTTGAACCCGGCGCGCTCGCCTGCGCCGGCCCGTCGCGGGCGGCGCCTGGAGCAAAACCGTGTCAGGGGGCGGGCGGCAAGGCCTCGGCCAGCCGCCCGCCGACGCGCAGCGGGCTGATGCGCCGCGCCGCGCCGGTGGCGGGGTCGGCGTCCACCACCACGCCGCAGAGCGTCGCCGGCCCCGCGGCGGGCTCGAAGCGCTCGCCCGGCATCCCGGTGACGAAGCGGCGCAGGGGCTCCAGCTTCGCCATCCCGATCACGCTGTCGTAGTCGCCGCACATGCCGGCGTCGGCCTGGAAGCCCGTGCCCTTCGCCAGCACCTGCGCGTCGGCCGTCGGCACATGGGTGTGCGCGCCGACGACGAGCGTCGCCCGGCCGTCGAGCCAGTGGCCCATCGCCATCTTCTCCGAGGTCGCCTCGGCGTGGATCTCGACGATCACCGCCGAGACGCCGCCGGCGCCGAGGGGCGACGCCTTCAGCGCGGCGTCCAGCGCCGAGAACGGGTCGTCGTAGGGCTGCTTCATGAACACGCGCCCCAGCGCGACGGCCACCGCCACCCGGCGGCCCCGCGGCGCGTCGAACACGCGAAAGCCCGCGCCCGGCGCCGTGCGGCCGATGTTGAGCGGACGCAGCACCCGCGGCTCCTTCTCGATGGCCTGGAGCATGTCGCGCTGGTCGAAGGCGTGGTCGCCCAGCGTCACGACGTCCGCGCCGGCGGCGAGGATCTCCGCGGCGATCTTGCCGGTGCAGCCGAAGCCGCCGGCGGCGTTCTCGGCGTTCACCACCACGAAATCGGCGCCCAGCCCGGCGCGCAGGCCCGGCAGCCGCTCCGCCACCGCGTCGCGCCCGGCGCGGCCGACGACGTCGCCGAGATAGATCAGCCGCATCTGATGAGTTCGCTCTCGGTCACGATCATGTCGAGGCGCGCGTCGGTCGGCTCGCGCGGGACCGCCGCGACCTCCTGCCCGGCGTAGGCGAAGCCGATGGCGCGCACCGCCCCCGCGGCGCGCAAGGCGGCCAGCGTGCGGTCGTAGAAGCCGCCGCCGTAGCCGAGCCGGAAGCCCGCCCGGTCGAAGGCGAGCATCGGCGCGATCACCACGTCCGGCGTCAGGGTCGTCTCGTCGGCGGGGATCTCCACGCCGAACACGCCCATGGTCGTGAGCGCGCCGGGCCGCCAGCGCCGAAAGACCAGCGGCCGGCCCTTCGCCTCGACCACGGGCATGCAGAGCGCGGCGCCGCGCGCGGCGAGGCGCGTCAGCGCGGGCGCGGGGTCGAGTTCGCTGCGGAACGCCAGATATCCGGAGACCGTCGCGCCGGGGGGCAGGTCCGCGAGGGCCGCGTCGAGCCGCTCCGCCGCAGCCTCGGCCGCTCCGGGCGCGGCGGCGTGGGCGGCGTCGCGTCTCGCGGCGGCGGCGTCGCGTGCAACGCGCTTGTCAGCCTTGACTGCGCTCATGGCGTGCGCCGGCGGTCAGGGGCGGCGGGCCCGTCGCGACCGTGGCGGCGTTGATCCTCGCGAGCCTGGAGATCCAGGTGGGCGCCAGGTGCGATAGGCCAGGGCCAGTCGCAGAGCCAGCTCCCGCGAGTATGTTTAAGGCCACCGGGATTCAAACCGCGCACGAGAAGGACAGAACCCGCCTCCGCGTAATCTAATGGCTCGCGCGCGCCGCGCAACAGGGCGCTGCGCGGGCCCTCTGGCGGCCCGGCGCGGCGCGGGATCACGCCCCGGCGTCCGCGACCAGCCGCTCCAGCCGGGCGGTCGCCGCGTCGATCCCGGAGAAGTCCTCAGGGGCCGCCGCCGTCTCCGCATCCGAAAGCCTGTCGGCCAGCACCAGCGCGGCCATCAGCAGCAGCCGCGCCTCGCCGACAGCGCCGATCTGGGCGGCCAGCGCCCGCAGCTCGGCGTCGACCACGCGCGCCAGCTCCGCCAGCCGCTTCTCCTGACCGTCCTCGCAGGCGAGCTGGTAGCTGCGCCCGCCTACCGACACGTCCAGCGTCGCCATCGCTCAGCCCTCCCCCAGCTTCGTCGCCGCGACCCTCATGCGCCTTCCTCCTCGGCCAGCGCGCGCAGTTCGGCGATGGCCGCGTCGAGTTCGGCGGTGGCGGCCGCCCGCCGGGCGGTCTCGCGCTTGAGCTCCGCCGACAGCGCGGCGCGCTCGCGCAGCGCCTCGTCCCGGTCCGCCGCGGCCTCGTCGCGCTCGGCCTCCGCCTGCGCCTGCGCCGCGCGCGCCGCCTGCAGCGCCTTCGCCCGCGCGGCGAGCGCGGTTTCGAGCCGGTCGATCAGCTCCTCCAGCCGCGCCGCCCGCGTCGCCGCTTCGCCCATGCGCTCAACTCCGCCGTCCAAGTGCTCGGCGCGCCCGGCGCGAATCGCCCTGAGCCGCCGTCGCGCGGGCAGTATTTCAACCCCGCCACCGGCCCACAACCGCGGCCGCGACGCCGCCGAGCCTTGACCGAAGCGCCCTCGCGCAGCAAGAGCGGGCCAGCCGCGGCTCCGGCCGCGCCAGACGAAGCATCGACACGACGCTCCACCCCGGCGCAGCGCCAGCGCCGCCGCCACAGCGAGGCCTTCTCCCGTGACCAACGCCGCGACCCCCGCCGTCGACATCGCCGCGCTACGCGCCCGCCATCCCGAGCACTTCCGCATGGCCACCGCGCTGCGCGTGCTGACGCTCGACGCGGTCGCCGCCGCCAACTCCGGCCATTCCGGGATGCCGATGGGCATGGCCGACGTCGCGACGGTGCTGTTCTCGAAGCATCTGCGCTACGACGCCGCCGACCCCGCCTGGCCCGACCGCGACCGCTTCGTGCTCTCCGCCGGCCACGGCTCCATGCTGCTCTACGGCCTGCTGCACCTGACCGGCGTCAAGGACGTGCCTATCGAGGAGCTGAGGAACTTTCGCCAGCTCGGCGCCAGGACCGCCGGCCACCCCGAATACGGCCACTGCCCGGGCGTGGAGACGACCACCGGCCCGCTGGGGCAGGGGCTCGCCAACGCCGTCGGCATGGCGATCGCCGAGCGCTCGCTCGCGGCGCGCTTCGGCAGGGCGGTCGACCACCGCACCTGGGTGATCGCCGGCGACGGCTGCCTGATGGAGGGCGTCAGCCAGGAGGCGATCACGCTGGCCGGCCACCTGCGTCTCGACCGCCTGATCGTGCTGTTCGACGACAACGGGGTGTCCATCGACGGCCCGCTCTCCATCGCCGACAGCACCGACCAGCGCGCCCGCTTCGCGTCCGCCGGCTGGAACGTGCTCGACGTGGACGGCCACGACCCTGACGCCGTCGACGCCGCGATGACCGAGGCGAAGAAGGCCGACCGGCCGACGATGATCGCCTGTCGCACCCGCATCGGTCTCGGCGCCCCGACCAAGGAGGGCACCGCGCCCGCCCATGGCGCCATCACCGACAAGGCCGAGATCGCCGGGGCCCGCGCCGCCTATGGCTGGGAGCACGGCCCCTTCGAGATCCCCGCCGACGTCGCGAAGCTGTGGGCGGCGGCTGGAGGCCGCGGCGCCAGCCTGCGCGCGGAGTGGCTCACCCGCATCGCGGCGCTGTCGGAGCGCAAGCGCGCCGAGTTCGAGCGCTGCATGGCCGGCGAACCGCCCGCACGTCTCGCCTCCGTCGTGCGCGCGCTCAAGAAGACGCTCTCCGCCGAGGGCAAGGCGGTCGCGACCCGCGCCGCCTCGCAGACCGCGCTCAACGCGATCAACCCGGTGATGCCCGAGACGCTGGGCGGCTCCGCCGACCTGACCGGCTCGAACAACACCCGAAGCGGCGACATGAGCGTGTTCACCGCGGAGCACCACGCCGGGCGCTACATCCACTACGGCATCCGCGAGCACGGCATGGCCGCGGCGATGAACGGCATGGCGGCCCATGGCGGCGTGGCGCCCTATGGCGGCACCTTCCTCGTCTTCGCGGACTATTCCCGCCCGGCCATTCGCCTCTCGGCGCTGATGGGGCTGCGCGTCGTCCATGTCCTGACCCATGACAGCATCGGCCTAGGCGAGGACGGCCCGACACACCAGCCGGTCGAGCAGGTCGCCATGCTGCGCGCGACGCCCAACCTCATGGTGTTCCGCCCCGCCGACAGCGTCGAGACCGCCGAGGCGTGGGAGCTGGCGCTGTCCTCGACGCGCACGCCGTCGGCGCTGGCGCTGACGCGGCAGAACCTGCCGCTGCTGCGCACAACGCACACGTCGAAGAACCTCGTCGCACAGGGCGCCTACGTCATCGCCGAGTCGGTCGCGAAGCGCCGCGTCGTGCTGATGGCCACCGGCTCGGAAGTCGAGATCGCCATGGGCGCCAAGGCCCTGCTGGAGGCGGAGGGGATCGGCGCCCGCGTCGTCTCGATGCCCTGCTGGGAGCTGTTCGAGGCCCAGCCCGAGGCCTATCGCAAGCGCGTTCTGCCGCGCGGCCCGGTGCGCGTCGGCGTCGAGGCCGCCATGCGCCAGGGCTGGGACCGCTGGCTCTGCGGCGAGGGCGGCGACGCGCGCAAGACCGGTTTCGTCGGCATGGAGGGCTTCGGGGCCTCGGCGCCCTACAAGGAACTCTACGCCCATTTCGGGATCACTGCGGAGGCGGTCGCCAGCAAGGCGAAGTCGCTGCTCTGAACCGGCGCGCGCTCGCTCCGCCCCGAACCCGCCCGCCTGCGGCAGGCTCGGGGCGGGTGCGACCTTTAGGCGCGTAAGGGCTTCTCTGGTTAACCGAAGCGTCATTAATCTGTCGCTATTCTGTCGACATCGGCGCGGTTTCTCGCCCGGCTTTCCCGGGCGTCCGCGCGCTGTCGCGGAGGTTCAGCGATGGGGTTCAGGAAAGTCATGTCCGCCGGTGCGCTCGCCGCACTGCTCGCCACCGCCGCTTCCGCCGCGGGATCGCCCGCCTGGCGCCCCCAGACGCGGGAGGATCTCTCGCTGCTGCTGAGATGCGGCGAGGTTCTCGAGGCCGAGATCGCGCGGGCCTCGGCGCGGCTCGCCGTCACGGTCTGGACCCGCGGCCACCAGCGCGTCTGGCGCATGTCCGCCGACATGGCGCTGATCGAGGCTGCGCTCGACGCCGCCATGGACCGCCCGACGCGCGAGGCCGCGCGCGCCGCGCTTGCTGTCGATGCGGCGTCGGAGACGTCGCCGGAGGCGCTGGGCGCCTGTGGAGAACTCGCCCGTCGCATCCATGGCGCCGGCGGCGCGGACGGCGCGCCCCTGCCGCGGATGCCGTCCGGCGGCCTCTACTCGTCCTACGAGCCCGAGATGCGCTGACCGGCCGCGCGCGCCGCGGCCGGGCCCTGCTCGGCGCGCCGCGACGCCGCCCGCGCCCTCAGCGCCTCCGCGCCGCGCCCGAGGCCGTGCGGCGTCTTGCGCCACAGCGTCGGCGAGACGAAGAGCTCGACGACCGCCAGCCACGCCGCCGCCGCGCCCAGCGGCCAGTAGAGCGTCAGCGAGGGTATCCACTTCCACAGCCAGCGTTCGCCGCGCCGGTGGGTGGCGATGAGCGCGGCGGCGATC
Organism: Rubrimonas cliftonensis; assembly: GCF_900107585.1. GTDB lineage: Bacteria > Pseudomonadota > Alphaproteobacteria > Rhodobacterales > Rhodobacteraceae > Rubrimonas > Rubrimonas cliftonensis. The sequence continues at coordinate 288,851 of NZ_FNQM01000003.1, read as the reverse complement.
ATCGCGCACCAGCCGGCGATCTGCGTCGTCGCCAGGCCCCAGACCAGCCAGCCCGGCGCCTCGGCGAACCAGGCCGGCGCGGCGCCGAACATCCCCATGATCCAGAACGCCCAGAACGCCGGCAGGCCGAGATAGGCCGCCGCAGCCCCCAGAAACAGCGCCTGAAAGCCGATGAAGCCGCGCGCCCCGAGGTCGCGCCACAGCGCCGCCGGCCGGCGCATGTGCGCCAGCCACGTCGCCATGAAGCCCTTCAGCCAGCGCGAGCGCTGCCTCAGCCACTGGCCCGTCTGGCTCGACGCCTCCTCGAAGGTGCATGAGGCGCTGATCTCGCAGCGGAAGCCCGCCCGCGCCAGCCGCATGCCGAGTTCGGCGTCCTCGGTGACGTTGTGCGCGTCCCACCCGCCGACCTGCTCCAGCGCGGCGCGGCGGAAGAACACCGACGTGCCCCCGAGCGGGATCGGCAGGCTCAACGCCCGGAAGCCGCGCAGCAGCACGTCGAACCACATCGCGTACTCGATCGCGAAGCACCGCGTCAGCCAGTTCTCGCGCGCGTTGTAGTAGGCGAGGCGGCACTGCACGCAGGCGACCTCGGGCGGCGCGTTGCGCAGGATGCGGGCGACGCGGCGGATCTGGTCCGGCTCGGGAAGATCCTCCGCGTCATAGACCCCGATGATCTCGCCCTCGGCGAAGTCCAGCGCGACGTTCAGCGCGCGCGGCTTGGTGCGCGGCGCGCCCGCGGGCGCGGTGATGACCGTGCAGAAGGGTGGCGGCGGCGTCGCCTCCAGCGCGGCGCGGGTCCGGAGGTCGCCTTCCTCAAGGATCAGCTTGACGTCGAGCAGCTCGCGCGGCCAGTCGAGGCGCTCGAGCGCGTCGAACAGAACGGGCGCCGTCTCCGGCTCGTCAAGCAGCGGTATCAGCAGGGTGACACGGGGCGGCGGCAGCCGCGCCGGCAGCGACACGGCGTCCGCCGGCGTCGCCGGCTCGGGGTCGCGCGGCGCGATGAGCGCGGCGCGCAGGACGGCGATCCGCACCGCCGCGTTGAGCGCGTTGATCGCAAAGAGCCCGGTGATGGCCGATATCAGCAGGGCCGCCGGCGCGAGCGAGGCGGCCAGCGCGAGCGCGCCGAGCAGCGGCCAGCGCCAGCGCGCGAAGAGACCCGTCCTGACGCTCGTCGCCGCTGGCGCCCGCGTCGCGGCGGCCTGCGCGATCGCGGGACCGTGGGCGGCGAGCATCGCCTCGGCGATCTCCTGCGCCGGCGCCAGCGCCAGGATCGCGGCGTCGGGCGCGACGCCGAGCGTCGCGAGCCCGCGCCGCGCCTCGGCCTCGTCGGCGGCGACATAGACGACGGCGTTCCCGCTCCGCCTCCACGGCGCGATCCTGTGGGCGAGACAGACGGCGAGGGCGTTCTCGCCCTGCAGGAGCGAGGCGTCGAGCGGGCTCGCGCGCAGGTCGGCGCGTTGCAGCCCGGCCTGACGCGCCGCCGCCCCTGCGACGGCGCCGGCGCTCGCGAGCCCGGTGTGCGCCACGATCAGCCCAAGTCGCGCGGCGCTCTCGCGCTGGGCCGAAAGCGCGCTGTCGAGCTGGGCGGCGTCGAGAAGGCCCATCTCCACCATCAGCGACCCGAGGCGTTGCCGCGCCGCCACGGCGGCGCTCGCCACCGCGTTCAAGACCTGCTCTGCGTTTTGCCGGTCGCCGGCGGCATCCGCGTCGGGCTCGCTCTTGTCCATGCGTCTCACAACCCTCAGCGACCGCCCAACCACCGCAAGAAAATCCCCCGCGTCGCCGCGCCGCGCAACAAACATGGAAGAGTCTGCGCTCCGGCAGCCAAGCAATTGCGGAAATGTAGCATTTTCGCATCAAATCTACGAAAAAGGTGATGAGGCGCTCCGGCGGCGGGCTTGGCGGGCCGCGGCTGACTTACCCTGCGTCACAACGCGGCGAAGTCCGCTACAGAACGAGGGTCTCCACCATGGATCAGAGCAGATTTTCGCCTTGCCTCGCCGCCCTGGCCGCTACAGTCGTCGCCATGGCGACGCCGGTCGCCGCGGCCGATCTCTTCACGATCACCGTCACCGTGCCGCAGGGGGAGGGCGAGTCGACAGGCAGCACCGCTTTCGGCAACATCGACGACATCGTGACGATCATCGAGAACGGCGACTTCGCGGCGATCAACCCGGACTACACACAGGAGTCGCTGATGGAGAGCATCAGCAACATCCGCGGGCTCGACGCGATCGTGGCGTACCGCGACGAGGGCCCCACGCTCACCTTCGAAATCCCGTCGATCGGCGTGTCGGAGACCTTCTCCGAGGCGACCCGCGGCGAAAGCGAGCGTGCTCTGGAGGATTTCCTGCGCGACAACGAGGAAGGGCTTCTGACCCAGATCCTGCAGGCGCTGGCCGAGCAGTCGCCGGTCGATCCCGTGGCGGGCAACCCCAACAGTCTCCAGAGCAAGATGGTCGAGTCCGACTTCGCCATCGCGTCCGGCATCGGCAACGGGACGTCCTTCGCCAACGTGTCTCGCACGGGCAGCGGCGAGACGGGCGAAGCCGCCGATGAAGCCGGATCGGCGCCGAACCTGATCGGCCTGGGCGCGCGCTTCGGCTCCTTCAGCGCCGGCGGCTTCCAGAGCAACGTGGTCGATCTGCCGATCGGCTACGTCATTCCGCTGGCCGATCCGCGCTGGGCGGTGAACATCAGCGCGCCGCTCACCTATGTCGAGACCGAGGGGACCGACACCTACGCCGCGTCGGTCGGCGTCGGTCTGCGCGTGCCCGTGCTCGACAACTGGTTCGTGACGCCGGCGCTGCGGTTCGGCGGCACCGGCTCCGAGGAGCTCGGCGCGGCGTCGCTGCTGTACAGCGGCTCGATCACGTCCAGCTTCCAGCTCGACGCCTTCGGCCTGGGCTTCAGGCTCGGCAACAGCGTCGCGTACCTGCAGACCATCCCGGTCGAGTTCCAGGACTCCGACATCGACTACGACCTCCAGAACGTCGTCACGCGCAACGGTCTCGGCGTTTCCGGCGGGATCGGGTCCGAGCTCTACGGCGAGCCGCTCACCTGGGAGGCGTCGTTCGTCAACACGCTCTATTTCGGCGACTCGCTCTTTGTCGAGAACGCCAACGAGATCTCGTTCACCATCGGCACGGAGGCGTCGCAGAACGGGCTGGTCTGGGACTCGTTCCGGCTCGGCGTCTCCTACATCTTCACGGATGCGGACTATGACGGGTTCCGACTCAGCTTCGGGGCGCAGTTCTAGACGGCCCGCGCGCGTGCGGAGCCGTGTCGTCGCGCTTGCGCTCGGCCTCGTCGCGGCCTGCGTCCCGCCCCTCGCGGGGCGGGCCGCGGCGCAGGACCGTGTCGCGCTGCTGATCGGCGTCGGCGACTACGCCGCCGACGACCTCGACCTGCGCAACCCGGTGAACGACGCCAATGCGCTGCGACCGGTATTCGAGCGGCTGGGCTTCGATGTCACGGTCGTCGCAGACGCGGGCATCGCGGCGCTGGACGCGGCGCTGGACGGCTTCGCGGCGAAGCTCGAGGGCGCCGAGGTCGGCGCGCTGTTCTTCGCCGGCCACGGCCTTCAGATCGGCGGCGAGAACTACTTCCTCAGCGCCAGTCTCGACGCCGCGACGCTGCCGGCGATCGAGCGCAACGCCGTCACCCTCACGCGGCTGCGCGAGGTCTTTGCGCGCGCGCGGCCTGAGAGCTCGATCCTGATCCTCGACGCCTGCCGCAACACCCCTGTGCTGGGCGACGGGAGCGCGGAGGCTGAGCTGCGCGCCGCGGTGGGCCTCGCGCCGACGCCGCGGGCCCTGCCGGGCTATCTCATCGCCTATGCGACCGATCCCGGCAACGTCGCGGAGGACGGGGAGGGAAACAACTCGACCTTCACCACCGCGCTGCTCCAGCATCTCGCGACGCCGGGCCTCGACATCCGGCTGGTGTTCGGAAGGGTGCGGCAGGACGTGGTGCTCGCCTCGGGCGGGGCGCAGGTGCCCTGGGTCGAGGAGTCTCTGCTCGAAGGGCTCGAACTGCGGCCGCGCGACGGCGAGAGCCCGCCGATCGTTGACGAGATCGCCCTCTGGTCGTCCCTCGACCCTGATGATCCCGCCGACCTCAAGGCCTATCTCGCCGAGTTTCCGGACGGCGTGTTCAAGGAACTCGCGCGGCGCAGGCTGGAGCGCTTCGCCGGCGGCCAGTCCGACGACGCACCGGTGGACGCCGCGTCGCTCACCGCCGCGGCGGAGCCGGCGCGGCTCGGCGCAGCGCTGGCCGCGCTCGGCCATCTGCCGGAGGCGCAGGCCGAAGTCGCGGACGTCGCGGCGCTGACCGGGGCCGCGGCCTCCTATCTGCGCTCGGCCGGTCTGCGCGGCGGCGCCGTGCGGCCCGCTCAGGTCTACGCCGAAGCGGCGCGCGCCACCGCCCTGGTCGGGGCTTCCGTCGCGCGGCGCATCCGCGTCGACATGGCGGCGCTGGCGAGCGTGGAGAAGGTCTGGGAGGTCGCGACGACGGCGCAGGCCGAACTGCGCGCGCTCGCCGCCGACCGCCCCGACGCCGCCCCGCTGCTGGCGCAGGCCGCAGCCCAGGTCGCCCAGATCGACGAGGCCCGCGACCGCATCCTCGCGCGGCTCGACCAGAGCCGCGAGTACTACGCCCGCCAGTTGAACCGGGCCGTGCGCAACTTTCCGGAGGAGACCGCCCGCGCCCTCGGCGGGCTCACGCGCAGCCAGCCAGAAGGCGGCGCCGAGGCCGCGGCCCCCGCCATCGGCGACGCCGCCCTCCAGGCGGACATGCGCCTCTTTGCGGAGCATGTGCGAAAATCGTCCAACCCGCAGACACGAGGCACCATCGCATGGCTCGCCGACTTCCTGCCCGGCTGATCGCCGGCTTCCTCGTCCTGCTGGCGCTGGCCGCCTGCGCCGGCTCCGGGGTGCTTAGCTGGGAGCCGGAGACTGACGCCGAGCGCGCCCTGCGCGAGCAGGCGGAGGCGCTGCAGGCGACGGTGGGGGAGGGCAGCCTCGCCGGCGCGGCGATCGGCGCGGCGCTCGGCGCGGCCACCGGCAATGTCGGCGCGGCCTTTCAGGGCGCGCGCTTCGGCCAGTTCGCCGGGGCGGGCGCGGGCATCTACCTCAAGGCGCTGCAGAGCGACTTCGCGAACCGCGAGGCCCAGCTCGAGCAGATCGCGGCGGACCTGCAGCTCTCGATCGACGAGGTCGAGGCGGCGCTCGCCTCCATGCGCGCGGTGCTCGAGACGCAGCAGGCGCGGATCGCCGGCCTCGAACGGGCCGTCGCGGCGAACACCGCCACCCAGGCGCAGCTTGCGCGAGAGCGCGAGCGGGCCGAGCGCAACCTCGCCGAGATGAACAAGGCCATCGCCGGGGCCGAGGCGCGCGAACAGGTGTTCGCCGAGACCCGCGGCATCGTCGTCACCGCCGGCGACGCGCCGCCCGCCGAGGTCGCCGCCGGCGAGCAGGTGGACGGCTACCTGACGCTGCTGGCCGACCGCATCGCCTCCATGCGCGACATCGCCGGGACGCTCGCCAATGACATCTGACCGCAGAACCCGCCCGCCTGCGCCGCGCCTCGCCGCGGCTGTCCTCGCAGCGACGGCGGCGGCGGCCATGGCCGCCTGCGCGCCGAAAGCCGACCCCGCCGCCGGCGGCCTGCTGTCAGGCGTCGCGGGCGTCGCGGGCGGCGGCTACCAGGCGCGTGTGGACGAGCGACAGGCGACCGTCGACGATCTCGGCGAGACCGAGGCCGCCGCGGCGCGGCAGGCCGCCGAGGCCGAGGCGCAGGTCGCCGCCAACGCGGCGCGCATCGAGGCGCTGGAGCTCGACCTCGCGCGCTCCCGCGCCGCGATCCGGCGGGCGCTGGAGGCGCCGGCCACCATCGCGGAGCTGCCGCCGGCGGAGGCGCAGGCGGCGGCCGACTTCCTGCGCCAGACCAGCGCCGACCGCTATGCGGGGCTGACCCCGGACGCGCGCATCGCGGCGCTGAGCGAGGCCATCTCCGGCGCCGCCGAGCTCGCCGACCGTCTCGCCGCCATCGGCGCGCTCTGACGCCGCCGCGCGCGCCTTTCCCTCCCGCGCGCGGCGCCCTAGAAGCGGGCGCGGCGCGAGACGGAGGGTGACATGCGCAAGGCGGAGCTATCGCGGAACACGTCCGAAACGCAGATTTCGCTCTCGCTCGCTCTCGACGGCTCGGGGCGCTGCGACGTCGCCACCGGCGTGGGCTTCTTCGACCACATGCTCGCACAGATCGCGCGCCACGCGCTGTTCGACCTCACTCTCCGCGCGAAGGGCGACCTGCACATCGACGACCACCACACGGTGGAGGACTGCGGCATCCTGCTTGGCCGGGCGCTCCGCGAGGCGCTGGGCGACAAGGCGGGGATACGCCGCTACGGATCGTGCCTGCTGCCGATGGACGAGGCGCTGACGCGCGCCGCGCTAGACCTCTCCGGCCGGCCCTTCCTGGTGTGGTCGCTGCCGTTCCCGACGCAGAAGATCGGCTCCTTCGACACCGAACTGGTGCGCGAGTTCTTCACAGGATTCGCGATGAACGGCGGCGTCACGCTCCATGTCGAGGGGCTCGCCGGCGCCAACAGCCACCACATCGCGGAAAGCGCGTTCAAGGCCGTCGCGCGCGCCCTGCGCGAGGCGGTCGAGCCCGACCCGCGCGCCCCCGCCGGCCCGCCGTCCACCAAGGGCACGCTGAGCGCATGAGCCGTCTGTTCACCGTGCATCTGCCGGAGAGGGCCGACCCGGCGCGCGCCGTGCTGATCGAGGACCGCTGGCGCTGGACGGCCTTCGCGCTGCCGCTGCTCTGGGCGCTCTGGAACCGGCGCTGGCTGTTGGCCCTCGCCCTGCTGGCCGCCGGCGCCGGGACGGCCGCGCTCGCGATGACGGGCGGCCCTGCGGCTGCGGCGGCCGTCGATCTCGCGGTGCGGCTGGCGATGGGCTTCGAGGCCGGCGCCGCCTCCCGGCTCGAGCTGCGGCTGCGCGGCTGGCGCGACCTCGGCGGCGTGACCGCCGACAGCGCCGACGCCGCCGCCCTGCGCTGGCTGCGCCGCCGCGCCGGCGCCGCCGTCCCGACCGCGGCGCCCTCCGGACCTTGGGGCGCGCCGGGATGAGCACCGTCATTCTCGATTACGGCTCCGGCAACCTGCGCTCCGCACTCAAGGCGTTTCAGCGCATGGCGGAGGAGACCGGCCGCGGCGGCCCCGTCTCGCTCACCGCCGACCCAGAGGCGATGATGCGCGCCGATCGCGTCGTGCTGCCCGGCGTCGGCGCCTTCGCCGACTGCGCGCGCGGCGTCGAGGCCGCCAGCCTGCGCGCGGCGCTGGAGGAAAAGGTGATCGCCAGAGGCGCGCCGTTCCTCGGCATCTGCGTAGGGATGCAGCTTCTGGCGACTGTGGGGCGCGAGCATGGCGACTGGCCGGGCTTCGGCTGGATCCCTGGCGAGGTCGCGCGGCTTGAACCGACGCAGGGCGACGGCCCGCGCCTCAAGGTGCCGCAGATCGGCTGGAACGCGCTGAGCGTCGCCGACCACCCGCTGTTCGACGGGATCGCAGAGGGCGACCACGCCTATTTCGTCCACTCCTATCATCTGCGGGCCGAGAACCCCGCCCATGTGCTCGCGACCGCCGACCATGGCGGGCGCTTCGCCGCCGCGGTCGGCCGCGACAACATCGCCGGCGTGCAGTTCCACCCGGAAAAGAGCCAGAGGACCGGCCTGCGCCTCATCGCCAATTTCCTGAGCTGGACGCCATGATCCTCTACCCCGCCATCGACCTGAAGGACGGCCAGTGCGTCCGCCTGCTGCGCGGCGCGATGGAGGCGGCGACCGTCTTCAACGACGACCCCGCCGCGCAGGCGGAGGCCTTCGTCAGCGCCGGCTGCGAGTGGGTGCATCTGGTGGACCTCAACGGCGCCTTCGCCGGCAGGGCGGTCAATGCGGCGGCGGTGGAGGCGATCCTCGCCCGCGTCTCCGTCCCCTGTCAGCTCGGCGGCGGCATCCGCGACATGGCCGCCATCGAGGCGTGGCTGGGGAAGGGCCTGGCGCGCGTCATCCTCGGCACCGTCGCGGTGCGCGACCCCGCGCTGGTGAAGGCGGCCGCCCGCGCCTTTCCTGGCAGGGTCGCGGTGGGTGTGGACGCCCGCGCCGGCATGGTGGCGGTCGAGGGCTGGGCGGAGAACACCGACATCTCCGCGCTCGACCTCGCCCGCCGCTTCGAGGACGCCGGCGTGGCGGCGCTGATCTACACCGACATCGACCGCGACGGCGCCATGCAGGGGCCGAACGTCGAGGCCACCGCCGCGCTCGCCCGCGGCGTCTCGATCCCGGTGATCGCCTCGGGCGGCGTCTCCTCGCTCGACGACCTGCGCGCGCTCAAGGCCTGCGGCGCGCCGCTTGACGGCGCCATCTCGGGCCGGGCCCTCTATGACGGCCGCATCGACCTCGCCGAGGCCGTGGCGCTGCTGAGGGGGTGAGCGGAATGGACTTCGGAATGGACTTCGCCACATGGGCCGCCTTCGCCGCCGCGTCCACGGCGCTGCTGCTGATCCCCGGCCCGACCGTGCTGCTGGTGGTGAGCTATGCGATGGGGCGCGGCTGGCGGGTCGCGGCGCCGATGGCCGTCGGCGTGGCGCTCGGCGATCTGGTCGCGATGACCGCTGCGATGCTCGGCGTGGGCGCGCTGCTCGCGGCCTCTGCGACGCTGTTCATGGCGGTGAAGTGGATCGGCGCCGCATGGCTCGCGTGGCTCGGGCTGAAGCTCTGGCGCGCTGGCGGCGCGACGCCGGTTGAGGCCCGCGCCGACGCGGCGCCGCCCGAGAGGATGCTCGGCCACGCCTTTCTGGTGACGGTGCTAAACCCGAAGTCTATCCTGTTCTTCGTCGCCTTCGCGCCCCAGTTCGTCGATCCGGCGCGCGCCTTCGCGCCGCAGATGACGACGCTGACGGCGACCTTCGTGACGCTCGCCTTCGTCAACGCGCTCGGCTACGCGCTGGCCGGCGCGCGGGCCGGCCGGCTGGCGCGCAGCCCGCGGGCGATGCGGCTGGTCAACCGGATCGGGGGCGGCGCGCTGATGGCGGCCGGCGCGGCGATGGCGCTGACGCGGCGGGCGGCGTGAGCGCGGGCGGCTTGGCGGCGCACGCGCGCGGCGGCCGGTGACGCGCTGGTGGGTCGCCGAGACGCCGTCGCGCGCGCGGGGGCGCGGTCATGTCGATGGCTGCGGCTGGGGGCCGGGCGGGCTCTCGGGCGCGCTCGTCGGGCGCGAGCCGGTGGTGTGGCACGGGCCGTTCGAGAACCGGCGGGACGCGGATAACACCCTGCGCCGCCTGCGCAATCGCGGCTGGGAGGACGTGCGCTGGTGCGCCGCCTGCGCCGGAGAGGAGGAGCCATGCTGAAGGCCCGCGTCATCCCCTGCCTCGACGTCAAGGAGGGGCGCGTCGTGAAGGGCGTCAACTTCGTCGACCTGCGCGACGCCGGCGACCCGGTCGAGCAGGCCGCCGTCTATGACGCCGCCGGCGCCGACGAGCTGTGCTTCCTCGACATCGCCGCCAGCCATGAGAACCGCGGCACCCTGCTCGACGTGGTCGCCCGCACCGCCGAGCGCTGCTTCATGCCGCTGACCGTGGGCGGCGGGGTGCGCGCGGTGGAGGACATCCGCCAGCTGCTGCTCGCCGGGGCCGACAAGGCCTCGATCAACACCGCGGCGGTGAAGAACCCCGAGCTTGTGCGCGCGGCGGCCGAGAAGTTCGGCAGCCAGTGCGTCGTGGTCGCCATCGACGCCAAGGCCGTCGGCCCGGGCCGCTGGGAGATATTCACCCATGGCGGGCGCACGCCCACCGGCATCGACGCGGTGGCGTTCGCGAAACGCGTCACCAGCCTCGGCGCCGGCGAGATCCTGCTGACCTCGATGGACCGCGACGGCGCCCGCATCGGCTTCGACCTCGGGCTCACCCGCGCCGTGGCCGACGCGGTGGACGCGCCTGTGATCGCCTCGGGGGGCGTGGGGACGCTCGATCACCTCGTCGACGGCGTGCGCGAGGGCCATGCCGACGCCGTGCTCGCCGCCTCCATCTTCCATTTCGGCGAGCACTCCATCGCGGAGGCCAAGGCCCACATGGCCGCCGCCGGCATCCCCGTGAGGCTGCAATGACCGTGCTCGACCGCCTCGCGGCGACCATCGAGGCCCGCAAGGCGGCGGACCCGGCCTCGTCCCACACCGCCGGGCTGCTGGCGAAGGGGCCGGCCAGATGCGCTGAAAAATTCGGCGAGGAGGCGGTGGAGGCGATCATCGCCGCTGCGCAGGGAGATCGCGCCGCGCTGGTCGCCGAATGCGCCGACGTCCTCTATCACATGGCGGTGATGCTCGCCGCCCAGGGCCTGGGCCTCGCGGACGTCCTGGCCGAGCTGGAGCGGCGCGAGGGCGTCTCCGGCGTCGTCGAGAAGGCCTCGCGCAAGGGCGGCTGATCCGCTCTCGTCGCGGATTGATCCGCCTCAAGGCGGCCGCGCGGCGCAGGGGGGATCACGGGCGGGCGCAACCCGAACCGCTGGAGCCAGCCCATGCCCGAAGCCCTGCCGAACACAATGAAGGCCGCCGTCGTGACGCGCCTCGGCGCGCCGCTGGAGATCCGCGAGGTCGCCGTGCCGCGGCCCGGCCCCGGTCAGATCGTCGCCCGCGTGCGCGCCTCCGGCGTCTGCCACACCGACCTGCACGCCGCGATGGGCGACTGGCCGGTGAAGCCGACCGCGCCCTTCATCCCCGGCCATGAGGGCGTCGGCGAGGTCGCCGCGCTCGGGGCCGGCGTGACGCACCTCAAGGAGGGCGACCGGGTGGGGATGCCGTGGCTGCACACCGCCTGCGGGCGCTGCGAGCACTGCGCCGGCGGCTGGGAGACGCTCTGCGAGAGCCAGCAGATGACCGGCTACACCGTCGACGGCGGCTATGCGGAGTATGTCCTGGCGGACGCCAACTATGTCGGCCGGCTGCCCGACGGGCTGGAGTTCGGCGCCGCCGCGCCGGTGCTCTGCGCCGGCGTCACGGTCTACAAGGGCCTGAAGGAGACCGAGGCGCGGCCCGGCCAGTGGGTCGCGATCTCCGGCATCGGCGGCCTCGGCCACATGGCTGTCCAGTACGCCCGCGCCATGGGCCTGCGCGTGATCGCGGTGGACATCGCCGAGGACAAGCTCGCGCTCGCCCGCTCGCTCGGCGCGGAGATCGCCCTGAACGGGCTTGAGTGCGACGTGGCGGCGGAGGCGCAGAAGCTCATTGGCGGAGTGCATGGCGCGCTGGTGACGGCCGTCAGCACGCAGGCCTTCGCGCAGGCGGTGGGGATGCTGCGCCGCCACGGCACGCTGTCGCTGGTGGGGCTGCCGCCGGGCGACTTCCCGCTGCCGATCTTCGAGGTCGTGCTGAAGCGCATCACCGTGCGCGGCTCCATCGTCGGCACCCGCAACGATCTCGCCGAGGCGCTCGCCTTCGCCGGCGAGGGCAGGGTGAGCAGCCACTACTCCTGGGACGTGCTCGACAACATCAACGCGATCTTCGACAGGATGCGGCAGGGCGCGATCGAGGGCCGCGTGGTGCTGCGGATGTAGCCGCGGGCGCCTCCCGTTCAGCCCGCCAGCGCGGCGATCTCGGCGCGCAGCTCCGGCAGGCCATGTCCCGTCTCCGAGGAGGTCAGGTGGATGTGGGGGTGCGCGGCGGGCCGCTTCGCCAGCCCCGCCCGCACGCCCTCCGCCGTCGCGACGATGGCGCCGCCGCGCGGCTTGTCGGCCTTGGTCAGCACCACCTGATAGGCCACTGCGGCGCCGTCTAGCAGCGCCATGATCTCGAGGTCCGGCGGCTTCAGTCCGTGCCGCCCGTCCACCAGCACGAAGGCGCGGCGTAGCGTGGGGCGGCCGGCGAGATAGTCCTTCAGCAGCGCCTGCCAGGCCGCGACCTTCGCCTTCGGCGCCTCCGCGAAGCCGTAGCCTGGGAGGTCGACCATCCAGAGCCGGCCGCCGAGGTCGAAGAAGTTAAGCTCCTGCGTGCGGCCCGGCGTGTTCGACGCCCGCGCCAGCCCCTTGCGCCCGGTCAGCGCGTTGATCAGCGAGGACTTGCCGACGTTGGAGCGCCCCGCGAAGCAGACCTCCGGCCGGTCCGCCGGCGGCAGCCCGCCGAGCGCCACCACGCCCTTCACGAAGTCGCAGGGCCCCGCGAAGAGTTTTCGCGCGGCCTCGACCGCCTCTTCGTCGAACATCGGCGCGTCGGTCGGCATGTCGGTCATGGGCGCACGGTCTCCGGAGCGGCGCCGCCCGCGCCGCGGATCGTAGGCGCCGCGGCGCCTGAAAGGTCGGACTGGCGGGTTTCGGGTGCGGACATGGCGGCTCAGACCGGCAGGACGACGTCGCCCAGCGCGATCTCCCCGCCCTCGACCACTTCTGCGTAGACGCCGAAGCAGGTGTCGCCGACGAGTTCGCGCATGGCGCGCAGGGTGTCGGCGTCGCGCGCGCCGGTGTCGGGGTTGGCCTGCGTGGCGGCGCAGCGCCAGATCGGCTCGACCACCCTGAGCCTGACGGGGCCGACCGCGATCACGCGGCCCGGCCACTGCGTCTCCTCCCAGGCCGCCAGCCGCTCCACCCACAGGTTGCCGCGGAAGCGCAGCGGATCGAGCGGTTTGCCGGCGGCCTCCGAAAGCGCCCTCAGCGACGCCATCGAGTGCAGCGATAGCCACGGCCGATCGACATCGGTCAGAGGCTGGCGCGCGCGGACGAGGCGGAACGGCCCGCTCAGCGCGTCCTCGACGAGCGGCGCGACCCACGCTTCGATGGCGGCGCGGCCTTCGGCCGTCTCGGGGTCGACCGAGAGCACCGGCGCGTCGGGGTGGGCGAGGGTGAGCGTCGCGCCGTCCCACCCGGCGCGGGCTTGGGCCAGCCGCGGCGCATGGGTGACGCGCGCGAAGTTGTTGGGCTCCACCCAGTCCGGGTTCGCGGCGTCGAAGGCCGCGCCCGCCCGCGTCACGGCCCAGACGCGGTCCAACGGCATCCATGCGCCCGGGGCGAGCGTAACGCGCTCCAGCGCCTCGACGCCGAGGCTCTTGACCGGGTGACGATGGATCGCGGCCAGCGCGCCGCCCGCGGCGTCGCTGCGCCTCGCGCCGGTCCCGCCGCCGGGCGCCGGCGCCTGCTCCCCGGCGGTCATTCGACCGGACGCTTTCGCTTGCCGGCGGTCATTCGACCGGACGCTTTCGCTTGCCGGCGGTCATTCGACCGGACGCTTTCGCTTGCCGGCGGTCATTCGACCGGACGCTTTCGCTTGCCGGCGGTCATTCGACCGGACGCTTTCGCTTGCCGGCGGTCATTCGACCGGACGCTTTCGCTTGCCGGCGGTCATTCGACCGGACGCTTTCGCTTGAAGGTGCGCTTGACGTTGCCGAAGAAGTTCACGTCGACGCCCTGGCTTCGCATGATCGTGTACTGCTGCGCGAAGGTCAGCACGTTGTTGGCGATCCAGTATATCACCAGCCCGGACGCGAAGGTGCCCAGCAGGAACATGAACATGAACGGCATGATAGCGAAGATCTGCGCCTGGATCGGGTCCGTGGGCGCGGGGTTCAGCTTCTGCTGCATCCACATCGTGATCCCCATGATGATCGGATAGACTCCGATCGAGAACAGCGTCAGGAAGGCGGGGATCGCCGAGGTCTCGAAGGGCAGCAGGCCGAAAAGGTTCATCCAGGAGGTCGGGTCGGGCGCCGAGAGATCCTGTATCCAGCCGATGAACGGCGCGTGCCGCAGTTCCAGGGACACAAAGATCACCTTGTAGAGCGAGAAGAAGATCGGGATCTGGAGCAGGATCGGGATGCATCCGGCGGCCGGGTTGACCTTCTCGCGCTTGTAGAGCGCGATCATCTCCTGCTGCATCTTCATCTTGTCGTCGCCGACGCGCTCCTTGATCTTTTCCATCTCCGGCTGAAGGTTCTTCATGCGCGACATGGAGACGAAGGACTTGTAGGCGAGCGGGAAAAGCAGCGTCTTGATCACCACGGTGAGCAGGATGATCGCCCAGCCCATGTTGCCGACGATGTCGTGGATGAACAGCAGCATCCAGTGGATCGGCTTGGTGAGAAAGAAGAACCAGCCCCAGTCGACCGCGTCCACGAAGCCGCCGATGCCGCGCGTATCCTCGTACTCCTGAAGCTGCCGCGTCTCCTTGGCGCCGGCGAAGAGCATGGAGGAGGCCGAGGCGCTCTCGCCGGGCGCGACGGTGAGCGCCGGCTGGCGCAGGTCGGTCTGGAACACCGGCAGGCCGGCGCCGGTGGCCTTGAAAACGGCGGTGAACGGCCTGTCGGCGCCGCCGGCGAGCGCCGTCATCCAGTACTTGTCGGTGAAGCCGAGCCAGCCGTTGTTGGCGACCGGCAGCCGCTCGACCGGTCCGCCCTCGGCGGGGTCGGCGGGCAGTTCGAGCATGTCGCTGTAGTTGTACTCCTTCAGCACCCCGTCGATCTCGCCGATGGCGCCTTCGTGCAGGATGTAGAAATTGATCGTCTGCGGTTCGCCGTGGCGCGCGATGATGGCGTAGGGCGCGAGGCTCAGCGCCGCGTCGGTCCGGTTCGCGACCGTCTGGGTGACGGTGAACATGTAGTTCTCGTCCACCGCGATCTCGCGCAGGAAGACGAGGCCGGCGCCGTTGTCCCACTCCAGCGTCACCTGGGCGCCGGGCGCGAGGCGGTCGCCGGCGGCCAGCGCCCACTCCGTCTCGGCGTCTGGCAGCGGGCCCGTCTGGGAGCCGCGCGCCGGCGTCCAGCCCCAGAGCGCGTAGTAGGGATTGGCGGCGCCGGTCGGCTCCAGCAGCTCCACGGCCGGCGAGCCGGGGTCGTTGGTCTGCCGGTGGGCGGTGAGGTCGAGGTGATCGATGCGGCCGCCCTTCAGCGAGAGCGAGCCGCGCAGCTTCGGGGTGTCGATCGGCACGCGCGCGCTGCGCGCGAGCGCCTCGGCCCGCGGGACGGACGTCGGCGCCGCGGCGATCGGGCCGGGCGCGTCCGGCGCGCCCGCCACGGACTCGGCGGGCGGGAGCTGGGGGTTGAGCGCCGGCGGCGGCGGCGCGAGGAACACCTGCCACACGACGATGACGAGGAAGCTCAGCGCCGCCGCCAGGATCATGTTCTTCTGTTCGCCCATGGCGGTCGCTCCGTTCGTGCAGGATCCGGCTTGGTTGGATCGGGGGCGGTGCGCAGGCCCGCCCGCGGGCGATGTAGCCGCTGCGGCGGCGGAAAGCGAGACCGCGCGGCCCGCCAATAGCGGCGGCGGCCCGTCGCGCCCTATCTGTAGAACACGAAGGCTGCGCCGCCGGCGATCAGCGCGAAGCCGACCGCATGGTTCCAGCGCAGCGGCTCGCCCAGCCACCAGACCGAGAAGCCGGCGAAGACCAGCAGCGTGACGACCTCCTGGATCGTCTTCAGCTCCGCGGCGGAGAAATGCCCGTG
The DNA here is from genome assembly GCF_900107585.1 of Rubrimonas cliftonensis. Taxonomy (GTDB): domain Bacteria; phylum Pseudomonadota; class Alphaproteobacteria; order Rhodobacterales; family Rhodobacteraceae; genus Rubrimonas; species Rubrimonas cliftonensis. The sequence goes on along the minus strand of NZ_FNQM01000003.1, from coordinate 273,372 downwards.
GCCCATTCGGTTCGCGGGCACCTGCAGGCAGTACTCGAAAAAGGCGATGCCCCAGCTCGCCAGGACGACGACGTAAAGCGGCGCCGCCTTGAACTTCAGGTGGCCGTACCATGCGAACGTCATGAATACGTTCGAGCCGACCAGCAGCGCGACGGCGACGTAGGGGACGAGTGCGGGAGGCAGGGTCATGGCGAGACCTCGGGTGCGGCGTCGGGGAGCGGACGCCTTGCGACAAGGTGTCGGCGCGGCGCCGGGACGCCTGCGGCGGACGGCGCCCGGCCCGGCCTCATGGCGCGTGCCCGCGCCATTGCGGGCTCTCCCAGCCGCGCAGGATCGCCGCGGCGCGCACGGCGAAGACCGACGCGCCGCAGGCGGCGCCCGAGACGTAGGGGTGCGCGCCGGCGGCGTCGGCCAGCACGCCCACGGCCGCGCCGGCCGCGACGGCGGTTGCGTAGATCTCGCGGTGCAGGATCATCGGCCTTGCGCCGCACAGCAGGTCGCGGGTCAGCCCGCCGAAGGTGCCCGTCACCACCGCCATGGCGATCTGCACCGGCCAGACCGCCCCAACCGAACGCGCGGCGGCGAGGCCCAGCGGCGCGGCGATGGCGAGCCCCAGCGCGTCGGCCCAGCTCAGCGGCCGGCTCAGCCGCTCCAGCCGCGCCCCGAAGAGCCAGACCAGCGCCGTCGCCGCCATCGCCGCCGCGAGATAGCGCGCGTCCACCAGCCAGAACACCGGGCGGTCGAGCAGCAGGTCGCGCAGCGTGCCGCCGCCGACCCCGGTGACGAAGGCGGCGACCAGCATCCCGAACGCGTCCATCCGCGCGCGCCCGCCAAGCAGCGCGCCGGAGACGGCGAAGACGAACACCGCCGCCATGTCGAGTGCCGAGAGCCAGAGCGGCGTCATGCGCGCGTCTCCGCAAGCGAGGCCATGGGAGCGCGACTCACTCGGGCGGCGGGTCGTAGCCGGAGCCGCCCCAGGGGTGGCAGCGCAGCACCCGCCAAAGCGTGAGCCAGCCGCCGCGCAGGGCGCCGTGGCGCTCCAGCGCCTCCAGCGCATAGGCCGAGCAGGTGGGCTGAAACCGGCAGGACATGCCCACGAGCGGCGAGAAGGTGGCGCGGTAGAGCAGGACCGGCAGGCTGAGGACGCGGGCGAGCGGGCTCACGGCGAAACGGCCGGCGCGGTCGCTTTCGGCCTGTGGGGCCGGTCGCGGCCCCCGCCGGCCCCGTGCACGCGCGCGAGCGCGCCCTCCAGGTCGGCCAGCAGGTCGGGGAAGGGCCGCGCGGCGGTCGCCTCGGGCTTGCCGATCAGCACATAGTCCCAGCCCGGCCGGCCGAGGCGCGGCAGCACCGCCGCCGCCGCCGCGCGCAGCCGGCGCTTGGCGCGGTTGCGCCGGACCGCGTTTCCGACCTTCTTGGAGCAGGTGTATCCCACGCGCACGGTCGCGGGGTCGGGCGTTTCGCCCGGCGCGCGGCTGCGTCCCTGCAGGTTGAGAGAGGCCGCGCCCGCGCGGCGGGCGCGGGAGGCGGCGATGAAGTCCCGCCGCCTTGCGATGGTCTCCATCGGCGCGGCGCCCGCCCGGCGAGGTTACGCCGTCAGGTGCTTGCGGCCGAGGCGGCGGCGGGCGTTGACGATCTTGCGGCCGTTCTTCGTCGCCATGCGCGCACGGAAGCCGTGGCGGCGCTTGCGGACGAGCCGGCTCGGCTGAAACGTGCGTTTCATGGCGGCGGTTTCCTTGGCTGTTCCGCGCGCCTCGCGGGCGCGTCAATTGAGCCGTGGCGGGTAGCGCGGCGCGGCGCGGATGTCAACGCGCGCCTTGCGTCTGGCTGCGTGATCGCGCCTGGTCGCGCCGCGGTCAAGCTGTCGTGACGCCCGCTCGCGAGAGGGCCGCAGAGGTGTAAGTACCCGGGGCGTCCGGCAGTCGAATCGGGGGAGGCGATGCGCGCCATGGCGATCGAAGACGATGCGGCGGCTGACGGAGCGCGCGGGGGCGCCGCCGAGGGCCGCTCGGCGGACCGGCCCGGCGGCCGCGCGGCCCGGCTGCGGCGGCTCGCGCCGCTCGCCGCGCTCGCGCTCGCCGGCGCGGCCGCGTTCTGGGCCTTCGGCGACGTGCTGAGCTTCGAGGCGCTGGAGCGCAACCGCGCCGCCCTCATCGCCTGGCGCGACGCCTCCTATCCGCTGGCCGCCCTGGGCTTCGTGGCCGTCTATGCGCTCGCGGTTGCGGTGTCGCTGCCCGGCGCGATCTGGCTGACGCTGGGCGGCGGCTTCCTGTTCGGCGCGCTGGCGGGCGGCGCGCTGACCGTTATCGGGGCCACGCTCGGCGCCGCCGCGATCTTCCTCGCCGCGCGCACCGGCCTGGGAGACATGCTGCGCGCCCGGGCCGGCGGCTGGCTGGCCCGGTTCGAAAGCGGCGTGCGCGAGAACGCGGTGAGCTTCATGCTGGCGATGCGGCTCGCGCCGGTGGTGCCGTTCTTCGTCGCCAACCTCGCGCCGGCCTTCCTCGGCGTGCCGTTCGTCACCTATCTCTGGACGACTTTCGTGGGGATCATGCCGGCGACCTTCATCTACGCCTCCGTCGGCGCGGGGCTCGGCGAACTGTTCGCGCTGGGCGAGCGGCCGGACCTCGGCGTGATCTTCAGGCCGGCGGTGCTGGGCCCGCTGCTGGGGCTGGCCGCGCTCTCGCTGCTGCCTGCGCTGGCGCGGCGCATCCGCCGCAAGGGGGGCTGAGCGATGGCGCGGGACGGCGCGTCGCGTGGGACGCTGACGCCCGATCTCTGCGTGATCGGCGCCGGCTCCGGCGGGCTCTCGGTCGCGGCCGGGGCGGTGCAGATGGGCGCCTCGGTCGTGCTGATCGAGGCTGGAGAGATGGGCGGCGACTGCCTGAACGCCGGCTGCGTGCCCTCCAAGGCCCTCCTCGCGGCCGCGAAGCATGCGCACATGATGGGCGCCGGCGCGCCCTTCGGCGTGCGCCCGCAGCCGGCGGAGGTCGACTGGTCGGCGGTGCGCGCCCATGTCCGCGGCGTGATAGACGCCATCGCGCCGCACGATTCGCAGGAGCGCTTCGAGGGGCTCGGCGTCACCGTCCTGCGCGCCTTCGCCCGCTTCGTGGACGATCGGACGGTCGAGGCCGGCGGCGCGACCGTCCGCCCGCGGCGCTTCGTTATCGCGACCGGCTCGCGCCCGCGGGTGCCGCCAATCCCCGGCCTCGCCGAGACGCCGCACCTCACCAACGAGACGCTGTTCGCGCTGGCGGAGAAGCCCGCGCATCTGCTGATCCTCGGCGGCGGTCCCATCGGCATGGAGATGGCGCAGGCGCATCGCCGCCTCGGCTGCGCCGTCACCGTGCTGGAGGCGGGGCGCGCGCTGGGCCGGGAGGATCCCGAGGCCGCCGCCGTCGCGCTCGTCGCGCTGCGGGCCGAGGGCGTCGCGATCCGGGAGAACGCCAAGGTCGCCGCCGCGGCCGGCGGAGACGGCGTGACGCTGACGCTGGAGGGGGGCGAGACGGTCGCCGGCTCGCACCTGCTCGTCGCCGTGGGGCGCGCGCCCGCGCTCGACGGTCTGGGGCTCGACGCCGCGAACATCGCCCATGACGACCGCGGCGTGACCGTGGACGCGGGCCTGCGCTCGGTCTCCAACCGCCGCGTCTACGCCGTCGGCGACGTCGCGGGGCGCGGGCAGTTCACCCATCTCGCCGGCCACCATGCCGGGCTCGTGATTCGCTCGGCGCTCTTCCGACTGCCGGTGAAGGCGCGCGGCGACCACATTCCCCGCGTCACCTTCACCGACCCCGAGATCGCGGCCGTGGGCCCCTCCGAGGCGGAGGCCCGCGCCGCCCATGGCGACCGCTTCTCCGTCGCGCGGCTGGACCTCGCCGAGGTCGACCGCGCCCGGGCCGAGCGCGCCACGGAGGGGTTCGCGAAGCTCCTGATCGGGCCGGGCGGCAGGGTGCTGGGCGGAACCGTCGTCGGCCGCGGCGCGGGGGAGCTCATCGGCGTCGTGGCGCTGGCCGTCTCGAAGGGGCTGAAGGCGGGCGACCTCGCCGGCATGGTCGCGCCCTATCCCACCTACGGCGAGGCCGCCAAGCGCGCCGCCGGCGCCCATTTTGCGCCGAAGCTGTTCGGAAATCCCTGGGTGAAGCGCGCCGTCAGGCTGCTGGCCCGCTTCGGGTGACGCCGCCGCCGCCGCCCTCAATCCGTCTGCCCGCCTTGCGAAAACCGGTCCGCGCCGCTTAGCTGCGGCGCGGGGCGAGGGTGCGCCCCGGTCGCCGCTCCGGGGGGGCAGGAACCGTGCGAGCGAAGGGGGTGGCGAGAAGCCTGACCAGGAGCCTCTCCGGCAGGCTGCTGATCCTCGCCATCCTCGCCGTGATGGTCGTCGAGGTCGTCATCTTCCTGCCTTCGGTGGCCCGCTTCCGCGAGGACTATCTGCTCGGCCGGCTGCGGATGGCCGAACTCGCCTCGCTCGCCCTGCTGGCGACGCCGGAGGGGATGCTCGACCCCGAGCTCGAGGCGCAGCTGCTGCGTCGCGCCGACGCCGCCTCGATCGTGCTGCGCCGCGGCGGCGCCCGCGCGCTGGCGCTGAGCGACCCCATGGCGCGCATGGTGCAGGAGACCTACGACCTGCGCGACGCGCAGGCGCCCGAACTCATCGCCGACGCGGTGATGCTGCTGTTCTCGGACGGCGACCGCGTCATCCGCGTCATCGGCGCGCCGGCCGCCGGGATGGACGTGGTCGAGATCACCATGGAGGAGGCGCCGCTGCTCAAGGCCGGCCGCGCCTACGCGCTGCGCATCCTCCAGCTTTCCCTGATCATCTCGATGTTCGTCGGGGTTCTGCTCTACCTGCTCACGCGGCGGCTGCTGGTGCGGCCGATGGCGCGCATCGTGGCGAGCATGGCGGCCTTCCGCGAGAACCCGGAGGGTCCGGAGCCGGTGTTCGTCCCCTCCAGCGCCGTGACCGAGGTGGCCGTCGCGGAGGAGGCGCTGGCCGCGATGCAGACCGAGCTGCGCGCCGCCCTGCGCCAGAAGGCGCGGCTGGCGAGCCTCGGCGAGGCGGTCGCGCGCATCGCGCACGACCTGCGCAACCTGCTCTCCACCGCGCAGCTGCTCGCCGACCGGCTGGAGGGCTCCGCCGATCCGGTGGCGGCGCGCGTCGGGCCGAAGCTCGTCGGCTCGCTGGACCGCGCCGTGGCGCTCTGCCAGTCCACCCTGCGCTTCGGCGCGGCGCAGGAGGCGCCGCCGGCCCCGCGCGAGACGCCCGTAGCCCGGCTCGCCGCCGAGGTCGCCGACGCGGTGTTTCCCGACGCCGAGAACGGCGACACGGCGCCGGTGCGCCTGGAGATCGATGTCGCCGGGAAGCTCTGCGTCTGGGCCGACCCCGACCAGCTCCACCGCGTGCTCGTCAACCTCGTGCGCAACGCCCGCGCCGCCATCGAGGGGGCGGGCCGGTCCGGCGTCGTGCGGCTGTCGGCGCGGCAGGCGGGCGCGATGGTCGAGATCGACGTGGCCGACGAAGGGCCGGGCCTGCCGAGAAAGGCGCTCGACAACCTGTTCCAGCCGTTCCGGGGCGGCGCCGGGCGCGCCGGAACGGGGCTCGGCCTCGCGATCGCGCGCGATCTCGCCGAGATGCAGGGCGGCGCCCTGACGCTGGTCGCCAGCGGCGAGGGCGGCGCGCGCTTCCGCGTCAGCGCGCCGGCGCGCCCGCCCGGCGATTGACGACGATCAAGGCGCCGGGGCCCGCGCCGCAGTCAATGGAAGCCGTCGTCCCGCTCGGCGGCGCGCGCTTGCGACTGCGGCGCCGCCAGTGGTTGCGGTGTCTGCGCGGCGCGCCATAATCTTGCGCAGCGAAAAGCAAACGCGCGCCGCGCCGCCGGCGCGCAGAAGCCCCGGGGGGAGCTCCTTCAATGAGTAACGACGTGTTTGCGCCATCCGCCGCCTTCGTCGCGCAGGCAAACGCCGACGAGTCCAGGTACAAGGCGATGTACGAAGCCTCCGTCGCCGACCCTGCCGCTTTCTGGGGCGAGCATGGCAAGCGTCTCAACTGGATCAAGCCCTACACGAAGGTGAAGTCGACGACGTTCGACTACCATAACGTGTCGATCAAGTGGTTCGAGGACGGGCAGCTCAACGTCTGCGCCAACTGTGTCGACCGGCATCTGGGCCGGGGCGAGAAGACCGCGATCATCTGGGAGGCCGACGACCCCAAGCTCTCCAAGCGCATCAGCTACCGCGAGCTCTACGAGAACGTCTCCAGGTTCGCCAACGTGCTGCACGGGATGGGCGTGAAGAAGGGCGACCGCGTCATCCTCTACCTCCCGATGATCCCCGAGGCCGCCTATGCGATGCTGGCCTGCGCCCGCATCGGCGCGGTGCATTCCATCGTCTTCGCCGGCTTCTCGCCGGACGCGCTGGCCGACCGGGTCGAGGGCGCCGGCGCGAAGCTCGTCGTCACCGCCGACGAGGCGCCGCGCGGCGGCCGCAACACGGCCCTCAAGGCCAATGTCGACAAGGCGCTGAAGCGGGTCGGCGGCGACGTGAAGACGCTCGTCGTCAAGCGCACGGGCGGCGACGTCGCATGGGACGCCGAGCGCGACAACTGGCTGCACGAGGAGATGGAGCGCGTCTCCGACCATTGCGAGCCGGTCGCCGTCAACGCCGAGGATCCGCTGTTCATCCTCTACACCTCCGGCTCGACCGGCAAGCCGAAGGGCGTGGTGCACAGCTCCGGCGGCTACCTGCTCTACGCCGCGATGACCCACGAGTACGTCTTCGACGTCAAGGACGACGACGTGTACTGGTGCACGGCCGATGTCGGCTGGGTGACGGGCCACAGCTACATCGTCTACGGCCCGCTCGCCAACGGCGCGACGACGGTGATGTTCGAGGGCGTGCCGACCTATCCCGACGCAGGGCGCTTCTGGGAGGTCTGCGCCAAGCACGGCGTCACCATCTTCTACACCGCGCCCACCGCGATCCGCGCGCTGATGGCCAAGGGCGTGGAGTTCGTCCAGAAGCACGACCTGTCGAAGCTGCGCCTGCTCGGCTCGGTCGGCGAGCCGATCAACCCCGAGGCCTGGCACTGGTACAACAAGAATGTCGGCGGGGAGCGCTGCCCGATCGTCGACACCTGGTGGCAGACGGAGACGGGGGGCATCCTCATCTCGCCGCTGCCCGGCGCGGTGGCCGCCAAGCCCGGCTCGGCGACGCTGCCCTTCTTCGGCGTCAGGCCGGTGGTGCTGGACGAGAAGGGCGAGGAGATCGCCGCGACCGAGTGCGAGGGCGTGCTCGCCATCGCCGACAGCTGGCCGGGCCAGATGCGCACGGTCTACGGCGACCATGACCGCTTCGTGTCGACCTACTTCGAGATGTTCAAGGGCTACTACTTCTCCGGCGACGGCTGCCGCCGAGACAAGGACGGCTACTACTGGATCACGGGCCGCGTGGACGACGTCATCAACGTCTCCGGCCACCGGATGGGCACCGCGGAGGTCGAGTCGGCGCTGGTGGCGCATCCCAAGGTCTCGGAGGCCGCGGTGGTGGGCTACCCGCACGACATCAAGGGGCAGGGCATCTACTGCTACGTCACCCTGATGGACGGCGAGCCCTACGACGATGCGCTCAAGACCGAACTGCGCAACTGGGTCCGCAACGAGATCGGCCCGATCGCGTCGCCCGACGTCATCCAGTGGGCGCCGGGCCTGCCGAAGACCCGCTCGGGCAAGATCATGCGCCGCATCCTGCGCAAGATCGCCGAGAACGAAACCGGCTCGCTGGGCGACACCTCGACGCTGGCCGACCCGTCGGTGGTCGAGGAGCTGATCGCCAACCGGGCCGGTTGAATCCGAGCGGCCGACGCGGACGGCCTGTTCGCGCGGCCGCTGCGACCGCCACGATCCGAAGGACGCTTCGGACACCGGCGCCGATGGGCCAGAGTTTCGCGCGCCGCGTCCTGCGCAGCGACGGCGCGTTCTCATCGGCCGCCATTCCGGGCGAGCGCGCGGCGTCGTGCGACCGTTCCAGGATGCGCCTTCTGAAGTGATACCATTCGGGAATCCGAGCCGCGCCGGCCTCGAGGGGGCGCTTTCGCGGCCGGTGCGGGAGAGGCGCGCCGGCCGGACGGGCCGAGCCTCCCGGCCGGCGCCGCGCGAGCAGGAACGTCGCTTGCGGCGCCGCGCCCCGTCGGCGCTGGGGCCGCCCCATGTTGCGCGCCCGGAGCACCAGGCGCTGGCCGGCTTCACCAAAAATTAAGTACTCAACCTCAAGGCGATTGCGAATCGCCTCCCCTAAGGTAAAGGTTGAAGGCATCGAAAGTTGTTTGGAGAGATGAAAATGGTTTCGGTTTCCCATGCCGCTGCGGCCGCAGCGGTCGTCTCTATGTCGCTGGCGTTTGCGACTTCGGCCGGCGCGGCGCTTGCGCCGGCGTTCGTGTACACCGGCTCGGTGGGCGTCTCCACCGACGGCTTCGGCTCCACCAGCGGCGTCGGAACCATCAGCGCCAGCGCGCCGAGCGGCTCCACCGTGATCGCAGCGTATCTCTACACGTCGACTTATGACGAGGTTGGCTTCTCGACGGTCGCGCCGACGACGGTCACGCTCGATGGCGATGCGGTGACCTACACCCAGAGCATCCAGAACCCGTCATATTCCCGGCTTACCGCCCATCGCGCGGACGTGACCAGCACGGTCAAGCCGGTCATCGACGGCAGCGCTGGCGGCGTTTACGACTTCGCATACAACGAGAACAATGCCGGCGTCGAGAACGGTAGGACCGGCATCGACGGCAGCGCCCTCGTGGTCGTCTACGACAATCCGGCCCTCAGCGACCGGACCGTTGCGGTGCTCGACGGCTTCTCCGACATCGCTGGCGACACCTTCGACGTCACGTTCGGCGTGCCGCTCGACCCCACTGCGCCTGGCTTCAATCTCGAGATGTTCCTCGGCATCGGCTACAGCTGCTGCAATCAGGCCTCGAACATCACCGTGAACGGCACGCTGATCTCGCGGAACTCCGGCAATTTCGACGACGGGCTGCAGCAGGCCAACGGCTCCCTGATTACGATGGGCAGCTTCGACGACGCGCCCTCCGCGTTTCTTCCCAGCTACGCAGCCGACACCGAGCGCTACGACCTTGCGCCCTACGTCAACGCCGGCGACACGTTGCTGAGCGTCGACACGCTCAACCCTTCGGTCAACGACAACATCTTCGTGGCGGTGCTCGATCTGACCGGTACCGCGAGCGTGGTCAACCCGGACGTTCCGACCGATCCGACCGTTCCGCCAATTCCGCTGCCTGCATCGATGTGGCTGCTGGTCAGCGGCATCGCGATGGCGGCTGGCGTCGCCCGCCGCCGCGCCTGCTGAATCAGCCGCTCATCCATGCTGCGCCACGCGTGCGCGCCCCGATGCGGGGCGCGCATTTGTTTTGGGGCCGCGCCTGATCCAGCAGCCTAGTTCTTCAACCCCGTGCCCCTGGTGATCAGCCGCAGCGCCCAGAGCCACAGCGCCGCGCAGCTGGCCAGCGCCACTCCCGCCGACAGCAGCGGGGGGCTGTCGCTCACGCCGATGATCCCGTAGCGGAAGCCGTCGATGAGGTAGAACACCGGGTTGGCGTGGCTCAGCCCGTACACCAGCCCCGGCAGGTCGGAGATCGAATAGAAGGTGCCCGAGAGAAACGCGAGCGGCGTCACCACGAAGTTGGTGATCGCCGCCATCTGGTCGAACTTCGTGCAGAACACGCCCGCGATCAGCCCCGCCAGCGCCATCGCCAGCGCGCCGAGCAGGATGAAGAGCAGCGCCCAGAACGGGTGCGCCGGAACGATCCCGAGCGCGAGAAAGACCGGCGCGCAGACCGCGAGACCCACCGCCGCACCCCGCGCCACGCCGCCCAGCGCATAGCCGGTCAGGATCTCCGCCGACGAGAGCGGCGGCATCAGCGTGTCCACGATCGAGCCCTGGATCTTGGCGATCATCAGCGACGAGGAGGTGTTGGCGAAGGCGTTCTGGATCACCGTCATCATCGCGATCCCCGGTGCGAGGAAATCGATGAACGGCACGCCCATCGCGTCGCCGCGCCGCTCGGCGAGCGCGAAGTGGAACACCGCCATGAACAGCGCGGCGGTCGCCAGCGGCGCCAGAAGGGTCTGGCCCCAGACCTTCGCGAAACGGCGCACCTCGCGGCCGATCAGCGTCCAAAGTCCGAGCCAGTTGGTCCTCCCGAAGCGACGGACGCCCGGGCCGGGGCGCTCCGGCGCCGCCCCGCTCGCGCGGTCGGGTGTCGGGTGCGTTCGGGCCGGGTGCGCGGGGCCTTCGCCGCCGCGCTTCGCGCCGCCCGGCGCCTCGGGCTGCGGGGCATGTCGCGTCGCGGCGGCGTCCGGTGTGGCGCGCATCGGAGAAAACCTCTATCTGGCGGCGTTCCGGTTGCGGGAAACGCGGCGGAACCTAACATGTAGGCGCGCGGCGTCGAGGGCGCGCGCAGCGCGGTGGAGGCGATGGACATGTCGTGGACGGATGAGCGCGTCGAGAAGCTCCAGCAACTCTGGGCCGAGGGTCAGTCGGCGGCCCAGATCGCCAAGGCGCTGGGCGGCGTCACCCGGAACGCGGTGATCGGCAAGGTGCATCGGCTCGGGCTGTCGAACCGCGCGGCGGCCCCGCGCGCGACCGAACCGGCGGAGGAGCCGGCGTCGGCCGCCGTCGCCGAGGAGGCCGCGTCGCCTCCCGCCTCCAAACCTGCCGAGCAGCCCGCGGCGGCGGCGCCGTCGCCCGAGCCCGAAACGGAGCCCGAGCCGGTCGAGGCCGCGACGGATGCGGACGAGGAGGCCCCGGAACCCGCCGTCGCCCGCGCGCCGGCCCGCGACCCGCTGCGCCGGGAGCCCGCGCCGATGACCGAGGAGCGGCTGGAGGTGCTGGCCAATCTCGCCGAGATCGAGAAGACCGCGCGCCGCGTGACGCTGATGGACCTGACCGAGCGCGTCTGCAAATGGCCGATCGGCGACCCGACCGACCCCGCCTTCCGCTTCTGCGGCCTGCCCGCGCAGCAGGGCAAGCCGTACTGCGCGGCGCATGTCGCGGTCGCGTTCCAGCCGATGTCGAGCCGCCGCGACCGCGACCGGCAGCGCGTGCGCAGCTGAGCGCCGCGCCGACAGCCCGGAACGACCGGACGCGCGCGCCCTCCTCAAGCTTTGCCGCCGCCATCTCCGGCGGCGTCGGCGCCGTGGGGCGAGCCCGGCGGACTGGCTTGTTGAAAGCGTCATCTGTCGTATATCTTTTACGGTCATACCCGCACGGACGCGCCCGGCGGCCGGGCCGCACGACATGGATGCGACGCGATGAAGCTGACGGCCTACACGAACTTCGCCCTGCGCACGCTGCAGCTCGCCGCGCTCCGCGCGCCTGGCCTCACGCGCGTCGAGGAGGTCTCGCAGGCGCACGGCCTCAGCCGCGCCCACATCACCAAGGTGGTGCATGAGCTCGGCCGCGCCGGCTATCTTGAAACGCTGCGGGGCAGGGGCGGCGGCTTCCGGCTCGCGCGCCCCGCCGCCGAGATCAGCGTGGGCGAGGTGGTGCGGCTGACCGAAGGCCCGATCGAGCTGGTCGAGTGCTTCAATCCGTCCAGCAACACCTGCCCGCTGCTCGGCGTCTGCCGCCTGTCGCTCAAGCTGCACGAGGCGACGGCGGCCTTCTTCGCGGTGCTGGACGGGCTGACGATCGCCGACATCGCCGCCAACCGCGGCGCGCTGCTCGAACGGCTCGACCGGGCCCTTGCGCCAATCTGAGCCGCCGGCGGGGCGTTAGGCGAGCCCGATCAGCATTCCCGCCGCCAGCACCAGCGCGCCGCCGACGACCACCTGCAGCGTCGCGCGCCAGAACGGCGTCTCCATGAAACGGTTCTGAATCCAGGCGATCGCCCACAGCTCCACGAAGACGACCGCGATGGCGATGGCCGTCGCCGTCCAGAAATGCGGGATAAGGTAGGGCAGGGCGTGGCCGAGCCCGCCCACCGCCGTCATCAGGCCCGTCACCACCCCGCGCGTCACCGGCGAGCCGCGCCCGGAGATCACGCCGTCGTCGGAGGCCGCCTCGGTGAAGCCCATCGAGATGCCGGCGCCGACCGACGCCGCGAGCCCGACGAGAAACGTCTGCCAGGTGTCGCCGGTCGCGAAGGCGGCGGCGAAGATCGGCGCCAGCGTGGAGACCGAGCCGTCCATCAGCCCCGCCAGCCCCGGCTGAACATAGGTTAGCACGAAGCGGCGATGGGCCTCCTCGTCCTCGGCCGCCCGACGCTCGGCGGGCAGGTGCGCCCGCTCGAGCTGCGCCCAGGTGTTCTCGTGACCAGCCTCCGCCGCGGCGAGGTCTCCCAGCAGTTTCCGCGTCGCGGCGTCCGTCGCCGAGGCCGCGGCGCGCTGGTAGAAGTCGTGCGCGTCGCTCTCCATGCGCGCGGCTTCCTCGCGGATGCGCTCGAGGCCCAGGGTCTTCATCAGCCAGACCGGGCGACGGGCGTAGAACCCGGCCACATGCTCGCGTCTCAGAAGCGGGATCGCCTCGCCGAAGCGGGTGCGGTGCAGGTCGATCAGGGCGCGGCGGTGGGCGTCCTCGGCGGCGGCGACGCCGTCGAAGGCGGCGGCGGAGTCGGGCGCGCCGTCCTCGCGCAGCCGCGCGGCGAACCAGCGGTAGATCCGCGCGTCGTCCTCCTCCGAGGAGATGGCGAGCGCCAGGATCTCCTGCTCGCTCAGGTCGCTGAACCGGCGCCGAGACGTGAAGCCCGGAATCATCGTGACGCTCCCACTCTGGAATGATTCCAAGCTAGCGCGTCCCCGCCGCCGGCGTCAAACCATGCGGCGGCGACGCGGCGCCGCGCCGCGCGCCCGCCGCTACTGAGCCGCGCCGACCGGCGGCTCCGGCGCGGCGGCCTCGTCGGGCGTCGCCGGGAACCACACCGTGAAGCGCGAGCCCTCGCCGAGCTTGCTGGTCACGCTCAGATCGGCGCGATGGCGGTTCAGGATGTGCTTGGCGATGGCGAGCCCCAGCCCGGTGCCGCCGCGCTCGCGCGAGCGCGCGGCGTCGACGCGGTAGAACCGTTCCGTCAGGCGCGGCAGGTGCTCGCGCGCGATGCCCGGCCCGCTGTCGGCGACCGTGACGCCGATCATGCCCGCCCGGCCCGGCGTCGGCTGGGCGCGCGTCACGCGCACCGGCCCGCCATGGCCGGCGTATTTCACCGCGTTGTCCATCAGGTTGACGAACACCTGCGCCACCTCGTCATGGCTGCCGCGGGTCATCATGCCTTCGCGCGGCAGGCTCACCTCGATGCGCGTGCCCTGCGCCTGCGCAAGGGGAGACAGCGCCGAGGCGACCTCCCAGGCCACCGTCGCCAGATCCACCGGGTCGCGCGGGCGCACATGCTCGTTGATCTCGATGCGGTTGAGCGAGAGCAGATCCTCGACCAGCCGCTTCATGCGCTCGGTCTGCTGCGCCATGATCCGCAGGAAGCGCTCGGTCGCGGCGGGGTCAGACTTCGCGTGGCCCTGCAGCGTCTCGATGAAGCCCGAGATCGAGGCGAGCGGCGTCTTGAGCTCGTGGCTGGCGTAGGCGACGAAGTCGCGGCGCAGCGCCTCGGCCTTGGCGGCGCGGGTGCGGTCCTCCAGCATGATGAGCACGGCAGGCCTCGGCGGCTCCCCGTCGGCCCCCGGCGCCGACAGCTCGGCGCGCGGCAGCGGGCGGATCGCGGCGTGGATCACCCGTTCCTTGGCCCGCTGGAGCGTCACGTCGATGTCGGCCGGGCGCTGGTCGGCGAGCGCAGCGGCGACCGCCTCGGTCATCGCCGGCGCCCGCAGCGCGGCCGCGTAAGGCAGGCCGGCCACCGAGCGCTCGACCACATCCGTCGCTGCGGCGTTCTGGAAGATCACCCGGCCGAATTCGTCGATCAGCAGCACGCCGGCCGGCAGCTGCTCCAGCAGCGCCCGCCCGAGGCCCGGCGCCAGCGCGTCGAGCGTCGGTGGAGGGGCTTGGTCCACAGCCGCGGGGCTCGGCGGCGCGGGCGTTGCGGCGCCGAACCCGCCAAGGCGCGCCACGGCGCAGCCCGCCGCTACCCCGAGAGACGCCCGAAACGCGGCCCCGAGCGCGGCCCCGAACGCCGCCGCCAGCGCGGCCGGCGCGCCTGCGGCCCCTAGCGCGAGCCCCGCCGCGGCCGCGACGCCGGCCGCCGCGAGGATCGCGGGCGCCTCCTCGGCCGCGCGCGCCGCCATGCCCGCCTCTCTCCCGCTCTCGTCCAACGCCGCCTCCCTGTCGCGCGGAGCCATAGCACGGAGGCCGCGCCGCAACGAGAAATATGGAATTCACCGCTGCGTCATATATGTGGAGTCCGGAAGCTGTTACGCAGCCATGCCGAGGGGAGATGCGCCGCCATGATCCGTTACGCCCTGCGCTGCCGAGACGGCCATGGCTTCGAGGCCTGGTTCAGCGACAGCGCGGCCTTCGAGACGCAGCGTGTGGCGGGTCAGGTCGAGTGCGCCCTTTGCGGCGGGCGCGACGTCGAGAAGGCGCTGATGGCCCCGGCCGTGCGCGAGCGCGCAGCGCCCACGCAGGGCGGGCCCGAGCGGCGGGCGGATTCGCCGTCATCGGGGGCGCCGGATCGGACCGCGCCGCTCCCGCCGTCCCCGGGCCGCACGACCTCGAAAGCCGCGACGCCCGGCCCGGCGATGTCAGGCCCCGTCCCGCCGCAGATCGCCCGCGCGCTGGCCGAGCTTCGCGCCCATGTCGAGAAGACCGCCGACTATGTCGGCCCCCGTTTCGCCGAGGAGGCCCGCGCCCGCCACGGCGAGGGAGAGGGCGCGCGCCCCGTCTGGGGCGAGGCCAGCGCCGCGGAGGCGAAGGCGCTGCTGGAGGAGGGTGTTCCCATCGCGCCCCTGCCGCATTTCCCGCGCCGCGACGACTGACCCCCGAAGCCGGAGCGCCGCCATGGGCGTGCTGAACGAATGGCTCGCGGTGGCGCGCTCGCTGCGCGTCTACCGTCTCGACCGGGCCCACGCGAGGGGCCTGCGCCGGATCTACGGGG
The DNA here is from genome assembly GCF_900107585.1 of Rubrimonas cliftonensis. Taxonomy (GTDB): domain Bacteria; phylum Pseudomonadota; class Alphaproteobacteria; order Rhodobacterales; family Rhodobacteraceae; genus Rubrimonas; species Rubrimonas cliftonensis. Next base: position 258,332 of record NZ_FNQM01000003.1, on the reverse strand, counting down.
AGTTCGTCGGGGCCGGCGATCTGGTCATCGACGTCGGCGCCCATGTGGGCGACCGCGTCGCCGCCTTCCGCGCGCTGGGCGCGCGCGTCGTCGCCGTCGAGCCGCAGGCCCGTCTGGTGCGCGTCCTGCGCCTGCTGCATGGCCGCGACCCCGGCGTGCGCGTGCTGCGCGCCGCGCTCGGGCCCGAGGACGGCGAGGCGGTCCTGCTGCTCAATCCCGCCAACCCTACCGTCGCCACCCGCTCGCGCGGCTTCGTCGCCGCCGCCGCGGGCGCGCCGGGCTGGGAGAACCAGCGGTGGCTAGGCCGCGAGACCGTGCCCGCTGCGACGCTCGACGCCCTGATCGCCGCCCACGGCCCGCCGGCCTTCGTCAAGATCGACGTGGAGGGGTTCGAGGCGGAGGTGCTCGCCGGGCTGTCGCTGCCGCCGCCGGCGCTCTCCTTCGAGGTGGTCGCGGCGTTCCGCGGCGCCGGCCGCGCGGCGCTGGCGCGCGCCGCCGCGCTCGGCTACCGCGACTTCCGCCTCTCGCTCGGCGAAAGTCATGTCTGGGCCGGGGAGTGGACCGACGCCGCCGCCATGGACGCCGCCATCGCCGCGCTGCCCGACGCCGCCAACTCCGGCGACGTCTACTGCCGTCGCTGAACTTGCCGCCGCGCCGGCTTCCCTAAGCCCGCAAGCCGGGCCATGCTGCGCTGCGAGGGCGGCGGAGGGCGATCATGGTTGCGGCGATGGCGTGGGACTGGCTGAGCTTCGGCCTGCGATGGCTGCACGTCATCACGGGCATAGCGTGGATCGGCTCGTCGTTCTATTTCATTGCGCTCGATCTGGGCCTGCGCAAGTCGCCGAACCTGCCGCAGGGCGTCGCGGGCGAGGAGTGGCAGGTCCATGGCGGCGGCTTCTACCACATCCAGAAATACATGATCGCTCCGCCGCACATGCCGGAGTATCTGATCTGGTTCAAGTGGGAGGCGTACTCCACCTGGCTGTCGGGCTTCGCGCTGCTGGTGGTGATGTACTACTTCGGGGCCGAGCTCTACATGATCGACCCCGAGATCGCCGACCTCACGCCGTTGCAGGCCTCCGCGATCTCGGTAGCGTCGCTGGCGCTCGGCTGGCTGCTCTACGACAGGCTGTGCAAGTCGCCGCTGGGCGCCGACCAGAACCGGCTCATGCTGATCCTGTTCGGCGTGCTTGCGGTCATGAGCTGGGGCTATGCGCAGGTCTTCACGGGTCGCGCGGCGCTCCTGCATCTCGGCGCCTTCACCGCCACGATCATGGCCGCCAATGTCGCGCACATCATCATCCCCAACCAGCGCAAGGTGGTCGCCGCGCTCAAGGCCGGCGAGACGCCCGCGGCGATCTACGGCGCGCAGGCCAAGCAGCGCTCGCTGCACAACAACTACCTGACGCTGCCGGTGCTTTTCCTCATGCTGTCCGGTCATTATCCGCTCGCCTTCGCAACCGAGTTCAACTGGGTCATCGCCGCGCTGGTGTTCCTGTCGGGCGTGACCATCCGCCACTTCTTCAACACGATGCACGCCGGCGGGGGGATGCTCTGGTGGACCTGGGCCGCGACGGCGGCGCTGTTTCTCGTCATCGTCTGGCTGTCGGGCTTCCGCCCCGAGCCGCGCGAGGAGACGGCGGCGGCGGCTGGCCCGCTTCTGGCGTCGGCGCATTTCGAGGGCGTGCGGGACGTCGTGCTCAGCCGCTGCGCGATGTGTCACGCGGCCGAGCCGCTGTGGGACGGGCTCGCCGTCGCGCCGAAGGGCGTGATGCTGGAGACCGACGCCGACATCCTGCGCCACGCTCACGGCGTCTATCTTCAGGCCGGCGTCAGCCGCGCCATGCCGCCGGGCAACGTGACCTGGCTGGAGCCTCAGGAGCGCGCCCTGATCGCCGCCTGGTACGAGGAGGGCAGGTGAGCGCCGCCGCCCGCCTGCTCCGGGGAACCGTCGTCAGCTTCCGGCCGGGCGAAGACCCCGCGCCGGATGTCCGGGAAGACGGCGCCGTGGTCCTCCGCGACGGCCTGATCGAGGCCGTCGGCGACTGGGCCGAGATCGGCCCGCGCGCCGCAGCCGCCGGTTTGCCGAGCGACGACTGGCGCGGAAAGCTGATCCTGCCCGGCTTCGTCGACCCCCACATCCACTTCCCGCAGGCCCAGGCCACCGCCGTCCACGCCGAGGCCCTGCTCGACTGGCTCGCCCGCGGCGCCTTTCCCGAAGAGGCGCGCTTCGCCGACCCCGAGCATGGGCGCGCGATCGCGCCACGATTCTTCGACGCGCTGATCGCCCATGGCACGACCACCGCCTGCGCCTTCTGCACCTCGCACCCCGCCAGCGTTGAAGCCTTCTTCGCCGAGGCGCTGCGGCGGGAGATGCGGATGCTGGGCGGCAAGGTGCTGATGGACCGCGGCGCGCCCGACGCCCTGCTCGATACGCCAGAGCGCGCCCATGACGAGACCGAGGCGCTGATCGCGCGCTGGCGCGGGCGCGGGCGGCTGGGCTACGCCGTCGCGCCGCGCTTCGCGCTGACCTCCACGCCCGCGCAGCTCGAGGTGGCCGGCGCGCTGGTCGCCGCGCACCCCGACTGCCTCGTGCAGACCCATCTCTCGGAGAACCGCGCCGAGATCGCCGAGGCCGCGCGCCTGTTCCCCGAGGCGCGCGACTACACCGACGTCTACGCCCGCTTCGGCCTGCTCGGGCCGCGCAGCCTGATGGGGCACTGCATCCACCTCTCGGACCGGGAGGCGGCGGCGATGGCCGAGGCCGGCGCCGTCGCCGTCTGGTGCCCGACCTCGAACCTCTTTCTCGGCAGCGGCCTGTTCGATCGCGCGCGCCTCTCCGCCGCCGGCGTGCGAGTCGCGGTGGCGACCGATATTGGCGGCGGCACGGCGTGGGGGCTGCCCAGCACGCTCGGCGCCGCCCATTCTGTCACCCAGCTGCTCGGTCAGCGGCTGCATCCCTTCGAGGCGTTCCGCCTCGCCACGCTGGGGGGCGCCGAGGCGCTGGGCCTCGCCGACCGCATCGGCCGCGTCGCGCCGGGCTTCGAGGCCGATCTCGTGGTGCTCGACCCCGCCGCCACGCCGCAGGCCCGGCTGCGGGCCGAACGGGCCGAAACGCTGGCTGACAGGCTGTTTCTCGTCAGTACACTGGGGGACGACCGCACGGTGGCGGAGACCTATGTCGCCGGCGCCCCGCGCAAGCGCCGCGCAGCGGCGTGACCTGCGCCGCGCCGGCGACGCCGGGGCCGACGGCGCCAGCGAGGCTGACCAGCGAGGCTGAAAGGACGCCAGTGATGCTGAACGACCCGCCGACTGCGGCGCGCTCCGCGCCTGTGCGACGGCTTCGCCACGGCGCCGGCCGGCCGCCGTCTCGTCGCCGGACGGAAGTCGCAGCGCCATGATCGCCGAGACTGACGGCGCGACGCCGGACGACGCGGGTGACGAGGCCGCGCCGGCGCGGGCGGCGCCCGCCCGCCGCGGCGGCGACAGGGGGGGCTGGATCTGGCTTGCGCTGGTCGTGATCGCCGTCGGCTTATTCTTCCTGCGCGTCTCCGCGCCGTGGCCGGTGGAGCGCCTGCAGGCGCTCGGCTTCGACGCGCTCCAGGGCGTGGGTCCGGTCTCCGCGCTGGAGCGGCCCGCGCCGGTGGTCGTCGGCGTCGGCGACCGCAGTATTGCGGAGATCGGCCCGTGGCCGTGGCCGCGCGACCGGCTGGCCGGCGTCGTCGAGGCCGCGACGCAGGCGGGCGCCGAGGTCGTCGTCCTGAACCTGCTGCTCGAGGCGCCGGACGTCCTCGACCCCGACCGCCCCAGGCAGGAGGGCGGCCCGGGCGACGGCGGACCCGGCGACGGCGGCCTGCGCCAGGCCCCGGAGCCGCCGCCGTCGGACGCGGCGCTCGCCGAGGCGCTGCGCAAGGTCCGAAGCGCGCTGGCGACCTCCGTCACCGACCGGCCGGCCTCGAGCGAAAGCCGCGGCCCCTTCGCCCTGACCATGGTCGGCGCGCCGGCGGAGCGGACGCCGGCCTATGAGGGCGTCGCGGCGGCCGCCCAGCCGATCCGCGCAGGCGCCACCACCGAAGGCGCGGCAAACTTGACGCCCGACGCCGACGCCGTGCTCCGCAGGGCGCCGACCGTGTTCTTCGCCGGCGGAGTGGCGCACCCGTCGCTGGCCGTGGCCGCCGTCGCCGCGATGGGCCGCAGCGGAACGGTGATTGCGCGGGAATCCGGCGTGGCCGCCGTCGTGGTGGGCGGGCGCAGGGTGCGCACCGACGCGGCCGGGCGCGTGTTTCTCGACTTCGCCGGCGGCGCCGCGCGCGTGGGCCGCGTCGAGGCGAGCGACCTCGTCGGCGAGGGGGGCGGCTCTGACCGGAGCCCGGGCGGCGCCGAGACGGCCGACGCCGCCAGCGAAGCCGCAAGGCGGGCCGTCGCCGGCCGCGTCGCGGTGATCGGCGTCGACGCGGCGGGCCTCGCGCCGGCGTTCAGCGCGGCCCACGGCGAAGTCATTTCGGGCGCCGAAGTCGTCGCCGTCGCCATCGATGCGCTCATCTCCGGCGCGACGCTCTCGCGACCCCGCGCCCTCGTGCTGGCGGAGCACGCCGCATTTCTGGCGGTGGCGCTGGCGCTCGCGACGGCCTGGGCCAGGCTCTCGCGACTAGCCGCAGCCGGCGCGACGCTGGCCTGCGTCCTCGCATGGCTGGCCGCCGCGGCGATAGTGCGGGTCGCACCGGCGCTCGTCGTCGACGTGGCGGCGCCGATCGGGCTATGGATCGCGCTCGCCGGTTGCGGCGCCCTGCTCGCGTCGCTGCGGCGCGGGCGATCGGCCGAACCCGGCGCAGGTTGATCCCGGCGCCGCGCGAACGAGGGGAACATGATATGCGGAACCGACTGAAGGCGCGGCTCGCCGCGGGTGAGCGCCTGTGCGGGGCCTGGGCGCAGCTCGGCTCGCCGGACGCCGCCGAGGCGCTGGTGCGCGCTGGGTGGGATGTGATCGTCGTGGACTGCGAGCACGGCTGCGCCGGCGTAGAGAGCGCCGCCGGCATGATCCGAGCCGTCGAGGCCGCGGGCGGCGAGGCGATTCTGCGCGTGCCCTTCGGCGACGATGCGACGCTCAAGCGCGCGCTGGACCGCGGCGCGAAGTCGATCATGGCGCCGATGGTCAACGACGCCGCCATCGCCGCCTCGGTCGCGGCCGCATGCCGCTACCCCCCGCTCGGCCGCCGGGGCTTCGCCCGCGCCGTGCGCGCCGCAGGCTATGGAACCGACGTCGGCTATCAGAAGGCCGCGGCCGACGAGCTGCTGCTGATGGTGCAGATCGAGCACGTCACCGCCGTCGCCGAATTCGACGCGATCATGGCGACGCCCGGCGTCGACATGGGCTTTGTCGGGCCGAACGACCTCGCCGGCTCGATGGGCCGGCTCAACGAGCTGGACTGCGCCGAGATGAACGCCGCCCATGCCGAGATCGAGGCGAAGGCCGCCGCCTCGGGCGCCCTCATCGGCACCATCACCCTGCCGGGGCGCGGGTTCCGCGAGCTGTTCGAGCTGGGCTACCGCCTTGTCATCGGGCCGTGCGACACCGCGCTCGTGGTGGCCGGGGCCAGCGCGGCGCTGGCGGCGAAGGACGCCGCGCTGGAGGGTTTTGCTCCCTGAGCCGGCGCCGCTGGGCCGGGGTTCAGCCGCCGCGCGCGGCCGCGAAGGCCGCCATCAGCTCCGCCGCGACCATGGCGGCGATCACGGCCGGGCGCTTGTCCGCCAGCCCGGCGCCGCCCATCGCGCCCACGGGGCAGACGAGCGGGGCGGGGTCCACCCCCCGCCCGCGCGCGAACCGCTCGAAGCGGGCGCGCTTGGTCGCCGAGCCGATCAGCCCGACATAGGCCGCATCGCCCCGCGCCAGCGCCGCCGTCGCGATGAGGAAATCGAGCCCGTGGTCATGGGTCGTCACCACATGGGCCGCCCCGGCCGGGGCGGCGGCCACCTCGGCCTCCGGCAAGGCCGTGAGCCGCCGCTCGACCGCGCCGGGCGCCTGCGCCAGTTCGCTCTCGCGCCCGTCGAGCACCACCGTCCGCACCGGCAGCAGCGCCAGCGCCGCCGCCAGCGCCCGGCCGACATGCCCCGCGCCGTGGATCATCGCGACGGGCCGCGCGGCCGCCTCCGCCGCCGCGAGCGGGCCTGCGTCGCCGCCCGGCTCAAGCCGCAGCCGCACGCGCCCGCCGCAGCACTGGCCGAGATCGGGCCCGAGGGGCAGCGTCAGCGTCTCCGCGCCCGCGCCGGGCCCTGCGCCCTCGCGCAGCATCGCGCGGGCGCGGGCGATGGCGCGGTGCTCCAGGGCGCCGCCGCCGACGCTGCCCTCCACCGTGTTCGCGAACACCCGCATCCAGGCGCCCGGCCCCCGCGGCGCCGAGCCCTCCGCCGCCTCGATCGTCGCCAGCACCCAGGCGGCGCGCTCAGCGGCCACGCAGGCGCTCCGCCGCCATCAGCAGCCTCTCGGGCGTCGCCGGCGCGTCCAGCCGCGGGCACTCGCGGTAGTCGGCCAGCGAGGCCACCGCCATCGACAGCGCCTCCAGCACCGAGGCGGCCAGCATCAGCGGCGGCTCGCCCACGGCCTTGGAGCGCTTGATGGTCATCTCGCGGCACTCCGACCAGTCCGCGAGCGCCACGTTGAAGACGCGCGGGCGATCAGAGGCGAGCGGGATCTTGTAGGTGGACGGCGCGTGGGTCCGCAGCCGGCCCGCTTCGTCCCACCACAGCTCCTCCGAGGTCAGCCATCCCATGCCCTGCACGAAGCCGCCCTCGACCTGTCCGAGGTCGATTTCGGGATTCAGCGATTTGCCGGCGTCGTGCAGGATGTCGACGCGGTCGACGACATGCTCGCCGGTCAGCGTGTCGACCGACACCTCCGAGGCCGCCGCGCCGTAGGCGTAGTAGTAGAACGGCCGCCCCCGGCCCTTTTCCCTGTCCCAATGGACCTTTGGCGTGCGGTAATACCCCGAGGCCGAAAGTTGGACGCGCGCCATGTAGGCCGCCTTCACGACCTGCGCGAAGGGCTCGGCGACGTCGCCCGCCAGCACCATGCCGCCCTCGAATCGCACGCTTTCCGCGCCGACGCCGCGGCTCTCGGCGAGAAACGCCCGCAGCCTGTCGCGGATCGTCGTCGCCGCCGCGAGCGCCGCCATGCCGTTGAGGTCCGCGCCGGAGGAGGCCGCCGTCGCCGAGGTGTTGGGCACCTTGTCGGTCGCCGTCGCCGTCACCCGCACGCGCTCAGGCGACAAACCGAAGACCTCCGCCACCACGCCGCGCACCTTGGTGTGCAGGCCCTGACCCATCTCCGTGCCGCCATGGTTCGCCTGCACCGAGCCGTCCTGGTAGACATGCACCAGCGCGCCGGCCTGATTGTACCAGGTGGCGGTGAAGCTGATGCCGAACTTCACCGGCGTCAGCGCGATTCCCCTGCGCACGATCCGGCTGTCGCGGTTGAAGGCGAGGACCGCCGCGCGTCGCGCCCCATAGTCGGACGACGCCTCCAGCTCCGCGACGAGCCGCGGCAGGATGTTGTCCTCGACCCTTTGATGATAGGGGGTTACGTCGCGACCTTCGCCGTAGAAGTTGAGCTTTCGCACCTCCAGCGGGTCGCGCCCGGTCGCATAGGCGATCTCCTCGATGATGCGCTCGGCGCCGACCACGCCCTGCGGTCCGCCGAAGCCGCGGAAGGCGGTGTTGGAGACGGTGTGCGTCATCTGCGGCTGCGAGACGAGCCGCGCTGCAGGGTAGAAATAGGCGTTGTCGGCGTGGAACAGCGCCCGGTCCGTCACCGGCCCCGACAGGTCCGACGAGAACCCGCACCGCGCCGCGAAACCGGCGTCGACGGCGAGGATGCGCCCGTCATCGTCGAAGCCGACTTCATAGCGCACGCGAAAGTCATGCCGCTTGCCCGTTGAGATCATGTCGTCGTCGCGGTCGGGACGCAGCTTCACCGCGCGGCCCCAGCGCAGCGCCGCCAGCGCCGCGACGACGGCGAACAGGTTGCTCTGGGTCTCCTTTCCGCCGAACGCGCCGCCCATCCGCCGCACCAGCACCGTCACTGCGTTCGCCGGCAGGCCGAGCGCCGCGGCGACCATGTGCTGCACCTCGCTGGGGTGCTGGGTGGAGGAATGGATCACGATCCCGTCGTCCTGCGGGATCGCCAGCGCGATGTGGCCCTCGAGGTAGAAATGGTCCTGCCCGCCGATGCGCATCTCGCCCGAGAGCCGCCGCGGCGCCGCCGCCAGCCCGGCCGCGGCGTCGCCCTGCGACAGCGTCAGCGGCGGCGTGACGAGCGGCAGGCCCATCGCCTCGGCCGCCTCGATGTCGACGGCGTGCGGCAGCGCCTCGTAGTCCGCCCGCGCCAGCCGCGCCGCCGCGCGGGCCTGCGCTCGGGTGGCGGCGACCACGGCGAAGATCGGCTGGCCGTGAAACAGCACGCGGTCCTCGGCGAACACCGGCTCGTCATGGCGGTGGGTGGGCGAGATGTCGTTGACGCAAGGCACGTCCCGCGCCGTCAGCACGCCCGCCACGCCGGGCGCCGCGAGAACCGCCGCGAGGTCGAGCGCGGCGATCCGCGCATGGGCGCGCTCTGACAGGCCGAGGCAGGCGTGCAGGCAGCCTTCCGGCTCGGGCAGGTCGTCGATGTACTCCGCGCGGCCCGAGACGTGCAGCCACGCGCTCTCGTGACGGTCGGCCGTGTCGCCTTCGGGCGGCTTCAGGCGCGGGGCGGGCGACCCCGCCGGAGGCGCGTGGCGGTTCATGTCAGGCGACCTCCAGCCCTTGCGCGCCGGCGTCCTCCAGCGCGAAGCGGCGCAGCAGGTTGGCGGCGGCGATGCGGCGATAGGCGGCCGAGCCGCGCCAGTCGCTGAGCGGCGCGAAGTCCGCCGCCAGCGCCGCCGCCGCGGCCTCCGCCGCCGCCTCGCCCCAGATCTTTCCGACCAGCGCGGCCTCGGCGCACGGGGCGCGGGCGGGCGTGCCGGCCATGCCGCCGAACGCGATGCGGGCCGCCTCGACCGTGCCGGAGGCGTCGAGCCGCAGCCACATCGCGCCGCAGACCGTCGAGATGTCCTCGTCGCGCCGCTTTGAGAGCTTCGCCACGCGGAGCCGCTCGCCGGGCCCCGGAGCGGGCAGGAACACGCTCTCGATGAACTCGTCGGCCGCGCGGTCCTGTTCGCCGTAGCCGAGGAAGAAGTCCTCCAGCGCGGTCTCCCGCCGCGCCGCGCCGCGCCGCAGCGTCAGCCGCGCGCCAAGCGCGATGAAGGGCGGCGGCGTGTCGCCGATAGGCGAACCGTTGGCGATGTTGCCGCCGATCGTGCCCATCGCCCGCACCTGCGGCCCGCCGATCCGCGACCACAGCGCCGCAAGTTCGGGATGCGCCCGCAGCAGGGCGGGCGCCGCCTGCGCATAGCTGACGCAGGCGCCGAGGCGCAGGCCCGCCGCGCTCTCCTCGATGACGTGCAGCTCCCTGACGCCGCCGATGAGGATCGTCGCCCCGACCGGCCGCAGGTTCTTGGTGATCCACAGGCCCACGTCCGTCGCGCCGGCGACCAGCGTCGCCCCCGGCGCCTCCGCCAGCGCGGCGGCGAGGTCGTCGGCGTCGGAGGGGACGATGAGGCGGTCCTCTCCCGCGCCGATGTCGATCCGCGCGCCGTCCGCCATCGCGCGAAGCCGCGCCGCGACCGCCCCGGCGCCGGCCGTCAGCGGATCGGCCTCGCGCGGCGCGGCGCAGGCGGCCTCCGCAGCCCGCACGATGGGGGCGTAGCCGGTGCAGCGGCAGAGGTTGCCCTGCAGCGCGCGGTCGATCTCGGCGTCCGACGGCCTGCCGCCCTGCATCCGGAGCGCGGCCAGCGCCATGACGATCCCCGGCGTGCAGAAGCCGCACTGGCTGCCGTGATGCGCCACCATAGCCGCCTGAACCGGGTGCGGCGCCGCCGGCGTCCCCAGTCCCTCGACCGTTACGACATGGGCGCCGTCGAGCGAACCCGTCAGGCGGATGCAGGCGTTGACCGGCGCATAGGACATGCCGTCGCCGTCCGGCCTGCCGACGAGCACCGTGCAGGCGCCGCAGTCGCCCTCGGCGCAGCCCTCCTTGGTTCCACGCAGCCGGCGCTCCAGCCGCAGGAAGTCGAGCAGCGTGTCGCGCGGGCCGGGCCGCGCCGACACCGCGTCGTCGTTCAGCAGCAGCCGGACATGGTCGCGCGCCATCAGCTTCCCCGGTAGGTCGAGTATCCGTAGGGCGACAGCAGCAGGGGGACGTGATGGTGCCCGCCCTCCGCATCGAGCCCGAAGCGCACCGGAACCACCCCGAGGAACGGCGTCTCCCGCCCGGTCTTCAGGTAGTCCGAGACGTGGAAGCGCAGTTCGTAAACCCCGCTCCGCGGCGTGGCGTCGCCGAGGATCGGCCCGTCCGAGCGGCCGTCGGCGTTGGTGTGGAAGCGCGTCACCAGCGTCTCGCCGTCGCCGTCGAGCCGGTAGAGCTCCACGGCCATGCCGGCGGCGGGTCTGCCGGCGGCGAGGTCCAGCACATGGGTCGTCAGGCTTGCGGCCATTGCGCCTACTCCTTGGGCGGGCAGTCGTTGATCGGGGCGGCCTTCACCACGGGAAAGCAGGCCTCCCAGGCGGCGGTGCGCGGCGGCCATGGCGTCAGCGTCTCCGGGCTCTCGTCGAGTTCTAGAACGCCGAGCGCCTGCAGATCCTTCACCCGGCCGTCGAGGTATTCCTTGAGCACGGTGATGCGCCCATCGGCGAAATGGACCACCCAGACGTCGTTCACCGCCTGCCGCGCGCCGCGCTGGAAGGTGCGGAACTGCACCTCCACCGCCGCGCGGCCGGCCTCCGCGTCGATGGTGAAGGCGTCGGCGGGAAACCAGAAGCTCGTGTCGGCCGCCTGTTCGCAGAAGAGCGCGAGGTCCGCCAGCGCCGCGTCCCGCCCGAGATGCGCCGTGGTCGGGTAGGAGAACGCCACGTCCTCCGCCAGCGCGCGGCGCATCGCCTGCGCGTCGCAGGCCGCCCAGGAGGTCGCGAAGTCGAAGATCAGCGCCTGCGCCATCGCCGCCGTCGTCCCGTCCGCCGCGAGCTTTCCGGCGAACTCGACGCCGGGGCGGACCTCGGCTGCCGGCGCAGCGCCGCAGAGGGCCGCGCCGCCGAGGGAAAGCGCCGCGAGGGCGCGCTTGCTCGACGATCCCATCATCTCTCCCGCACCGTCCGCAGGGGCTGGATAGCCGGGGCGGTTCGGCGCCATGCTGCGCCGCCCGCCACGCGCCCCGGAGCCTCAGCCCATGCGTTACCCCAGAGACCTTGCCGGCTACGGCGCGACCCCGCCAGACCCCAAATGGCCCGGCGGGGCGGTCGTCGCCGTCAATTTCGTCGTCAACTACGAGGAGGGCGGCGAAAACTGCCTGCTCCATGGCGACGCGGGCTCGGAAGCCTTCCTGTCGGAGATCGTCGGCGCGAGCGCCTGGCCCGGCCAGCGCCACTGGAACATGGAGACGATCTACGAGTACGGGGCGCGGGCCGGGTTCTGGCGGCTGCACCGCCTGTTCGTCGACCGGGGCCTTCCGGTGACGGTGTTCGGCGTCGCGACGGCGCTGATGCGCGGCCCGGAACAGGTGGCGGCGATGCGCGAGGCGGGGTGGGAGATCGCCTCCCACGGTCTCAAATGGATCGAGTACAGGGATTTCCCGCGCGAGGACGAGGCCGCCCACATGGCCGAGGCGATCCGCCTGCACGTCGCGGCGACCGGCGAGCGGCCGCACGGCTGGTATCTCGGCCGTTGCTCGATTAATAGCGTCGACCTCGCCAGCGAGGAGGGCGGGTTCGAGTACGTCGCCGACAGCTACGCCGACGATCTGCCCTACTGGCGCGAGCACGAAGGCCGCGCCCAGCTCATCGTTCCCTACACGCTCGACGCCAACGACATGCGCTTCGCCACGCCGCAGGGCTTCAACTCGGGCGACCAGTTCTTCGCCTACCTGCGCGACAGTTTCGACGCCCTGTATGCCGAGGGGCTTGCGGGCAGGCCGGCGATGATGAGCGTCGGGCTGCATTGCCGCCTTGCGGGGCGGCCGGGCAGGGCGGCGGCGCTGGCGCGGTTTCTCGACCATGTGCGCGCCCATGACCGGGCCTGGGTCGCGACGCGGCTTGACATCGCCCGCCACTGGGCGGCGACGCACCCCTTCGCATCGCGCGAAAGACCCTCCGCCATGGACCGCGAGGCGTTCCTAGCCCGCTTCGGGGCCGTGTTCGAGCATTCGCCCTGGGTCGCCGAGCGCGCCCACGCCGCCGAACTCGGCCCGGCCCATGACCGCGCCGCGGGGCTGCACGGCGCGCTCTGCGCGCAGTTCCGGCTCGCCTCGGCCGACGAGCGGCGCGACGTGCTGCGCGCCCATCCCGATCTCGCCGGCAGGCTCGCCGCGGCGCGGCGGCTGACGGCGGAGAGCGCGGCGGAGCAGGCCTCCGCCGGGCTCGACGCGCTGACGGACGCCGAGCGCGCCCGCTTCACGCAGCTCAACGCCGCCTATCAGGAGAAGTTCGGCTTCCCCTTCATCATCGCCGTGCGCGACCACGACAAGGCGTCGATTCTCTACACCTTCGAGGCGCGGCTGGCCGCCGACCCGCCCACGGAGGTCGCCGAGGCGTGCCGGCAGGTCGAGCGCATCGCCCGCCTGCGCCTCGACGCGCTGCTGTCGTGAGGCTCTGGCTCAGGAACCCGCTCGCCATCCTCGCCGAGGGCGCCGGCGGCGGCGTGGTGATCGAAGGCGGGCGCATCGCGGCGCTGGTCGCGCCGGGCTTCGTTCCGGCGCATGACGCGGCGTTCGACGCCTCGGCCCATGTCGTCCTGCCCGGGCTCGTGAACGCGCACCATCATTTCTACCAGACGCTGACGCGCTGCCACCCCGACGCCATCGACCGCCCCCTGTTTCCATGGCTGCAGGCGCTCTATCCGCTCTGGTCGCGGCTGACGCCCGAGGCGCTTCGGCTGGCGACGCGGCTGGCGCTGACCGAACTGCTGATGTCCGGCGTCACGACCTCCTCCGACCACCAGTACGTCTTTCCGGCCGGCATGGACGACGCCATGGACATCCAGGCGGAGGAGGCCGCGCGGCTCGGCGTGCGCATCACGCTCAACCGCGGCTCGATGAACCTCGGGCGAAGCGCGGGCGGCCTGCCGCCGGACGACGTCATCCAGTCCCATGACGCGATCATGGCCGACAGCGCCCGCACGGTGGCGCGCTGGCACGACGCCGGCGAGGGGGCGATGACGCAGGTGGCGCTCGCGCCATGCTCGCCCTTCTCCGTGACGCGCGAGCTGATGCGCGACAGCGCGGCGCTCGCGGCCCAGACGGGCTGCGGCCTGCACACCCATCTCGCCGAGACCGCCGACGAGGACGCCTTCTGCCGCGAAGCCTTCGGCCTGCGCCCGCTCGACTATCTGGAGCAGTGCGGCTGGATGGGCCCGCGCACCTGGCTCGCCCATGGCGTGCACTTCGACGACGGCGAGATCACGCGGCTCGCCGCGGCGGGCGTCGGCGTCTGCCATTGCCCGACTTCGAACATGGTGCTGGCCTCCGGCGCCTGCCGGACGCGGGAAATGGTTGCGGCGGGGGTCAAGCTGGGCCTGGGCGTCGACGGGTCGGCCTCCAACGACAGCTCCAACGCGATGGAGGGCGCGCGCCATGCGCTGATGCTGGCGCGGCACGTCTATGGCGCCGACATGCCCTGCCGCGACGTGCTCGCCTGGGCGACCGAGGGCTCCGCCTCGTGCCTCGGCCGCGCCGACATCGGCCGCATCGCGCCCGGCCTGCAGGCCGATCTGGCGCTTTTCAGGCTTGACGAGCTGCGCTTCTCCGGCGCGCATGATCCGCTTTCGGCGCTGCTGCTCTGCGGCGCGCATCGCGCCGACCGGGCGATGGTCGCCGGCCGCTGGGTGCTGGAACACGGCGCGCCGGTCGGCGTCGACGTCGCCCGCCTTCGCGCCGAGCACGGCGCCATGGCGCTGGCGTTCAGGTAGGGGGCCGGGCCAGGGCGGTCTCGGTCCATCCGCTATGTTCGACCGCCATGCGCGGATTTCAGCCGTCCGCCCCGCGGCGCCTCTTGAGCGATGAGGGCCGCGCCCTCCCTCGGGTGGGCGCTTCGCGACGGCTGAGCGGCGCGGTTTATGGGGCAAACAACTTCGACGGCGCAGCGGGTTGAGGCGTTGCAATGCGCCCTCCCTTGGGGGAGGGAGGGCGCGGCCCGTGCTGGTCGCACGGGCCAAGGGTCGAGCGAGGCGCCTTCAGGCCACAGGCCGCCTTCCGCGCTGAGCCGCCTGTGCTTCGTTCCCCGGGCCTTACTTCGTGCCGAACATCCGGTCGCCGGCGTCGCCCAGCCCCGGCAGGATGTAGCCCTTGTCGTTCAGCTCCCGGTCCAGCGCGGCGGTGAACACGCGCACGTCGGGGTGCGCCTCGGCCATGCGTCGCACGCCCTCCGGCGCGCAGAGCAGCGTCATCATCCGGACGTCCTGGGCGCCGGACTCCTTGACCTTGTCCACCGCCGCCACGGCCGAGTTCGCGGTCGCCAGCATCGGGTCCACGAGGATGACGGGCCGCGCCGCGAGTTCGCTCGGCAGCTTGCAGTAGTACTCCACCGGCTGAAGCGTCTCGTGGTCTCGGTACAGCCCCAGAAAGCCCACCCGCGCCGAAGGCGCCAGTTCCAGCAGCGGCTCCAGCATGCCGTTGCCGGCGCGCAGGATCGAGACCAGCGCCAGCTTCTTGCCCTCGATCTCTGGGCTGTCCATCGCCTCCAGCGGCGTCTCGATGCGGCGCGAGGTCAGCGGCAGGTCGCGCAGCACCTCGTAGCCGAGCAGCAGGCTGATCTCGCGCAGGAGGCGACGGAAGCGCGCCGTCGAGCCATCCTTCTCGCGCATCAGGGTCAGCTTGTGCTGGACGAGGGGGTGATCGACGATCGTGAGGGAGGGGTGTTCGGCGGTCATCGCGTGGCTCCTTGCGTCTGCGGCCATGCTCTACCGCCTGCGCCGGCCGCTGGAAATCGCCGGCGCGCGCAGCGGCCCATCCGCCCGTCGCGTCGTCGCCGTCAGATCAGCGCGTCGCTCAGACCCGTGAGCGCCGCAAACAGCGCGACGGCGGCGGCGGCGACGAGCCCGGCGAAGCCGTGGGCGATGCCGTACTGCGCCATGTCGCCGACCGACCCGCCGCGGGACTTCGCGCGAAAGGCGCCCAGCGCGGCGCCGGCGAGAAAGGCCAGGATCAGGATCATGGCCGCTGATACTTGATGAACGGGGTGCGCACGCCGACTCGGTCGTACAGCATCCGCGCGGCGTAGTTGAACTCCTGCGTCATCCAGTAGACCGTGACCGCGCCGGCCGCGTCCGCCTCGGCGTAGCACGCCTCGATCAGCTTGCGGCCGAGGCCCTCGCCGCGCATGTCCTGATCGACATAGAGATCCTGCAGGTAGCAGGTGTCGCCCTCGCTCCAGCAATGGCGATGGAAGATGAGGTGGGCGAGCCCGACAACGCGGCCGTCGGCCACGGCGACGAGGCCGCGCATCGGCTCGGCGGCGTCGAGCAGCCGCGTGAAAGTCGCCCGGAACACGCTGTCCGGGCGCGTGGTCTCATAGAAGGCGAGATAGTCGGCCCAGAGCCGGCGCCAGTCGCCTTCGTCCTGCGCTTTCAAGGGTCTGATGTCGGTCATGCGTCGCGCTTAGCAGGTCGCGGGGCGCGGCGCCAGCGCGTCGGGCTACTTGCGCAGCCGCCGCGCGTTGGCCGAGGCGGCGACCTTGATCGGCCTGAGCGCGGCCGTCGCGATGGCGGTCGCGTCGCTGCCGCCGGCGGCGGCCATCGCGGCCTTCTGCGCCGCCTGCGCGAAGGCGGCGGGCTTCTCCAGCAGCATCCTCGTCGCCTCGTGCGGCTTCATCGCGCCCATCGCCATCATGGCGGTGCGGCGCAGAACCACTTCGTTCGCGGCGACGCCGAGCTTCGCCATGCCGGTCGCAAGGCGGAACCACGCTTCGTAGGACTTCATCATCGCTTTGGGCGTCATCGCCGCGGCCTCCTGTTGTGCACTGCAACATAGGCGATGTCCCGCAAGAATGCACTCGCCATTTCGTCGCTGGCCGACGCGACGGGCCGCGTGGAGATGGGGTCTTCGAAGGCGGCGCCGGCGGCGGCGTCAGGTCTCGGTTTCGTCGGGGAGATCGTCTCCCGGTCCGCCTGCCGAGGCGGTCCGCAGCGCAAGCGCGCGCAGCGCGCCGCGCATCGCCGCGAGCGCGTCGGGGTCGAGCCCGGTATGGCACTCCACGGCCTGCTGGACGCGGGACGCCGCCGGCTCGAGAGCCGCGCCCGCCTCCGTCAGCGAGATGTGGATCACCCGCCGGTCGGCCGGATCGCGCTGGCGGCGCACCAGACCGTTCTTGGAGAGGCGCTCGAGCAGCGGGCTGAGCGCGTTCTGGGGCAGGCTCAGCCGGTCGGCGATGGTCCCGATGGGGCTCGGCCCGTCCTGCCACAGCGCGAGCATCACGAGATACTGCGGATAGGTGAGCCCGAGTTCGCGCAGCATCGGCCGGTAGGCGCGCACCACCGCGTTGGTCGCGGCGTAGAGCGCGAAGCACAGCTGGTCGTCGAGGCGCAGAGGGCGGGCCGCGAAGTCTTCGGGGCGCGCGGCGCCCGAGCCGCCCTTCGCCCCGGCGGCGCGTCTCGCCACACTCGGCGCTCCGCCAAACGCCACGCGCCCGGCGCGAAGATATGTCTCATCCATGGCGTTCGTCCCACCCCGTCTCATCCTGAAACGGTCCACGTCCTGAGCGGCGTGTCAACCTCGCGCGGCGCATCAGGACGCGTCAGATCAACCGGTCCGGCGCGCGCTGAGGCCTTCGCCGCCCCCCTCCGAGGCCGCGCCCTCTGCTCTTGCCGCGGTGACGCCGGCCGGGCCCTGCGACGGGCGCGCGACGGCGGCGCCGGGCGGCGGGAGCAGCAGCAGGAACGAGGCGCCCGTCGCGTCCGCCGTGCGCTCGAGCGTCAGCGACCCCCCGAGCAGCTCCGCGGTCTTGCGGGCGATGGCGAGACCGAGGCCGGAGCCGCTCGCCGTGCGGGCTGTCTCGGGATCGCCGCGGTTGAAGGGCTCGAAGATCGCGTCGGCGTGGGCGGGCTGGACGCCGCGCCCGGTGTCGACGACCCGCAGGGCGAGCGCGTCGCCCCAGCGCTCGATCTTAACGGCGACCGAGCCGCTCTCGGTGTACTTCACGGCGTTGCCCAGGAGGTTGATCAGCACGCCGCGGACCCGCCGCTCGTCGCCGACCCAGCTCTCCGGCGCGTCGGTGGCGCGCGCCACCGACATGGAGAGCCCCTTGGCGGCGGCGCTCGCCTCGATGGCGCTCAGCGCCTCCCGCGCGACGCGCGCGGGCGCGAAGGCGTCGAGCGATGGCCGCTCCTCGCCCGAGCCTATCCGGCAATAGGTCACGAGATCGTCGACGCAGTCGCTGAGCGCGTTCGCGGAGGCCCGGATCATGGCGTGGACGCGCTGGGTCTGGCCGGGGTCCGACGACGCCTCCAGCAGCGACAGGCCGCCGAGCACGCCGTTCAGGGGCGTGCGCACCTCATGGCTTAGCCCGGCGATGAATCGGGTCTGGCGGGTCAGCGCGGCCTCGGCGGAAAGCCGCGCCATGGTCAGCTCGGCCATCTGGGCGGAGAGTGATTCGTTGATGCGGTTCAGCTCGTCCATCTCTTCGGTCTGGCGGCGCAGGGCCGCGCGCAGGGCCACCGCGGTGTCGACCGCAGCGGCGAGCGTCGAGAGCGTCTCGCGGTCCTGCGCGGACCATTTCCGCGGCTCGCCGTCGATGACGCAGAGCGCGCCGATGGCGCGCCCTTCGGCGTCATGGACCGGCGTTCCGAGATAGGCGACGGCGTTCATGGCCTCGATGGCGCCGTTGTCCCTCAGGGCGGGATGCTTGCGGGCGTCCGGCACGTCGAGCATCTCGCCGCGCGCGACCACATGCTTGCAGATCGAATGCGAGAGCGGCGACGATCCGCGGCGCGCCCAGAACTCCGGAAGGCCGGTCTGCGACAGGAACACCTGCCGCGTGGGCTCGACGACCGTCAGCAGCGCTGCGGACGTGTTCAACGCCGTCGCCGCCAGCCGTGTCAGCCGGTCGAATTCGGCGCCTGAAACGTCGCTCAGCGCGGCTGGGTCGAGCATGTCGGTCATACGGCCTGAATGGGTTCGCCACACGCCTCACCATGCGCCGGAACTCGTTAAGGAGGATTTACGCGACCGGGTCCGGGCACGGGCCCGGGTCCGGCCCGGTGTCCGCATCCGGGCCTTTCGCCGGCGCCCCGGCGCGCCGCACCTCGCCCGCGACGCCGTCCAGCGCGCCGGGCGCGAGGGCCCTGGCCAGCACCCGCGCCGGGTTCGTCGGCGGCGGAAAGACGATGTCCCTCGCCGCCTCGCGCGTGAAGCCGAAGCGACGGTAGTAGGGTTCGTCGCCCACCAGCACGCAGCGCTCCCAGCCGAGTCCCGCCGCCCGCTCCAGCGCATCGACGATGAGCAGCGCGCCGAGCCCCTCGCCCTGCCTGGTCGGGTGGACGGCGACCGGGCCGAGCAGCAGCGTCGGCCGGCCCTCCGTCCCGATCAGCGCCGGCCAGAAGCGGATGCAGCCGGCCAGCGCGTCATACTCGTCGCGCGCGACGCGGCAGAGCGCAGCCACCGGCGCGACGCCCTCGCGCAGGCGGTAGGAGGACAGCGCCGTGCGGCCCGGCGCGAAGGCGAGGTCGAGCAGCGCCTCCACCTCGTCGAGGTCGCGCGGCGTCTCCGGCAGCAGTCTGAACACCTCTCGCCCTCGCTTGCGTAGCGTCGCGGCGCGGCTAGCATGACCCGCACGGCTGAGCCAGCCGCCCCCCACCCGACGAGGATCACATGTTCTACCGACCGGGGCTCGACGCCCACGGCCTGCCGCACAATCCTTTCAACGCGATCGTGACGCCCCGGCCGATCGGCTGGATCTCCTCCCGCGGGGCCGACGGGCGGGACAATCTGGCGCCCTACTCGTTCTTCAACGCGGTCGCCTACACGCCGCCCCAGGTGATGTTCGCCTCCACCGGTTCGAAGCCCGACCGCGGCGACGGCAAGGACAGCCTCGGCAACATCCGCGAGACCGGCGTCTTCTGCGTCAACATCGTGGAATATGCCGCGCGCGACGCGATGAACGCGAGCTCCGCCGGCTTCGGCCGCGACGTGGACGAGTTCGAGGAGGCGGGGATCGCCCGCGAGCCGTGCCGCGAGATCGCCTGTTCGCGCGTCGCAGGCGCGCCCGCCGCGCTGGAATGCCGGCTCACCCAGATCGTGAAGCTGCCGGGCGCGGCGAACCATGTCGCCTTCGGCGAGGTCGTCGGCGTGCACCTGCGCGACGACTGCGTTGTGGCGGGCCGGTTCGACGTGACCCGCTTCAACCCGCTGTCCCGCCTCGGCTACCAGGATTACGCCGTCGTGCGCGAAGTGTTCGCGATGGCCCGGCCCGGCGAAGGCTGAGCCGAAGAAAGCCGGGGCTGCGAATGCCGAGCCGGCGCGGGGCCGCGCGTCACGGCCATTTCGCCTCTGGCGGCAGGCTCATCAGCACCGCCTCGGGGTTGTGGCCGGTCTCCAGCCCGAAGCGGGTGCCGCGGTCGTAGACGAGGTTGAACTCGGCGTAGCGGCCGCGGCGCACGAGTTGGTGCTCGCGGTCGGCGTCGGTCCATCGCTCGAATCGGCGCTTCTCGGTGATCGGCGCGAAGGCGTCGAGGAAGGCGCGGCCGACGTCCTGCGTGAAGGCGAAGTCGGCCTCCCAGTCCCCGGTGCAGTGGTCGTCATAGAAGATGCCGCCGACGCCGCGCGGCTCGTTCCAGTGACGGATCATGAAGTAGTCGTCGGCCCACGCCTTGTACTTGGGATAGAAGGCGGCGTCGTGGCGGTCGCAGGCCTCCTTCAGGACGCCGTGGAAGAAGGCGGTGTCCTCGTCGACCGCGACCATCGGGTTGAGGTCGGTCCCGCCGCCGAACCACCAGCAGAACGGCGTCCAGAACATCCGCGTGTTCATGTGGACGGCCGGCGCCTTGGGGCTGCGCATGTGCGCCACCAGCGACACGCCCGACGCCCAGAAGCGCGGGTCGGTCGAGAGGCCGGGGATCGCTCGGCGCGCCGTCAGGCTGCGCTGCGCCTGATCGCCGAGCCTGCCATACACCTCCGAGACGTTGACGCCGACCTTCTCGAACAGCCGCCCGCCGCGCATCACGCTCATCACGCCGCCGCCCTGGTCGCCGCCCTTCTCGCCCTCGGGGCCCTCGCCGGCGCGGCGCGTCTCCTTGCGCTCGAAGCGGCCGGCGGGGAGATGGGCGAAGGGCCCTTCGGTCTGCTCGTCCTCCAGCCTTTCGAACGCGGCGCAGATCGTGTCGCGCAGCGAGACGAACCACGCGGCCGCGCGGGCCCGCTCCTCGGCGAGCTGGGCGGCCTGCGCGGGGGCGGCGGCGGGTCGGGCGGGCGCGTCGGCGGCCTGGTTCATCGTTGTCCTCGTCTCATGGGCTCCCACGGGTTAGGCTTTGGGGGCAATACGGGCAATATGGCCCAACGTCGCGATGGGAGGGCCGGATGAAGGGCTTGGGACCGGGCGGAATGATGGTGGCCAGCGGCGCAGCGGCGAAGGGCTGGAGGCCGACGCCGTGCCCCGCCTGCGGCTCCCCCCTCGACATCGGCGCGCCGGAGAGCGCCTGCGTCGCCGGGCGCTGCCGCGCTTCCGAGCGGGAGGCCGCGGCGGCGGCGGTCGTGGCGAAGGCCGAGGCGGAGCGGCTGCGCAGCAGGGCCGGGGCGCTTGAAGCGGCGGGGGCCGAAGTCGCCGCCGCGCTTGCCGCCGTCGGCGTGTCGCCGGAGGACGCGCTCGTGACCGACGCGCCCTTCTTCGACCCCGGGATCGTGACGGCGCGGCCCGACCAGCGCGCCGCGTTCCTCGCCCATCTCGACGCGATCGTGGCGGAGGGCTTCGCGGCGGCGCCGGCGCCGGCGTCCGACGCCGCCCGCCTGAAGGGCGAGGCGGAGGAGGCGCCGGCGCTCACCGCGGCCTGCGCGGTCTGCCGGGGCCGCTGCTGCCGCCTGGGCGCGGCGAGCCACGCCTTCCTCAGTGCGGACGAGATCGCCCGCGCGCGCCGCGACCGGCCGCAGGACGACGCGGAGGCCGTGAAGCGTCGCTACCTCGACCTTCTGCCCGACGATCCGGTGGAAGGCTCCTGCCTCTATCACGGGCCGATGGGCTGCACGCTGCCGCGCGCGATGCGCGCCGACATCTGCAACGACTTTCACTGCACCGAGCAGCGCACCATCGCGCGGGAGATGGCGGAGCGGCCGCGCAGGGCGGTCGCGGTGGTCTCGCGCGACGGCGCCGCGCCGCTTGCGGTGGGCGTGATCGACGTCGCGGCGGCGGAGGCGGACGGCTTCGCCGCCGGCTTCCGCGAGACCTGGCGGCGCGGCGCGCCGCGCGCCGCCGGCGACTGACGCGGCGGCGGAACCCCGGAGGGAAGGAGAGCGATGACGGAAGCCGAAGCGAAGCGCGTCAGGGCGCGCGGCATGGCGGGTCTCGGCGTCGCTGCGGTCGCGATCGCGGCGCTGGGCCTCGGCGGGCCGGCGATGCTGGCGGCGACGGGCGACCCGTCGCCGGTGCTGCCCTATTATCCGTTCGGCTGGGCCATCGCCATCGGCGGCTGGCTCTACTGGCTGCGCAGCTGGCGCGCCGCGCGGCGGAGCGAGCGGTGAGCGAGGCCGGAGCGACGCCGCCCCGCGCGGCGTTCAAGCCTCGCGCCTGCGCCCGCTGCGGCGCGCCGATCACGCCCAACGAGGCCGTCTCCGGCGGACACTGCTCTGCGCCCGCCTGCGCCGCGGCGTCGCGCCGGGCGGCCGTGGACGGCGTCGCCGCCCGGCGCGAGGCCGAGCGGCTGGAGGCCCGCGCCGCGGCGCTCAGGGCGGCCGAGCCCGCGATCGCGGCGGCCCGCGCCGCGCTGGGCGGCGCGCCGGGCGATGCGCTGACGATGGACGCGCCCTTCACCGAGCGGCGGCTGGCGCCCGCCGACCGGGCGCAGCAGGCGGCCTTCCTCGCGCATCTGGAAGGCGTCGTCGCGGCCGGTTTCGCGCTGCCCGCCGTCGATGCCGAGGCGACGCAGGACGCCGAAGCCGCCGCCGCCGCGCCGCAGGCCGCCGGCGTCGCGGCCTGCGCGGCGTGTCGCGGCTGGTGCTGCCAGCACGGCGCAGGGCGGATGGCGTTCCTGAGCGCGAAGGACATCGCCCGCCAGCGCGCCCGGCGGCCGGAGGCCGACGCTGCGGCGATGCTGGCGCTCTACCGAGACGCGCTGCCGGACCGCTCGCTCCACGGCTCATGCGTCTATCACGGGGCGCAGGGCTGCGTCCTGCCGAGGTCGCTGCGGGCCGAGACCTGCAACGCGTTCCGCTGCTTCGAGCTGCGCGAGATCGACCAGGCGCTCGCGCGGTCGCGCAGGCGCCGGCTCGTCGTCGTGGCGCGCAACGGCGGTCGCCCGCGCGCCTTCGGCGCCGTGGACCTCGACCGCGCCGACCGCGAGGGGCTCTCGGCGGTGACGGTGGCGCCCATCGGCGGCGGACCGGGCGGCGGCGACTGACGCCGCCCGCGCGCGCCTGCCGCTTCCCGGCTGACAACCGCCGCGATTCGCGGTAGGCACGCGGCGTCGTGTGCGGGAGGATCCTCGATGCATCGATCCGGAGCGCTGACCGGCGCATGACCGCCGCGCCCGCATGGCGCGGGCCGACCGTCCATCCCTTCCGTTTCAGGACCGATCCGATGTTCCGCTTCTTCGAGAGGCTCGTGGCGCCGTTCGACGGCATGCCCGAAACCGCGCCGCCGGCGACCTTCTGGGCCTATCTCGCCGACCATCTGCGCCCGTTCCGGCGGGTGCTCGGCTTCATCACGCTGACTGGGCTGGCGACCGCGCTGGTGGAGACCGGGCTGATCTACTACGCCGGCCATGTCGTGGATCTGCTGGCCGAAGGCGAGGACGGATTCTGGTCGCGCAATGGGCTCGAACTCGTTCTGATCTCCGCCTTCGTCCTGCTGCTGCGGCCCGTGGCGATCACGCTCAACCACCTGCTGCTGAACCAGGCGCTCTCGACCAACCTGCTGGAGCGGGTGCGCTGGCGCGCGCACCGGCACCTGCTCGGCCAGTCCATCGGCTTCCACCAGAACGACTTCGCCGGACGGCTGGCCAACCGGGTGATGCAGACCGGGCCCGCCGTGGAGGACAGCGCCTTCATGAGCTTCGAGGCGCTGTGGTACGCCGCCGCCTATTTCATCGGCGCGCTGCTGGTGCTGTCCGAGATCGACTGGCGGCTCTCGATCCCGCTGCTGCTGTGGCTGCTGATCTATCTGGCGCTGCTGCGCGCGCTGATCCCGGCGATCGGGCGCGCTTCGCAGAAGTATTCCGCCGCGCGGTCGACGCTGACGGGGCGCATCGTCGACAGCTACAGCAACATCGCGACCGTCAAGCTCTTCGCCCATGGCAGGCGGGAGGAGGCCTTCGCCCTCTCGGCGATGAAGTCGTCGCGGCTGCGCTTCGCGCGGATGCTGCGGCTGATGACGCTGATGATGGCTGGCATCGCGGCCGTCAACGGGCTGGTGATCGTCGCGGTGGTCGGCGCGGCGATCTGGCTCTGGTCGCTCGGCGACGCCTCCATCGGCGCGGTCAGCGCGGCGGCGGCGCTGACCCTGCGGCTCAACGGCATGACCGGCTGGATCATGTGGGTCACGTCGCAGCTCTTCCAGCACGCCGGCGTGATCCGCGAGGGGATGGAGAGCATCTCCCAGCCCCATGACGTCACCGATGCGCCCGGCGCGTCCGATCTCAAGGTGACAGGCGGCGAGATCGCCTTCCGCGGCCTGCGCCACCACTACGGCAAACAGGGCGGCGGGCTGGAGGGGATCGACCTCGTGATCCGCCCCGGCGAGCGCGTCGGGCTGGTGGGCCGCTCAGGGGCCGGGAAGTCGACGCTGGTCAACCTGCTCCTGCGCTTCCAGGACCCCGAGGCCGGCCGCATCGAGATCGACGGGCAGGACGTGCGCTCGGTGACGCAGGACAGCCTGCGCCGCCGGATCGGCATGGTCACGCAGGACACCGCGCTTCTGCACCGCTCGGTGCGCGACAACATCCTGTACGGCAGGCCCGAGGCGGGGGAGGCGGCGATGGTCGCCGCCGCGCGGCGCGTCTCGGCGCATGACTTCATCCTCGGCCTGCGCGATTTCAACGGCCGTTCGGGCTACGAGGCCCATGTCGGCGAGCGCGGCGTGAAGCTCTCGGGCGGTCAGCGCCAGCGCATCGCGCTGGCGCGGGTGGTGCTGAAGGACGCGCCGATCCTCGTGCTCGACGAGGCGACTTCGGCGCTCGATTCGGAGGTGGAGGCGGAGATCCAGGCGGCGCTGACCGGCCTGATGGCGGGCAAGACGGTGATCGCCATCGCGCATCGGCTCAGCACCATCGCGCAGATGGACCGCATCGTGGTGCTGGACGGGGGGCGGGTGGCCGAGCAGGGGCCCCACGCCGAGCTGCTGGCCGCGCGCGGCCTCTACGCCGGGTTCTGGGCGCGCCAGTCCGGCGGCTTCATCGGACTGGAGGACGCCGGCCCGGCCGCCGCCGAGTGACGCCCCGACACGCTGCGCCCTCCCCACGGCCGAGGCGCGTGGGGAGGGCGGAGATCGTCGCAGCCCTTCAGGCCGTCGCGCGACGGCGCAGCAGGCCGAGGGCGCCGAGACCGGCCGCAAGCAGCCAGGCGGCCGCCGGCAGCGGCACCGGCGCAGGCGTGGTCGAGACCAGGCCGTACTCGAACGCGTTGCCGCCCGAGGCGAGCACGACTTCATCGAACTCGAAGCCGCTGAACACCACCTGCGCAAGGCCGATCTGCTGGGGCTGCCACACCGGCAGCGCGGCGACCTCGGCTCCGGTGATCGACATGCCGGCCACGCCCGGCGCCACGCCGAGATCGATCTGCGTTCCGCCGAGGAAGAACGACAGCGTGTTGTACGCGTCGGGCGAGCCCCACAGGATCGAGAAGCCGTCCTGCGCCGCGTCGAAGAGGTAGGTCGCCGAGCCGCCGCCCTGAACGCTGTTGTAGACGCCGGAGTCGGCGAGGCTGGCGACCGAGTCGTAAGGCGAACGACGGACGCCGCCGATCGAGCCGGTCTGATTGGCGAGGAACTTGCCGGCGGTGAAGCTCGTCGGCGCCAGCACGTCGCTCTGCGCCTCGACGAGATCGATGGGGAGCGCGGTCTTCACAACCGACACGGTCGCCGCCGAAGCAGACGCCGCGAGCAGGCCGAAGGCGAGGCCGATCACCAGGGTTTTCATGTTACAAACTCCACAACTCGATTACGCTACTGAAGGGAGTTGTAGTGGATTTGATGGAAAAGTTGAAATGATTTCGTGGTTATCAAAGTTGTTTAATTACTCAACGAAACATTAAGAGGGTTTTGGAGAGAGGCCCGCGTGTCGGGCGACGCGAGTCGCCCTAGTTGTGGAGCGACGAGGGGAGAATCCGCGATGCATGACGACGCCCACGACAAACGGGAAGCCGCCCTGCAGGGCGCGACGCCGTTCCAGCGGCTGTTCGCGCCGTTCGAGCGGCTTATCGATCCGTTCGGCCCATACGCCGCCGCGGAGCCCCCGCGCGCGCTCGTCCCGTTCCTGCGCTGGGCGCTCACTGACGCACGGCCCGCCGTCGTCCTGCTCGGGGTCGTCTCGCTTGTGCTGGGCGCGGCCGAGGCGCTCGTCTATGCGCTGATCGGCGGACTGGTGGACCGCGCGGCGGCGGCGGGGCCGGAGCGGTTCTTCGCCGACGAATGGCCCTGGCTCGCCGCCCTCGGCTTCGGCGTCGTCGTCGCCAAGCCGCTGGCGCAGCTCGGCCAGAACGCCCTCACCTCGCTGACCTTCGGCCCGACGCTGAACCAGCTCGTGATCTGGCGGCTGCATCGCCACACGCTGGGGCAGTCGATGCGCTTCTTCGAGGAGGATTTCACCGGGCGCATCGCGCAGAAGCAGATGCAGACGGCCAACGCCACCACCTCCGTCACGATGGACACGCTGAGCACGCTCGGCATGCTTGTGAGCTACGTCGCCACGATGGCGCTGCTGCTCGCCGCGGCGGAGCCGTGGTTGGCGCTGGTCACGCTGCTCTGGGCGCTGGGCTTCGGCCTCGCCCTGCGCTGGGGCGTGCCGCTGGTGCGGGCGCGCTCGCAGGCGCGGGCGGCGGCGCGTGCGGCGGTGACGGGCCGTCTGGTGGACAGCCTCAGCCACATGAAGACGGTGAAGCTCTTCGCTCACGCCCGGCGCGAGGAGGAGAGCGCGAAGGCGGCTCTGGCGCGATACCGCGAGGCGGCGCTCGGCTTCGGCCGGGCGATGATGGCGATGCGCGTGCTGCTCAACATCCTCAACGTGCTGGTGACGCTGGCGCTGATCGGCGGGGCGCTGTGGCTGTGGCAGGTGGGCTCCGCGAGCATCGGCGTCGTGGCGATGGCGGCGATGCTGACCTTCCGCCTCACCAACATGTCGAACTGGATCGCGTTCTCCGCGCTCAGCATCTTCGGCGAGATCGGCACCATCGAGGACGGCGCGCAGACGCTCTCGCCGCGCCACGACATCACCGACCGCCCCGGCGCGCGAGACCCCGCGCCGGTGACGGGGCGGGTGCGGTTCGAGGACGTCACCTTCCGCTACGGCCGCGAGACCGGCGGAGTGGCGGGGCTCGACGTCGACATCGCCGCCGGGGAGAAGGTCGCGCTGGTGGGGCGCTCGGGCGCCGGCAAGTCCACCGCCGTCTCGCTGCTGCTGCGGCTCTACGACGTCGAGAAGGGCCGCGTGACGCTGGACGGCGCGGACATCCGCGATCTCACCCAGGACGGCCTGCGCCGCGCCGTCGGCACGGTCACGCAGGAGACGGCGATCTTCAACCGCTCCGCGCTGGCCAACATCCTCTACGGCCGCCCGGAGGCGGGCCTGGAGGCGGCGATGGAGGCGGCGAAGCGCGCCCGCGCGCACGACTTCATCGAGGGCCTGCGCGACGGACGGGGGCGCACCGGCTACGCCGCCCATCTCGGCGAGCGGGGCGTGAAGCTCTCGGGCGGCCAGCGCCAGCGCATCGCGCTCGCCCGCGCGATCCTGAAGGACGCCCCCGTGCTGCTGCTCGACGAGGCGACGTCGGCGCTCGACAGCGAGGTGGAGGCCGACATCCAGGCCGCGCTGGAGGAGGTGATGCGCGACAAGACCGTGCTGGCCATCGCGCACCGCCTCAGCACCATCGCGGCGATGGACCGGGTGCTTGTGCTCGATCAGGGCCGCGTCGTCGAGCAGGGGCCGCATGGCGCGCTGCTGGCCAAGGGCGGGCTCTATGCGCAGCTCTGGGCGCGGCAGTCGGGCGGCTTCCTCGGCGCGGAGGCGGCGGAGTAGCGCGGCGCGCCTTCAGAAGCTGACCCCGAGGCCCACGCCGAAGCCGGAGACGTTCCGGCCGAAGACGTAGCGCCCGACGAGCCGCGTGCGGGTGAGGATAACACCCTTGCTTTCCGTGTCGAATTCGATGCCGAGCCCGACCTGGCTGAGGTCGGTGAAGCCCAGCGCGCCGCGGTTCGCCCCGAAAAAGCTCGAATGCGCCCCTTCGACGACAAGGCGCACCGGCGCGTCGAAGGCGCGAAGCCCCGTCGGGTAGCGCAGGCGCGTCCACAGCGCCGCGGTCTGCCCGTGGGCCTGGCCCTCCACCGCATCCCCGCCGAAGCTGCGCACGAACAGGCTGGTGAAGCGCAGTTCGATGTCTGCGTCGTAGGCCGCCGAGCGGTGCTCGTAGTCCAGCATGACCGAACCGCCGCCGCCGACCGCCAACAGGTCGCCGCCGTCGATGAAGTCGAGGTCGGGGTCCGCCTGGCGGTCGATCACGAAGGTGAGGAGTTTCAGGTCGCTGGCCATGTAGCCGAGCATCGTGTTGACGATCGGCCGGAACACCCAGTTCGCGCCGATGTCGAAATCGTAGCCCACGCCGCCGGTGGCGGTCACGCCGCTCCAGCGTGTCGGCACGCTGCGCGTGCTTTCGCCGCCGCTGAACACGAATTCGGGGTCGTAGCGCGTCGCGCCGATGAAGCCTTCGAGATAGATCGGCGTGCGCTCGCTCACCGTGAAGGCGCCGCCGAGCTGGGTCTGCCGGAAATGCGGGTCGCCGGTGTCATCGCTGCTGATGCTGAGCGCCGATGCGGTGCTGTCGGGGATCGCCGTGAAGGACAGCACCTGAAGCACGCCGTTGGCGCGGCTGCGGAGCTTGGCGTCCATCAGCGCGCCGCTGACGACTTCCTGCGCCTCTGCCGCCGCGGCGGCGGCTCCCGCAGCGACGGCGACGGCGCAGGCCGTCGCCCAGCGGCGCAGGAACGGCCGCATCCGCTCAGCCCCGCGACAGCCGACCGGGCGGGCGACCGCGCGGGCCGCCCGATCCGGCGGTCGTCCCGGTCGCGCGGTCGGCTGAGGAACGGCGCGTCACGGGATCAGCCCCGCGCGCCGCCGGATCTCCTCATTCCCCAGCGAGACGTCGCCGCCGTCGAATTCGCGCGCGTCCTCGGTGCAGAGCCAGACGATCGCCCGCGCCGGCCACTCCGGCGGGATGTGCGCCGACCAGTCGAGCCGGCTGACGGCGTTGACGCCCGAGGCGCGGATGGTTTCCTGCATGTAGGTCGCCACCGTGCCGGGGCTCAGGCCCACCACGCGCACGCCCTGCGCGCCGTATTCGACATGCGCGCAGCGCGTCAGCATCAGCGCGGCGGCCTTGGAGGCGCAGTAGTGCGCCCAGCCTTCCAGCGCGTTGGTCGCGGCGCCGGAGCTGATGTTCACCACGACGCCCGCGCCCTGCGCCGCCATGCGGGGCAGCGCGGCGCGCAGGCCGTGGAAGACGCCCTTCACGTTGACGTCGATCACCTTGCCCCAGGCCTCGGGGTCCACGTCCGCGAGCCGCCCGATCGGGTCGATCAGGCCGGCGTTGTTCACGAGGATGTCGAAGCGGCCGAACGCATCCTCGGTAGCGGCGACCGCGGCCTCTACGGCGGCGGCGTCCGCCACGTCGCAGGCCAGCGCCTGCGCCCGGCCGCCCGCGGCGCGGATGGTCGCGGCGTGCGTCTCCGCCTCCGCGACGGTGCGCGCCGCGAGCGTGACCGAGACCCCGGCTTCGGCAAGCGCCGCCGCCGCCGCCGCGCCGATGCCGCGCGAGGCGCCAGTCACGAGCGCGGCCTTTCCCTGGAGTTCCGCGCTCACGCCGCCAGCCTTTCCCTCAGATCGATCTCCGCGTCGCCGCCCTGCGCCAGCGCCGCCAGCAGTCGCCCGGCGACCTCGGCGGGACGCGCCAGACGCTCCCGGTCCTCGCCGGGAAAGAAGCGCGCTCGCGTCGCGGTCGCCATCGGCGGGGGAAGCGCCAGGCGCACGCGCAGCGGCGATTTCGACGTCTCCAGCGCCCATGCCGCCCACCAGGCGCGGGCCGCGGCCTTGCTCGCGGCGTAGGGCGCGAAGAAGGGCCGGCCCTCCGTCCGGTCGTCCATCAGCGCCGCCGCGCCGGCGGGCGCCGCGCGCAGCAGCGGGTCGAGCACCCTGATCAGGCGCTGCGTCGCCCGCGCGTTCACCGCCATGGCGCGGTCGACGTCCTTCGCATCGGCGTGGCTCGCCGGCGCGCAGGGCGGCGCATGCACGGCGCAGTGCAGCCAGCGGTCCAGCCGGCCCCAACGCTGGTGGATCGCCGCGCCGAGCCGCGCCAGCCCGTCGTCGTCGGTGACGTCGAGCGGCGTCAGCGTCGCGGCGCCGCCGGCCGCCTTCACCGCGTCGTCGAGTTCCTCCAGTCCGCCGACGGTGCGCGCCAGCGCGACGACATGGGCGCCTCGCGCGGCCTCCGCCAGCGCCAGCGCATAGCCGAGCCCGCGCGAGGCGCCGGTGACGAGAACCACTTCATCTTTCCTGTCCATCGGCCCGAGTTAGCGCGAATTCCGAGGCCGGAGAAGGGCGTTTGGCGTTGCGTGCGCCCCCGTCCGCCGGTCATCCTTTCCCGAACCGGCGACTGCGCGCCGGAGCGCAGGGGGGAGAGACGCCATGAGCGCGATCAAGATCGAGATCGAGGCGGCCAACGCGGCCTATGCGGGGGATTTTGGCGAGAAGGGCGCGCTCGCGCTGCCGCCGGCGCGCGGCTTTCTCATTCTCACCTGCATGGACGCGCGGCTCGACCCGGCGAAGTACGCTGGTCTCGCGGAAGGCGACGCGCATGTCGTGCGCAACGCCGGCGGGCGCGCGAGCGACGACGCGATTCGCTCCATGGTGATCAGCCACAAGCTGCTCGGCACGCGGGAGTGGTTCGTGGTGCATCACACCGACTGCGGCATGCTGTTCTTCGACGACGCGACGATGGGCGATCTTCTGGCGGGCTCGCTGGCGACCGCCGAGCTCACGCCGGCGGGTTTCCGCAACACCGCCGAGCCGGGCGGCTCTGCCGAGGGCCGCTACGTCAAGTGGCTGACCATTCCCGATCAGGCCCGCGCCGTCGTCGAGGACGTCGCGCGCATCCGCGCCCACCCGCTCGTCAACCCTGCGATCCCGATCTACGGCTACGTCTACGACGTGAAGACCGGCCGGCTGAACGAGGTCGCCGACGCGACGCAGGCCGGCAGGCCGAAGGGGTGACGTCCCGGCGGCGCATCGCCCCCGGGCCTCGGCTCCGCCGCGCTACTCCGCGGCGAGCTTGAGGCGGCCCTGCGCGATCCGGTCCGACGGCGCCACCGGGTAGTCGCCCGAGAAGCAGGCGTCGCAGAACTGCGGCGCCCGGTCGTCACGGCCCTCCGCCACGCCGCAGGCGCGGTAGAGGCCGTCCAGCGAGACGAAGCGCAGCGAATCGACGCCCAGATGGTCGCGCATCTCCTCCTCGCTCATGGTGGCGGCGAGCAGCTTCTCCTTGTCGGGCGTGTCCACGCCGTAGAAGCAGGGCCAGGTGGTCGGCGGCGAGGCGATGCGCAGGTGAACCTCCGCGGCGCCGGCGTCCAGCACCATCTCCTTGATCTTGCGGGAGGTCGTGCCGCGCACCACGCTGTCGTCGACCAGCACCACGCGCTTGCCGGCGACGACGGCGCGGTTGACGTTCAGCTTCAGCCGTACGCCCATGTTGCGGATCTGCTCGCTCGGCTCGATGAACGTCCGCCCGACATACTGGTTGCGGATGATCCCCATCGCGTAGGGCACGCCCGATTCCTGACTGTAGCCGATGGCGGCGGGCGTGCCGCTGTCGGGCACGGGACAGATGAGGTCGGCCTCCACCGGCGCCTCCCGCGCCAACTCCACGCCGATGCGGCGGCGCGTCTCGTAGACCGAGAGGCCGCCGATCACGCTGTCGGGGCGCGAGAAGTAGACGTATTCGAACACGCAGAAGCGCGGCTTGCTCGGCTGGAACGGGAACTGGCTCTCCACGCCGTCGTCGGAGATGATGACCATCTCGCCGGGCGCCACGTCGCGCACGAACTCGGCGCCGACGATGTCGAGCGCGCAGCTCTCAGACGAGAGGATCCAGGCGTCGCCGGCGCGGCCCAGCACCAGCGGCCGCACGCCGAGGGGGTCGCGCACGCCGATCATCTTGCTGCGCGTCATCGCGATGATGGAGTAGGCGCCCTCGACGCGGCGCAGCGCGTCCTTCATCCGCTCCGCCGCGCTGCGCTGGATCGAGCGCGCCATGAGATGCACGATGCACTCGGTGTCGCTGGAGCTCTGGAAGATCGAGCCGCGCTCGATCAGCTCCGCCCGCAGCGCGTCGGCGTTCACGATGTTGCCGTTATGGGCGATGGCGAAGCCGCCCTGCGCGAACTCCGCGTAGAGCGGCTGCACGTCGCGGATGGCGGTCGCGCCCTTCGCGCCGGCGGTCGAATAGCGCACATGGCCGAGCGCGAGACGGCCGGGCAGGGCCTTGATGACCTCCGCGGTCGTGAAGCTGTCCCGGACATGGCCTAGCCGGCGCACGATGTTGAAGCCGTTCGGTTCGCCCTCATGGGCGGCGACGCCTGCGGCCTCCTGCCCCCGATGCTGGAGCGCGTGCAGCCCCAGCGCCACGAAGCTCGCCGCGTCGGGGGCGCCGAACACCCCGTAGACGCCGCATTCCTCGCGCAGCTTGTCGTCGTCGGGGTCGAACGGGTGGCTGGGCAGGCGTCGGTCAGGCGTATGGGCGTCGCCAGTCATGCGCGCTGCTCCGCTTCGCTGGTCAAGGAGTCGCTCTCGCATATAACGCCCGCGGGGCGGGGTGTCATCACGCCGTCGCGAAAAGCCGGGCGGCGATGCGACAATCGCAGGGCTGGCGCCTCCGGGGCGCGCGCGCTAGCGCAGGGACGTCGATGGGGAGGAAGGCGATGGCCGCAGGGATGCATCCGCTGGCGCCGCATGCGCTGCCGCCTTTCATCACGCCCCCGGGCGAGACGGACGCACTGCTCGTCGGGCTCGGCGTCGTGCTCGTAGCCGCCGTACTGGGCGCGGCGGTGCTCTACCTCACGCTGCACGCGCTGCCGGAGCGGCTGGCGCATGGCCGGGGCAGGGGGCAGATCGAACTGGTCGCCGTGCTGGCGCTGCTGGCGCTGTTCACTCACCAGAACATCTTCTGGGTCGCCGCGCTCGTCCTGGCGCTGGTCGAGCTTCCCGACCTCCAGACGCCTGCGCGCCGCATCGCCGAGGCGCTGGAGCGGATGACGGGGCGCCGGCGCGGCGGCCCCGCAGCGAAGGACGGTCCCGCGACGCAGGGCGAGGACGCGCCATGATCGAGGCGCTGCTCTGCTCGCTGGTGACAATCCTCCCGGACTACCTGTTCCGCCGCTTCGGGCAGGGCAAGCGGCTCGGCGCCGAGATCACGCTCTACACCGTGTGGTACGAGCTGCGCTGGGGCATCGCCGCCTGCGTGATCCTGACCCTCTCGCTGATCACGGTCATCTTCTACTTCCACCCCTCGACGGGCAGCGCCGCCGCGTTCTTCCGCACCGTGCCGCTGCTGCCCGAGGCCGGCGGGCGGATCGCCGCCGTGCATGTGCGCAGCGGCGACCGCGTGACGGCCGGCGCGCCGCTCTTCTCGCTCGACGACGCCGACGAGCGCGCGGCGGTCGAGACCGCCCGGCGCAGCATCGCCGAGATCGAGGCCCGCATGCTGGTGGCGTCGGCGCGGCTCGCCGCGGCGGACGGCGCCATCGTCGAGGCGCAGGGGGCGCTGGATCAGGCGCTCGAGGAGCTGGAGACGAAGCAGGAGCTCGCCGCGCGGAACCCCGACGTGGTGCCGAGGCGCGAGATCGAGCGGCTCCAGACCCGCGCGGACGGTCGCCGCGGCGCGGTGGCGGCGGCCCAGGCGGAGAAGGCGGCGAGCCAGGTCGAGATCGCCGCCCTGCTGCCCGCGCAGCGCGCGCTCGCCGAGGCCCAGCTCGCGCAGGCGCAGGTGGCGCTGGACCAGACGGTGGTCCGCGCCGGCGTCGACGGCGCGCTGGAGCAGCTCACGCTTCGCGTCGGCGATTTCGTCAGCCCGCTGATGCGCCCGGCGGGCGTCATCATCCCCGCCGACGCGGGGCGGCGCGCGGTGCTGGCGGGCTTCGACCAGATCGAGGCGCAGGTTCTCAAGGTCGGCATGGCCGCCGAGATCGCCTGCCCGGCGAAGCCCTTCACGATCATCCCCATGGTCGTGACCCATGTGCAGGAATACGTCGCCTCGGGGCAGGTGCGGCTCTCCGACCAGCTTCTCGACGCCGGCGCGTTCAGGGGCGACGGCACGGTTCTGGCGGAGCTGGAGCCGATGTTCGCGGGCGGGCTTGAGGGGCTGCCGCCGGGGGCCTCCTGCACGGCCAACGTCTACACCAGCCACCACGACCGGCTTCAGGATCCCGACCTCTCGACGCTCGGCGCCGTGGCGCTCCACGCCATCGATGCGACCGGCGTGGTGCACGCCGCGATCCTGCGGATCCAGGCGCTGCTCGCGCCGGTGCGCAGGCTGGTGCTGTCGGGCGGGCACTGAGGCGCCCGCCGAGGCTGTCGCTCGCGCGCCCGGGGCCGTTCTGGCGCGCGGCGGTCGGCCGTTCAGGCCCCGCGCGGGCTTCAGAGCCAGCCGCGCCGACGGAAATACCACAGCGGCAGCGCGGCGGAGAGGACCATCAGCCCCAGCGCCAGCGGATAGCCCAGGCCCCAGTCCAGCTCCGGCATGAACTGGAAGTTCATCCCGTAGATGGACGCGACCAGCGTCGGCGGCAGGAAGCCGACCGCGGCCACCGAGAATATCTTGATGATCGCGTTCTGCTCGATGTTGATGAAGCCGAGCGCGGCGTCGAGCAGGAAGGTGATCTTCTGGTCGAGGAAGGCCGCGTGCTCGGAGAGCGCCCGCACGTCCCGCGCCAGCACCTTCACCCGCGGCCGGGCCTCGCGCGCGCCGGGCATGTCGGCGACCCGCTCGCCGGTCCGCTCGCCGAGGTTCAGCGCGAGGAAGCCGACCAGCCGCTCAAGGCTCAGCAGTCCAAGACGGATGTTGCCGCTGAGGTCGCCCATGCGGCCGATGGTCTCCAGGATGCCGCGCATGTCCTTGTCGGGGCGCGGCTTGCCCGTCTGCGCCTTGTGGCGGAAGATGTCGCGCGACACCCCGTCGATGCCGGCGCCGACATGCTCCAGCAGGTCGGCCTGCCGCTCCACCATCGCGTCGAGCAGGCTCGTCAGCAGGGCGGCCGGCGTGTCGCAGGGCGCCAGCCCCTTGGCGGCATGGGGCGGGAAGGTCGTGAAGGCGCGCGGCGTGTGGTAGCGCACGGTCACGAGGCAGCGGTCGGTCAGCACGAAGGTGACGGGCTCCAGCGCCGGGCTCTCGCCCTCGGAACTCGCCGGCAGCGTCGCAGTCATGAACACCGCGCCATTCTCGACATAGAGGCGCGCGGATTGCTCGATCTCGCGCATCTCGTCGCGGGTCGGCAGGTCGAGCCCGAGCCGGGCCTCAAGCGTGGTCTCCTCTTCATTCGACGGCGCTTCGAGGTCGAACCAGAGGATGTTCGCGAGATCGGCGTCCGGAGCGCGCTTCACCAGCCGCTCCGCATGATGACCGTAGGCTCTGATCATCTCGCGCGCTCCGGCGGTCAGGGGTTCAGAGGGGCAGGGGGTCAGATCGCCGGCGTCGCCGGCGGCTCGCCGCAGGCGCCCATCAGCCGGTCGATGCGGTCGGTGAGCCAGGCAGGGGCCGTCTCGGGCGCCGAGGCGCGGATCGCCTCCGCAGCGTCGCCCAGCCAGACCGCCGAGCGCGCGCCGTCGATCGCCTCCACGCGCTGCTCGATCGGCACCACGAGATCGTAGAGCAGGTAGAGCACCGCCACCAGCGCCACGC
The DNA here is from genome assembly GCF_900107585.1 of Rubrimonas cliftonensis. GTDB lineage: Bacteria > Pseudomonadota > Alphaproteobacteria > Rhodobacterales > Rhodobacteraceae > Rubrimonas > Rubrimonas cliftonensis. The sequence goes on along the minus strand of NZ_FNQM01000003.1, from coordinate 222,930 downwards.
CGCGCGCCACGCCGAACAGGAAGCCCGCCGCGCTGTCGAGCGGGCCGATGGCGCTCTCGCGCACCATGCCCGAGACCAGCGGCGTGAAGATCGCCAGCAGCAGCAGGATCAGCGCGAAGGAGACGGCGAAGCCCGCCAGCATCGCCAGCGTGCAGGAGGTTCGCAGGAAGTCGCCGACGACGGGGATCTCGCGCAGCAGCGGCTCCACCAGCGGCGCGAAGAAGAAGGCGCCGAGCCCCGCGAGGATCCATCCGCCGATCGCCAGCGCCTCGCGCGTCAGCCCTCGGGAATAGGCCAGCAGGCCCGAGACGGCGACGACGCCGAGCACAACCAGATCGACCACCGTGAACGCCATGCCGCCCGCCTCCGCGCCTTAAGGCCGCGGGCCGCGGCCCCGAGCCGCCGCCATCCAGCCCCCGACTTCATTCCTCCGGCGCGCAGCCGAGCGCCGCGGCGAAATCCGCGAGATCGGCGACGCGCTCCAGGGCCAGCCCCGCCGCCTCAGGCCCCCCGGCGGGGCCGTAAGCGCGGGCGAAACCCAGCTTCTGCGCCTCCTTTAGCCGCGCTTCGGCGTGGGCGACAGGGCGAACGGCGCCCGAGAGGCTGATTTCGCCGAAGCACACCGCGTCGGCGGGCAGGCTGACGTCGGTCAGCGCCGAGATCAGCGCCGCGGCCACCGCCAGGTCCGCCGCCGGCTCGCCCACGCGCAGGCCGCCGGCGACGTTGAGATAGACGTCCATCCCCGCCATCGAGACCCCGGCGCGCGCCTCCAGCACCGCCAGCAGCATCGCAAGGCGGCCCGAATCCCAGCCCACCACGGCGCGGCGGGGGGTTCCGAGGCTGGAGCGGGCCACCAGCGCCTGGATCTCGCACAGCAGCGGCCGCGTGCCCTCCATCCCGGCGAACACCGCCGCGCCGGGCGCCCGCGCGCCGCGCTCGCCGAGAAACAGCGCCGAGGGGTTGGCGACCTCCGCCAGCCCCGACCCGGTCATCTCGAACACGCCGATCTCGTCGGCCGGGCCGAAGCGGTTCTTGACCGAGCGCAGGATGCGGAACTGGTGCCCGCGCTCGCCCTCGAAATAGAGCACCGTGTCGACCATGTGCTCGACCACCCGCGGCCCCGCGATCTGGCCCTCCTTGGTGACGTGGCCGACGAGGATCACCGCGGTGTCGCGCCGCTTGGCGAAGGCGGTCAGCTCATGGGCGGCGGCGCGCACCTGGCTGACGGAGCCGGGCGCGCTGTCCACCGTGTCGGCCCACATGGTCTGGATCGAATCGATGATCGCCAGCGCCGGGCGCTCCGCCTCCAGCGTTGTGAGGATGTCGCGCAGGGAGGTCTCGGCCGCCAGCAGCACCGGCGCGTCGGCCAGCCCCAGCCGCGCGGCGCGCATTCGAACCTGCGCCGTCGCCTCCTCGCCGGAGACATAGACCGACTTGGCCCCTCCGCGCGCGAAGGCCGCCGCCGCCTGCAGCAGCAGCGTCGATTTGCCGATGCCGGGGTCGCCGCCGACGAGGATCGCCGAGCCCGCGACCAGCCCGCCGCCGAGCACGCGGTCGAGTTCGGCGCCGCCGGAGGGCGTGCGCGGCGGCGGCGCCTCCCGACCCGTGAGCGGGACCAGCGTCATCGCCTTGCCGCGCGCGCGCCCCAGCGTCTTGGAGGGCGGGCCGGAGGCCGTCAGCCCCTTGTCCTCGACGATGCTGTTCCATGCCCCGCAGGCGTCGCAGCGCCCCGACCACTTGCGGTGCGTCGCGCCGCATTCGGCGCAGGCGAAGCCCGGCGCGTCCTTCGCCATGCTCAAGCCGCCCCCTCAGCCGTCATCGCAGACCGGCGCGCCGTGGGAGACGGCGATCAGCGCGTCCGTGTCGAAGCCCAGCCGCGCGGCCTGCGCCCGCAGCGCCGCGTCAGTCTCGGCGTCGAGCGCCGGTTCGCGTGCAAGGATCCACAGATACTCCCGCGTCGGGCCGGAGACGGCGGCCCAGGCGTAGTCTTCCCGGTCGAGCGCGAAGAGGTGGTAGCCGCCCGCGAAGGGCCAGAAGAACGTGACGGCGAGGCTCGCCTCGCCCGGCGCGCCGATCGGCCGAGCGGTTCCCTCGACGCTGTCGAAGGCGCAGTCATCCGGGCTCCAGCCGCGGTTGACGACCGAAAGCCGCCCGTCCTCGCGCAGGGCGTAGGTCGCCGTGACGTTGGTCAGGCCGCGCTCGAAGCTGTGGTCGAGCCGGTAGATCTCGAACCATTCGCCAGCGTAGCGCTCGGGCTGGAAACCGGTCACCGGCGTCACGCCGTCCGGCGCTCCGGTGCAGGCCGCGAGTGCGAGGCACCCCGCGGCGGCGGTCATGCGCTGCATCGCGCGCTCCTTTCGACCAGATGCGCCAGCGCCAGCCCCGCCAGCACGAGCGCGGTGAACAGGTGCAGGCCCCAGCCGGTCTCGACCGTCGCCAGCCCGACGCCTTTCACGACCACGACATAAACCGCGACGAGAAAGACGTCGGCCATCGCCAGCCGCCCCAGCGCCGGCAGCCAGCGCGTCAGCCGCCGCGGCGCCAGGCCGCGCAGCGCCGCGGCCGTCGCGAGGCCCTTGGCCAGCGGCGCCGCCAGCGCGAACAGGGCGACGACGACGGCCAGCGCCGCGTCGGTCTCCCACAGCGCCGCGACGCCGGAGAGGATGCTGATCTCGCTCGTCGGGAAGAACGGCAGCGCCTGCGCGCGCATCAGCGGGGCCGCCCAGGCCACCGGCAGCAGCGCGAGGACGGCGAGATTGGCGAGCTCCAGCGCGCGGGGCGCGCGCGCCGTCACTTCTTGCCGTCCGGCGGCGCGAGCCTCGCATTGGGGCCGGGCAGGGCGCTCGGCTGCGCCTTCGAGCCGGCGATTGGCGCGATCAGCCGCGCCAGCAGGTCTTTCAGCGGGCTCGGCCGACCGATCTCGATCATCGCCGCCGCACCGCGGTCGTCCACGCCGTCGAGCGCCACGTCGAAGGCGTCGCGCGCGCGCTGCAGCTCCGACCCCACGGCCTCCAGCTGGTCGAGATGGCGCCGCTTCTGGTCCTCGCCGAGCCACGCGAAGGCGAGGATCATGCGTCGCGACTCCAGCAGGTTGGCGCGCAGGCGGTCGAGGTCGCCGGCGTCGAGGTCCACGCCGCCGCGCGCCTCCAGCTGCGCCACGCGCCGCTCCTCAAGGTGCAGGGTCGCTAGCCGCCACGTCTTCTGGAAGAAGTCACTCAGCTCAGCCGGCGCGAAGCTGTCCTTCTTGAGCATGTCGACGCCGGGGTGGTCGACGCCGAGCCGGTGGCAGATCGCGAGGCTGCGCGCGACGTCGGCATAGGCGGTCTCGAAGGGAGCGGGCGCCGCCGCCTTGCGGTGCTGGTCGGCGATGCGCAGCAGATCGCGCCAGAGAACGTCGTCGGACATGGGCTGCGGCCTCCTGGGCTCAACGCACCGCGGCGATGGGGCCATCGGCGCGTCCGTGGATGAACTGGTCCACGTAAGGGTTGGCGCTGTTGTCGAGATCCGCAATGGGCCCAAGCCACTGAACCACGCCGTCATGCAGCATCGCGACATCGTCGGCGATGCGGCGGACCGAGGTCATGTCATGGGTGATGGTCATGGCTGTGGCGCCCATCTCGCTCACGATCTCCCGGATGAGGTCGTTGATGACGTCGGCCATGATCGGGTCGAGCCCCGTTGTCGGCTCGTCGAAGAAGATGATCTCCGGTTCGGCGGCGATGGCGCGGGCGAGGCCGACGCGCTTCTGCATGCCGCCCGAAAGCTCCGCCGGAAAGCGGTCGGCGACGTCGGGCGTCAGGCCCACCCTGCGCAGCTTCTCGATGGCGATCTCGCGCGCGTCCTTCGCAGGCCGGGTCTGCAGCACGCGGAAGGCGACGTTGCGCCAGACCGGCAGGCTGTCGAACAGCGCCGCGCCCTGGAACAGCATCCCGAAGCGGTTGAGCAACGCGTCGCGCCTGCGGCCCCGCGCATGGGTGATGTCCTCGCCGTCTAGCCTGATCGTCCCGCTGTCGGGCTCGATCAGGCCGATCACGCATTTCAGCGTGACGGACTTGCCGGTGCCAGAGCCGCCGATGATCACCAGGGACCGCCCGCGCCCGACCTCCAGCGTCACGTCGCGCAGCACCGCGTTGGCGCCGAAGCGCTTGGCGACGTTCTGAAGCGCGATGCGCGGCGGTGGGGTGGGGCTCTCGGTCATCAGTTCCCGAAGAAGATGTCGGTGAGCATGTAGTTCGCCGCCAGGATCATGATGGAGGCCGAGACCACCGCGTTGGTCGTCGCCCGGCCGACGCCCTGCGCGCCGCGCCCCGAGAAATAGCCATGGTAGCAGCCCATCAGCGCGATGATGAAGCCGAAAACTGCGGCCTTGACCAGCCCGGACGTCACGTCGCCGACTTCGAGGAAGTCGAGCGTATTCTTCATGTAGGCGCCTTCGTTGAAGTTCAGCCGGCCCACGCCGACGAGAAAGCCGCCGAGAATGCCGATGGCGTCGCCCACCGCGACCAGCGCCGGCAGCGCCAGCGTCGCCGCGAGCAGGCGCGGCGCGACGAGGTATTTCTGCGGATTGGTGGAGAGCGTCGTCAGCGCGTCGATCTGCTCGGTCACGCGCATGGTCGCGATCTCCGCCGCGACCGAGGCCGAGACGCGGCCCGCCACCATCAGCCCGCCGAGCACCGGACCAAGCTCGCGCGTGATGCCGATGGCCACGATCGACGGCACCACCGTCTCGGCGTTGAAGCGCGCCCCGCCGGCGTAGATCTGTAGGGCGAGCGCGGCGCCGGTGAACAGCGCCGTCAGCCCGACGACCGGCAGGGAGAAATAGCCGATCCGCAGCAACTGGCGGCCGAACTCCCCGAAGTAGAAGGGCGGGCGGAACACATGGCTCACGCTTCCCGCGGCGAAGATCGCAAGGCGGCCCGCCCCGGCGCAAAGCCCGAGCGTGGCGGCCCCGACGGCGGCGACCAGACGCTGCAACGTGCCCAGAACCATCATGCGCAGACCATCCGCACCGCGCCGAAACGCGGCGCGCTCCGTTACCTAGACGGCGAGCCGCATGGCGCCAAGCCGTGACCCCTTGGCGCAGGCCGGAAACGTGGCGCAGGCGACGGGAGGAGGTGGAGCGGGCGATCGGGATCGAACCGACGACATTCAGCTTGGGAAGCTGACGTTCTACCACTGAACTACGCCCGCACGGCATTGTCGTTATGGCGTCGCGCCCGCGCCGTCAAGCGCGAGGGACCGGGCGGCGAAAGCCGCGCCCCGGCACAGGATATCGCGCCGCGGCAGAACCTGAGTTCTGGAATTCACATGTCGATGCAGAGGTTTGATTGTGCGTAGTTTTGTCTTTTGGATCGTTACGCCGTCAGCCTGCCTTCTCCGCGCTGGCCCGGCGCCGTCGCGGAATTGTCGTAAAACCTGCACAAAAACGTCAGCTGTTGGCGCTAGCTCGGCGTCGTTGCATGCGAGGAGCCGCAGTTGCTCGAACTCGACAGACTGACGAAGACCTTCGGCGGCCGCACGGCGGTCGATGCGGTGACGCTGACGTTCCCGAAACCGGCGATGATCGGCGTGATCGGCGCGTCGGGGGCAGGCAAGTCCACGCTTCTGCGGATGCTGAACCGACTCAGCGACGCTTCTTCGGGTCGCATTCTGCACGAGGGCCGCGACGTCACGGCGCTGCGCGGCGCGGCCAAGCGCGCCTGGCAGGCCGAATGCGCCATGATCTTCCAGCAGTTCAACCTCGTGCCGCGCATGGACGTGGTGTCGAATGTCCTGCACGGCACGCTCAACAAGCGCTCCACGCTCGCGACGCTGTTCAATCTGTATCCTGAATCCGACATTCGCCGCGCCATCGACATCCTCGACCGGCTGGGCATCGCCGAGCACGCCGCCAAGCGCGCCGAGGCGCTCTCCGGCGGCCAGCAGCAGCGCGTCGCCATTGCGCGCGCGCTGATGCAGGATCCCGCGATCATCCTCGCCGACGAGCCCATCGCGAGCCTCGACCCGATGAACGCCCAGATCGTCATGGATGCGCTGCGCCGCATCCATGACGAGGACGGCCGCATGGTCGTCTGCAACCTCCACACCCTCGACACCGCACGCCGCTACTGCGACCGCGTGATCGGGATGCGGCTCGGCCGCGTCGTGTTCGACGGCGGCCCGGACGAACTGACCACCGACGCCGCGCGTGAGATCTATGGCGCCGACGCGGGCTTCTCGGAGGCGGCGACGTCGACGGCGATCGACGCGCTGGACCGACCGGGCCCCGCCGCGGCGGTCGTCGCCGCGGTCTGAGGGCGCGCCCCGGCACTTGAATTCTCGCAACCCGCAACCCGGCCTCGCGCCGGGACAGACAGTCTGGAGAGAGACCATGAAAGCACTCATCGCGGCGGCCCTCGTCACGACGGCCCTCGTCGCCCCCGCCACGGCGCAGGAGATCGAGGAATTCCGCATCGGCATCCTCGGCGGCGAAAACGCCCAGGACCGCATGACCTCCAACGAGTGCGTCCGCGCCAAGACCGAAGAGATGCTGGGCGTGCCCACCAAGCTCTTCACGCCCGCCGACTATGACGGCGTGATCCAGGGCCTGCTCGGCGGCACGCTCGACATGGCCTGGCTTGGCGCCTCCGCCTACGCCAAGACCTACCTGACCGACCCCGAGGCCGTCGAGCCGGTGCTGGTTAAGGTCAACGTCGACGGCTCGTACGGTTACCACTCGATCGGTTTCGCCCGCAAGGACAGCGGCATCACCTCGCTCGCCGACATGCAGGGCAAGGTGTTCGGCTTCGGCGATCCGAACTCGACCTCCGGCTACCTGATCCCCTCCATCGAGATCCCCCAGGTCACCGGCGCCTCGATGGAGTCGGGCGCCTATTTCGGCGAAGTGCGCTTCACCGGCGGCCATGAGCAGACCATCGTCGCGGTGGCCAACGGCGACGTCGACGGCGGCGTGACCTGGGCCGACGGCCTCGGCGAGTGGGAGGACGGCTACAACTCCGGCGCCCTTCGCAAGGCCTCCGACGCCGGCCTCGTCGACATGAACGAGCTGGTCGAGATCTGGAAGTCGAAGCCGATCCCGGAAGGCCCGATCGTTCTGCGCAAGGCTCTGCCCGAGCGCGTGAAGCTGGAGATGGTCGGCATGCTCGCCGCCATGCCCGCTTTCGACAAGGAGTGCGCCTACAACTTCATGGCGGGCGAAGCGCTCGGCATGGCCCCGATCGGGCATGACGCATACGAGTCCATCATCGACGCCCGCAAGTCGCAGATGTGATCTGATCCTTCGCAATCCGGGCTGGCCCGCCGCGAGGCGGGCCAGCCCATTCGCATGAGGCGCAGCCGATGGCGGACCAGACGATGAGCGGCGCTGACGCCCTTGGGGGCGTGGACCGCATCCGCGAGAACTACCTCGCCATGGCGCGCACCCGGCGCCTCTATGGCGGGCTGATGCTCGTCGTCTTCATCGCGCTGATGGCGTCAGGCTTCATCGTGGCCGACGAGCGCAACGCCGGCGGCTTCTGGGACGGCGTTCTGAACATCTTCGATTTCCCCGCCGAGGTGCTCTCGGAGGCGCGCGAGAAGATCGCGAACCTGCCGGGGCTGATGGTGAAGTTCCTGCCCTCGCTGGTCGAGACGCTCAACATCGCCGCCGCCTCCACGCTGCTGGGGGCCGTCGCGGCGGTGATCCTGTCGTTGCTGTCGACCCGCGGCCTCGCGCGCTATCCCGCGCTCATCGGCGTCTTTCGCCGGATCATGGACGTCATGCGCGCGATCCCCGAGATCGTGATCGCGCTGGTGCTGATCTTCGTGCTCGGCGGCGGGCCGGTTCCGGCGATGATCGCGATCGCGTTCCACACCGCCGGCGCACTCGGCAAGCTGTTCTCCGAGGTGAACGAGAACGCGAGCCTGAAGCCGCTGGAGGGCCTGGAGTCGGTCGGCGCGACCTGGCCGCAGCGGATGTGGCTCGGCGTGATCCCGCAGGTGGCCCCGAACTATCTCAGCTACGCGCTGCTGCGCTTCGAGATCAACATCCGCGCCTCGGCGATCCTCGGCTTCGTCGGCTCGGGCGGCATCGGATACGACCTGCGCAACGCGTTCTCGTGGGGGCAGGGGCGCTATGACGAGGTCGCCGCCATCTTCCTGCTGCTGTTTCTGACCATCGTTTTCTTCGACCAGACGTCTAGCCATTACCGCAACAAGCTGGTCGGGAGGGTGTGAGCATGGCCATGGCCGAAGCTGCCCGCGCGCCCGCGGACCTCAAGGCGCAGGCGCTGCGTCTTTTCGCGCGCAAGCGGCTGCTGAGCTTCGGGGCGCCGGCGGCGATCCTCGCCTATTTCGTCTATGTGTTCTTCGCCTTCGACATTCCGGGGCTGGCCGAGCGGGCCCGGATGGACAACGCGGCCATCCTCGTCTCCGACGCCTACAGCTACAAGACCCACATCACCCACGACAACCGCAACGGCGGGCTGACCATGGCGGTCGAGGGCGAGAACAAGGGGACCTATCCCAAGGGCATGATCCCCGACTTCGTGACCATGACCGGCGAGGACGCCGCGCGCATCGCGCTGCCCGACGGCTACGCGGCGGAGATCGAGGGCTCGACGCTGCGCTTCGACGTGCCGGACTACGGCCGCATCGTCGTGCGCGTCGAGGGGCGCGACATCGAGCTCGACCTGCCGACCGAGACCACGCCGGACTGGATCAGCGCCTCCTCCTCGCGCGTCGACATCACGACGCCGGGCGGCCGCGCCATCGTCACCCGCGCCCGCACCGAGGTCTATCGCTACAGATTCGGCTGGGAGCTGTTCTGGTTCACCCTCGACAGCCCGTTCTACGGCAAGAGCGTCGGCGAACTCGCGTCGCTTGCCGTCAGTGACCAGCAGGTGCGCCCCGGCGTCGGCAACCTCGCCGCCATGGCGCACGACTTCTGGAACAACGCCATGTGGCGGCACAAGGACGTGCTGTGGGCCATCTTCGAGACTATTCTGATGGCGTTCCTCGGTACGATGGGGGCGGCGCTGGTCGCTCTGCCGCTGGCCTTCGTCGCGGCGGCGAACTTCTCGCGCTTCGCGTCCGCGCGGTTCCTGATGCGCCGCTTCTTCGACTTCGTGCGCGGGGTGGACGGTCTGATCTGGACCATCATCCTCAGCCGCGCATTCGGGCCGGGGCCGATGACCGGCGCGCTGGCCATCCTGATCACCGACACCGGCAGCTTCGGCAAGATGTTCTCCGAGGCGCTGGAGAACGTCGACGACAAGCAGATCGAGGGCGTGCAGAGCACCGGCGCGAAGCCCCTCCAGCGCTACCGCTTCGGCGTGATCCCCCAGCTCACGCCGATCCTGCTGAGCCAGGTGCTCTACTATCTGGAATCCAACACCCGCAGCGCCACGGTGATCGGCGCGATCACCGGCGGCGGCATCGGCCTGCTGCTGACGCAGGCCATCATCACCCAGAAGGACTGGGAGGAGGTCAGCTACTACATCGTGCTGATCGTCCTGATGGTGATGTTCATGGACTGGCTCTCGGGCGTGCTGCGGCGACGGCTGATCACCGGCGGCGGCGAGAAGTAGGTCCGCGCCCTTGCCCCGCCTGAGCGCCGAGGCGCCCCTTGTCCATCCCGACTGCGAGATCGCCGGCGCCGAGTTCGGCGCCTGGGTCGAGATCGGCCGGGGAACCCGGCTGAGCGACGCGAGTTTCGGCGACTACGCCTATTGCGACCGCTTCTGCGACATCGCGAACGCGGAAGTCGGCAAGTTCGCCAACATCGCGAGCTTCGTGCGCGTCGGCGCGACGGACCACCCGCTCGACCGCGCCAGCCTGCACCATTTCCAGTATCGCTCAGGCGACTACTGGGCCGACGCTGCGGAGGACGCCGACTGGTTCGCCCGCCGCCGCGCGCGCCGCGCCGTCATCGGCTGCGACACCTGGATCGGTCACGCCGCGCAGATCAAGCCGGAGGTGACGGTGGGCCATGGCGCGGTCGTCGCCTCGGGCGCGATCGTGACGAAGGACGTCGCGCCTTACGCCATCGTCGCCGGCGTCCCGGCGCAGCCGATCCGCGCCCGCCTCGCGCCCGATCTCGCCGAGCGCATGGTCGCGCTGGCATGGTGGGACTGGGATCACGCAAGGCTTCGCGCCGCGCTGGAGGATTTCCGCACGCTCGACGCGGCGGGGTTTCTCGCGCGCCATGGCTGAAGCGGGTCTGCGCCGCGAGGTCGTCACGGAAAATTCGCATTGTCGCGCTTGCCAAGGCAGGCGGTTTACAGAGAAATGAGCTCGGTTGTATAGACAATTTGAGCATGGTGGACCCCGGCCGCGATGACTGACGCCGACAGACCCGAGGCCGCCGCAGGCGATCATGCGCCCTACGCTGACGCCGACGCCGCGGCGCGGACCGTGCGCCGCCGCGAGTGGATGGGGCTGCTCGCCCGCGCGCCCGTCGACCGTCTCAAGGCGCTCTGGGCGCCGTTCGAGCCTGCGCCGGCCTTCGGCTGGCTCCGCGCGCCGGAGATCGGCGGCGTCATGGTGCGGGGCAGGGCGGGCGCGTCGGGCGCGCCCTTCAATCTCGGCGAGATGACGGTGACGCGCGCCGCCGTGCGGCTGGAGTGCGGCGCCGTGGGCCACGCCCATGTGCAGGGCCGCGACCGGGACAAGGCCCGCATCGCCGCGCTCGTCGACGCCCTGATGCAGACCTCGCGCAGCGGCGAGGTCGAGGCGGCGCTGCTGGCGCCGCTCGCCGCGGAGGAGACCGACCGCAGGCGCGCCCGCGCGGCGCGCGCGGCGGCGACCAAGGTGGATTTCCTGACCCTGATGCGGGGAGAGGACGCGTGACCGACGCCATGCTCACCGGCGGTTTCGCCGACCCGCCGATAGAGGCCGCCCGCGCCTTCCGCGCCGCGATGGAGGCGATGGCGCGCCCCGGCTCGGTCCACCGCGTCGCCGGCGCCCGCCCGCCCGCGCCGCTGTCGCCGGCCGCCGGCGCGCTGATCCTGACGCTGTGCGACGCCGACGCGCCGCTTTGCCTCGTGGGCGCCGCCGATACCGGGGAGGTGCGCGGCTGGGTCGCCTTCCACACCGGCGCGCCCATCGTCGGCCGCGGCGCCTGCGCCTTCGCGGTCGGGAGCTGGGAGGATCTCGCGCCGCTCGACGGCTACCCGGTCGGCACGCCCGAGTATCCCGACCGCTCCGCGACGCTGATCGTCGACGGCGCCGACCTCTCGCAGGGGGCCGGCGCCGGCGCTGCGCGGCTCTCCGGGCCGGGGCTGAAGGACGCCGCCTTCCTGCGCCTGCCCGACGTCGCGGCCTTCGGCGCCAACGCCGAACGCTTTCCGCTCGGCCTCGACGCCTTCTTCGCCAGCGGCGACCTGGTCGCGGCCCTGCCGCGCTCGACCTGCGTGGAGGCCGCCTGATGTACGTCGCGGTGAAGGGCGGCGAGCGCGCCATCGACGCCGCCCACGCCTGGCTCGGCGAGGAGCGGCGCGGCGACCCCGCCGTGCCGGAACTCGGCGTCGCGCAGATCCGCGAGCAACTCTCGCTGGCCGTGAACCGCGTGATGGCGGAAGGCTCGCTCTACGACCCCGACCTCGCGGCGCTGGCGATCAAGCAGGCCCGCGGGGACCTGATCGAAGCGATCTTCCTGATCCGCGCCTACCGCACCACGCTGCCGCGCCTCGGCGTGAGCCGCCCGGTCGAGACGGCGGCGATGGCCTGCGACCGCCGCATCTCGGCGACCTTCAAGGACGCGCCGGGCGGGCAGGTGCTGGGCCCGACCTTCGACTACACCCACCGCCTGCTCGACTTCCGGCTCGCCGCCGACGGCGCGGCGCCGCAGGCCGGCACGGCGCCGCCGCGAGAGGGGCCGACGCCCCATGTCGCGGGCTTTCTGAACCGCGAGGGGCTGATCCAGCCCGAGCCGCGCTCCGACGACCCGCCGCCCGACCTGACGCGAGAGCCGATGGAGCTGCCGGCCTGCCGGGCGCTGCGGCTGCAGGCGCTGACGCGGGCCGACGAGGGGTTCCTGCTCGGCCTCGCCTACTCCACCCAGCGCGGCTACGCCCGCAACCACGCCTTCGTCGGCGAGCTGCGCATCGGCGCCGTGGCGGTGGAGATGGACATCCCCGAACTCGGCTTCGCGGTGGAGATCGGCGAGATCACGCTCACCGAATGCGAGACCGTGAACCAGTTCACCGGCTCGAAGACCGAGCCGCCGCAGTTCACCCGCGGCTACGGCCTCGTCTTCGGCCAGTCCGAGCGCAAGGCCATCGCGATGGCGCTGGTCGACCGCGCCCTGCGCTGGGCGGAGCTTGGCGAGGAGTTCGTCGGCGCGCCCGCCCAGGACGAGGAGTTCGTGCTGATGCACGCCGACAACATCCAGGCGACCGGGTTTCTGGAGCACATCAAGCTGCCCCACTACGTCGATTTCCAGTCCGAACTGGAGCTCGTGCGCCGCCTGCGGCGCGACGTGGCCGCCGCAGCCGAGGAGGCGGCGGAATGAGCCCGCGCCCCGCGCCTCAGTCGTCGTCGCGCCGACGCTGCACCCACGCGATGCGCAGCCACACCGCGATGGCGACCGGGATCAGCCAGACCAGCAGGGGCACGCCGAAGAGCGTCTGCGCATCATACGGGATCAGCGTCATCGGCATGCGTCCTCGGACCGTCGATAGGGGGGTCGCATGACCGCCACGGACTACAACTTCGCGTATCTCGACGAGCAGACCAAGCGGATGATCCGCCGGACCATCCTCAAGGCGCTCGCGATCCCCGGCTACCAGGCGCCCTTCGCCAGCCGCGAGATGCCGATGCCTTACGGCTGGGGCACCGGCGGCGTGCAGGTGACGGCGGCGGTGCTGACGCCGGAGGACCGGCTGAAGGTCATCGACCAGGGCGCCGACGACACCACCAACGCCGTCTCGATCCGCCGCTTCTTCGCCCGCACCGCAGGCGTCGCCACCACCGAGGCGACGACGGAGGCGACAGTGATCCAGACGCGCCACCGCATCCCCGAGACGCCGCTGACCGAAGGCCAGATCCTCGTCTACCAGGTGCCTATCCCTGAGCCCCTGCGCTTTCTCGAACCGCGCGAGACCGAGACCCGCAAGATGCACAGCCTCGAGGAATACGGGCTGATGCACGTCAAGCTGTATGAGGACATCGCCCGCCACGGCGCCATCGCCACCGCCTACGCCTACCCGGTGAAGGTGGAGGGCCGCTATGTGATGGACCCCTCGCCGATCCCGAAATTCGACAACCCCAAGCTCTGCTCCCCGGCGATCCAGCTTTTCGGCGCGGGGCGCGAGCAGCGCATCTACGCCCTGCCGCCGCACTGCAGCGTGGTCAGCCTCGATTTCGAGGATCACCCGTTCGAGCCAAGCAAGGCGGACGCCGCCTGCGGGCTCTGCGGCGCGACCGACAGCTATCTCGACGAGGTCATCACCGACGACGAGGGCGGGCGCATGTTCCTTTGCTCCGACACCGATTATTGCGCCGGGCGTCAGGCGGCGGGCCATCGCGGCGCGGCGCAGGAGGACGCGGCTTGAACGCGCCAGCGCCTGTCGTCGCCTCCGACGCGCCGCTGCTCAGGGTGCGCGGGCTGGAGAAGCGCTACGGCGCGCGCATCGGCTGCGCCGCGGTGAGCTTCGACCTCTGGCCCGGCGAGGTGATGGGCATCGTTGGCGAGAGCGGCTCGGGCAAGTCCACGCTGCTCGGCTGCCTCGCGGGGCATATGGCGCCGGATGCGGGCGAAGTGCTGTTCGACGTCGGCGGGGTTCTGCGCGACACCGCGCGCATGGCCGAGGCGGAGCGCCGCCGGCTCGCCCGCACCGACTGGGCCTTCGTCCACCAGCACGCCCATGAGGGGCTGCGCATGGGCGTCAGCGCCGGCGGCAATGTCGGCGAGCGGCTGATGGCGGTGGGGGCGCGCCACTACGGCGACATCCGCGCGCAGGCGCTCGACTGGCTGGGCCGGGTGGAGATCGCCGCCGACCGCATCGACGACCGTCCGACGGCCTTCTCGGGGGGGATGCGGCAGCGGCTGCAGATCGCGCGCAACCTCGTCACCGGGCCGCGGCTGGTGTTCATGGACGAGCCGACCGGCGGGCTCGACGTCAGCGTGCAGGCGCGCCTGCTCGACCTGCTGCGCGGGCTGGTGCGGGAGATGGGCCTCAGCGCGATCATCGTGACGCATGATCTGGCCGTGGTGCGGCTGCTGGCCGACCGGCTGATGGTGATGAAGGACGGGCTTGTGGTGGAGCAGGGACTGACCGACCAGGTGCTGGACGACCCCCAGCACGCCTACACCCAGCTTCTCGTCGCCTCCGTGCTGCAGGTGTGAGCGCCATGATCGAGATCGACGGGCTCTCCAAGACCTTCACGCTTCACAATCAGGGCGGCGCGGTCATCGAGGTGATGCGCGGCGCGGCGCTGCGGGTCGCGCCTGGCGAGTGCGTCGCGCTGACCGGGGCCTCCGGCGCCGGCAAGTCCACGCTGATGCGGATGATCTACGGCAACTACCGCGCCGCCGCCGGCCGCATCGAGATCGACGGGCTGGATGTCGCGCGCGCCTCGCCTCGGGAGATCCTCGCCCTGCGCCGGCGCACGCTCGGCTACGTCAGCCAGTTCCTGCGCGTGGTGCCGCGGGTGCCGACGGTCGACGTCGTGGCCGAGCCCTGCCGCGCGGTCGGCCTCGACGCAGAGGCGGCGCGGGAGCGCGCGCGGGCGCTGCTGGCGCGGCTGAACATCCCCGAGCGGCTATGGGCGCTCTCGCCCACCACCTTCTCGGGCGGCGAGCAGCAGCGCGTGAACATCGCCCGCGGCTTCGCCCACGAATACCCCGCGCTGCTGCTGGACGAGCCGACGGCAAGCCTCGACGCCGCCAACCGCGCCGTGGTGCTGGCCCTGATCGAGCAGGCCAAGGCGCGCGGCGCAGCCGTCGTCGGCATCTTCCACGACGCGGCGGCGCGGGTGCAGGTCTGCGACCGGGAGATCGACGTCTCCGCCTTCAGCCCCGGCGCCGCGGCGTGAGCGGCGAGGGGCGCGACGGAGACGGGGCCTGCGGAGACGGGGCGCGCGGAGGTTCCGGGTCTGGAGGATCGGCGCGCGAGGATGAGCCCCACGGCGGCGAGGCGACCGGGAAGGCGCGCGAGGAGCAGCCGCCGGTCCCGCGCGGGCGCCTGATCGCGGTGGTCGGCCCCTCCGGCGTCGGCAAGGACAGCGTGATCGCCGGCCTCGTCGCGGCGCGCCCTGACCTCCACCGTGTGCGCCGCGTGATCACCCGGCCCGAGGGCGCCGGCGGCGAGCCGTTCGACGCCGTGACGCCGGAGCGCTTCGCACAGTTGCGCGATACGGGACGGCTTGCGCTGTGGTGGGAGGCGCACGGGTACTGCTACGGCCTGCCGGCGCGCATGGCGGCGGTGCTGCAAGCGGGCGGCGACGCCGTCGCAAACCTCTCGCGCGCGGCGCTGCCGGAGGCGGCGGCGCGCTTCCGCCCGCTCGTGGTTCTGGCGCTCGACGCCGACCCCGCGCGCCTCGCCGAGCGGCTGGCGGGAAGGGGGCGGGAGGACGCCGCCGCCATCGCCGGCAGGCTCTCGCGCCGCGCACCGCCGCCAGTGCTGGCCCCTGCGCTCGCGCAGGCCGACGCGGTGATCGCGCTCAGCAATGACGGCGCCCTGGGGGAGACGGTCGCCGCCGCGCTGGCGGCGCTCTTTCCCGAGACGGCGGGCGCGGCGTGACCGGCCCCGCCGCCTCAACCGCCGCGTCAGCCCCCGCCCGCTCCGCCGCCCAGCGGCGCGCGCAGGATCTCCCGGAAGCGGCCGTCCTCGCCCTCGCCGAGCAGGGTCAGCGCGTCGATGGCGAAGGGGGCCGGCAGCACGGGCGCGAGATATGCGGCCAGCGCCTCCCGCGCGGCGTCGATTCCGTCCGCCGCCAGCGGGCCGGTCAGCGTCATGTGGAAGCGGAACTCCTCCATGACGAAGGGGTAGCCCCAGCGCGCCAGCAGCGCCTCCTGCGCCGGCGTCAGCCCGGCGGCGCGGCGGCGCGCGAGCTCGGCGGCGCCCGGCGGCGCGCGGAACCCGTCGAGCCCCGCCACCGTCGCCGCCGCCAGTTGCGAGAGCGCCCCCGTCTCGCCTGCCGGACGCAGCGCGACGAAGGCCCCGAGCGCCGCGACCTCCAGCCCCGCCAGCCGCACCGGCGCGAGGCCCGCGCAGTGTGCGCGCAGCGCCTGCGCAAGGTCGTCGGCCGAGGCCCCCTCGGCCAGCGCGAAGGGCGCCTTGACGGTGCCGTGGAAGCCGTATCTCCGCGGCGCCGCGGTGATCTCCGCCACCGGCGCCGGCAGGCCGTCGAGCGCGGGATGGCGCCGCTCCCGCCCCGCCGCCGCGTCCCAGCCGAGCCACGCCGCCGCGGCCTCGGCGAAGGCGCCAGGCGACGGCGTGACGAATACGGCGTAACGGCGGAACTTCATGGCGCGGCTTCCCCCTCGCGACGCCTCCGCCTTTCCCTCGACGAAAGCCAGCGATGACATCCGACCTGATCCTCGCCAACGCAACCCTCGTCCTGCCGACCGAGACGTTGCGCGGCGCCGTCGTCGTGCGCGACGGCGCGATCGCCGCGATCGACGCGGGCCCCGCCGTCCCGCCCGGCGCCATCGACTGCGAGGGGGATTTCGTCGCGCCGGGGCTGGTCGAGCTGCACACCGACAACCTCGAACGCCACATCGCGCCGCGCCCCAAGGTGGAGTGGCCGCACGAGGCCGCGATCATCGCCCATGACGCCGAACTCGCCTCGACCGGCATCACCACCGTCTTCGACGCGATCCGCGCCGGCTCGGTCGCGACGGACGGGGTGCACGGCTACGAGCGCTACGCGCGCCGCGTCGCCGACGAGATCCTCGCGCTGCGCGCCGCCGGCGCGCTCAAGATCAGCCACCACCTCCACCTGCGCGCCGAGATCTGCTCGGAGACGCTGGAGGAGGAGCTGGCGGAGTTCGGCCCGGAGGACCGCATCGGCATCGTCTCGATGATGGACCACACGCCCGGCCAGCGGCAGTTCCGCGACGTCTCGAAGTTCGCCGACTACCTGCGCGGCAAGCACAGTCTCGGGGAGGCGGGGATCGAGAAATACTTCGACCACCTGCGCGGCCTCTCGGCGCGGCTGGGGCCGCGGCACGAGGCTGCCACGGCGGCGGCGGCGAGGCGCTTCGGCGCCGCGCTCGCCAGCCACGACGACACCACGGCCGAGCAGGTCTCCGCCTCGCAGGCCCATGGCGCGCGGCTCGCTGAGTTTCCCACCACGCGGGAGGCGGCGGAGGCCTGCCGCCGCGCCGGCATCGCCGTGATCATGGGGGCGCCGAACCTCGTGCGCGGGGGCTCGCATTCCGGCAACGTCGCCGCGCAGGCGCTGGCCGAGGCCGACCGCCTCGACATCCTGTCGTCTGACTATGTGCCGGCGGCGCTGCTGATGGGGGCGACGCGGCTCGGCGCG
Source organism: Rubrimonas cliftonensis (assembly GCF_900107585.1). Classification (GTDB taxonomy): domain Bacteria; phylum Pseudomonadota; class Alphaproteobacteria; order Rhodobacterales; family Rhodobacteraceae; genus Rubrimonas; species Rubrimonas cliftonensis. Next base: position 205,461 of record NZ_FNQM01000003.1, on the reverse strand, counting down.
ATCTGGGGAGACATGGCGCGGGGGCTGGCGGCGGTGACGGCGGCGCCCGCCGCGGGGGCCGGGCTGACCGACCGCGGCAGGCTCGAGCCCGGCCTGCGCGGAGACCTCGTGCGTTTCCGGATGCGCGGCCTCGCCCCGGCCCTGCGCGGGGTGTGGGCGCAGGGCCGGCAGGTGGCGTGACGCCGTGGCGGGGCCGGCGGGCGGCGTGACGGCGAAGGACGCGACGCAGGGGCCGCCGCGGCTCAGCGCCCGCCGTCGACCGTGGCGCGGGAGCGCGCCAACGCCATCTGGCCGTTCCAGCGCGCCGCCCAGTCGAGCTGGGTGAAGCCGAGCTTCACCGCCGCGATCTTCTCGGCGGCCTCCAGCCTGCTGTAGTCCTTCTTCGTCGGGGCGGGAAAATCCTCCGGCGCGCGCCGGTCCCATGTCGCCATCTCCCAGCCGACCGCGGTGAGCTGCGCCTGCTCGAAGCCCGACAGGCTGTTCCAGTTGCAGCGCAGCAGCTCGTCGAGCAGCCGCCGCTCGAAGAAGCCCGGCGCCCGCACCAGATAGCTCACAACCTGGTCCTCGCGCAGCAGCACGAAATGCAGGCCGAAGCAGAAGGTGGCGTTGGGGATGCCGGCGAGGAAGCTCTGCTTCTCGGGGTCGGTCCCGGACTCGGCGGCCTTGCGCTCGCGCCTGCTCGCCAGAAGGTCCTGCAGCGACAGGCACAGGCCGTAACCGCCCTCCGCGGTGCGCGAGTTGAACTCCGAGTAGGTTCCGTAGGGGCCCTTCATCTTCACGTTGCCGTCCGACGCCGCCTCGAAGCCGTAGCTCTTGCCGCCGCGCGACAGGCCGACCTCCAGCGTGTCCTTGGTCTCGCCGGTCTCGACGTTGACCTCGCGCTTCAGCTGCGCCGTGCCGGCGGACCTCAGGCCGGGGATGGTCACCCCGCCCGGGCCGACGGCCGCCTCGACCGTGCGCTCGGTCTTCTCCAGATAGCCGTCGGTGCCGATGTCGAAGTTGAAGCTGACCTTGCCGGTTCCGCCGCCCACCGGCGAGTTGACCGCGCTGGCGAACTCGAACTTGGTGCGGAAGAACATCGAGCCGGAGGAATGGCGGTTCTCCAGCTCCGCCAGCTTCTCCGACACCGCCTTCCAGGCCCGGAACGACGATTCGCTCTGGTCGCCCAGCAACTGCAGCGCCTGCGCGCGCGTGGCGCCGGCGGGTGTGGGGAAGATGTAGGGTTGCATCGGCGGGCCTAGGTCGTGCAGCGCCTGCACCGTCGTCACCGCTTCGACCCCGTCCACGTATTCGCTGATGACGCTGCGATAGGCGGCGTTCGCGGCCTGCGCCGTCATGCGGTTGCGGGCGTGGACGCGGGCGTTCACGGCGCCGTCGGCGGGGTAGTTCTCCAGCAGCCCGCAGCCGCCCAGCAGCGCCGCGGCGCCGCGACGGGGCTCGTTCTCCGGATAGAGGTAGAATACGCCGACCTTGGGGTTCAGCGACCGCTGGAGGTCGATGAGCTTCTGCTGCTGGTCGGCGCCGACGACGATCTCCTGCAGCGTGTCGACATCGTCGAGCTGGTTGAAGTCGCTGAGCGGCTGCGAGCGGGTCTCTAGGTCGAAATAGACCGGCTCGGGCCGGCCCACCTCGAACGCCGCATAGGCGCCATAGGCGTTGCGCGCCGTCACCGTGCGCCCGTCCGGCAGCGTCACGTCGCCGGCGTAGACGAGGGAGGTGTCGATCTCGAAGGTCGCCTTCTCGGTGAAGCTGCCGCCCGAGACCTCGCCGACGTAAAGCGTGCTCCCGCGCGCCACCATCAGATAGTAACCGCGGCCCGAGCCCGCCGTCGGGTGGCGGTCCTTCAGCCACTGGTCAAGGGTGAGGAAGAAGTCCTCGCCGGCCAGCGGCGCCGCGAACACGTTGTCCACCGCCATGTGGACGGCGCGATGGACGAAGGCGCCGGCGGCGCGGTCGCTGTCCGGCCCGCCGTCGCCGGCCTCGGTGTCGCCCTCGCCGGACACGCCCGAGACGGCCTGCGCGGCCTCGCGGTCGGCCGGGGTGCGGCCGTAGCGGCGGCGCAGCGTGTCGCGCTCGGCCAGTGTCGGGTCCGCCGTGACGCCGGGGACGAGGATGCTGGAGAGCGCGCGCCGCACCAGCAGCGGGTCGAGCCGCGCCTCAACGAGTTCGGTCGCGCCCACCGGTCCTTCGTTGCTGTCGGCCTGGTCGGCGGCGCCATAGGCGTCGACGAAGAAATGCGCGCGGTCGCCGCTCTCGTGGAACACGTCCACCGGCCCGGTCAGCATCAGCGTGTCGGTCCAGTAGCCTTCGCCGTCGGTCGTGACCGGGATCTCGACGCCCTCCACCGTCACCAGCGTCAGCGACACGCCGCCGACGCGGTAGCCGAGCGCGTCGACCGTCTGGAGCTCCAGCTTCACCGGCCGCTCGACCGATTCGCCGCGGAAGATGTGGACGGTCTCCGTCGCCAGCCCGTCGGCGCCGAACGGCCAGGGCAGGAACATCATCCCCGGGTCGTCCTCGCCGGTGAACCAGTAGTTCCCGTTGGCGTCGGCGTTCGTGCAGCCCACTAGGTCGCGAAGCTGGCGGTTGATCTGCTCCGGCTCCTTCACGCCGAAATTGAAGAAGGCGAGTTCGTCCCAGGTCAGCCCGACCTGCTCGGCGAGCCCCACGAGGTCGTCGCCGTCCTGCACCTTGTGCTTGGTGATCTCGGCGAAGGCCCTGGGCGCCCAGGGCATCGCCTCGGCGCGGGTCTGGTTGGGGTCCTCCGCCGGGGTCTGGCCGGGGCGCGGCTCGGGCTCGGGCGTCTGGCTCGCCGTGACCGGCGCGCCGGCCTCGGCCGAACTGGTGAGGTGGAAGGTGTCGGAGATCGTGCGGCCCTCGATGGGCGTGTAGATCGCCCAGGCGCCCGGCGCGGCGGGGCGGATCTCGATCACGCCCTGCGCGTCGCTCGTGGCGCGCCGTTCGGCGCCGTTGGGGTCCATCACCACGGCCTCGACGCCGGCGAGCGGCAGGTCGCCCTCCTTCGCGAGGAACTGGAACTTGATCCAGCTCAGCGGGCAGGGCTGCACAGGCTCCTCGGCGGGCGTCGGGTCGTCGCCCTCCAGCGCGCCGCCGGCGGCCACATAATGGTCCATCCATTCGGTGCGATAGGCGGCTTGGTCGGCGCCGTCGCCTATGGGGATGCGCGCGCCGTCCGCCGCGATCATCTCGGGGTGCGCCGCGTAGAAGGCGTCGTTGGCGGCCGAGACCGCGGCGGGGTCGAGCGGGCGCTTCGCGACGCGGCTCATCCACGGGCCTCCCGCATCAGCGCACGGTCCTCGATCAGCGAGAGGCGCTCGTCGGGCGTCAGCGCGCTGTCCTCCAGCACCGCCGAGACCCAGGGCAGCGACGCAACGTCCGCGCCGTGGGTCGCCCGCAGCCGGGCCCAGGCGCGGATCCGCCCGCGGGTCGTGAGGCCGAGGGCCTGCGCCTGCTCGATCGCGGCGGCGGCGAAGGCCTCGGGGCCCCCTTCGCTTTCGACCGCCTCGGGGTGGTCGCGCGCGGTCGCCTCCGCGATCTCCGCCGCAAGCTTCCTGCGCCCGGCCGAACTCAACGCGGCCACTACGTCGCCCGATACGCGCAACATTCAATTCCACTCCGATTCGCTTCGCCTTCAGGCGTTTGAGACACCATTGCTGCGTCTGCGTCAGCCCGCTGCGTCGCGCGTCACACCCCCTTTCGCCAATTCGCCGCCCGCCCGCCGCGCAGGGCGGCGGGCCCACAATCGAGGCGGGCGAGGAGGGCCGCGCATGCGCCCGGCTTTGTGGGGTCGCCGGGAGCGGGCCTGCGGCGGGGGTCGTCAGCGGCCGGCGGCGACGCCGTCCCGACGCGGGTCGGCGCCGCCGGTCAGCCGCCCGTCCGGCCCGACGACGATCATCGACAGCCCGCTCGTCATCGGCGCGACGCGCGTCTCATGCCCGCGGGCCTTCAGCGCGGCGGCCAGCGCCTCGGGGTCGTAGCCGGGCCAGACAGTCTCGCCCGTCGCCTCCACCTCCGTCGCGCCGTTGCGGTTCTGGACATGGGGCGCGCTGACGGCGGCCTGCGCGTCGAGCCCGAAGTCGAGCGCGTTCACCAGCGCGCGCGCCGTATAGCCGATGATCCGCGAGCCGCCCGGCGAGCCGGTCACGACGCTGAGCGCGCCCTCGGCGTCGAAAACGATGGTGGGCGACATCGAACTGCGCGGCCGCTTGCCCGGCTCGACCCGGTTGGCGACCGGATCGCCGCTTTCGTCGACGGGCGCGAAGGAGAAGTCGGTCAGCTCGTTGTTGAGCAGGAAGCCGAAGCCTGGAACCATCACGCCGTTGCCGAAGGACGACTCCACCGTCGTCGTCATCGACAGCGCGTTGCCGAAGCGGTCTATGATGGAGACGTGGCTGGTGCCGCTGTCCTTCGCCCGCACATGCGCGCCCGCCGCCGCGGCGCCCGGCGGGTCGCCCGGCGCCGCCGCGCCCATGTCGCGCTCCCCGATCAGCGCCGCGCGCGCCGCGAGATAGCCGGGGTCCAGCAGCCCCGCCACCGGCACGGGGACGAAATCGGCGTCGGCGACGTAGCGGTTTCGGTCGGCGAAGGCGAGCCGCCCCGCCTCGGCGAACAGATGCAGCGCGCGCTCGCCGAGCGGGTCGTCGCCGAGATCGAAGCCCTCCAGCATCCGCAGCATCTGCCCCACGGCGACGCCGCCCGAGGAAGGCGGGCCCATGCCGCAGACCGTCCGCCCCCGATAGCCGACGCAGACCGGCGCGCGCGCGATCACCCGGTAGGCGGCGAGGTCGTCGAGGGTCATGTCGCCGGGTCGGTTGGGGTCGCTCCGCACCGCCTCCACCACCGCCCGCGCCACCGGCCCCGCGTAGAACCCCGCCGCGCCGCGCCGCGCCAGCCGCCGCATCAGCCGCGCGTAGGCGGGGTTGCGCAGGATGGTCCCCGCCGGCTTCGCCGCGCAGGCCGTCGCGTCGCCCTCCACGAAATGGGCGAAGGCGGCGGGGTCGCGGAAGAACAGCCGGTCGGCGCAGCTCGCGTTTCGCTTCAGCAGGCCCTCGACCTGATCCGCGGTGCGCCCGCTCAAGGGGAAGCCGGCGAGCGCGAGGCGGCGGGCGGGGGCGAAGACAGTGGCGCGGGGCAGGCGGCCCCAGCGGTCGTGCGTCGCCTGCATCAGCGCCGGCACGCCGGGCACGCCGACCGACAGGCCGCTCTGCCAGGCGTCGGCGAATTCCAGCGGCGCGGCGACGGCGTCGAGGAACCGCTCCGGCGTCGCCGCCATCGGCGCCGTCTCGCGGGCGTCGAGCGTCACCAGCGCGCCGTTCGCGCCGTCGCGCCAGAGCGCGAAGGCGCCGCCGCCGATCCCGCTCGACTGCGGCTCGACGAGGCCCAGCACCGTCTGCGCCGCCACCATCGCGTCCGCCGCCGTCCCGCCCAGCCGCAGCATCAGCGCGCCGGCCTCGCTGGCGAGCGGATGCGCCGTCACCACCATCTCCCGCGTCGCCGTCGCGGCCTCGGGGAGCCGGGCGGCGTCCCGCGCGGCGACGCCCTGCGCGAAGGCGGGGAGCGCGACGGCGAGGGCGGCGAGCAGGGCGAGGACCGCGGCGCGGCGCGGCGTTCTCAGGGTCGCTTGCATGGGCTGGCTCCCGCTCCGGCGCCCCCGCCTGCCGGGGGCCGTCGGGGTCGAGCATGGCGCGAAGCTTCGGCCCGGTCGAGGCCTCGGGCGCCAGGGCGGCGCGGCGTCAGGGTCTGGGCGCGAGGCCGAGCAGGAAGCCCGCGGTGCAGGCGATCACGGCGTCCAGCAGCGCCGGTTCGCCCACGGCGCCGAGGTCGTGCCCGCCCGCCACGGCGACCGCCGTCGTCGGCGCCGCGCGCGCGGCCGCCAGCGCCTCGGCCCGGGCCGGCCCCTGCGCGGCGAGCATGTCGCGCGCCCCGCTGACCGCCAGCAGCGGCGCCGCGATGGCGACGGCGTCCGCGGCGGGGTCGGCGGCGGCGACGCCGGCGAAGAAGCCGGGCCGCAGCCCGGTTCCCGCCACCTGCGCGCCGCCGGGGCCCTCCGCCGCGGCGGCGAACCCGGCGTCGAGCGCGTCGCCGAAGATCGCGCGATAGGTCTCGCGCGGGGCCAGCACCGGGTTCCATAGCGCCACGCGGTCGAAGCCGCCCTCGCGCGCCGCCTTCAGCGCCACCAGCCCGCCCTGGCTGAAGCCGAGCACGCCGAGCGGCGCGCCCTCCCGCCCGACCGTCGCCGCGAGGAAGTCGCGGGCGCGCAGGGCGTCGCGCGCCTGCGTCTCGAAGGTCGTGTCGGCCCAGGCACCGTCGCTCTCGCCGGAGCCGATGAAGTCGATGCGCAGCGAGGCGACGCCGCGTTCGGCGAAGGCGCGCGCGGCGCGGGCGAACATGCCCTCGCCGCCCTGCACCGGGAATTCGTCGCGCGCGCCGGTGTAGCCGTGCAGCATCAGCGCCAGCGCCGCCGGCTCGACGCCTTCGGGCCGCGCGAAGGTGGCCGCGATGCGGCCGTCCGGCGTCTCGATGCGCAGCGTTCGCTCCGCCGCGGCCGCGTGGCGCGCCGGCGCCGGCGGGCAGGCGTCGAGCCCGGCGCCGGCGGCGGCGCCCGTGGAGAGGAGGAAGACCATGACCGCCCGCACCGCCCTGCCGCTCAGCCGCTCGGCCGCTCGGTCTCTCGGCCGCTCAGCCGCGCCGGCGCGCGCGTCCGGGCGGCGGCGCGCGTCGCGCTCATTCTTCGCGCAGCGCCTGCACGCGCGCGGAGACCCAGTCCCCCGGCGCGGTCAGGCCGGCCGCCTCCGCCCACGCCGCCAGCGCGTCGGCCGCGTCGATTGCGGCGAGCGTCGTCGCCTCGGGCAGGCCCGCGTCGCGCGCCCACCCGCCGGGCACGCGCGGATTGAGCGACAGCGCGACCAGCAGCGCCAGCGCCAGCGCCGCGGCGGCGCGGCCAACCGGCAGCGAGGCGGGCGGCGTCTCGGGGGTCGGTTCCGCCATGGTCGGCGCTCCTTAGAACTGGAAGTAGATGAAGGGCGTCACCTCGGCGGGCGCAAGGAAGCCGATCAGCGCCAGCAGCAACCCCGCGACCAGCCCCAGCGCCGGCCATGGCGGCGCCGAGAGGGCGCGCGCGGCGCGCTCGGGCGCCTCGGGCGGCGTGAAGTGCAGCGCCACTCCCAGCGCGATCAGCCCGGCGACGAAGCCGCCCGCCAGCTCCGGCGGTTGCTCCCAACGCGTCAGGCCGGCGAGGAAGTCCCAGAACAGCGGCAGCGACTCGCTGCGAAACAGCACGAAGGTCAGCACGACGAGATGGAAGGTGACGAAGATCGCCGCCGCCCGGCCCGCCCGGCCCGAGGGCATCGGCGGCGCCGCCCGCGCCAGCGCCCGCTCCGCCACCAGCAGCGCGCCGTGCAGCGCGCCCCACAGCACGAAGGTCCACGCCGCGCCGTGCCACAGCCCGCCCAGCAGCATGGTCAGGAACAGGTTGCGCGCCGTGCGCCCCGCGCGGCCGTGCGAGCCGCCCATCGGCTTGTAGAGGTAGTCCCGCAGCCAGGTCGACAGCGAGATGTGCCAGCGCCGCCAGAACTCGCGCATCGACGCGGCGCGGAACGGCTGGTCGAAGTTCTTCGGGATTGCGAAGCCGAGCAGCGCCGCCAGCCCGATCGCCATGTCTGAATAGCCGCTGAAATCGCAGTATATCTGCACCGAATAGCCGTAGGCGGCGAGCCACAGGTCCGCCGCGCCGTAGAAGGAGGGGTCGAAGAACGCTTCGTCCACGAGATCGGCGGCGATGTAGTTGGCCAGAACCAGCTTCTTGAACAGGCCCGAGAGGATCATCACCGCCGCGAAGCCGGCAGCCACGCGCTCCGGCCCCGGGGCGGGCGTCAGCCGCGCGCGGATCTGCGGCAGCAGCGCCGAGGCGCGCACGATCGGGCCGGCGACGAGCTGCGGAAAGAGGCTGAGGTACAACAGCACTTCCACCGCCGGCCGCGACGCCGCGATCTCGCGCCGGTGCACGTCCACCACATAGGACAGGCCCTGGAACGTGAAGAACGAGACGCCCACCGGCAGGATCAGCCCCGCGTAGGGCATCCCGCCCTCGAAACCTGCGGCGCGCAGCAGGGCGTTCAGCCCCTCGGCGAAGAAGTCGAAATACTTGAACGTCGCCAGCACGCCGAGGTTGGCCGCGACGGCGCCGGCGACGACCGCCCGCCGCGCGCGGCCCTCCCGCCGCTCCAGCGCCAGCGCCGCGGCCCAGTTGAACAGACCGCTTCCCAGCAGCAGGAAGGCGAAGCGCCAGTCCCACGCCGCGTAGAAGACGAAGCTGGCCGCCGTCAGCGTCCAAAGATGCAGCGTCGGCCGGCCCCGCGTCGCCCAGGCGGCGGCGAAGGCGCACAGGAAGAAGGCGGCGAAGCCGGAGGTATGGAACAGCACGCGCGGGCCGCCGCGTCAGCAGCCGTCGGGCCGCGTCGCGCCGGGTATGTCCACCATGAGCTTGCAGGCGATCAGGATCTCGCCTTCGCGGGTGAAATGCACGCCGTCCTCCTCGCGCGCCACGCGCATCCGCCCCTTGGCGTCGGGCAGGGCCGTGGCGTAGCGCCCGCTCGCGTCCTGCGTCGCCTCCCACAGCGGGTGGAACGCGGCGCCGTTGGCCAGCGCGCGCGCCTCGTAGATCGCGTTCAGCCGCGCCAGCTTGCGCGCGAAGCTGTCGCTGCGCGGGATGGGCAGGCCCACCCAGACGACCCGCGCGCCGTGCTCCTTCAGCTTGGTCAGCATCGCGTCGACCCGCGTCTCGTACTCGGCGGCCCAGGCGTCGTCGTCGAAGGCGAGCACGCGGTCGGGAAGCAGCATGCGCTGGGCGTCGTTGGCGCCGAACGAGACCACGGCGACGTCCACCCGGTCCCGCTCCAGATAGTCGCCCAGCGTCGCCTCCCAGTCGAGAAAGTCGTCGCGCGTCAGCCCCGAGGACGGATGCACCCAGCACGACACCCGGAAGCGGTCGTCGCCGCGCAGGTGTCGCGTGATACCCCTGCAGTAGTGGCGGGCGATGCTGTCGCCGATCACCGCTATGGAGGTCGCCTGCGCGGCGTACGCGCCCTGCGGCGCGGCGACGGCGAGCGCGGCCGCCGCCGCCAGCGACCATGCGAGCGCGCGCCAGCGTCGACCCGCGGAGGCCCGCCCGCGCCGGACGAGAGCCGCCCGGAACGGGCGCGTCCAGACGCGTCCCGCCGGCGAACCGCCAGCAGCGCGCTCGCCTCTCCCGATACGGTTCATCCGCACGATCGCCTTCATTTGCGACAACCTCGGTCCGCGCGCAGCGCAGCGCGGCGCAATGGTGATGAGCGTTCCGGGCGCGTGCAAGCGCGAAGCGCCGCCCAGACTGCCCGCATGGATAGCGCACATGACCCCGACTGGCGAGACCCGCGCGGCGCGCCGCGGTCGGGGCGTGTGCGCGCGGGAGCGTGCGCGGCTGCGGGAGCGTTGGCGTCACATGCGCGTGAGCCGCGTAACGTCTCGCCGGGGCGCGTCGAACAGTCGGGGTGAGACAGTCGGCGTGAGGACGGGCCGAAGCGCGGCGCCGGAGCCGATGACGAGGCGGATGACGGAGCGGATGACGGAGAGATCCATGCGCCACTTCCTGCGCGGCTTGGCGGTCGCCGGCGCCCGATGCGCAGCCGCAAGCTGCTGCGGGAAGCGCGGCTTCGACGCGCCGTCCCGCCTCGACGGGGAGCAGGCGCCCCTCGTTGGGCGCCGTCCGGCGCCCGCGCCGGGCGGGGCGACGATCGCTGCGATGCGCAGGCGCGCGGCCGTCGCCGGCATGACCGGCCGCGCCCGCTTCCTCGCCGAGGCGCCGCGCCTTTCGCCGCGTTGCGACGACCATCGCGCCTGCAAGGCCCGGAACGGCGGGGCGACGCCCGGCGACTGGCGGGGCGACGCAGCCACCCGGGCGGCGTGCGGGCAGTCCGTGGCGCGCTCCGCTGCGCCGACGGCGTTCGCGGGGCGGGTCGCCGGCGCGCCCGCCGTCGACGCGCCGCCCGCCGTGGCGGCGGCGGCGGACCATGCGATCACGAGCAGGGGCGCCGCGCGTCATGCCGGCGCCGCCTGACCTCGGGCCGCCCAGCCTCGGGCCGCCCAGCCTCGCGGCGTCTCACCTGCGCCGGTGCGGCGTCGACCCGGCGGACCCTGCCGCATCGCCTGCCGCGCGCGAGAGCCTCGCCGCCATGGCCGCCGCCGCGCTCGACCCCGCTCGGCCCGGCCCGCCCGACCCGCGCTTCTCGGTCCATCGCAACAACGTCGTGGCGGGCCTCATAGCGGCGCTGGGCGAGACCTTTCCGGCGGTGCGGCGTCTGGTCGGCGAGGGGTTCTTCGCCGCCGCCGCCGCGGCCTTCGTCCGCGCCCATCCCCCGCGCTCGCCGGTGCTGCTGCGTTGGGGCGGCGCTTTCGCGGGCTGGCTCGCGGCGTTTCCGCCCGCCGCCGGACTGCCGTGGCTGTCCGACGTCGCGCGTCTGGAATGGGCGCGCTGCGAGGCGTTCCACGCCGCCGACGTCGCCCCGGTCGGCGCCGCCGACGTCGCCCCGGTCGGCGCGAAGGCGCTTTCCGCGCTCGACCCGGGCGCGCTGGCGTCGGCGCGCCTTGTCGCGCACCCGTCGCTGCGGCTCGTCGCGTCGCGCTTCGCCGTCGCGAGCCTCTGGGCGGACGTGACCGGCCCGCGCCGCGGCCTCGCCGACCTCGGCCGGCCCGAGACCGCGCTCGTCGTCCGCCCTGACTGGACCGTGGAGACCCGCGCGCTGCCGGCGCCCGCCGCCGCCTTCCTCGCCATGGTCGTCGAGGGCCGGCCCTTGGGCGAGATCGCCGCGGCGGGCGTCGGCGGAGGGCCGGGTGGCGCTCCGGCCTTCGACCTCGGCGAGCAGCTCGCCGCCGCCTTCGCCGCCGGCCTCGTGGTCGCCGCGGCCCGAGGCGGCCCCTGACGCAGCCCATTCAAGGAGATCCGCCATGGACCGCATGATCGACGCGCTGGAGACCGCCGCCGCAGCCGCCGCCGCCGCCGGGCGGGCGGTGGAGGACGCGCTGGAGGGCTGGTTTCTCGGCCTCGCCGCGCGCCTCGCCTTCGCCGCCGTGCTCTTCGGCTACTACTGGAACAGCGCGCTGACCAAGGTGGGCGACGGCCTGTCGGGGTTCTTCGACCTGACCGCCGGCGCCTATGTCCAGATCGTTCCCTGGGCGATGGAGGCGGTCGGGTACGACGATGCGGCCATCGGCTTCCTGCCCTGGGGCGCCCTGGTGGCCGCGGGAACCTATCTGGAGTTCCTGCTGCCGCTGCTGATCGTCGCCGGCCTGCTGACGCGGCTGGCCGCTCTCGGCATGATCGGCTTCGTGGCGGTGCAGAGCTGGGTGGACGTCACCTTCCACGGGGCCGACGCCGCCACGGTCGGGGCGCTCTTCGACCGCATCCCGTCCTCCGTCATCCTCGACCAGCGCCTGCTCTGGGCGTTCCTGCTCTCGGTTCTCGTCGCGAAGGGGGCCGGCGCGGTCTCGCTCGACCATGCGCTGAGGCGCGTTCTCGCGCCCCGGTTGCGGGCGCAGGCGGGTTGAGCGTCGGCGGGGCGTGGATCATTAAGTTTCGCCCCCGCGCCCCATCGCGAAACCTTCTTGCCGAAGTCTTGCGCCTTGCCTAGTGTGCGGCGCAGCAACGACCGGCGTGGAGGGTTCGAGATGACGACGCGAGACAAACCGTGGCTGTTCCGCACCTACGCCGGGCACTCGACCGCCGCGAAGTCCAACGAACTCTATCGCGGCAACCTCGCCAAGGGCCAGACCGGCCTCTCGGTCGCCTTCGACCTGCCGACGCAGACCGGCTACGACAGCGACCATGTGCTGGCGCGCGGCGAGGTCGGCAAGGTCGGCGTTCCGATCGCGCATCTGGGCGACATGCGGACGCTGTTCGACCAGATCCCGCTCGACCAGATGAACACCTCGATGACGATCAACGCCACCGCCGCCTGGCTGCTGGCGCTCTACGTCGCCGTCGCCGAGGAGCAGGGGGCCGACGTCTCGAAACTCACCGGCACGGTCCAGAACGACATCATCAAGGAATATCTTTCGCGCGGCACCTACGTCTTTCCGCCCGAGCCGTCGCTGCGGCTGATCTCCGACATCGCCGCCTACTGCTACAGCGACGTTCCCAAGTGGAACCCGATGAACGTTTGCAGCTACCACCTGCAGGAGGCCGGCGCGACGCCGGAGCAGGAGCTCGCCTTCGCCCTCGTCACCGCCTGCGCGGTGCTCGACACGGTGAAGGCGCGCGGCGCGGTCTCCGACGAGGATTTTGCCGGCGTCGTCGCCCGCATCTCCTTCTTCGTGAACGCCGGCATCCGCTTCGTCACCGAGATGTGCAAGATGCGCGCCTTCGTCGACCTGTGGGACGAGATCTGCGAGACGCGCTACGGTGTGACCGACCCCAAGCTGCGCCGCTTCCGCTACGGCGTGCAGGTCAACTCGCTGGGCCTTACCGAGCAGCAGCCCGAGAACAACGTCTACCGGATTCTCATCGAGGCGATGGCGGTGACGCTGAGCAAGCGCGCCCGCTGCCGGGCGCTGCAGCTTCCCGCGTGGAACGAGGCGCTGGGCCTGCCCCGGCCCTGGGACCAGCAGTGGTCGCTCAGGCTCCAGCAGGTGCTCGCCTACGAGACCGACCTGCTGGAGTTCGACGACCTCTTCGACGGCAACCCGGCGGTGGACCGCAAGGTTGAGGCGCTGAAGGAGATGGCGCGCGCTGAGATCGCCCGCATCGACGAGATGGGCGGCGCTGTCGCCGCCATCGACTACATGAAATCGCGGCTGGTCGAGAGCAACGCCCTGCGCCTCAAGGGCATCGAGACCGGCGAGACCGCGGTGATCGGCGTCAACAGGTTCACCACCACCGAGCCCAGCCCGCTCACCACCGGCCCCGACGCCATCATGGTGGTCGATCCCGAGACCGAGGCCGAGCAGATCGAGCGCCTGAAGGCGTGGCGCGAGGGCCGCGACGAGGCCGCCGCGCAGGCCGCCGTCGCAGCTTTGAAGGCCGCCGCGCGCGAGGGCGCCAACATCATGCCGCTCTCGATCGCCGCGGCGAAAGCGGGCGTGACCACCGGCGAATGGGGCGCGGCCATGCGCGAGGTCTTCGGCGAGTACCGCGCGCCCACCGGCGTCGGCAAGGCCGCCAATGTCGGCGCCAAGGGGCTGGACGCGGTGCGCGAGAAGGTCGAGGCCGTCTCGGCCCGGCTCGGTCGGCGGCTGAAGTTCCTCGTCGGCAAGCCGGGGCTCGACGGCCACTCCAATGGCGCCGAGCAGATCGCCGTGCGTGCGCGCGACTGCGGCATGGAGGTCGTGTACGAGGGCATCCGCCTCACGCCCGCGCAGATCGTCGGGGCGGCGCTGGAGGAGTCGGTGCATGTCGTCGGCCTCTCGATCCTCTCCGGCTCCCATGTCCCGCTGGTGCGCGAGGTGATGGAGCGGATGCGCGCCGAGGGCATGGACGACGTGCCGGTGGTGGTCGGCGGCATCATCCCCGACGTCGACGCCGAGACGCTGAAGGGTTTCGGCGTGGCGAAGGTCTACACGCCGAAGGACTTCGACCTGACCCGCATCATGACCGACATCGTGACGCTGGTGGCCGAGGAGAGCCGCGAGGCGGCTTGAGCCATTTGCGCCGACGCCATGACGGTATTGGACGCGTTTCACGAGGCCGGCGCGCGCAGGTTGCGCAGCAAGCGTGGCTGGGCGGCCCTCGCCGATGACGGCGGACTGATAGTGACGGTCTGGGAGGATCGTCAGGTTTGTGAGAACGCGATCGCCTTCGCTTTTCTCGCCCATATGGGCGGTGAAGTCGCTGCTGCTGCCGAGGCGTTGGGCATCGGCGGACGCGTCCGGGTCATTCACAAGCTGCGCGACAGAACCAATCCGCATCCCTGCATGGTGTCGCCTTGGCTGTGGGAGATATTCGGCTTGACTGTCTGCCTCGATGGCAGCGGAACGCCGCGGCGGGTTCTCGCCTTGCTGCGGACCGACGAGCGGCGATCCGCCACCTTCTAAACTAGGAGCTGCGCTTGGCGCCGCCGCCTCCACGCGCCATCTCTGCTCAGACGGATCAGGGGAGACCGACCATGGACGACGCGACCCGCACCGAACTGGAGGCCGCCGCCTTCCGCGCGATGCGCGACCACCTGCGCGCGCGCACCGACGTGCAGAACATCGACATGATGAACCTCGCCGGCTTCTGCCGGAACTGCCTCAGCCGCTGGTATCAGGAGGCCGCCGAGGCGCGGGGCGTGCCGATGGACAAGGAGACGGCGCGCGAGCTCGTCTACGGCGAGCCCTACGACCAGTGGCGCGCGAAGCATCAGACCGAAGCGAGCGACGCGCAGAAGGCAGCCTTCGCCAGGAGCCACGCCGAGCACTGAACGAGGGCAGTCCGCCGAAGGCCCAGGACGGGGCGGGACTGCCTCAGGCCGCGGGGCGTCCCGGCCTAGCGCCGGGCCCCCCTGGAACGGCGCGCCTTCCCCGCTGAGCCACGCCGCGCGAGCGTGCTCCAGTCGATCCGCCGGCACAGAGGCGGACCAGCTCGGAAGACCTCTCGCTCCGGAAGCGGGGGCTGCGGCTCGGAGGCCTGGGCCGCGGCCCCTGCGTGAGCCGGCCGTCAGGCCAGCGACGGATCGATCTCCCTGCACGCCGCGACGAGGCCCTGGACGGCGTTCACCGACGTGTCGAACATCGCCTTCTCGTCGGCGTTGAGCCTGATCTCCACGACCTTCTCGACGCCGGCGGCCCCGATCACCACCGGCACGCCGACATAGAGGCCGTTCAGCCCATAGACCCCGTCGCACCACGCCGCCGCCGGCAGCACGCGGCGCTGGTCCTTGAGGTAGCTCTCCGCCATCTGGATCGCGGAGGCGGCGGGGGCGTAGAAGGCCGAGCCGGTCTTGAGCAGCGCCACGATCTCGCCGCCGCCGTTGCGCGTGCGGTCCACGATGGCGTCGATCCTGTCCTTGCTCGTCCAGCCCATCTCGATCAGGTCGGGCAGGGGGATGCCGCCGACGGTGGAGTAGCGCACCGAGGGCACCATCGTGTCGCCGTGGCCGCCCAGCACGAAGGCCGTGACGTCCTTCACCGAGACGTCGAACTCGTCGGCGAGGAAATGCCGGAACCGCGCCGAATCCAGCACGCCCGCCATGCCCACGACTTTCTGCGCCGGCAGGCCGGAGAACTCGCGCAGCGCCCACACCATCGCGTCGAGCGGGTTGGTGATGCAGATCACGAAGGCGTCCGGCGCGTGCGCCTTGAGGCCCTCGCCGACGGCCTTCATCACCTTGAGGTTGATGCCGAGCAGGTCGTCGCGGCTCATGCCGGGCTTGCGCGGCACGCCGGCGGTGACGATCACGACGTCGGCGCCGGCGATGGCGGAATAGCTCGCCGCGTCGGAGGTGGTGGCCCCGGTGAGCTTCGCGTCGAAGCCGTCGACCGGCGCGCTCTCGGCGATGTCGAGCGCCTTGCCCTGCGGCACGCCCTCGGCGATGTCGCACACGACGATGTCGCCCATCTCCTTGAGCCCCGCCAGATGCGCCAGCGTGCCGCCGATCTGCCCCGCGCCGATCAGCGCGATCTTCGCTCTCGCCATGTCACCGGTCTCCCTCGGTTGATGTCGCGCGAGGCATAGCGCCGCGCCGTCGCCAGCGACAGGCGCGCTTTCGCCGCGCCTGCGAACGCCGCAAAGCTTGCGGGGAGGAAACGCCTGTCGCAGGATCGCAGGATCGCCGCGCGACGGCATGATCGGGAGTCCGCCATGGGTCGCATTCCGGGCGCAGGTCTCGCCGCGGTCGTCGGGGCCGCCGCGTTCTTCGCCGCGACGGGCGCTTCCGCGCAGAGCTCGGGCGACGCGGCGGAGCTCGCCAAGCAGCTCGCCAACCCGGTGGCGAGCCTCGTCAGCGTGCCGCTCCAGTTCAACTGGGACGGCGGCATAGGCTCGCAGGACGCCGACCGCTACACCCTGAACGTTCAGCCGGTCGTCCCGATCGACCTGACCGAGGACCTGAACCTCATCTCGCGCACCATCCTGCCCGTCGTGTCGCTGGAGGCGCCCGTGGCCGGCGCCGACGACGCCTTCGGCCTGGGGGACGTCCTCCAGAGCCTGTTCTTCTCGCCGAAGGCCCCGGGCGCGGGCGGCCTGATCTGGGGCGTGGGGCCGGCCTTCCTGCTGCCCACCGCCACCGACGACGCCCTCGGCGCCGGCAAGCTCGGCGCGGGGCCCACCGCTGTCGGCCTGATCCAGCGTGGGCCATGGACGTTCGGCGCGCTGGCCAACCACATCTGGTCCTTCGCGGGGGAGGACGGCGCCGACGTGAACGCAACCTTCGCGCAGCCCTTCGTGAACTACACCACGGCCGGCGCCACGAGCTTCTTCCTCAACACCGAGGCGAGT
This sequence comes from Rubrimonas cliftonensis, assembly GCF_900107585.1. GTDB lineage: Bacteria > Pseudomonadota > Alphaproteobacteria > Rhodobacterales > Rhodobacteraceae > Rubrimonas > Rubrimonas cliftonensis. The sequence continues at coordinate 188,996 of NZ_FNQM01000003.1, read as the reverse complement.
TACGACTGGGAGGGCGGCGCGTGGAGCGTGCCGATCAACGCAGGCGTCAACCAGCTTGTCGGCGTCGGCGCCCAGCGCATCCAGATCGGCGCCGGCCTGCGCTACTGGGCCGAGGCGCCCGACGCGGGCCCTGAAGGTCTGGGCGTCCGCCTCAATCTGGTGTTCCTGTTTCCAAAGGGCGGCTGAGCCCGGCGCGACGTTCAGGCGGGGGGCGCGCTCGCGCCCGGCCCAAGCGCGCGCTGCATCTGGAGCGTGTCGCGCCAGCCGCCGAGCTTCCAGCCCACGCCGGGCAGCCGGCCGACCTCGGCGAAGCCGAAGCGGCGGTGCAGCGCGATCGAGGCCGGCATCGCGTCGGGGTCGCCGATCACGGCGATCATGCGCCGCGCGCCGGCCGCCTCGCAGCGCGCGATCAAGGCGCCGAGCAGAGCCGAGCCCAGCCCGCGCCCCTGCGCCTGAGGCGCGAGGTAGATCGAGTCCTCCAGCGTGAAGCGATAGGCCGGGCGCGGGCGGTAGTGGGCGGCGTAGGCGTAGCCGAGCAGGGCGCCGTCGACCTCCGCTGCGAGCCAGGGCCAGCCGGCGTCGACCACCGCCCGCCAGCGCGCCGCCATCGTCGCCGCGTCCGGCGCGGTCTCCTCGAAATTGGCCGTCGTCTCCAGCACGTAGCGCGCGTAGATCTCCGTGATTGCGGGGATGTCGGCGGCGGCGGCGTCTCTCGGCGTCGGGTTCATGGCCTGTCCTCGGGGTCGTCCCCTTGCCCGGCCGCGGGCGCCAGCCGCCCGGTCGCCGCCCAGCTCAGGGCATCCTCCATCTGGTCGGCGCCCCAGAAGAGCTCGCCGCCCGCGGCGAAGCTCGGCGCGCCGAAGACGCCGGCCGCCATCGCGGCTTCGGTGTGCTCGCGCAGGCGCGGGCGCAGCGCCCCGGCGCGCTCTGCGAGCGCCGCCGGGTCGAGGCCCGCCTCCCGCGCGCAGTCGGCCAGCACGCCCGCATCGGCGACGTCGCGCGCCTGCGCCCACTGCGCGGCGTAGACCGCGCGCACGAAGGCCGGCCCCTCGGGCCGCTCCAGCGCCGCGATCGCAAGTCGCGCCGCGGGCGCGGAGTTCACCGGAAAGGCCGGCGGGTCGACGCGGAACGCGAGCCCCAGCGCCTCGGCGCGCCGGGCCATGTCGCGCCACATGAAGCGGCCCTTGGCGGGGTAGATGAGGAAGGGCGAGGTCTCCCAGCCCTGCGCCGCGAAGACCGGCCCGAGCAGGAACGGCCGCCAGTCGAGCGCCACGCCCCAGGCGCGCGCCCGCCCCTCGACGCGCATCGCGGCGAGATAGGCGTAGGTGGAGGCGAACTCGAACCAGAAGGTCAGCCGCGGCCGCTCAGCCAACGAGCGCGTCATAGGCCGCCAGCGCCTTGGCCCCGTACATCAGCGACGGCCCGCCGCCCATGTAGACGCAGACGCCCACCGTCTCGGCGATCTCCTCGCGGGTCGCGCCAAGACCCACCAGCGCCTTGACGTGATAGGCGATGCAGGCGTCGCACTGCTTGGCGACGCCGATGCCCAGCGCGATGAGCTCCTTCGCCTTGGGGTCGAGCGCGCCGGCCGCCATCGCGCCCTTCGCGAGCGCCGAGAAGCCCGCCGTCGCCTCCGGCGCAGCCTTGCGCAGCGCGGCGAGCTCGCCGTTGGTGGCGGCGATGAAGCCCGCCCAGTCGATCGCGCCGTCGCCCCCGCCCATCGCGCTCACATCAGCGCGCGGGCGTTGTTGGACAGGATGATCTGGAGGGCGTAGATCGCCACCAGCACCACCAGCGGCGCGAGGTCCATCGGGCGGGTGTCGGGCAGGATGCGCCGGATCGGGGCGTAGACGGGGTCGGTCAGCCGCGCCAGCCCGGCGTAGAGGCCGCGCACGAAGTCGTTGCTCATGTTGATGATGTTGAACGCGATCAGCCAGCTCAGCACCGCCTGCACGATGATGATCCAGAAGGCGATGTCGAGGATCAGGAACAGGATCGCGAGGAGGGAGCCCATGGGCGGCGGCCTTTCGTTACCGGTCGCGCCCCGTTGATGGCCGGGCGCCGTCGCCACGGAAGTCATATCCAACGCCGCCCCCCGGTTCAACGACGCTGCGCTGCAAAAAACCGGCCGATCGCGGCGCCTGCGGAGAGCGGCTATTGACACTCCCCGGTGCGCGGCGTATCCGCCCGCCACACGCCGCCGCAGCGCAAGCAGCGGGCCGCGCGGGGCCGTAGCTCAGTTGGGAGAGCGCTGCAATCGCACTGCAGAGGTCAGGGGTTCGACTCCCCTCGGCTCCACCATTTTCCGCCATCGCCGTCTCGACGGCGCCTCTCGTGGCGGCAGTTCCGGACGGACGCACCCGCAGGGCGCAACCGGCTGCAGCGCCGCCAGAGCGGTCAGGACGGGAAGCGCCATGCCCCTCAGCGACGACGCCGAACCCGATCTGAACGCCGCCCCGCCGCGACTGCGCGTTCTCGGCTGCATAGACGGCTCGCTCTATTCGCCCAGCGTCGCGCAGCAGGCCGCATGGGCCGCGGCGCGGCTCGGCCTTCCCGTGGAGCTGCTCCAGGTTCTCGGCCGCCGCTCGCTGCCGACTTCCGCCGCCGATGACGACGCCGACCCCGCGCGCGCCAAGCTCAGCGCCGATCTCGCAGCGTTGGAGAGCGAGCGCACGCGGCTGCTGCGAGACCGCGGGCGGCTCGACCTGGAGGAGGCGCAGGTCCACGCCGAGGCCGGCGGCGCGCCCGACGCGACGCTCACGCTCTGCGAGGGCGACCTGCTGGAGTCGCTGGCGCGGCGCGAAACCGAGACGGCGATGGTCGTCATCGGTAAGCGCGGCGTCGCCGCCGACTACGCGCGCGGCCATCTCGGCTCGAACCTCGAACGGGTGGCGCGGGCGAGCACGCGGCCGCTGCTGGTGGCCTCGCGCAGCTTCCGCACGCCGCGCCGCATGGCGATCGCCTTCGACGCCGGGCCGAGCGCGCAGAAGGCGCTGGAGAGCGCGGCGCAGTCGTCGCTCTTCGCGGGGCTCGTCTGCGACGTGCTCGCGGTCGGTCCCGAGACGCTGGAGTCGCGCCGGCGGCTGGAGGCCGCCGCGAGCCGACTGCGCGCCGCCGGCCGGGTGGCGACGCCGATGCTGCTGCAGGGGCAGGCCGACGTCGCCATCGCCGAGTTCGTCGCGTCCGAGGGCGTCGACCTGCTGCTGATGGGCGCCTACAGCCATTCGCGCCTGCGCACCCTGATGCTCGGCAGCACCACGGCGGAGCTGATCCGCTCCTGCCATGTGCCGCTCGTGCTCTATCGCTGAGGAAAGCCCCGCCGTGTCAGACTTCTTCTCCCGCCCATTCGCGCGAGACGTGAAGATCGCGCCGTCCATTCTCGCCGGAGACTTCGCCGCGCTCGGCGCCGACTGCGCGGCGGTCGAGGCCGCCGGCGCCGACTGGGTCCACGTCGACGTGATGGACGGCCACTTCGTCCCCGCCATCACCTTCGGCCCCCAGATGGTGAAGGCGCTGCGCCCCCATGTGGCGACGGTGATGGACGTGCACCTGATGATCGCGCCGGTCGACGCGCATATCGCCGCCTTCGCCGAGGCTGGCGCCGACGTGCTGACCGCCCATGTCGAGGCGGGGCCGCACATCCACCGCACGCTTCAGGCGATCCGCGCCCTCGGCCTGCGCGCGGGCGTCGCGCTCAACCCCGGCACGCCCGCAGAGGCGGTCGGGGGGCTGCTCGACATGGTCGATCTGGTGTGCGTGATGACCGTGAACCCCGGCTTCGGCGGCCAGAAGTTCATCGCCTCGCAGACCGCCAAGATCGCGCGCCTTCGGTCGCTGATCGGCGACCGGCCGATCCATCTCGAAGTGGACGGCGGGGTGGACGTGGAGACCGCGCCGCTGGCGGCCGGCGCCGGCGCCGACGTTCTGGTGGCGGGCTCCGCGGCCTTTCGCGGCGGGCGGGCGCGGCTTGCGGAGAACATCGCCGCCATCCGCGCCGCAGGGGAGGGCGCGCGATGAAGGCCATCGTCTTCGACCTCGACGGCACGCTGATCGACAGCGCCGGAGACATCCAGGGCGCGGCCAACGCGATGCTGGGCGGGCTGGGCCTGCCGACAATCTCGCGCGCCGAGACCGTCGCGCTGGTGGGCCGCGGCGCCGACAGTTTCGTGCGCGGCGCGCTGGAGAAGGCCGGCGCCGCGGCCGAGCTCTACCCTCGGGCGCGGGCGGAGTTCGGCGCGGCCTACCTTGCTCAGGGCGCGTCGAACGCGACGCTGTTTCCCGGCGCCCTCGACGCGCTGGCTGCGCTCAAGGCGGCGGGCGCGCGGCTGGGGCTTTGCACCAACAAGCCGCAGGATGTCACCCACGAGGTGCTCGCCGGGATGGGCCTGGCGCCGTTCTTCGAGGCGGTGGTCGGGGCCTATGCCGGGCATCCGCTCAAGCCCGACCCAGCGCCGCTGCGCGCCTGCTTCGCCGCGCTCGGCGCCGGGACGGGGCTGTTTGTCGGCGACAGCGAGACCGACGCGGCGACCGCCGCCGCCATGGGAGCGCCTTTCGGCCTCTATACCGAGGGCTATCGCCATGGCGCGATCGAGGCGATGGGAGCGGCCTTCGTCTTTGACGATTTTGCGAAATTGCCGGCGCTGGCTCTCGCTGGCTGACGGCGCGCGCTATGATCGCCTGCAACCGTGTGTTGGGGGGGCGGCATGGCGGACGGGCAGATGAAGGCGCAGGGGCTCGCGCGGCCGGCGTTCGGCGACCTTGTCGCCACCTTCGCGAAGATCGGCGTGCTGTCATTCGGCGGCGCCGCCGGGCAGATCGCCATGATGCACCGCATCGTCGTCGAGGAGAAACGCTGGCTCGACGAGCCGCGCTATCTGCACGCGCTCAACTACTGCATGCTGCTGCCGGGGCCCGAGGCGCAGCAGCTCGCCACCTATGTCGGCTGGCTGACGCACGGGGTGCGCGGCGGGCTGGCGGCGGGGCTGCTGTTCATCCTGCCGGGCGCGGCGCTGATGCTGGCGCTCTCGATGCTCTACGTTCTCGGCGCGGGGCTGACGCTGGTGGAGGGCGTGTTCTTCGGCGTCAAGGCGGCGGTGCTGGCCATCGTCGCCCAGGCGCTCATCAAGATCGCCAGGCGCGGCCTCAAGGGGCCGGGGCTCGCCGCGCTGGCCTTCGCGGCCTTCGCGGCGATGATGTTCCTCGACCTGCCGTTTCCGCTGGTGGTGATCGGCGCCGGCGTCGTCGGCGCGCTGCTGGCGGCGCCCGCGGACCGCGCCGCGGAGCCCGCGCCGCCGCAGGCGGCGGGAGCGGCGGGGGCCGCGGCGCGCGCCGCCGCGTGGTGCCTTGCGGTCTGGTGGGCGCCGGTGGCGCTGGCGGCGCTGGCGCTCGGGCCGGGCCATGTTCTGGTGGAGATCGGGCTCTTCTTCTCCCAGCTCGCGGTGCTGAGCTTCGGCGGGGCCTACGCCGTGCTGGCGTGGCTTGCGCAGGCCGGCGTCGAGCGCGGCTGGGCCGACGCGGCGGAGATGATCGACGGGCTGGGGCTGGCGGAGACGACGCCCGGCCCCACGATCCTCGTCACCCAGTTCGTCGCGTTCCTCGGCGGGCTCAAGGCCGGCGGGCTGGGCCTGGCCGCCGCGGCGGCGCTGATGGCGCTTTGGACCACCTTCGCGCCCTCGTTCCTGTGGATCTTCGCCGGCGCGCCCTTCGTGGAGGATCTGCGCGCCTCCCGCCGCCTCGCCGGCGCGCTGACCGGCGTGACCGCGGCGGTGGTTGGCGTGATCGGCTTCGTGGCGCTGTGGTTCGCGCTCAACGTGCTGTTCGGGGCGGTCGATTTCGTCGGCTTCGGGCCGTTGCGGCTGCCGACGGTCGACCTCGCCGGGCTGGACCTCGCGGCGGCGGCGTTGGCGGCGCTGGCCGGCGCGCTGATCTTCCGCTTCGGCTGGGGCGTGATGGCGACCGTGGGGCTGCTCGCGGCGCTCGGCGTCGCCGCGCAGGCGCTCGGACTGACCTGACGTCCCGCCGCGTCGGCCCGATCCGCCGCCGGGGGCGCGGCTCAGGAATGCTCCTCGCGGTGCGTCTCCTCAAGGATGCGGTTGACCGCCTTCAGCGCGTCGACATGGTAGAGCGCACCGATCAGCTCCGGCTCGCCCTCCGGCGGCGCGTCGACCACGGGGATGAACGGCCCCTTCAGCCGGTCGAACATCGGCAGCGCCAGCGCCAGCGTGTCGTCGCGCGTCAGCCACGCCCCCTGGTCGATCAGCGCCTGCGCCGCGGTGTCGGACGCGCAGTCCTCAGCGCCGCGCAGCCGCATCAGCCGGCGCACGGGGATCGTCTTGGGCAGCCAGCTCTGCGGCCCCGAGGCCAGCGCCACGCCGGCCCGCGCGAGCTGCGTCAGGAAGAAGCTCTTGCGCACGAAGGCGTGGGCGACGACCGTCGCCAGCGACACCGACACCATCACCGCGATGGCCGCCTGATAGTCGCCGGTCAGCTCGAACACGATCAGCGTCGTCGAGATCGGCGCGCCCAGCACCGCCGACGCCACCGCGCCCATGCCGGCGACGGCATAGAGCCCCTGGCTGCCGGAGGGAACCGGGGCGATCTCGGTGGCGACGATGCCGAAGGCCGCGCCCACCAGCGCGCCCATCATCAGCGAGGGCGAGAACACCCCGCCCCCCATCCGCCCCGCGAAGGTCAGCCCCACCGCGACCGTCTTGGCGGCGGCGAAGACCACGCAGGTCCAGAAGTCCAGGCCCATGGTCAGCGCGCGCGAGGTCGTCTCGTAGCCGACGCCGATGATGTGCGGGAAGCCGACCGCCATCACCCCCAGCAGCGCGCCGGCCAGCGCCGGGCGCTGCAGCGGCCCCAGGCCGAACCGGCGCGTCACCCGGTCGCCGACGCCCTCGGCGATGAAGATCGCGTTGATCATCAGCACCGCGACGGCGCCGCAGGTCACGCCGAGCAGCGCAAAGGCCGGGATCTCGGCGTAGAAGGCCGGGGTGGGCGGCGGCAGCACGAACTCGGTCACATCGCCCATGTGGATGCGACTGATCACCGCGCCCGCGACCGAGGCCAGCACGATCGGCCCGAAGGCGTGCACCGCGTAGTGGCGCAGCACCACCTCCAGCGCGAACAGCGTGCCGGCGAGGGGCGCGTTGAAGCTGGCGGAGACCGCCGCCGCCACCGCGCAGCCGAGGATGTCGCGCGCGTGCAGGCCGTGGAAGTCGAAGCGGTCCTCGATCCAGCCCGCGATCACCGCCGCCAGATGCACCGCCGGCCCCTCGCGCCCTGTCGAGCCCCCGGTCGAGAGCGTCACCAGCGCCGCCGCGGCGGAGGCGCAGCCCTCCCGCCGGTTCACGCGCCCGTCGCGCAGCGCCGCGGCCTCGATCACGTCGGAGACGCCGAGCGCCTTGCCGTTCGCGGTGAAGCGGCTGAGGATCCAGCCCACCGCCACGCCTCCGGCGACGGGGATGGCGATGACGAGCAGCGGGTTGAGTTCGGCGGCGGCGCTGTGGATCGTCTCGTCGTCGGCGCCGTAGAGCTGGGTCTGGATCAGCGCGATGGCGAGGCGGAAGCCGATGGCCGCGTAGCCGGCCAGCACGCCGACGAGCAGCGCGACGAGCCACAGCACGAGCGCCGCCCGCGCATCGCCCTTCGGCGCGCGCTCCGCCGCGCGGACGGCCGCGCGGGGAGAGGCGTGGCGCGACGCCGGGGGCGACGCCGGGGCGGAACTCGTCTCGGGCTGGTCGGACATGCTCGCGCCAGCATAGAAGTCCGGCGACGGACGTGGGAAGGGGCAGGACGATGGATGACGCGACGGAGAGCGCCCAGGCCCATGATCGGGCCGCCGATCGGGCGGCCGCCGGGGCCCGCACCGGCGGCCAGCTCGTCGTGGAGTGCCTCAGGGCGCAGGGCGTGGAGCGCGTGTTCTGCGTGCCGGGCGAGAGCTACCTCGCCGTGCTCGACGCGCTGCGCGACGCAGGCATCGATGTCGTCGTCGCGCGCCACGAGGGCGGCGCCGCGATGATGGCGGAAGCCGAGGGCAAGATGACCGGCCGGCCCGGCGTCGCGCTCGTCACCCGCGGCCCCGGCGCGACCAACGCCGCCAGCGGCGTGCATGTCGCGAAGCAGGACAGCACGCCCATGGTGCTGCTCGTCGGTCAGATCGGCCGGGCGATGCGGGGGCGCGAGGCGTTCCAGGAGGTCGACTACCGCCAGACCTTCGGCGACCTCGCCAAGTGGACCGCCCAGATCGAGAGCGCCGCGCTGATCCCCGAGACCATGGGCCGCGCCTGGAGCATGGCGATGGCGGGGCGTCCCGGCCCCGTCGTGCTAGCGCTGCCGGAAGACATGCTGCGCGAGAGCGCCGCGGCGGCGGCCGGCCCGCGCGTGAGCGCCGCCGAGCCCGCCCCCGGCGCCGCCGACGTCCTGCGCCTCGGCGCGATGCTGGCCGCCGCCGAGCGCCCGCTGCTCGTGCTCGGCGGCTCACGGTGGGACGCAGCCGCCGTCGCCGCGGCGCAAGCCTTCGCCGAGGCGTGGGCGCTGCCGGTCGCCTGCTCCTTCCGGCGCCAGCAACTCTTCGACCACGCGCATCCTCTCTACGCCGGCGACGTCGGCCTCGGGATCAACCCCGCCCTGCGCGCGCGCGTCGCGTCGGCGGACCTTCTGATCCTGCTCGGCGCGCGATTCTCGGAGAACCCCAGCCAGGGCTTCACGCTGCTCGACATCCCGAAGCCCAGGCGGACGCTCGTCCACATCCATCCCGGCCCCGAGGAGCTGGGGCGCATCTACGCCCCCGATCTGGCGATCTGCGCCGCGCCGGGCGGCTTTCTCGCCGCCGCGCCGCGCCCGCCCGCGCCGCGAGACCCCGCCGCCGCCGCCGAGGCGCACGCCGCCTATCTCGCCTGGAGCGCGCCCGCGGCGGCGCCGGCGGGGAGATCGGGCGTCGACCTCGGCGCCGTCGTCGCGCTTCTCTGCGACGCGCTGCCGGCGGACGCGATTCTGACCAACGGCGCCGGCAACTACGCCGCGTGGCTGCACCGCTTCTATCGGCATCGCGGCTGGGGAACGCAGCTAGCGCCGACCTCCGGCTCGATGGGCTACGGCCTGCCGGCGGCGGTGTCGGCGAAGCTGCGCCACCCCGAGCGCGAGGTCGTCTGCCTCGCTGGCGACGGCTGCTTCCAGATGACCATGCAGGAGATGGGGACGGCCGCGCAGCACGGGGCCGGCGTCGTCGTGCTGGTCTGCGACAACGCGATGTACGGCACGATCAGGATGCATCAGGCCCGCAGCTATCCGGGCCGGCCCGTCGCCACCGCGCTCGACAACCCCGATTTCGCCGCGCTCGCCCGCAGCTACGGCGCGTTCGGCGAGACGGTGCGCGAGACCGCGGACTTCGCCGAAGCCTTCGCCCGCGCGCGCCGCGCCGCCGCGACCGGCCGCCCGGCGCTGCTGCACCTGCTGACCGACCCCGACGCGATCTCGCCGACGGCGCGGCTCTCCACGATGGAGCCCTGAGCCCTGCCGCCGACCTGACGCGCCGGGCGCGAGCCCGCCGCCGACCCCTGCACGGACCCTTCGCGCTTGACAACCGCGGGGCGAACGAACGGGATCGCTCCACAACCATAACAAGTGGAGGAGACCCCGGATGACCCTCGCGACCCGTCTAGCCGCGGCGGCGCTGCTCGCCGCCTCGGCCGCGCCTGCGGCCGCCGCGCCCGTCGGCGCCGTCTACGCCTTCGGCGACAGCCTCAACGACTGCTGCTTCATCGGCCCGTTCACCAACGGCCCCGAGACGTGGCTCCCCGCCTTCGCCGCCGCCGTGGGGGCCGACTACCCGACGCCGGAGACCGCCGCGCGCGACTACGCGGTGGGCGGCGCCCAGTCCGGCCCGATCAACGTGATCCCCGACACCGACGCCGGCTTCGGCTTCGACACCGGCTTCACCTCCCAGCTGGACCGGTTCGAGGCCGACGCGCCGGCGGTGGGCGCCGACGACCTCGCCGTGATCTGGGTCGGCACGAACGACATCTGGGCCTCGGCGCTGCCGTCGCCGTCGCTGCTGGGGCTGACGCTGAACCAGCCGCTCGGCCCGCGGCCCGAGGTGGACGCGCTGGCCGACCATGTGGCGGGGCGGATCGGCGACGGCGTGGCCCGGCTGCGCGACACCGGCTTCGGCAAGGCGCTGATCCTCACGCCCTTCGACGTCGGTCAGTCCGCGCTCACCGACGGGGCGGAGAGCTCGGCGCTCCAGACCGCCTATTCGCTGGCGGTGCGCGACCGGCTGTCGGGGCTGTTCACGGACGGGATCGACACCTGGACGCTCGACATGGTGGAGGTGATCGCCAGCCTGCAGGCCGGCGCGCCGAGCAACGGCTTCGCCTTTCTGAACGGTTTCGAGAGCTGCGCGCCCTTCGGCTCCGACCCAGGAATCTGCGAGGCGCGCACGCCGGCGGAGCAGGACAGCTACATCTTCTACGACGCCGTGCACCTCACCACCGCCGTCAACGCCGTCGTCGCCGAGCGGGCGGCGGCGCTGGTGACGCTGAGCGCGCCGATCGCGCCGGTGCCGGCGCCGGCCGGCGGCGCGCTGCTGCTCGCGGGCCTCGCGGCGCTCGCCGCCGTCCGGGGCCGCACCGCGGCCCCCTGAGACCGCCCCGGCCTGCGCCGCAGCCCCCTGAGCCACGGCGAGGGCGCGCCGACTCAGGCCGCTCGGTTCAGGCCGCTCGGTTCAGGCCGCTCGGTTCAGGCCGCTCGGTTCAGGCCTCTCGGTTCAGGCCTCTCGGTTCAGGCGGCGCGCACCATCGCGTCGTAGGCCGAGACCATGTCCTTCGCCATCTGCCCCACCTCGAAGCGGTATGGGCCGATCTCGGCGACCGGCGTCACCTCCGCGGCGGTGCCGGTCAGCCAGCACTGCTCGAAGCCCTCCAGTTCGGCGGGCTCGATGTGGCGCTCGACCACCTCGATCTGGCGCTCGCGCATCATGGCGATCACCGACTGGCGGGTGATGCCGTTGAGGAAACAGTCGGGCAGCGGCGTGTGCACCTTGCCCTCCTTCACGAAGAAGATGTTGGCGCCGGTCGCCTCGGCGACATAGCCGCGCCAGTCCATCATCAGCGCGTCCGAATAACCCTTGGCCTCGGCGGCGTGCTTGGAGAGCGTGCAGATCATGTAGAGGCCCGAGGCCTTGGCGCGGCACGGGATCGTCTCGGGCGACGGCCGCTTCCACTCCGCGATGTCGAGCCGCGCGCCCTTCATCTTCGCATCGCCGTAATAGGCGCCCCAGCTCCACGCCGCGATGGCGAGATGGATGGTGCTGCCCTGCGCAGAGACGCCCATCATCTCCGACCCGCGCCACGCCAGCGGGCGGATATAGGCGTCCGAGAGGTCGTTGCGCTTCATCACCTCAAGCTTCACCGCCTCGATCGCATCGATGTCGTAGGGCAGCTTGAACCCCAGGAGACGGGCCGATTCCGCCAGCCGCTCGGAGTGCCTGCGGCTCTCGAAGATCTTCCCGCCATAAGCCCGCTCGCCCTCGAACACCGACGAGCCGTAATGCATGGCGTGGGTGAGGATGTGGACCTTGGCCTCGCGCCAGGGGATATACTCGCCGTCCATCCAGATCCAGCCGTCGCGATCATCGTATGCGGGCCCGCTCATCGGTCTTTCTTCCTTTCACGGCGGCCTTGCGCCGCCCCCCTCGGCCAACGCGCAGGCCGAGCCCACGCGTTTTCCGTTTGTTGCCATTGTTGCGCCGTCGGCGACACGAAACGTCTCGGCAGCTTGCGCAGGGCGTAACATCGCGCTAGAGATGCGTCAACGCCGCTGACATAAATCGTGAAGGCGAGGATGAGACGGCCATGGGCGACGCGGTTTTTCCGACACGGCGGCCGCCGGCGCGGCAGGACGCCCGGCTGGGCGGCCCGCAGCGCGAGGGCTTGCGCGGCGAGCATCTCCTCTACCTCACCGACGAACAGCTGCGGCAGGGCATCGAGCTGATGTTCTTCGCCTACCGCGACTTCACCGCCGACCCGGACCGCATCCTTGAGGAGTTCGGCTACGGCCGCGCGCATCACCGCGCCCTGCACTTCGTCGCCCGCCGCCCCGGCCTGACCGTGCAGGGCCTGCTCGATATCCTGCGCGTCACCAAGCAGTCGCTCAACCGCGTTCTGCGCCAGCTCATCGAGGACCGGATGATCGAGAGCCGCGTCGGCGCGCAGGACCGGCGCCAGCGACTGCTGTCGCTCAGCGCCAAGGGCGCCGCGCTGGAGGCCCGTCTGTCGGAGGCGCAGCGCGCGCGGATGCGGCGCGCCTTCAGCGAGGCCGGGCCGCAGGCCGTGGCGGGTTTCCGGCAGGTGCTGGAGCGGATGATCGACGCCGAGGCGCGCGAGGCCGCGCTCGGGACGCCGCCCGACGCCGGGCGGGACCGGGACATGGGGCGTGACGCCGGGCCGGGCGCCGCGTCGCGGCCCGGACGGGAGGGCGGGCGATGACCGGGGCAGAGGCGCCGGGCGCGCCGCCGGCCCGCGCGCGGCTTCTCGACGACGGCCCCGCCGCGCCGCCGGCGCCGCCGGCGCACATCCTCGTGGTCGACGACGACGCGCGCATCCGCGCCCTTCTGGCGAAGTTCCTGGCGCGCAACGGCCACCTCGTCACCGCCGCCCGCGACGCCGCCCACGCCCGCCGTCTGCTGGCCGGGCTCGCCTTCGACCTGATGATCGTGGACGTGATGATGCCGGGCGAGGATGGGGTCGCCTTCACCCGCGCCATCCGCCCGAAGCTCGACACCCCCATCCTGATGCTGACAGCGCGCGGAGAGACCGAGGCCCGCATCGAGGGGCTGGAGTCGGGCGCCGACGACTACCTCGCCAAGCCTTTCGAGCCGCGCGAACTGCTGCTGCGCGTCGCGGCGATCCTGCGCCGTGTCGCGCCGGCCCCCGCGCCGCATGAGCCGCCGCGGACCCTCGCGCTCGGCGCCCTCCGCTACGACGTGACCCGCGGCCAGCTGTGGCGCGGCGCGGAGGCCGTGCGCCTCACCGCATCCGAGGCGGGGCTGATGACGGCGCTCGCGCAGACGCCGGGAGAGCCTGTCAGCCGCGCCGCCCTCTCCAGCGCGCTCGGCGGCGACGCCGAGGCGGGCGAGCGCGCCGTCGACGTGCAGATCACCCGTCTGCGCCGCAAGCTCGAAGCCGACCCCCGCGCGCCGCGCTACCTTCAGACGGTGCGCGGCGAGGGCTACATGCTGGTGTCCGACTAGGCCCTTTGTCCGCTGGACGTCGAGGGGCGGCGGGGTCGGACGGGAGGGGCGGACGGCGCATCGCGCCAGGCGCCGTTCGCCCCGCGCCGAGGCCGAGAGCGGTCGGAGATGCGAACGACGCGACGACCGGCCGGGCGCGGCGCCAAGCGGCCGAGAACGTCGCCGAGCGGCCCGTGGCGATCGCCGTCGACCGCGGCGACGCTCGGGCGGGGCCGCTCCGACGCATGCGCCCGGCCGCGAAGATCGACAGTCGGGCCGGAAGGATGCGGGGGACTGAAAAATGCGAACGGCCTCTCGGCGCGTTTCGTTCGGAGGCGCGCAGAAACCATGAGCGGTCAGGAGTTCATGTTCGCCCAGCGCATGGGTGCGGCCCGATGCGCGATCCGGCGCCGAACACGCGTCTCCCGGCCTGCGCGCCGTCCGTGGCGACCCCGGTGAACGCCGCGAGCCCGGCGGCTTGCCTCGGATGCCTGAGCCGAGCATTCTCCGGCGAGTGGTGAATGTTCCGGTGCACTGGGCGCAACGGCGGCCGCGCTCCAGGGTCTTGTCAACAAAGGCGCTTTCCCGAAGGCCGCCGTTCCGGCGAACGCGGTTGGGGCGATCGGGCGCATGCGGCCTGCATATGACGGGGCGACGAACGCGATGAAAGAGGTGTCGCTGGCCGGCGCGCGGGCGCCGGAACCGAAGGCGGCCGGCGGCAGCCTCTCGTCGCAGGCCTACCGGGCCGTCTCGGAACTGATCCGGCGGCGGGGCCTCCGCGGCGGCGAGGTCATCGTGGAGGCCCGGCTGGCGGAGGCGCTGAACCTCTCCCGCACGCCCCTGCGCGAGGCGCTTCAGCGTCTGGAAGGCGAGGGCCTGCTGGTCAAGGTCGCAAACCGCTCGTTCATGGTCCGCCACGTCGACCTGACCGAGTATCTCCAGAGCCTCAAGCTGCGCGAGCTTCTCGAGCCGGAGGCCGCGGCCGCTGCAGTCAACCGGGCGCCCGAGGCCGCCATCGCGGCGGTGAGCGCGGAGATCGAGGCTCTGGCCGCGCTGCCGAATGCGCACACCGACGCGCACTGGGTCTCCGACGACAATCTCCACAACCTGTTTCTCGACCATTGCGGCAACCAGGTGATGGCGCGCACCGTGAAGGCGCTGAAGGTCTCCACGCGCCTGTTCGAGATCGCCGGCCTGTCCGACCGGGTCGAGCCGGACCGGCGCGAGCACCGCGCCATTCTCGACGCGCTGGCCGCAGGCGACGCCAAGGCGGCGCGGCGGGCGACGGCGGCGCATATCCGCAGCCTTGCGCGGCACGCGACCTCGCATCTCGGCTGAGTCAGGCCAGCGTCAGCAGCCGCCGCGGCGTCGCGGTGAGGAGGTCGTCGATCTCGGCCCCGGAGAAGCCGCGCGCGCGCATCATCGGCACGACGTCGCGCAGCAGATGCGCATAGCCGTGACCGCCCCACCGGCAGAGCCGCGTGCGGGTGCAGATGTCGTGCGACAGGGCGATGCGCCCCGCGTGGCCGCCGTCGAGCAGGGCGCGCACGGCGCGCAGCCTGCCGCCGTCGTTCGGCAGGTCCACTTCCGGCGCAAACGGATAGTGGGCGCATTCGATGCCGAAGAAGTCGAAGGAGAGCACGCAGCCCGTGTCGGCCAGCCGCAGCATCGCCGCGTGGTCGAAAAAGGTGCGGTCGATGTGGCTGATGACGACGCGCGCGGGGTCGGCGCCGGCGGCGACCAGAGTGCGCACGCACTCGAACGGCGAGGCGGGGTCGCGGCCGGGATGAACCGTGATCGCCGCGCCGGTCTCCGCCGCCGCCAGCGCCGCCGCCTCCAGCGAGCGGCGCTCGGCGCGGGAGCAGGGGTCCGACACGCCGATCTCCCCGATCATCCCGGCGCGGACCTCCGCGCCCCAGGCCCCCTCGCGGACGGCCGCGACCATATCGGCGGCCAGCGCCTCCACGCCCTTCAGCGTGAGCGCCTCTCCGGCGTAGGCCTCGGTGTAGTAGCCGCAGCCCATGACGATCGGCAGGCCCGTGCGCAGGGCGACGGCGCGCAGGCCCTCCGGGTCGGGCCGGATGCCGCCGCAGGTCAGCTCCACCAGCCCGCCGCCGCCCGCCTCGACGAGCCGCGCAAGCTCCGCCACGGCGAGATCGACGTCGTTCAGGCGGTGGTTGCCGGGGTGGTCCACGCCCCATGAGCGGCGGATGGCGTCGGTCTCCTCGAAGCGGATCTCCCGGTCCGGCAGGCGGGCGATGGGCGGGGGCGTCACGTCGCACAGCACATGCTCGTGCATCAGCGTGGCGCCGAGCGCCTCCGGCGCGATGTCGCCGGCGACGGTGCGGACGACGCTCACGCCGCGCCGAGCCGAAACAGGCGCCGCGGGACGTCGCTGGTCATGCGGCGCAGATCCTCCCGCGCCACGCCCGCCTCGCCAAGCAGCAGCAGGAACTCGCGCAGCCCCTCCGCCGGCGGCGGCAGCAGGAACACGCCGCAGTCGCTGTTGAGCATGGCGTTCTCCGGCCCGGCCGCGGCGATCAGCGCCGCCATGCGCCCGGCGTCCACCAGGGCCGGGCGGTTGCGGGCGGCGTCCACATGGGTCAGCCCCACCTGCGTCGCGTGGCTCACGAAGAAGAACGAGAACTCCGCCACGGCGCCGAGCGCGGCCAGCGCGCGCACCGTCTCCGCGTCGTAATGCGCGCTGGGGGCGAGGATGCGCCGCACACCGGCGGCCTGCGCCGCCTCCGCCGCCCGCACCGCCTCCGGTCCGCTCACATGGCCGGTGTTGAAGACGACGTCCGCCGCCGCGATCAGGTCGAGGATGCGGGGCAGGGGGTCGGGCAGCGGGCCGGCCTCGGGTATCGCCAGGCAACTCTCCACGAAGAGCGGCGAGCGGCCCTCCTGCAGCGCCACGTTGCGGGTGTGGTGCGTCGGCAGCGAGACGAAGCGCGCGCCGTCGCCGTCGCCGTATCCGTAACGCAGCGCGATCTCGACGGCCTCCGCCGAGACGCCGCCCGCCGGCGGCTCCATGATCAGCCCGCCGAAGACCTCGACGCCGAGATGGCCGAGATGGCGGTTCGCGAGCGCGGCGAGGCCCGCGCTGTTGGCGAAATTGTCCATCAAGCCGATGGCCGACATGCCGGCGGCGGCGGCCTCGGAGACGGCCTCGAACACGTCGAGCGAGCGGCCGTTGATGTGCGGGCAGGCGTGGATGTGGCTGTCGACCGCGCCGGCCAGAAGCTCGGCGCCGGGGCGGCGGCGGATCACGTCGGGCCCGGTCATCAGTGGCGCAGGATCTTGGAGACGAAGTCGCGCGTCCGACGCTCCTGCGGCGCGTCGAATATCCGCGCCGGCGGACCATCCTCCACCACTCTGCCGTCGGCCATGAACACCACCTTCGAGGACAGTTCGCGCACGAAGCCCATCTCGTGACTGACGATCAGCATGGTCATTCCCTCCGCCGCGAGATCGCGGATCGTGTCGAGCACCTCCGAGACCAGCTCGGGGTCGAGCGAGGCCGTCACCTCGTCCAGCAGCAGCACCTCCGGCCTGAGCGCGAGCGCGCGGGCGATCGCCACGCGCTGCTGCTGCCCACCGGAAAGCTCGTCCGGGTAGGCCTTCAGCTTCCCGCCGAGCCCGACCCGCGCGAGCAGCGCGGCGCCCTCCGCCTCCACCTCCCGCCGCGGCCGGCCGCCGACCTTGATGGGCGCGATCGAGACGTTGTCGAGCGCGGTCATGTTCTGGAACAGGTTGAACTGCTGGAACACCACCGCAAAGCGGGCGCGCATGGCGCGCAGGCGGCGCCTGTCGGCGAAGTCGACGGGCTCGCCGCCCACCCGCACCTGGCCTGCCTGCGGCTTCAGCAGGCCCGTCAGCACCCGCAGGATCGTGCTCTTGCCGGAGCCGGACGGGCCGATCAGGCTGACGATCTGGCCGCGGTCCACGCCGAAGCTCACCCCGTCGAGCACGCGGGTCCGGCCATAGGCGGCGGTGACGTCAGCGAGTTCGACGTGTCGCAAGGCGCGCCTCCACATGCCGGCCGAGACGGGTCAGCGGGTAGGACATCAGGAAATAGAGCGCCAGCACTGCGCCAAAGGTCAGCACCGCCGAGAAACCCTTGTTGTTGAGCACCTTGCCGGCATAGGTCAGCTCCACCACGCCGATCTGGCTGGCGAGCGCGGTGTCCTTGATGAACAGGATGAAGAAGCTGAAGGCGGGCGGCAGGATCACCTTCCACGCCTGTGGCAGCACGACATGGCGCAGCGTCGTGGCCAGGCCGAAATTCATCGCGGCGGCGGCGTCCCACTGGTTCTGGTGCACGCTCTCGAAACCGGCCCGCACGATCTCGGCGATATAGGCGCCGGCGATCACGACGACGGCCGCAAGCGCGACATGGAATGTGTCGAGCCCGAGCTTGAGCGCCTCGAACAGGTAGAACACCAGAAACAGCGTCACGAGGAACGGCACGCGCCGGAACGTCTCGGTCACCGCGAGGCAGAGCGCCCTGAGCGGCCAGAGCGCCGCGCCCTCGGTGCGCCGCAGCGCCGCCATCAGGAAGCCCAGCGCGAAGCCGCCGACGCAGCCGGCCGCCGTCAGCGCCAGCGTCGTCAGCGCCGCCTCCAGCAGGAACTTGAGGTTCCAGTAGGTGAAGAAGCGTGGCGCCTCGGCGATCAGGCTGTCCAGCATCAGAGCAGCCTCATGCGCGCGCGAAACAGCCAGCGCCCCGCCAGCGCCAGCACGACGTTGGCGACGAGCGTGACGAGGATGTAGAGCCCCGCCGTCATCGTGAAGACCTCGATGGAGCGGAAGGTCTCGGAATTCACGTTGAGGGCGCGCCCGGTAAGCTCCTCGACGCCGAAGATCGCGGCCATCGAGGTGCCGAGCGTCATCAGGATGTAGTGGTTGGAGAGCGGCGGAAACAGCGTGCGCGCGATGTGCGGCAGAACGACGTAGCGGACCTGCTGGAGGCGCGTGAAGCCCAGCACCTCGGCCGCCTCCATCTCCGCGGCGCGCACCGAGGAGAAGCCGGCGCGCTGGATCTCCGTAAGGTAGGCGCCCGCGTTCAGCGTCATGCCCAGCAGCACCGCCTGCTGGCTCGACAGCAGGACGCCCGCTTCGGGCAGGGCGAAGAACAGGAAGTAGATCTGCACGAGTTGCGGCGTATTGGTGAAGAAGGTCACATAGGCCCGCGTCACGCCGCGCAGGAGGGGCCCGCCGAAGCTGAGCGCGAAGGCCCCGAGCAGTCCGAGCACCGCGCCGCCGACGAAGGCGAGGAAGGCGATCTGCAGGCTCAGCCACGCCCCGCCGATGAGATAGGGCAGGTAGGGAAACACCTGCTCGTAGTTGATCGCGTAGCCCATGGCGCTTCCGGAGGTGCGGGGCGGCGGCGGCCGGCGCGAACCGGCCGCGCGGGGCGCTTCAGAAGTAGGGCGTGACGCCGACGGGATAGAGCATGTCGATCCCGAACCACTTCTTCCAGATCTCGTCCACCACGCCGTCCTTGTGGAGCGTGAAGATCGCCACGTTCAGCCAGTCGCGCAGGCTGGAGTTGCCCTTCTGCACGCCGAGACCGCAGTAATAGACGTCCACCGGCGTCTCCAGCACCTTCCATGCGACGTCGTGCCGGTTCATGTGCTCGCCGACGAAGTCCACCACGTCGAGCATCGCGTCGCCGCGCCCCTGCGCCAGCGCGCGCACCACGTCGGGGTAGTTGTCGAGCAGCAGGACGTTGGCCTCGGGCAGGTTCTCCTCGATGAATTTCAGCGGCGTGGTGCCGCGGACCTGCACCATGGTCGCGTCGGGGGTGTTGAGATCGCGCCAGCTCTCGTACGGTTTGCCCTCGACCGAGAGCACGCCGAAGATCTCGGTGTGTACGGGAAGCGTGTAGTCGATGATCATGGCGCGCTGAGGGTTTCGCGTCATCGCGCCCATGACATAGTCGATCTTGCCGCTGGCGACGAAGGGGATGCGGTCCGGCGAGCCGACCTGCACGACTTCGAGTTCGACGCCCAGCATCTCGGCGATCCTGCGGGAGAACTCCACGTCGAAGCCGTCGATCTCGTTGCGCTCGTTGTAGAGGCCGAGCGGCGGCAGGGTCGGGTTCACGCCGACGCGCAGGACGCCGCTCGCCACGACTTCGTCGAGCGAACGCGCCTGGGCGTCGGCGCCGTGGCCGATCACGGCGGCGAACGCCGCCGCGGCGAATGCGATTGATCTCAGCATCGGGTCTGTTCTCCCTGTCTGCGGCGCGTCCTCTCGGTCGGCCGGATCGTGACGCGCATTGCGCTTCATTCGACAAATCGTATACGCTTCATCGACAATATGAACGCATTGTCTGCATGGAGCCAGGGTTGCGCAGGATCGCGGCGCCCGCTGCCCGCAACTTGAGCAAGGTTGCGCGCGTAATGTTCACCGCTGACGGCGACGAGGTCGCGGCGCGCGCCGGCGCCAGCGTCGCCGCGGCGCTGATCGCGGCCGGCCGCCCTGCGCTCGGCCGCTCGCCGCGCGACGGCCGGCCCCGCGGCGCCTTCTGCCTGATGGGCGTCTGCCAGCAATGCGTGATGCGCATCGACGGCGTGCGCCGGCCCGCCTGCATGGTCGAGGCGCGGGCCGGCATGGTCGTGGAGAGCCTCGCATGACCGCAGCGGCGCCGCCGCTCAGGGCGGAGGCCGCCGTGATCGGCGCCGGGCCGGCGGGAGCGACGGCCGCGGCGGTCCTCGCCCGGGCCGGCGTGTCGACGGTTCTCATCGACGAGGCCGCCGCGCCCGGCGGCCGCGTCTGGCGCGCGCCGCCGGACGTGCTGCGCGCGCGCGCCGGCGGGCCGGAACTGGCAGAGGGCGACGCGCTTCGGGCTCGTGTGGCCGGCGCCGGCGCGCAGCTTCTCGCGGGGGCGGTGGTCTGGTCCGTGACCGAGCTCGGCGGGCGTTTCCGCATCGACGTCATGACCGACGGCGGGATGACGGACCACGGGCCGCGGGTGATCGAGGCGCGCCTGCTGCTCGTGGCGACCGGCGCTCTGGAGCGCGTTTCGCCGTTTCCGGGCTGGACGACGCCCGGCGTGATAGGCCTCGCCGCCGCCACGATCCTGCTCAAGAGCCAGCGCATGGCGCCGGGCCGGCGCCTCGTCGTGGCCGGCGCCGGGCCGCTGCTCGCCGCCGTCGCCGCCGGCGCGCTGAAGGCGGGCGCCGAGGTCGTCGCCGTCGCCGATCTGAACGGCGCGGCGGACTGGGCGCGGGCGGCGCCGGCGCTCGCCGGCCGCCCTGCGCTGGCCGCGCGCGGTGCCGGCTGGGTCGCGGCGATGCTGCGCGCGGGCGTGCGGCCCGGCTTCAGGACCGGCGTGCGCGCGGCGCATGGCGACATGCGGCTCGAGGCGGTCGAGCTCGGCCCGGTGGACGCCGAGGGCGCGCCCGTGGCCGGCGCGCCGACGCGGAGGGTGGCGTGCGACGCGCTCGCCGTCGGCCACGGCCTCGCGCCGGCGACCGAGATCACCCGCCTCCTGCGCGCCGCCCACGTCTTCGACCGTGCGCGCGGCGGCTGGCTACCCGAGACTGACGACGCCTGCCGCACCTCGGCCCCGCGCCTCTACGCCGCCGGGGACGGCGCCGGCGTGCTTGGGGCCGCGGCGGCCCTGGCGGCGGGCGAGCGCGCCGCCGCCGCCATGCTTGCCGATCTCGGTCGCGGCCCCGCGCCGCGCCCGGCGCCCGGCGCCAGCCGCGCCGCGCGCTTCGGCGCCGCCATGGGCCGCCTGAGCCGCCAGCGTCCGGCGGCGACTGCGGCGATCGCGCCCGGGACCGTGGTGTGCCGGTGCGAGGACGTGACCCGCGCCGAGATCGACGCCGCCTTCGACGCGGGCGCGACGGACCTCAACCAGCTCAAACACTTCACCCGCTGCGGCATGGGCCCCTGCCAGGGCCGCGTCTGCGGCGACGCCGCAGCCGAACTGCTGGCGCTGCGGCTGGCCGGGCGCGGCGGGGTGGACGCCGCCCGCCGCGCCGTCGGGCAATGGACCGGGCGCGCGCCCCTGCGCCCCGTTCCCCTGGACGCCCTGATCGGCGCTTTCGACTACGCCGACATCCCCGTGCCCGACCCTGCGCCGCTGTGACCGCGCCGCCGACATACGACGCCGTGGTGGTCGGCGGCGGCGTGCACGGCTGCACGCTGGCGCTGTTTCTCGCCCGCGGCGGGATGCGCGTGGCGCTGATCGAGCGCGGGCCGCTCTGCCGCGAGGCGTCCGGCGTCAACGCCGGCACGCTGACCATGCAGATGACGCGTGTCGCGCTGATCCCCTACGCGCTGCGCGCGCACCGGATGTGGGCGACCGCGCGGGAGTGGCTCGGCCATGACGTCGGCGTGGTCGTCTGCGACGGCCTGTCGCTCGCCTTCACCGAGCGGGAGGCCGAGATCCTCAGCTTCCGGGCCGGCAAGCGCCGCGAGGCGGGCGCGCCAATCGATCTGGTCTCCCCGGCCCGCGCGAAGGCGATCGAGCCGGGGCTCTCCGACCATCCGATCCTCGCCGGCTTCTGCCCGGTCGACGGCTACGCCAGCGCCTATCTCACCGGCCTCGCCTTCCGGCGCGCGCTGGTCGAGGCGGGCGCGACGCTGTTCGAGAACGCCGAGGCGACGGGCGTCGAGCCGTGCGCGGGGGGCTACGCGGTGCGCGTCGCCGACGGCCGCGCGATCGCCGGGGCGCGGCTGGCGCTGTGCGGCGGCGTCTGGCTCGAACCGATGTGCGCGTGGCTCGGCGTCAGGTTGCCCGTCAAGGTGCTGGTCAATCAGCTCGCCGTGACGGAGCGCACGCCGCCCGTTATGCGCAGCGTCGTCGGCGTGGCGAGCGGGCTGCTCTCGCTCAAGCAGTTCGCCAACGGCACGACGGTGATCGGCGGCGGCTGGCAGGCCGTGGGAGACCGCGACCGGGGCGGCTTCGCGCTGCGGCCCGAAGCGCTGATCGGCAATCTCCGCCTCGCCTGCCACGCCATTCCCGCGCTGCGCGGGGCGCGGCTCGCCCGCGCCTGGGCGGGGCTGGAGGCCGAGACCGCCGACGCGATGCCCGCCGTGGGGGAGCTGCCCGGCCTGCCGGAGGCCTATGTCTGCGGCGGCGTGCATTCCGGCTACACCAGCGGCCCGTACATCGCGCGCCTGCTCGCCGAAAGGATGCTTGGCGGCGAGCCCGATCTGCCGCTGTTCCCCGTCGAGCGCCTGCTTGCGCCTGCTCCCGAAGCCGCCGGCGCGTCCCCGCGCGTCCCGGCCGGCGCCGACGCCCCCGAGGGAGACCCAGCCCGATGACCGACGCGCCCGCCGCCCCGCGCGGCGTCTACGCCGCCCTGCCTTGCCCGCTCACGGCCGACTTCGACGTGGACGCGGCCCCGCTCGCCGCGCTGGCCGCGCGGCTTGCCGCGGCGGCGGGCGTCTCCGGCTTCCTGCTCAACGGTCACGCGGGCGAGAACGCGGTGCTGCCGCTCGAAGCGCAGCTCCGCGTCGTCGGGATCGTTCGCGCCGCGGCGCCGGGGGCCTATCTCGTGGCCGGCGTCAACGCCGAAAGCGCGCTGGTCGCCGCCGCCCATGCGGCCGGGCTGGAGGCCGCCGGGGCCGACGCGCTGATGGTGTTCCCGCCGAACGGCTGGGCGCTTTATGTCGAGCGCGAGATGGCGCTCGCCCACCACCGCGCCGTCATCGAGGCGACGACGGCGCCGATCATGCTCTATCAGGCGTCGATCTCGGCGGGGCGCATGGCGCACGGGCCCGACACGCTCGCCGCGCTCTGCGCCCTGCCGCGCGTCGTGGGGGTGAAGGAGGGCAGCTGGGAGGTCGCCGCCTACGAGGCCAACCGCCGGCTGGTGAAGGCGACGCGGCCGCAGGTGGCGGTGTACGGCTCGGGCGACGAGCACCTGCTGACCAGCTTCGTGATCGGCTCGGAGGGCAGCCTCGTCAGCCTCGCCGCCGTCGCGCCGGAGCCGGTCGCGACGCTGTTCGCGGCCGTGGAGCGGGGCGACCTCGACGCCGCGCGCGCCGCGCATGAGCGCATCTATCCACTGGCGCGCGCGATCTACCGCGAGCCGCCCGGCGGTCGGGCCAACGCGCGGCTCAAGACCTGCCTCGCGCTTCAGGGCCATTTCCCGAGCGACCGGATGGCGCCGCCGACCCCCGAAACCCCTGCGCAGGAGCGGGCGGCCCTGCGCGCCGCGCTGGTCCACGCCGGGGCGCTCGACGCCTGAGGCCGCGCCCCGCGCGCCGCCTCTCGCCCCGCCGTCATTCAGCCGCCTCCGCCCGGCGCCCGCCCGCCACATGCACCGCGACGCCGTGCTCGCGGCAGAGCGCGTCGATCGCCTGCGGCGGCGTCTCGTCGGTGAACAGCGCGTCGAGGTCGGTCAGCCGCGCGATGCGGACCGGCGCGGTGCGGGTGAACTTGGTGGCGTCGGCCACGAGGCAGCTGCGCCGTGCGTTGGAGATGATCGCCTGCGCCACCCGGACCTCGCGGAAATCGTAGTCGAGCAGCGCGCCGTCCGCGTCCACCGCCGAGGCCCCGATGATCGCGTGGTCGACCTTGAACTGGCGGATGAAGTCCACCGTCGCCTCGCCCACGAGCCCGTTGTCCGAGCGCCGCAGCACGCCGCCGGCGACGATCACCTCGCAGTGCGGGTTCTGCGCCAGCGTGTTGGCGACGTTGAGGTTGTTGGTGATGACCAGCAGGTTGCGATGGCCCGAGAGCGCCCGCGCCACGGCCTCGGTGGTCGTGCCGATGTTGATGAACAGCGAACAGTCGTCGGGGATGTGCGCGGCGCAGAGCCGCGCGATCTCGGTCTTGCTGTCGCCGGCGGTCGCGGCCCGGTCGGCGTAGCCGGCGTTCGCCACGCCCGAGGCCAGCATCGCGCCGCCATGGGTGCGCGCCAGCACCCGCGCCTCGCACAGTTCGGCGAGATCGCGCCGGATCGTCTGGCGCGTGACGTTGAACCGCTCCGCCAGCTCCTCCACCGTCACCCTGCGGGCCCGACGCGCGAGCTCCACGATCTCCTGCTGACGGAACGATGTGGTCATGGCCGGCCCGTTCGCTTTCTTCCCCGCCATGACAATATCGGCATCCGGATGCGCGAAACAAGCGATTTTCGATCATAAGATACGCGGTGCTGGCGAACATTCCGCGAAATCGCGCATTTTTGCGCGCCTGATCTTCGCTTTCAGGCTTCGCTATGCGCGTTCATGTTGCGTTAGGGCTCAGAATCGGTATGAATGCCGACATGCGAAACGACATCATCGATCTTCTGGTCATCGGCGGCGGCGTGAACGGCTGCGGCATCGCGCGCGACGCCGCGGGGCGCGGGCTCACGGTCACTCTCTGCGAGAAGGACGATCTCGCGCAGGCCACCTCGTCGGCCTCCACGAAGCTGTTCCACGGCGGGCTGCGCTATCTGGAGTTCTACGAGTTCCGGCTGGTGCGCGAGGCGCTGGTGGAGCGCGAGACGCTGCTGCGGGCGATGCCGCACATCTCCTGGCCGCTGCGTTTCGTGCTGCCGCACCATTCGGGCCTGCGCCCGCGCTGGCTTCTGCGGCTCGGCCTGTTCATCTACGACCATCTCGGCGGCCGGAAGATCCTGCCCGCCACGAAGTCGCTCAACCTGCGGGAGAACGCCGCGGGCAAGCCGCTGAAGCCGATGTTCGAGCGCGGCTTCGAGTATTCCGACTGCTGGGTGGAGGATTCGCGGCTTGTCGCGCTCAACGCCCGCGACGCGGCCGATCGCGGCGTCAGGGTGATGACGCGCACCATGGTCGTCGGGGCCGAGCGCGACGGGTCCGTGTGGCGCGTCTCCCTGCGCGACGCCGAGACGGGCGAGACCCGCGAACTGCGCGCGAAGGGCGTCGTCAACGCCGGCGGGCCGTGGGTGGAGGACATCCTTTCCGGCAAGCTGCGCCTCAATACGCCCGACCGCATCAGGCTGGTGCGCGGCAGCCACATCGTCACGAAGAAGCTGTTCGATCACGACCGCGCCTACATCTTCCAGCAGTCCGACGGGCGGATCGTGTTCGCGATCCCCTACGAGACCGACTTCACGCTGATCGGGACCACCGACCGCGACCATACCGACGCGCCGGGCGCGGCGGTCTGCACCGACGAGGAGGCCGACTATCTCCGCAAGGCGGCCTCGGAGTACTTCGAGAAGCCGATCGCGGCGGAGGACGTCGTGTGGCGCTACTCCGGCGTGCGGCCGCTCTATGACGACGGCGCCAAGTCCGCCACCGCCGCGACGCGCGACTACGTCCTGCGCGTCGAGGCGACGGGGGAGGGCGCCCCCGCGCTCAACGTGTTCGGCGGCAAGATCACCACCTACCGCCGCCTCGCGGAGGCCGCGCTGGAGAAGCTCCGCCCGCATTTCCCGCAGATGGGGCCGGGCTGGACCGCCGGCGTGCCGCTGCCGGGCGGCGATTTCCCGGTGGACGGCGTGGCGAGGCTTGCGGACGACCTGCGCAAGGCGCATCCCTTCGTGGACGCGCGCTTCGCGCTGCGCCTCGTGCGCGCCTATGGCGTGGACGCGGCGAAGATTCTGGGCGACGCGCTGAAGTTCGAGGATCTCGGCCGCCATTTCGGCTGGAACCTGACCGAGGCGGAGGTGCGCTGGCTGATGGAGCGCGAATGGGCGAGGCGCGCCGACGACGTGCTCTGGCGGCGCAGCAAGATGGGCCTGCGCCTGACGAAGCGGGAGGCCGCGGCGCTGGACGACTGGATGCGCGAGGCAGGCCCCGCGATCGTCGCCGCCGCGGAATGACGGCACAGGATGACGGGCGCTGCGTGGCTGGCCTAGACTAGCCAACTCACAAGCAACAACAAAAGCAAGAAGGGGGGCTACGTCCATGGCGCTGACGCTGCAGGGCGTGACCAAGGTCTCGGGCGCCGAGACCCATATCCATCCGACAGACCTGACGCTTGAGCGCGGCGGCATGACCGTGCTGCTCGGGCCGACGCTCGCCGGCAAGACTTCGCTGATGCGGCTGATGGCCGGGCTCGACCGCCCCGACGCAGGCCGCATCCTGTTCGACGGGCGCGACGTGACGCGGTTGCGCGTGCAGGATCGCAACGTCGCGATGGTCTACCAGCAGTTCATCAACTATCCGGCGGCGACGGTCTACGACAACATCGCCTCGCCGCTGCGCATCAAGGGCCTCGCCTCGGGAGAGATCGACCGGCGCGTGCGCCAGGCGGCGGGGCTGGTCAGGCTCGACGAGGTGCAGCTGCGCAAGCGCCCGCTGGAGCTTTCCGGCGGCCAGCAGCAGCGCTGCGCGCTGGCGCGCGCGCTGGTGAAGGAGGCGACGCTGGTGCTGCTCGACGAGCCGCTCGCCAACCTCGACTACAAGCTGCGCGAAGAGTTGCGCGCGGAGCTGCCGCGCATCTTCGCCGACAGCGGCGCGATCTTCGTCTACGCCACCACCGAGCCGCACGAGGCGCTGCTGCTCGGCGGGAACACCGCCTGCCTGCACGAGGGCCGCGTGACCCAGATCGGCCCGACGCCGGAGGTCTATCGCGCACCGGTGGACGCCACCACCGCCCGCGTCTTCAGCGACCCGCCGATGAACTTCGCGCCGGTGAGAAAGTCGGGCCAGAGCCTCGACTTCGGGACGGGCGCGTTCCCCGCCGGGCCGCTCTCGTCGGCGCCGGACGGCCGCTACATGGCCGGCTTCCGCCCCAACCATCTTCACATCACGCGGCCCGAGACCGACGCCATGGCCTTCAACGCCCATGTCGCCGTGACCGAGATCACCGGTTCGGAGAGCTTCGTGCATGTCGACTGGCGGCCGCCGGGCGGCGAGCCAGCCCGCTGGGTGGCGCTGGCCCATGGCGTGCACGAACCGCCGCTCGGCACCGAGATGCGCGTCTTCGTCGAGCCGCGGCACCTGTATCTTTTCGCTGAGAGCGGCGCGCTCGCCGCCGCGGCCCCCTATGCGACGGCGGCCTGACCCATGGCGAAGATCACCCTCGACAATCTCGGCCATTGCTACGGCGGCCGCCCGGCGAACCGCGACGACTACCAGCTCAAGCCGATGAGCCATGTGTGGGAGGACGGCGCGGCCTATGCGCTGCTCGGCCCGTCGGGCTGCGGCAAGTCCACCCTGCTCAACATCATCTCCGGCCTGCTGATCCCCAGCGAGGGCCGCGTGCTGTTCGGCGAGCAGGACGTGACGCGCGCCCCGACGGCCAAGCGCAACATCGCGCAGGTCTTCCAGTTCCCGGTCGTCTACGACACCATGACCGTTTACGACAATCTCGCCTTCCCGCTGCGCAACCGCCGCGCGGCCGCGAGATATGTCGACATCCGCGTGAAGGCCGTCGCCGAGATGATCGGGCTGGCAGACCGCCTCGACGAGCGCGCGCAGGGGCTGACCGCCGACGCCAAGCAGAAGATTTCGCTCGGCCGCGGCATGGTGCGGGAGGACGTCTCGGCGATCCTGTTCGACGAGCCGCTGACCGTGATCGACCCGCACATGAAATGGGAGCTGCGCACCCAGCTCAAGGCGCTGCACCGCGAGTTCGGCCACACGATGATCTACGTCACCCATGACCAGACCGAGGCGCTGACCTTCGCCGACAAGGTGGTGGTGATGAGCGATGGCGAGGTGGTGCAGGTGGGCGCGCCGGCGGAACTGTTCGAGCGCCCGGCGCACACCTTCGTCGGCTACTTCATCGGCTCGCCGGGCATGAACGTGCTCGACGCCGAGGTGGAGGGCTCGATGGCGCATGTCATGGGCTGCGCGCTGCCGCTCGCCCGGCGCTACGGCAGGCTTTCGGGCAGGGTGCAGATCGGCGTCCGCCCGGAATTCGCCTCGGTCGCCGAGACCGGGCCCGGCCTGCCGGTGAGCGTGACGCGCGTCGAGGACGTCGGCCGCCACCGCGTCGTGCGCGCCACCATCGGCGGCGTCGAGGTCAACGCCATCGCGCAGGAGGGCCAGAGCGTTCCCGAGAACGCCGAATGGCTCCGCTTCGCGCCCGAGGCTGTCAACGTCTACGCCGACGGCTGGCTCGTGGAAGGGGAGGCCGCGTGATGGAGAAGACGCGCAACAACCGCGCCTGGTTCATGGTGCTGCCCGTCGTGGCGCTCGTCGCGTTCTCGGCGGTGCTGCCGCTGATGACCGTCGTCAACTATTCGGTGCAGGACACGTTCGGCAACAATGTCTTCTTCTGGGCCGGGACGGAGTGGTTCACGCAGGTGCTCGAGTCCGAGCGGATGCATGACGCGCTCTGGCGGCAGTTCCTGTTCTCCGCCGTGATCCTCGCCATCGAGGTGCCGCTCGGCGTCGCCGTGGCGCTCTGCATGCCCAAGAAGGGGTTCTGGGCCTCCGTCTGCCTCGTCCTGATGGCGCTGCCGCTGCTGATCCCGTGGAACGTGGTCGGCACGATCTGGCAGGTGTTCGGGCGGGTGGACATCGGCCTGCTTGGCTGGACGCTCGCCAATCTCGGCGTCGACTACAACTATACCCAGAACCCGCTCGACGCGTGGATCACGGTCGTCGTGATGGACGTCTGGCACTGGACCTCGCTGGTGGTGCTGCTCGCCTATGCCGGGTTGCAGTCGATCCCGCAGGCCTATTACCAGGCCGCGCGCATCGATCAGGCCAGCCGATGGAAGGTGTTCCGCTACATCGAACTGCCGAAGATGAAGGGCGTTCTGCTGATCGCGGTGCTGCTGCGCTTCATGGACAGCTTCATGATCTACACCGAACCCTTCGTCGTGACGGGCGGCGGCCCCGGTACGGCGACGACGTTCCTTTCCATCGACCTCGTGAAGATGGCGCTCGGCCAGTTCGACCTCGGCCCAGCGGCGGCGTTCTCGCTGATGTATTTTCTCGTGATCCTGCTGCTCTCTTGGGTGTTCTACACCGTGATGACCAACAGCGACAAAGCCGGGAAGGGGGCCTGAGCCATGAAGATCGGCAACTTCCTCGTCGTCACGCTCTACATCCTGTTCCTGATGCTGCCGATCTACTGGCTGCTCAACATGAGCTTCAAGCCGAACTCGGAAATCCTCGGCGGCATCACCTTCTTTCCGCGCAACTTCACGGTGCAGAATTACGTCACGATCTTCACCGACCCGTCCTGGTACATGGGTTATGTGAACTCGATCCTCTATGTGGCCATGAACACGGTTATTTCGCTGGCCGTGGCCCTGCCGGCGGCCTACGCCTTCAGCCGCTACAGCTTCCTTGGCGACAAGCACCTGTTCTTCTGGCTGCTGACCAACCGCATGGCGCCGCCGGCTGTCTTCGCACTGCCCTTCTTCCAGCTCTACTCGTCGGTCGGGTTGTTCGACACCCACATCGCGGTGGCGCTGGCGCACTGCCTCTTCAACGTGCCGCTGGCGGTGTGGATTCTCGAAGGCTTCATGCGCGGCGTGCCGAAGGAGATCGACGAGACCGCCTACATCGACGGCTATTCATGGCCGCGCTTCTTCGTGAAGATCTTCATGCCGCTGATCGCGAGCGGCATCGGCGTGGCAGCCTTCTTCTGCTTCATGTTCTCGTGGGTCGAGCTGCTGCTCAGCCGCACGCTGACCACGGTGGACGCCAAGCCGATCGCGGCGACGATGACGCGCACCGTCTCCGCCTCCGGGCTCGACTGGGGGCTGCTGGCGGCGGCCGGCGTGCTGACGATCATCCCCGGCGCGCTCGTGGTGTTCTTCGTGCGCAACTACATCGCCAAGGGTTTTGCGCTGGGGAGGGTGTGATGGCTGTCGCTGTTCAGAAAGGCTCCGCCGTCGCTTCGTGGATCTGCGTCGGGCTTGGGCTCGCGCTCGGCGCGCTGACGGCGAGCGGGCAGGCGGGCGCGGTCATGGGCGCGGCGACGGCCGGCGCCGACTTCACCCAGAACCTGAGCCCCGGCTCGTGGATGGCGTGGACCGGGGCAGGGGCGTTGTTCTTCGGCGTGATCGCGGCGCTGCTGCTCGCGATGATCGTGTGGGGCGCCGTGGCGCCGGAGACGCCGCGCGTCGGCGTGCTGCGCATCGAGACGACCCCCGGCGACCGGCTGTTCCTGTCGCTCCTGGGCTCCGCTTTCATCTGCCTCGGCTGGCTGGCGCTGTTCGGCGCGCCGCTCTGGGGCGGACTATCGGTTTCGCTTCTCTACGCCGCGGCGGTGTTCCGCTGGGTCTGAGGGAAGAGAAAAACCCCGTCCGGAAAGGCCGGGGAGACTTCAACGCTATGGGAGGCGATCAATGACGAGACTTTTGAGCGGCGCCGCCGTTCTGGCGCTCACCGCAGGCGGGGCCTGGGCCAACGAGGAGGCCATCGCGAAGTGGCTGCCCGAGTTCCAGCCCTCCGCCCTGTCCGAAGCCGAGCAGAAGGCGGAGCTGGAGTGGTTCGCCGAAGCCGCGAAGCCCTTCGCCGGCATGTCGATCAACGTGGTGTCCGAGACCATCGCGACGCATGAGTACGAGGCCAACGTGCTGGCCCGCGCGTTCAGCGAGATCACCGGCATCCAGGTCACGCATGACCTGATCGGCGAGGGCGACGTGGTCGAGAAGCTGCAGACGCAGATGCAGACCGGCCAGAACGTCTATGACGCCTATGTGAACGACAGCGACCTGATCGGCACCCACTGGCGCTACCAGCAGGTCCGCAACCTGACCGACTGGATGGCCGGCGAGGGCGCCGACGTCACGCTTCCGAGCCTCGACGTCGCGGACTTCGTGGGCGCCAGCTTCACCACCGGCCCGGACGGCAAGCTCTACCAGCTGCCGACCCAGCAGTTCGCGAACCTCTACTGGTTCCGCTACGACTGGTTCAACGACCCCAAGAACCAGGAGGACTTCCGCGCCGCCTATGGCTACGACCTCGGCGTGCCCGACAACTGGTCGGCCTACGAGGACATCGCGGAGTTCTTCACCGGGCGCGACCTCAGCCACATGGGCGTCGAGGGCGAAGTCTATGGCCACATGGACTACGGCAAGAAGGATCCCTCGCTCGGCTGGCGCTTCACCGACGCGTGGATGTCGATGGCCGGCATGGGCGACAAGGGCGAGCCGAACGGCCTGCCGGTCGACGAATGGGGCATCCGCGTCAACGAGAACTCGCAGCCCACGGGCTCCTGCGTCGCGCGCGGCGGCGCCACCAACTCGCCCGCTGCAGTCTATGCGATCGAGAAGTACATCGACTGGCTGACGAAGTACGCCCCGCCCGCCGCGGCCGGCATGGTGTTCTCCGAGGCTGGCCCGGTTCCGGCGCAGGGCCAGGTCGCCCAGCAGATGTTCTGGTACACCGCCTTCACCGCCGACATGGTCAAGGACGGCATCCCGGTCGTGGACGAGGCAGGCAACCCCAAGTGGCGCATGGCCCCCAGCCCGCACGGCGCCTATTGGGAAGACGGCATGAAGGTCGGCTACCAGGACGCCGGCTCCTGGACGCTGATGAAGTCCACGCCCCTCGACCGCGCCAAGGCCGCATGGCTCTACGCGCAGTTCACCGTGTCGAAGACCGTGGACGTGAAGAAGTCCCACACCGGGCTGACCTTCATCCGCGAGTCCACCATCGAGCACGATAGCTTCACCGAGCGCGCGCCGAAGCTCGGCGGCCTCGTGGAGTTCTACCGCTCGCCGGCCCGCGTGCGCTGGTCGCCCACGGGCACCAACGTGCCGGACTACCCCAAGCTCGCCCAGCTCTGGTGGCAGAACATCGGCGACGCCTCCTCGGGCGCCAAGACGGCCCAGGAGGCGCTGGACGCCCTCTGCGCCGCGCAGGAGCAGGTGATGAGCCGTCTCGAGCGCGCCGGCGTGCAGGGCGACATCGGCCCGAAGCTGAACGAGGAGCGTGATCCCGAATACTGGCTGAGCCAGCCGGGCTCGCCGAAGCCGAAGCTCGACAACGAGGATCCGACGCCGGTGACCATCGGCTATGACGAGCTCGTGAAGAGCTGGTCCGAGAGCAACTGAGCGTTCCGCGCGGCCGGTTTCGACCGGCCGCGCGCCTCCTGCGACGGCTGGCCGATGCGCTTCAAGCCGACCCTGCAAATCGTTAAAATCGTTTGATTGCACGCTCGAATTGCGTCATCCTTTAGCCGCAATTCTGAGGAGATGACGTCATGCGCACGCTGATGGTCCTCGCTTTCGTGGTCGTTTCGGGAGTGGTGGTCCCGCCCGCGGACGTCGCGCCGGGGCAGTACAACCCCTGCAACCCGAAAATCCAGACCTGCACCTGAACGAGGCGGTCGCGCCATGACAGGCCGCGCCGCCTTCGTCGAAGCGGAGCGGTGGTCGCGCACGGCGGCTGCGCTCTTGGCCGCCACGCTTCTGGCGGCTTCGCCCGCGTCGGCCCAGCTCGCCGGCGACCCGACGCCCCGAAACGTCGTCGAGACGCAGGCGACCATCGCCAGACTGCTCGGCATCGACAGCGCCTGGACGCTCGGCTACGCGCTCGGCGTGTTCGTGATCCTCGCCTTCGCGCGCGAGCAGCTCAACCGGCCGCTCGACGTCGGCAGCGTCGCCCAGCGGCGCGCCCGGCTGGTGGAGATGTTCGCGCCCGACCAGCTCCGCAGCCGCGCCGTCTTCGCCCGCGGCTTTGCCTTCTACGCCGGCCTGCTGCTGCTGGGCTACACGCTGCTGAGCCTCGGCGGCGCCTCCGCGCTCCAGCTCCTCTCGCCGGGCGGTGAGGCTTCCGGCGCGCTGGCGGAGTTCGACGGCGCCTCCGCGCCGCTCTTCTTCGCGCTGATGCTGGTGGGGCTGATGCCCAGCTCGCCGATCCTCAGCCGCATCGAGAAGCGGATGCGCGAGCTGGCGCACCGGATGATCGGCGTGCCGGCGCATTTCCACGAGTTCACCGACCTGCTGCTCCAGGTGCGCATCGAACCCGACGACATGGGCGATCTCCGCGTCGGCGGCGCCGAGGCGCAGCGCCTGCGCATTGTGCTGGGCGCGATGCGCGAGGCGCTGGGCGACGGGCCCGGCGTCGACCGCATCGAGCAGGCGGTGCTGAAGCTCTTCGCGTTCCAGGCCTGGGGCCGGGCGGCGCCGGAATGGCCGTCATGGACCGTGCGCAACGAGTTCAAGCGGCTGGAGCTGGAGATCGTGCCGGCGGTCACGGCGCTGATCGAGGATCTGGCCGACCTCGCGGAGCGCCATGGCTCCCGGCGGCCAACGCGCGAGGCGAAGGTCGAGGACGCAGAGCAGGGCGCCGCGCTCCCGATGACCGTGAGGGGCGCAGAGGGCGCGCCGCCCGTTGCGGTGGCCGACGGGGCCATCCTCGCCGACGGCCGGGCGCTCGAGGCGCGCTGGCGCGCGCTCGGCGACCGCGCGGTGGAGGCCGTGGAGGACGTCTGCGCCCTGCTCGCGCTCTACGCCGAGCGCGCCGACACGACGCCGGGCCGCGACAACGCGGTGGCCAACCTCCTGCGTGAGCTGATCTTCCGCGCCGAGGCCGAGCGCGGCGCCCGCGCGCCGCAGGCGGACATCCTTCTCCGCGCGCTGCTCATCATGGCGTCGCTGATGTTCGCCATCGGCGCGATCGGCCACGCCTCGGGCGTGAACCCGTTCCCGAACACCTCCGCGATGGGCGCCGGGGCGCTCTGGGCGATGGGGATTCTCGTGAACTACGGCCCGTCCAGCTTCCTGACCTGGAGCGCGCGCCAGTCCGCCGCCGCGCGCAACGCATGGCGCAACGCCTTCGACCCCGACAACGTGTTTCCGACGCTGCAATACGTCTTCCTGTTCATCAACGCCTGGTTCGTCTCGGCGATCTCGATGGCGACCTACCTGATGTTCAGCCGCATGTGGGGGCATGTCTCCCACGTCCGCAGCCACGGCGGCGAGCTCGACTTCCATCAGGTGTTCAACGACTACGTCTCGCTCGGCGACGCCGGCGTGGCGGGGCAGTTCTGGGCGGCGCTCATGTTCGCCGTCCTCGGCGGCTTCCACGCCTGCATGATGGCGCTGATCTACGACCACGTCTCCAACTCGGCGTGGCGGGACCGGCAGGAGAGGCCGCCCGGAGACCCGCGCCGCGGACAGGTCATCCTCGCCGCAAACGCGGTGGGCCTCGCCGTGCTCTGCTTCGTCGCGATGGACGCGCTCGGCTACCGCGAGGCCGCCGCCGGGACCGATGCGCGCGTCGAGATGATGGAGCGGACCGTCGCGCAGGCGGTCGCCGCGCCCATCGAGCGCGTGCGCGCGCTCGACACGGGTGAGAATCTCTCGGCTGAGGAGGCGCTCGACAGGGTGAAGGGCGCGCTGCGGACGGCGTGGGACGGCGCGCCGCAGGCCTATTTCGCGGTGGCCGACAATGACGGCGCAGCCGTCGCGCGCCGGCAGGCCGTGATGCAGGTCGGCCGCGCCGCGGCGGCCCTCGGGCCCGACTGGATCGGCCCGACCGCCGCTGCGATGCAGGACATCGACCCCGACCTCAAGGACCTCGACGTGCTGCGCGCCCGGCTCGCGAGGCCGGCGCCCGAGGAGGCATGGGGCTTCAGCGCGCTCGACAGCATCCTCTACAGCGTGCTCAGCGCCGGGCTCTTCGGCCTGTCCAGCGCATGGCTGATGCTGCGCGCGCTGCGGCGGCTCTACGAACTGCGCTACCGCCGGCCCGTTCCCCTCGCCTGAAACGCTCCCCGCGGCGCCCTGGTCGACCGGGGTGCGCGCCGCGCGTGCGAGGCGGCGTGGGCGCAGTGGGACGCGAGGGGCGCGTGCGCGGGGACACGGCGCGCTGCGCGGGGGGAGCGTCGCCGGGCGCCCCGGCCCGCCGCCGCTCCCGGTCCGCCGCCGCCCTCATGGCGCCCGGCGACGCCGCCGCTATACTGCGCGCGCCGGGCCATGCGGAGGGCGGCGCGATGCTCCCGCCACCGCGCGCCCGGCCCCGCGCCCGGGGCCGCGATCGGCGCCCGCGCGAGGACGACGGCATCCTAGGGGAGACGCTCCATGACCCATATCCTGGCCATCGACCAGGGCACGACCTCCAGCCGCGCCATTCTGTTCGGCCCGGACATGCAGGTGGTCGCGACCGCGCAGGAGGAGTTCCCGCAGCACTTCCCCGACAGCGGCTGGGTCGAGCACGACCCCGACGACCTCTGGTCCACCGTCGCCGGAACCTGCCGCGCGGCGATGGAGCGGGCCGGCGTGCGCGCCGACGACATCGCCGCCATCGGCATCACCAACCAGCGCGAGACGGTGGTGGTCTGGGATAAGGCGACCGGCCGCGCCGTGCACAACGCCATCGTCTGGCAGGATCGGCGCACCTCCGAGATGTGCCGCCGCCTGCGTGCCGAGGGCCATGAGGCGATGGTGACCGAGCGCACCGGCCTGCTGCTCGACCCCTACTTCTCGGGCACGAAGCTCGCATGGCTGCTCGACAAGGTCGAGGGCGCGCGGGCGAGGGCCGAGGCGGGAGAGCTGCTGTTCGGCACGGTGGACAGCTACCTCATCTGGCGGCTGACGGAAGGCGCGTCCCATGTCACCGACGCCACCAACGCCGCGCGCACGCTGCTCTACGACATCCGCCGCGGCTACTGGGACGAGGACATCTGCCGGCTGCTGAACATCCCGATGGCCATGCTGCCCGAGGTGCGCGACAGCGCCGCGCATTTCGGCGACAGCCGCGCCGACCTCTTCGGCCGGCCTATCCCCATCCTCGGCGTCGCCGGCGACCAGCAGGCGGCGACCGTGGGGCAGGCGTGCTTCGAGCCCGGCATGGTCAAGAGCACCTACGGCACCGGCTGCTTCGCGGTGCTGAACACCGGCGACACGCCGGTGACGTCGAAGAACCGCCTTCTGACAACCATCGCCTATCAGCTCGACGGCAAGCCGACCTATGCGCTGGAGGGCTCGATCTTCATCGCCGGCGCGGTGGTGCAGTGGCTGCGCGACGGGCTGAAGATCATCCGCGAAGCCCGCGAGACGCAGGGGCTCGCCGAGCAGGCCGACCCCAACCAGAAGGTCTATCTCGTGCCCGCCTTCACCGGTCTCGGCGCCCCCTACTGGGACAGCGAGTGCCGCGGCGCGCTCTACGGCCTGACCCGCGCGACCGGCCCCGCCGAGATCTCCAAGGCGGCGCTGGAGAGCGTCGGCTACCAGACCCGCGACCTCCTGGAGGCGATGCACGCCGACTATCCCGCCGACGAGACCATCGTGCTGCGGGTGGACGGCGGCATGACCGCGAGCGACTGGGCGCTGCAGTTCCTCTCCGACATGCTCGGCGCCGACGTCGACCGCCCGAAGGTGCTGGAGACGACCGCGCTCGGCGCGGCCTGGCTCGCCGGCATGAAGGCGGGCGTCTATCCCGCGCAGGCGGAGTTCTCGAAGGCGTGGGCGCTCGACCGCCGCTTCACGCCCTCGATGGACCCTGCGCGGCGGGACCGGAAATACGCCGGCTGGCGCGACGCCGTGCGCCGGACGCTCTCGGCGTGACGCCGTTCGGCTTCGCCACGGCGACGCGCATCGCCTTCGGGCCCGGCGTCGCGGCGCAGGCGCTGGCGGCGGCGCCGACGATGGGCGCCCGCGCTTTCGTCGTGACCGGCGCGACGCCGGCGCGGGCGGCGTGGCTCGTCGAGGGGCTCGCCGACAGCGGCGTGGCGGCGCTGGCGCACGCCTGCGCGGGCGAGCCGACCGTGGCCGACGCGGAGGCCGCCGTCGCGGCGGCGCGCGGCTTCGGGGCGGATCTGGTGATCGGCGTCGGCGGCGGCGCGGCGCTCGATCTCGCCAAGGCGGTCGCCGGGCTGGCGCAGGCGCGCGACCCGCTCGACCATCTCGAGGTCGTCGGCCGCGGCCTGCCGCTGGCCGGCGAGCCCTTGCCGCTGATCGCCGTTCCCACCACCGCGGGGACCGGCGCCGAGGTCACGGCCAACGCGGTGCTCGGCGCGCCCGAGCATGGCCGCAAGGTCTCGCTGCGCGACGCGCGCCTGCTGCCGAAGCTGGCGCTGGTGGACCCCGACCTGCTCATCGGCCTGCCGCGCGCCGTCGCGCTCGCCTCCGGGCTCGACGCCGTCGTGCAGGTGATCGAGCCCTACCTGTCGCGCATGGCCAACCCGCTGACCGACGCGCTCTGCCGCGACGCGATCCCGCGCGGCTTCGCGGCGCTGCCGCGGCTGCTGGCGGGGGAGGGCGGTTCCGCCGGCGCCCGCGCCCGCGCCGACATGGCCTTCACCAGCCTCTGCGGCGGCCTCGCGCTCGCAAACGCGAAGCTCGGCGCGGTGCACGGGCTGGCGGGCGTGATCGGCGGGCGCACGACGCTGGCCCATGGCGCGATCTGCGGCCGCCT
Organism: Rubrimonas cliftonensis; assembly: GCF_900107585.1. GTDB lineage: Bacteria > Pseudomonadota > Alphaproteobacteria > Rhodobacterales > Rhodobacteraceae > Rubrimonas > Rubrimonas cliftonensis. The sequence goes on along the minus strand of NZ_FNQM01000003.1, from coordinate 151,552 downwards.
CGCCGGGCCGGTGCTGGCCGCGACCGAGGCCGCGCTGCCCGCCGATCACCCCATCGCCCCGCGCTGCCGCGAGGTCCGCGGCTGGATCGCGGCGACGCTCGGCGGCGATCCTGCGCAGGGGTGGGAGACGCTCGCCGCCTTCGCCGACGCCGAGGGCCTGCCCCGCATCGACATCGCCGGCGCGGAGGCCGACGTGGCGAAGGCCGCCGCGCTTTCCTCGTCGATGAAGGGCGCCCCCGTGCCGCTGGAGAGGGCGGCGCTGGAGGCTGCGCTCGTCGCCTGCCGCCCCTGACCGCGGCCTGCGCGATTTTGTCGGCGCATTCGGCGTGTTGGGGTCTGGACGCCCCCGCGCGCCGATGCTACTCCCGCCGCCACTGCTGAGGCAGTCGCCCGGGTAGCTCAGTTGGTAGAGCAGCGGATTGAAAATCCGCGTGTCGGTGGTTCGAATCCGCCCCCGGGCACCATCAAGTCCGATGCGCGCGAGGCGCGCACTTCAGACGATGGTGCTCTTCTTGAGGTCGATCGTCGCCGACGAGCCGTCGAACCATGTCAGCGCATACTTCGTGTTCGTCGTGCCGGTGTGCTTTCCGGCGGCGTAGACGTGCATCACCGCGCCCTGCCAGTTGTAGAAGAAGGTGTGGTTCGTGCGCGGTTGCGTCTGGTGCAGCAGCTGGAAGGTGTCGTTCTTGGCGCCGGTCTTTCCGGTGAAGGTCTGTCCGCCGGTCGCGGGGCCGTTGTCGCAGTACTTCTGGATCTGCTCCGAAACCTCGTCGCAGGCGTCCTGGAACTTCTGGTTGACCGTCGTCGTGCCGTCCTCGCGCTTCGGAGACCAGCTATAGGTGACAGGCGTCACCGCGACGGTCGTCGGCGCAGGCTGGTGCAGGATGCACAGGCCATCCTTCGACTCCGGCCGCCCGCAGGGCTTGCCCTTCTTCTCGTGGCCTTTCGGCTCAAGCATGTAGGTGCAGGCCATCGGCGTATCTCCCAATGCGGCGCGCGGCGGTGGGACGGGTTCCGATCCGCTCTCGCGCAGAGGGTGGGCGCATCGACGGCGCCGATCAAGCGAGACGTTCGCCGCGTCCGTCAACCGATCTGCAGCGCGGGGTGCCGGTTCACGTCCTTGTAGAGCAGGTAGCGGAACGGGCCGGGGCCGCCGGCATAGGCCGCCTGCGGGCAGAAGGCGCGCAGCCACATGAAGTCCCCCGCCTCGACCTCCACCCAGTCGCGGTTGAGCCGATAGACCGCCTTGCCCTCCAGCACATAGAGCCCGTGCTCCATCACATGCGTCTCGCAGAACGGGATCGCGGCGCCGGGGCGCATCGAGACGATGGTCATGTGCATGTCGTGCCGCAAGTCGTCGGGGTCCATGAACCGCGTCGTCGCCCAGGCCCCGTCCGTGCCGGGCATGGGGTCGGGCGCGATCTCCGCCTCCTGCGCCACGAACGCGCAGGGCGCGCCCAGCCCCGGCGCCGGCGTCCAGGCCTTGCGGACCCAGTGGAACACGCAGGGGCCGTCGTCCTCCGCCAGCAGCGTCCAGTCCGTCGCGGGCGGGACGTAGGCGAAGCCGCCGGGCCCCAGCGCATGGCGCTCGCCGCCGATGGTCAGCGCCGCCGAGCCGGCGGTGACGAACAGCGCCGCCTGGCCGGCCGGGTCGGGCTCGGGAGAGCCCGGCCCGTCGAAGCCGCCGCCCGGCGCGACCTCGACGACATACTGCGCGAAGGTCTCCGCAAAGCCGCTCATGGGTCGCGCGATGATCCACGCCCGCGTCCCACGCCAGCCGGGCAGGCGGCTCGTTACGATGTCGCGCAGCACGCCTTTGGGCAGCACCGCATACGCTTCGGTGAAGACCGCCCGATCACTCAGCAGGGTCGTCTGCGACGGCAGGCCGCCGGGGGGCGAGGCGTAGGTCGTCGGCATCCTTGTCTCTCTCCCATGATCTGGCGCATGGCGCGCGCCGCGGTGATGCGCCTGGCGACGCGCGGACGCAAGCGCCGGGCTCCGCCCGGCCCCACAGCGTGAGGCGCGTTCGTTAAATCGATTTAACAAGTGCTTGACTGCGCGTCCCCGGGGCGGAATGCTCGACCGTGCGACGCCGGACCAACCGGCGCGTGAAGGAAACCGCCCTGGGGAGGGTCAAGCGCATGGCGTCAGTCGTCGTCCGGGACGTCCGGAAATCCTTCGGTCAGTCCGAGGTGATCCATGGCGTCTCCATCGACATCGAGGACGGCGAGTTCGTGGTGCTGGTCGGCCCGTCGGGCTGCGGCAAGTCCACGCTGCTGCGCATGATCTCGGGGCTGGAGTCGATCACCTCCGGCGAGCTCTGGATCGGCGAGCGCATGGTCAACATGGCGCCGCCGAAGGAGCGCGACATCGCCATGGTGTTCCAGAACTACGCGCTCTACCCGCACATGACGGTGTTCGAGAACATGGCCTTCTCGATGCGGCTGCGGAAGGCGCCGCAGGAGGAGACCGACCGCCGCGTGACCGAGGCCGCCGCGATCCTCGGCCTCACGCCGCTGCTTGCGCGCTTCCCGCGCCAGCTTTCCGGCGGCCAGCGCCAGCGCGTCGCGATGGGCCGCGCCATCGTCCGCGACCCGCAGGTGTTCCTGTTCGACGAGCCGCTGTCGAACCTCGACGCGAAGCTGCGGGTGCAGATGCGCACCGAGATCAAGGCGCTGCACCAGCGCGTCGGCGGCACCACGATCTACGTCACCCACGACCAGATCGAGGCCATGACCATGGCCGACAAGATCGTGGTCATGCAGGGCGGCCATGTCGAGCAGATCGGCGCGCCGCTGGAGCTCTACGACAACCCGCGCAACGTGTTCGTCGCGGGCTTCATCGGCTCGCCGGCGATGAACTTCCTGACTGGCGTGGCGAAGCGCAACGGCGCCGGCATGACTGTCGTCACCGACCATGGCGAGACCGTCGCCGCGCCCGAGACGCCGGGGCTGGAGGACGGACGGCCGGTCGTGATGGGGGTGCGGCCCGAACACCTGACGCTGACCGGAGACGCCCATGGCTTCGCCGCGCAGGTCGTCGTGACCGAGCCGACCGGCGCCGAGGTGCAGGTTTCCGCCCGGCACGGCCAGGACGAGATCACCGCGGTCTTCCGCGAGCGCGTGGCGCTGAAGCCGGGCGAGACCATCCGCCTCTCGCCCGACCTCGCGCACGCCCATCTCTTCGACGCCGCCACCGGGCTCAGCCTGCGCGCCTGACGCGTCGCGGGCCTCACGGACGGAGACGACCAGACCGGAGCGAACCTCCGGCGCAACGAAAGGGGAGGACTACCGATGAACCTGACACGCCGCTCGCTCCTGCGCAGCACCGCCGCAACCGGCGCGCTCGCCATGGCCACGTCGCTTACCGGCTGGGCGAAGGCCTGGGCGCAGACTTCCATGCTGCACGCGCCGGAGGAGGGCGCCACGCTCCAGCTGCTGCGCTGGCGGCGCTTCATCCAGTCCGAGGAGGACAGCTTCATGGCGCTCGTCGCCGCCTTCACCGCCGCCACCGGCGTGCCGGTGGAGGTGCTGAGCGAGGGCATGGACGACGTGCAGCCCAAGGCCTCGGTCGCCGCCAATGTCGGCTCGGGGCCGGACATGTTCTGGGGCCTCTACTCGCTGCCGCACCTGTTCAGCGACCGCTGCATCGACGTCACCGACGTCGCCGACTACATCGGCAACAAGTATGGCGGCTGGGCGCCGTCCGCAGAGGTCTACGGCAAGTCCGGCGACCAATGGATCGCCCTGCCGGTGGCCTACAACGCCAACCTCATCAACTACCGCCAGTCCGCCATCGCGGAGGCCGGTTTCTCGGAGATGCCGGGCGACACCGAGGGCTTCCTTGAGCTCAACCGCGCCCTGAACCGCATCGGCAAGCCCGCCGGCATGGCGCTCGGCTTCGCCTCCGGCGACGGCAACGCCTGGGTCCACTGGTGCCTGTGGAGCCATGGCGGCAACCTGGTCGACGCCGACGACAACGTGATCATCAACTCGCCCGAGACCGAGGCGGCGCTGGTCTACGCCAAGAACCTCTACGACGTCTGGATCCCCGGCACCGCGTCCTGGAACGACAGCTTCAACAACAAGGCGTTCCTGGCCGAGGAGGTGTTCCTCACCAACAACGGCGTCTCTATCTACGCCGCCGCGCAGAACGCAGCCGCCGAGGGCGACGAGAAGATGGCCGCGATGGCCGAGGACATCAACCACGCCTACTGGCCGGTCGGGCCGGTCGGCAAACCCACCGAGTTCCACATCTGCTACCCGCTGATGGGGATGACCTACACGAAGTATCCCAATGCGGTGAAGGCCTTCATGCAGTTCATGATGGAGGCTGAGAACTACGGGCCGTGGCTGAACGGCGCGCGGGCCTATCTCAGCCACGCCTATGCGGCCGGCGAGGATTTCGCCGTCTGGACCGCCGATCCGAAATTCGCCCCGGCCAAGCCCGCGGCCTATCGCACGCTGACGGCGGGCGGCCTCGGCTCGGTGGGCGAAAAGGCAGCCTCGGCGCTGGCCGACTTCGTGGTGCTCAGCATGATCGCCAACGCCTGCTCCGGCCGCTCGACCCCGCAGGACGCGATGCGCGTCGCCGAGCGGCAGGCCCAGCGCATCTACCGCTGACGCCTTCCGCGCCACGCAGACCGACGCCCCGGCGGCAGCCGCCGGGGCCGCCGCAGAGGAAGCGCCGCCCATGGCAGACGTGCCGCTCAGCCCCACGCGCTCCGCCGCCGCCAAGGCCGGCGGGGCGAGCGCCTGGACCCGGCTGCAGACCAATCGCAACTGGCTCGGGCTTTGGTTCATGCTGCCGGCGGCGGGCTTCCTGATCCTGTTCCTGGCCTACCCGCTGGGCCTCGGCGTCTGGCTCTCCTTCACCGACAGCCGCATCGGCCGCCCCGGCGAATTCATCGGCTTCGAGAACTACGCCTGGCTCTGGGGCGACGACGTGTTCTGGCTGAGCGTGTTCAACACGCTGCTCTACACCACCGTCGCCAGCGTGCTGAAATTCGCCATCGGCCTCTACCTCGCGCTGCTGCTGAACCGGCACATGCGGTTCAAGGCGATCATCCGCGCGGTGGTGCTGATCCCGTTCATCGTGCCCACGGTGCTCTCGGCGGTGGCGTTCTGGTGGATCTTCGACACGCAGTTCTCGATCATCACCTGGATGCTCCAGGGGCTGGGGCTGATCGACCACCAGATCAACTGGCTCGGCGACAGCACGATGGCGCGGGCGAGCGTGATCTTCGCCAACATCTGGCGCGGCGTGCCGTTCATCGCCATCACGCTGCTGGCGGGGCTCCAGACAGTGCCGGGCTCGCTCTACGAGGCCGCGACCATCGACGGGGCGACCCGCTGGCAGTTGTTCCGCTTCATCACCTACCCGCTGCTGACGCCCATCATCGCCGTGGTGATGACCTTCTCGGTGCTGTTCACCTTCACCGACTTCCAGCTCATCTGGGTGCTGACGCGCGGCGGCCCGTTCAACGCCACGCATCTGATGGCGACGCTGAGCTACCAGCGCGCCATCCTCGGCGGCAATCTCGGCGAGGGCGCGGCGATCGCCACCGCGATGATCCCCTTCCTGCTCGCCGCGATCATGTTCTCGTGGTTCGGCCTGCAGCGCCGCAAATGGCAGAGCGGAGGCTCCGATGACTGACGCCCGCACCTCGACGAGCCGCATGGCCGTGACCGTCGAACAGGCTGACGCGACCGAGGGCATGGACTATCTCGAGACGCGGGGCCGCCGGCTGGTCAATCTCTGGCTGCCGCTCGGCGTCATCATGGTCGTGCTGCTGTTCCCGTTCTACTGGATGGGCCTGACGGCGGTGAAGCCGGACGGCGAGCTGATCGACCTCGACGGAACCTTCCCGCTCTGGACGTGGAACCCGACCCTCAAGCACATCACCACGCTGCTGTTCGAGACCGACTATCCCGTCTGGCTCTGGAACACGATGATGGTGTCGGTCGGCGCCACCTTCCTGTCGCTGATCGCGAGCATCGGCGCCGCCTACGCCATCGTGCGCATCCGCTATCGCGGGGCGCAGTGGGTCGGCGGGCTGATCTTCCTCGCCTATCTCGTGCCGCCGTCGATCCTGTTCATCCCGCTGGCGATGATCATCGTGCAGTACGGCCTGTTCGACACGCCCTTCGCGCTGATCCTGACCTACCCGACCATCCTGATCCCGTTCTCGACCTGGCTCCTGATGGGCTACTTCAAGACCATTCCCTACGAGCTTGAGGAATGTGCGCTGATCGACGGCGCGACGCGCTGGCAGATCCTGATAAAGATCATCCTGCCGCTCGCCATCCCCGGCCTGATCTCGTCCTTCATCTTCTGCTTCACGCTGTGCTGGAACGAGTTCATCTACGCGCTGGTGTTCATCTCCGACGCCTCCAACAAGACCGTCCCGGTCGCCATCGTGACCAACTTCACCGACGGCGACATCTTCCGCTGGGGCTCGATCATGGCCGGCGCGCTGATCGGCTCGCTGCCGCTGGTCATCCTCTACGCCTTCTTCGTCGAGCATTACGTCGCCGCCATGACCGGCGCGGTGAAGGAATGAACGTCGCGTTCGTCGGCCTCGGCGCCATGGGCCGGGGCATGGCCGGCAACCTGCTGAAGTCGCAGCATCGCGTCACGGGCTTCGATGTCGCCGCGCAGGCGCTGGACTGGCTGGAGGGGCAGGGCGGCGCGCGCGCGGGGTCCGTCGCCGAGGCCTGCGCCGACGCCGAGGCGCTGGTGGTGATGGTGGTCGACGCCGCGCAGCTCGACGCCGTGATGGCCGAGGCCGGGCCCGCGCTGCCGAAGGGCGCGCTGGTGATTTCCGGCGTCACCGTGCCCCCGGCGGACGCGCAGCGGATCGGGGCCGCCGCCGAGGCGCTCGGCCTCGCCTATCTCGACTGCCCCGTTTCGGGCGGGGCGGTGGGGGCGGAGGCCGGCGCGCTGACGATGATGGCCGCCGGCTCGGACGCCGCTTGGAGCGCCGCGCAGCCCCTGCTGGAGGCGATGGGCGGCAATGTCTGGCGACTGGGCGACGCGCCCGGCGCCGGCTCCACCATGAAGATGGTCCACCAGCTCGCCGCCGGCTGCAACCTCGCCGTCGCCGCGGAGGTGATGAGCTTCGGCGCCCATCTCGGGCTCGACCCCGCCCAGGTGCTCTCGGTCCTGAACGTCTCCGCCGGCGGCTCGTGGATGATCGCCAACCGCGGCCCGCGCATGATGACGGAAGGCGAGGACGTCACCAGCGCCGTGGACATCTTCGTGAAGGACCTCGGCATCGTGATGGACGCCGCCCGCGCCAGCCGCTTCCCCGCAGTGGTCTCCGCCGCCGCGCTCCAGGTGTTCCTCGGGGCTTCCGGCGCCGGCTTCGGCAGGCGAGACGACAGCCAGGGCGTGCGCTTCTATGAAGCCCTCGGCGCCCGCCCGGTCCGCAAGCCCGGCGCCTGAGCGTCCAAAAGCCCGGCCCGCCGCGCCCAGCCCGCCGCACCTCGCGCTACAGAGCCGATTGCTGCGCCGTCGGCGCCGATATCGCCCCCTCTCCCGCCCGGCGGGAGAGGGCCGGGGTGAGGGCGGCCCGCAGCAGCGCCGGAAAGCGTCAGAACCGCCCCGAAACGCACCTTTGCAGAAACGGCGAGTCCTCTTCCGAAATCACCCGCAAGACCAGCAGAACATTGAGAGTTTCACGAAGGCGTCGCGGCGGCGGCGAGCACTTTCGCCAGCGCGGCGCACAAGGCTGTCCTCGCTTGTCGCCACGCCGCCGATGACAGAGTCATCGCCGGCGCCTACGCGCCGCCGGCTCCACAGGCCCAAAAGAAGTTTCCGAAATGGAAACAGCGGGCGCCTTACTCCGACAGCCCCGGCTCGTCCAACAGCGTCCGGCCGTCGCGGTCCTCCAGTTCGATGAGCCACAGGTCGGGGTCGACACGCGCCTGTCGCGTCGCCGCGTCGTCCACCTCCCGCTCGGGCCCCTCGGCGAGCGCGGCCCAGACCCGCCGGCCGTCCTCGCCATAGGCCCGTCCCCAGAGCGTCGCCGAGCCGTCGGGCCGCGCGATCTTCACCAGCACGGCGCCGGCGTCGGGGTCGCCGCGCTTCGTCAGATAGACGCCGATCCCCGCCGCCTCCAGCCGCATCCGGTAGGCGGAGACCCAGAACGCCGTGGTGACGCCCGCCAAGCGCCTAGTTTCCCTCGGGAAAATCGAGCCCCATGGCGCTGTAGCGGTCGCGCTCGCGCTCCCAGTCGGGCCGCACCTTCACCGTCAGGAACAGGTGCACCGGCCGCCCCAGCGCCTCGGCGATGTCGGCGCGGGCGGCCGAGCCGATCGCCTTGATCGTCTCGCCCTTCCTGCCCAGCGCGATGCCCTTGTGGCCCTCGCGCCCGACATAGACGACCTGTTCGATGCGCGCCGAGCCGTCCTCGCGCTCCTCCCAGGTCTCCGTCTCGACGGTGAGCTGGTAGGGCAGCTCCTCATGCAGGCGCAGCGTCAGCTTCTCGCGGGTGATCTCGGCGGCGATGACGCGCATCGGCGCGTCGGCGATCTGGTCCTCGGGGTAGAGCCACGGCCCCTCGGGCATGGCGCCGGCGAGCCAGCGGCGCAGGTCGTCCACGCCGTCGCCGTTCTCGGCGGAGATCAGGAAGGTGGCGGCGAAGGCGCGGCGCGCGTTCATCTCCGCTGTCAGCGCCAGCAGCGCGTCGCGCCGCATCCGGTCGATCTTGTTGATCACCAGCGCCACCGGGCGGTCCCCGGCATGCGCGTCGAGCGTCGCGAGAATGGCCTCGACGCCCTCGGTCAGGCCGCGATGGGCCTCGATCATCAGGCACACCACGTCGGCGTCGTCGGCGCCGGCCCAGGCCGCGGCGACCATCGCGCGGTCGAGCCGGCGACGCGGGCGGAACAGGCCCGGCGTGTCCACGAACACGATCTGCGCCGCGCCCTCGATGGCGACGCCGCGCACGCGGGCGCGCGTCGTCTGCACCTTGTGGGTGACGATGGAGATCTTCTGTCCCACCATGCGGTTCAGGAGCGTGGACTTGCCGGCGTTAGGCTCGCCGATCAGCGCGGCGAAGCCGCAGCGCGGCGCCGCCCCCGCCGGCTCCTCTGCGGCCGTCTCGTCCGCCGTCTTCTCAGCCATTCCCGTCTCCCCTGAGCCGCGCGACCAGAGCCGCGGCGGCGGCTTTCTCCGCGGCGCGCTTGGAGCTCGCCTCCGCCCGCGCAGAGCGCGGGCCCTGTTCCGTCTCGACGCTCGCCTCGATCTCGAAGCGCAGCGCGTGGTCGGGGCCGCTGCGGGAGAGCAGCGTGTAGGCCGGCAGCGGCAGGCCGCGGGCCTCCGCCCACTCCTGCAGCGCGCTCTTGGGCTCGGTCGGCGCCTCGGCGCCCTGCGTGGCGATCAGCGGCGCCCACAGCTTCAGCACCACCGCGCGCGCCGCCTCGAAGCCGGCGTCGAGATAGACGGCCGCGATCACCGCCTCCATCGCGTCGCCGAGCGAGCGCGTCCGTTTCCGGCCCCCGGCGCGGGCCTCGCCGCGGTCGAGCCGCAGATGCGCGCCGAGATCGATGGAGGCCGCGGCCTGCGCGCAGGCCTCCGCCCGCACCAGCGCGTTGAGCCGCGGCGCGAGCTTGCCCTCGGCCTCCTGCGGATAGCGCGCCATCAGCGCCTCGGCGATCACCAGCCCGAGCACGCGGTCGCCGAGGAACTCAAGCCGCTGATAGTCCGGCCGCGCCCGGCTCGCGGCCGAGGGGTGCGTCAGCGCCGCGTCGATCAGCCCGGCGTCCACCTTGCGGCCCAGTCGCTCGAACAGCGCCGCGCGCTCGCCGGCGAGGCGTTCCTGCGCCGCGCCCGGGCCGCGTCCGCTCATTGCGTCCCCGCCATGGCGGTCAGTCGATTGCGCTGAAGCTGCGCCCGAAGCGCCAGTCCCACACCCGCCAGAACGGCCCGTCGGCGGAGACGGCGATGACCTCGGCGCGCCCGATCAGGTTCTCGAAAGGCACGAAACCGACGCCGCCCGAGGCGCGGGGCTCGCGACTGTCGCGCGAGTTGTCGCGGTTGTCGCCCATGAAGAAATAATGCTCCTCGGGCACCACGAACTCGGGCGTGTCGTCGAACGCCATCCCGTCCGCCGTGTTGAGGATCGTGTGCGCCACGCCCCCCGGCAACGTCTCCCGCCACCGCTCCAGCGCGCAGACGGTCTCGCCGTCCACGGTGCGGCGGTCGCTGCAGAAGCCCGCGCTGTCGTCGAGGAACACCCCGTCGCGCTCCATCCCGACCGCCTCGCCGTTGATCCGCAGCACGCCGCTGCGCATCTGGATCCGGTCTCCGGGCAAGCCGATCAGGCGCTTGATGTAGTCCTCCTCGGTCCGCGGGTGCTTGAAGACGATGACATCCCCGCGGTCCGGCTCGTCGGCAAGCACCCGTCCGGAAATGAAAGGACACAGGTTCACGCCGAACACGGTCGGGCATGACGCCGCTGAGTATCCATAGGCGTATTTGGAAATGAACAGATAATCACCGATCAGCAGCGTCGACTTCATGGAGCCGGAAGGAATCCAGAATGGTTGAAACAGGATGGTTCGAAAGACGCCTGCGATCAGCAGCGCATAGACGATGGTCTTCAGAAGTTCGAGGAACCCCTCCTTCTTCTTCACCTTCCCAGTAGCCATGCCGCGACCGTCGCCCCGCATACCGATTGTTTCCTGCGTCAAAGCCGAGCCGTGCTCAGCCGGGCCTGCGCCCGGCTTGTTGCGCGCGCATCACGGCCTGTCAACCTGAGCGCCCTTCGGGCCGCCGCCCGTCAGATCGCCTCGATCACCACGAACGCCTGCGCATAGGGCGGGTCGTCCGTCATCGTGACATGGATGCGCGGCGTGAGGCCAGCCGGAGCCATGGCGGCGAGGCGCTGCGCCGCGCCGCCGGAAAGCGCGATGGTGGGCTGGCCGCTGGAGAGGTTTATCACGCCCATCTCGCGCCAGGCGACGCCCATCCGCAGGCCGGTGCCAAGGGCCTTGGAGCACGCCTCCTTCGCCGCCCACCGCCGCGCGTAGCTCGCCGTGCGGTCGGCCCTGCGGTCGCTGCGCGCCTGCTCGACGGGGGTGAACACGCGCTGCACGAAGCGGTCTCCGAAGCGCTCCAGCGTCTTCTCGATCCGGCGGATGTCCGCCAGATCGGTCCCGATCCCGATGATCACGGCGCCGCCGTCCGGGCGGCGACGCGAAAGGCGACGACGGCGGCGAGCGCCTTCGGCGTCACGCCGCGCCCTCGCCGAACGCCTCGCGCCGCGCCCGGTCCATGACGTCGCGCATCCGCCGGATGGCGCTGTCGAGCCCGGAGAAGATCGCCTCGCCGACGAGGAAGTGCCCGATGTTGAGCTCCATCACCTCCGGGAAGGCCGCGACGGGGCCGGCGGTCTCGTAGGTCAGCCCGTGCCCGGCGTGGACCTCCAGGCCCAGCCCGTGCGCGAAGGCGGCGCAGCGGCGCAGCCGCTCCAGCTCCGCGTCGCGGCCGGCGAGGTCGCCGTCATGGTCGCGCTCGCAATAGGCGCCGGTGTGCAACTCGATGACCGGCGCGCCGATTCGCGCCGCGGCCTCGATCTGCCGCTCGTCCGCCGCGATGAAGATCGAGACTCGGCAGCCGGCTTCGCGCAGCGGCGCGATGAAATGGGCCAGCCGGTTCTCCTCGCGCGCCACCTCCAGTCCGCCTTCCGTCGTACGCTCCTCGCGGCGCTCCGGCACGATGCAGACGGCGTGGGGGCGATGGCGCAGCGCGATCGCCTGCATCTCCTCGGTCGCCGCCATCTCGAAGTTGAGCGGGAGGTCGAGGCCGCGGAGCGTCTCGGTCAGCGCCTCGATGTCTGCGTCGGTGATGTGGCGGCGGTCTTCGCGCAGATGCGCGGTGATCCCGTCGGCGCCGGCCGCCGCCGCCGCCTTGGCCGCGCGCAGCGGCTCGGGATGCCTGCCGCCGCGCGCGTTCCTGATCGTCGCGACATGGTCGATGTTCACGCCCAGACGCAGCCTGCCCAGCGGCTGCGTGCGCCCCTTCGCTTCGCCCGTCATCGCGTCGTCCTCCCGACTTGCGCGGTCAGTCGGTCGCGTCGACGACCTTGCCGCGTTTGATGTGCGCCAGATGCGCCGCGACCTTGGCGCTGGCCGCGGCCATGCGCAAGGCGCGCCGGCGGCCCTGATAGGCGGCGACGACCGGCCGGACGATGAGATAGGCCGCCAGCGCGGCGAGGGCGCCCGGCGCGCACCCGCCGACGAGATAGGGCACGAAAACCTGATCGAGAAACGTGCCGACGTCGGTGAACACGTCGGCGAAGTTGAACGTGTCGGGATGAACGCCGACGCCCATCAGCGCGTCCCCTACCGTGATCGACGTCCATGCGATGAACGGAAACGTCAGCGGGTTGCCCACGAAGGTTCCTATCGCCGAGGCAAGGACATTCGCCCGCACCGCAAGCGCCAGCAGGGCTGCAACCACGAAATGCAGCGTGAAGAACGGCGTGAAGGAGGCCATCACCCCGCATGCGAAGCCGAGCGCGATGCGATGGGGCGTGTCGGGCAGCCGCTGCATGCGTCGGCCGGCATATGCAAAGCCCCGTCGCCACCCTTTGACGGGAGCGAACGCCGCCCGCAGCTTTCCTAGCCAGCTGAGTTCGACACGCCGCTTGAACACCCGGAAGCAACTCCGTCTTTCGCGACCCCTCGTCCGGGCCTAATCAACCAGGGCGGCGATGTCCATCTCGCCGCCGGCGCCAGCCTGCTCGCTTCCCGCGCGCGCCCGCATGGCGACGCTGATCATCGGCTGCGCCTCCAGCGCCGTGAGAATACCCGAGAGATGTTTAACGTCTCTCACCTCCACGTCGAGCAACATTCGGAAAAAATCGGGCGTGCGCTCGGCCGTGGCGAGAAAGTCGATGTTGGCGCGCTGCTCGGCGATCAGGGCGCATATGCGCGCCAGCGCGCCCGGCTCGTTGGCGAGCGTCAGCGCGATGCGGGCGGAATGGGTCGCGGCGAGCGCGGCCTCCTCGTCCCAGCGCAGGTCGAGCCAGCGGGAAAGCTCCTCCTCGTGGCGCTCCAGCGTCGGGCAGTCGATGGCGTGCACGACGACGCCGGCCCCGTCCTGTATCCCCACGATCCGGTCGCCCGGAATGGGCTTGCAGCAGGCGCCGAAGCGCGTGGCGACGCCCTTGCGCACGCCGCGCACGGTCGGGGCGTCCGGCTCCAGCCGCGGCTCGGCCGTCTCGCCCTCCTGCGGCGGATAGATCGCCTCGAGCACCTTGCGCGCCGACACCTCGCCCGCGCCGACGCCTTCGAGCAGATCGTCGACCTTCTCCCGCCCCAGTTTTCGCGCGGCCGCCTCCAGCCCCTTGTCGGTCAGCGGCCGTGAGCGGCGCTCGAAAGCCTGCCGGACGATCTCGCGGCCGAAGCGGATGTTCTCCTCGCGCGCGTCCTCGCGCAGCGCGCGCTTGATCGCCGAGCGCGCCCGGCCCGTCACCGCCATGTCCATCCACACCGGCGAGGGGCGCTGCGCCTCGGCGCGGATCACCTCGACCTGCTGGCCGTTGCGCAGCCGCGTCCAGAGCGGCGCGCGGCGCCCGTCGATCTTGGCGCCAACGCAGCTGTCGCCGACGCGGGAGTGGATCGCATAGGCGAAGTCGATCGGCGTGGCGCCGCGGGGCAGGGGGATCACGTCGCCCTTCGGCGTGAAGCAGAAGACCTGATCGTGGAACATGTCGAGCTTGACGTGCTCGATGAAGTCCTGCGGGCTCTCGCCCTTCTGGATGCGCTCGGCGATGTCGCGCAGCCAGGTGAACGGGTCCACCGCGAAGCGGTTCTGGGAGCGCACGCCCTCGCGATAGGCCCAGTGCGCCGCGACGCCGGTCTCCGCCACCTCGTCCATCTCGCGGGTGCGCAGCTGCACCTCCACGCGCATGGCGTTTGGGCCGGAAACGGTGGTGTGCAGGGAGCGGTAGCCGTTGGATTTCGGCCCCGAGATGTAGTCCTTGATGCGCCCCGGCACGACGCGCCAGCGCCGGTGGACGGCGCCGAGCGCGCGGTAGCAGTCCTCCACGCCCTCGGTCACGACGCGGAAGGCGTAGATGTCGGAGAGCTGCGAGAAGCCGACGCCCTTCTCCTCCATCTTGCGCCAGATCGAATAGGGGCGCTTCTCGCGGCCAAGCACCACGGCTGGAACATGCGCCTCGTAGAGCGCCTCCTCGATGCTGCGGCTGATCTCGGGGATGACGTCGCCGGTCTCCTTCCGCAGCTTGAGGAAGCGCCGCATGATCGAGGTGCGCGCCTCGGGGTTCAGCACGTCGAAGGCGAGATCCTCAAGCTCCTCGCGCATCTTCTGCATGCCCATCCGGCCGGCCAGCGGGGCGAAGATGTCCATGGTCTCGCGGGCGATGCGCTCGCGCTTGTCGTCGCGCAGGTGCCCGAGGGTGCGCATGTTGTGCAGGCGGTCCGCCAGCTTGACCAGCAGCACCCTCACGTCGCGGGCCGTGGCGAGAAACAGCTTGCGGAAATTCTCCGCCTGCGCGGCCTCCTTGCTGGAGAGCTCCAGCCGCGTCAGCTTCGTAACGCCGTCGACCAGCGTCGCGATCTCCTCGCCGAAGAGCCGCGCGATCTCGTCCTGCGTCACCTCGGTGTCCTCGATCGTGTCGTGCAGCAACGCGGTCACGATGGAGGCGTCGTCCAGCTTCAGGTCCGTCAGGATCGCCGCGACTTCCAGCGGATGGCCGAAGTAGGGCTCTCCGGAGGCCCTCGTCTGGGTCGCGTGGGCCTTCGCGCCGAAGACGTAGGCGCGGTTGAGCAGCGCTTCGTCGGCGCCGGGATTGTAGGCGCGGACCTTCTCGACAAGTTCGAACTGGCGGATCAAGCGCGTTTCCCCGGGCGGCCCTCGCGGTCGCCCGATGATTCAATCCCTCCGCCGCCCGCTTGGCAAGAAGGGGGCCAGTCAGCCCGCCGCGACGGCCTGTGGCGCCGGCCTGTGAAGCGGGACTTTGAAGCGGGACTTTGAAGCGGGACGGTCGACGGCGATTTCGACCGCGGCGGGCGTCGTCGCGCCGCCTGTTCGCCATGCGGCGCATCGCCGGCAGCAGCCGGAGGTCGGATGAATGCTCAGGAAGGGCGCGGCGGCGGCGCAGCCGATCTGGCGCCGGAACCGGCCGTCGCCGCGCCTGCCGCGCCGCAGGCGCCAGCCGCTTGGAGGATGGGTCGCTCGTCCTCGGACGATCAGCCGCCGGCCCGCAGACGTCTTTCGCGGGAAACCCCGGCCTCGGGCCGGGGCGCGCGGCTCAGCGCCCGCCCTGCTCGGCGAGAAGGGCGCGCAGCAGCTGCTCCTCGGAGAGGTCGTCGGCGGGGCGGTCCGGCTGCGGCGCGCTCATCATGGCGGCCATGCGGTCCTCTTCCGGCTCGTCGACCTCGATCTGGCGCTGAAGCGCCTCGATGGCGTGCTCGCGCAGGTCCTCCACGGGGATCTGCTCGTCCGCGATCTCGCGCAGGGCGACGACGGGGTTCTTGTCGTTGTCGCGGTCGACGAGTTCATGGGAGCCGGACGAGAGCTCGCGCGCCCGGTGGGCGGCGAGCAGCACGAGGTCGAAGCGGTTCGGCAGCTTGTCGACGCAATCCTCGACGGTGACGCGGGCCATGGCCAGAGCTCCGGTTGTGCAGGGTCAAGCGCGCCTGATACCGCGGCGCGGCGCGTTCGGCAAGGGCGGGGCCGCTCAGCCCGGCGCGCCGGCGTAGACGGGCGCAAAGACGCGCACGCACATCTCGCGCAGGTCCGCCAGCGCCTCCTGCGCGCCGAAGGGCGGATTGAGGATCAGCAGGCCGGAACCCTGCATCCCGCGCGCCGGCGGACTGCGGAACCGCACCTCGTCCACCATGGCGGCCTCCTGCGCCACCGCCATCACCGGCCCGATCAGCGCGGCGTGCCGACCTTCGGGCAGGATCGGATACCAGACGACGATCACCCCCTGCGGCCATCGCGCCCAGACCTCCAGCGCCAGCGCCGCGGTCTCGTCGTACTCGGTCTTGACCTCGTAGCTCGGGTCGATCAGCGCCAGACCGCGCAGCGGCTGCGGCGGCGTGAGCGCGCGCAACCCCTCATGCCCGTTGCGGCGGTGAACGGCGACCGTCGGCCCGCCTGACCTGCCGCCGCCCATCACATGCGACAGCGCCATGTGTTCGACCGGGTGGAGCTCCATCAGCGTCATGCGGTCCTGGGGGCGCAGCAGCGCCTCGGCGAGTTTCGGCGAGCCGGGATAGCTCGCCTCTCCCGCCTCGGCGCGCACCGCGTCTATCGCCTTCCAGTAGGGGTGCTCGGCGCGCGCCGTCATGGCCACGCCGCGCAGCGCCTCGCCGGTCTTGAGCGCGGCGCCGTCGGAGAGGTCGTAACAGCCCCGCCCCGCGTGGCTTTCGAGGTAGCTGACGGGCCGCTCCTTGGCCGTGAGCAGCGTCAGCAGCGCCGCGAGCGCGGCGTGCTTGTGCACGTCCGCCGGTCCGCCGGCGTGATAGGCGTGCTGGTAGGAGAGCACCCGACACCTCGTCGCTTGTGGCCGTGCGGCGGCGTCTGCGACGCCTCCCGTTCTCGCACGAACGGCTTATTATAGCATCATGACGCCATTCGCACGCCTTCTGGAAGCGCTCGTCCACACACCGGGCCGCAGCGCCAAGCTCGCCCTGCTGGTCGAGCACTTCCGCGCCGAGCCCGACCCGCGCCGCGGCTGGGCGCTTGCGGCGCTCGCCGGCGGCCTTTCGCTGCCGCACATGACGGCCTCGGTGTTCCGCACGCTGGCCGAGGAGCGGGTGGACCCGGTGCTCTTTCGCCTCAGCTACGACTATGTGGGCGATCTCGCCGAGACGGTCTCGCTGATCTGGCCGGCGGATCGTGACGATGGCGCGGGCCCGGCGCTCGACGCCGTGATCGCCGCCCTGCGGGAGACGCCGCGGGCTGGCCGGGCGGGCGTCGTGGCGCGGCTGCTGGACGCGATGGGTCCGTCGGAGCGGTTCGCGCTGGTGAAACTCTGCACCGGCGGGCTGCGCGTGGGCGTCTCCGGACGCCTCGCCAAGACCGCGCTGGCGGAGATGAGCGGCCGCGACCTCGCCGCCATCGAGGAGGTATGGCCGGGCCTGAGCGCGCCCTACGAAGACCTTTTCCGTTGGCTCGACGGAGGGCCGCCGCCCGAGATGGACCGCGACCGCGCCTTCCGCCCGATGATGCTCGCCCACCCGGTCGAGGCCTTCCTCTACGCCGCCGCTGAGACGCGCGAGAATCGCGAGACCGACGCCGAGACGCTGGCGCGGCTGGATGCCAGGCTCGACCCCGCCGATTTCCTCGCCGAATGGAAGTGGGACGGGGTGCGCGTGCAGGCGGTGTCGGGGCCGTCCGGCCGCGCGCTCCATTCGCGCACCGGGGAGGATTTCGGCGCGGCGTTCCCCGACGTGCTGGAGGCGATCGACTGGCGCGGCTGCGTCGATGGCGAACTGCTGGTCCGCCGCGCCGACGGGGAGGCCGCGCCCTTCTCCGAACTCCAGCAGCGCCTGAACCGCAAGACGGTCACGGCCAGGCAGATCGCCGAGCGGCCCGCCTTCATCCGCGCCTACGACCTGCTCCATGACGGGCGGGACGACCTTCGTCCGCTGCCGCTGGCCGAGCGCCGCGCGCGGCTGGAGGCGTTCTCGCCGGCGCTGGACGTCTCGCCGCTGGTGCCCTTCGACTGTTGGGAGGCGCTCGCCGCGCTGCGGGCCGGCGCGCGCGACGCCGCGCAGGAGGGGCTGATGCTCAAGCGCCGCGACGCCGCCTATGTCGGCGGCCGGCCGATGGGGTCGTGGTTCAAGTGGAAGCGCGCGCCGCTGACGGCGGACTGCGTGCTGATGTACGCCCAGCGCGGCCACGGCAGGCGGTCGAGCTTCTACAGCGACTACACCTTCGGCGCCTGGCGCGACGGGGCCGAGGGGCCGGAGCTGACGCCCGTCGGCAAAGCCTATTCGGGCTTCACGGACGAGGAGCTGAAGCGCCTCGACAAGTTCGTGCGCGACAACACGGTGGATCGCTACGGCCCTGTCCGGGCCGTCGCCCGGACGCTGGTGCTGGAGGTCGCCTTCGACGCCGTGCAGCGCTCCACCCGCCACAAGTCCGGCGTCGCGATGCGCTTCCCGCGCATCAGGCGCATCCGGTGGGACAAGCCGGCCGCCGAGGCCGACCGACTCGAGGCGCTGGAGCGGCTGGCGCCCTGAGTCGCCCGTCAGGGTCGCGACGGCAGCGCCAGTTCGAAGATCGCCCCGCGCCCGCGCCTCGGCGCAAGGCGCAGCGCGCCGCCGAGCTGCTCGGCGAAGGCGCTGGCGATGGCCAGCCCGAGGCCGACGCCCCGGTAGCCGCGCGTCTCGCCCGTCGAGCCCTGGAAGAACGGCTCGAATATCTTCCCGGCGATGGCGTCCGGCACGCCGGGCCCGTCGTCCTCGACCTCGATGCGCACGGCCCGGGGCGGCCCGATCGGCTCAAGGCGAAGGGAGACGCGGCCGGCCGGCGTGAATTTCAGGGCGTTGGAGAGCAGGTTGAGCAGGATCTGGCGCAGCAGTCGCTCGTCGGTCCGCATCGTGAGCGCCGTCGGCGGCGTCACGACCTCGAGCGCCAGACCCTTCTCGCGCGCCGACAGTGCGACGACCGAAACCGCATCCCTGACGACGCCGCAGATCTCCGTCGCCGCAAGCTGCGGCTCCAGCCCGCCCGCCCTGGCTCTCGCCAGATCGAGCATGTCTCCGAACAGCGAAAGCAGCGCATCGGCGGATTTTCGGACCTCGTGCGCGATCGCCGCGAGACGCGCGTCGTCGATGCGGTGCAGCAGGAGCGCGACGCCGCCCAGCACGCCGTTGAGCGGCGTGCGCACCTCGTGGCTGAGAATTCGGAGGAACTCCTCCTTCAGCCGGTCCGATTCGCGGGCGTGCTCGAGCGCTTCCGTCAGGGCGGCCTCGATGGCGCGCCGACGGCCCACTTCTTCGTGCAGCGCGTCGATCTTGCTGGTGAGCTCGATGAAGTCGGAGCGCGACCTGCGCTCCGCGTCGAACTCCAGCGCCACGACCGGCTCCCCCGCGCCGGCGACCGCCGCGCCGAACACCCGTCTCGCCCGCGCGGCGCCGCGCAGCTTCAGCGCGCCCAGCATCGGCTGCATCGACCCGGCGCAGAGCGCGAGATACTCGCGCAGCTCCTCGGGCGACTCGTCCAGCAGCGTCGAGATCGGTCGGCCGATCAGGTCCGCCCTCTCCAATCCGATCATCACCCGCGCCGCCCGATTGGCCCCGATCACGCAGACGTCGGCGCGTCGCACGAGCAGGAGCGGATCGGGCAGCGCTTCGACGTCGACACCCGACGGCGTCTTGCCAGCGCTCATTGCTCCTCGGAGACATAGGCGCGGCCGGGGCCGGGCCTCGGCTTGAGGTGGATCACGACATGGCACCGGTCGTCGCCGCGCGCGAACGCCTCGCGGATCTCGACGCGCGCATAGCCCAGCGACTGCGCGGTGATGTAGCCGAACACGTTCGACGTCATCATGCACAGAACCGGGCGCCCCGCGACCTGGCCGGCGAAGGGACAGGCCGAGTTCGTCAGGACGATCTGATCCTCGCTCACCTCCGCGATGCGGAAGCCGCCGTCGATGCGCGCCTTCAGGTCGACGAGGATCCGGGCGACCTCGTCCGGCGTGAACGCTTTTCGTCCGGCGGCGTCACGATACCGCGCGAGAAGCCGTCGTCCCATCGCCGCGCCGACGAGGCTGATGTAGCCGGCGGCCTCCTCGTCGCCCACGATGCGGCTCAGCGCGCCTGACAGGTCTCGCAGCAGGTCGCGCAGAAAGCTGTCGCGATCGAGCGCTATCGCGAAATCGTCGAAATGCGTGTTCTCCATGGTTGCTCCGGTGGTCGATTGCAAAGGACGCGCGCCACCCGCCCAGGTCGCAAAGTTTCGGGACGTACCAACCCATACCGCGTGTGCGCCCAAGATGCACGCGCCCGGCGGCGACCGGTTCCTGTGCACGCAGGCAGGGCGATGCGCGGTCAGGCCCGCCAGGGCGCGGCGCCCTCCGGCAGACCGCGGCTCAGCCGGTCGAGCGCCAGCATCAGCGCCGCCGTCAACGCCACCGTAACGGCCGCCATCGCGGCGGCCAGCGTCGTGTAGCCGCCGTCCTCGTAGTTGAAGATGGTCGTGCCGATCGTCTCCGAACCCTGCGACCACAGCAGCGCCGAAACGGTTATCTCGTTATAGGCGGTGAGGAACACAAGGACCGCGCCGGACATCGCGGCGGGCAGGGCGAGCGGCGCGTGGATGCGCGCCATGCGCATGAGAAACCCCGCCCCGCTCACCCGGGCCGCGTCGTCCAGCGCCGGATCCTGCGCCGCCGCCGCCGCCGCGGCCGGCTTCAGCGCGACCGCCAGGAAGGCCGCGACATAGGCCAGCCCGATCAGCGTGAGCGAGCCGTAAAGCGACACGCCGAGCACCGGGCGGATGAAGGCGAGGATGAACGCGACCGAGATCACCACGCCCGGCACGGCGTAGGCCAGCTCCGCCGCCATCGCCGCCGCGCCGGCCGCGCGCCGCGCCGCGCCGCGCCGTCGCGCCAGGAAATGCGCCAGTCCGATGGCGATGACGGCGGTGCTCGCCGCCGCCGCGCCCGCCGCGAGGGTGGAGTTGGCGAAGGCGCGCAGCGTGACCGTCTGCGCGACGAGCACCTCGTGGAAATTCGCCAGCGTGACGGTCTCCGCGCTGAGCGGCACGCCATAGGTCGGGACCAGCGCGGTCGCGACCAGCGACGCCATCGGCAGGCCCAGCAGCGCCGCCAGCAGCGCCCAGACCCCGGCCTCGAGCGGCCCGCGCCAGGGCCCCAGCCGCAGCGCGAGCGCCGGTTGCGGCGGCCCGATCAGGGGCGCCGCGGCGCGTCGCTGCAAGGCCATCTGCGCCGCGACCGCCAGCGCCGCCGCAGCGGCCACCAGCGTCGCCAGAACCGCCATGTCGGCGAGCGCGGAGGGGCCGAAGCTCGCGAGGCGCCGCCAGATCAGGACGGGCAGGGTGGTGTAGCGCGCCGGCGCGCCCAGCAGCGCCGGGATGCCGAAATTGCCCAGCGCCGAGACGAAGGCCAGCGCGAAGGCGGCGATCAGCGCGGGCGCCGTCAACGGCCCGACGACGGTGCGCAGCATCCGCCACGGCCCCGCGCCGCTGACGCGCGCGGCCTCAGACAGATCGCGCGGCAGCGCCCGCAGGCTCGCGCGCAGCACGAGGAAGCACAGCGGCGCGTGCTGCGCCGCCAGCAGGGCGATGACCCCCTCGCGCGAATAGAGCGGATGCGTCGAGCCTATCGGCGGCGCCAGCCCCAGCGCCCCGAGCGCCGCGCTGCCGGGGCCGAGCGCCTGAATCCACGCTATCGCCGTGACATGCGGCGGGATCATCATCGGCAGCAGGATGAGAAAGGTCAGCGGCCCCTTGCGCCTCAGGTCCGTCAACCCGACCGCGACGGCGAGCGCCGCGCCGACCACGAGGCTGAGCGCCGCCGAGACGGCGGCGCTGTCGATGCTGTTCCACAGCGCCCGCTGCACGCTGCGGCTGCCGATCGCCTCGGTCAGCGGCGCGAGCGAGAACGCACCGTCCGCCGTGAGACCCACCTGCGCCACCAGCGCCAGCGGCAAACCACAGAGCAGCACGACCCCGCCCGTCAGAAGGGCCAGCGCGAGCGTCTCGGCGCCGCGCCCGCCGGTGGACGGCGCCAATCGGCGCCTCAGCCGCCGAACATGTCGATGAAGCGCTTCTTGTTGTCCTCGTCCTCGGCGAGCGCCTTGGCCGGGTCGAAGTCGAGCAGCTTGATCTCGCTCAGGGGCGGAAAACCCTCCGGCGGCGTGATCGCGGGATGCGCCGGCAGATAGCCCATGTCGGCGGCGAGCTGCTGGCCCGCAGGCGAGATGAGGAAATCGACGAAAGCCTTCGCCGCTTCGGGGTTCTGCGCGGTTGAGAGGATCGCGACCGGCTCGGTCACCGCCGATACGCCCTCGGTCGGGAACACGAAGCCCACCGGCGCGCCCTTGGCGGCCTCGCGGATCGCGAGGAAGTCCACGAGGAAGCCGTAGAGCTTCTCGCCGCCGGCGATGGCGCGCAGCACCCCGCCATTGCCGCCGGAGGCGACCGCGCCGTTGTCGGCCAGCGTCTCGTAGAACTTCCAGCCGATGTCGGGCTGGCCGGTCAGCGCGACCATGTGGATCGTCGCCGCGCCGGAGGTGAGCGGGGAAGGCATCATGAAGGCCCCGGCGGCCTCGGCGTTGGCAAGGTCGGCGTAGGAGGTCGGCTGCATCGGCGCGGCGGTGTTGTAGGCGATGCCGGTGGTGATGAGCTTCGTCGAGAAGTAGTGGCCCTCCGGGTCCATCAGCCCCGGCGCATAGGCGGAAACGTCCGCGTCGGGGTGCGGCATGAGCCGGCCCTCGGCTTCGAGGCTCTCCATCGTGACGGTGTCGGCGATGAGCAGAACGTCGGGCTGCGGGGCGCCGGCCTCGAACTCCGCGCGGAGCTTCGCCATGATCTTGGTCGTGCCGTCGCGCACCCATTCCACCTCGACGTCGGGGTGCGCCGCGATGAAGGCGTCGACGGTCTGCTGCGCGTCCTCGTTCGGCTGCGAGGTGTAGAGCACCAGCTTGCCCGACGCCGCTTCGGCGAGACCGGGAAAGGCGGCGAGCGCCGCGGCGCCGACGAGGGCTGAGACGAGCGATTTCATGGCGGACCTGCTGATGGCTGGGGTATTCATGCGACTGGTTAACAGAGGGTTGTGACAGTTTCGTTCCAGGGCGAAGTTTTGCGCCGCATCATCGGCGGGCCAGTGATTTTCCCACATGCCTTGCCCGCCAGTAAAATATAGTATTGTATGTGACTACTGATAGTACAAGCTCACTATCATTACTATACTATATAATAGTGACTGATGCGAGTCTCGTGAGGTTGGTTTTTTGCGCCGCGGCGACGCGGTTGATTTAACCGGCGGGCCTCGCTACATTTGGACGC
Source organism: Rubrimonas cliftonensis (assembly GCF_900107585.1). GTDB lineage: Bacteria > Pseudomonadota > Alphaproteobacteria > Rhodobacterales > Rhodobacteraceae > Rubrimonas > Rubrimonas cliftonensis. Next base: position 128,530 of record NZ_FNQM01000003.1, on the reverse strand, counting down.
ATGAAGGGTTGCTGCGCAACGACTTTGCGCGGCGCGCGTTGGTCTGCGGCCAACGCAACTTCGCGACGCACAGGAGCCTCCATGGATGTCATCGACCTCTCCGCACACGCCCATCAGCGACCATCGCCCACGGCCGAATTGGCAGGCGGTTACGGCCGCATAGCGGTCATCGGAGCGGGCGCCTGGGGCGCGGCGCTGGCGGCGGTGGCGGCGCGCGCGGGGCGGTCCGTGACGCTGTGGGCGCGGCGGCCGGAGCTCGCCGCCGAGATCAACGCGACCCACCGCAACGCGCGCTATCTCGGCGACGCGGCGCTGCCGCCGCAGATCCGCGCCACCGCGGACCTGCGCGAGGCGCTGGCCGGCGCCCAGGCCGCGCTGGTGGTCGTTCCCTCCCATGCGCTGCGGGAGACGGTCGCCTCGCTGGCCCCGCATCTCGCGCCCGGCGCGCCGATCGCCTTGGCGGCCAAGGGCGTCGAGCAGGGCAGCGGGCTGCTGATGAGCGAGGTGGCGGCGCAGGCCGCGCCGGGCTTCCGCATCGCCGCTCTCTCCGGCCCCAGCTTCGCGGACGAGGTGGCGCGCGACCTGCCGACAGCGGTGGTGATCGCGTCGAGCTGCGCCGGCGACGAGACGCCCGAGACCTCCATCGCCGCGCGCCTCGCGCTGTCGATGAGCACGCCGACCTTCCGCTGCTACGTCTCCGACGACCTGATGGGCGTGGAGATCGGCGGCGCGGTGAAGAACGTCATCGCCATCGCGACCGGCATGGCCGAGGGCGCCGGCTTCGGACACAACGCCCGCGCGGCGCTGATCACGCGGGGCCTCGACGAGATCAAGAGCCTCGCGCACGCGCTGGGCGGGCGGCGCGAGACGGTGACGGGGCTTTCGGGCATGGGCGACCTCAGCCTTACCGCCTCCGACGCCAAGTCGCGCAACTTCGCCTATGGCCTGCGGCTTGGGCGCGGCGAGAAGGCCGACAGCGGCGCTCTGGTCGAGGGCGTGCGCAACGCCGTCTCGGTGACGGAGCTCGCCCGCGCGCGCGGCGTCGAGATGCCGATCTGCGAGGCGGTGCGCAGCGTCGTCCACGACGGCGAGGCGTTCAGGGAGGCGTTCCACAGGCTGTGGACGAGACCGCTGGAGGGCGAGCCGCGGGCGCTCGACCTCGCCATCGCGCACCCGGCGGCGTCATGAGCGGCGCCCGGCACGGGTGGGAGTGCGCCCTCGCGACGGATCTCGACGGCACCTTCCTCGGCGGGACTGACGACCACCGCCGCGCGCTCTACGACGCGATCGAGGCGCGGCGCGGGCGGCTCGGACTGATCTTCGTCACGGGGCGCGACCCCGAGTTCATCGAGGAGCTCTGCGGCGACGGCTTCGTGCCGTGGCCGGAATACGTCGTCGGCGATGTCGGGACGACCATCGCGCAGGTCGTGGATCGCCGCGTCCGCCCCATCGCGGAGCTGGAGACCGAGATCGCCGGCGCCTGGGGCGACGCCGGCGCCGTCGTCCGCGAGAAGCTGGACGGCGCGGCGGGCCTGAAGCTGCAGCCGACGCCCTTCCGCCACCGCGTCAGCTACGATTTCTTCCCCGACGCCTATGACGGCGCGGCGCAGCGGATCGTCGAGGGTCTCGGCCATGACTGGCTGATCTCCGCCGACAGGTACTTCGACGTTCTGCCGAAGGGCGTCAGCAAGGGCCCGTCGCTGGTGCGGCTCGCGGACTGGCTGAACCTGCCGCGGGACCGGGTGCTCGCCGCCGGAGACACGCTCAACGACCTGTCGATGCTGGCGATAGGCGTTCCCGCGGTCGCCGTCGGCGGCTCGGAGCCCGCCTTGCTTGAGCGGCTGAACGGTCTCGACCACGTCCATTTCGCCGAGGGCGTCGGCGCCGCCGGCGTCGCCGAGGCTCTGGCGCGGCTCCGCTTCGCGGATTTTCCCGCGACCGCCGCCGCCAATCATGATCAAGGAGGAGACGCCCATGCCGTCTGATCTCGTCGTCGTCTATCATCGCCAGCCCTACGAGCAGGTCATGGTCGACGGACAGCCCGTGCTGCGCGAGAACAAGAGCCCCAACGGCATCGTGCCGACGCTCAAGAGCTTCATGGGCCGCGACGGCGAAGGCGCCTGGGTCGCCTGGGAGCAGGTGGACGACGAGGAGGAGCGCGAGCGCTTCGAGAAGGTCGTCCACATCGAGGACAGCTACGGCAGCTACAACGTCTCGCGGCTGGCGCTCACCTCGCAGCAGGTGAGGAGCTTCTACCACGTCACCTCCAAGGAGGCGATCTGGCCGATCCTCCACTCCTTCAAGGAGCGCTACAACTACGACCCCGTCGACTGGCCGACGTTCCGCGAAGTGAACTGGGCCTTCGCCGAAGCCGCCGCGCGCGAGGTGGCGCCGGGGGGCGTCGTGTGGTTCCACGACTACAACCTGTGGCTCGCGCCCGGCTATCTGCGCAAGATCAAGCCGGAATGCCGCATCGCCTTCTTCCACCACACGCCGTTCCCGTCGGCCGACATGTTCTCGGTGCTGCCGTGGCGACAGGAGATCGTCGAGAGCCTTCTGGCTTGCGACTCGGTCGGCTTCCACATCCCCCGCTATGCGGCGAACTTCGCCCACGCCGCCCATGCGCTGACCGGCGCCGCGATCACCGAGGAAGTCGAGACCCGCGATGACTTCTCGCCGACCGGGATGGCGCTTTCAGAGGTGAACACGCCCACGAAGCTCTCCCACAGGGGGCGCGACGTGTCGCTCAGCTCCTGGCCCGTCGGCGTCGACGTCGACTATGTCGGCAAGATCGCCCGCGACGACGAGACCACCGCGCAGCTTGCGGAGATCCGCGAGGAGCTGGGCGACGTGAAGCTCATTCTCTCGGTCTCGCGCACCGACTACACCAAGGGCAACATCGAGCAGCTTCTGACCTTCGAGCGGTTGCTGGAGCGGCGGCCCGACCTGGTCGGCCAGGTTCGGCTGATGCTCGTCTCCGTGCCCGCCAACCGCAACATGGCCGTCTACGAGGAGGTGCAGCGGACAATCGAGGAGGTGACGGGGCGCATCAACGGCCGCTTCGGGCGGATGAACTGGCAGCCGGTCACGCTCATCTCCCGCGCGATCGCCTTCAAGCGGCTGGTCGCCTATCATCAGGCGGCGGCGGTGTGCTGGATCACGCCGCTCTGCGACGGTCTCAACCTCGTCGCGCAGGAATACGTGGCGGCGCGGCTCGACGGCGACGGGACGCTGGTGCTGTCGGAGTTCGCCGGGGCGGCGGTGCCGCTGGCGGCTGCGGTCATGACCAACCCGTTCTCCAACCGCTCCATGGACGCCGCCATCGACCACGCCCTCGACATGCCCGAGAACGAGCGCCGCGAGCGCATGAAGGTGCTGCGGGAGCGCGTGCGGCGTTACGACATCAGGGCCTGGATGGCCGAGCAGCGCCGGACCTTCGAGGCCATCGCGCCGAATGCAGTCGGCGACGCGGCCTGAAGGCGGCGCGGCGGAGCGGACCCCCCGCCGCGCCGCCGCAGGGTGTTGCCGCGGAGCGCGGGGTTGTGCAGAAGCGCCGGAACACGCGCGCGGCGCCGGAATCTTCCGCGCCGCGCCCGATCCCGCCCGGGCCTCTCGGGGCCTCGCGCACCGGGGCCATGCGCCGGCGGCGCCTCGGAGATGTCGAATGGCGCGAAAAGGCAGGAGAGTCGACGGCTGGCTGGTGCTCGACAAGCCGTTGGGGGTGAGCAGCGCGCAGGCGGTGGCCAAGGCGCGCTGGGCGGCGCAGGCGGTCAAGGCCGGCCACGCCGGCACGCTCGACCCGCTGGCGACGGGCGTGCTCGCGATCGCCTTCGGCGAGGCGACCAAGACCGTCTCGGCCATCGAGGGCGCGCTCAAGGCCTATCGCTTCACCGTGCGGCTGGGGCAGGCGACCGCGACCGACGACGCGGAGGGCGAGGTGACGGCGCTGAGCCACGCCCGCCCCTCCGACGCCGAGATCGAGGCCGCGCTGCCGACCTTCACCGGCGACATCCTTCAGACCCCGCCCGCCTATTCGGCGGTGAAGGTTGACGGGCGGCGGGCCTATGCGCTGGCGCGGGCCGGCGAGGAGGTCGAACTCGGGGCGCGGGCGCTGCATGTGGCGCGGCTGGCGCTGGTAGCGCGGCCCGACGCCGACCACGCCGTGCTGGAGATGACCTGCGGCAAGGGCGGCTATGTGCGCTCCGTCGCCCGCGACCTCGGCGAGACGCTCGGCTGTCTCGGCCATGTCGTCGCGCTCAGGCGGGTGTGGTCGGGGCCGTTCCATGAGCGCGACGCGATCCCGTTTGCCAAGCTCGACGAAATACGCCATAGCGACGCGATTGAAGCGCACTTGGCGCCGGTGGCGACCGGGCTGGCCGACATCCCGGCCCTGGCCGTCCCAGCGCCCGACGCGGCGTCCCTCAGACAGGGGCGCGCCGTGTCGGTGGCGGGAGGAGACCTCTCCGACGGAGACGAAGCCTGGGCGGCCCATGAGGGCGCGCCCGTGGCGCTCGGTTCCTGGTCGGGCGGCGTCTTCACTCCGCGACGGGTGTTCAACCCCTGAGCAGAGGAGGCTCCCGATGTCGATCGCAGCCGACCGCAAGGTCGAAGTCGTCAAGGAATTCGCCCGCAAGGAGGGCGACACCGGGTCGCCGGAAGTGCAGGTCGCGATCCTCACCGAGCGGATCACGAACCTGACCGAGCACTTCAAGACCCACAAGAAGGACGTGCACTCGCGCCGCGGCCTGCTGACCATGGTCGCCACCCGACGCAAGCTGCTCGACTACGTCAAGCGCAAGGACGAGGCGCGCTACCGCGACCTCATCACGCGCCTCGGCATCCGCCGCTAGAACTGTTTCGAAGCGCGCCCCCGGGCGCGCTTCGCGCTTTGACGGGGCCGCTCTCCAGCCCTGCGCCGCGTGCCGCGCGAAGCCGAGGAGAACACGTCCGCGTCGCCCGTCCCAGGCTCCAGACGGCGCGGCATGGCTGATGAAACAGCGAGGGAGCCCGCGCGGGGAACGCGCGACGCGAGCGGGGCCGTCCAACGGGGCGGTCGCCGCACATGAAGGAAACCGAATGTTCGATATCGTCCGCAAGGAAATCCAGTGGGGCGGCGAGACGCTGACCCTAGAGACGGGCAAGATCGCCCGGCAGGCCGACGGCGCCGTGGTCGCCACCTATGGCGAGACCAGCGTGCTCGCCACCGTCGTCTTCGAGAAGAAGCCGAAGGCCGGCGTCGATTTCTTTCCGCTGAGTGTCCACTACCAGGAAAAGTACTACGCCGCCGGCAAGATCCCGGGCGGCTTCTTCAAGCGCGAGGCGCGGCCGACCGAGAAGGAGACGCTGACTTCGCGCCTCATCGACCGGCCGATCCGCCCGCTGTTCGTCTCCGGCTTCAAGCACGAGACGCAGGTGATCCTGACCGTCCTGAGCCATGACCTCGAGAACGACCCCGACGTGGTCGGCATGGTCGCCGCCTCCGCCGCGCTCTGCATCTCCGGCGTGCCCTTCATGGGCCCGATCGGCGGCGCGCGCGTCGGCCTGATCAACGGCGCCTTCGTGCTTAACCCGAAGATCGCCGACCTGCCCGACAGCAAGCTCAACCTCGTAGTCGCCGGCACCAAGGACGCGGTGATGATGGTCGAGTCGGAGGCTTTCGAGCTCTCCGAGGACGACATGCTCGGCGCCGTCACCTTCGGCCACGACCAGATGCAGCCGGTGATCGAGATGATCGTCGACCTCGCCGAGCGCGCCGCCAAGGAGCCGTTCGACTTCCAGCCCAAGGACGACGCGGCGCTGATCGCCCGCGTGCAGGACGTCGCCGGCGCGATGCTGAAGGACGCCTTCGCGACCACGGACAAGGTGGAGCGCGTCGCCAAGCTTTCCGCCGCCAAGGCCGCGCTTGAGACCGGCCTCACCGACGAGGAGAAGGCGGACAGCAACGCCGTCTCCTCGGCGTTCAAGGAGGCCGAGAGCCGCATCGTGCGCGGGGCCATCCTCGACGAGGGCCGACGCATCGACGGGCGCGACCTCAGGACGGTGCGGCGCATCGAGGCGGAAGCCTCGCTGCTGCCGCGCACCCACGGCTCGGCGCTGTTCACCCGCGGTGAGACGCAGGCGCTGGTGATCACGACGCTCGGCACCGGCGACGACGAGCAGTTCATCGACGCGCTGGAGGGCACCTTCAAGGAGCGCTTCATGCTCCACTACAACTTCCCGCCCTACTCCGTTGGCGAAGCTGGTCGGATGGGCGGCCCCGGCCGTCGCGAGATCGGCCATGGCAAGCTGGCGTGGCGCGCGCTGCAGGCGGTTCTGCCGGCGGCGACGGATTTCCCCTACACCATCCGCATCGTGTCGGAGATCACCGAGTCCAACGGCTCGTCGTCGATGGCCACGGTCTGCGGCGCGTCGCTGTCGATGATGGACGCGGGCGTGCCGCTGAAGGCGCCGGTGGCGGGCGTGGCGATGGGCCTGATCCTTGAGGACGACGGCCGCTTCGCGGTGCTCACGGACATCCTCGGCGACGAGGACCATCTCGGCGACATGGATTTCAAGGTCGCCGGCACAGAGGGCGGCGTCACCTCGCTGCAGATGGACATCAAGGTGGCGGGCATCACGCCCGCGATCATGAAGCAGGCGCTCGCCCAGGCGAAGGACGGCCGCCTGCACATCCTTGGCGAGATGTCGAAGGCGCTTAAGGAGGGCCGCCGCGAGCTGGGCGCCCACGCCCCGCGCATCGAGACGATCTCGATCAAGGCCGACAAGATCCGCGAAGTGATCGGCACCGGCGGCAAGGTGATCCGCTCCATCGTCGAGGAGTCCGGCGCCAAGGTCGACATCTCCGACGACGGCACGATCAAGATCGCCTCGAACGACCAGAAGGCCATCGACAAGGCGCGGGATCTCATCATGTCCATCGCCGCCGAGCCCGAGATCGGCAAGATCTACACCGGCAAGGTGGTGAAGATCATGGAGTTCGGCGCCTTCGTGAACTTCTTCGGCAAGCGGGACGGGCTGGTGCACGTCTCCCAGATGTCGAGCGACCGCGGCGTGAACCCGAAGGACCTCGTCAAGGAGGGCCAGGAGGTGAAGGTCAAGCTCATGGGCTTCGACGACCGCGGCAAGACCAAGCTCTCCATGAAGGTGGTCGACCAGGCCACCGGCGAGGAGATCAAGCAGGGCGAGGCGGCGGAGGCGTGATCGCCTGAGCCTGCCGCAAGCGAGCCGGCGAAGCGCCCGGTCCCTCAGGGGGCCGGGCGTTCGCTTTTGCGGCGTGCGCCTGCGCCGGGCTTGCAGCGGCCCGGCTGGGCCGGGCCACGATGCGTCGCGCGATGCGGCGCGTTCCTGGCGCCATGGCGGTCTGCTATGTTAGCCGCTAAGGCGTCGGGGGAGGGCGGCATGGCGCGGGTGTTGGCGTTGATCGGCACGACCAAGGGCGCCTTCGTCCTCGAGAGCGACGCCGCGCGGCGGATATGGGACATCCGCGGCCCGTTCTGCGACTGCTGGCCGATCCGGCATGTCGTCGCCGACGCGTCGGCGCCGGGCGGCGCGGCGCTCTACGCCGGCGGCGGCGACCGGTGGCTCGGGGCCGGGGTGTGGCGCTCCGACGATCTCGGCGCAAGCTGGGCGCGCTGCGGCGGGACGCCGGCCTTCGAGGAGGGCGCCGCGGAGCCTGTGGGCGCGATCTGGTCGCTGTTCGCGGCGGAGGGCGCGCTCTATGCCGGGGTCTCGCCGGCGGCGCTGTTCGTCAGCCGCGACGGCGGCGAGAGCTGGACGCATCTCGACGGCCTCCAGAAGCACCCGACGCGGCCGGGCTGGTTCGGCGGCGGCGCCGGGCTGATCCTGCACGCGATCCATGCCGAGGGCGCCGAGATCTGGGTCGGCGCCTCGGCGGTCGGCGTCTTTCATAGCGCCGACGCCGGCGAGACCTGGACGGCGCGCAACGTCGGCGTGCGCAACGACTACATGAGCCCCGAGCAGCAGGGGGCGGAGACGGGCTACTGCGTGCATGCGCTGGCGCGCGCGGCCGGGCCGGGGCTGCGCTTCTACCAGCAGAACCATTGCGGCATGTATCGCAGCGACGATGGCGGCGCGCGCTGGGAGAGCATCGAGGCGGGCCTGCCGTCGGGCTTCGGCTTTCCTGTCGCCGCGCATCCGCGCGACCCCGACACCGCCTGGCTGGCGCCGCTGAACGGCGATCAGGCGGGGCGCTTCATGCAGGACGGCGCCTGCGCGGTATGGCGCACGCGCGACGCCGGGGCGAGCTGGGTGGCGCTGCGCGAGGGGCTGCCGCAGCGCCATTTCTACGCCGCGCCGCTGAGGCGGGCGATGGCCGTCGATGCGCTCGATCCCGCGGGCGTCTATCTCGGCTTCAACTCCGGCGCGCTGTGGGCCAGCGCGGACGAGGGCGACCGCTGGACCTGCGTCGCGCAGCATCTGCCGACCATTCTCTCGGTGGAGACGCTTCTGGCGCCCTGACGCCGCGCAAGGCGGGCATGTTCCTCCGGCGCTTGTCCATCCGCCCGCGCGCGTGCGACCCAGAGGAGTGCGCGCCGCCGCCGCGGCCGACCCTTGGGATAGCGCCATGACCCTCGCCGCCGCCCCCGACGCCGCCGCCAACCGCCGCGGCATCCAGCTCATGGTCTGTGCGATGCTGGTGTTCGCGGTGCAGGACGGCATCTCCAAGCATCTGGCGACGCACTACTCGCCGGTGTTCGTCACGATGGTGCGCTACTGGTTCTTCGCGGTGTTCGTCGCCGCGATCTCCGCGCGCAAGGCCGGCGGGCTGCGCAAGGCGGCGCGGACGAGCCTGCCGATGCTGCAGAGCTTCCGCGGCGCCCTGCTGGCGCTGGAGATCGTCGTGATGATCTCCGGCTTCGCCATGATCGGGCTGGTGCAGAGCCATGCGATCTTCGCGGGCTACACGCTGATCGTGACCGCGCTTTCCGGCCCTGTGCTGGGGGAGAAGGTCGGGTGGCGGCGCTGGACGGCGGTGTGCGTGGGCTTTCTCGGCGTGCTGATCATCCTGCGTCCCGGCGCCTCGATGTTCGACCCCGGCGCGCTGGTGGCGCTGCTGGCGACCGCGATGTTCGCCGGCTACCACCTCGCCACCCGCTATGCGAACCGCGTCGAGGGAGGGACCATCAGCTTCTTCTACACCGGCGTCGCCGGCGCCGTGACGATGACGCTGATCGGCCCGTTCTTCTGGACGCCGATGCAGGGCTGGGACTGGGCGTGGATGGGGGCGCTCTGCGTCACCGGCATGGCCGGCCACTACCTGCTGATCAACGCTCTCGACAGCGCGGAGGCGAGCGCAGTGCAGCCCTTCGCCTATCTGCAACTCGTCTTCGCCTCGGCCATCGGCGTCGGCGTCTTCGGCGAGAGCATGGACGCGCTGGTGGTCGTCGGGGCCGCGCTCGTCGTGGGGGCGGGGCTGTTCACGTTCTGGCGGGAGCGGGCGGCGTCGGCGCGTCCGTCGCGCTGAGCGACTTATGTTGCGTTGCACAATGGCCGGTGTTATCTACTCCGGCAAACGATAGACGGAGGCACGCCATGCTCGCGCCCAAGCGCAACGAGAACCCGCTCCAGTACTGGATCAGCCTGTTTCCGACCGCGCCGCTGTTCGGCGTGCCGTGGCGGTTCGAGGCGATGATGCCCGGCGCCCAGTTCTTCCGCCCATCCGACGTTGTGGCGCAGATGACGCGCGCCAGCGCGCGCGAGAGCGCCGAGACGGTGGAGCGCGCCACCGAAGTCGCGGCGTCCCAGGTGCGCGAGGCCGCCGAGGTCATCGAGCATGTCGCACAGGACGTGAAGCAGTCAGCCCGCGCCGGGATGCACGCCGCCACGACGACGGACGCAAGGGCGATCGAGCCCGCCATCGAGACCGCCGAGCAGACGGCCGAGACGTTCGAAGCCGCCGCCGAGGCGACCGCCGACGCGGCGGAGACGGCCTTCGACGCCACCACCGACGCGGTGGAGACGGCCGCCGAGGCTGCCGCCGACGCGGTCGAGACGGCGGCGGCGAGCGTCGCGCCCGCGACGCTGTTCGCCTCCGCGCCGGAGGAGGTCGACGACCTGAAGCAGATCAAGGGTGTCGGGCCGAAGCTCGAGGCGATGCTCAACGACATGGGCATCTACCGCCTCGACCAGATCGCCGCAATGTCGCCCCGGAACCTCGCCTGGGTCGATGAGAACCTCACGGCGTTCAAGGGCCGTCCGCTGCGCGACGACTGGGTTTCGCAGGCCAAGGCACTGCTCTGACGCGGCTTCGCCCCGCGTTTCGACAAGGGGGGCGGCCAAGCGGCCGCCTCGGATGCGCTTGGCCGGTGATCCGCCGGCGCAGACCTGTCCGTGCTGCGACACGAACCGCGCCGCTCAGCTTCGCGTCGAAGCCCCTAACGGCGCGTGAGGGGGCAAGGCGGCGGGTCAGACCGCTCCGGCGATGGCGAGAAAGTCCCTCGCCTTCAGGCTTGCGCCGCCGACAAGGGCTCCGTCGACGCCCCTGACGGCAAGGATCTCGGCGGCGTTGTCGGGCTTGACCGAGCCGCCATAGAGCACGCGCACGCCGATGCCCTGGATCTCGCCCAGATGCTCGCGCAGGGCGGCGCGGATATGGGCGTGCATCTCGGCGATCTCGTCGAGCGTCGGCGTTCTGCCGGAGCCGATGGCCCAGACCGGCTCATAGGCGATCACTGTCGTCTCCGCAGTGGCGGTGTCGGGCGTCGAGCCGGCGAGGCTGCGCGCCACGACTTCGAGCGCGCGCCCCGCGTCGCGCTCGGCCTCGGTCTCTCCCACGCAGATGACCGCCGTCAGCCTGGCGCGCCACGCGGCTTCCGCCTTCTCGCGCACCAGCGCGTCGTTCTCGCCATGGTCGGCGCGGCGCTCGGAATGGCCGACGATGACGGCCTTGGCGCCGGCGTCCGCGAGCATCTCGGCGGCGATGTCCCCGGTGTGCGCGCCGGTCGCCCTGGCGTGGCAGTCCTGCCCGCCGATCACGAGCGGCGAGCCGGCGGCGCGGCTGGCGAAGACCGGCACCAGCGTCGCGGGCGGGCAGAGCATGAGGTCGCAGGCGGCGCCGGCGGCGTCGTCCAGCACGTCGTCGAGTTCGGCGACGGCGGCGCGCAGCCCGTTCATCTTCCAGTTGCCGGCGATCAGCTTGCGTCGGGCCATGGGGGGGTCTCCTCGGGAGGTGTGGCGGCCAAGGCTTGCCACGGCGCGCGGCCGATGGCCAGCCGCGCGGGTTCAGCGCGCCTGCGCCAGCGCCTCGCGCGCCCAGTCGAGCGCCTCGTCGGGGTCGTCCAGCGCGCTTTCGGGCAGGGACCAGTAGCCGAGCGCCACCGTCCTTCCGTCGCGCTCATAGGTGAACGGCTTCGCGCCTGCGGCCTCGAACCGCCGCGCCAGCGCCTCCCGCGCCCTGACGTGGACGACGCCGCGATGGATCAGCGCGAACATGGCGTCGTCCCGATACACGCCGAGCGCCCCGAACATGCGCCGCGTGCGCACCGCGCCCAGCGGCCCGAAGAGGTCGAGCGCCAGCGCAACGTCCTCGCTCACGCGCGGCGGCCGCGCGGGGGCGGCGTCACTGCTCGGCGAACTTGATCGATTCGCCGCAGCCGCAGCTTTCGACGACGTTGGGGTTGCTGAACACGAAGCCGCTTTCCAGCAGCGACGTCCTGTAGTCGATCTCGGTGCCGATCAGGAACATCTGCGCCATCGGCGCGATCAGCACGCGCGCGCCGTCGACCTCCACCACCGCGTCATGGGCGCCGATCTCGGTGGCGTGCTCCATGGTGTATTCCATGCCGGCGCAGCCGCCCTTCTTGACGCCGAGCTTGAGGCCCTTCACCGCGCCACCCTCCATCAGCCCCCTGATCCGCTTCACGGCGGCGGGAGTGAGAGTGACGGGGTTCTTGCCGGGGATGGCGAACATCGTCTGCGCTCCTCACATGAAACCGAGTTCGAGGCGGGCTTCGTCGCTGAGGCGGTCCATGCCCCAGGGCGGCTCCCACACCAGCTCGACATTGACGGTCTTGACCCCGGCGAGCGGCTCGATCGCGTCCGCCACCCAGCCGGGCATCTCGCCGGCGACCGGGCAGCCGGGTGCGGTGAGGGTCATCAGCACCTCGACATTGTTCTCGCCGTCGATGCCGACGCGGTAGATCAGGCCGAGGTCGTAGATGTTGACCGGGATTTCCGGGTCGTGAACTGTCCGCAACGCATCCACCACCGCGTCGTGCAGCGGGTGATCGACGTCGGAGGGGGCGATCAGCGGCGCGCCGGGCTCTGTCTGTCCATCCATGCGGGGCTCCTCTCCGACTGTTCGAGTCAGATATAAGGCGGGCGCGGGCGTCAGTCCACCGGGGCGCAGCGGCGGCGCCGGCGCGTCCGGGCTAGGCGCGGCGCCGCCGCTCGACTATGCGGGCGGCGAGCGAGGGGGAAAGGCGATGGCGTCCGGCGTGAGTTTCAGCGTAAGCGCGACCGACGGGCGCGCGCGGACCGGCGCGCTCGTCACGCCGCGCGGCGCTATCCGCACGCCGGCCTTCATGCCGGTGGGCACCGCCGCCACGGTGAAGGCGATGCTGCCGGAGAACGTGCGCGAGACCGGGGCCGACATCCTGCTCGGCAACACCTATCACCTGATGCTGCGCCCCGGCGCGGAGCGAGTGGCGCGGCTCGGCGGGCTGCACCGCTTCATGAACTGGGACGGGCCGATCCTCACCGATTCGGGCGGCTTCCAGGTCATGAGCCTCGCCGATCTTCGCAAGCTGACCGAGGAGGGCGTGACCTTCCGCTCCCATGTCGACGGCTCGAAGCACATGCTGAGCCCCGAGAGCAGCATGGAGATCCAGCGGCTTCTGGGGTCCGACATCGTGATGTGCTTCGACGAGTGCCCCGCCCTGCCGGCGCCGCGCGAGCGGGTGGCCGACAGCATGCGGCTCTCGATGCGCTGGGCGGCGCGCTCGCGCGATGCGTTCGGCGACCGGCCCGGCCACGCGCTCTTCGGCATCCAGCAGGGCGGTCTGGAGCAGGATCTGCGCGCCGAGAGCGCCGAGGCGCTGACGGCGATCGGCTTTGACGGCTACGCCATCGGCGGGCTGGCGGTGGGCGAGGGGCAGGACGCGATGTTCGGCGTGCTGGACCATGCGCCGCAGATGCTGCCCGCCGACCGCCCGCGCTATCTGATGGGCGTCGGCAAGCCGGACGACATCGTGGGCGCGGTGCGGCGCGGCGTCGACATGTTCGACTGCGTGCTGCCGAGCCGCTCGGGCCGCACCGGGCAGGCGCTGACCCGGCGCGGCGCGGTCAACATCAAGAACGCCCGTCACGCCGACGACCCGCGCCCGCTCGACCCGGACTGCCCCTGCCCGTGCTGCCGCAGCTATTCCCGCGCCTATCTGCACCACGTCTTCAAGGCCGGCGAGATCATCAGCTCGATGCTGATGACCTGGCACAACCTGCATTACTATCAGGAACTCATGCAGGGCCTGCGCGATGCGATCGCGGAAGAAAGGCTCGACGCCTTCGCGCAGGGTTTCGAGAGGCGGCGGGCCGGGGGAGACCTCGACCCGCTCTGATCCGCGCCCCCGGATGAGGTCAGAACGCGTAGCGCAGGTTGGCCGAGAACAGGTGCACGTCGGCGTTGCTGTAGTCCACCCGCGACCCGGCGACGCCGGGGGGGCCGTTGCGCAGGGTGACGGTCGTGTCGTCCACGAGCAGGTAGATGTAGGCGAGGTCGACGCCGATGCTCTCGCTTATCTGGTAGGAGGCGCCGGCGGCGAACCACATCTTGTCGCCGTCCGGGGTGCGCGTCGTGCGGAACCGGTCGTTCGTCGGCGTCTGGTCATAGGCCCATCCGCCGCGCACCGTCAGCGCGTCGTTCACGTCGTACTCCGCGCCGACGGAGAACATGAAGCTGTCGTCGTACCTCTGCGGATCCACGATGTCGGGCAGGCCGGGCGACGAGATCGTGATGTCGTCGAAAGCGCTCCAGCCGGTCCACTCCACCTCGCCCATGACGCGGAAGGTCGGCGTGATGGACTGGATGACGCCCGCGCTCACGATCGGGGGGAGGTCGAACGCGGCCTCGCCAGGGGCGCCGGCATAGCCCGTGAAGGGCCCGCTCGGGCCGGGGACGGTGAAGTTGCCGGAGAACTCGCCCTCCAGCTTGTGGCTGAAGCCGGTCTGCGCGCTGAGGCCGAGCCTGGTGCCGGAGATGGGTTCGGCGATGACGCCCAGCGTGAAGCCGACGTCGAAGCCGTCGCCGGAGATGTTCTGCACGCTGGCGCCGTTGGAGCTCTGCAACTCGGCGTCGGCGTACTGCAGCATCACGCCGCCGCCGATGGTCAGGGCCGGCGTGACGTCCCACGACGCCATCGGGGTGACGGTGATGGTGGTCAGCTCCGACCGGACGCCGTCGAACGCGCCGACGAAGTTGGCTTCGTACTCGGTCGCAAGGCCGAAGGGGGCGTCCACGGCGAGCCCGAGCACGACGGTCGGCGACACCCTGTAGCCGAGCGTGAAGGACGGAACGAAGGCGCTCTCGTTCGGCGTGTCTGACGAGACGAAGCCGGGCAGGGAGGCCGAGGTGTTCGCATCGCCCTGCGCGTAGAGAAAGCTGAGACCCGCCGACGCCTCGAACTCCGCCACCCCGCGCAGGGAGGCGGGGTTCTGGATCGCGAGGCTCACGTCCGCGTCGTTGGCCGTGCGTCCCGCCAGCGCCGCCCCCAGCGCCGTCGCCGAGCCCTCGCGCAACTGGAATGCGCCCGCATACGCGTCTCCTGCCGCAAAGAAAAAGGTTAACGCTACGGCAGCATTTGAAACGCAATGTCGCGTCATTCATTGATCTCCCGCCACTTGTTACTTGTTCTGGACGGTTTCCGATTTCAGCGCGTTAATCAAGACCGGCCGCGACCATTCGGCTGGGGGGCCGCCGGGTCCAAGGCTGGACGACGCCGGGCGCGCGCGCCATAGTCCGCGCGCTGGCGGGAGCGGCGCATGCGCGCTGGAGGAGCGGCGATGAGCGTGATCAACCGGATCTTCACATGGTGGAACGGCAGCACGGTCGGCACCTTGCTTGACACGCGCCGCCATGGTGAGCGCGTCGGCGAGGACGAGGCCGGCAACGTGTTCTATCGCAGTCGCGACGGAAAGCGCCGCTGGGTGCTGTTCAACGGCGAATCGGAGGCGAGCCGGGTGTCGCCCGACTGGCACGGCTGGCTGCACCACACCTATGACGCCCCGCCTACCGAAGCGCCCCTGCTGATGAAGCCGTGGGAGAAGCCCCATGCGCCGAACCTCACCGGGACCGCGGCGGCCTATGCGCCTCCGGGCTCGGTGCTGAGCGCGGCGCGGCGGCCGAAGGCCGGCGGCGACTACGAGGCGTGGTCGCCGGAGTGACGCAGGCGACGGACTCGGGAGAAGGCTGATGGCGAGCGGTTTCGCTGAGACGGCGGTCGGCGCCGCCGTGCTGGCCGTGGCGGCGGGTTTCATCTGGTATGCCGCGCAGCATGCCGAGGCGGGCGGCGGCAGCTCCTACGAGCTGACGGCGACGTTCCGGAAGGCCGAAGGCGTCACCGTGGGCGGCGACGTGCGCATCGCCGGCGTGAAGGTGGGCTCGGTCCGGGCGCTGGAGCTCGATCCCCGGACCTATCAGGCGCTGGTCAGGCTCAGCGTGTCCGACAGCGTGGCGCTGCCGGACGACAGCTCGGCCAGCGTCGCGAGCGACGGTCTTCTCGGCGGCGCCCATGTCTCCATCCAGCCGGGCGGGTCGGAGACGATGCTCGTCGCCGGGGACGCGATCACCTTCACGCAGGGCTCCGTGAGCATCATGGATCTCGTCGGCCGCGCGATCACCGGTGGCTCGGAGTAGCGCCGCCGCGCCGGACGTGTGGGACGCCGCCCGATACGCCCGCGACGCGCGCTTCGTCTCCGACCTCGGCGCGCCGCTGCTGGCGTCGCTGGCGCCGGCGCCGGGCGAGCACATTCTCGATCTCGGCTGCGGCGACGGCGCTCTGACCCGTCGCATCGCCGAGGCGGGCGCGACCGTCGTCGGCGTGGACGCGTCGCCGGGCATGGTCGCCGTCGCGCGGGCCGCTGGGCTCGACGCCCGGCTCGGGCGCGGCGAAGGGCTGGGCGAGGCGATCGGCGGCGACGGCGGCTTCGACGCGGTGTTCTCCAACGCGGCCCTGCACTGGATGCGCCCTCCGGAGGCGGTCGCCGCCGGCGTCGCCGCGGCGCTGCGGCCGGGCGGCCGCTTCGTCGCGGAGTTCGGCGGCCATGGCAACGTGGCGGCTCTCCGCGTCGCGCTGATCGCGGCGCTTGCCGCGGAGGCGGGCGTGACGACGGATCTCTCGGAGATATGGTTCTTTCCAACCGCGCGGACCTACGGCGCGCTGCTCGAGGCGCAGGGCTTCAGGGTCGATGAGATCGAGCTGTTTCCCCGCCCCACGCCGGTCGCCGCCGGCGTCGAGGCGTGGTTCGCGACGCTGGCGGCGCCTGCGCTGGCGCTTGCGCCGCCCGAGCGCCGCGCCGCCGTCGCGGCCCGCGCCGCGGCGCTGTCGGCGCCGGCGCTGCGAGACGACGCCGGACGCTGGACCGTCGATTACGTCCGCCTTCGGCTGCGCGCCACGCTGGCGGCCGCGTCGTGAAAGCGGCGTCCCTCGCCGTCGCCGCCGCCCTCGCGGCGGCGCTCTGCGCGCCCCTCGCCGCTCAGCAGCCGGTTTCCGGGCCGCGCGCGAGCGGTGCGCTGCTGCGGGGGCTGGACAAGTTCTCCGGCCTCACGAACGATTTCGAGGCGGTCCTGAACGCCCCGGTGCGCTATGCGCGCCTGTCCATCGTCGTGCACGCCTGTGTCGGAGCCGGCGACGACGCCTCCGCGCATCTCGAGATCACCGACTTGAAGACCCCCGACGCGCCTGTTTTCGTCGGCTGGATGATGGCGGCGAGCCCGGCGCTCTCGGCGCTGGACCACCCGCGCTACGACGTCTGGGTGCTCGCCTGCAGAACCTCATCCGGCGTGGCGCCCTGAGGCAGCGCATCGAAGTCTCCGACTTCGCGCAAGGCGAGGTCCAGCATCCCGTGATAGCGTTCGCGCGGCACGCTCGTGGCGCCGAAACGGGCGAGGTGATCGGTGGTGAACTGGCTGTCCAGCAGCCGGAAGCCGCCGACCCTCAGCCGCGCGACCAGATAGACCAGCGCGATCTTGGAGGCGTCGGTGCGGCGGTGAAACATGCTCTCGCCGAAGAACGCCGCCCCCATGCGCACGCCGTAGAGGCCGCCGGCGAGCGCGCCGTCCATCCGCACCTCGACCGAGTGGGCGTAGCCCATGCGGTGCAGCGCAAGGTAGAGACGGCGGATGTCGCCGTTGATCCAGGTCTCGTCGCGGTCCGCGCAGGCGTCGATTACGGCGTCGAAGTCCCGGTCCACCGTGACCTCGAAGCCGCCGGCGCGGATGCGCCGCGCCAGCCGCCGCGGCACATGGAACGCATCAAGCGGAAAGACGCCGCGCTGGCGCGGATCGACCCAGAACACGCCGTCGGTCTCGGCGCCGTCCGCCATCGGGAAGACGCCCGCCGCATAGGCGCGGAGGATCAGCGTCGGCGATAGCTCCAGCGACTGTTCGTCCTTGGGCAAGGCGCGCTCCTTCGGCCCGGAGAATGCTGGCCCACGGAAGGGGTGTAAAGCCTCCTCGTCGCCGCGTCGCCAGCCGGTCGCGAATGTCTTAATACTCTGCTAACCAAGTTGAGTCAGCGTGATCGCCCCTGGTGAATGGGAGTGCGCCATGTCCTCCGCCGCACCACTGTCGAGACGTCGCGTCCTGCTCGGCGCATCCGCGGCGGCATGCCTGTGCGGGGGCGGGGCGCGAGCCGGCGCGGAGGAGACTCTGCTCACCCTCAGCGGGCTTGTCGACCGTGGGGCCGGATCGGACGTGCGCTTCGATGCGGCCGGTCTCCGGGCGCTGGACTGGCGCGAAATCGTCACCTACACGATCTGGACCGAGGGACCGCAGCGCCTCGCCGGCCCGACGCTGGCCTCCGTGCTCGAGGCAGCGGGCGCGAGGGGCGCGTGGCTGGATGCGGTCGCGCTGAACGACTACCGCGTTCGCATCCCTGCTTCGGACGCCGGGCTCGGCGTGATCGTGGCGATGGAGCGCGCGGGTGAGAGGATGGCCATCCGCGACAAGGGCCCGCTCTGGATCATCTATCCGCAGACCGAGGCGGAGGCGCAGATCGGCGCCCACAACGAGCGGATGATCTGGCAGCTCCGCGAAATCGTCGTCAGATGAAGGGCTTTCCCTTTTGCAGCCTGCGTCGGCCGGTCGTCAGGGCGGCGCTGTCGCTGGTGGCGGCGGCGGCGGTGGTCGCCGCCCTCGCGGCGCATCGCGCCGGCGCACAGCGGATGCAGGGGCAGGTGGCCTACACCATAGCGTCGAGTTCGTGGCACCTGAGCGAAACCCTGTTCGAGGCCCAGCGCCTTGCGCTGTCGCTGGACGACGTGCGCGCGGACCTTGCGTCTCTCGACATGGCGTCGCAGCGCCTTGAGATCCTCTGGAGCAGGGTCGATCTGCTGCTGAATTTCGCGAACGGCCTCGGAAGGCTCGACGAGGCCGTGGGCGCCGACACCCGCGCCACGATGGCGCGCATCGAGGCCGGGCTCGCCGAGGCCGCCGCGTCGGACGCAAACGCGCTGCGCGCGCTGAGCGACGAGGCGGTGGCCATGGCCGCCCGCATCCGCGCCGTGTGGATCGAGCAGATGGCCAACGGCCGCTACGAGATGCTCACCGACGAGATGGCCGAGCTGCGCGTGCGCCAGACGGTGAGCGAGATCGCCATCGCCGTCGCGCTGCTGGCGCTTCTGGGCCATCTGGCGTTCGAACTGATCATGGCGCAGCGCGCGCTGCAGCGGGAGTTGACGCTGCGGCGCGAGGCCGGCGCCGGGTTGCGCGCGCGCAGTGATTTCCTCGCGACCGTAAGCCACGAGCTGCGCACGCCGCTGAACGGCATCCTCGGCCTATCCGCGCTGCTCTCGCGTGACCCCGTCTCGGCGCGCCAGCAGGCGCTGGTGAAGGGCATACAGTCGTCCGGCGCGCTCCTGCTCCGCCGGATCGAGGCGATGCTCGACTTCGTCCAGATATGCAGCGGAACCTATGCGCTTCAGGAAGTCGACATCACGCTCGGTGCGCTTGCGGAGGAAGTCGCAGCGCCGTTCTTCGAGGCTGCGGAAGCCAAGGGCCTGCGCCTGCAGACGGCGTGCCAGCCCGACCCGCAGGCGATGCTCCGCATCGACGCCGACGCGCTGGGCAAGGCGCTGCGGGAACTGATGGACAACGCCGTGAAGTTCACCGCCACGGGCGGCGTGACGCTGCGGCTCTCCTGTGACGGCCGCGCAGGCGGCGGTCTGCGCCTGCGGGCGGTCGTGGAGGACAGCGGCGTGGGCCTCTCGGGAACCGACATCCATGCCCTGTTCGGGGAGTTCATCGTGGGCGACGCTTCACCGGGGCGGCGGCAGGGAGGGGTCGGTCTCGGGCTGGCGCTGGCTCAGGGCCTCGTGGCGCGCCTGGGCGGCAGGATGGGCGCGACGTCGGCCGCGGGCGGCGGGGCGCTGTTCTGGATACATGCGCCGGCAGGCTCTCCCGCCGCGGTCGCCGCCGCGGGAGCGGAAGATCGGGTCGCCACGCCGAGCGCGGCCGCCTGAGCGCAGAGCGAGGGTCTCAGAGCAGCCCGAGTGCGTGGAAGCTCGCTTCGCGGTCCTTCCCTATCACCAGATGGTCGTGGAGCGCGATGCGCACGGCGCCGAGCCCTGCCTTGATCGCGCGGGTCATGTCGATGTCGGCCTGGCTAGGCGTCGGGTCGCCCGAGGGGTGGTTGTGGACGAGGATCAGGGCGGAGGCGTCGAGCTCCAGCGCCCGCTTCACCACCTCGCGGACATAGACCGGCACATGGTCGACCGTGCCGCGCGCCTGCGCCTCGTCGGCGATCAGCACGTTCTTGCGGTCGAGAAACAGGATCCGGAACTCCTCGACGGCGCGGTGGCCCATGCTGGTCTTGCAGTAGTCGACCAGCGCCGACCATGAGCTGAGCGCCTCCCGCCCGATGACGCGCCCGCGCGCCAGCCGGTGCGCCGCGCTCTCGACGATCTTGAGCGCGCGCACCACCGACTCGCTGGCTTCCGGCACGGCGCGCAGCCGTTCCGGCGCGGCGGAGACGACATGGGCGAAGTCGCCGAACTCCCGCAGCAGCCGCTTGGCGAGCGGCTTCACGTCGCGGCGCGGGATGGCGGAGAACAGCACCAGCTCCAGCAGCTCGTAGTCCTGCATCGACGCGCCGAAGTCCGCCATGAAGCGGCTTTTCAGCCGGTCGCGGTGGCCGAGATGGTCGGGCGCGGCGGCGTCGGCGTCAGGCCCGCCGGCGAACAGGCCGGGCGCCTCGCTGAGCGACGCTGGCCTTGACCTGGGCGCCATGGGCGCTCAGCGCGCCCAGGTCGGGTGGAAGCGGTCGGCTGGCGAGAGGGTGAAGACCTCGACGCCGTCCTCCGTCACGCCGACGGTATGCTCGAACTGCGCGGAGAGCGACTTGTCGCGCGTCACCGCCGTCCAGCCGTCGGCGAGGATCTTGGTCTCGGGCCGGCCGAGGTTCACCATCGGCTCGATGGTGAAGAACATCCCCGGCCGCAGCGTCGGGCCGGAGCCCGCGCGACCGTAGTGCAGAACGTTCGGCGCGTCGTGGAACACCCGGCCGAGGCCATGGCCGCAGAAGTCGCGCACGATCGAGCAGCGTTCGCTCTCCGCGTAGGCCTGGATCGCGGCGCCGATGTCGCCGAACGCGCCGCCGGGCTTCACGGCGGCGATGCCGCGCATCAGCGATTCATGGGTGACGTCGATCAGGCGCTCGGCGCGGCGGTTGGGCCGGCCGGCGACATACATCCGCGAGCTGTCGCCGAACCAGCCGTCCACGATGACGGTCACATCGATGTTGAGGATGTCGCCGTCGCGCAGCGCCTTGTCGCCCGGAATGCCGTGGCACACGACATGGTTGATCGAGATGCAGCTCGACTTCGTGTAGCCGCGATACCCCTTGGTGGCCGGCACGGCGCCGCCGGCGACGATGTGGGCGTCGATGACGTCGTCCAGCTCTCCGGTCGTCACGCCGGGCGCGACATGGGCGGCGATCATGTCGAGCGTCTCGGCTGCGAGCCTTCCGGCTGCGCGCATCCCCTCGAAGTCGCTCTCCACATGCAGGCGAATGCCCTCAGGCGTGCGGTCTGGCCCGGCGCTGCGCTCCACGTCCCTCATTCCTTTCACTGGTCGCGCCGCAATGTCGCGGATAGCCGCGCACGGTTCAAGGCGCTGCGACCGTTTGAAGCCCTTGGGGCGTCATTCCATCACGGGCGCCGGATGGTCGAGGCGCACGCCCTCGGGCGAGATCGCGCAGACCCAGGCGATCGCCTCCACCCCTGCGGCGCGGGCGGCGCGGAAGGCGGCGGCGTAGCCGGGGTCCAGATCGGCGGCCATGGCGAGGCGGGCGCAGTCGTCGCGCTGGATGACGTAGAGCATCGCCGCCCGCGCGCCCTGCGCCTTCATCGCCGCCAGTTCGCGCAGGTGCTTCGCGCCGCGCAGGGTCACGCTGTCGGGAAACTCCGCGAGATCGCCCTCGCGGCGCAGATGGACGTTCTTCACCTCAACCCACGCGTCGGGCAGGCCGGGCTCGGTCAGCAGGAAGTCCACCCGGCTGCGGTCGCCATATGTCACTTCGGCGCGCACGCCGCGATAGGCCGCGAACTCCGGGATGAGCCCGGCGCGCAGCGCCTCCCCGGCGGCGCGGTTGGGCGTCGCCGTGTCGATCCCGGCCCAATGCCCGCCCGGCAGTTCGCACAGCCGCCAGCCGTAGCGCAGCTTGCGCCGTGGGTCGTCGTTGGGCTCCAGCCAGACGGGCAGGCCCGGCGTGTTGAGGCCCATCATCGAACCGGGATTGGGGCAGTGCGCCACGACCTCGCCGCCGGAGTCGAGCGCGACGTTCGCGAGGAAGCGGTTGTAGCGGCGGATCAGGCGACCGCGCACGAGGGGCTTGGCGAACTCCATCACGCCGCCTATCCCCAGCCATCCTCAGACGCAAGGAGAGCGACGATGGCCAACCCCACGGCGGCGATGCTGGTGATCGGCGACGAGGTGCTCTCGGGCCGCACGCGCGAGGCGAATGCGCATCACCTTTCGGTGAAGCTCACCGAGATGGGCGTGGACCTGCGCGAGATCCGCGTGATCGGCGACGACGCGCCGACCATCGCGCGCCATGTGAACGCGCTGCGCGCCGAGGTCGACCACCTGTTCACCTCCGGCGGCATCGGGCCGACCCATGACGACATGACCGCTGACGGCGTCGCGCAGGCCTTCGGCGCGCGGCTGGCGGTGCGGGAGGACGCCCGCGCCATCCTCGAAGCCTACTACGCCGATCCCGGCGCGCTGAACGCGGCGCGGCTGCGCATGGCGCGCATCCCTGACGGCGCCGCGCTGATCCTCAATCCGCTGAGCCAGGCGCCAGGCTTCACACTCGGCAACGTGCATGTGATGGCCGGCGTGCCGGCGATCTTCGCGGCGATGCTGGAAGGGCTTTTGCCGACGATAGACGGCGGCGCGCCGGTGCTGGCGTGGAGTTTTCGCGCGGCGATGCCGGAGGGCGAGCTCGCCGGACCGCTGACGGCGCTGGCGGCGGCGCACCCCGACGTGGGCTTCGGCAGCTATCCGTTCCACCGCGGCGGCCTTGGTTCGACGCTGGTCGCACGATCGTCGGACCGCGTCGCGCTTGAGCGCGCGGCGGAGGCGCTGCGCGCCATGCTGGCCTCCCTCGGCTGCACCGGCGCGGCCGAGACGCCGCCGGCCTGACCTGGTGCGTCGCGCCGGTCGCCAATGGCGTCGGCCCGAAGCATTCGCCGCGGCGCTGGCCCGGCTCAAGGCCGGCCGGGCCGGATCGCCGGGCCCGCCGCGCAACGTCCCGCCGTGACAGCGCGCCCGCGCCCGTGGCATGACACCGGCGGCGCGGACGTGGCGGAACGGTAGACGCAGCGGACTTAAAATCCGCATCCTCCGGGAGTGTGGGTTCGAGTCCCACCGTCCGCACCAGCCGCCCGAGGCGGAGCGACCATGGCGCGACCCCGCGCCCGGCGGATCCTGCGCGGGGCGGGGCGCGGCCTGGGGGCTGCTCACGCCGTGAGCTTGGCCTCGAGCGTGATCTCGGCGTTCAGCACCCGGGAGACCGGGCAGCCCTCCTTCGCGTCCTTTGCGATGCGGTCGAAATTCGCCTGGCTCACGCCCGGAACATGGGCGTCGGTCTTGAGGTGGATGGCGGGGATCGAGAATCCGCCCGGAACCTGCTCCAGCGTCAGCGTGGCGACGGTGGTGATCTTCTCGGGAGTATGGCCGGCCTGCGACAGCGCATGGCTCAGCGCCATCGAGAAGCAGCCGGCATGGGCGGCGGCGATCAGCTCCTCGGGGTTGGTCCCCGTCACGCCCTCCTCGAAGCGCGTCTTGAAGGAGTAGTTCGCGTCCTTCAGCACGCCGGAGGGCGTGGAGATCGCGCCGGCGCCCTTCGGCAGGTCGCCGGACCAGACGGCGGATGCGGTGCGTTTCATCTGGATGTCCTTTCCTTGCCTTGATCAGGGGGCGGCGGAAGCGCCCCAGCTCCGCGGGTCACGCGGCTGCGCGGTCCCCGAGGAACGGGTAGTCGAGGTAGCCCTCGGCCCCTCCACCGTAGAACGTCGCATCGTCGGGATCGTTCAGGGCTGCATCGCGCAGCAGACGCTCGGGCAGGTCCGGGTTGGCGATGAAGGGTCGCCCGAAGGCCACCGCGTCGGCCTTGCCGGCGCCCACGGCCTCGATCGCAAGCGCGCGGTCGTAGCGGTTGTTGGCGATATAGCCGCCCTTGAAGCGGGCCCGCAGCGCAGCGACATCGTCCAGCGCCTTCGCGTCGCGGCTCTCGCCCAACTGGCCCTCGACCATGTGAAGGTAGGCGAGGCCGAGGTCCGAGGCCCGGTCGATCGCGTGGCCGAAAGTCGCCATCGGTTCGCTGTCGCTGACATCGTTGGCGCTGGAGAAGGGGCTGAAGCGCACCCCCACGCGGCCCGCCGGCCAGACCTCCGTGATCGCGCCAAGCGTCTCGGCGAGCAGACGGGCGCGGTTCTCGATCGAGCCGCCATAGGCGTCGTCGCGGCGGCTGGAGCCGTCGCGCAGGAACTGGTCGATCAGGTAGCCGTTGGCGGCGTGCAGCTCGACCCCGTCGAAGCCCGCGTCCATCGCGTTCTGCGCGGCGCGTCGGTAGTCGTCGACGACGCGGGGAATCTCGGAAAGCTCCAGCGCGCGCGGTTCGCTCGTCGCCACGAAGCTCTTGCCGTCATAGCTGCGCGCGTCGGCGGCGATGGCGGAGGGCGCGACCGGCCGCCGGCCGTCGGGCTGCAGCGAGACGTGACTGTTGCGCCCGACATGCCAGAGCTGGATGACGATGCGCCCGCCGGCGGCGTGCACTGCGTCCGTCACCTTGCGCCAGCCCGAGACCTGCGCTTCGGAGTGGATCCCCGGCGTCCAGGCGTAGCCCTTTCCCCCGGGAGAGATCTGGCTCGCCTCGGAGATGATGAGGCCCGCCGAGGCGCGCTGGGCGTAGTATTCAGCGTTCATGTCGTGCGGGACGTCGCCGTCGGGCAGGGCGCGGTTGCGTGTCAGCGGCGCCATCACGACGCGGTTGGGAAGGGAGAGCTCGCCCAAAGCGAGCGGGGTGAAGAGCTTTGGCGTGGTCATCGTCGTGATCCTGTGTCGTTTCGGGTCGCAGTTTCGGGATTGATCGGTCCGTAAACCTGCATGACGGTTCCGCGGGAGCGATCTCTCTCCGGCCGTTCAGCCGGGGATCAGCGGCGCGGCACTCGCGAGGGCGGCCTGCACCGCCTCGTCTGGAACGCCGGCCTTGCGCATGAGAATCACTCCGCTCGCCAGCGCCGTGAGCGCCAGCGCCGTCGCGCGCGGGTCGGGCGCCCCGGTCTGCGCGAGCTGCGTCTCGATCAGGCCCGCGATCTTCAGGATATGCGCCTGCGTCAGCTCGGCGATCTCGGGATCGTGCGGCGCAAGCTCCGTGGCGCAGTTGAGCATCAGGCAGCCCTGTGCGCCGTCCCCCCGCCGCGTGAGCGCGTCGAGCATCGCAAGCGCGGCCTCGCGCGGCGCGCTGGCGGTCCCGGCGACCTCGGCGAGCCTCGCGAGAGAGTCGCGCGCATAGGCGTCAAGCGCGGCTGTCAGCGCGCCGCGCTTGGAGCCGAAGCAGCAGTAGAAGCTCGACCGGCTCAGCCCCATCGCGGCGGTCAGCGCCTCGAGCGAGGTCGCCTCGTAGCCGCGCCGCCAGAACAGAGCGAGCGCCGCGGCGATGGCGGCGTCCTCGTCGAAGGCGCGGGGCCTGCCGGGCTGGCCGGAAGAGCAGGTGCGGATGGTCGGCGTCATGCGGCATGAATTGGAATGTTCGGTCCCGAAATTCAACCCCGCGGCCCGGCCGGCCGACGGCGCGACCTCATCGACCGCGACAGCCGCCGTCCGCACGCGTAGTTTTGCGAGGCCGGGCCGCCGCGCCGCGCCTTCAGCAGGGGCCGCGCCGCGCCTTGGAACGGGGGAGGAACCGGGATGAGAACGTCCACCATCGCAGCGACCGGGGCGCTGCTTCTGGGCCTTGCGGCGGTCGTCGCCTCGCCGGGCGTCTCCCGCGCCCAGGACGACGCCGCAGCCGCCGAGGCGGGGGCGGAGGCGGGGACCGTCGCACCTCTGGCCGACGAGGAGACGCTCGACGCCCTCGTCGCGCCCGTCGCTCTCTACCCCGACGCGCTGCTCGCGCAGGTGCTCGTCGCCGCGACCTATCCGCTCGACGTGGTCAAGGCGGATCGCTGGTCGGCCGACAACGCGGAGCTCGCCGACGACGCCCGCGCCGACGCCGCGCAGGGCGAGGGGTGGGACCCGAGCGTCGCGGTGCTCGCGGCGGGCTTTCCGACCGTGATCGCCCGCATGGCCGCGGACCTCGACGCGACCGAGGCGCTTGGCGAGGCGGTGCTCGCGCAGACCGACGCGGTGATGGACGCCGTGCAGCGTCAGCGGGGCAGGGCGGCGGCGGTCGGCAATCTCGAGAGCAATCCCGCGCAGACGGTCACCGAGACCGAGGGGACCTTCGCCATCGCGCCCGCGGACCCCGAGGTCGTTTATGTGCCCGCCTACAACGCCGACACCGTCTACACCCAGGCCGCCGCCGCGCCCGTCGTCGTCGCGGACCCTGACGACGAGGGCTACTCCAGCGGCGAACTGGTCGCGACGGGCGTGGTCGCCTTCGGCGCGGGCATGCTGATCAACGAACTCTTCGACGACGACGACGACTGGGACGATTACTGGCGCGGGCCGCCGCGGGTGGACTGGGACGGCGGCGACTTCTATCCGCGTCCGGGTCGGCCGGGCATCAACGCCGGCGGCGACGTCAACATCGACATCGACCGCGGGCCGTCCTTCTCGGCGATACGCGATGACGCGGATGGCCGCCCGGACCGGCGCGGCGCTGCGGCGGCCGGTCCGGCGCGGGACCGGGTCGGGGGCGCGCGTCCAGCGGCGGGCGGCGGTGATCGCGCCGCTGCGCGCGCCAAGATCGCGGCGCGCAGCGACGGCCCGGCCGCGGGACCGGGCGCAGGCGGCGCCGGGCTGCGCGACCGTGCGGGCGAGGGCGCCGGCGGCGCGCTGGGGGAGCGGGCCGGGGCCGCGCGCGCCGAGCGCGGCGCGCAGGGGGGCGGGACGCGCGCCGCCGTGGCGCGCGCCGGCGGCGGCAGGGAGGGCGCGGCGCAGCGCCCGCGGCCCAAGATCAGCGCCGGCGGCGGCGCACGCGGCGGCGCCCTGCGGCCCGGCGGGGGCGGCCGTCAGGCCAAGGCGGCCAAGGCGCGCGGCGGCGCCAGCGGCGGCGGCCGTTTCGGCAAGAGCAGATAGGAAGGAGCGCGCGATGTTGAGACTGGCCCTCGCCCTATGCCTGGTCGGCGCCGCGGCGCTGTCGGCCCCCGCCCGGTATCCGGCCCCCGCCGACGCCGTGGTCGCGTTTCGCGCCGCGCTGGAGGCGGACGACCGCGCCGCGCTGCTCGGAATCTTCGGCCAGGAGTCGGAAGACCTTCTCTTCACCGGTGACGCCGGTCGCGACGCCGACAACCGGGCGGCGCTGCTGGAGGCCTGGTCGGCGCTCAGCCGCGTCGGCCCGACCGAGGACGGCGCGGGACGCATCCTCTATCTCGGCCGGGGCCTCTGGCCGTTCCCGTTTCCCATCGTCGCCGTCGGCGACGGCGCATGGGCGTTCGACGCCGAGGCGGGGCGCGAGACGGTCACGCTGCGGCGCATCGGCCGCAACGAGCTCGACGTGATCGCGCTGCTGCGCGCCTATGTCGACGTGCAGGCGGAGTATCGCCGCACGGACTGGGACGGCGACGGCGTGATGGCCTTCGCCGCCCACGTCATCAGCTCCGAGGGCGCGCGCGACGGTCTTTACTGGCCCGACGCCGCCGGCGCGCCGTCAAGCCCGGTGGGCGATCTGGTGGCGCGGGCGGCGGCGGAGGGCTTCTCGTTCGGCGAGGAGGTCTCGCCGCCGGAGGCCTATCTCGGCTACGTCTATCATGTGCTGCGCGGGCAGGGGCCTTCGGCGCCGGGCGGGGCGATGGCCTACGAGATCAACGGCCGGATGCTCGCCGGGCACGCGCTGATCGCCTATCCGGCCGCCTATGGCGAGACCGGCGTGATGACCTTCATTGTCGGCGAGAACGGCGTCATCCATGAGCGCGACCTGGGCGAGGACACGCTGGCGGTCGCCGGGGCCCTGGAGCTGTTCGACCCTGGGCCGGGCTGGACGCCGCTCGACTGACCGGAGCGGAACGGGCGCGGCGAGGGCGCCGGCGCGGCCGTGGGCGCAGCTGGGCGGCTGACTGATTCGCCGTTGTGTGAGGAGATCGGCGCCACGGCGCCTCCCGCGGGCGCCTGCATTCTAGGCAATTGGCGCCAGTTCAGGGCGTTTTCGGTCCGCCGCCGACATGTTTCGATACAATTCTGTCGCCCCTCCGGCGCATCTCGTCAACGCTCGGACGCCGACTACCGGTCGTGCGGCGCGCAAGACGCCGCGCAGCAACAGAGAGGGCGCAACACGATGCGACAAAGCCTAGCCATTCTGGGGGCCGTCGGGGCCGTCACCCTGGGCGTAAGCCTGACCCCCGGCGCCGCCATGGCGCAGAGCACGCTGGAGTCCGTGAAGGAGCGGGGACATCTGAACTGTCAGGTCGGCCTTCCGACGCCGGGTTTCTACGCGCTGGACGCGGATGGAACTTGGTCGGGCCTCGACGTGGACGTTTGCCGAGCGGTCTCGGCCGCTATCTGGGGCGACCCCGACAAGGTTGAGTACCAGTCCGTGACCTCGGCGGTGCGCTTCACCTCCCTCGCCAACGGCGAGTCCGACATGCTCGCCCGCACGACGACGTGGACGGCGGTGCGCGACACCCAGCTCGGCCTCGATTTCACCTTCGTCAACTTCTACGACGGTCAGGGCTTCCTGGTGCCGGTGGACAGCGGCATCACCTCGGCGCTGGAGCTCGACGGTGCCACGATCTGCGTGCTGACCGGCACCACCACCGAGCTGAACCTCGCCGACTATTTCCGCGCCAACGGCATGGAGATGACGCCGGTCACCAACGAGAACGTCAACGTGCTGGTCGAGACCTATCTCGGCGGCGGCTGCGACGCCTACACCAATGACAAGTCGGGCCTTGCGGCGCGCCGCTCGGCCTTCCCCGACCCGACCGCCCATGTGATCCTGCCGCAGACCGTCTCGAAGGAGCCGCTGGGCCCGGTGGTGCGTCAGGGCGACGACGCCTGGGCCAACATCGTGCGCTGGGTCGGCTACGGCATGCTGGAGGCCGAAGAGTTCGGCGTGACCCAGGCCAACGTCGAGGAGATGGCGGCGAACCCGCCGGGTCCGGGCGTCGCGCGCCTTCTGGGCGTCGAGGGCAACATCGGCGAGGGCATGGGCCTGCCGGCCGACTTCATGGTGAGCGTGCTCAAGGCCGTCGGCAACTACGGCGAGGCCTACGAGCGCCATGTCGGCGAGAACACGCCGATCGGCATTCCGCGCGCCGGCACGCTGAACGCGCTTTGGACCCAGGGCGGGATCATGTACCCGCCGCCGTTCCGCTGATCTCCCGCGGTCCGACCCCGTGCGGGGTCGGGCCGCTTTCCCGGCGGCAACGACGAGGGACGCATGGCGTTCGCGAGGCAGGACGACGACGCTCGGCGCGGGGGCTTCAGACCCGGCGCGCTGCTCAGCGACGAGAAGACCCGTTCGATCACCTTCCAGGCGCTGACGCTGGCCGCCGTGGTGGCGCTGTTCTGGTGGCTGGTGGACAACACGCTGGCCAACATGGCCGCGCGCAGCATGTCCGCCGGGTTCGACTTCCTGCCGGTGACGGCGGGCTTCGGCATCGGCTTCACGCTGATCGAGTTCCGCGAGGGCGACAGCTACTGGCGGGTGTTCCAGGTCGGCGTGCTCAACACGCTGCTGGTGGCGGTGGTGTCGATCCTCTTCGCCACCGTTCTCGGACTTATCGTTGGGCTGGCGCGGCTTTCGGGCAACTGGATCGTCGCGACGCTGGCGCGCGCTTACGTCGAGTTCCTGCGCAACACGCCGCTGCTGCTGCAGATCATCGCGTGGTTCTTCGGCGTCTTCAACCTGCTGCCGCGGCCGCGCGACAGCGTCGAGTTCGGCGCCTTCGCGCTCAACAACCGCGGCTTCTACATGCCCTCGCCGGTCCCCGAACCCGCCTTCGACGCGGTGCTCGCCGTCTTCGTCGTCGCGCTGGGCGGCGCCATCGCGCTGCAGGTCTGGGCGAAGCGGCGGCGCGAGGCGACTGGGCGGCTGTTTCCGGCGGTCCGGGTCGGCCTCGCGCTGGTCGTCCTCCCGCCGCTGGCCGCGCATCTCGCGCTCGGTCAGCCGCTCGGCTGGAACATTCCCGCGCTCAAGGGCTTCAACTACGACGGCGGCGTGAGCGTGCCGCCGGCCTTCTGCGCGCTGATCGTGGCGCTCTCGGTCTACACATCCTGCTTCATCGCGGAGATCGTGCGCTCCGGCGTCCAGTCCGTCTCCCGCGGGCAGCGCGAGGCGGCGGGCGCGCTCAACCTGCCGAACGACTGGACCATGCGGCTCATCATCCTTCCGCAGGCGCTGCGGGTGATCATTCCGCCGCTGATCTCGCAATATCTCAACGTCACGAAGAACTCGTCGCTGGCAATCGCGATCGGATTTCCCGATCTCGTCAGCGTCTGGATGAACACTTCGCTGAACCAGTCGGGCCGCGCCATCCCGATCGTGGCGATGACGATGGCGTTCTACTGCACGGTGAGCCTGTTCGTCTCGCTGGTGATGAACGTCTACAACCGCTCCGTCCAGCTCAAGGAGCGCTGAGGCATGGCCGAGACTCACGCCGAGACCGCGCTGATCTTCCAGCCGAAGCCCGCGCGGCCGGCGCCCGCCGCCGCGTCGGGCCCCGTCGCCTGGATGCGGCGCAACCTGTTCAGCGACGTCCCCAACGCGCTGATGACGCTGCTGGGCGGCTACATCCTGTTCGTCGTCGTCGGGGCGGTCCTCGACTGGGCGGTGTTCGGCGCGGTGTGGAGCGCGGAGAGCCGCCGCGAGTGCCTCGACGCCGTCGGCCGCGCCGGCGCCTGCTGGCCGGGTGTGGCGGAGTGGCTGCCGAACATGATCTACGGCCTCTATCCCAAGGAGCTCGTGTGGCGCGTGAACCTTGGGTTCCTCACCCTCCTGCTCTGGATCGCGCCGCTGTTCATGCCGAGGGTCGTCTCGAAGGTGAACATCGGCGTGTCCGCGGTGCTGCTGTTCCCGTTCCTCGCGAGCTACTGGTTCCACGGCGGCGAGATGGGGCTGCTCTGGCGCGTCTTCGTCGCCGCAGGGATCTGGGGCTTCGTCTGGGTCTGGGCGACGGCGCTGAGCGAGCAGTTCGCGGGGCGGCCCATCGGCCAGACGCTGCTCGCCGCGCTGGGCGCCGAGGACGCCGCCGACGCCGACCAGCGGCGCATCCTGCGCATCGCCGCGGCGCTGCTCTATGTCGCCGCGCTCGCGCTGACGCTGGCGTGGCGACTGGAGGAGGTCGGCACGCGGCTCTGGGGCGGCCTGTTCCTGACGCTGGTGATCTCGGGCATCGGCATCACCTTCAGCCTGCCCGCCGGCATCCTGCTCGCGCTCGGGCGGCGGTCGGACATGCCGGTGATCTCGATGCTGTCGACGGCGTTCATCGAGCTGTTCCGCTCGGTGCCGTTGATCACGATCCTCTTCATGTTCAACACGATGATGCCGCTGTTCATGCCGGAGGGGACCGACGTCAACCAGCTGCTGCGCGCCATCGTCGCCGTGTGCTTCTTCGCGGCGGCCTACATGGCGGAGGTGATCCGCGGCGGGCTGCAGGCGATCCCGCGCGGGCAGTACGAGGCGGCCTCCTCGCTCGGCCTCGGCTACTGGCGCTCGACCCAGCTGATCGTGATGCCGCAGGCGCTGCGCATCATGATCCCCGCCATCGTCGGCAACTTCATCGGGCTCTTCAAGGACACGACGCTCGTCTCCATCATCGGGTTATTCGACCTGATGAGCATGGCCCGCGCCGTGGGGGAGGACACGAAATGGCTGGGCCTGTTCATCGAACCCTTCTTCGTGGTGGCGATGATCTACTTCGTGTTCTGCTTCGCGATGTCGAGCTACAGCATCGGACTGGAAAAGAAGCTGGCGCAGGGCCGCGATCGTGGATGACGCGATGACCGGACCGGAGCAGGCCGCCGCCGGCGGCGCGAAGCCCGCCCGCGTGATAGAGATCGCGGGCCTGAACAAGTGGTTCGGCGACTTCCATGCGCTGAAGGACATCGACCTCACGGTGCGCAAGGGCGAGCGCATCGTGATCTGCGGCCCCTCCGGCTCCGGCAAGTCGACGCTGATCCGCTGCGTCAACCACCTCGAGCGGCACGAGGAAGGCGACATCATCGTGAACGGCGTGACGCTGCGCGGCGACAAGGGCAGCGTGAACGCGGTGCGCGGCGAAGTCGGGATGGTGTTCCAGCAGTTCAACCTGTTTCCGCACCTCACCGTGCTGGAGAACTGCGCGCTGGCGCCGATGTTCGCGAGGAAGATGCCGCGGCGCGAGGCGGAGGCGCTGGCGATGACCCGTCTGGAGCGGGTGCGCATCCCCGAGCAGGCGCGCAAGTATCCGCTCCAGCTCTCGGGCGGGCAGCAGCAGCGCGTCGCCATCGCCCGCGCGCTGTGCCTGCGCCCCAGCATCATGCTGTTCGACGAGCCGACCTCGGCGCTCGACCCCGAGATGATCAAGGAGGTGCTCGACGTCATGGTGGAGCTCGCCGAGGAGGGCATGACCATGCTCTGCGTGACCCATGAGATGGGCTTTGCGCGGCAGGTGGCCGACCGGGTGGTGTTCATGGACCAGGGCGAGATCGTGGAGCAGGCGGCGCCGGAGATTTTCTTCTCCAACCCGCGCTATGACCGCACGCGCGCCTTCCTGAGCCAGATCCTGTGACCGCGGCGCCGAAGGGGCAGCTGCTCACCTTCCTCTACACCGACGACCTCGCCCGCGCCGCCGGCTTCTATCGCGACGTGGTGGGCCTTGAACCGGTGATCGACCAGGGCCGCGTCGTGATCTTCCGGGTCAACGCCGGGGCCTATCTCGGCGTCTGCGACCTGCCGAACCGGCCGCGCGGCACGGACGGCGTGATGGTGACCTTCGTCGTCGACGTGGACGAGGCCTATGAGCGGCTGAAGGCGCGGGGCGTCGTCTTCGACGGGCCGCCGGGGCCGATGATGGACGGCGCGGTGTACGCCGCCTTCTTCCGCGACCCCGACGGCTATCGGCTGGAGATCCAGGAGTTCCGCGATCCGCGATGGGACGCGCTGTTCAAGACCTGAGCGCCTCAGCCCCGAGGGCCGAGGCTCACGAGGCGCGTGCCCCCGCTGTTGAGCCTGCGCTCCGCCCGCACCCTGTAGCCCTTCTCGAGGAAGGCCTCGACAGCCTCGCGCGCGCGCTGGTCGGAGAAGACGGGGAGCCCGGCGCCGAAGCTCACCGGCTCGACGGTCAACTCCACCGCGTCGACGGCGCGATGGGCGTGAAACCAGTCATGCGCCCGCGTCCCGCCGAGGATCAGGCCCTCGCGCAGCGGCCGGACGCCGCCGACAAGGCCGGGCAGGTCGGACGGCGCGCGGCCCGTCGGGTCGAGCCAGAACTGGCCGGGCGCGCGCCATTCCGGGTGCGAGGCGGAGCCGCTCAGCACGATGCGCCGGCGGTCGGGCCGCGGGGCCGCTTCGTGCGTGCCGCGGCCCATCACCGCCCAGTCGGCGGCGTCGACGGCGGCGAGAAAGACGGCCTGCTCCTCCGGGCTGGCCCACTCCGCGGGGGAGTGGCCGGGGGCGCGGGCGATGAAGCCGTCCGCGGTGGCGCAGACGACGAGGGTGAAGCGGGCCGCGCTCACGTCACCGCCGCGCGAACATGGTTCCCGGGCCGATCCCATCGCCCCGTGGCGAGGATGTCGGCGAGCAGCGCCGCGGCCTGCGCGGCGTCCACGAACCGGGTGTAGAGCGGCGCGAACCCGAAGCGCAGGATGTCGGGCGCGCGGAAATCCCCGATCACGCCGTCCGCGATCAGCGTTTGCATCACGGCGTAGCCGTTCGGCGTCGCAAAGGCCGCCTGCGGGCCGCGCCGCGCGCCGTCGCGAGGCGAGACGAGGCTGAGCGCGCCCGGCGGCGCCAGCCGCTCCACCTCGGCGATGAAGAAGTCGACCAGCGCGCGGCCCTTGGCCTCCACCTGCGCCATGTCGACGCCCTCGAATGCCTCCAGCGCGGCGTGCAGCGCGGTCATCGAGAGAATCGGCGGCGTGCCGACGCGCAGCCGGTCGACGCCCGGTGCGGGGCGGTAGCCGGGTTCGAAGTCGAAGGGCGCGGCGTGGCCCATCCAGCCCGAGAGCGCGGGCGCCACGTCGTCTGCGAGGTCGGGCCGGACATAGGCGAAGGCCGGCGCGCCGGGGCCGCCGTTGAGGTACTTGTAGCCGCAGCCGACGGCGAACTCGGCGCGGCTCGTGGCGAGGTCCACCCTGAAAGCGCCGGCGGAATGGGCGAGATCCCACAGCATCACGGCGCCCGCGTCGTGAACCGCGCGGGTGGTCTCGTCGAGGTCGAGCCTGCATCCGGAGCGGTAGTCGACCTGCGTCAGCATCGCGACCGCGACCTCGGGGCCGAGCGCGCCGGCGATGTCTGCGCGCGCCACGAGATGCAACCGGCCGCGACCGATCAGGCCGAGCAGCCCCTCGGCCACATGCAGGTCGGTCGGAAAGTTGCCACGCTCCGAGAGGATGACGTCGCGACCGGGCCGCATCGCAAGGGCTGCCGCCAGAAGCTTGAAGATGTTGATGGAGGTGCTGTCGCAGCACAGGGTCGAACCGGGCGCCGCGCCGATGAGACGCGCGATGCGGTCCCCCGTCCGCGCCGGCAGGTCAAGCCAGCCATGCGCGTTCCAGCTCCGGATCAGGCTTTCGCCCCATTCGCCCGACACCGCTTCCGCGATCCGCCGCTCCGCAGCGAGGGGCAGCGCGCCGAGCGAATTGCCGTCGAGATAGACAACGTCCTCCGGCAGCCGGAACAGCGCCCGTCGGTCGGCGAGCGGATCGGCCGCGTCCATCGCCGCGGCGGCGGCGCGCGCGCTTTCGTCCATGTTCAGGCCCTCGGTCGCGCGATGACGGTCGAGGCCTAGCGCCGGCGCTTCGGGCCGGCAAGCGTCGGCGATCTTTTCGCGGCGGGGGGCGGCGACTTTCAGTTGCTCACGGAGTTTACCGCGTTAGGGTGGCCCCGTTCGGAAGACTCCCCAGCGTGAGAGCCATGCCGTCTGCGCCGCTGCTATCCGTCGAAGGCCTCGCCATCGCCTTCGGTCCATCGAAGGCGGCGCGGCATGTCGTCGAAGACGTCTCCTTCGCCATCCGGCCCGGCGAGACGCTCGCCGTCGTGGGCGAGAGCGGGTCGGGCAAGACCCTGACGGGCCGCGCGCTGCTCGGCGTCCTGCCGCGGGGCGCGCGCGTGACGGCGGGGCGGGCGGTGCTGCGCGACGCGGAGGGCGAAGTCGACCTGCTCTCCTGTTCCGAGCGGGCCATGCAGCAGGTGCGCGGCGACCGTGTCGCGATGATCTTCCAGGAGCCGATGAGCGCTCTGTCGCCGCTGCACACCGTCGGCGCTCAGGTGCTGGAGGGGCTGTTTCTCCATGCGCCCTGCAGCCGGGCGGAGGGCGAGGCGCGCTGTCTGGAGACCTTCGCGGAGGTCGGCTTCCCCGACCCGGAGCGCGCCTTCGCGGCCTATCCGTTCGAACTCTCGGGGGGCCTGCGCCAGCGCGCGATGATCGCCATGGCCATGGTCTGCCGCCCGTCGCTGATGATCGCCGACGAGCCGACGACGGCGCTCGACGTCACGACCCAGGCCACCGTGCTCGACCTGATCCGCCGGCTGCAGGGCGAAACCGGCATGTCGGTGATGCTGATCACCCATGATCTCGGCGTCGTCGCCAATGTCGCGGACAGCGTGGCGGTGCTGCGTCAGGGGCGGCTGATGGAGAGCGGCTCGGCCGAGACCGTGCTGGGCGCGCCCGGCCACGCCTACACGCGCCGGCTGCTCGCCGCGGCGCCGGTGGTCGGCGACGTGGCGCCCTGCGCGGCGCGGCGGGACGACCCGATCCTCACCGTGCGGCGGCTCTCCAAGACCTATCCGGGCCGCAATCTCGGGCTCGGGCGCCGGGCCGCGCCGGTGCATGCGGCCGCCGACGTGAATTTCCGCATCCTGCGTGGCGGGGTTCTGGCGGTGGTCGGCGAGAGCGGCTCGGGCAAGTCGACCGTCGCGCGGCTGGTCCTGCGCGCCGAGGCGCCCGACCCCGGCGGCGAGATCCGCTTCCGCGGCCGCGACGGCTCCGACATCGACGTGGGGGCGCTGGATGCGAGCGGGCTCAAGGCGTTCCGCCGTCGCGCTCAGATGGTGTTCCAGGACCCGTTCGCGGCGCTCTCGCCGCGGATGCCGGTGCGCGACATCCTCACCGAGCCGCTGCGGGTGCACGGGGTGGGCGACGCGGCGTCGCAGAAGGCGCGGGCGGCGGCGCTGATGCGGCGCGTCGGCCTGCCGGCGGAGCATCTGGCGCGCTATCCGCACGCCTTCTCCGGCGGCCAGCGCCAGCGCATCGCCATCGCAAGGGCGCTCGCGCTGGAGCCGGAGTTGCTCGTCTGCGACGAGCCGACCTCGGCGCTCGACGTGTCGGTTCAGGCGCAGGTGCTCGACCTGCTGCGCGAGGTGCGGGCCGATCTCGGCCTGTCGATGCTGTTCATCTCCCACGACCTCGCCGTGGTCGCCGCGCTCGCCGACCGTGTGGCGGTGATGCGGCGCGGGCGCGTCGTCGAGGAGGCGCCCGTCGACCGCCTGTTCGGCGCGCCGGAGCACCCCTACACCCGCGCGCTGCTGGCGGCCTCGCCGGAGCCGCATCGCCGGCTCGACCTGCGCCTCGTCGCGCTGGGGGCGGGCGAGCCCGAGAGCTGGCCGGACCCATACGGCTACCGCGGCGACGCGGCGCCGCCCCTGACCGAGATCCGTCCCGACCATTTCGTGAGATGCGCGGCATGAGACCATTGTTGTTCGTCCTTCTGGCGGCCGTGCTTCAGGCGACGCCCCAGGCGCTTGCGCTCGACCTTGTCGAGACGCCCTCGCTCGCGCCGCGCGTGGCGGCGGGCGCGCTGCCGCCGGTCTCCGAGCGGGCGCCGAGCGAGCCGCTGGTGGTCGATCTCGCCGCTCGCGGCCGTGAGCCGGGCGTCCACGGCGGCGTCATCCGCACGCTGATCGGGCAGGCGCGGGACGTGCGCATGGCGGTGGTCTACGGCTATGCGCGGCTCGTGGGCTACGACGACGCCTATGCGATCCGCCCCGACCTGTTGCGCGAGGTGACGGTGGAGGATGGGCGCGTCTTCACCTTCCACCTGCGCGCGGGCCATCGATGGTCCGACGGCGCTCCCTTCACGGCGGAGGATTTCCGCTACTGGTGGGAGGATGTGGCGAACAACGCCGAATTGTTTCCCGCCGGTCCTCCGGCGCTGATGCTGGTCGACGGCGCGCCGCCGCGCTTCACCGCGATCGACGAGACGACCGTGCGCTACGAATGGTCCGCGCCCAATGCGAGCTTCCTGTCGGCGCTCGCCGCCGCGCGACCACCCTTCATCTACCGCCCGGCGCATTACATGAAGCGGTATCATGAGCGCTATGCGGCGCCGGCGGAGCTTCAGGCGCTGGTGGAGGCGGCCGGCGCACGCGGATGGGCGGCCCTGCACAACGCGGTGGACGATCTCTACAGCTTCGACGACCCCGAGCTTCCGACGCTGCAGCCATGGGTGAACACCACGCCGCGGAACGGTCAGCGCTACGTTCTGGCGCGCAACCCCTACTATCACAGGGTCGACCGGAACGGCCGGCAGCTTCCCTATGTCGACGCGATCGACATGACGGTTGCGGCGGGCGGCCTCATTCCGGCCAAGACCAATCGGGGGGAGAGCGATCTGCAGGCGCGCGGCCTCGCGCTGTCCGACGCGCCGGTGCTGAAGAAGGGCGAGGCCAAGGGCGGCTACGTCACGCGCCTCTGGACATCGGGCTACGCGGCCGACATCGCGCTCTATCCCAACCTCAACTACAACGACCCGGTCTGGCGCGAGGTGCTGCGCGACAGGCGCTTTCGCCGCGCCCTCAGCCTTGGCGTCGACCGCGCCGCGATCAACAAGACGCTGTTCTTCGGCCTTGCGCGGCCGGCGGCGATGGCGGCGCTGCCGCAGAGCCCGTTCTATGACGCCGCGCAGGCCGCGGCATGGGCGTCCCACGACCCAGTCGCCGCCAACGCGCTGCTCGACGCGATGGGTCTGGCGCGCGGCGGAGACGGCGTGCGCCTGCTGCCCGACGGCCGACCGCTGGAGGTGGTCGCCGAGACCGCGGGCGAGCGGCGCGAGGAGATCGACGCGCTCGAACTGATCGCGGACATGTGGCGCGAGCTTGGCGTGAAGCTGATCTACCGCTCGCTGGACCGCGACATCCTGCGCAACAAGGCCTATGCGGGCGAGGCGATGATGCCGGTCTGGTTCGGGTGGAACCTCGGCGTCATCATAGCCGATTCTGCGCCCGACGAGGCGACGCCCGTGGATCAGGCGGTCTTCACCTGGCCGAAATGGGGCCAGCACTACCAGACGCGCGGCGCGGCGGGGGAACCCGTCGACATGCCGGCCGCGGAGCGGCTGCTGGCGCTGCGCGACGCATGGGCCGGCGCGCCGAGCCTTGAGGGCCGCGCGGCGGCTTGGCGGGAAATCCTGTCGATCCACGCCGACGAGGTGTTCGCCATCGGCGTCGTCGCCAGCGCGCCGCAGCCCGTCGCGGTGAATGCGCGGCTGCGGAACTTTCCTGCGAAGGCGGTCTATGCATGGGAGCCGGGCGCGCATTTCGGCGTCCATCGCATCGACGAGGTCTTCTTCGCGGAACCCGGCGCGCAGCCATGACCGGCGGCCTCGGCGCAGGGCGGGCCGGCCCCGAAGACGCGCGCGAGCCGCGGGCCGGCGAGGCGAGCCGGCGATTGCGCCGGCGCTCCCGGATCGCCGGCGTCGCCGGACTGCTGGCCGTCGCGCTGGGTGTGGCGGCCATCGCGGCGCCGGGCGACGCGCCGCTCTGGGCCTACCTGCCGTTCTTCGGCGGGCTCGCCCTGCTGTGGCGATCGAGCCCGGGCCTCATGCGCTACGTCCTGGGGCGCTGCGCCACGATGATCGGGACGCTCGTGGTCGTCGCGGCGCTCGTCTTCGTCATCATCAACCTGCCGCCGGGGGATTTCCTCAGCAACCAGATCAACGAGCTGCGCGCGACCGGGCAGGCCTCCGGCGTCGCGCGGGCGGAATTCCTGATGAAGCAGTATGCGCTCGACCGGCCGCTGGCGGAGCAGTTCGCGATCTGGATCGGCGTCTGGCCGGGGCCGGACGGCTTCTCGGGCCTGCTGCAGGGCGATTTCGGCCACAGCCTCGAACTCGACCGGCCGGTGGCGGACGTGGTGGGCGAGGGGATGGCCTTCACTATCGGGCTCAACCTTGCGGTGGTGCTGTTCATCTACGTCACCGCGATCCCGCTCGGCGCGATCTCGGCGGTGAAGGCGAACACCTGGATCGACTACCTCGCCGCCCTGATCGGCTATATCGGGCTTGCGACGCCGAACTTCCTGCTGGCGCTGCTGTTGATGTATTACGGTAACGAGGCGGTCGGGCTGCCGATCGGAGGCGGCATGGCGCCGGAATACATCGGCGCCCCGATGAGCTTCGAGAAGTTCGGCTCCATCCTGCTGCACATGCTGGCGCCGGTGGTGGTGATCGGCACGGCCGGCATGGCGGCGATGTCGCGGCGGCTGCGCGCGAACCTGCTGGACGAGCTGGGCAAGCCCTATGTCGTGACGGCGCGCGCGAAGGGCGTGTCGCCGGCGGGAACGGTCATCCGCTACCCGCTGCGCATGGCGCTGAACCCCTTCATCGCCGACATCGGCAACCTGCTGCCGCAGCTCGTCTCCGGCTCGGTGCTGATCTCGGTGGTGATGAGCCTGCCGACCATCGGCCCGACGCTGCTGGCGGCGCTGAAGTCGCAGGACATCTTCCTCTCGGGCTTCATCCTGCTCTTCGTCTCGGCGCTGACGCTGGTGGGGATGCTGGTCTCCGACCTGCTGCTCGCGGTGGCGGACCCGCGCATCAGGCTCGCCAAATGATCCCGCCGTCACGGACCGGGGCGGTGGACCCCGACGCGCATTTCGTCTCGTCGGAGCCGGACGATCCCGAGGGCGACCTGCGCGCGCTCGACCGCGCCGACCTCGACGCGCCGACCTGGGTGCTGATCTGGCGGCGCTTCCTGCGCCACCGGCTCGCGGCGCTGTCGGGGCTGTTCCTGCTGACGATCTACCTTGCGCTGCCCTTCGTCGGCTTCTTCGCCCCCTATCCCGCCGACCTGCGCAACGCCGACCGCATCTATGCGCCGCCGCAGACGCTGCGCTTCTTCCACGAGGGCGCGTTCATCGGCCCCTTCGTCTATGCGACGACCGAGAGCTTCGACACCGACACGTTCCAGATCGTCTCGACGCCGGACACGAGCACCCCGCACCCGGCGCGCTTCTTCGCGCGCTGCGGGACGCCGCATGTTCTGCTCGGGCTGGTGGAGACGAACTGGCGCGTGATGTGCCCGCCGGAGGGAACGGAGATGTTCCTGCTCGGCGCCGACAGGCTGGGGCGCGACGTGCACAGCCGCATCCTCTACGGCGCCCAGCTCTCGCTGACCGTGGGGCTGATCGGCGTCGTGGTGAGCTTTGCGATCGGGCTGCTGCTGGGCGGCGTGGCGGGCTATTTCCGTGGCTGGACCGACGCCGCCGTGAGCCGGCTCATCGAGATCGTGCGCTCCCTGCCGGAGCTGCCGATCTGGCTGGCGCTGTCGGCTGCGATACCCGCCAACTGGTCGCCGGTGTCGGTGTTCTTCATGATCTCGATCATCCTGGGCGTCCTTGACTGGCCGGGGCTGGCGCGCGCCGTGCGCTCGAAGTTCCTCGCCCTGCGCACGGAGGACTATGTGCGCGCGGCGGAGCTGATGGGCGCCTCGCCCGCGCGCATCATCGGCGTCCACATGATCCCCAACTTCATGTCGCATCTGGTGGCGTCCGCCACGCTCGCGATACCCGGGATGATCCTCGGCGAGACGGCGCTCTCGTTTCTCGGCCTCGGCCTGCGCCCGCCGGCGGTGAGCTGGGGGCTGATGCTGAACGACGCGCTCGACCTCACAGTGGTTGAGATCTACCCGTGGCTGCTGATGCCGCTGCTGCCGGTGATGATGGTGGTGCTGGCGTTCAGCTTCCTCGGCGACGGCCTGCGCGACGCGCTCGACCCGTATTCGTGAGCGACGGGCGGGAGCGGGGCGAGACTGTCGCCGGCGGGTCCGCGCGGATGTCGCGGTCTGGCCCGGAGGCGCTTCGCTCGACCTCTGGCCCGCGCGGGTCGCCCGGGCAAAGGGGGGGAACGAGGCGCAGCCCCTGAACGGGCGACGCACGCGCGAGGCCCCGCCAGCATTCGCCCTTGTCGCGGCGCCCGCCCACCTGCTTAGCTGCGGCGGCGTCCTCCGTCGCAGGCTTCCCCATGCCGACCCCGGTCCAGATCGTCTCGAACCCCGCGCGCGGCATCGCGCTCAAGCTGATGTCGGTGCTGCTGTTCACGCTGATGTCGGCCTGCATCAAGGCCGCGCGCGAGTATGCGCCGCCGGGGCAGGCGGTGTTCTTCCGCAGCTTCTTCGCCATCCCGCCCATCATCCTCTATGCGCTCTGGCTGGGGCGGTTCGCCGAGGTGTTCCGCGTCAACGACGCCTTCGCCCATGTGAACCGCGGCTTGGTGGGCATGGCGGCGATGGCCTGCGGTTTCACCGCGCTGGGCCTGCTGCCGCTGCCGGAGACCATCGCCATCAACTACGCGGCGCCGCTGCTGGCCACCGGGCTCGCCGCGCTCATGCTGGGCGAGCAGGTGCGCGCCTATCGCTGGACTGCGGTTGGGGTGGGGCTGGCGGGCGTGATGGTGATGCTCTGGCCGCGGCTGACGGTGCTGGCCAGCGGCGACGTTTCCGACAGCGAGGCGCTGGGCGCCTGGGTGGCGCTGCTCGGCGCGGTGTTCGTCGCGCTGGCGACCGTCCATATCCGACGGCTGACCCAGACCGAGACGACGCTCTCCATCGTGTTCTGGTTCTCGGTGAGCTGCACGGTCGGCTCGCTTTTCACAATCCCCTTCGGCTGGGCGACGCTCGACGCGTGGACCGCGACGCTGCTGGTCGCGGCCGGGCTGCTGGGGGGCGTGGCCCAGATCATGATGACCGAGGGCTACCGCAACGCGGACGCCTCGACGCTGGCGCCGTTCGAGTACTCGTCGATGCTCTACGGGCTGATCCTGGGCTTCGTGCTGTTCGCCGAGGTTCCGGGCGCGCAGGTGCTGGCGGGCGCGTCCATCGTGATCGGCGCGGGCCTGTACATCATCCGCCGCGAGCGCCAGCTCGCCATTGACCGCAGCCGCGCCAAGCGCGCCGGTTCGATGCCGAGCGCGCAGTAACGCCGCGCGCGGCCCGCCCCCCGGGGGGGCGACTCATTGACACGAACTCCCGCTGGTTCACCCTCGAAACAAGTTCATGCCGGCGCCGGCGGCCGCTAAGTGGGTCCGGCGCGAGCCAGACAGGGAGAACCCGCCGATGGCGAGAATTACCGTGAACGGTGAGGCGCGCGAGATCGACGCGCCGGAAGCCACGCCGCTGCTCTGGGCGCTGCGCGATACGCTCGGGCTCACAGGCTCCAAATATGGGTGCGGCGTCGGCCTCTGCGGCGCCTGCACCGTGCATGTCGACGGTCGTGCGGAGCGCAGTTGCATGCTGCGCCTCGGCGACGTCGAGGGCGCGACCGTCACCACCATCGAGGGGCTGCACCCGCAGGGCGACCACCCGGTTCAGGCGGCGTGGCGGGAACTGAGCGTGCCGCAATGCGGCTTCTGCCAGGCCGGGCAGATCATGCAGGCGGCGAGCCTGCTGGAGGAGAACCCCAACCCCACCGACGAGGAGATCGCCTCGGCGATGGACGGCAACATCTGCCGTTGCGGCTGCTACGAGCGCATCGTCGCCGCCGTCCGTCTCGCCGCGACCGGCAGCTGAAGGAGGACGCGCCATGCTCAGCCATCTGAAGGAAGCCGGCGTCCTCGACGCCGCCGCGGGGATCGACGCGACGGGGCCGCTGCGGCCGCTCGCCATCGCCAAGCTCGACCGGCGCATGTTCCTCGCCGGCGCGGGCGTCGGCCTCGCCGCGCTCGCCGCGCCGGCCCACGCTTTCGAGCCGTGGAAGACCGGCGGCTCCGACATGCCGAACGGGCTCGTCTCCGACCCGCTGGTGTTCGTGACCATCGATCCTGACGGGACCGTGACCATCGTCGCGCACCGTTCCGAGATGGGCACCGGCGTCAAGACCTCGCTGCCCATGGTGCTCGCCGACGAGATGGGCGCGGACTGGGAGCGGGTGCGCATCGTCCAGGCCCCCGGCGACGAGCCGCGCTACGGCAACCAGAACACCGACGGCTCGCGCTCGATGCGCCACCACATCCAGACCATGCGCGAGATGGGCGCCTCGCTGCGCCTGATGCTCGCCGAGGCCGCCGCCGAGCGCTGGGGCGTCGGCGCCGGCGCGGTGAGCGTGGGCGTCCACGAGGTGCGCGAGGCCATGGGCGGGCAGACGCTCGGCTTCGGCGATCTTGCCGAGGCGG
Source organism: Rubrimonas cliftonensis (assembly GCF_900107585.1). Lineage (GTDB taxonomy): Bacteria > Pseudomonadota > Alphaproteobacteria > Rhodobacterales > Rhodobacteraceae > Rubrimonas > Rubrimonas cliftonensis. The sequence continues at coordinate 85,113 of NZ_FNQM01000003.1, read as the reverse complement.
CGTTGGCCCGGCCCGTGCCCGCCCGCGAGGCGCTCAGCTTCAAGGACGAGTCGGAGTTCCGCTACATTGGCCGCGAGGTCGTGCGCATCGCCGACCTGCGCGGCATCACCGACGGCTCGGCGGTCTACGGCGCCGACATCCGCCTGCCCGGCATGAAATACGCCGTCATCGCCCGGCCGCCGGTGGCCGGCGGCAAGGTCGCCTCGCTGAACGCCGAAGCGGCGCTGGCCGCGCCCGGCGTCGAGCGCGTCGAGACGCTGGAGGGCGGCGCCCTGCCGGCCGGTTTCGGCCCGCTCGGCGGCGTCGCGGTGATCGCGAGCAGCACATGGGCGGCGCTGGACGCCCGCGACCTGCTCGAGATCGCGTGGGAGGCCGGCCCCCATGGCGGCTACGACAGCGGCGCCTACCGCGCCATGATGGAGGAGATGGCCGCTCGGGACGCCGCAATCGTCCGCGACAGGGGCGACTGGCCGGCGGCGAAGGCGGCCGCGGCGCGCGTCGTCTCGGCGACCTACCACCAGGCCCACATGGCGCACGCCTCGATGGAGCCGCCCGCGGCCGTGGCCGACGTGCGCGCCGACCGCGCCGAGATCTGGGCGCCGTCCCAGAGCCCCTACGACGCCCGCAAGGACGTCGCCAAGGCGCTGGGCATGGAGATCGACCAGGTGACGCTGCACGTCACGCTGCTGGGCGGCGGCTTCGGCCGCAAGTCCAAGGGCGATTTCGTCACCGAGGCGGCGCTGCTCAGCCAGCGCGTCGGCGCGCCCGTGCTGGTGCAGTGGACGCGCGAGGATGACATCCGCCACGACTACCTCCACACGACTTCCGTGGAGCGGCTGGAGGCGGCGGTCGACGGCGAGGGCAGGGTGACGGGCTGGCTGCACCGCTCCGTCGCGCCGACGATCCTCTCGACCTTCGCGCCCAACCCCGAGGCCGCGCTGCCCATCGAGCTGGGGATGGGGCTGGTCGACACACCTTTCGCCACGCCGGCGCTGCGCTGCGAATCCGCCGTGCCCCCGGCCCACGCCCGCATCGGCTGGTGGCGCGCCGTCTCCAACGTGCCCCACGCCTTCGCCATCCAGAGCTTCACGCATGAACTCGCGACCGAGCTCGGCCGCGACCACCGCGCGGTGCTGCTGGAGCTGATCGGCCCCGACCGGGTGATCGACCCGAAGGCCGAAGGGATGCCCGACGACCTGTGGAACTACGGCGAACCCTATGACGGCTTCCCGATCGACGCAGGCCGGCTGAAGCATGTCCTCAACGTTGCGGCCGACGCCATCGGCTGGGGTTCAGAGACGCCGGAGGGCGAGGGGCTGGGCCTCGCGGTCCACCGCAGCTTCGTCTCCTACGTCGCGGCGGCGGTGCGGGTGAAGATCGACGGCGGGCAGGTCCGCGTGCCGGAGGTCCACATGGCCGTGGACTGCGGCTTCGCCGCCAACCCAGAGCGCATCCGCAGCCAGATGGAGGGCGCCGCCGTCATGGGCATGACGGCGACGCTGCACAGCGCCGTCACCTACCGGGACGGGGCGGCGGAGCAGTCGAACTTCAACGACTACCAGATGGTGCGGGCGACCAACTTCCCCGAGAAGGTGACGACCCACATCGTCGACCACCCGTTCAGCGTGAAGGCCACGGGGGTCGGCGAACCCGGCGTCCCGCCCGTCCCGCCGGCCATCTGCAACGCGATCTTCGCCGCCACGGGCAAGCGGTTCCGCAGCCTGCCCATCGGCGAGTACATCGACGTCTGAGCGGTCGGGGGCGCGGCGACGCGCCCCCGCCTTCGACGCCTCCGGCCCACGCCCTGCGCGGACGACCCTTCCGCGCGCCGGGGACGTTCCTCGACGTGGCGCAGCGCGTCATGGCGCTGACGCAGGCGACCCGCGGACTGATCGCCGGCTGTGGCGAGACCCGCCGCGGGGCTGCGCGGCGCGCTCGCGGACCATGGCGTGACGCCCTGCGCGACGCGCCGCCCGCCACGCCATGGTCCGCGCCGCGTCGTATTCGAGGACGTCGTGCGCGTCGTCAGCGAGGATTTCGCGCCGTCCCGCCCCCCGCCCCGCCGACGCTGAGCCGTTCGCGCCGGCCGACGGGGAGAGCGTTTTCCGGTCACGCGCCGCGATCGGGCGGGCCGGCGGCGCGATCGTCGCCGGGCGGGATCGCGCGTCGGAGGGCGGCGCCGGCGCGCGCCGTCACACCTCCGGCGAGACGCCGGGAAGTTCGAGGTTGCGGATCAGCTCCCGCACCTCCTGCCTTGCTGCGATGTGGCTCATGCTGAGCGGCTGGCCCTCGGCGCCGCCGCGCAGGTCGAGCAGCGTCAGCCCCGACAGGAACAGCTCGCGGAAGATCACGCGCTCCGAGAAGCCCGGCGCGACGCGGAAGCCGATGCGCCTGGACAGCTCCTTCAGCATCCGCCCCACGGTGCGCTTGTTGCGCGCGTCGAGCGTGGCGATGCGGTTGCGCATCACGATCCAGTCGATCGGCTTCAGCCCGGCCTGCGCGCGGATCTGGCGGCCGCGCCACACCATCTCGGAATAGATCGACGGCCCCTTGATGCGCCCCGTCGCGGGGTCCACCCGCGCCAGAAGGTCGAAGTCGATCAGGCTGTCGTTGAGCGGCGTGATCAGCGTGTCGGCGGCGGCGTGCGCCTCCTGGCTGAAGGTCGTGAAGGAGCCGGGGCAGTCGATCACGACGAAGTCGCAGCGCGCCCTCAGCCCGTCGAGCGCGGCGCGCAGGGCCGCGCGGTCGGCCTCGTCGGCCTCCGCGCGCAGGGGCAGGTCGGAGGGCGTCACCCGCGCCTGCTCGGGCATGATCAGCGCAGCGCCGCTGCGCTCGGCGTAGGCGCGGCGATTCTCGAGGTAGCGGAAGAAGGACTGCTGGCGCAGGTCGAGGTCCATCGCGCCGACGCGCTTGCCCGCCCGCGCCAGCGCGACGAACAGGTGCATGGCGGTGGTGGACTTGCCCGAGCCGCCCTTCTCGTTGCCGAGCACGACGACATGGGCGCGCGCCGAGCCGCGGGGCGCGTCGGCCTCGGCGCCGGGCGCTGATCCGGGCGCGAAGCCGGCGGATCCGTCCGAAGCGGTCACGGCGCCGACCGTCGGGTGCGAAGAAGGGCACGCGCTCGCCGCTCATGGGCGCGCGCCGCGACGGGGTGTCCGACCGTCGGCATGGAAGTCGTCCGGGCGCTCATGCGCCCGGAGATCAGAAGCCGAAGCCTTCGAACTTCTTCTTGAACTTCGAGACGCGGCCGCCGGTGTCCATCAGCCGCTGGCCGCCGCCGGTCCAGGCCGGGTGCACCGAGGGGTCGATGTCGAGCGTCAGCGTGTCGCCCTCGTTCTTGTAGGTCGAGCGCATCTGCACGCTCGTGCCGTCCGTCATCTTCACGTTGATCACATGATAGTCGGGGTGGATGTCTTTTTTCATCGCGATGCTCCCGGGCCGGCGCCTGCGCCTAAAGCCGAATATCCGCGCAGCTGCGCCGCCACCGCGTCGCAGGCCGCGCGCAGCCATGTCGAGGGGGGCTGTTACAGGAGGGCGCGCCCCGAAGCAAGCGCCGCGAGGGGGCGCGGTTCGGCGCGGCGCAAGGGCGGACCCGCGACCCCGCAGGGGGCTTCGGTCGGCGCTGCGGTCGCCCCGGTCCGTCGGTCGAGGGGCCTTGCTGTCGGAACTGGTTGAACGAGCGTCGCCTCGGGCTGCAGGTGCTGGCGCAGCGGTTCATCTCCGCTAGAACATGAGGCGAACATCGGAGGCGTCATGCCCGATTCCGCCCCGCTCGCCGCCACTGCGCCCGCCCGAACCCATGGGCCCGCCGCCCCGCGCCGGGTCGCGTCGGTGTGGTTGCCGCGGCTGGCGGCGGAGCGCGCGCTGCGGCGGCTGGGCGGCGACGCCGGGGGCGCCCCCTTCACGGTGGTCGCGCCTGCGAAGGGGGCGCTGCGGCTGGCGAGCCTCTGCCCGCTCGCCGAGGCGTCCGGCCTGCGCGCCGGCATGGGGCTGACTGACGCCCGCGCCATCCGCCCCGACCTGCGCGCCGTCCCCGCCGATCCGCCGGCCGAGGCGGGGTTCCTGCGCGCGCTGGCGCGCTGGGCTGTCCGCTATTCGCCCTGGGTGGGCGAGGACGGCGTCGACGGGCTGGCGCTCGACGTCACCGGCTGCGCGCATCTTTTCGGGGGGGAGGGGCCGATGCTGGCCGACATCGTCTCGCGGCTCGCGGAGCGGGGGCTGACCGCGTGCGCCGCCGTCGCCGACGCGCGCGGCGCGGCCTGGGCGCTGGCGCGCTTCGCCGCGTCTCAGGCGCCCGTCGTCGCGCCGCGCGGCGGGGCGCGGGAGGCGCTGGCGGCGCTGCCGCTGGCGGCGCTGCGGCTGGAGCCCGAGGCGCTGGCGGCGCTGGGGCGGCTGGGGCTGCGCCGCGTCGACGAGCTCGCCCGCCTGCCGCGCGGCGCGCTGGCCCGGCGCGCGGGGCTCGACGTGGCGCGGCGGCTCGACCAGGCCTTCGGCGCCGAGCCCGAGCCCGTCCGCGCCGCGCCGCAGGGCCCCGGCTACGCCGTGCGGCTGCGCCTTCCGGAGCCGGTGGGGCGGGTGGAGGACGTCGCCGCCGGGCTCGACCGCCTGCTCGCCCGGCTCTGCGAGCGCCTCGCCGAACGTGGCATGGGCGCGCGGCGGCTGCGGCTGGCGCTGCGGCGGGTGGACGGAGCCGACGTCAGCCTCGACGTCGGCCTCGCGCGCCCCTCGCGGGAGGCCGGGGCGATCGCGGCGCTCTTCGCCCGGCCGCTGGGCGAGGCGGACGCTGGCTTCGGCGTCGACGCGCTGCGGCTGGAGGCGACGGTCGTGGAGCCGCTCTCGGCGACGCAGCACCGCGGGCCTCTCGCCGCGCCGCAGGCGCGCGACGCTGTGGAGAGGGGGGAGGACGCCGCCTTCGCCGCGCTGCTGGGGCGGCTCGGAAACCGGCTCGGCTTCGACCGCCTGACCCGCCCGCTGCCGGCCGAGAGCCACATTCCCGCGCGCGCCTTCACGACCGCCTCCGCCGCCTTCGCCGCGCCGCATGCCGGCGACTGGCCGGCGCCGCCCGGCCTGCGGCCCATCGCCCTGCTGCGCCCGGAGCCCGGCGAGGCCACGCGGCGGAGCGGCCGGCCAGTCTCCCTGCGCTGGCGACGCCGCGCCCATCGCCTCGCCGTCGCGATCGGCCCCGAACGCATCGCCCCGGAATGGTGGCTCGACGACCCCGCCTGGCGCGACGGCCCGCGCGACTACTGGCGCGTCGAGACGGAGGACGGCCTGCGCCTGTGGCTGTTCTGCGCGCCCGCCGCGCCGGGCGGGCCGATCTGGCGCGTCGAGGGCCTGTTCGGCTGACGAATCGATTGCGGCGACGCTCGAACCAGATAAGATCAAATCAGGAACATCGGAGGGCGTCATGACAATTCATGAAATCGCGCGGGCCTTCACCGCCGCCTGCGCCGAAGGGCGGGACGCCGACGCGCAGGCGTTCTGGGCGGATGACGTCGTCAGCGTCGAGGCGATGAGCGGCCCTATGGCGCGCGCGGAGGGGCGCGAGGCGCTGCTGGCGAAGGCGCGCTGGTGGCATGAAAACCACGAGATCCACGGCGTGACGGTGGAGGGGCCCTGGCCCAACGGCGACCAGTTCGCCGTAAAGTTCTGGATGGACGTCACCCCGAAGGGCGCCGCCCGGATGCAGATGGACGAAATCGGCCTCTACACCGTGCGCGACGGCCGCATCGTGGAGGAGCGCTTCTTCTACGTGACCGAATGACGTCGCCCCACGCCGGCCGCCCCAAGCCGGCCGGTCGCCGCAGGATGGACCCGCCCGCATGACCGACGCCGCCGCCGCTCCCCACATCCTTTCCGGGCCCGCCGCTCCGGACCGGCGCCCCGCCGCGTCCCCTGTCGCCGAGCCGACCGGCTTCGCGATGCGCGACGCCGAAGCCGGGGATGTGGAGGCCATCGTCGCGATGCTCGCCGACGACCCGCTCGGCGCCGCGCGCGAAGCGCCGGGCGATCCCGGCTACGCCGCCGCCTTCGCCGCCATCGCGGCCGACCCCGGCGAGCGGCTCATGGTCGCGGCGATCGACGGCGCCGTGGTGGGTTGCCTGCAACTCGGGGTGGTCCCGACGCTCTCGCGCCGCGGCGCCTCGCGCGCGGTGATCGAGGGCGTGCGGGTGGCCGCGCCCTGGCGCTCCCGCGGCGTCGGCGCCGCCATGGTGCGCCGGGCCGTGGAGATCGCCCGCGCCCGCGGCTGCGCCATGGTCCAGCTCGCCACCGACAGATCGCGGACCGACGCGCAGCGCTTCTACGCCCGCCTAGGCTTCGAGCCGAGCCATGTCGGCATGAAGCTCATGCTCTGACGCCGGCCGCGGCGAATCGGATCGACCCATGCGCCCGCCGCAGCTCTCGGCCTCGGGCGCAAGCCTCGGGCCTGAGCCGCAGGCGCAAGCCTCAGGCCTGAGCCATAGGCGTAGGCCTCGGCCCGCAGCCAGCCCCGCCCGCCGAGGCGCAGGACCGCGACCGCCCGCCCGCCCGCCCGCGCCGACCTTCGCGCCGACCGCTCTCAACCGGCGGTTGCCCGCGGGCGAGACCCAGCCTGCCTCCGCCACCGGCCTGCCCCCCTCCCCCCCCGCCAGGCGCTCCCCACATCGACGCCCGTCAGCCCCCTCCGCCGACGCGCTCCGCCGGCGACCTCCATCGACCCCAAGCGCCGGCCTTCTGGACCGGCCGCCTCAGCAGGCCCGCGCCGCCGGCCTGTCCGTCGGCCTGTCCGCCTCGCGCCTCTGCGGGGCGTCCGGCCGCGCGATTGCGGCCGATCCGGGCTGGGCGCGGCGGCGCGGTCCGCGCTAGTCTCGCCGCGTCCCGCCGGAGTCGCCCGCATGCCCGCCGCCCCCCAGCCGCCTTCCGCCGCCGCGCCGAGCTTCGTCCACCTGCGGGTGCGCTCGGTCTATTCGCTGGGGGAGGGGGCGATCGGCCTCAAGGCGCTGCCGAAGCTCTGCGAGGCCGCAGGCTGCCCCGCCGTCGCCGTCGCCGACGCCAACAACCTCTTCGGTGCGCTGGAGTTCTCCGAGACAGCCGCGAAGGCCGGCGTCCAGCCGATCATCGGCCTCTCGCTTGCGCTCGCCTACGCCGAGGCAGACCGGCCTGGCGACCGCGCGCCCGAGCCTGCCGAAATCGCGCTCTATGCGCAGGACGAAGCCGGCTACCGTAACCTCATGGCGCTGAGCTCGCACGCCTATCTGACCGGCGTCGACGGCCGCCGCGCCGTCGGGCCGGAGACGCTCGCGGCCTGCGCCGACGGGCTGATTCTGCTGACGGGAGGCCCCGACGGCCCGCTCGGCCGTCTCGCCCGCGCCGGCCGCCGCGACGCCGCGCTCGCCCTGCTCGACCGGCTGGAGGCGCTCTTCCCAGACCGGCTCTACGTCGAGCTGCAGCGCCACGGCGAGGGCGAGACGCTGCGCACGCCCGCCGAGGAGGAGACCGAGCCCTTCTTCGTCGAGACCGCCTACGCCCGCGACCTGCCGCTCGTCGCCTCCAACGACGCGCATTTCCCCGACGCCGCGATGTATGCGGCCCATGACGCCTTCCTCTGCGTCGGCTCGGGCAGCTACGTCACGCAGGAGAACCGCCCCCGGCTCACGCCCGAGCACTGGTTCAAGCCCGCCTCCGCCATGGTCGAGCGCTTCGCCGACCTGCCGGAGGCCTGCGCGAACACCGTCGAGATCGCCCGCCGCTGCGCCTTCCGCCCGCGCACCTGCGCGCCGATCCTGCCCCGCTTCGCCGACGACGAGGTGGAGGAGTTGCGCCGCCAGGCCCGCGAAGGCCTGGCCGAGCGCCTGCGGGTCGTCCCCCCCGCCGCCGAACGGAAGATCTACGAGGACCGGCTCGACTACGAGCTCGGCGTCATCGAGGGGATGGGCTTTCCCGGCTACTTCCTCATCGTCGCCGACTTCATCAAGTGGTCGAAGGCGCAGGATATTCCCGTTGGGCCGGGCCGCGGCTCGGGCGCCGGCTCGCTCGTCGCCTGGGCGCTGACCATCACCGATCTCGACCCCCTGCGCTACGGCCTGCTGTTCGAGCGGTTCCTCAACCCCGACCGCGTGTCGATGCCCGACTTCGACATCGACTTCTGCATGGACCGCCGCGAGGAGGTGATCGCCTATGTCCAGCGCCGCTACGGCGCCGACCGCGTGGCGCAGATCATCACCTTCGGCGCCATGCTCTCCAAGGCCGCCGTGCGCGACGTCGGCCGCGTGCTGCAGCTGCCCTACGGCCAGGTCGACCGCCTGTCGAAGATGATCCCGGTGGAGGGCGTGAAGCCCGTCTCCGTCAAGCGCGCCCGCGCCGAGGAGCCGCGCCTGCAGGAGGCCGCGAAGGAGGAGCCGGTCGTCGCCGAACTCCTCGACATCGCCGAGAAGGTCGAGGGCCTGCTGCGCAACGCCTCCACCCACGCCGCCGGCGTCGTGATCGGCGACCGGCCGCTGGTCGAGCTCTGCCCGCTCTACCGAGACGCCCGCGCCGAGACGCCCGCCACCCAGTTCAACATGAAATGGGTCGAGCAGGCGGGGCTCGTGAAGTTCGACTTCCTGGGGCTGAAGACCCTGACAGTGATCCAGAACGCGCTCGACCTGCTGAAGAAACGCGGCGTGAGCGTTGATATCTCGGCCATTCCGCTGGACGACCCCAAAACGTACGAACTCTATGCGCGGGCCGACACCGTCGCCGTGTTCCAGGTGGAGAGCGCGGGCATGCGCGACGCCCTGCGCCAGCTCCGCCCGACCTGCATCGAGGACATCGTGGCGCTGGTGGCGCTCTACCGCCCCGGTCCGATGGAGAACATTCCCAAGTACTGCAACGTCAAGAACGGGCGCGAGCCGCGCGCCGGCATCCACCCCCTCATCGACCCGATCCTCGACGAGACCCAGGGCATCATCGTTTATCAGGAGCAGGTGATGGAGATCGCCCGCAAGATGGCGGGTTACAGCCTCGGCGGCGCCGACCTTCTGCGCCGCGCCATGGGCAAGAAGATCCAGGAGGCGATGGACGCCGAGCGGCCGAAGTTCCTGGAGGGCGCTGCGGAGAACGGGGTGGACGGCGCCAAGGCGCTGGAAGTCTGGAACTTGCTCGACAAGTTCGCCAACTACGGCTTCAACAAGTCCCACGCCGCCGCCTACGCCGTGGTCAGCTACCAGACGGCGTGGCTCAAGGCCAACCACCCGGTCGAGTTCATGGCCGCGGTGATGAACTGCGACATCCACCTCACCGACAAGCTCGCGGTCTACAAGCGCGAGGCCGACGCCATGGGCATCGCGACGCTCGCGCCCTGCGTCAACCGCTCCGAGGCCGGCTTCACGGTGAGCGACGGCGCCATCGTCTATGCGCTTGGCGGGCTCAAGGGCGTCGGGCCGGAGGCGATGCGGCTGATCGCGACGGAGCGGGCGCAGGCGGGGCGCTTCGTCGACGTGTTCGACCTCGCGCGCCGGGTCGACCTGCGCCGGATCGGCAAGCGGGCGCTGGAGATGATCGCCCGCGCCGGCGCCTTCGACGCGCTCGACCGCAACCGCCGCCGCATGCTCGCCGCCGTCGACCAGCTTCTCGCCTATTCCGCGGCGGCGCAGGAGGAGGCGGCCTCGAACCAGGTTTCGCTGTTCGGCGGCGTGGCGGAACTGCCGGCGCCAAGGCTCTCCGACGGGCCGGACTGGGACGCCGGCGACCGGCTGGCGGAGGAGTTCACGGCGGTGGGCTTCTACCTCTCCGGCCACCCGCTGGACGATGTGGCGCAGGCGCTGCGGCGCAAGAAGATCCACTTCTACCGAGAGCTTGCGGCGCTCGCCTCGCGCAGCGGCGTAGCCGTGGGGCGCATCGCCGGCGTGGTGATGAAGCGGCAGGAGAAGAAGTCCGCCCGCGGCGCGCGCTTCGCCTTCGTGGCGCTGTCCGACCCCACGGGCATGTATGAGGCGACGGTGTTCTCCGACGTGCTCGCCGCCCATCGCGACCTGCTGGAGCCGGGCTGCCGCGTGGTGATGACGGTCGAGGCCGAGCCCGGCGGCGACCAGCTGAAGTTGCTCTGCAAGGCCGTGGCCGCGGTCGAGACCGTCATCGCCGACGCCGCGGCCGCCGGCCTGCGCGTCCACCTGTCCGACCAGACCGCGCTGGCGCCGCTGCGCGCGCGCCTGGAGCCGGTGCGGGCGGAGCGCGGCGCAGGCGCCGGCGCGGGGGGCGTCGCGGGGCGCAGGGGCGGCCCGGTGGAGATCGTCGTCGCCGATCCAGCGCTCGGCGCCGAGATCGCGGTGCGTCTGCCGGACGCCTGGGCCGTGACGCCGGCGATCCGCGGCGCCATCAAGGCGATTGACGGCGTGCTGATGGTCGAAGACCTCTAGAGCGGCGTTCGACCTGACTGCGTCAGGTCTGCCGCTCTACGCAATTATTCTGTCGCAGTTTTCTCGTCGCTGACTGATCCAGTCGGCTCGGAAAACGCTCTTGCGGCGTTCGAAACGGGGGAGTGGGCGTTGGCCGACGGCGAGATCAGGATCGTCCTGCCCAGGGACGTCGATGCGGAGACGCTGGCGCGGTTGCGCGAGGCCTTCCCGGAGGCGTCGCTCGCTTCCGCTGCGCCGCCGGGCGCGGCGGATGGCGCGGAGCTGGGCGCGTCCCTGGGCGGCGCGCAGCCCGCCGAGACGACCCTGGCCGTGGTTGAGGGCGCGCTTGCAAAGGCGGCGGCGGCTGCTCCCGAGGCGCTCGCCTCCATCCTCGCATGGTTCGGCGCGCATCCCGCCCTCTTCGGCCTCATCGCGCTGCTGATCGGGCTCGCCGCAGGCCATGCGGTCGAGCGGGCAGTCGGCGCGCTCGTCGCTAGCTCCGGGGGAGGCGGCCCCGTCGCGCCGGACTCGGGCGGGCTTTCGCCGTTCCGCGCCCGGCTGCGCGCGGCGCTGCCGCATCTCCTGCGGTCCGCTCTGGCGCTGGCGGCGTTCGCGGGCGTCGGCTTCGCCGTCGGGCGCGCGATCCTGCCCGGCGACGCCTCGGTGCGCGCGATCGCCGCCGCCGCGTTCCTCGCCATCGTCGGATATCGCGTCAAGCTGCTGATGGTTGAGGCGCTGGCCGCGCCCTCGGCGCCCTCGCGGCGGCTGATGGGCTTTGGCGCGGCCGAGGCGGCCTCCGTCCTGCGCGCCGCGCGCATCGCGCTCGCGGGCATGCTGGCGCTGACGATCCTGCGCGCGGTCGTCGTCGGCGCGGCGAGCCCGCCGGGGTCGGCCGCGCTGCTCGTCGTCGCGCTGCTGCTGCTGTCAGGCGCGCTGGCGGCGTGGTTCTTCTCGGCGGTCCGCCGGCCCGTCGCTGCGCTGATCGCCCGCGACGCCGCCGCGCCCTCCTTCGCCGCCCGGAACTGGTGGGCGGTCTATGTCGGCGTCGTCGCGCTCGACGTCGGACTGAAGTCGCTCGGCGCGCTGGGGCTGCTCGGCCCCGCGCAGGTAGGGGGCGGCGGGCCGACCGTCGTCATCATGATGCTGGCGCCGCTGGCCGTCGCCGGCCTGTCGCTCTGGCGGCGGGAGGCGGACGCCGAGGCCGACTCCCGCCGCCGGAGCGGCCTGCTGCGCGGCGGCTTCGCTCTGGCGGAGGGCATTGTGGTCGTCGTCGCCGCCGTGGCCGTGCTGCGCATCTGGGGCGTCGATCCGCTGGCGCCGCCCGCGCCGTCAGGCGTGGCGCGCTTCGCGCCGGCGCTCGTGGAGGCCGGCGCGATCCTCGTCGTCGGCCTCGCGCTCTGGCGGGCGCTCTCCGCCGCGCTCGACCCCGGACCGGCCGCCGCGCCGGGCGCCATCGTCGACGAGGAGAACCAGGCGCAGTCCTCCCGGATGGGCACCATCCTGCCCGTGGTGCGCGGCTTCGCGCTGGGCCTCGTCGCGGTGCTGACCGCGATGAGCGCGCTGTCGGCGATGGGGCTCGACATCGCGCCGCTGCTCGCCTCCGCCGGCGTGCTGGGCCTCGCGATCGGCTTCGGCGCGCAGAAGCTCGTCAGCGACGTCATCAGCGGACTGTTCTATCTCTACGAGGACGCCTTCCGCGTCGGCGAATATGTCGAGGCGAAATCGGGCAAGGGCGTCGTGGAGCGCATCTCCCTGCGCTCGGTGCGCCTGCGCCACCATCGCGGCCCGGTCTTCACCATCCCGTTCAGCGAGATGGGCACCATCCAGAACCACAGCCGCGACTGGGTGAAGGTGAAGTTCAGCTTCATGGTGCCGAGCGACGTGGACGTGGAGATGGTCCGCAAGCTGGTAAAGAAGGTCGGCGAGCAGCTTCTCGATCACCCGGAGCTTCAGGGCAAGTTCCTCGAGCCGCTGAAGTCGCAGGGCGCCGTGGCGATCCTGGGCAGCGCCTTCGAGATCGGCTGCAAGTTCACCTCGCGCCCCGGCCAGCAGTTCATCATCCGCCGGATGGCCTACGCCGCGCTCCAGAAGACGCTGGCCGAGAAGGGCGTGGAGCTGTTCCAGCCCCAGCTCACGCTCGCCGCCGACGACCCCGGCGGCGCCTCGATGGGTATGCCGCGGGAAAGCGGGGCCTGAGCGCTGGGCACGAGCGCTGGGCACGAGCGCTGGGCCTGCACGAGCGGGGCGGCGTCGCCGGCCCGGCCCGGCGCCGGCCGCGGGCTTCGGAGTCGACAGCGTCGCGGCGGCTGGGGACGCGCGGCGCCTTCGACTGCGCCGGCCTGCGGACCGTCCGGTGGAGAGGGGCGGCGGGGAAGGGCGGGCCGCGCCGTCAGCCTCCGCGTGACGACGCCCCGACCGACGCTCCGGGGGCGCGCGTCGGGAGCCTGCCGGCATCGCGTCGCCGGGCGTAGGCCTTGCACATGGGCGCAGGCCAGTTCGAGGATCGGCTCCGAGACGCCGACCGACCGCGCGCTGTCCAGCATGAAGCCGAGGATGTGGTCGCCCTCGGTCGGCGCGCCGCGCTCGATGTCGCGCAGCATCGAGGTGGAGTAGCCGGATGACGGGTCGGAGAACGTGGCGCGGTAGGTCTCCATGAACGCCGGGCTGGGGGCGTGGCCGAGCCGCGCTGCGATCTCGGCGTTGGCTTCCAGCAGCCGCCGCAGCAGGGCCGCGCCGTCCGCGGTGCGCACGATCTCCCCGACATTGGCCCGCATCAGGCAGGTCATGCCGGCCGAGGTGGCGACGTGGACGAGCTTCTCCCAAAGCCGGCGCATCACGTCCGGAACCGCCTCAGCGACGCAGCCGGGGGCCTGGGCGAAGGCGGCCTCCAGCGCCGCGACGCGGCCGGTCATGCGCCCGTCCTGCTCGCCGAAGGTCAGGAAGCGCCAGTCGTTGAAGTGCTCCACCACGCCGTCCTCGGTCAGCGTCGCCTGAATCTTCGCGAGGCCGCCGAGCACGCGCCCGGCGCCGAAGGCCGCGTTCAGACGGTCGATATGCGCGACGCCGTTCAACAGGGGAAGCACGGCGCATCCGTCGGAGACCGCGGGCGCGACGGTGGAGATGGCGTCCTCCAGATCATAGGCCTTGCAGGCCAGCAGCACCGCGTCAAAGCGGCCCCCGTCTTCAGCGGCGGCGACCGCCTTCACCGCGATGGCGGCGTCGCCGAAGGGGCTCCTGATGCGCAGTCCTTCGGCGTTGAGCCGCCGCAGCCGGCGCTCGCGCACCAGGAACGTCACGTCGACGCCGGCCTGCGCGAGGCGCCCGCCGAAGTAGCCGCCCACGCCGCCGGCGCCGAGGACCAGTATCCGAAGTCCGCCCATCTCTCGAAGTCTCCCTCCCCGGTCTGTTGAAGCGCTGCTCCGGTTCGGGTTGCGGAGGGGCGCCCGTCCAGTCCCGCGGGTTCCGGGCCCCTCCAGGAGCGATCGCCCGCTCCGCATCGTCGACGACCTGAACAGCTGCGCGGGCGCCCCTGATCCCGCAGGACACGGGCAGGGGCTTCACCATGCCCCGGATCGTGACCGGTGGCGACCGCTCCCGGACCGTCGCGGATCGAGGAGGTCTTCGCCGGGATGCGCGCCGGGATGCGTGGTGGGGGGGGGCGGACGGCGACCTGCCCTTGGTCTGGCTGGCGGCTGATGGCGTCTCGATGACGCCCATGCGCTGCGTCGCGATCGCTCGGGGTCAGCCATGGGCCGAGGCCCGTCGACGAATTCTTGCGCAGCCCATCCCCATCGAACGGGGCGGCGCGCCGAGAGCCTGAGAAGGCGACGGCCTCCGGTCTGTCGCCTCGAAACCGGGGCCTACTGCTGCGAATTCCCGTCCAGCGCGGGCGGACATGAGCGCCGCCGGTGCAGAGACGCGGAATCTTGCGCCGTCGGCGGAGGCGCCGAGGACGGCGTCCGCCATGGCGCGACGGATCGCCTCACGGTTCCTGGTCGGCTGCGCCGCGATCAGCATCTTCGCCCGCACCGTCGCCTGCGAGAAAATCTCCCGGAGTCCTTCCGGCTCATCGAACTCGAACGCGCATTCCACCGTCTGCGACCGGATCTGCCGGAAGCCGGCGCCAGAGAGCAGGTTCTCTGCGGTGGAAGGGTCGGCGAAGCGAAGGAAATCCGGCGCAGGCGGCGGCCTGGCGTCTGGATCGGCATGCCCATGCGCCGGGTTCAGGAACGGCGGGATGCGCCGCTGCGCGCTGACCGATGTCCGCGTGCACGCGCCGGGCGGGCCGGGATGGGCGCGTCGCGGGGGCTTCTGCGGGCCGGGAGAAGTCGAGCGTCGCGCCGACGCGGCCGGCAGGGCCGGCCCAGGAGCCGGGCACAGCGGCGGGCGCAGGCGGTGATCGCCGGATGCTGACCCGCCGCCCTGATCGCCGCCGATGGAGCCGGGACAGCCGACCTCGGCGCGGACCCGGCGGAGAGGGGAGACCGCGCGCCCGGCGCGATGGCCGTCGCCCTGATCGCGCGCCGCGCAAAAGCCGGCGACGCCATGGCGTTCACCGCGGGCCGCGCGGCGCCTTCATGGCCTCTGTCCCGCTCGAAGGATCTCCGCGCAGGCCGACGCGAGCGCCTCGAATGCAGCCGATCGCGCCGCGCCGCGCCGCCAGGCGAGCGCGATGCGCCTGGGATGGGCGCCGCGGATCGGGATCAGCGCCAGGTCATGGCCCTCCGCCACGCCGGCGCGCACGGCGATCTCCGGCAGCAGCGTGACTCCGGCCCGCGCCGCGACCATCGCCGCCAGCGTCGGCAGGCTGGTCGCCTCATAGGCCGCATCCTGTCGCAGCGCCTCGTCGCCGAAGGCCGAAAGCGCGTGGCGCTGCAGGCAATGGCCCCGCTCCAGCAGCAGCAGCGGACGGTCCGTCAGATCCCCGCCGTCGATCTCGTCGCGGTTGGCGAGCGGGTGGTCCTTTGGGCAGGCCAGCAGATAGCCGTCGTCGATGAGGGCGCGCGTCTCGGCGTCGCCCATGTCGTAGGGCAGCGCGACGATCGCCGCGTCGAGGCCGCCGTCGCGCAGGCCGGCGCGCAGATCGTCGCTGAGCCCCTCCTGCAGGCGAAGCCTCAGCCGTGGAAACCGCGCGCCGAGGCCGCCGACAAGCGCAGGAAACACATAGGGCCCGATGGTCGACGCCGCGCCGAGCCGCAGCATGCCGGCCAGAGGGTCGCTTTCGGTCGCGGCCTGCTCGACGAGCCCCTCCACGTCGCGAAGGATCGAGCGGGCGCGGACGGCCAGCGCCGCGCCCAGCGGCGTCATCGCCACATGGCGGCGGTCGCGCTCCGCCAGCGTCGCGCCGAGCGTCGTCTCAAGTTCCTTCAGCCCGGCGCTGAGCGTCGACTGCGTGACATGGATAGCCTCCGCCGCACGGCCGAAATGGCGCGAGTCGTCGAGCGCGACGAGGAACTCCAGCTGTCGAAGGGTGACGGGCGTGCGC
Organism: Rubrimonas cliftonensis; assembly: GCF_900107585.1. GTDB lineage: Bacteria > Pseudomonadota > Alphaproteobacteria > Rhodobacterales > Rhodobacteraceae > Rubrimonas > Rubrimonas cliftonensis. The sequence continues at coordinate 69,273 of NZ_FNQM01000003.1, read as the reverse complement.
ATGGCAATCGAGATAGGCGATCACACTCGTAGATTCAATTCGTTTCTCTCGATTGAGTGGCGCTGGTAGCCATGACTGCGAAGCAACAAAGGATCACCGCCATGACCGACGCTCCCGCACTGCCGCGCCTGAACGAGCCGGCGCCGGATTTCGACGCCCCCACCACCCACGGCCGCCGCACGCTGGCCGACTATCGCGGCAAGTGGCTGGTGCTGTTCTCGCACCCGGCCGACTTCACGCCGACCTGCACCACCGAGTTCATCGCCTTCGCCGAGCGGGCCGACAGGTTCGCGGCGCTCAACTGCGAACTGCTCGGTCTGTCGATCGACAGCCATTACGCCCACATCGCGTGGATGCGGAACATCGAGGAGAAGTTCTCGGTCCACATCCCTTTCCCTATTATCGCCGACCTGTCGATGGCGGTCGCCTCGGCCTACGGCATGATCCAGCCCGGCGCCTCCGACACGGCGGCGGTGCGGGCCACCTTCGTCATCGACCCCGAGGGCGTGCTCCGCGCCATGGCCTACTATCCCATGTCCAACGGCCGCTCGGTGGACGAATTCCTGCGCCTGCTGGAGGCGCTTCAGACCTCCGACGCGCACAAGGTGGCGACGCCCGAGGGCTGGAAGCCCGGCGAAATGGTGATCGTGCCGCCGCCCGCCACCGCCGAGGCGGCGGAGGCCCGGATGGGCGAGCCCTACGACGTGACCGACTGGTACTTCGCCCGCCGCGCGCTCTGACGGCCCGCAGTCGTCATCGGGTCGCGCCCCCTGGCGCGGCCCGCCCCCGATCAGCCCCTCAAGGACGCCTCGCCATGCAGCCCAAACCCGTCGTGAAGAGCTTCTGGGACCGCCCGACCGGCAGCTGGCAGTATGTGTTTCACTGCCCGAACACCATGAAGGGCGCGATCGTCGACCCGGTGCTCGACTTCGACCCCCGCGCCGCCGCCATCGCCGCCGCGAACGCTCAGGCGATCCTCGCCTACGTCCGCGAGACCGGGATCGACGTCGCCTGGATCCTCGACACCCATCCCCACGCCGACCACTTCTCCGCCGCGCCGTGGCTGGCCGAGCGGCTGGGCGCCCCGCGCGCCATCGGCGAGCATGTCGTCAAGGTGCAGGCGCTTTGGAAGGGGCTGTACAACCTGCCCGACCTGCCCGGCGACGGCCGCCAGTGGGACAGGCTGCTCGCCGACGGCGAGACTTTCATGGTGGGCGAGATCCCCGTCAGCGTGATGTTCTCTCCCGGCCACACCCTCGCCTCGGTCACCTGTGTCGCCGGCGACGCGGCCTTCGTCCACGACACGCTGATGATGCCCGACAGCGGCACGTCGCGCGCCGACTTCCCCGGCGGCTCCTCGTCCGACCTGCACGCCTCGATCACGCGCATCCTGGCGCTGCCGGACGCGACGCGCGTCTTCGTCGGCCACGACTACGCGCCGAAAGGCCGCGAGGCCCGGTGCGAGAGCACGGTGGCCGAGCAGAAGGCCGCCAACATTCATCTGCGCGACGGCTTCGACCGCGCCGCCTTCATCGCCACGCGCGACGCGCGGGACGCGACCCTGCCGCTGCCGAAGCTGATGCTCGCGGCGCTGCAGGTGAACATCCGCGGCGGGCGCCCGCCCGAGGCTGAAGCCGACGGCCATCGCTACCTGAAGATCCCGCTCGACCGCTTCGCGCCGCGCGGCGAGGACTGACGCGGCCTCAGCCCGCCTTGCGCGCGACGAGAAAGCGCGCGGGCGGGCGCTCGGGGAAGACGCCGCGCTCGAGTATCGCGAAGCCCGCGTCCTCCACGGCGCGGTCCAGCGTGGCGATCTGGTGGAACTGGAGCGGCGGGGCGACGCCGAACGCCTTCAGCCCGCGCACCGCGACCCGCGCCAGCCGCCATCCCGGCTCGCCGATGCAGACCGTCTTGGAGATCAGCAGGCCTCCCGGCTTCAGCCGATGCGAGATCGCCGCCAGCGCGCCGGGCAGGTCGGGCATGAGCTGCAGGAAGTTGAAGGCGAGCGCCGCGTCGTAGGGGCCGGGGACGGCGCCGGCGTCGAACAGGTCGGCCTGCGTGAAGGCGACGGTCGCTGCGCCCTCGACTTCGGCCTTCTCCCGCGCGATGGCGATCATGCCTGCGGAGAAATCCGTGGCGTCGATGCGCGCCGCAGCGCCGGCCAGCGCCAGCGCGGTGGTCCCCGTGCCGCAGCCGAACTCCACCACGGCGTCCGAGGGCGAGAGCCAGGCGGCCGTCCGCTCAAGCGTGCGGGCGTAGGCGGCGGCGTCGCGCACCGGGCGCGCGGCGTAGCGCCTTGCGAGACGGTCCCAGAACGCCGCGCTCACGTCGCCGTCCCCGCGGCGCAGCCGGGCGCGTCGCGCTGCGGCAGGGCGAGCAGGGCTGCGAGCGCGGCGTTGTCGTCCACCAGATCCGCCAGGGTCAGCCGGTCGAGTTCGCAGTAGAACGCCTCCAGCGCCCGAGACAGCGCGCCGCGCAGGCGGCAGGCCGCGGGCAGGGGGCAGGTGTTGCCCGTCGCCGCCATGCATTCCGCGAAGGGGACATCGGCCTCGAAGCGTCTCAGCACGGCCCCGACCGAGATTTCCCGCGCGGGGCGGGCGAGGCGGAGGCCGCCGCCGCGCCCGCGGGCTGTGGCGAGCAGCCCCGCCTCCGCAAGCCTGCTCACCACCTGCGCGACATGGTTGACCGAGGCGTTGCAGGCCGACGCGACGTCCCGCGCCTGCACCGTCCGGTCGACGTTCACCGCGCACTGCATGAGCGTGCGCATCGCGAGATTGCTTCGCATGGTGAGCCGCATGGGCGCTCCCTCCTCGGGGCGCCTCCGCGCCGCGGACGACATTTAATCTTGTACGGAAGATGTGGAATTGACCTGCGTCAAGGGCGCGACCCGACGAACCGGCGAGAGAGCGTGGAGACAGGAACAGGCTCGAACGATGTCGGTGATCCCAGCGGTCGAAACCTCGCGAGAAATGGCTTGCGATCACGGCGCCCTTGCGCGCGGGACGCTCGACGCGCTTGCGGAGCCGGCGCGCAGGCCGCTGCGCCGGGCCGCCGCGCTGGGCGTCGCGGCCGGGCTGCTGTGGCCGGCGCAGGCGGCTGCGCTCGCATGGGCGCTCGCATGGGCGCTCTCCGGCGCGCTCTCCGACGCTCCGACGGGCTCTCTCTGGAACGGCGCCGCCGCGCCCTGGATCGCCCTTTGCGCCTTCGCGGCGCTGGGGCTGGCGCGCGCCGGGCTCGCCTCGGCGGGACAGGCCCGCGCGTTCCGCGCCGCCGAAGGGCTGGTCGGGTCGCTGCGCGCAGGTCTGGTCGAGCGCGCGGGCCGGGGCTCCGCCAACGGGTCCGCCGGTCCCGGGGCGCTTGCGGCGCTGGCCGGTGAGAAGCTCGACCTGCTGGCTCCGTGGCTCACGCGCTACGGGCCGGCGCGGGCGCGCGCCATGGTCCTGCCGCCGGCGATCCTTGCGCTCGCGCTCAGCCAGTCCTGGGCCGTGGCGCTGGTGCTGCTGGTGGCCGGCCCGCTGATCCCGGTGTTCATGGCGCTGGTCGGCATCGCGGCGAGGGAGGCGAGCCGGCGGCAGATGGTCGAGGTCGGCGCGCTCAACGACCTGCTGGTGGACAGGCTGTCCGCCCTGCCGGACCTGCGGCTTCTGGATGCGCAGGACCGGGCCGGCGCCGATTTCGCTAGGGCCGCGGAGGCGCTGCGCGCGCGCACGATGGCGGTGCTGGCGGTGGCGTTCCTCTCCTCCACGGTGCTTGAGCTCTTCGCGGCGATCGGCGTGGCGATGGTGGCGGTCTGGTGCGGCTTCAGCGTGCTGGGCGTGATCGGCTGGGGCGGCTGGTCGGGCGGCGTGACGCCCTTCGCGGCGATCTGGCTTCTGCTGCTGGCGCCGGAGTTCTTCCAGCCCCTGCGCGATCTCGCCGCCGCCTGGCACGACCGCGCCGCCGCCGAGGCCGTCGCGGCGGAGCTCGCGGCGCTGGAGAACGGGACGTCGCGCCCTCTGCTCGGCGCCGGCGCCGCCGCCGCGCCCCTCGACGGCCCGGCTGCGATCCGCTGGCGCGGGCTCCGGCGCGGCTCGATCCGCTGGCCCGACGGCGACATCGCGCCGGGCGAGCGCGTCGCCCTCGTCGGGCCTTCCGGTTCCGGCAAGACCACGCTGCTGAGGCTCGTCGCGGGCCTTGACCGGCCGGACGCCGGCGCGATCGAGGTCGCGGGCCGCGCGCTGGATGACGCGTGCGCCGACGCCTGGCGCGCGCGCCTCGCCTTCGCGCCCCAGACGCCCGCCTTCGCCGACGAGAGCCTGCGCCGCATCCTGACCGACGGCAGGTTGGGGACGAACGCCGAAGCCGACGCGGCGGCGCTCGCGCCCGCGCTGGCGGCGGCGGGTGCGGCGGGCGTGGTCGCGACCCTGCCGCGGGGCCTGCTGGCGCGGCTCGGCGAGAGCGGCGCTGGCCTGTCTGGCGGCGAGGCGCGGCGCATCCTGCTCGCCCGCGCGCTGCACGCCCGGCCGGACGTGCTCCTCGCCGACGAGCCGACCGCCGACCTCGACGCCGCGACGGCGGCGACCGTGGCGGAGGGGCTTCTGGCGCTGGCCGCGACCGGCGCGACGCTGATCGTCGCCACCCACGACGCCGCGCTCGCCGCGCGCATGGACCGCGTCATCGCGGCGGCGGGGCGCTGATGCGCGCGATCCTCGCCGTGTTCCGCGCCATCCTGCGCGCCGAGCGCGCCGCCTTCCTGCGCGGCGCGGCGCTGGCGGTCTGCGTCGCGGCGATGGGCGCGGCGCTGCTGGGCCTGTCGGGCTGGTTCATCGTCGCCGCAGGCGCGGCGGGGCTGGCGGGCGCCGGCGCGATGTTCGACGTGTTCCGCCCGTCGGCGGCGGTGCGCTTCCTCGCGCTGGGCCGCGCGGCGGCGCGCTACGGCGAACGGCTGCTGACCCATGACGCGACGCTGCGCGCGCTGACGGCCCTGCGCGTGCGGCTGCTGGCGCGCCTCGCGGCGGCCCCCTTCGCCAAGCTGGAGCGGCTGCGCGGGGCGCAGGCGCTCAACCGGCTGACGGCGGACGTCGACGCGCTCGACGGCGCGCCGCTGCGGCTGATCCTGCCCGTGGCGGCGGGCGCGGCGACGCAGGTCGCCGCCGGGCTGGCGCTCGGCTGGCTCGCGGGCCCGGCGATCGGTCTCTGGGTCGCCGGCCTGCATCTGGCCGGCGGCGGGGCGGCGCTGCTCATCGGGGCGCAGGCCGCCCGCGCCCCCGCGCGCCGCGCCGAGCGCGCGCTGCAGGCGCTGCGCGCGCGCGTCGTCGGGCTCGTCAGGGCGCGGGAGCAGCTCGCGGCGGCGGGGCGGCTCCCGGCGCAGATCGCCCATGCGCTTGACGCCGACCGCCGGCGCCGGACCGACCGCGCGCGGCTCGACCGGATCGAGCGGCGCGCGGGCCTCGCGCTCGACGCGCTGACGCTGGCGGCGGCCTGCGGCGCGCTGGCGCTGGGGCTGGCGGCGGTGGCGTCGGGAACGCTCGATCCCGCCCGCGCGGCGCTAGGCCCCTTCGTCGCGCTGGCGCTGGCCGAGACCCTCGCCCCGCTCCGTCGCGCCGTCGCCGACTACGGCCGCATCGCGGACGCCGCGGGCCGCGTCGCGCCGGAACTCGGCGGCGGGACTGCGCCCGCCTCGCCCGCCGCGGCGCCAGGGCGCGTCGCCGGCGCCGCCGCGCTGGCGCTGGACAGGGTGCGCTTCTCCCGCCCCGGCGCGGCGGCGCCCGTGCTTGCGGGCCTCTCGTTGCGCCTCGCGCCGGGCGAGACGCTCGCGCTGACGGCGCCGAGCGGCGGCGGCAAGAGCACCGTGCTCGCGCTCTGCGCCGGGATGCTGGCGCCGGACGCCGGCGCCGTCCGACTTTTCGGCCGCGACCTCGCCGCATGGCCCGAACCTTCGCTGCGCGCGACCGTCGCCATGGTTCCGCAGCGGCCGGCGCTGATGCGCGGGACTGTGCGCGAGGCCCTGCGCCTCGCCGCGCCGCGGGCCGACGACGCGACGCTGCGCGACGCGCTGGAGACCGTTGCGCTCTGGCCCGCTGTCGCGCTGCGCGGCGGTCTCGATCTCGCGCTGGGCGACCGCGGGGCCGGCCTCTCGGGCGGCGAGCACCGTCGTCTCGCGCTGGCGCGCGCCCTGCTGCGCCGCCCGGCGGCGATGCTGCTGGACGAACCGACGGAGGGGCTTGAGGCGGCGACGGCGGCCAAGGTGCTGGCGGGGCTGCGCGCGGCCCTGCCGGACGCCGCCTTCATGATCGCGGCGCATCGGCAGGCCGAGGTCGCTTGGGCGGACCGGATTCTGCCGCTCTAAAAATCATTCATTCCGAATACATGTTTTTGATCCGGATCAACGCGAGGGCCCGGCGGACCCCCTAAGCCTGAATGCGTATCTGCGGGGCGCCTTTCGGCTCGCCCTCTGCGCTGGGAGGTTTTCGTATGGAGATCGGGATCGTCGAGCTGTCACGGCTGCAGTTCGCCATGACCGCCATGTATCACTTCCTGTTCGTGCCGCTGACGCTCGGTCTGTCGATCATCGTCGCGATCATGGAGACCGTCTATGTCATGACGGGCCGCCCGATCTGGCGCCAGATGACCAAGTTCTGGGGCACGCTGTTCGGCATCAACTTCGTGCTGGGCGTCGCCACCGGCATCACCATGGAGTTCCAGTTCGGCATGAACTGGAGCTACTACAGCCACTACGTCGGCGACATCTTCGGCGCGCCGCTCGCCATCGAAGGGCTGATGGCCTTCTTCCTCGAGGCGACTTTCGTCGGCCTGTTCTTCTTCGGCTGGGACAAGCTGTCGAAGGTCCAGCATCTCGTCGTCGCCTGGCTGGTCGCCATCGGCTCGAACTTCTCCGCGCTGTGGATCCTCATCGCCAACGGCTGGATGCAGAACCCGGTCGGCGCCGAGTTCAACCCGATGACCATGCGCATGGAGATGACCTCGTTCTTCGAGGTGATGTTCAACGAGGTCGCGCAGGCCAAGTTCGTGCACACCGTCTCGGCCGGCTACGTCACGGCGGCGGTGTTCGTGCTGGGCGTCTCGGCCTGGTATCTGCTGCAGAACCGCCATGTGGACCTCGCGCGGCGCTCCATCGCGGTGGCGGCGTCCTTCGGGCTGGCCTCAGCGCTGTCGGTCGTCGTGCTCGGCGACGAGTCGGGCTACTCGGCGACCCACAGCCAGAAGATGAAGCTCGCCGCAATCGAGGCGATGTGGGAGACCGAGCCCGCCCCGGCCCCGTTCACCGTCTTCGGCTTCCCCGATCAGGCGGCGCGCGAGACGCACTATGCGGTGCACATCCCCTTCGCCATGGGGCTGATCGGCACCCGCTCGCTCGACACCCAGATCCCCGGCATAGCTGAGCTGGTGGCGCAGGCCGGGGACCGCATCCGCTCGGGCCTCGTCGCCTATGACGCGCTGATGGACGTGCGCGCGCTGCGCGAGGCGACGCCGGCCGAGACGCGCGCGACCTTCGACGCCCACGCCGGCGATCTCGGTTTCGCCTTCCTGCTGAAGAAATACGTCGACGACCCGCGCGACGCGACCGAGGCGCAGATCGCGCTGGCCGCCGGCGACACCGTGCCCACCGTCTGGCCGCTGTTCTGGGCGTTCCGGGTGATGGTGGCGCTGGGCTTCGCGTTCATCGCGACCATGGCCTACTTCTTCTGGCGGGCCTCGTTCTGCGGGATGCGGTTCCCGCGACCGGCGCTCTGGCTGGCTGTGGCGATGATCCCGGCGCCCTGGATCGCGGCCGAGATGGGATGGTTCGTCGCCGAGTTCGGCCGCCAGCCCTGGACCGTGGACGGCGTGCTGCCCACCGCGATGTCCGTCAGCCACCTGTCGGTCACAGAGCTTGCGCTGACGCTGGCCGGCTTCGTCGCCTTCTACACCGTGCTGTTCGTCATCGAGATGGCGCTGATGCTGAAGTTCATCCGCAAGGGCCCCTACCTCGACGTCGCCGAGACCGAAAGCTGGCGGGCCGCGCGCCGCGACCGCCTCGCGCCTTCCGCCATCGCAACTCCCGCGGAGTGACGGCCATGATCCTGCATGAACTGATGTCCTACGAGCTTCTGCGCCTGATCTGGTGGGTGCTGCTGGGGGTGCTGCTGATCGGCTTCGCGCTGACCGACGGCTTCGACATGGGCGTGGGCGCGCTGCTGCCCTTCGTCGCCGGCTCGGACGTGGAGCGCCGCGTCGTCATCAACACCGTCGGCCCGGTGTGGGAGGGCAACCAGGTGTGGTTCATCCTCGGCGGCGGCGCGATCTTCGCCGCCTGGCCGCCGCTCTACGCCGTCAGTTTCTCGGGCTTCTACCTCGCGATGTTCCTGGTGCTGGCGGCGCTGATCGTGCGCCCCGTGGCCTTCAAGTACCGCTCCAAGCGCGAGGGCGCCGCGTGGCGGGCGCGCTGGGACTGGGCGCTGTTCGTCTCCGGCGCGGCCCCCGCGCTGCTGTTCGGCGTCGCGGTCGGCAACGTGATGCAGGGCGCGCCGTTCCGCCTGACCGACGACCTGCATTCGATCTACGAGGGCGGCGCGCTGTGGAAGCTTCTCGCGCTGCTCGACCCGTTCTCGCTGCTGGCGGGCGCCGTGTCGCTCGCGCTGCTGACCATGCACGGCGCGGCCTGGCTCACGCTGAAACTGGAGGACGGCGCGGTGCGCGACCGGGCGCGGGCCTACGGCTCGACCGCCGCGCTTGTCGCCGTGGGCGGCTACCTGCTTGCCGGGCTGTGGCTCGCCATCGGGATCGACGGCTACCGGCTGGTCGGCGCGGTCGTGACCGACGGCCCGTCAAACCCGCTGCATTCCGAAGTCGCGCGCGGCGCATCGTGGCTCGTCGCCTACGCCGAGCGGCCGTGGATCGCGGTCGCGCCCGCCATGGGCGTCGCCGGCGCGCTGCTGACCTTCAGGGGCCTTCGCGCCGGTCGGGAGGTGACGACGCTGCTGGCCTCCAAGATGGCCATTCTCGGGGTGATCGCCTCGGTGGGGCTGACCATGTTTCCCTTTATCCTGCCGTCCTCGATCGACCCGCGCTCGTCGCTGACGGTCTGGGACAGCTCGTCCTCGCACCTGACGCTGTTCGTGATGCTGGTCTCCACGGCGATCTTCCTGCCGCTGATCCTGCTCTACACCGCCTGGGTCTACCGGGTGCTGTGGGGAAAGGTCACGGAACGCGACGTCGTCGACAACGGCCACGCGCTCTACTGAAAAAGGACTGTCACGATGTGGTATTTCGCCTGGGCCCTCGGCCTGCCGCTCGCCGCGATGTTCGCCGTCGTCAACGCCATGTGGCTGGAGATGCGCGAGGACGACGCGATGGCCGCGGCGTTCGAATCCGGAGAGCCGCGTGATGACCGAAGCTGACGCCGCCCCCGCCGCGCGCCGCCGCTTCCTCGGCCTCGCCGCCGCCGCGCTCGCCGCCGCCGCCGCCGCGCCCCTTGAGGCGCAGCCGGTCGGGACCAGCGCCCGCATCCTGATCCTTGGCGCCGGCGCGGCGGGGATCACCGCCGCCAACCAACTCGCCCGCCGGGTGGAAGGCGCCGCGATCACGCTGGTGGACCCGCGCCGCGAGCACCTCTACCAGCCCGGTCTGTCGCTGGTGGCGACGGGGCTGAAGCCCGAGGGCTACGTGCTCAGCCGCACGCGCGAGTGGCTTCCCGCCGGCGTGACGCTGGTCGAGGAGGCCGTCGCCGCCATCGACCCGGAGGCGCGGCGAGTGACTACCGACGCCGGCCGCGCGCTCGGCTATGATTTCCTGATCGTGGCGCTGGGCCTGGCGCTGGACGACGACGCCATCGAGGGCTTCTCGCGCGACATGATCGGGACAAACGGCCTCGGCGCGCTCTATGGCGGGCCGCAGGACGCCGCGCGCACCTGGGCCGCCGTCTCGGCCTACGCCGAGAAGGGCGGGCTCGCCGTCTTCACACGGCCCGCGACCGAGATGAAATGCGCCGGCGCGCCGCTCAAGCACTGCTTTCTGGTGGACGACATCGCCAGCCGCGGGGCCGCCGGCGCGCGGCGCGAGATCCTCTACGCCGCGAACAACAAGGCGCTGTTCTCCGTGCCGATCGTCTCGGAGAAGGTGCGGATGCTGTTCGAGACGCGCCGCATCGGCGCCGTCCACGATCACGTCCTGAAGGCGATCGAGCCGGGCCGCCGCATCGCCACTTTCGCGACGCCCGAAGGCGACGTCGAGATCGGCTACGACTACCTCCATGTCATCCCGCCCCAGCGCGCGCCGCGGCCCGTGCGCGAGTCGGGCCTGAGCTGGGCCGACCGCTGGACCGATCAGGGCTGGGTCGAGGTCGACCCGCACAGCCTGCGCCACCGCCGTTATCCGGAGGTTTTCGCCGTGGGCGACGTCGCCGGCGTGCCCAAGGGCAAGACCGCGGCCAGCGTGAAGTGGCAGGTTCCGGTGATGGTCGATCACCTCGTCGCCGCGCTTCAGGGCCGCGAGGGAACCGCGCGCTATGACGGCTACACCTCCTGTCCGCTCATCACCCGCGTCGGCCGCGCGATGCTGGTGGAGTTCGACTACGCCAACAATCTCGCGCCCTCGTTCCCCGGCGTCATCGCGCCGCTGGAGGAGCTGTGGATCAGCTGGCTGATCAAGGAGCTGGCGCTGAAGCCGACCTACCTCGCCATGCTGCGCGGCGACGCCTGAGAGGAGCCCGCCATGAAGGATCTGACCCTCGGCATGGTGATCGCGGTCTGGGAGGAGATGTTCGGCCCGGCCCTGTTCTGGGGCATGGCCGGCGCCGCCGCGGTCGTCACCCTGCTCTACCTCTACGTGCTGATCCGCGACCGCCGCGTGTCGTGGCGCAAGTTCCTGCTGGCGCAGCTCGCGATGCCCTTCGGCGCGGCGGCGGCGGTGGGCTTCGTCTGGCGCATCACCCATTCCGGCCTGCGCGACGTCGGGGGGCCGGTGGACGTCATCGTGCTGATGGGCGTCGCCGCGGCCGGGGCCGTGGGCGCCGCCGTGCTCGTCTACACCGCCCAGTCGCTGGTGCGGCGACCCGCCGCCGAAGAATAGGAGCATCGCGCCATGGCCGACATCGCCGCCGCGCCCAGACCTGGCCCCGGACCCGCGCCCCTGTCCCATGGCCGGCTGGAGCACTTCCCCGTCACCTTCTTCGCCATCGTCATGGGCCTGATGGGCCTGGCGCTGGCCGTGCACGCCGCATCGAAGGCCTACGGCCTGGGCCATCAGGCCTTCGAGGTCGTCCTCGCCGCCGCCGTCGGGTCGTTTGCGCTGATCTTGCTCGGCTATCTCGCTAAGGCGCTGCGCCACCCGGCGGCCATGGCGGCCGAATGGGCGCATCCGGTGCGGATCGCCTTTTTCCCGGCGATCTCCATCTCGACCCTGCTGCTGGCCACCGCGCTGCTGCCCGTCGCCCCCGGCGTGGCCGACTGGGTGTGGATGCTCGGCGTCGCCGCGCAGGGTGCGCTCGCGCTGGCCGTGATCGGCGCCTGGATCGGGCATCGCCCGTTCCAGACCCCGCATCTGTCGCCCGCCTGGTTCATCCCGGCCGTGGGCAACGTGATCGTCCCCATCGCCGGCGTCCCGCTCGGCCATGTCGAGCTGTCATGGCTGTTCTTCTCGGCGGGGCTCATGTTCTGGGTCGTGCTGCTCACGCTGGTGGTCAACCGGCTGATGTTCCATGAGCCGATGCCCGGCAAGCTGGCGCCGACGCTGACCATCCTGATCGCGCCGCCCGCCGTCGCCTATGTCGCCTGGCTGCGGCTGGCGGGCGAGCCGGGCGCCTTCGGCCACATCCTGCTGAGCCTCGGCTACGTCTTCGCGCTGATCGTGCTGATGCAGGTCGGTCGCTTCCGGGGCATTCCCTTCGCGCTGTCGTGGTGGGCGCTGTCCTTCCCGGTCGCCGCGCTCTCCATCGCCAGCTTCGCCCATGCCGGCGCCGCCCAGTCCGAAGCGCATCGCCTGATCGGCGCGGGGCTGCTGGCGCTGCTGGCCGCCATCGTCGCCTTCCTGCTCGCACGCACCCTCTATGCAATCGCCACCCGCGGCATCTGCGTCCCTGAATGACGTCGCCGCCGGGCGCCTCCCCGATGCGACAACCACCGACCCGAAAGGAACCGACCATGAGATCCCTCGTCCTCGCCGCCGCCCTGTCGCTCGCCGCCTTCGCCGGCGCCGCCGAAGGGCCCCGCAAGCCGCAGTCGCTCGGGCTGTCGGCCCCGATCGTCGCGCTGACGCCGGTTCTCGTCGCCAACATGGACGCGCTCGATCTCGACGCGGCCCAGAGGGCTGAAGTGCGGTCGCACCTCGCCGCCATGCCCGCGAAACGCATGGCCTTCGAGGACGAGACGGTCGCCCTGCGCGTGACGCTCCGGGAGGCGATCCTGACAGGCGCGCCGCAGGCCGAGCGGGAGGCGCTGGCCGCCCGCATCGGCGCGGCCGAGACCCGGTTGCTGCTCATGCGATCGGGATGCGCCGACAAGTGGCGCGCGCTGCTCAGCCCCGAACAGTTCAAGTCCCTCGTCACCCTCGCCGCCGGCTGACGCCGACTGGGCGTCCCGACCGGCGGGGCGCCCCTGAACCTCGCAATCCACCGTTCACATCGAAAAGGACCAGCTCGATGAAAAAGTTCCTGCTCCCCCTCCTCGCCGCCGCCGCGATGGCCGGCGCCGCCCATGCCGACGACGACCGGCTCGTGACGGTCGTGACCGCGCCCGAGCCCCAGACCCAGCTCATGGCGATGGTGCTGACGATGCAGGCCGTCCAGCAGGGCGCGCAGGCGCATGTGCTGCTCTGCGGTCCGGGCGGCGACCTTGCGCTGCGCGACGCGCCCGAGACCGCCACCGCGCCGCAGCCGCCGCGCGACATGAGCCCCCAGGGCCTGCTGCGCGCGATCATGCAGAAGGGCGCGACGGTCGAGGTCTGCGCGATCTATCTCCCCGGCCTCCGAGCGCAGCCTGACGTGCTGATCGAGGGCGTCGGCGTCGCGGCGCCGCCCGCGATGGCCAAGGCCATGATGGACGACGACGCCCGCGTCTGGTCGTTCTGAAGGGAGGGGAGACCATGCGGCCAATGCTCAGAACCTGCGCGCTCGCGCTCTCCCTGCTCGCGGCGGCGGCGCCGGCCCTCGCGGCCGACGCGCCGACCGACCCGGCCCGGCAGACCAGTTGGGGCCTCTACCTCACCGCGACGGAGGCCGCCGCCATGAAGCGCGACCTTGGCGACGCGGTGCTCTTTGTGGACGTGCGCGACCCCGTCGAGATCATGTTCACCGGCTTCGCGCCGCTGGTGGACGTGAACATCCCGTTCCTTCTGTCGGACCCGACGCGGTGGCACGCGAGCAAGCCGGTGTTCGCGATGGATCGCAATCCGTCCTTCGCCGAGGCCGTTCTCGCGGCGCTCGCGGCCCGCGGGCTTGACCGCGCGGCGCCCGTCATCCTCATGTGCCGTTCGGGCGGGGAGCGCGGCGCGCCCTCGGCCGCCGCGCTCGAAGGGCTCGGTCTGGCGGCGGTCCATGTCGTGGTGGACGGGTTCGAGGGCGCAACCTCGAAGGCGTCGCCGGACAACCCGGTCCGCAACGTCGACGGCTGGAAGAACTCGGGCCTGCCCTGGGGCTATGCCCTCGACCGCGAGAAGATGTTCGTTCGGAGCAAGTGATCGGAGGCCGACATGAAGATCGAGCAGACGCCGACCGGCGTGCTGGAGCACTGGACGGCGCAGGAGCTGTCGCAGGCGTTCGAGCAGGCGGAGGTGGTGGTCATCGACGTGCGCACGCCGCAGGAATACGGTTTCGAGCACATCGAGGGGGCGCTTCTCGCCCCCATGGCGCAGTTCAAGCCCAGCAACCTGCCGACCCAGACCGACAAGCGCATCGTGTTCCACTGCGGCTCGGGCGTGCGGTCGCGGCGCGTGGCGGAGGCCTGCGCGGCGGCGGGGTGGACGCGGACCGCCCATCTCGAGGGCGGCTTCGCGGCGTGGAAGGCCGCCGGCCTGCCTTATCTGTCCATCGATCCAGCGACCGGCGCCCCGCGCCGGTCCGCGGCGAAGTGACGGGCCGCCCGGCGCCCCGGACCGGCCCCGGCTCCGCCCGTTCGCGGGTCGCCGGGATCGGGGCCGGGATCGGGGCAGGGGTCGGCGCCTGGGCGGGCGTCGCGATCGGCGCCGGGCTCGGCCCCGTGGACGGGATCGTGTTCGGGATCGCGACCGGCGCCGCCTCGGCGCCGCCGGTCGCACCGTCGTCCGGTCGGGCGCGATGACGGCCATGCCGGATCGCGACGACGCCGACCTGCCGATCGACCTCCGGCCCGCGGAGGAGGCGGACGCGGCCGCGCCGCCGCGTCGGCGCGGCTGGTTTCGTTGGCGTTACCTGCTTGTACTGCTCATTCCGCCGTTCATGTTCACGGGCGCGGTGATCGGCTTGTACTACCAGCCGCCCGGGCTGCAGAAATTCTATGCGCTGACCGGACTGCAGCCGGGCGGCGGATCGCCGAACCCCATCGCGCTGCCCCCCGATATCGAGATGCCGCGGGCGCTCGCCGAGACGCTGCTGCCCACCGACGTCGTGGGTCTGGCGCGCCTCATGCCGCGCGGCGACGTCGCCATCGTGGCCGCGCCCTACGGCGCCGGCGACGCGCGCGTGGCGGAGATCATGGTCTCGATCGGCGACGGCGCCGCCCGCGGCCAGGTCGTCGCCCTGCTCGACAACCGCCAGGCGCTGGAGGCGGCGGTCCTCACCGCCGACGCCGCGCTCGCCGTGGCGCAGGCCAGTCTCGGCCAGACCCGCAGCGCCGTGGCCGCGAGCCGCGCGGAGGCCGAGGCGGCCCTCGACCAGGCGCGCGCCGCCGCCCGCGAGGCGCGGACCGAACTGGCGAGGACCGAGAACCTCGCCGCGCGCGGCGTCGCCACCGGCGCGGTGCTCGATGCGGCCCGCACGGCGGCGGAGGACGCGACGCTGGCCGTGACGCGGGCCGAGGCGACGCTGGCGCGCTATGGGTCGGGCGCGCTCGACGACCAGCCCGACGTCGTCGTGGCGGCTCGCAATGTCTTCGCCGCCGAGGCGGAGCTCGCGCGCGCGCGCCTCGATCTGGGCCGTTCCGAGGTGCGGGCGCCGATCGACGGCGTGATCCTCGACATCCACGCGACGCCCGGCCAGCGCCCGCCGGCCGAGGGCGTCATGGAGATGGGCGACACCAGCGCGATGATGGCCGAGGTCGAGGTCTGGCAGGACCGCATCGGCGCCGTCGCCGTCGGCCAGCCGGTGGAGTTCGCCGCCGGCGCGCTCGCTCGGTCCCTGCGCGGCCGGGTCGAGAGCATCGGCCTCACCGTGGGGCGCCAGGGGCTGATCTCCGACGACGCGGCGGCCAACTCCGACGCAAGGGTGATCCGCGTCCTGGTCGCGCTCGACGCCGAGTCCACTGGCCTCGCCGCCCGGCTGGTCGGCCTCGAGGCGGTCGCGCGCATCGACACCGGCGCCGGCGCACGGGCCGCGCCATGAGCGGGCTGCTGCAACGGCTGTTCGGTCGGATGCCGATCGGCTGGCTGCAGCTGACCCACCGGCGCGGGCGCTTCATCGCGGCGCTGGCGGGCGTCGCCTTCGCCAATGTGCTGGTCTTCGTGCAGCTCGGCATCATGAACGCGATGGCGGCGGCGACGCTGCGGCCCTACGACTTCTTCGTGGCCGACGTCATGATCTCCGCCGGCGACGCCAACGCGTTGAACGAGGGCGGCAACGTCGCAAGGCAGTGGATGCTGCAGGCCTTCGCCGACCCCGACGTGGTCGCCGGCATGGGGCTGTTCGTCGGCACGGCGCCCTGGGACCGGGGGGAGAAGGACATCAGCCTCAACACCCTCGGCGTCGACCCCGCCCAGCCGCGCTTTCTCGCGCCCGAGATCGCCGCCGACGCGGCGCTGCTGAAGCTGCAGGGCGCCGCCATCCTCGACCGACGCGCGCGCGGCCTGCCGCGCGAGGAGGCGGCCGCCATCCGCCCGCAGACGCCCCGCTCGTTCGAGACCGAGGGCCGCACCGTGACGGCGATGACCACCTTCGCCGGCGGCGGCGGGTTCGGCGGCGACGGCTACATGATCGTCTCCGACCAGACGTTCCTCTCGCTGTTTCCCGCGCGCCGCTCCGGCGCGCCCGACCACATCCTGCTGCAGCTGCGCCGGGGCGCGGACGCGACGGCGGTCGCCGCGCGGCTGCGCACGCTGATCTCCGACGACAGCCTGCGCATCCGCGCCTATGCCGACGCCGCGCAGGAGGATCTGCGCTACCAGCAGACGCGCCGGCCCACCGGGATCATCTTCGGCTTCGGCGTCCTGATCGGCGTCCTCGTCGGCCTCGTGATCGTCTATCAGGTGCTTTCGGCCGACGTCGCCGACCATCTGCGCGAATACGCGACTTTCAAGGCGATGGGCTACGGTCCGATGTTCTTCGCCGGCGTGGTCGTGGAGGAGGCGCTGGTGCTGGGGCTTCTCGGCTTCGCGCCGGGGCTGGTCTTCGGCGCCGCGATCCTGTCGCTGATGGGCGCGCTCACCACCCTGCCGCTCACGATGACGCCGGGCATGGCGGTCACGGTGTTTCTGGGCACGGTGCTTTTCTCGGTCCTGTCGGGGATCGTCGCCACGCGGCGGCTTGCGGCGGCGGACCCCGCCGATCTTTTCTGAGGCGCGGCGTGGACGGCGAGATCATCGTCGAGGCCCGCGGGCTGAACCACTGGTTCGGCGCCGGCGAGGCGCGCAAGCAGGCGCTGTTCGACATCGACCTCGCGCTCCCGCGCGGCGGCCTGACCGCGCTCATAGGACCGTCGGGGTCGGGCAAGACGACGGTGCTCACCCTGATCGGCTGCCTGCGCGCGGTGCAGGACGGCTCGCTGCGCCTGATGGGGCATGAGCTTCGGGGCGCGGGGGAGGCGGAGCTGACCGCCCTGCGCCGGCGGCTCGGCTTCATCTTCCAGTCCCACAACCTGCATGAGAGCCTGACGGCGCGGCAGAACGTCATGATGGGCGCGCAGGTCCGCCCCGGCGTGCCGGACGATCTCGCGAGCCGCGCCGCCACGCGCGCCCTCGGCCTCGTCGGCCTGTCGGACAGGGCGGACTACCTGCCGGCGAACCTCTCCGGCGGCCAGAAGCAGCGCGTCGCCGTGGCGCGCGCGCTCGTCGGCGCCCCCGCGCTGGTGCTCGCCGACGAGCCGACCGCCGCGCTGGACAGGGACAGCGCCGGCGAGGTCGTCGACCTGCTGAAGCGGCTCGGCCGCCGGCGGGCGACGACGACGCTGCTCGTGACCCACGACAACCGCATCCTCGACCGCGCCGACCGCATCCTCACCCTGGAGGATGGGCGGATCGTGTCATGAGCGCGCCGGCGCGGCGCCCTCAGGCGTCGTCGCGCGCCGGGAGAGACCGGCCCGGCGGCGCCATGGCCCGAGACCAGCGCGAACCGCAGCGCGCCTGCGCATCGATGGGAGCGGAGGGAACCCGTTGACGGTCAAAGACGCGTCCGGTGGTGGGAGGGGTGGGAATCGAACCCACTGTGAGTCTCCTCGACGGATTTACAGTCCGCTGCTCTACCTTAGAGCATCCCTCCCGCCGGCCGGGATATTGGAAGGGGCGGGGGGCGTCAAGACGGGGGAGGCAGACGCCTGCGCCGGCGCGGATGGTCGAAGCCGCCGCCGTCGAGCCGGTCGCCGCAGGCGATCCGTGCGTCGCCCCGCTCCGGTTTTTCGGTCGACCAGCCATGGTCGCGCTCCGGCGCCTCCCGCGCCGCCGCGCCGGTCATCTCGCCCACCATCGCTGGCCGCTTCTGCGCAGCGTCGCCGGAACCGCCTGAAAGCAGGTCGAACGCAGGGTTCTTCGCATCGACTGGGGTTGAGCCGCGCCTCGCGAGCACACTCGCCTCGCAGCCCGCCGCCACGAGCGTTTCGCGGCGGCGGCGCGCAGGCTTCACTTCGGCAGGTCGCCGACGACGCCCTGGACGAAGTAGCCCATGCTCAGCAGGTGCGCGTCGCTCGCGGTCTCGCCCTCGGGCACCTGCACGGCGCCGTCGCGGTCCACCACCGGGCCCTCGAACGGGTGCGTGCGGCCGAGCCGGATGGCGCGCTCGAGGTCAGCCGCCTCGACGGCTACCTCGTAGGGCATGTTCCAGTAGGGCGCCATCACCACCTCGCCCTCGGCGAAGCCCGCCCAGGAGTTCGTGCTTTCCCATGTGCCGTCAAGCACCTGCCCGACGCGCTTCACATAGTAGGGCGCCCAGTCGTCGATGATCGCGGTCATGTGCGCCTCGGGGCCGAAGCGGCGCATGTCCGACGCCTGCCCGAAGGCCAGCGCGCCGGCCTCCGCCGCCGCCTGCACCGGCGCGGGGCTGTCGGTGTGCTGCATGATGACGTCGATCCCCTGCGCGATCAGCGCCTTGGCTGCGTCGGCCTCGCGACCGGGATCGTACCATGAATTGACCCAGGTCACGGTCATCTCGACGTCCGGGTTGACTTTCTGCGCGGCCAGCGTCGCCGCGTTCACGCCCATGATGACTTCGGGAATGGGGAAGGAGGCGATGTAGCCGATCCTGTTGGTCCTCGTCATGCGGCCCGCGATCGTGCCGATCACCGCGCGCCCCTCGTAGAAACGGGCGTTGTAGATGGCGAGGTTCGCGGCGGTCTTGTAGCCCGTGGCGTGCTCGAACTTCACGTCGGGAAACTGTTCTGCGATCTTGGCGGTGGCGTCCATGTATCCGAAAGACGTCGTGAAGATGAGGCCATGGCCCGACGCGGCGAGCTGGCGGATCACGCGCTCGGCGTCGGCCCCCTCCGGCACGCTTTCGACATAAGTCGTTTCGACGCGGTCGCCGAAGGCTTGCTCGACGGCGAGCCGTCCTTGATCGTGCTGATAAGTCCAGCCGAAGTCGCCGATCGGCCCGACATACACGAAACCGACCTTCAACTCCTGTGCTGCGGCGGATGTTGCAACAAGGCCGACGGCGAGTGCTGCGAGTGTTCTACGCATGGATGCTCCTTTTAGCGGTCAGGTCGGAAGGGTCTGCCAAGGCAGGCGGGCGCGTTCGCGCGGGTCAGCGCCTTGTCGCGAGAGATGACGACCAGCGCCGCGATCGTCGCCAGATAGGGCGCCATCGCCAGAAATTGACTGGGAATCGCAAGGGCTTGCCCATAGAACTGCGCCTGCGTCACGGCGGCGAACAGGTAGGCGCCGGCCACCAGGCGGCCCGGCCGCCACGTCGCGAACACCACCAGCGCCAGCGCGATCCAGCCTCGCCCGGCCGTCATGTTCTCGCCCCACATCGGCGTGTAGGCGATTGATATGTAAGCGCCGCCAAGCCCCGCCATGGCGCCGCCGAACAGCACTGCCGCATATCGCGTCGCCGTCACTGGCAGCCCGAGCGCATGGGCGCTGCCATGGCTGTCTCCCACCGCCCGCAACGCCAGCCCCGCCCGCGTCCGGTAGAGAAACCACGCGACGCCCCCGGCCATCGCCAGCGCCAGATAGGTCATCGGGTCGTGACCGGTGATGACCCGCGTCAGCGCCGTCGCGTCCCACACGGGAAGTTTCGCAAGGCTGTCCAGCGGTTGGCCGATGAAGGGCTGTCCGACGAGGCCGGAGGCGCCGATGCCGAAGATGGTCAGCGCCAGCCCGGTGGCGGCCTGGTTGGCCATCAGCGAGATCGCCAGAACCGCGAAGACGAGCGCCATCGCGACGCCCGCCCCGGCCCCGGCGAGCGCGCCAAGCAGATGCGAACCGGTGGCGCTCGTCGCGGCGAAGGCGGTCACGGCGCCCATCAGCATCATGCCTTCGAGCCCGAGGTTCAGCACGCCCGAGCGCTCCGCCACCAGCTCGCCGGTGGCGGCGAAGAGGAACGGCGTCGCGGCGATCATCACCGATATGAGAAACGGTTCCATAGGGTCAGCCTCCACGCCCGACGCGCGCGGCCTGTCCCGCCGGCGCCCTGGCGATATCGGAAGCGCCGCTCACGCCGCCCCCTTCCGCCGCCACACGACCCGCCAGCGGATCAGGACGTCGCAGGCCAGCAGGAAGAACAGCAGCATCCCCTGAAACACGCCGGTCACGTTCTTCGGCAGCTTGAGCAGGATCTGCGCGTTCTCCCCGCCGATCACGCTCACGGCCAGCACAAGCGCGCCGAGCACCGCGCCCAACGGGTTCAGCCGCCCCAGAAACGCGACGATGATGGCGGTGAAGCCCGCAGAGGCACCGATGTCGGGCTGTATCTTGCCGATCACCGCGCCCACCTCGATGGCGCCGGCAAGTCCGGCTAGACCGCCCGAGAGCAGCAGCGCGAACCACACCGTCCCGCTCTCGCCGAAGCCGGCGAACGCGCCGGCCCGCGGCGACGCGCCGATCACGCGCACCGAGAAGCCGCGCAGCGTTCGCGCCATCAAGAGCGCCAGCGCCGCGGCGATCAGCAGCGCAGCCGGGGCGCCGACATGCAGGCGCGTGCCGTCGAGGATCACGGGCAGGACGAACGCCTCGGCGAAGTCGCGAGACTGCGGGAAGCCGAACGAGAGGGGGCTGCGCCACGGCCCGCGCACCAGCCAGTCGAGCAGCAGCCCCGCCACATAGGTCAGCATCAGGCTCACGAGGATTTCATTGGCGCCGAACCGGGTGCGCAGGAGCGCGGGCGCTGCGGCCCAGAGCATCCCGCCGGCGACGCCCGCCGCGAGATAGGGCGCCAGCCACAGCGCCGAGCGCGCCTCCGGCGCCGCAAGCGCCACGGCGCCGGCCGCCAGCGCGCCGAGCGTGTACTGACCGGCGGCGCCGATGTTCCAGACATTGGCGCGGAACGAGATGGCGAGTCCGGCCCCCATCAGCGCCAGCGGCGTCGCCTTCACGAGGATCTCGGCGCGGCTGTAGCCGTCGAGAAACGGCGACACGAAATAGACGTGGAGCGCCGAGAGCGGATCGCGGCCGAGCGCGGCGATGAGCGCCGCGCTCGCGAGCAGCGTCAGAACGATGGCGAGCGCGGGAGAGGCCAGCGCCAGCGCCCGCGACGCCTCTGGGCGCGCCTCCAGAGCGATCATGCGGCGGCCTCTGCGGCGTCGGCGCCGCCCATGAGCACGCCGAGCCGCTCGGCGGTCATCTCGGCGGTCGGCGCCGCGGGCGCCAGCGCGCCGCGGCGCATCACTGCGATCCGGTCGGCGATCTCGAAGATCTCGTCGAGGTCCTGGCTCACCACGACCACCGCCGCGCCGGCCCGCGCCAGCCGCACGAGAGCGGTGCGGATCGCCGCTGCGGCGCCTGCGTCGACGCCCCATGTCGGCTGGTTGACGACGAGGACGCCGGGCTCGCGCAGGATCTCGCGCCCGATCACGAATTTCTGCAGATTGCCGCCCGACAGGCTGCGCGCCTGCGGATCCTCGCCGCCGCCGCGCACGTCGAAGGCTTCGCGCACGCGCGCCGACCATGCCCGCGCCGCCCGCCAGTCGATCCAGCCGCCGAGCAGGCGCCCAAGCGCGCCGCCGCGGGCGAGGCCGGCGACGGCGTGGTGCGAGAGCGCGAGGTTCTCGCTCAGCCGCATCTCGCCCACGGCCGCGTGGCCGTTGCGCTCCTCCGGCGCGAAGGCGGCGCCGAGCAGGCGGCGGGCCGTCGGCCCCAGAGCGCCGGCCGGCCGTCCGTCGATCTCGACCATCGACGCCGCCGAGCGCGCCTCGCCGCTCAGCGCCGCGAACAGTTCCGACTGGCCTTCGCCCGCGACGCCCGCCACCGCGAGCACTTCGCCGCCGCGCGCTTCGAGCGAAACGTCGCGCAGCGCCATGCCGAACGGATCGGAAGCCGGCAGGGTCAGCCCCCGCAGCGCGAGGCGGACCGGGCCCGGCGCCGGCGCGGGGGTGCGCTCGACGGCTCCGACGCCGGCGCCGATCATCGCCTCGGCCAGCGCCCGCGCCGTCATCTCGCGCGGGTCGCACCGCGCGACCACACTGCCGCGGCGCAGGATCGTCGCGGCCGAGCACAGCGCGCGCACCTCCTCCAGCCGGTGCGAGATGTAGAGTACGGCGCAGCCCTCGTCGGAGAGCCTGCGCAGGACGACGAACAGCGCCTCGGCCTCCTGCGGCGTCAGGACCGAGGTCGGCTCGTCCATGATCAGCAGCTTCGGCTGCTGGAGCAGGCAGCGGATGATTTCCACGCGCTGCTTCTCGCCGACCGAGAGCGCGTGCATGGAGCGTTCGGGGTCGATGGCGAGGCCGTAGCTGGCGGAGACCTCGCGGATGCGGCGGGCCAGCGCCGCCATCGGCTCCCGCGGCAGGGCCAGCGCCACGTTCTCGGCCACGGTGAGCGCCTCGAACACCGAGAAATGCTGGTGCACCATCCCGACGCCCATGGCGCGCGCCGCCGCCGGCGAGGCGATCGACACGGGCTCGCCGCGCCAAGCGAAACCGCCTGCGGTGGGCTGGAGCGAGCCGTAGATCATCTTGACCACGGTCGACTTGCCGGCGCCGTTCTCGCCCAGAAGCGCGTGCCGCTCTCCCGCGCGGATCGAGAACGTCACGTCGTCGACCGCCGTCACCGCGCCGAAGCGCTTCGAAACGCCGCGGACGTCAAGCAGGGGCTCGCCCGTGCGTCCGGGCGGGGCGCTTGCGCTCTCCAGCGTCACGAGGCTCTCTCCCGCGGCATCGACGGCAGGACGTTGCGCAAGGCTTCCCGCCGGCGCAAGAGGGTGGCGCGACGTCGGCGCCGAACCGACGCCGCTGATCCCCGATCGTTCAGGAGAATCGCCAAATGCCCGAAGAGACGTCAGCGACGCCGGCGCGCGCCATGGGCCACAATCAGGACGGCCGCTCGGTGGTGCGCCGGTCGCCGCCGGCGACGTCCTCCTCCACGCCGCTGACGACGCCGCTGCAGCCCGCCGTCGCGTGGCGCTCGATCGACGCCGACGCGCTGGACGCGCAGTACGAGGGCCGCAGCCCCGGCTACACCTACGCGCGCGAAGGCCACCCGAACGCGACGGTGCTCGGCGACAAGATCGACTGGATGGAGGGCGTGACGCCGCAGATGGGCAGGGGCGTCGTCACCGGCTCGGGCATGGCGGCGGTCGGCGCGGTCTTTCTCGGGCTGCTGAAACAGGGCGATCACATCGTCGCCGGAGACCAGCTCTACGGCCGCTCGCTGCGCCTGATGCGGCAGGATCTGCCCCGCATGGGCGTCGAGACCAGCTTCGTGGACCCGACCGACGGCGCCGCCATCGCCGCCGCGGTGCGGCCCGAGACCCGCATGATCGTGCTGGAGGTCGTCTCGAACCCGACCCTGCGCGTCGCCGACATGGAGGCCGCGGCCGAGATCGCGCGCGCCAAGGGCCTTCTGCTGGTGGTGGACAACACCTTCACCACGCCGCGCGGCTTCAGCCCGTTCGCCCACGGCGCCAACGTGGTCGTCCATTCCGTCACCAAGCTGCTGGCGGGGCACTCCGACGCCACGCTCGGCTGGGTCGCGGCGGACACGCCTGAGCGCAACCGGGCGCTCTACGACGCCGCCACGACCTGGGGGCTGACGGCGAGCCCGTTCGACTGCTGGCTCGCCGAGCGCGGGCTGCACACCTTCGATCTGCGCTATGACCGCGCCTCCGCCACCGCGGCGGCGCTGGCGGACGCGCTCGGCGAATGCGCCGCGGTGGCGCAGGTGCTCTATCCGGGCCGCGCCGACCATCCCGACCACGCCCGCGCCGCAGGGCTGCTGCGGGGCCGCTACGCCAACATGGTCAGCTTCCGGCTCCGCGGCGGGCGCGAGACGGCGAACCGTTTCCTGCGGGCCGCGAGCCATATCCCCTTCGCGCCCACGCTGGGCGACGTCGGCACCACGCTCTCGCACCCCGCGAGTTCGTCGCATCGCGGCCTGACGCCGGAAGGCCGCGCCGCGCTCGGCATCGACGAGGGGTTCATCCGCGTCTCGGTGGGCGTGGAGGAGACGGCGATGCTGGTGGGCGAGATCGTCGCCGCCGCCCGCCAATCGGTCTCATAATTCACACCAAGCTTGCAATTCATGTTGCGCCGCAGCATATCGAGTCTCGGAGGGCGTTCGGACAGCATCGGGCGCTGAAACAGCCATGGGAGAAGCACAATGTTCGACAAGAACATGTTCAGTTTCGACGCGGAAAAGATGTCCGAGATGTTCAAGGTTCCGGACATGACCAAGATGTTCGAGAGCTACAAGGTTCCCGGCTTCGACATGCAGGCCGTGATGGAGTCGCAGAAGAAGAACATGGAAGCACTGATGGCGGCGAATCGCGCCGCGGCGGCCGGCTACCAGGACTTCTTCAAGAAGCAGATGGCGATCTTCGAGGAGACCATGAGCGCCGCGCAGGCCCAGATGGGCCAGATCGGCGACGGCATGAACCCCGACGCCGCCGCGAAGCAGGCCGATCTCTACCGCGTTGCGATGGAGAAGGCGCTGGCGAACATGACCGAGCTCGCCGAGGCCGCGAAGAAGGCCAACGAGGAGGCATTCGCGATCGTCTCCGCGCGCGTCAAGGAAAGCCTCGCCGAGCTGCAGTCGATGGCCGGCAGGTCCTGATCCTGCTCGCAGGGGCGGCCTCGCGCCGCCCCCGCATGCGACATGTCTTCGCCATGCTTTCGTTGCGTTGCGTTTGCTGTAGGCTGCTCGCCGAGGCGCGCGCATCCAGCCGCGGCCGAAAGCGGGAGGGGCAGAATGCGCAGGATCGACAAGATCATCTGGCACTGCACGGCGACCAAGGAAGGCGATCCGATCTCTGTCGAGACGGTGCGGGACTGGCATGTGCGCGGTCGCGGCTGGAGCGACATCGGTTATCATTTCGTCATCGAACTTGACGGGTCCGTGAAGGCCGGGCGGCCGCTGATCCGCGCTGGCGCCCATGTTCGGGGTCTTAACGCCGCCAGTGTCGGCATCAGCTATGTGGGCGGTCTGACCAAGAGCGGCAAGCCCAAGGACACGCGCACCAAGGAGCAGAAGGCGGCGCTCTACGACCTCACGGCGACGCTGATCGGGCGCTTCCCCGGATCGACCGTTCACGGCCACAACGAGTTCGCGGCGAAAGCCTGCCCCTGCTTCGACGCCCAGGCGGACTGGCGCGCCCATGTGATGACCATGCCGATCGTGCGCGAGGAGTTCGAGGAGGAGGAGGACGCGAAAGTCTGATCGCGTCCGCTCAGCTGGATGGCGAGGGAGTGATGCCCGCCAGGCGCGGCTTCATGCGGGCCCACCCGGCAGGTGAGTCAGCGCCTCCAGCGTCCGCATCGTCTCAAGGTGCGATGCGCCGCCGAAACCGGTCCCCATCGGCGCTCCATCGCCGTCGAGCCTGACCGGAAGCAGGGCGTCGGCCGCCACGGACCGGGTCTCGACCTCACCACGCGACGCTTCGGGTTCGCTGAGCGCCGCCTTGATGAGTTCCTCCAGCGCCAGATAATCCTGCTCAGACGCCCGAGCGAAGGTGCGCTGCTCAGCCGTCGCGGTGACGTCCTCGGCGCCCGATGCGACTCCGGAAACCAGGCTGAAGCCGGCCATCGCGAGAGCAAGGATCGCCGCGGCCGCCAGTGCGCCTTCGGCGCGATGGCGCCAGCACCGTAGATCCGCGCCCGACCTTGACCCGCGGGGCCCGGTCGGCCTTGCGGCGGCGCGCAGCGAGGCGGGGAGCCGAGCACGGTCCCGGCGCGGCGCATGACCGGTCGGTTCCTCCGTCCGGGCGCGCAGACCGACCTGCTCCGGCGATGGGGCGGCCCGCGAAGACGCGGCGTCGGCTGCCATCAATGCTTCGAACTGAGCCCAACGCGCCTGCGCCATCTCCCCGGAGGACAACGGCGCCGCGGCGCCCGGTGCGCGCCGGTCGTCTTCCATGGACGCAATCGCGACATCCCGCGGCACGGCGTTCGCCTCCGGAAAAACTCTACCGGAAGTTGATCCAAAAGCTCGCCGAGATCAAGCGTTCGTTAACGTTTTCGCATGTCGATCAGGCCGCGCCCTCGTCGATAGGCGGCATCCCGACGGCGTGGAAGCCCCCGTCGACGAACATGACTTCCCCGGTCACGGCGCCGCCGAGCGGCGACAGGAGAAACAGCGCCGCGCCGCCGACTTCGTCGAGCGTCGGATTCCGCCGCAGGGGCGCCGTCTCGGCGCTGCGCTTGTAGACGCGCCGCGCGCCGCCGACGGCGGAACCGGCGAGGGTCCGCATCGGCCCCGGGCTGAGCGCGTTGACCCTGACGCCCACCGGGCCGAAGTCGGCGGCCAGATAGCGCACCGACGCCTCGAGCGCCGCCTTGGCGACGCCCATGACGTTGTAGTTCGGCATGACCCGTTCAGCGCCGAGATAGCTCATGGTGAGCGCCGCGCCGCCATTGGGCATCAGTTCCGCCGCGCGGCGGGTCACGTCGATGAACGAGTAGCAGCTGACGTCCATGGATCGGAGGAAGTTCTCCCGCGTCGTGTTCGCAAAGCGTCCCTGCAGCTCGTTCCTGTCGGAGTAGGCGATGGCATGGACGATGAAATCGATCGTTTCCCATTTTGCGGCGATCTGCTCGAAGGCGGCGTCTAGGCTCGCCGGGTCGCCAACGTCCGCCGGCACGGTGATCGCGTCGATGCTCTCGGCCAGCGGCGTCACGCGGCGCCCGAACGCCTCGCCCTGGTAGCTGATCGCAATGCGGGCGCCATGGGCGTGAAGCGTCCGCGCCACGCCCCAGGCTATCGAGTGGTCGTTCGCGACGCCCATCACGAGCCCTCTCCGACCTTCCATGATCGGCATGACGCTCATCCGTGGTAGCGGCTGAAGGCGAGGGTCGCGTTGGTGCCGCCGAAGCCGAAGCTGTTGGAGATCACGGTGTCGAGCCCCGCGTCGTCGACGCGCTGCGTCACGATCTCGCCAGGGCGGATCTCGGGATCGAGCGTCTCGACGTTGGCCGACCCCGCGATGAAGTCGCCCTGCATCATCAGCAGGCAGTATATCGCCTCCTGCGCGCCGGTCGCACCGAGAGAGTGGCCGGTGAGCGACTTGGTGGAGCTGATCGGCGGCATGGCGTCCTCGCCGAACACGGCGCGCACGGCCTTCACCTCCGTCACGTCGCCGGCCGGCGTCGATGTCCCGTGGGCGTTGATGTAGTCGACCTTACGCTCGCCGAGCGTGGCGAGCGCCAGCTTCATGCAGCGCTCGGCCCCTTCTCCGGATGGCGCCACCATGTCGTAGCCGTCCGACGTCGCGCCGTAGCCGGTGACTTCGGCGTAGATGCGCGCGCCGCGCGCCTGGGCGCGCTCCAGCTCCTCCAGGACGACCACGCCGCCGCCGCCTGCGATCACGAAGCCGTCGCGCGTCGCGTCGAAGGCGCGCGAAGCGGTCTCGGGCGCGTCGTTGTACTTGGCGCTCATGGCGCCCATCGCGTCGAACAGGCACGAGAGCGTCCAGTCGAGCTCCTCACCGCCGCCGGCGAACATCACGTCCTGCTTGCCCCACTGGATCATCTCGGCGGCGTTGCCGATGCAGTGCGCCGAAGTCGAGCAGGCCGACGTGATGGAGTAGTTCACGCCCTTGATGTGGAACGGCGTCGCCAGACAGGCGGAGTTGGTCGAGGACATGCCCCGCGTCACCATGAACGGCCCCATGCGCTTGGGCGACTTCTTCTCCAGCACGATCTGGTGCGCCTGAAAAAGGTTCCTGGTCGACGGTCCGCCGGAACCCATCACGAGGCCGGTGCGCTCATGGCTCACCTCGGCGTCGGTCAGGCCGCTGTCGGCGATCGCCTGCCGCATGGCGATGAAGTTGTAGGCTGCGCCGTCGCCCATGAAGCGCCGGTCGCGCTTGTCGATCATCGCGTCGATGTCGATCTGGGGCGCACCGTGCACCTGGCAGCGGAACCCGTGCTCCGCGTAGTCCGGCGCGAAGCGGATGCCCGATCGTCCCTCGCGCAGCGAAGCCGTGACCTCCTGCGCGTCGTTGCCGATCGACGAGACCACGCCGATGCCTGTGACGACCACCCTCCGCATGGGCAGAACTCCCTCGATGATGAACCGCCGATCAGGCGGGCGCTTCGTCCTGGAACAGGCCAACGCGCATGTCGGTGGTCTGGTAGATGGGCGTTCCGTCGGCCTCCATCACCCCGTCGGCGATGCCAAGCTTCAGTTTCCGGTCGATGAGGCGCTTGAAGTCGACCGTGTAGCGCACGAGGCGGGTCTGGGGCGTGACCATCCCAGAGAACTTCACCTCGCCGACCCCGAGCGCCCGCCCGCGGCCCGGCATGCCCTTCCAGCCCATGAAGAAGCCGGTGAGTTGCCACAGCGCGTCGAGGCCCAGACAGCCCGGCATCACCGGGTCGCCGAGGAAATGGCACTGGAAGAACCAGAGGTCGGGCTTGATGTCGAATTCCGCGACGACGCGGCCCTTGCCATGCGCGCCGCCGTCCTCCTCGATCGCCGTGACCCGGTCCATCATCAGCATGGGCGGCGCCGGAAGCTGGGCGTTGCCGGCGCCGAAGAGTTCGCCGCGCGCGCAGCGCATCAATCCCTCGAAGTCGTAACTTGCTTGTCTGTCGGTCATTTAACCCCTCGGGCGCACCGATCTTCCGCGCTTTGAGCGAGCCGTAACACCCTGCGCGCGCGCCGCGCAAGTCGTCGCAGCGGCGCGGTCTGGCGTGCGGCGCGCGGAAAGCCTATGCTTAGGCGCATGACAGGTTCGTGCGACATCGAGGACGGCGGCTGCGACGAGGGCGCGCGGAGGGTCGCGGCGGCTTGGCTGGCGACCGCCGGGCTGCGCCCAACGCGACAGCGGCTCGCCCTCGCCGCGCTGCTCATCGGCGACGGCGGGCACAGGCACGTCACGGCCGAGAGCCTTCACGCCGCCGCCCGACGCAACGGCGCGGGGGTTGCGCTGGCGACCGTGTACAACACGCTCAAGAGCTTCACTGAAGCGGGCCTGCTGACGGAGATCACCGTCGACGGCGCCCGCAGCTACTTCGACACCCGCACCGAGGACCATCCGCACTTCTACTGGGAGGACGACGGCGCCCTGACGGATGCGCCATCCAACGGCGTGGAGATCACGCGTCTCCCGACGCCCCCGGAAGGCAGCGAGATCGCCCGAGTCGACGTCGTCATCCGCCTGCGCCGCCGCTGAGCCGGCTGGAGGCCGCCAGAGCGGCGTCCGACCCGACTGCGACGGATCAATCTGTCGATGCCGTCACCTGGTCGCTGTTTTCCCGCCGCCGACTCATGCAGCCGCTTCGGAAAAGGCGCTAAAGCAGCGCCTGCATCGGAGAAACCGCGGTCTGGTCATGCTCGGCGCCGTGCGCGAGCGCGTCCATCCGCCTCGCGAGATGAACGTCAAGGATGCTCAGGCCCCCTGCGTCATGCGTCGCGAGCGTCACGTCGACGGTGCGGTAGACGTTGCGCCATTCCGGATGATGATCGAGCTTCTCGGCTGCGAGCGCCACGCGGCTCATGAAGCCGAACGCCTCGACGAAATCCTTGAAGCGATAGACCTTGCGGATCGCGTCGCGGCCGTCGACGGAGCCCCAGCCCGTCTGGGCCAGCGGCGGGAGCAGGTCGCGCCTTGCGTCCGCGCCGAGCTTTTCCGGCCGCTGCACTTGCGTCATGCCTGATCCCTCCTGAACGGGCCCCTGTCGAGCATGAAGGCGATCTCCTCGCCCACCGCCTCTCTCTCGCGCCGCAGATAGTCCGCCACGGCGTTGCGAAAACCTGGGTCGGCGATCCAGTGCAGGCTGTAGGTGGGCGTCGGGAGATAGCCCCTGGCGAGCTTGTGGGCGCCCTGCGCGCCCGCCTCGACGCGCGTGAGGCCCAGCTCCAGCGCGGCGTCGATGGCCTGATAATAGCACGCCTCGAAATGCAGGCAGGGGTGATCCTCCGCGCAGCCCCAGTAGCGCCCGAAAAGGGTGCTCCGGCCGATGAAGTTGAGCGCGCCGGCGATCCAGCGCCCGTCGCGCCGGCACAGCACCAGCAGCGCGTCTTCGCGCAGCCGCTCCTGCACGAGTTCGAAGAAGCGCCGGTTCAGGTAGGGCCGCCCCCATTTCCGCGAGCCGGTGTCCTGGTAGAACAGCCAGAACGCGTCCCAGTGCTCCGGCTGGAGGGCGTCGCCGGTCAGCCGCACGATCTCGACGCCGTTCGCCGTCGCCTGCTCGCGCTCCTTGCGAAGCTGCTTGCGCTTGCGGCTGGCTAGGTCGGCGAGGAAATCCTCGAAGGTCGCGTAGCCGCGACTCTCCCAGTGAAACTGCTGGTCCTGGCGCTGGAGCAGCCCCAGCGCGCCGCCGCGCTCCCACTCGCCCTGGGTGCAGAAGGTCAGGTGCAGCGACGAGATGTCGCCGCGCCGCGCCAGCTCCATCGCGCCCTGCAGCAGCGCCGGCTCCACGACGTCGATCGGCGCGTCAGGGTGCGCGAGCAGTCGCCGCCCGGTCGCTGGCGTGAAGGGCACGGCGCATTGCAGCTTGGGATAATAGTCGCCGCCCGCACGCTCATAGGCGTGCGCCCATGCATGATCGAAGACGTATTCGCCCTGGCTGTGGGACTTCAGGTAAAGCGGCGTCACGCCGAGCAGGCGTCCCGACGCGTCGCGCGCCGCGAGATGGCGCGGGGCCCAGCCGGCGCGCGGCGACGCCGCGCCGCTTTCCTCCAGCGCGAGCAGGAACCGGTGGGTTGTGAACGGATCGAGCGGCCGCCCCCCGTCCAGCGCTTCCGGGCAGGCGCAGGCGTCCCAGTCGGCGGCGGGCACGGCCGCTATGGACCCCAACGCCTCGATCGAAATGGTGCCGTCCCGTCCGCCGTCCGCCATGGCGCGCCTCCGAACCAGAACAAGAGAGTGGCGCCTGTTTAGCGCAGGTCAACGGCCCGCCAGGTCAGACCCGTGGGCTCGGCCTGTCGGCTCGGAGTTCCGGCGCGAAGCCTTCGAAGGTGAGGGCGTCCGCGCCGCGCAGCGCGAGCTCTGCATCCGCGGCGCTTCGCACCGTCCAGCAGAGCGCGGCGAGGCCCTGCGCCCTCAGCGCCCGAGTACGCGGGGTCGGCAGGGCGCGCCAGTCGTAGGAGAAGAACGCGGCGCCCACGGCCTCGGCCTCCGTCATCTCCGCGAGGGCCTCGCGCCGCTCCGCCGGGATGTCGTCCGGGTAGTCGGCCGCGGCGCAGGCCACGACGCCGCGGCTGAGCGACGGCGCGAGCCGCGCCATCGCCGCCACTGACGCGGGATTGAAGGACATGACCGAGACGGTTCCGCCATGGCCGCTCAGCAGCGCCGCGACGCGCGCCTCGAGCGGGCCGACGCCGGCGCCGTCGAGCGTTCCGCCCTGGTCCTTGATCTCGACCACGAGCGGCGCCCGCCCGCCGACGAGCGCGAGGATCTCCCCCAGCGTCGGGATGGTCTCGCCGCCGCCGGTCAGCGCGGTATCCGAAAGCGCGGCGGCCGTGCGCTCCCGCAGCAGGCCGGTCTCGCGCGTAAGCCGGTCGAGCGTCTCGTCGTGAAACACCATCGCCTCGCCGTCGGCGGAGAGCTGCACGTCGATCTCGACGCCGTAGCCTGCCGAGACCGCGGCGGCGACCGCGGCGCGGCTGTTCTCGACACGACCCGCTTTCGGGTCGTGCAGACCGCGATGGGCGACCGGAGCGGCGACCAGCGCCGCGACTGACGGAGGCGGCGCCCAGGTCATGCCAGTTCGAAGATCGCCTCGATCTCCACGGCCACGCCGAAGGGCAGGGCGGCGCCGACCGCGGACCGGGCGTGACGGCCCGCGTCCCCGAACACCGCGACGAGGAAATCCGATGCGCCGTTCACGACCTTGGGCTGGTCTCCGAAGCCGGGCGCGGAGTTGACGAAGGCGGTCAGCTTGACGACGCGCCGGATGCGCGAGAGGTCGCCATCGCAGGCCGCGCGGGCCTGGGCGATCAGGCTCATTGCGCAGAGGCGCGCGGCCGCAGCGCCGGCTTCGACGTCCATATCCGCGCCCAGAACGCCCTTCACGAGGCCGTCGGCGTTCTGGCTCACCTGACCCGACACGAAGAGAAGATCGCCCGCGCGCACGGCCGGAACGTAGTTCGCCGCCGGCGCAGGCGCGTCGGGCAGGGTCACGCCAAGCTCCTTGAGGCGGGTCTCTGCGGTGTGGGTCATCTCTCTCTCCTCGTGGCTGGGCGTCTTCAGCGCTCGGTCAGCGCGCCGCTGAAATAGTCGGAAACGGGCTTCACGAGGAAGCTTAGCGGCGTGCGGTCGCCCGTGCGCAGGAACGCGTCCACCGGCATGCCGGCGACGAGACGCAGGTCGCCGAGCTGTTCCCGACCCTGCGGCGTGATGTCGACTTCGGCGAGAAAGTAGCTCTGCCCGGTGTTCTCGTCGACGATCGCATCGGCCGAGATGCGCGCCACCATGGCGTCGATCTCCGGCGTCGTGCGCTGGTTGAAGGCCGAGAAGCGGAGCCGCGCCGGCTGATCGACATAGACCTGATCGATCTGCTGCGGCTCGATCCGCGCCTCCACCACCAGCTCCGCCGCTTCCGGCACAATGAAGAGGATCGGCTCGGCGGGGCGGATCACCGCGCGTTCGGTGAACACGGTGAGCCCGATGACGGAGCCGGAACGCGGCGCACGGATCGCAAGGCGCTCCAGCGTCTCCAGCAGGGAGAGGCGCTGCTGTTTCAACTCCGCCTCGCGCGAGCGCAGGTCGCGCAGTTCCGCGATCGCCTCTTCGCGCCGCGTCGCCTCGCGGCCGACGATCTGGATCTCGATCTCGGTGATGCGGCCGCGCGCCTGGGCGATCTGCGCGGTCAATGCGCCGAACTCGCCGTCGAGCCGCGCCTTCTCTCGTTCGAGCGACAGCACGCGCGTCGCCTGCGTCAGGCCGCGGTCCAGCAGCGAGCGCTGGTCGCGCAACTCCTGGCCGATGAAGCCGAGCTGGATCTCGAGGGCGTTCATCTGCGACTCTGCGCCCTTGATTTCGTCGCGGATCTGGACCTGACGCTCGCGGAGCTGCTCTCGCTCGCGGTTGAGCGTCTCCAGCCGGGCGGCGAAGAGACGCGACTGGCCTTCGACGAGCGACGCGATCTCCGGCCGCTGCGCTGCGACCGAGACCAGCTCGGGGTCGAAGGTGGGCGCCTCGGCGTCCTCCTGCTCGGCCTCCAGGCGGCCGATGCGGGCCATGATCTCGTAGAGCTGTCCTTCGAGGATCGCCAGCTCGGCCCGCTGTAGCCGGTCGTCGAGGCCGATGAGCACGTCGCCGGCCTCGACCTTCTGCCCCTCCTTCACGTTGAGCTGCAGCACCACGCCGCCGTCGGGGTGCTGAACGACCTGCTGGTTGTTCTCGACCTTGACCCTGCCCGACGCGACGACCGCGCCGGAGATCGTCGCCAGCGCGGACCAGCCGCCGATGCCGAAGACAAGCACGAAGACGGCGACAAGGCCGATCCGCATCGCCGACGCCGCGCTCCACTTCCCGAGTCGCTGAGCAGGGGCCGCAGCGCTTGGCGACGCAAGGGCGCCGAGGGCTGTGGTGCGAGGGCCGGCCGGCGCCGGCGGTTGCGCTGCGCCGCTCACGGCTTCGGCCTGAAGTAGCCGCCGCCGACGGCGGAGGCGCCGCCCGTCTGCTGGGGCGGCGGCGCGGCTGGCGGCGCGGCGGACGCCGGCGCCCCGCCGACGAGTTGCGGATAGTTCGCCGTCGTCTCCTTCAGCACCTGCTCCTTCGGGCCGAACGCCCGCGGCGCGCCCTGGTCGAGCATAAGCAGCACGTCGCACGCCGCGATGGCGGAGGGCCTGTGCGCCATGACCACGGCGACGCGGCCGCGCTCGCGCAGATCCTTGATCGCCGCGACCAGCGCCTGCTCTCCCCGCGCGTCGAGGTTCGAGTTGGGCTCGTCCATGACCACCACCGCCGGATCGCCGTAGAGCGCGCGCGCCAGCGCGATGCGCTGACGCTGGCCGCCGGACAGGCGCGCGCCGGAGGGGCCGATGGGCGTGTCGTAACCCTGCGGCAGTCGCAGGATGAGCTCGTGCGCCCCGGCGCGCTTCGCCGCTGTCACGACGGCCTGCGCGTCGACGTCCGGCGACAGGCGGGCGATGTTCTCCGCCACCGTGCCGTCGAACAGCGCCACGTCCTGCGGCAGATATCCGACATGCCGCCCGAGGGTGACGTCGTCATACTGGTCCAGCGCGGCGCCGTCGAGGCGCACCGAGCCCGAGGCGGGCCGCCAGATCCCCACCAAAAGCCGCGCCAGCGTCGATTTTCCCGCGGCCGAAGGCCCGATCACCCCGAGCGCCTGGCCGGGCTCCACCCGGAACGAGACGTTGCGCAGCGCCGGCGTCCGCGAACCGGGGGCCGCCGCGGTGACGCCCACCGCCTCAAGCAGCCCTTTCGGCGCCGGCAGTTCGGTGCGCCGGGCTTCCGGCGGCGTCTTCTCAAGCAGTTCCTTCAGCTTGCTCCAGCCGGAGAAGGCCCGCTGCATGACCGCCCACTGGCCGATGGCCTGCTCCACCGGCGCCAGCGCGCGGCCCATCAGGATCGAGCCTGCGATCATCACGCCCGGCGTGATCTCGCCTTCGATCGCCAGCAGCGCGCCGAGCGCGAGCATCGCCGACTGCAGGAAGAACCGCATGGTCTTGGAGCTGACGCTGTAGCCCGTGGTCGCGTCCGACGCGCCGATCTGGGCCGCGAGGCTGCTCTCGCGCAGGCCGCTCCAGCGCGCCAGCGCCGCCTCGCGCATCCCCAGCCCCTGCACCGTCTCGCCCTCGCGCCGCAGCACTTCGGCGAAGTTCTCCGACCTCGCGGAAGCCTCCGCCGACGCCGCCAGCGGCGCGCGCGACCGGCGTTCGTTCAGGAGCGCGATCGCGAACAGAATGATCCCGCCGACGATGGCCAGCAGGCCGAGGCTCCAGTGGAAGAAGAAGATCATCGCCAGAAACAGCGGTGCGAAGGGCGCGTCGAAGAAGGCGAAAGGCGCCGGACCGGACAGCGCGCGCTGGATCGCCTCAAGGTCGCGCAGACCCGAACTCGGCGCGCCCCGTTCGTCGGGCGAGACCGCCCTGCGCAGGACGGCGTCGAACACGCGCCGGTCGAGCAGGCTCTGGAACCGGGCGCCGGCGCGCGACAGCACCCGCGTGCGGGCGAAGTCCAGCACGCCCATCAGCGCGAAGAGCGCGACGATCAGCAGGAACAGCGTCAGCAGCGTCGCCTCGGAGCGGCTGGCCAGGACGCGGTCGTAGACCTGAAGCATGAAAAGGGGCCCGGTGAGCATGAGCAGGTTCACGAACACGCTGAACAGCCCGACGCCGAAAAAGAGGCTGCGCGACGCCCCGAGCGCCGCGCGCAACTCGGGAAGGCCGTTACGGGGTGGCTCGCGCATGACGCCCATTCTCCTCTGAACGCGCGGTCGTTAGCATGACGGACGGCCGAATGCGAAGCCCGTATGTCGCCTTGATTTCGGCGCGCGTGCTTGCGAGAGGATATGTTAGGCGGTCTCACGCGACTCCTTGGCGCGGAGCGGAGCCCCAGACTGGAAGGCGTGCCATGCGAATCGGAACCACCCTCGCTGCTTGCGGCCTCGCCGCGCTATCGCTCGGCGCGTGCGCCGCCCCCACGCCGCCGGGACAGCTCATCGCCGACCCGTACGAGAATGTGAACCGCGTCATGCACGGCTTCAACGTGGCGGCGGACCGCTTCGTGCTGCGGCCCGCGGCGCAGGTCTATGATGTCGCCACGCCGACGCTGTTCCAGCACATGCTCGGCAACTTCGTCGAGCATGTGCGGCTGCCGCTGATCTTCATCAACAACGTCCTTCAGGCCGACGTCGACGGCGCGCTTGAGACGGCGGGGCGGTTCGGCGTGAACACGCTCGTGGGGGCCGGCGGCCTGCTCGACCCGGCGACGGAGTTCGGTCTGCCGTTCGAGGACAACGGCTTCGGCGTGACGCTGGCCGAGTGGGGCGCCGAGGAGGGGGTTTTCGTCGTTCTGCCGGTGCTGGGGCCGGCGACGTCGCGCGACGCCTTCGGGCGCATCGGCAACATCGCCATGAACCCGCTGACCTACGTCACTTTCGGCGGCGGCACCGGGCAGATCGCGGCCGCGGTCGGCGAGTTCGTCGGCCCGGTGATCATTCTGCGCGACCAGAACTTCGAAATCATCGACAGCGTTCTGTACGACAGCGAGGACAGTTATGTGGCGACGCGCACGGGCTATGTGCTCAGCAGGCGCAACCGCATCGCCGACGGGGTTGTGGACGTCGAGGCGCTACCCGACGTTTTCGCGGAGTGACCGCGCCTCCGGCGCGACCAGCAGGAGACGACCAGGAATGCTCAACCGACGCATGTTCATCGTCGCCAGCGCGGCGTCCGCTTTCGCGCTGGACGCGGCGCGCGCGCTGGAGCCGGAGGCGGCCGAGGCCTTCGTGACCGAGCTCGCCGACGAAGTCATCGCCATCGTCAGGCGGACGAACTCTCCGGAGGAGCGGGCGCAGGCTTTCCTGAAGCTGTTCCGCGAGAACGCCGCGCTTCCCCAGATCGGCCGGTTCACCGCCGGGCTCGCCTGGCGGGAGATGTCGCAGGCGCAGCAGGAGGCCTATCTCGAGGCTTTCGAGCGCTACGCGGCGAACGCCTATGTCAGCCGCCTCGGCGAGTACTCGGGTCAGACCCTGATCGTGACCGGCTCCCAGGATGCGGGACAGCGCGGCGTGCTCGTGAACAGCCTGCTGAAGTCGCCCGGCGGGCAGGACATCCGCATCGACTGGCTGGTGACGGACCGCGGCGGCTCGACCCAGGTGGTCGACGTCGTGGGCGAGGGCGTTTCGCTGTCGATCTCCCAGCGCGAGGAGTTCGCCGCGATGCTTGAGAAGCGCGGCGGCGACATCGACCAGTTCATCGCCGATCTAGGGGCCTGACGGCGACATGGCCGCGGGGCGCAGGTTCACCGCCGGCGGGATGGCGCTGCGGATCGTCTTCGCTGTGTTGCTCGTCTTCGCGACCTTCAATCCGAGCGGCCATTCCTTCGCGCACTGGGCGCTGGGCGCCGCGCGCGACAACCTGCCGCTGGTCGCGCTGGCCGGCGTGACGCTGCTGATACTCTGGGCGATCTATCTGCGCGCGACTTTCCGCGCGCTCGGCGCGCTCGGGCTCGCGCTCGCGACGGCCTTCTTCGCGGCGTTCGTCTGGGTGCTGGCGGATGCGGGCGTTCTCACGCTCTCCGGCGGCGCCGCGATGGAGTGGGCCGCGCTCGCGGTCGCGGGCGTGGTGCTGGGCGTCGGCATGTCATGGTCTCACATCCGCGCGATGCTGAGCGGACAGGCCGACGTCGACGACGTTGCGGACTGACGCCGGGCCGAGGCCGAGGGAGATCGCCGATGCGCCTGCTTCCCCGCCTTCTGGAGCGCGCCGTCCGCAAAGGTCGGCTGGAGCTGACCGGACCGGGGGGCGAGGTCTGGCGTTTCGGCGACGGCGACGGCCCGCAGGCGGCGATCCGCATCCATGACGCCTCGCTGGACTGGCGCATCCCGCTGAACCCCGAGCTGAAGGCCGCCGAGGCGTTCATGGACGGGACGCTGACGATGGAGCGCGGCGACGTGCACGACCTCATGGAGGTCTTCTTCGTCAACAAGCGCGCCTTCGACCTCTCGCCCGGGCAGATCCTGTTCCGCACGCTGGCGCGCAGGGCGCGGCGCTTTCTCACCTACAACACGCTGAGCCGCGCGAGCGCCAACGCGAAGGCGCATTACGACATCGGCGACGACCTCTACCGCCTGATGCTCGACGCCGACATGCAGTATTCCTGCGCCTACTGGGCCGAGGGCGCGACGACGCTGGAGGAGGCGCAGACCGCCAAGAAGCGCCGCATCGCGGCCAAGCTTAACCTCAGCCCGGGCCAGCGCGTGCTCGACATCGGCTGCGGCTGGGGCGGCATGGCGCTCTATCTCGCCGCGGTCGCCGACGTCGAGGTGGTCGGCGTCACGCTCGCGGAGAACCAGCTCGCGGTCGCGCGCGCCCGCGCGGAGGCCGCCGGGCTCTCGGAGCGCGTGCGCTTCGAGCTGCGCGACTATCGCGAGGTGCGCGGGACGTACGACCGCGTCGTGTCGGTGGGGATGCTCGAGCATGTCGGCGTCGGCCAGCTTCAGCCCTATTTCCTCGGCGTCCGCGACAGGCTGGCGCCGGACGGGCTCGCGCTGATCCACTCGATCACGACCAAGTCGCCGCCCGGCGTGACCGGCCCCTTCATCCGCAGGCACATCTTCCCGGGCGGCTACAGCCCGTCGCTCTCCGAGACTGTCGCCGCCATCGAGAAGTCGGGGCTCTGGACGCTCGACGTGGAGATCTGGCGGCGTCACTACGCCCGCACCCTGCGCGCCTGGCGCGAGCGGTTCCTCGCCGCCCGCCCGCAGCTCGAAGGGCGCTACGAGGCGCGTTTTCTCAGGATGTGGGAGATCTACCTCGCCTCCTGCGAGGCGGTGTTCGAGCACGGCTCGTCGGCCGTGATGCACCTCCAGCTCGGCCGCCTGCGCGACGCGTGCCCGCTGACGCGCGGCTACGTCGCCGAGAACGAGGCGAGGCTGGCCGAGCGGGAAGGCGAGGCCCTGCCGCGCATCGCAGCGGCCACGGCAAGGGCTTTCGGCGAGACCGCCTGAGCCCGTCTGCGCCGCCTGGCTTCGCCCGCCGCCCTTTCGCCCGGGCGCGCCCGGTTGTAAGCAGGCGGTCCCCTGCAGGACGGAGCGGCGCGGCATGATCGACCTCAGCACACTCGCGGCGCGGCTCGTCGAAGCGGCCCTCAAGGCCGGCGCCGACGGCGCCGACGCGCTTGCGCTGCGCGGCGAGGAGACCTCGATCGCCGTGCGCGGCGGCGCCATCGAGGAGGCCGGGCGTTCTGAGGGCGTGGATTTCGGCGTGCGCGCCATCGTCGGGCGGCGGCAGGCCTGCGTCTCGGCGTCCGATCCGCGCGCGGAGACCATCCTCGCCATCGCCGAGCGGGCGGTGGCGATGGCGCGCGCGGCGCCGGACGATCCCTGGTGCGGCCTGCCCGACGCCGCGGCGCTCGGGCCCGCGCCCGACCCCGCGACGCTGGCGCTGATCGACGACGACCCGCAGCCCGATCCGGCTGCGCTCGAGCGGCTGGCGCTGGAGGCCGAGGCCGCGGCGCTCGGGGTCGAGGGCGTCTCGCAGGTCGAAAGCGCGCAGGCCTCCGTCAGCCGGACCGACCTTGCGCTCGCCGCCTCGAACGGCTTCAGCGGCGGCTACGGACGCACGACCTCGGGCTTCTCGGTCTCCGCCATCGCGTCGGGGCCGGGGGGCATGGAGGGCGACTACGACTACGCCGTGCGCCGCCGCTTCGCCGATCTGCCAGGGGCCGCCGGCGTCGGCCGCCGCGCCGCCGAGCGCGCCGTCGCCCGCCTCGGCGCCCGCAAGGCGCCCGCCGGGCCGGCGGTGGTGATCTTCGACCGCCGCGTGGCGCCGTCGCTGATCGGGCACCTGCTCGGCGCGGCGAACGGCGCCTCGGTGGCGCGGGGGTCGAGCTGGCTGCAGGGCCGTCTCGGCGAGGCGGTGCTGCCCGCCTGGGCCGATCTGCTGGAGGATCCGCTGCTGCCGGGCGGGCCGTCCTCCCGCCCCTTCGACGGCGAGGGCTTCGCCGCCCGCGCGCGCCCCATCGTGCAGGGCGGCGTGCTGGCGCGCTGGCTGCTCGACAGCGCCTCGGCGCGGCAGCTGGGGCTGGAGAGCACCGGCAACGCGCGGCGCGGCGTGGCGTCGGCGCCGTCGCCCGGCGCCACCAACGTTCGCCTGACCCCCGGCGCCGTCAGCCGCGAGGCGCTGATGGCCGAGGCGGGGCGCGGCCTGCTCGTGACGACCATGCTCGGCAGCAGCGTCAACCCCACCACCGGGGACTACAGCCGCGGCGCGGGCGGGTTCTGGTTCGAGAATGGCGAGATCGTCCACGCCGTCGCCGAGGCCACCATCGCAGGCGCCCTGCCGCGGATGCTGCCGACCATCGCCGCCGCCGACGATCCGGACCCGCACATGTCGCTGTCGGTTCCGAGCCTTCGGGTGGAGGGCCTCGTTGTCGCCTGATCATCCGGCGCCGGGCGCGGACCGCGCCCTGCTGGAGGAGGTCGCGCGCGAGGGCGGCGCCGTCGCCATGGACTTCTTCCGCCGCGACCCCCGGAAATGGGAGAAGCCGGGCGAGGCCGGGCCCGTCACCGAGGCCGATCTCGCCGTGGACGTCCTGGCGAAGTCGCGGCTGGAGGCGGCGCGGCCGGACTATGGCTGGCTGTCGGAGGAAACGCCGGACGACGCGGCGCGGCTCGCCAGCGAGACCGTCTTCATCGTGGACCCCATCGACGGCACGCGCGCCTTCATCGCCGGCGAAACCGGCTGGTGCGTCGCGCTGGCGGTCGCCCGCGCCGGGGTCGTCACCGCCGCGGCGGCGTGGTTTCCCGCGCTGGGTCAGCTCTACAGCGCCGCGCTGGGCGAGGGCGCGACGCGCGACGGCGCGGCCATCGGCCATTCCGGCCGCGGCGCGCTGGCGGGCGCGCGGGCGCTCTCGGGCGCGGCGCAGCTCGACCCGAAGCTCTGGCCGGGCGGCGCGCCGCCGGTGCGGCGCGCGTTCCGGCCCTCCCTCGTGCACCGCATGTGCCTCGTCGCCGACGGCGGCGCCGACGCGGTGATCACCCTGCGCGACGCCTGGGAGTGGGACGTCGCCGCCGGCGCGCTGATCGCCGCCGAGGCCGGCTGCGCGGTGAGCGACGGCGACGGCGCCGCGCTGCGCTTCAACGCGCCCGGCGCGCGCTCCAGGGGGCTGATCGCCGCCCCGCCGGCGCTGCACGGCGCGTTGCTCGCGCTTCGGCGTCCGCCGGCGGCCTGACGCGCGGCCGGGCAGGGGCGCGGCGAAGCTGAGGCGCGGCGGGGCAGGGGCGCCCTGACGCGTTGACCGCGCGCCGCCCGCGCTTAGGGTGCGGCGCACCATCACCGCAGCGGCGTCGTGCCGCTCGCGCAGCGCCGGAGATCGTCCATGGCCGACCAAGCGCCGACCCTGCTGCACCTCGTGTTCGGCGGCGAGCTCAAGAATCCGCAGTCCACCGAGTTCGTC
Organism: Rubrimonas cliftonensis; assembly: GCF_900107585.1. Classification (GTDB taxonomy): domain Bacteria; phylum Pseudomonadota; class Alphaproteobacteria; order Rhodobacterales; family Rhodobacteraceae; genus Rubrimonas; species Rubrimonas cliftonensis. Next base: position 28,274 of record NZ_FNQM01000003.1, on the reverse strand, counting down.
GATCCGTCGGCCATCGACATCGTGGGGCTGTTCCCGAACTACGCAAGCGCCCACGCCGCCTGGAAGGCCGCCGCTCAGCGTACGGTGGACAGCGCGCAGACCCGCTACTTCATCGCCCACCTGCACCGCCTGCTCGACGAGGAGACGCCGGCCGGGCCCACCGAAGCGCAGCGCTGACGCCCATGGACCTGCGGCCGAGGGCGCTGTTCGGAGCGTTCGGGCGCGAGGCGGCCGGCGCGCTGGCGTGGGGCTACATCACGCTCTGCTGGCGCACGACGCGCTGGCGCGTCGAACGGGCGCCGGGCGTCGAGGCGGCGCTCGCGGGCGCCGAGGGCTTTCTGGTGGCCGTCTGGCATAACCGCCTCGCCTTCTCCGCCCTCGCCGCGCCGGAGGGTAGGCGGAGCTGGGCGATGATCTCCGCGAACCGGGACGGCGACGTGATCGCCGCGCTCACGCGGCGCTTCGGCGTCTCGCTGATCCGGGGCTCCAGCGCCGATCCGGGCAAGCCGGGCAAGGACAAGCAGGGCAGGGCGGCGGCGGTCGCCACGGTCCGCGCGGTGCGGGAGGGCGGCGTCGTGGCCATCGCGGTGGACGGGCCGCGCGGCCCGCGGCTGCGCGTGAAGCCGGGCGTCGCGGCGCTCTCCGCGCTGACCTCGGCGCAGGTGGTGCCGTTCGCGATCTCGACGCGTCGCGGCCGCCGGGCTGGCAGCTGGGACGGCTTCCTGATCCCCGTCCCCTTCGACCGTGGCGTGATGCTGGCGGGAGAGCCGATCGCGCCGCGGGGCGCGGGGCCGGAAGCGGTCGCGGCGCATCGCGCGGCCGTCGAGGCGGCTCTGACGGCGCTGACCCTGCGCGCCGACGCGCTTGTCGGGCGCGAGCCCGAACCGGCGGCGGACGACCGCGGGGCCTGGGACGAAGGCGGGCTCGACGACCGCCCCGACGCCCGGCCCGACGCAAAGTGACCCTGTCGCCCGCGCTGAGCCTCTATCTTGCCGCCTCGCGCATGGCGGCGCCGCTGGCGCGGCTGTTGCTCGCGCGGCGCGCGGCGCGCGGCAAGGAGGACGCGGCGCGTCTCGGCGAGCGCATGGGCCGCGCCTCCGCAGAGCGACCCGAGGGCCCGCTCGTCTGGGTGCACGGCGCGAGCGTCGGCGAGGGGCTGGCCGCGCTGACGCTCATCGAGGCGATGGCGGCGCGGCGGCCCGACCTCGCCTTCCTGCTCACGACGGGCACGCGCGCGAGCGCGCAGGCGCTGGGCCCGAGGCTGCCGAAGTCGGTCGTCCACCAGTTCGCGCCGGTGGACGTCTGGCCCTTTCTGCAGCGTTTTCTGGCCCACTGGCGGCCCTGTCTCGCGGTGCGGATCGACAGCGAGCTCTGGCCCGCGACGCTGGTCGCGGCCGAGCGCGCCGGCGCGAAGGTCGCGCTGGCGAACGCGCGTCTCTCGGAACGTTCGGCGGCGCGATGGGGGCGGGCGCCCGGCTTGGCGCGGGCGATGATGGCGCGCGTGTCGCTGGCGCTCGCCCAAGACGCGCCCAGCGCCGAGCGCCTGACGAGGCTCGGCGCGAGGCTCGATCGGGTGGTCGTCGCAGGTCCGCTCAAGTCGTCGGCCTCGCCGCCGGAGGCCGACGACGAGGCCTTGCGGGCGCTGCGCGACGCGCTCGCCGGACGGCCGGTCTGGGCCGCCGTCAGCACGCATCCCGGCGAGGAGGCCGCGGCGATCGCGGCGCACCTCGCCGCCTGCGGCCGCCTGCCCGGCCTGCTGACCCTCGTCGCGCCGCGCCATGCCGAGCGGGGCGGCGCCATCGCCGCAGAGGCCGCCGCTGCCATGCTCGCCGTCGCGCGTCGATCCATCGGTGAGACGCCCGCGCCGGATACGGCGCTCTACGTCGCCGACACGTTCGGCGAGATGGGGCTGTGGCTGCGGCTCGCGCCCTTCGTTTTCGTCGGCGGCTCGCTGACGCCTGTCGGAGGCCACAACCCGTACGAGCCGGCGTCGCTCGGGGCGCTGGTGGCGCATGGACCCCATGTCGCGAATTTCGCTGACGCCTACGCCGCGCTGGGGGCCTGCGCCCGCGCCGTCGATGGCGCCGCGACGATCGCGGCGGCCCTGACGCAGGCCGTTCAGCCCGGCGGCGGGCTGGCGCCGGCGGCCGCCGCGGACGCCGCCGCCGGGCGGCTCGCGCTTGCGCCGGACCCTGGCGTGGCTGCGCGCATGGCGGAGGCCCTCGCGGCGCTTGCGCCGCCGCCGCCGCCGGCCGGAGCGGCGACGTGATGCGCGCCCCGGCGTTCTGGAGCCGGCCGCCCGGCTCGCCCGGCCCGGCCGCGCTGGCGCTCTGGCCGCTGTCGCTCGTCTGGCGGCTGGCGACGGCGCTGCGCTGGCGGCTGATCCGGGCCGAGAAGGCGGCGATACCCGTCGTCTGCGTCGGCAACCTTACCGCCGGCGGCGCCGGCAAGACGCCCACCACCATCGCGCTGGCGCAGGCGCTCGCCGGGCGCGGCGTCGCCGTCCATGTCGTCAGCCGCGGCCATGGCGGCGCCGCGCGCGGCCCGCGGCGGGTGGACCCGCTGGCCGACGCCGCGTCGGAGGTGGGCGACGAGCCCCTGCTGCTCGCGCTCTGGGCGCCGACATGGGTCTCGCGCGACCGCGCCGCCGGCGTGCGCGCGGCGGCGCGCGCCGGCGCGCGCCTCGCGCTGCTGGACGACGGTTTCCAGAACCCGCGGCTGCGCAAGGATCTGTCCATCGTGGTGGTGGACGCCGGGGCCGGCTTCGGCAACGGCCGCGTGATCCCCGCCGGCCCCCTTCGCGAGCCCGTCGCGGCCGGACTGGCGCGCGCCGACGCCGCGATCCTGATCGGCGACGGCGCTGAGGCGGCGCGGACCCTGGGCGACTGGCCTGCGCTCGCGCGGCTCGCGCCGCTGCGCGCGCGGCTGGAGCCGCTCGCCGCCGCCATGCCGCTGGACGGCGCCGACGTCGTCGCCTTCGCCGGTATCGGTCGCCCCGAGAAGTTCTTCCGGACCCTCCGCGCGCTCGGCGCGCGCCTCGTCGCGACTCACGCCTTTCCGGACCACGCGCCCTACGCGCCGCGCATCCTGCGCCGCATGATCGAGGAGGCGCGCGCCGCCGACGCGATGCTGGTGACGACCGAGAAGGACGCCGCGCGGCTGTCGGCCGCCTGCCGCTCTCAGGTTCTGGCTCTGCCGGTGCGGTTGTCGTTCGACAATGCGGCGGCCTTCGAGGCGCTCATAGACAGGATCGCCGCGCTTTCCTCGCAGTCGTGAGGCGGCGCGCCGCAGGGGTCTGGCTTCTCGCCGGCCCTCTCCGCGCCGGGGGGGGCCAGCGCGGCCCGAATCGCCGCGAGGCCGCCGCGCAGTTCGGCGGCGGTCTCCGCGGCGCCGCGGCCCGAGACCCGGGCCATCGTCGCGCACACTGCTTCTGCGTCGCCATGGAGCGCGGAGAGCGCCGCGTCGCGAGTCTCGCGCCCGGCCTCGGTCACGAAGATCTGCTTGCCGCGGCCGTCGCGCGGGTCCGGGCGCATGGCGAGGCACTTCATCCGGGCGAGGCTGGCGAGCGTGTTCGTCAGGCTCGCCTTGGGAATGCCCAGCGCGCGCGCCACGCGCATCGGCGTGGCGCCGGCGGCGCGGTCGCACAGATGATCGAGCACGATGAAGGTCGAGAGCGAGAGGCCCCTTGGCAGCAGGTTCTCGGCGTAGGCGCGGCTCATCTGCGCTGTCGCCGAGAGTTCGACGAGGATCTCGCGGATCGGGCAGGATCCATGTTCGGCGCCGCCGCCATGGGCTCGCTCGCCCGCGACCGAGGCTGTCAGTGGCTTGGCTGGTGCGCTCATGCTTCGGCTCCGAATATGATCCAGTTCCGAACTTGACCACCCCGCTCCGCCACCCGCCTTGATCGAAGTCAATCCTATCGGTTCATCCCCGAGCCCGTCCTCACCACCAGGCGCCGGGACGGGGGCGCGCGCCGGCCGCGTTCTCCAGCGCGCAGGCGTCGTTCAGCAGCGCCGCCTCGCCCCAGGGCTGGCCGATGAGCTGGAGGCCGAGGGGCAGCCCAGCCTCGTTCATCCCCGCCGGCACCGAGATCGCAGGCAGCCCCGCGAGGTTCACCGTCACGGTGAACACGTCGTTGAGATACATCGCCACCGGGTCGTCCCCGCCCACCTCGCCGAGCGCGAAGGCGGCCGAGGGCGTCGCAGGCGTCAGGATCGCGTCGACGCCGGCGTCGAACGCCTGCTCGAAATCGCGCCGGATGAGCGTGCGGACCTTCTGTGCGCGCAGGTAATAGGCGTCGTAGTAGCCCGCGCTGAGCACATAGGCGCCGATCATCACGCGCCGCTTGACCTCCGCCCCGAAACCTTCGGCGCGGCTGCGCTCGTAGAGGTCCGTCATGTCGTCGCCGGGCTGCAGTTCGGCCCGTAGCCCGTAGCGCACGCCGTCGTAGCGGGCGAGGTTCGACGAGGCCTCCGCCGGCGCGATGATGTAGTAGGCGGGCAGGGCGTATTTCGTATGGGGCAGCGAGATGTCGACGATCTCCGCCCCCGCGTCGGCGAGCATGGCGCGGCCCTTCGCCCACAGCGCCTCGATCTCCGCCGGCATCCCGTCGAGCCGGTACTCCTTCGGCACGCCGATGCGCCGGCCGCGGACGTCGCCGGTCAGCGCCGCCTCGAAGTCGGGCACGGGGATGGGCGCGGAGGTGCTGTCCTTCGCGTCCTCACCGGCGATGGCCTGCAGCATGATCGCGGCGTCTCGCACCGTCTTGGTCATCGGGCCGGCCTGGTCGAGCGAGGAGGCGAAGGCGACGACCCCCCAGCGCGAGCAGCGGCCATAGGTCGGCTTCAAGCCGACGATGCCGGTGAAGGCGGCCGGCTGGCGGATCGAGCCGCCGGTGTCCGTGCCGGTGGCGGCGAGGCAGAGGTCGGCGCTCACCGCCGCCGCGGAGCCGCCGGAGGAGCCGCCTGGCGTCAAGGGGCGATTGTCGCCGCGGCGCCGCCAGGGCGAGGCGACGGGGCCGTAGGCGGAGGTCTCGTTGGACGAGCCCATGGCGAACTCGTCCATGTTGAGCTTGCCGAGCATCACGGCGCCGTCGTCCCACAGCCTGCGGGTGACGGTGCTCTCGTAGGGCGGCTTGAACCCGCGCAGGATGTCGGAGGCCGCCTGGGCGCGGACGCCTTCGGTGCAGAACAGATCCTTGATCCCCACCGGCACGCCGCACATCGCCGGCGCGTCGCCGGCCTTCAGCCTCGCGTCGGCGGCGTCGGCCATGGCCAGCGCCTTCTCTGGCGTCTTGGTGACGAAGGCGTTGAGCGCGTCGGCGGCGTCGATGGCCGTGATGCACGCGTCTGTGATTTCGCGCGCGGAAAAATCGCCGCGGCGCAGGCCGTCGCGCGCCTCGGCGATGGTGAGGGCGTTGAGCGCGGTCATTCCACCACCTTCGGCACGGCGAAGAAGCCTCCGCGGGTGAGCGGCGCGTTGGCTAGCACGGCGTCGCGGGCGTCGCCCTCGGTCACGACGTCCTCGCGCATCCTGAGCGCCATGGGGGTGACGGAGGTCATCGGCTCGACGCCGTCGACGTTCACCTCCGCGAGCTGCTCGGCGAAGGCCAGGATGCGCGAGAGTTCCTGCGCCATCGGCGCGAGATGGTCCTCGTCCACGCGGATGCGCGCCAGATGCGCTACGCGCCGCACCGTCGCCTTGTCGACCGCCATGCCGTTCCCCCGAAACCTGAGACGGTCGAGGGGTTAGCCCGCCGGAGCCTGTTTCGCAACGGGCGCCGCGCCATGGCCGATCCAGGCGAAGAGCAGCGTGCCCAGCACGCAGCCGTTCAGGATGTGCCACATGAAATGCGTGCCGGTCGGGAAGCCCTCGCACACCGCCATGTCGAGCGAGCGGAACGTGAGCGAGGCGGTGAAGAGCGCCGTCGCTCCGAGCAGCCGCCAGCCGACGCGGTGGCGCCGCGCCAGCAGGAGCGCGCCGCACATTCCCAGCGCGACGAGCGCCGGCAGATAGCCGACGGCGGGCTGCAGCGCGTCCGGCAGCGCGCCGCCCGCCGCCGCCCGCAGGCCCGTTGCGAAGAACAGGAACCCCGCCGCCAGCGCCACAGCCTCCGCCGCGCGCGCGCCGAAGAAGCGCCAGATCGAAAGGCCGAAATAGGTGACGATGAACAGCAGGATCGGGATGACGTCGGCCGCACCCGCCCACCGCTGGGCGAACGTGTGAAACAGCGTCGAGCCGACGCCTATCGCCGCCGTCAGGCCGATGAGCGTCCACATCGGCCAGTCGAGCCGACCCCGCGCCTTCGCCGCCCGCCATGCCAGCCAGGCCGCCACGAGGAAGGCGGCGTTGGTTACGGCGTTCAGCGGCTCGGCGAGAAGTCCCGGCCCCAGCCTTTCGCAGTAGATGTCAACCGGGGCGGTCCAGTTCATCGCGGTCTCCGCTCAGTTCGGCCGGCGGCGGCCCGCCCGGCCGCCGGCCCAAGCATCATAGCCGCGTCTTCGCGCCCGCCAACCGCCCAGGCTACACGGCTGCGTCAGAGACGGCGGCCTCGGCCGCCGCATCGGGATCAAGGGCGGCGAGCATGTCGGCGAAACGCGCGCCCTGCACGGCCACATGGCCGCGCATGGCGGCCGCCGCCGCCTCTCCGTCGGCTGCCTCGATGGCGGCCACGATGGCGTCATGCTCGGCCAGCGACGCGGCGATGCGGTCGCGCGCGCGCAGCTGGTGCCGCCGATGGGCGCGCAGCCGGCGTTGGAGCGCGCCCGCCTGTTCGACGAGGAAATCCTGCCGCGACGCGGCGCGGATGGCTTCGTGGAACGCCTCGTTCTCATAATAGTAGGCGTCGACGTCGCCCGTCCGCGCCGCCGAGGCGCAGAGCTCATGCGTGCGCCGGATCGCCGCCAGGGAGCGCCCGCCCGCCCTGCGCGCGGCATGGCGGGCGCACATCGCCTCAAGTTCGGCCATCACCTCGAACATCTCGATCAGCCGCCGCGGCGTCAGCGCGGCGACCACGGCGCCCCGTCTCGGGCGGATCACCACGAGCCCCGCCTCGCCGAGCTGGGCCAGCGCCTCGCGCACCGGGGTGCGGGACACGCCGAAACGCTCGGCCAGCGCGGTCTCCTCCAGCCGCGCGCCGGGGGCGAAGGCGCCGGTGAGGACGAGCTCCTCCAGCCTGTCGCGCAGGGTGCGAGTCGTGCAACGCGCGCCAGAAACTTCCTTCATGTGCATGACAATAGACGAGTTTTGGACTTCTGCATACAGAATGATTGACTGTGTGCGCATTCTGCGCTGTTGTCGCAGGGTCGTTACGCGGGGCGCTCAGACCCTGCGGTCAACCGGGAGAAACGTCATGAATCGCACTCTTGTCGGCGCCGCCGTCGCCGCAATCGCAGCTTTCGGCGCTGCATTCGCCGGCGCCGCTGAACTGCGCCTCAGCCACCAGTGGTCCACGAGCGACGTGCGCCACAAGGTCGCCCAGATCGTCGCCGACCATGTCGCGGCGGCTGACGTCGATCTTGAAATCCGCATCTTCCCCAGCCAGTCGCTGTTCAAGGCGAGCGAGCAGTACCGCCCCCTCAGCCGCGGCCAGCTCGACATGACCGTGCTGCCGCTCTCCTACGCAGGCGGCGAGCGACCGGCCTACAACCTCACGCTGATGCCGGGCCTCGTGAAGAACCACGACCACGCCGCGCGCCTCAACGAGTCGCCGTTCATGGACGCGATCGGCGAGATCATGGCCGAAGACGACGTGATGGTGCTGGTGGACGGCTATCTCGCGGGCGGTTTCGCCGGCAAGGACGGCTGCATCACCAAGCCCGAGGACATCGCCGGCCTGCAGACCCGCGCCGCCGGCAAGGCCTTTGAGCAGATGCTGGCGGGCGCCGGCGCGTCGATCGCCTCGATGGCGTCGTCGGAGGTCTACAACGCGATGCAGACCGGCGTTCTCCAGGCGGTGAACACCTCGTCCTCCTCCTTCGTGAGCTTCCGCCTCTATGAGCAGGTGGCGTGCTACACCCCCGCCGGGGATGTCGCGCTGTGGTTCATGTATCAACCCGTGCTGATGAACAAGTCGACCTTCGACGGCCTGACCGCCGAACAGCAGGCCGCGCTGCGCGCAGGCGCCGCCAAGGCCGAGGCGTTCTATCTCGAAGAGGCCAAGAAGGAGGACGCAGCCTCTGTCGAGGTGTTCCGCAAGAACGGCGTCGAGATCGCGCAGATGACCAGCGAGGACTTCGACGCCTGGCGCGAGCTTGCAAAACAGACGTCCTACAAGGCGTTCGTCGAGAGCACGCCCGACGGGCAGAAACTGCTCGACCTCGCGCTTTCGGTCGAGTGACGCGGTGAGGGACGCGGTGAGGGACTGGGGCGCGCGGCCATGACGGCGCAGACTGAGACGACGCGCGCGCGCCATGGCGGCGTGGCCGCCCTTCGCGCGATCGGCTGGCTGTCGCAGGCCTGCGGCCTTGTCGCCTCGCTGATGATCCTCGCCTCGGTGCTGATCACCTGCCAGATGATCTTCATCCGCTATGTTCTAGGCGGGTCGACCATCTGGCAGACCGAGGCGGTGATCTACCTGATGGTCGGGGCGACGATGCTCGGGCTGCCCTATGTCCAGTATCTGCGTGGCCATGTGAATGTCGACCTGGTGCCGCTGGCGCTGCCGATGGCGGCGCGACGGGTGCTGGCGGCGGTGGTGCTGTGCCTCTCGCTCGCCGTTCTCGGGGTGATGTTCTTCCACGGTTTCGAGTTGTGGCTGATGGCGTGGGAGCGGGGCTGGCGCTCGGAGACGGTCTGGGGCGTGAAGCTCTGGATACCCTACCTCGCGCTGCCCGTCGGCTTCGGCCTGTTCATCCTGCAGCTCGCCGCTGACCTTGCGGGGGTGGTGCTGGGCGTCGACCGGCCCTTCGGAGTGCCGGACGCAGACGCCGGGGAGGACGCCTGATGGATCCGCTCACGCTCGGCGGCGTCGTCGCCCTCGCGACCATTCTGGTCCTGTTCTCCGGCGTCTCGGTCGCGACCGGCCTGCTGATCACGGCTGGCGGCTTCCTGCTGGCCTTCGACGGCATGCGCTCGCTGGAGCTGATGCCGGAGATCTTCTTCGGCAAGCTCAACGACTTCGCGCTGCTGTCGATCCCCATGTTCATCATCATGGGGGCCGCGATCTCGTCCACCCGCGCCGGCGCCGATCTCTACGAGGCGCTCGACCGCTGGCTGACCCGCGTGCCCGGCGGGCTGGTGGTGTCGAACCTCGGCGCCTGCGCGCTGTTCGCCGCCATGTCGGGCTCGTCGCCGGCCACCTGTGCGGCCATCGGCAAGATGGGCGTGCCCGAGATGCGGCGGCGCGGCTATCCCGACACCGTGGCCGCCGGCTCCATCGCCGCAGGCGGCACCCTGGGCATCCTGATCCCGCCCTCGGTGACGATGATCGTCTATGGCGTCGCGACGGAGACCTCCATCGGCCGGCTGTTTCTCGCCGGCGTCGTGCCGGGGCTGATGCTGGTCACGCTCTTCATGGCCTGGTCGATCTACGCGACCTGGGCCTCGGGCAACGCGAAGGTGCTGGAGAGCCGCAGCTTCACCTGGGCGCAGAAGATCGAGATCCTGCCGCGGGTCGGGCCGTTCCTGGCCGTCATCGTCGGCGTGCTGTTCGTGCTCTACGGCGGCGTCGCGACGCCGTCGGAGACGGCGGCGGTGGGCGCGCTGCTCTGCATCGGCATCGCGGTCGTGATCTACCGGCTGTGGAACCTGCCGGCGCTCTGGGCGATCCTGCGCGACAGCACGCGCGAGAGCGTGATGATCCTGTTCATCATCGCGGCGGCGGGCGTGTTCTCCTACATGCTGTCCTCGCTGTTCATCACCCAGTCGATCGCCGCATGGATCACGGAGCTCGACGTGAACCGCTGGGTGCTGATGGCGGCGATCAACCTGTTCCTGCTCGTCGCGGGCTTCTTCCTGCCGCCGGTCGCGGTGATCCTGATGGCGGCGCCGATCCTGCTGCCGGTGATCCTCGCCGCGGGGTTCGACCCCTACTGGTTCGCAGTCGTGCTGACGATCAACATGGAGATCGGGCTGATCTCGCCGCCGGTGGGCCTGAACCTCTATGTCATCAACGGCATCGCGCCCGACATTCCATTGAAGACCATCCTGCGCGGGTCGATCCCCTATGTGATGTGCATGGTCGTCGCCATCCTGATCCTCTGCGTGTTCCCCGGCCTGGCGACGGGCCTGCCGGACCTGGTGATGGGGCCCGTGCTGTGAGCGTCGTCTCGGATCTGCTTGAGCGCGTGTCGGAGATCGGCAACGCCCTGCTGCCCGGGGCGGCGACACGCGACGCGCCGCTCGAGGATCTCTGCGAGCGGCTTGCCTCCGGGCGCGGCGAGGCCACCGGTCTTGCGCTGGCGGGCCGGGTGCTCGACCGGCTGGAGGCGATGGACGACGCCGCCAGGGTCGAGGCCTTCGCCATGCTGGCCGAACGCTTCGGCCCCAACCGCGCGCGGCTGGAGGCCGCCGTCGAGGCGTGGCGCGCCGCGCCCGACGACGACGCGCTGGCGCGCGCGGTGCATTTCTCCTCGGAGCCGAGGTCGCAGGAGCTGGTGCGCCGCCTGAACAGCCCGCCGGGCGCCACCGCCCGGCTGGTGCGGCTGCGGGCGGCGCTGCTGCGGGCCCTGCGGGAGAATTCGCGGCTGGAGGGGCTCGACCGCGACTTCCGGCACCTGTTCGGCTCGTGGTTCAACCGCGGCTTCCTGCGCATCCAGCGCATCGACTGGAGCACGCCGGCCGAGGTTCTGGAGAAGATCATCTCCTATGAGGCCGTCCACGAGATCCGCGGATGGGAGGAGCTGCGCCGCCGCGTGGCCGCGCCCGACCGGCGGCTCTACGCCTTCTTCCATCCGGCCATGCCCGGCGACCCGCTGATCTTCGTGCAGGTCGCGCTGACCGCCGATATTCCCGGCGCCATCGGCCCCGTGCTGGCCGAGGATCGCGCGCCGCACCCGGCCGAGCAGGCGCGCGTCGCCGCCTTCTACTCGATCACCAACTGCCATGAGGGGCTGCGCGGCGTCTCCTTCGGCGCGTTCCTGATCAAGCAGGTGGTCGAGGAGCTGAGCCGCGAACTGCCGCGGCTGCGCACCTTCGTCACGCTCTCGCCGATCCCCGGCCTGCGGGCGTGGCTGGCCGGCGGCGCGCCGGAGCTGAGCGACGAGGCGCGCGCGACGATGGCCGCCGAGCCGCCGCCGCCCGACGCGCTGGCGCGGGCCGCCGCGGTCTATCTCGCCGAGGCAAAGTCCCGCGGCGGGCCGCTCGACCCGGTGGCGCGGTTCCACCTCGGCAACGGCGCGGTGCTGCACCGCGTCAACCCGGAGGCCGACGCCAGCGAACGCGGGATGGCCGCGTCATGGGGCTGCATGGTCAACTATCTCTACGATCTCGATGCGATCGAGCGGAACCACGAGGCCTTCGCCGGCGAGGGAGCCATCGCGACGGCCCCGGCGGTGCGGCGCCTCCTGCCGCGCCGCTGAGGGCAGCTGAGGAAAGACGACGATGTATGACGAGAACCACCTCGCGCAGGCGCTGCGCGCGGCGTCCGTGGGCGACGACGCCCGGCTCTTCGCCCGCCATGACGGTGGGGAACTGAGCTACGGCGCGCTTTTCGCCGGGGCCGAGCGCATGGCGGCCGCGCTCGCCGCGGCGGGCGTGAAGCCCGGCGACAGGGTCGCGGCGCAGGTCGAGAAGTCGCTTGAGGCCGTGCAGCTCTATCTCGGTTCGGTGCTCGCCGGCGCGGTGTTCCTGCCGCTCAACACCGCCTACACGCCCGCCGAGGTCGGCTATTTCCTCGGCGACGCCGAGCCGGCCGCCTTCCTGTGCGATCCGGGCCGGCGCGAGGCTCTGACGGGCGCGGCGAAGAACGTGGGCGCGGTCATGACGCTCGACCGCGCCGGGCGCGGCACGCTGCGCGACGCCGCCGACGCCGCCGACGCCGGCTTCGGGGCGGTTCCGCGCGGGGCGGAGGATCTCGCGGCGATCCTCTACACCTCCGGCACCACCGGGCGCTCCAAGGGCGCCATGCTCAGCCACCGGGCGCTGACGTCGAACTCCCTGACGCTCCGCGACGTCTGGCGGTTCACCGCCGCCGACGTTCTGATCCACGCCCTGCCGATCTTCCACACCCACGGCCTGTTCGTGGCGACCAACGTCACGCTGATGGCCGGCGGCGGCGTGTTCTTCATGGCGAAGTTCGACGCCGACGCTGCGCTCGGGGCGATGGCGCAGGGCGCGACCGCGATGATGGGCGTGCCGACCTTCTACACCCGGCTGCTCGACCACCCCGGCCTGACGCGCGAGGCGACGGCGGGCATGCGCCTCTTCGTCTCCGGCTCGGCGCCGCTGCTGCCCGAGACGCATGACGCCTGGCGCGCGCGCACCGGCCACGCGATCCTGGAACGCTACGGCATGACCGAGACCAACATGAACACCTCCAACCCCTATGACGGCGAGCGCCGCGCCGGCACGGTGGGCTTCCCGCTGCCGGGGGTGGACCTGCGCGTCGCCGACCCCGAGACGGGCCGGTCGCTGCCGCAGGGCGAGATCGGCGTGATCGAGGTGAAGGGCGACAATCTATTCTCTGGCTACTGGCGGATGCCGGAGAAGACCGCGGAGGACATGCGCGCCGACGGATTCTTCATCACCGGCGACCTCGGCGTGATCGACGATCGCGGCTACGTCTCCATCGTCGGCCGCGCCAAGGATCTGATCATCTCCGGCGGCTTCAATGTCTATCCGCGCGAGGTGGAGGAGCGCATCGACGCTGTGGTGGGCGTGAAGGAGAGCGCCGTGGTCGGTGTGCCGCACCCCGATTTCGGCGAGGCCGTGGTCGCCGTGGTGACGCCGGAGAAGCCCGATTCTGTCGACGAGGCGGCGGTGATGACCGCGATTTCGGCCGATCTCGCCCGCTACAAGCACCCCAAGCGCGTCGTGATCGTTGACGAGCTGCCGCGCAACGCGATGGGCAAGGTGCAGAAGAAGGCGCTGCGCGAGACTTTCGGCCGGCTTTTCACCGACGCCGCCGGCGCGTGATTCTGCAGACGGCGGGATGCGCCGCCGCGTCTCATCGCCTATGTCGGCGACGGGCGGGGCCGGTCGGCGGCCGGCGCACCGAATGCGGAGAACAGACGTGCCGATGATGCGGACCCTTCCCACCAGATCGCCGCGATCACGGGTCGCGGCGCTGGGAGCGCTGATCATGCTCTCTCTCGCCGCCGGCTGCGGCGAGGACATCGACGAGAACCCGCGCGTGAAGCGGCTTGAGAGCGAGCTTGAGCTCGCGCTGGAGCGCTCCGAATCGCTGGAGCGGCGCCTTGCGGAGTCCACCAGCCGGGCGGGCGAGACCGAGGCGCTGCGCGAGCAGCTGGTGGCTTCTCAGGCGCGCGTGGAAGAGTTGGAGACGCCGGCGGGCATGGCCGAGGCCACGCGCGAGGTCGAGAACCTCGCGGAGACCCGGCGTCTCCTGGTGGAGGCGGTGTCGGCGCTGCGCACGCTGGACAGGTCGCTGGAGCGTTCCGCCGCCACCGCAGCGCCAGAGGCTTCCGACGCGCCGGCCCAGCGTCCCGACGCCGACATGCGCGCCGAGATCGATCGCGCCGCGGAGGCGATCACCGGCGCCGCCGGCACGCTCGGGCTGGAGATCAGCGGCCTGCCCCGCTGAAGCTGCGGGGGGCCCGCCCGCGTCGCGCCGTCGCTACTCCGCCGCCGCCCTCTCTGACTCGGTGGCGGCGGAGGCGACGGCGGCCCAGGCCTCCTCTGCCGTCTCGACGAACTGGAGCAGGTCGAGATCCTCCGGGGACACGGTCCCGGCCTCCACCAGCGCGTCGAAGTCGATCACGCGCCGCCAGAACGCCTCCCCGAACAGCAGCAGCGGCACCGGCGCCATGCGCCGCGTCTGGATCAGCGTCAGCGCCTCGAACAGTTCGTCGAGCGTGCCGAAGCCGCCCGGAAACACCGAGATCGCCGCGGCGCGCATCAGGAAATGCATCTTCCTGATGGCGAAGTAGTGGAAATTGAAGCTCAGCTCCGGCGTCACATAGGCGTTCGGGGCCTGCTCGTGGGGCAGGACGATGTTCAGCCCGATCGACGGCGCGCCGACCTCTGCGGCGCCCATGTTGCCGGCCTCCATCACGCCGGGACCGCCGCCGGTGACGACGACGAACTCGCCGCCGCCGCGCTTGAGGCATTCCAGGCTGCAGAGCTGCGCGAACTTCCGCGCCTCCTCGTAGTAGCGCGACATCTCCGCCATCTGCGGCGTGCGCGCCTGGGCGCCGCCCGGGCGGATGCGGGCCCCGCCGAACATCACCACCGTCGAGACGATGCCGCGCTCTGCGAGCGTCAGCTCGGGCTTCAGCAGCTCCAGCTGGAGGCGGACCGGCCGCAGCTCCTCGCGGCGCAGGAAGTCGGTGTCGGCGAAGGCGAGGCGATAGGCCGGCGCGCGGGTCTGCGGCGTCGACGGGATGCGTCCCGCCGCCTCGACGTCGCGCGTCGCGGAGGGAAACACCGATGCGCGATGCTTCTGCTCGTCCTTGTCGTCCACGCCGCTCACTCCCGCCAGCAGGGGCGCATGCGTTGCGCGCCCCCGGAGCGCCGCGTATAGCGCCAACCTTGACGCAGGTAAAACGGGGGAGAAGGGGCGCATGAGCCACGCGGGTCTTGAGACGGCGATCGAAGCGGCCTGGGAGGCGCGCGACGGCGTCTCCGTCGACACCAGAGGCGAGACGCGGGAGGCCGTCGAGGCGGCGCTGGAGCTGCTCGACAGCGGCGCCGAGCGGGTGGCCGAACGGGGCGCGGACGGCGCGTGGACGGTCAACCAGTGGCTCAAGAAGGCCGTGCTGCTCTCGTTCCGCCTCAACCCGATGGCGGCCGTCGCCGGCGGCCCCGGCGGCGCGACCTGGTGGGACAAGGTTCCCTCGAAGTTCGAGGGTTGGGGCGAGAGCGAGTGGCAGGCGGCGGGTTTCCGCGCCGTGCCCGGCTGCGTCGTGCGCCGCTCCGCCTACATCGCGCCGGGCGCGGTGCTGATGCCCTCCTTCGTCAACCTCGGCGCCCATGTCGGCGAGGGGACGATGGTGGATGCGTGGGCCACTGTCGGCTCCTGCGCGCAGATCGGGCGCAACGTGCACCTTTCCGGCGGCGTCGGCATCGGCGGCGTGCTGGAGCCGATGCAGGCCGGCCCGACGATCATCGAGGACGACTGCTTCATCGGCGCGCGCTCGGAGGTCGTCGAGGGCTGCATCGTGCGCGAGGGCGCGGTGCTCGGCATGGGCGTCTTCATCGGCAAGTCCACCAAGATCGTCGACCGCGCGACCGGCGAGATCACCATGGGCGAGGTGCCCGCCGGCGCCGTCGTGGTGGCCGGCTCGCTGCCGGGCAAGCCGATGGGGAACGGCGAGCCGGGGCCGGGTCTCTACTGCGCCGTCATCGTCAAGAAGGTCGACGCGCAGACCCGCTCCAAGACCTCGATCAACGAGCTGCTGCGCGACTGACCGCGGCGCCGGGGCGTTCGGGTCGAGACCCGGACGCCCCTGGCGGCACTGGAGGGGCCATGGACGTCTTCACGCTGCTGGTTCAGTGCGGCCGCGCGCCCGGCGACGGCCTGCCCGACGGCTCCACCGGCGCCGCGCTGGTCTGCTACGCGAGCGGCAGGGACGAGGCCGAGGCGGTGCGGGAGACGGTCGCCATCCTCAAGGCCGCCGGCCTCGCGCCGCTCGACGTGCAGGGCTATGGCGGCGTCGCCGACCGGGAGGCCGAGGGCGACGAGATCGGCGACGACGACCGCGCGCTTATGGCCCGCGCGCGCGACGAGAACGCCGTCATCGTCGCCCAGATGGAGCCGCTCTTCGACTGAGAGCGCGTCCGCCGGCGACGCCCGACCGCCTGCGAGAAATATTCGCGCCGGCCTCGACGGCCCCGCTTGCGGCGCGGCCGGGCAATCCCACTTCATCTCCGGTCTGTCCGTCCATCGGGGCCGGCTTTCCGGGAAACAGCGCCATGCGCGCACTCATCCTCTCCGCTCTCTGCCTGTCCTCCCTCGCCGGCGCCGCGCTCGCGGACCAGACCTCCGGCCAGATCGCGACCTATGATCAGGCGCGCCGCGTCATCGTGCTGACCGACCGGACCGTGTGGCCGCTGGCGGCGCAGACGGAGGTCTCCACCGAACTCGCCGCCGGGAAGCGCGTCGTGATCACCTTCCTAAGCGACGGCGACAACGGGCTCGGCCGCGTGCTGAGCGTCATCCCGAAAGGCTGAGCGCGCCGCGGCGCGCGGCGGCTTGACCCGCCGGGCGCGGACGGGCCTTGTGAGTGCGCGCGGCCGCAAGCGTACGGCGGCGCCTCCCTGACGAGAGTCCCGCCCATGCCCGAGCCGATAGACCCCGTCGCCCTGACCTCCGCGCTGATCCGCTGCGCGTCGGTGACGCCCGCCGACGACGGGGCCATCGACGTCGTGGCGGCTGCGCTGTCCGCGGCGGGCTTCCGCACGACCCGCTGCGACCGCGGCGGCATCGCGAATCTCTACGCGCGCTTCGGGGCCTTGGGGCCGGTGCTGGGGTTCAACGGCCATACCGACGTCGTCCCGGTCGGGGACGCGGCGGCCTGGACGCATCCGCCTTTCGGCGCGACGGTGGCTGGCGGCGAGCTCTGGGGGCGCGGCGCGGTGGACATGAAGTCGGGCGTCGCGGCGTTCGTCGCGGCCGCCTGCGCCTGGGCTGCCGGCGATCCGGCGCGCGGCTCGCTGGCGCTGCTGATCACCGGCGACGAGGAAGGCGACAGCGTCGACGGCACGCCCGCCATCCTCGACTGGATGCAGGCCAACGGCGAACGGCTCGACGCCTGCATCGTGGGCGAGCCGACCTCCGTCGAGACGCTGGGCGACATGATCAAGATCGGGCGGCGCGGCAGCGTCACCGCGCAGCTCGCGATGCGCGGCGTGCAGGGCCACACGGCCTACCCGCATCGGGCGCGCAACCCGCTGCCGGCGCTGGCGCGGCTGCTCGACCGGCTGGCGAGCCGCCCGCTGGACGAGGGCACGGCGCATTTCGACCCCTCCACGCTCGCGATCACGACGGTCGACGTGGGCAACCCGGCCTCCAACGTGATCCCCGCCGAGGGACGCGCCACCGTCAACATCCGCTTCAACGACATGCATGACGGCGCGGGCCTCACGGCGATGCTGCGCGCCGAGGCGGAGGCGGTCGCCGCCGAGTTCGGCGTGACCGCTTCGGTGTCGACGCGGATCTCCGGCGAGGCGTTCCTGACGCCGCCGGGGCCCTTCACCGACCGCGTCGCCGCGGCGGTGGCGCGGGCCACCAACCAGACGCCGAAACTCAGCACCACCGGCGGCACATCCGACGCGCGCTACGTCAAGGACCACTGCCCGGTCGTGGAGGTGGGCCTCGTCGGGCGCGGGATGCACGCGGTCGACGAGCGCGTGCCGGTGCAGGACGTGCGGCGGCTGGCGGAGGTCTACCGCGCCGTCATCGAGGATTTCTTCGCAAGCTCCTGACGGCCGGGGCGCGCCTCATCCGCCCGAGACGCCCGCCTCGGCGAAGGTCGCCATGCCGCCGTGGCAGGCGAGCGCCGCTTTCACCGTCAGCGCCGCCACCGCGGCGCCGGAGCCCTCGCCGAGCCGCATGCCGAGGTCCAGCACGGCCTCCAGCCCCAGCGCGTCGAGCATCCGGCCATGCGCCGCCTCGCCAGAGCGGTGCCCCGCGCGGCAGTGCTCGAGCGCGCCGGGACTGGCGTGGGCGAGCGCGGCGGCGGCGGCGGTGCAGATGAAGCCGTCGAGCAGCACCGGGGTGCGGCGGGCGCGGGCGGCGGCGACGGCCCCGGCCATGGCGGCCATCTCCAGCCCGCCGAGACGCCGCAGCGCCTCAAGCGGATCGGCGGCGGCTTCGGGGTGGGCCGCGAGACCGGCGGCGACCACGGCGGTCTTGGCGCGAAGGCCGGCGTCGTCGACGCCGGCGCCGCGCCCCGTCCATGCTTCCGCGCCGCCGCCGAACAGCGCCGCCGCGACCGCCGACGCCGCCGAGGTGGCGCCGATGCCCATCTCGCCGGCGATGAAGAGGTCGGCGTCGGGGTCCACCGCGTCCCAACCGGCGCCGAGAGCCTGCAGGAAGCGCGCCTCGTCCATCGCGGGGCCTTCGGTGAAATCGGCCGTGGGCCGGCCCACGCCGACGTCCACGACGTCGAGCCGCGCCCCGAGCAGGCGGCTGAGCTGGTTGATGGCGGCGCCGCCGGCGGCGAAGTTGCCCACCATCTGCGCCGTGACCTCGGCGGGGAATGGCGACACGCCGCGGCGCGCAACCCCGTGGTCGGCGGCGAACACGACGATCTGCGGGCGCTCCAGCGCGCCGCGCG
Source organism: Rubrimonas cliftonensis (assembly GCF_900107585.1). Lineage (GTDB taxonomy): Bacteria > Pseudomonadota > Alphaproteobacteria > Rhodobacterales > Rhodobacteraceae > Rubrimonas > Rubrimonas cliftonensis. The sequence continues at coordinate 9,876 of NZ_FNQM01000003.1, read as the reverse complement.
CCACGCCGCGCCAGCCGCACCACCAGACGGCGATCTCCTCCAGCCGTCCCAGCGCGCCGGGCGGCTTCGTCAGCCGACTGTTGCGCGCCTCCGCGGCGGCGCGCGCGGCGCGGTCGGGCCCCGGCGCGGCGGCTAGGGCGGCGCGGAAGGCGTCGAGGCTGGCGAAGGGCATGGCGGCTCCGGCTATGAGGCTGTATCAGCCGAGGCGGTAGCCCGCGCGCGCGTCGCGGGCAATCCGCGGACCCCCTGGCGGAGCGCGACCGATGCGCCTTTTCGACCTCCGAGACCCGCTCCATGCGCTCAGCCTGCTGACGCGCATCCCGGCGCCGGTCGACCACGCCCGCGCGGCGGAGCGCGCCGCGGCGGCGGCGTGGGCGTGGCCGCTGGTCGGCGCGCTGGTCGGCGCGCTGACGGGTGCGGCGCTGTGGCTCGGCCTGGCGCTGGGCCTGCCGCCGCTCGCCGCCGCCGCCGCTGCGCTGGCGGCGTCATTGACGCTGACGGGCGCCTTTCACGAGGACGGGCTGGCCGACTGCGCCGACGGCTTCGGGGGCGGAATGGACCCTGCGCGGCGCCTGGAGATCATGCTCGACAGCCGGGTGGGGACGTTCGGCGCATCCGCGCTCGCGCTCGCGCTGCTCGCCAAGGCCGCCTTCATGGCGGAGACCGCGCCGGCGCTGACGGTCGCGACCTTCGCCGCCTCCGGCGCGGTGAGCCGCGCCGTCGTGCCGCTGATCTTCAGGCTAGGGCCGCAGGCGAAGCCCGGCGGAATGGCGGCGACGGCGGGCGCGCCGGGCTGGGCCACGGTCGTCGCCGCGCTGGCGGTCGGCGGCGCCGTCGGCGCGCTGGCGCTCGGCTGGCGGTCGGCGGGCTGGATGACGGCGGCGGCGCTTGCGGCGGCGCTGGCGACGCGGGCGGTCGCGCGGGCCAGGATCGGCGGCGTCACCGGAGACGTGCTGGGCGCGGCCCAGATGGCGGGCGAACTGGCGGCGCTGGCCGCGCTCGCGGCGCTGCTGTCGCCGGAGTGAGGCGGCGCCTCGTGCGGCGCCGCCCTCGGTTCACTTCTTGGCGGCTTCCACCGACTTCATCAGGATCGTCTCGGCCTCGGCCTTGTCGCCCCAGCCGATGACCTTGACCCACTTGCCGGCCTCGAGGTCCTTGTAGTGCTCGAAGAAGTGCTTGATGCGGTCGCGGGTCTTCTCGACGATGTCGGTCAGGTCCTGGATGTTGGCCTGGAACGGGTCGACCTTCTCCACCGGCACGGCGATGATCTTGTCGTCCATGCCGCCGTCATCCTCCATCTTCAGCACGCCCACCGGGCGGCAGCGGATGACGACGCCGGGGGCCAGCGCGAAATCGCACAGCACCAGCACGTCGGTGGGGTCGCCGTCGTCGTGCAGGGTGTTCGGCACGAAGCCGTAGTTGCACGGGTAGAACATCGGCGTGTTCACGATGCGGTCGACGAACACGGCGCCGCTGTCCTTGTCGATCTCGTACTTCACGGGCGCGCCGCCGCCGGCGCCGCCGGTGATCTCGATCACTACGTTGACGTCCTTGGGCGGGTTCTTCCCCGCGGGGATGGCGTCGAGATTCATGATGTCTCCATTGATCTTGTTGCGGCTGCGAAGGCCGCCGCGCTGGGTTTTCGCGGATCGCCTAGCACAGCGGCGTCCGGCGGCAAAGCGCCGTCACGCGCCGCGCCGCTGCGCCCGAAGGTTCAGGACGTTGCCCAACAGGATCAGCGCGGCGCCGAGGGCGAGCGCCAGTTCGACCGGCTCGCCGTAGAGCGTCAGCCCCACGACCGCAATGACCGGCAGGCGCAGGAACTCCATCGGCGCCACCACCGACGCCGGCGCGAAGCCCAGCGCCCGCGTCAGCCCCATATGCGCCGAGAGGCCGCAGACGCCGACGAAGAGCACCCAGGGAAGCGTCTCCGGCGTCACGCCGGCGACGCCGCCGGGCAGGGCGCAGGCCAGCCCCATCAGCATCTGGCTCAGCGTCATCCAGAACAGGACGCAGAGCGCGCCGTCGCGCCGCATCAGCCCGCGGGTGAAGATGTTGGTGAGCGCGAAGCCGAGCGCGGAGGCCAGCGCCGCGAGATGCCCAAGCTCCAGCGGCGCGACGCCGGGCTGCGCGATCACGAGCACGCCGGCGAAACCGAGCAGCGCGGCGACCAGCTTCCAGCGCGTCAGCGTCTCGCCGAGCAGCAGCGGCGCCAGCATCGCCACCCAGATCGGGTTGGTGAACTCCAGCGCGACGAGCTGCGCGAGCGGTATCGTGGCGACGCCGTAGAACCAGAGGTTCTGCCCTGTGAAATGGATCACGTTGCGGCGCACATGGCCCCAGGGCTGCGCAGTCGCCGCCCCGCGCCAGCCGTGCAGGCGCAGCAGCAGCGCCGCGACGATCGGCAGACCGATGGCCGAGCGATAGAACATGATCTCGAAGGTGTCGTAATGGGCGGAGAGCTCGCGCCCGGCGACGGCCATCGCGGCGAAGGAGACGATGGCGAGGCCCATCCAGCCTGCCGCCGCCATCGGGCGGGCGGTCGGGTGGCCGTCAGCGGCGACGGTCATGGCGAGAGGCGGCAGCAACCCGTGAGGAGGCGGTCGCCGTCGAGCACGTCGACGGTCCAGGCCTGCGTGCGGTCGGACATCCCGTCGGCGCAGGCGAGCGGGCGCAGCACCGCCACCAGCGGGCCATAGTCGACGCGCGCGGGGAAGGCGGACATGCCGACGGCGGGCGCGACGCCATGCAGGGTGAGCGCGGGTCCGTCTCCGTCGGGGCTGCGCAGCGTCGTGGCCGCTTCGAGGCGCAGCGACCAGAACGGCTCTGTCCCCGAACAGAGCAGCCCGTCGGGCGCCTGCGAGCCGGCGAGCATGGGCGTCTCCGTCGGCGAGAGCGCGTCGCGCGCCACCCATCCGTCCCGCTCGCCAAAGCCGATGCGCAGCCAGGCGCCGTCCGCGCCGGTCGATTCGACGGGCGTCGCGCCGGGCTCAAGCGCGCCGATCACGTCGCCGCCCGGCGCGTCGCGCACCGGCAGCGGGTGCGCCGGCGCGGTGAAAAGCGCCTGTGCATGGGCGAAGCCCGCCAGCAGGCCCGCCAGAAGCGATGCGATCGGCGCGGCCCGGTTCACTCCCATTCGATCGTCCCCGGCGGTTTCGACGTGACGTCATACACCACACGGTTGACGCCCCGCACCTCGTTGATGATGCGGCCCGCCACACGGCCGAGAAAGTCGTGCTCGAACGGATAGTAGTCGGCGGTCATGCCATCGACGGACGTCACGGCCCGCAGTGCGAGAACGTAGTCGTAGCTCCGCCCGTCCCCCATCACGCCGACGCTGCGCACCGGCAGCAGGGCGGCGAAGGCCTGCCAGATCTCATCATAGAGGCCGGCGTTGCGAATCTCCTCCAGGTACACCGCGTCAGCACGCCGCAGGATGGCGAGCTTCTCCGCGGTGATCTCACCGGGACAGCGGATCGCCAGGCCGGGGCCGGGGAAGGGATGCCGGCCCACGAATCGCTCGGGCAGCCCGAGTTCCCGGCCCAGCGCCCGAACCTCGTCCTTGAAGAGCGCGCGCAGCGGCTCGACGAGCCCGAGGTTCATGCGCTCCGGAAGGCCGCCGACATTGTGGTGGCTCTTGATCGTGACGGAGGGGCCGCCGGTGACGGAGACCGACTCGATCACGTCGGGGTAGAGCGTTCCCTGCGCAAGAAACTTAACTTTACCAATGCTTTCCGCGTGTTCCTGAAAGACGTCTATGAAGATCTTGCCGATGGTCTTGCGCTTCTGCTCGGGGTCGGTCACGCCGTCGAGCGCGGCGAGGAAGCGCGGCCCCTCGTCGGCGTGGATCAGCGGGATGTTGTGGTGGTCGCGGAACAGGCCCACCACCTCGTCCGCCTCGCCCTCGCGCATCATGCCGGTGTCGACGAACACGCAGGTCAGGCGCTCGCCGATGGCCTCATGAACCAGAACCGCCGTCACCGCGCTGTCGACGCCGCCCGAAAGCCCGCAGACCACGCGCGCATCGCCCACCTTGGCGCGGATGGCGGCCACGGCCTCGTCGCGGTAGGCGGCCATGGTCCAGTCGCCCTTGAGCCCGGCCACCCTGAACAGGAAGTTCTCGTAGATGCGCTCGCCGCGCAGGGTGTGCATGACCTCGGGGTGGAACTGCACGCCGTAGAAGCGCCGCGCCTCGTCCGCGATCGCCGCGCAGGGCGCGCCGGGCGAGGCGGCGATGACGTGGAAACCCGGCGGCGCCGCCGCTACGCGGTCGCCATGACTCATCCAGACCTGCTCGGCGGCGCCGGTCTCGACCCATCCCTCGAAGAGCGGCGAATGCGCGGCGACGGTGAGGCTCGCGCGCCCGAATTCGCGATGGCGCCCGCCCTCGACCTCGCCGCCGAGCGCCGAGACCATCGCCTGCTGGCCGTAACAGATGCCGAGAACCGGCACGCCCGCCTCGAACACGGCGGCGTCCGGCATCGGCGCGTTCGTTTCGAGGACGCTGGCGGGGCCGCCCGAGAGAATGATCGCCCGCGGCGCGAACCCGGCAAGGAAGGTGCGGTCCACGCGGGCGAAGGGGACGATCTCGGAATACACCCGCGCCTCGCGCAGGCGGCGGGCGATCAACTGCGTCACCTGGCTGCCGAAATCGACGATCAGGACGCGTTCATGCTGGGGCGGGTTCATCGCGCCCGCGTAAGCGCGCGCGCGGATTCGCGCAAGCGGCGGCGATGCTGCGGCCTGCGCGCCGCCGGCCGGGCGCCGCCGCAGGGGGGCGGGCGCGTCTGGCCGGCGCGGAGCGGTGGTCGCGGGATCAGGCCACGGGATCAGGCCGCGCGGGATTTGGTCTCAAGCCCGCCCGACTGCTTCAGCGCGGCGGCCTCGGCGAGGAGCGCGGTGAGCAGCTTGACGTGGCGCGCCGGTGCGTAGGTGGGGTCTCCCGCCAGCCGCGCGGCGTTGGCGGCCGCCTCCGCCGACATGATGGCCGCCACGAGGCGAACGCCGGAAGCGCCTGATCCCTGTGGCAAAAGGCCCGGCAGATCGCGCTGGCGCCGATAGAGCGTCGCGCCCACACGGGCCGCGGCGGCGAGCAGGCGCGGCCGCGAGAGCGTCGCGAGCGCCGCCTCCGCCGCTTCCAGCGCAAGGGTGAGGGGCTGTGCTTCGATCATGATCTCAGGGCGCATTTCGCTCTCCGTCGCTGCGTTCATGGCGACAATGCGGCGCCACGGCAGGTGTTCCACACTTCGTAAACGCAGCGCACGGTGACGGGTAGTTAATTGAGTTTGCGGTAAGATTTACGTTTTCCACAAAGTGCCGGACTTAAACCATTCTTCACACATGCCGGTTAGCGCTGATTTTCACCAAATTGGGCGTAAAGCCTGGAAGCGGTTGGAGACGACGCCTTGCGCACCCACCATGTCACCCTGCGGGCCTGCGTCAGCGCGATGCGCGCCAGTCTCGCCGAGGCGCCGCCAAGGCGGGTCGAGGACGCTGCGCTCTATCTCGCGCATGTGGAGGGCGCGGCGCCGCTGAGACGTCTCGCCGAAGCGGCCGGGAAGGCGCCGGCCAGCGTTCACCGCGCGATCCGCCGCATGGAGGCGCTGCGGGACGACCCGCTGATCGACCGCGCGCTCGAGACGCTCGGCGCGGTGGCGCGCGGGGCGATGGGCGGGGTTGGCTGCGCGGACGACGGCGCGGCGCCCGGCGCCAGGGACGACGGCGACGCGGACGGTCAGTCCGGCGCCGCCGCGCCGGCGCTCATCTCGGACTACGGCCGTCGCGTGGCGGCGCGCGCGCTTGAGCGGCTCAGCGAGCCCGAAGCCTTCCTGATGATCGCCGACGGCGCCGGCAAGGCGGGCGTTTTCTGCCGCAAGAACCGGTTCCGCCGTCCGCTGGGCCTGCTGACGCTGGAGGCGGCTGCGGAGCTTGCGGCGCGGGACTGGGTGCGATGCCTCTCCCGGACGAACTGCTCGGCGAAATACGTCATCTCCGAGGCGGGGCGGGCCTGGTTGAGGACGGTTCTGGCGCGCGAGGCTGAGAACCAGCCAGCTGCGCCTGCCGCCGATTGCGGCGAAGGCCCGGCGGAGCCGACGCCGGCGCCGCAACTGCGCGCCTGTCTCGCCGAGACGCCGCTCGCATGGCTCGCCACGCGTCGCGGGGCGGACGGGGCGCCGTTCCTGACGCCTGCGGAGGTCGAGGCGGGCGAACGTCTCGTCGGCGACTTCGAGGCCGCGCATCTGGCGGGCGAGGCCCTGCAGGACTGGCGCGGGCTCGTCGCGCCGCGCGCTCCGGGCGGGGACGCCTCGCCCCCTGTCCTGGCGGCCGACAGGTTCGGCCGGGCGCTCGAGGCGCTTGGACCGGGACTTGCGGACGCGGCCCTGCGGACTTGCTGTCTGCGCGAAGGGCTCGAGTCGACCGAACGCCGCATGGGGTGGTCCGCGCGGTCCGGCAAGGTCGTGCTCAAGATCGCGCTGCAGCGGCTGAGCGACCACTACGGGCTGACGCCCGCGGCGGCGCGCGGCGCCGGGACCGTCGCCATGCTCCCCGAACGGGCCGCCTGAGCGCGTCAGGCGCGCTCCTCGGGCTCCGCCGCGCCGCGCTCATGGTACGGGGTGCGGCCGAACTGGTCGCGGTAGCATTTCGAGAAATGCGCCGATGACGTGAAGCCGCTCGCCAGCGCCACGGCGATCACGCTCATGTCGGTCTGCAGCAGCAGCCCGCGGGCGCGCTGCAGTCTCAGTTCCATGTAATAGCGTTTGGGGCTCTTGTTCAGATAGCGTCTGAAAAGGCGCTCAAGCTGTCGCGTGGACATCCCGGCGCCTTCGGCGAGGTCTGACGGGCTCACCGGCTCCTCGATATGCGCCTCCATCCGCTTGATGATGGTCACCAGCCGGGGGTGGCGCGTCCCGAGGCGCGCCGGGGCGGAGAGACGCTGCTCCTCGGCGGCGCCGCGCATCGAGCCGACGATCATCTGGTCGGCGACGAGGCGGGCGAAGTCGGGGCCGTGCTCGTCGCCGATCAGCGCCAGCATCATGTCGGCCGCCGCCGCGCCGCCGGCGCAGGTGAGGCGGTCGCCGTCGATCTCGTAGACGCGGTTGGTGATCTCGACGTCCTCGAACTCCTCGGCGAAGGCGGCGCGGTTCTCCCAGTGGATCGTGCAGCGCCGCCCTTCGAGCAGGCCCGCCCGCGCGAGCACATGCGCCCCGGTGCACAGCGCCCCCATGCGCGAGCCGAGCCGGGCCTGGCGCCGCAGCCATGTGAGCACCGGCTTGCTGGCGGCCTTCTGCACCTCCAGCCCGCCGCAGACGAGCACGGTGGCGTCGCGCGGCGCGGCGTCGAGCGGGCCGTCGACGCTCACCGCGGCGCCGTTGGAGCATCGCGCGGGCTCGGCCGTCTCGGCCACGAGGCGCCACGCGTAGAGCCGGCCCCGCGCGAGCCGGTTGGCGATGCGCAGGGGCTCCAGCGCCGCGGCGAAGGCGATCATGGAGAACTGATGCGTCAGCAGGAAAACAAAGAGCTTTGGGGCCGCCGGCGGCTGGACCGGCGACGGTTCGGGCCTGACCGTCCTGCGGAGCTGTTCGACCATCGGCTCAGGTGACGTGCGGCCCGATGCGGCGTCAAGCCGCGAGCGCGCCCTGAAACTGGCGCAATCCGCCGCGTGGCGATAAAGAACCGTCGCAAGAAGACAGGTTCGCGACGGGAGGCGGCGATGACGCAAGTGTGGGACAGGGCGAGCTGGCGGCGCAAACCGGCCATGCAGCTTCCCGAATACGCCGACGCGGCGCGGCTAGGCGTCGTCGAGGGCAAGCTTGCGAGCTATCCGCCGCTGGTCTTCGCCGGCGAGGCGCGGGCGCTGACGAAGCGGCTGGGGGAGGTGGCGCGCGGCGAGGCGTTCCTGCTGCAGGGCGGCGACTGCGCCGAGAGCTTCGCTGAGTTCTCCGCCGACACCATCCGCGACACGTTCCGCGTCCTGCTGCAGATGGCGGTGGTGCTCACCTACGCCGCCAAGAAGCCGGTGGTGAAGGTCGGGCGCATGGCCGGCCAGTTCGCCAAGCCCCGCTCGGCGCCCACTGAGAAGGTCGGCGATCTGGAGCTGCCCTCCTACAAGGGCGACATCATCAACGAGGACCTGCCGACGCTTGAGGCCCGCACGCCGGACCCTGACCGGATGCTGCAGGCCTACCTGCAGTCCGCCGCGTCGCTGAACCTGCTGCGCGCCTTCGCGCAGGGCGGCTACGCCGACCTGCACCGCGTGGCGAGCTGGAACCTCGGCTTCACCCAAGGCTCGCCCGAGGCGGAGAAGTACCAGGCGATGGCCGAGCGCGTCTCGACCGCGCTCGACTTCATCAACGCCTGCGGCGTGAACGCGGGCAACGCCAACGTCTTGCACGGCGTGAGCTTCTTCACCAGCCACGAGGCGCTGCTGCTGCAGTACGAGGAGGCGCTGACGCGCGTCGACTCGACCTCCGGTAAATGGGTCGCCGGTTCGGGCCACATGCTCTGGATCGGCGACCGCACCCGTCAGCTTGACGGCGCCCATGTCGAGTACTGCCGCGGCGTGATCAACCCGCTCGGCCTGAAATGCGGCCCGTCGCTGGAGGCCGACGACATGTTGCGACTGATCGACCGGCTGAACCCGGCCAACGAGCCGGGGCGGCTGACGCTCATCGCCCGCGTCGGGGCCGGCAAGGTCTCCAAGCACCTGCCGGGCTGGATCCGCGCCGTCGAGCGCGAGGGCAGGCATGTCGTCTGGTGCTGCGACCCGATGCACGGCAACACGATCAAGTCCGACACCGGCTACAAGACGCGGCCCTTCGACCGGGTGCTGGCCGAGGCGCGGGAATTCTTCGAGGTCCACGCCGCGGAGGGCACCCACGCCGGCGGCGTCCACTTCGAGATGACCGGCAAGAACGTCACCGAATGCCTTGGCGGCATGCACAATCTCGCCGAGGCCGACCTCTCCAGCCGCTACCACACCGCCTGCGACCCGCGGCTGAACGCGAGCCAGGCGCTGGAGCTTGCGTTCCTCGTCGCCGAGGAGCTGGACAAGACCGCCGCCGCCCCGAGGGCTGAGGCGGTCTGAGAACGGCGAACGACGCCGGGCGACAGCCCGGCGCGCCTCGCGACGGCCCGCGGCGGCAGTACGCCGAGGGCGGCGCGTGATAGGCGCCGACGCGTGGTCGCGCGCCGCACCCGCCAAGTTGTGCGGCGCGATACGTCAGCTTGCGGGGCAGGCGTTTCCGGCAGAGAGGCGCTCCGGTTTTTGCGGGGCGACGGACGCCATGACGATGGCGCTGTTTTGGCGCGCCTGCCTTGGTGTTTCCGTCGCATGTCGCGTGGGGAGGTGGGCAATCCCACAGCGCTTCGACTCGCGTTGGCGAAGGGGCCGATTCGCGCGGAAGGCGGCCTGTGGCCTGAAGGCGCCTCGCTCGACCCTTGGCCCGTGCGACCAGCACGGGCCGCGCCCTCCCTCCCCCAAGGGAGGGCGCATTGCAACGCCTCAACCCGCTGCGCCGTCGAAGTTGTTTGCGCCATAAACCGCGCCGCTCAGCCGTCGCGAAGCGCCCACCCGAGGGAGGGCGCGGCCCTCATCGCTCAAGAGGCGCCGCGGGGCGGACGGCCGCCTTCCGCGCATGGCGGCCCTTCCTGCATTCGATCCGCCGTCCGCTTGCGCCGCGTCGCGACAGAATTCGCGAAGGAATGAAAACGGGCCGCCCGTGAGGGCGGCCCGCGATCCGGCCGAACGGCGCCGCCCACGTGGGCGGCGGTTCGGTCCCGCTTACTCGATGATCTTGGAGACGACGCCGGCGCCGACGGTGCGGCCGCCTTCGCGGATGGCGAAGCGGAGCTTCTCCTCCATGGCGATCGGCGCGA
>NZ_FNQM01000020.1:7500-46817 GCF_900107585.1 Rubrimonas cliftonensis | reverse complement strand
GAACCCGAATCTCACCACGCTTCCGAAGAAGGAAACCGACCATGACCGCCTGCAACCTTCCCCATCACGCCAATCACGACCACGTCCACGGACCCGGTTGCGGCCACGTCGCCGTGAAACACGACGGCCATGTCTGCTACCTCCATGACGGGCACATGCATCATCCCCACGGCGACCATGTCGACGAGCATGCGCTGACGGTCAGCGCGACCAACCCCGACGCCTGCACGCCCGCCCACGCCTGCGGCGGCCACGCGGCCGACCATGTCCACGGCCCCAACTGCGGACACCCCGCCGTGCCGCACGGCGACCACGTTTGCTATCTCGTGAACGGCCACCTTCATCATCCGCATGGCGACCACTGCGACGACCACGGGCCGCTCGAAACGGTCTGAGGACCGAAGGGCTCGCACGCGAAGGGCGACGCCCTAAGCCCTGCGACGCGATCACCGCGGCGCCTCACGCCGCGGTGATCATGTTCAGGTTCATTGAGCCGCTCGCGCCCCTACGCGGCGATGCGGCGGCGCAGGCCCGCCATCAGCCCCAGGGCCGCCGCGAGCAGCAGCGCCGTGGCCGGCAGTGGGATCGGCGCGACGGCGATCGGCTGGCCGAGCGCGTCGCCGGCGTCAGGGTCGCCGGTGATCTGGGCGGCGGTGCGCAGGAAGAAGGCGCCGTCGATGTGCCGCGAGGTCGGGCCGCCGAACTGGCGGGGATACTGCGGATACTCGTTCGCCCAGTCGGTCAGGTGCAGGTGCGGGTTGAAGTCGGGTCCGTCGCCGGGAAAGCCGATCGACCAGAGATTGAGCCCCTCGCCGCGCGCGTCGCCGATGCTGATTCCGTCACCTTCGTCCCAACGGCCGCTCTGCAGCAGCGCGCCGGTTGCGGTGTCGAAGTTGGCGTTGAAGCCGTCGGCGAGGTGATTGTCCTCGAAGCGCTCCACCAACGCGCCGTCGCCGTCGAACACCGCCCAGTCGAAGTCGGTGAAATCGGGTGCGCGGACAACGCCATCGGCCGGCGCGGCGTCGTAGGCGAAGCGCCCCTCCAGCGTGAAACCCGCGAACTGTCCGGTCCACGACATCCCATAGACCGCCGCCGCGGCTGGCGCCGCGACAAGGCCCGGAGCCACGGCGATCAGCGCCATGGCAAGGATGCGTGCGCCTTTCGGCGTTGCGAAGTGCGTGTCGATCATGACCTGTCCCTCTCGATGTCAGTCATGTTTGTTATGTTATTACATTTATCACCTGTAAACGATTCTGTTGACGGCGGCTCCCGCATGGATTGTGCGGCGCCCCCGACCCTCGACCCCCGAGGCCCGATGGCGAGGCGATCTGGATCGGGCTTCGCTGTTTGCGGCGGGGGAGTACGAGCGAGAAGCGCCGGCGGATCCGGGTGGACCGAGCCGGCGCTGGTGCAAGCCGTCGCAGCGTGGGCGGGCTTGCCATATTGTAATAGTATAACATATTATTCCACCCGATGCCGGGGAATGATCAGAATGCGGACGACGCCATCGACGATGCGCTCCGGCCCTCCGGCCGATCTGGCGGCGGTGCGTCGCCCTTTCGTCCGAACCGGTGCGCCTGGCCTTCTGCTTGCGTCGGTCTGGCCGCGGCTGGCGCTCGCCGCGGTCCTGTCGGCGTTGCTCTGGCTCTCGTTCCTGTGGGCCGTCTCATGAGCTCCGCCGCCCTGCGCCTCAAGAACCTGACGCTTGGCTATGACCGGCATCCGGCGGTGCATCACCTCGACGCGACCATCGCCGCAGGGTCGATGACGGCCATCGTGGGCCCGAATGGCGCGGGCAAGTCGACGCTGCTCAAGGCCGTCGCCGGAGCGCTGGCGCCCCTTGCGGGCGCAGTCTGCTTCGACGGGCCGCGCCCGCAGCTGGCGTGGCTGCCGCAGGCCGCCGAGGTCGACCGCAGCTTCCCGCTTTCGGTCGGCGAATTCGCGGCGATGGGGCTCTGGTCGCGCATCGGCGTCTTTGGCGGGTTGCGCCGCGCCGATCGCGCGCGCCTTGCGGCGGCGCTCGATGCGGTCGGCATGGCCGGCTTCGCCCATCGACCCATCGGCGCGCTGTCGGGCGGCCAGATGCAGCGCACGCTGTTCGCGCGGCTGCTGCTGCAGGACGCCGGGCTGATCCTGCTCGACGAGCCCTTCGTCGCCATCGACGCGCGCACGACCGCCGACCTGATGGCGCTGGTCGCCCGCTGGCGCGGCGAGGGCCGCACCGTGGTCGCCGTGCTGCACGATATGGAGATGGTGCGCGCGCACTTCCCCGAGACGCTGCTGCTGGCGCGGGAACTGATCGCCCACGGCTTGACGGCGGACGCGCTGTCGGCGGCGAACCTGCTGCGCGCCCGGGCGATGGTCGAGGCGCCAGATCCCTTCGCGCCCGTCTGCGAGAGAGGCGCCGCCTGATGTGGGAACTGCTGGTCGCGCCGTTCGCCGACTTCGGCTTCATGCGCCGCGCCCTGGTCGGCTGCCTCGCAATTTCCCTGGGCGCCGCCCCGGTCGGCGTGTTCCTGATGCTGCGGCGCATGAGCCTGACCGGCGACGCCATGGCCCACGCGATCCTGCCCGGCGCGGCGCTCGGCTATCTCGCGGCCGGGCTTTCGCTGACCGCGATGACGCTCGGCGGCCTCGCCGCCGGCCTTGCGGTCGCGCTGCTTTCCGGCGTCGCGTCGCGGGCGACGGCGCTGCGCGAAGACGCGACGCTGGCGGCCTTCTACCTGATCTCGCTGGCGCTCGGCGTGCTCATGGTGTCGATGCGCGGCGGCGCGGTGGACCTCATGCATGTACTGTTCGGGACGGTGCTCGCGCTCGACGACGCCGCGCTGACCCTGCTCTGCGCCATCGCGACGGTAACGCTCTTGGCGCTGGCGGCTTTCTTCCGACCGCTCGTGCTGGAATGCGTTGATCCGGGCTTCCTGCGGTCGGTGGGCGGCCCGAGCGCGGGCGTGCACTTCCTGTTTCTGGCGCTCGCCGTGCTGAACCTCGTCGGCGGGTTCCACGCGCTCGGCACGCTGATGGCCGTCGGGATCATGATCCTGCCGGCGGTCGCCGCGCGTTTCTGGGCGCGGAGCATCGTCGGACTGATCGCCGTCGCCGCCGTCACCGCGGCGGGGTCCGGCGCGGCCGGGCTGCTCCTGTCGTTCCACCTCGGCTTGCCCTCGGGCCCGTCGATCATCCTCGTCGCGGGCGGCGCGGTCGTCCTGTCGCTGTTCTGCGGTCCCGTCGGGGGCGTGCTGCCCCGGCTGGCGCGCCGCACCCATCTCGAAGCCTGAACGGAGAACCCGATGCTCACCCGTCGCCTGTTACTGTCGAGCGCGCTCGCGCTCTCGCCCCTGGCGGCGCTCGCCGGCGCTCCGCTGAAGGTCGTGGCCAGCTTCAGCATCCTTGGCGATCTGGTAGGGCAGGTCGGCGGAAAGCGCATCGCGCTGACCACCCTCGTCGGCCCCGACGGCGACGCCCATGTCTATCAGCCGACGCCGGCGGACGCCCGCGCCGTCGCGGCGGCCGACCTCGTGATCGTCAACGGCCTCGGCTTCGAAGGATGGATCGACCGCCTGATCGCGGCTTCCGGGTTCGATGGGCCGGTCGCCGTCGCAAGCGACGGCGTCGACGTGCTCATGGTCGAGGGTGACGCGGCGCACGGGCATTCCCACGGCCACGAGCATGGCGACGTCGACCCGCACGCCTGGCAGAGCGTTCCGGCGGTCAGCGCCTATCTCGCCAACATCGCCGACGCGCTGATCGACGCGGACCCCGACGGTGCGGAGGCCTACGCAGCGTCGCGCGACGCCTATCTCGAAGAACTCGCCGCGCTCGAGGCGGAGATCGCCGCAGCCGTCGCCGCCCTGCCGCCCGGGCGCCGCGTCGTCGTGACCTCGCATGACGCCTTCGGCTACTTCGCCCGCGATCACGGACTGGCGTTCCTCGCCCCGCAGGGGGTCAGCACCGAGGCCGAGGCGTCGGCGCAGGACGTGGCGGCGCTGATCACCCAGATCCGCGAAGGCGCAATCCCGGCGATCTTCGTCGAGAGCGTCGCCGATCCCCGGCTCCTCCAGCAGATCGAGCGCGAGACCGGCGCCCGCATCGGCGGCGCGCTCTACTCGGACGCTCTGTCAGGGACCGACGGGCCGGCGTCGACCTATCTCGACATGATGCGGCGCAATCTGCGGATGCTGACCGAGGCACTCTCGGGCTGAACCGCGGGGAACCGACGACGGACGCTCCGTCGCGGGTAAGACGGCTGACCGGGCGCTTGCGGGCGCCTGGATGACTGCGCGGCGGTCAGCCCGCCGCGCCGAGCGCGACGGCGGGGGCCGCTCGGCCCGCCGCTTCAGCAGTCCCATGCCCGCCGAGCGCCATGCGCCAGTCCGCCGTCCGGTCGAGCAGCGCGGCGTCGTGGCTGACGAGCAGGACCGAGCATCCCTCCTCGGCGAGGGTCGCGATGAGGTCGATCACGCCGCGCTGGGTGATCGGGTCGAGGCGCGAGGTAGGCTCGTCGGCAAACAGAAACCGCGGTTCCGCCAGCATGACGCGCAGCAGCGCGAGACGCTGGAGTTCGCCGCCCGACACCTGTTCAGGGCGCCGCGCCAGCAACGCAGGCGCGAGGTCGAGCCGCGCGAGCAGCGCCTCGACCTCGGCGCGCCGCCGTCCGAAGCGGCGCGCGACGTCCGCAAGGGTCGCGCCAAGCGCACGCCTGCGCGGAAAGGCCGAGACGGGATCCTGGTAGAGTTTCTGGAACGCGGTGCGCGCGACGCCCTCGATGCGCCGCACCGCTCCGCACGCGGGTGCGTGCAGGCCCAGCAGCGCGTCGCCGAGGCTCGACTTGCCGCAACCGGACGGCCCCGAGACGCCGACGATCTCGCCGGCGCGCAGCGTGAGGTCCAGGCCCTCGACCAGCGCCCGCCCGCCGCGCGAAACGGTCAGCCGGCGGCCCTCTACGACGCTCGGGCCGGCGGCGCGGCGAGCGCGACGCGGCCAGCGCGCAGGGTCGGCGTCCAGCAGTTTCTGGGTGTAGTCGGCCTGCGGCGCGGCGAAGATTTCGGCGAGCGGCCCGCTCTCGACCACGGCGCCCTCGCGCATCACGATCAGCCGCCCGCCCAGGAGCTGCGCCAGCGCCAGATCATGCGTGATCGCCAGCAAGCCGCCGCCCGTCTCAAGCGCCCGCGTCAGAAGCCGCGCGACCTCGTCGCGGCGCGCCGCGTCGAGGCCCTTCGTGGGCTCGTCGGCGACCACGATCCGCGCGCCGCCCGCCCGCGCCGCGGCGAAGGCGACGCGCTGCGCCATGCCGCCCGACAGCTCGTGCGGATACCTGCGCCCCGCCTCGTCGCCGAGCCCCAGCGCGGCGAGATCGGCCGCCGCCGCCCGCCGCGCCGCGACCGGGGCGAGACCGCGCACGAGCGCATGGGCCTCGGCCACCTGCGCGCGGGCCCGCATGAGCGGGTCGAGCGACAGCCAGGGCTCCTGCGGCAGGACGGCGACGGCGCGCCCCCAGAGCCGGCGGAAACCCTGCGGCTGCGCCGCGTCGTGCTCGGCCTCAGCGATGCGCACGCGCCCGCGGGCCCAAAGCTCCGGCGGCAGCGTTCCCATCAGCGCCTGCGCGAGCAGGCTCTTGCCAGAGCCGGTCTCCCCCAGAACCACGAGCGGCGCGCCGGCGTCGAGCCGCAGCGACACGGGATGCACCAGCGCGCGCCCCGAGGCGTCGAACACGGCCACATCGTCGGCCTGAAGCAGCGTCATCTGGCGCGGTCTCCGGCCATCAGGATCAGTCCGAGCAGCAGCGTGAAGGTCGCGATCACCGGCGTCAGCAGCGCGAAGGGGGCCTCGCGCCAGTAGGGCAGCAGCTCGACCATCATCAGCCCCAGCTCCGGCGTCGGCGCGCGCATGCCGACGCTGACGAAGCCGAGCGCCGCGATCGCCATGATCGCCGTGGCGGCGCCGAAGGCGGCGGCGGTCAGCATCACCGGCGCGATCTCTGGCCAGAGGTGCCGGCGCAGGACGTAGAGCGGCCCGAAGCCCAGCAGCCGCGACGCCTCCACCGCCGGCGACGCCAGCACGGCGCGCGACGTCGCTCTGGTCAGCCGAAAGAACTCGACCCACAGCACGAGCGACAGGCCCGCCCAGAACCCCAGCGCCGTCCCCGGCATGATCGCCAGCACGATCAGCACCAGCAGCAGCCCCGGCAGCGCCAGCAGCGCGTCCGCGACCAGCGTCAGGGCGCGGTCGACCCAGCCGCCCCGCGCCGCGGCGAGACCGCCGAGCAGCAGCCCCGCAGCGCCGGCCGTCGCCACGGCGGCGGCGGCGATGGCGGGCGACAGGCGCAGGGCGTGGGCGAGGCGATGGAACAGCGAACGGCCCAGGTGGTCGTAGCCGAAGGGCGCGGCGGCGTCCGGCCCGCCCAGGGCCTTCGTCAGCGACTGCGTGAACGGGTCTCCCGCCACGACGAGCGGCGCGAGAACGCCGAAGCCGAGCGTCACGAGGACAAGCGCCGCGCCGACGGCGAAGCCCCCTGCGCGGCGCCGCGGCGGCGCGGCGCCCGAGGCCGCGAGCGCGCCGCTCACGCCGCGCCCCTGGGGTCGATGCGCCGCAGCGCGATGTCGATGGCGGCGTTCACGGCCACGAACCCAAGGCCGAGCATCAGCGCCGCGCCCTGCACCACGGGCACGTCGCGCGCAAAGATCGCATGGACCAGCGCATGGCCGATCCCGGGCCAGCCGAAGATGGTCTCCACCACCACGACGCCTTCGACCAGCGTGACGAACTGCAGGCCGAGCAGCGTCAGCAGCGGGACGGCGACGTTGCGCAGCCCGTGACGCCAGAGCACCTGCCCGCGCGAAAGTCCCTTGAACTCCGCGAAGCGCCAGAACGCCGTCGCCGCGATCTCGGTCGTCGCGTCGCGCGCGATCCGGGCCGAGGTCGCCGCGAGGCCGAGCGCCAGCGCGAGGCTCGGCAGGATGACATGCCGCGCCGCGCCGTGCCCAGCGGCGGGCAGCCAGCCAAGCTCGACCGAAACGAGCACGATCAGAACCAGCGCCAGCAGAAACTGCGGCGTCGCCCTGAACGCCGTGGCGGCGACCAGCAGCGCCCGGTCGAGCGCGCCGCCCGGCCGCAGCCCGGCCGCCACCCCCAGCGGCGGCCCGATAAGCAGCGACAGCGCCACCGCCGCCAGCGCCAGCTGCAGCGACGCGCCGAGCTGGTGCGCAAGCTCCGCCGCCACCGGCTGGCCCGAAACCAGAGAGACGCCGAAATCGAGCCGGAAGAGATCGCCAAGCCATTGCAGCAGCGCCGGCAGCGCGGGGCCGTCCAGTCCCAGCTCGGCGCGCACGGACGCCGCCGCGGCGGCGTCCACGTTGTCATAGCCGTAGCGCCCGGCGGCGATGCGCCAGGCGGCGTCTCCCGGCAGGGCGCGCATCATCGCGAAGGTGGAGACGCCGACCAGCAGCGCCACCGCCAGCGCCTGCAGCGCGCGCGACAGGAGCGGCATCCCGCGCTCAGTCCGCCCAGCGGATCGCGGACAGGCCGAAACTCCGCTCCCACGGGTCGATCGCGGCCCCGGCGACCCGATTGGAGGCGGCGAGCGTCTGCTGGTACCAGGCGATCGGGATCACCGGCAGATCCGCCTGCAGGATCGCCGCAGCTTCGGCCCGCGCCGCCGCGCCCGCCTCGCCGCGCGCGATGCGGTTGGCGAGATCGACGAAGGCCGCGTTCTCCCAGCCCATCGCGCCCCAGTCGCCGGTGGGCGCGTAATCCTGCAGGATCGTGCCGATGGGGTCGGGCACGAGCGCGAAGTTGCGGGCGAGCAGGCCCAGCTCCAGCGTGCCGGCGGCATGGCGGGCGGGGATCTCCGACGAATTCGTGCTGTCGATGGTCAGCGCGACGCCGACGGCGCGGAACATCTGCTCCAGCACCGCCGCAGCGAGCGGCAGCTCCGGCCGGTCGGGGTAGGTCGTCAGGGTCAGTTCGAACCGCCGCCCGTCGCGCTCCAGCACGCCGTCGGCGCCGGGCGTCCAGCCCAGTCCGGCGAGGAGGCGCCGGGCCTCGTCGGGGTCGTGGGCGAGCGGCTCCAGGGCGTCGCTGTGCCAGCCGGCGACCGAGGGCGGAAACAGCTGGTCGGCGCCTTCGGGGTAGCGCAGCACGGCCTGCGCGAGACCCTGCCGGTCGATCGCGAGGCTGAGGGCGCGGCGCGCCTCGGCCGAGTCGAGGAACGGATGCGCGGCGTTCACCTTCAGCAGCAGCGAGCGCGGGATCGGGGCGGCGTGGACGGTCACCTCATCGGAGCCGCGCAGGCGGGTGACGGTCGCCGGGTCGAGCGCGTAGACGAACTCGGCGTCGCCCGATTCGGCCATCAGCGCGCGCGTCTCGGCGCGACCGACGGCGGTGTAGGCGACGTCGGCGATGGTCGGCGCAGGGCCCCAGTACCCGGCGTGGGCCGTGGCCGTGAGGCTCTGCGGCGGGGTCAGCGTCTCGATCCGGTAGGGGCCGGTGCCGATGACCGAGGTCGCCGCGCCGTCTGCCCCGTAGGACGCCGGCGCCAGGATCTGCGAGCGATACTCGGCGAGGAAGGCCGGCAGGGCGGCGAACGGGGCCGAGAGCGTCACGACCACCGCGCCGTCCCCGGCCGCGATGGCCGTGATCGGCGCGCGATCGAGAAGGCCCGGCTTGGCCCGAGCGATCTCGAGCGCGCCGGCCGTCGCCGCGGCCGTCAGCGGCGTCCCGTCATGGAACGCGACGCCGTCGCGGATCGCGAAGCGCCAGGTCAACCCGTCGGCGGAGACCTCCCAGGCGGTCGCGAGGCCCGGCGTCAGCCGACCTTCCGCGTCAACCTCGACAAGCGTTTCGGCGACGCCCATGCGGGTGAAGATCGACCCGCTGACGGTGGGGTCCGGCGACACGATCTCGAAGGGAGCGGCCACGCGGAGCGTCGCATCGGCCAGAGAGGAGAGCGGCGCCAGCAGCAGCGCCGCGACGGCGAGGGAGATGGTAAGGCTTGGGCGCACGTCGATCATCCTCAATGTTGCCATGGAAGCTTGCAAACGACTCGACGCAGGGCGCGTCGCACCCGGTTAATAGGTTATCACATAACAATAGAAAAGCCTCGAAGCGACGCTTCGCGCCGGGAGCCGGGCTGCGCGGCGGTCGCGGGGCGCGCCAGACGGATTGTCGCGGTCGCGGCGCGTCCCGGGCGCCGAGCCGAAGCGGCGGCAGAACGTCGCGGCGGCTGCCATGACGATCTCGCAGACGCCGCTCGCCCGATGTCTCGCCCTCGCGAAAAGGCCGGTTGCGGCCTCGATGAATTGCTCACGCGTCGCGGGGCGAAGGCCCTGACGCGCCGGGCGGCCGAGGAGACCCCGAGATCTTCGTTCTGGGCGGCATCCGCTCACATCGACGAGAAGCGTGGCGTCTCGCCTGCCGTAACGGCATGATTCGTGCCAATCCTTTCTCCGGCCATGCCTGGCGGTCGGAGCGGTCGTTCCGCCGCTCGGGCGTCGCCGGGCAGTCGGCGAAGGAGTCTGAAGGATGGACTGGGACGACCTGCGCTTCTTCAACGCCATCGCCACGGCCGGCAGCGTCGCGAGGGCGGCTCAGACGCTTGGCGTGGCGCAACCGACGGTGACGCGCCGCGTGCGCGACCTCGAACAGAAGCTCGGCGCGCGCCTGTTCGACCGCCTGACGTCCGGCTACCGGATGACCGAGGCGGGGGTTCGGGTTTTCACGAAATCGGTCGAGGTCGCGCGGATCATGCGGTCCATCGCCGACGACGTGGCGGGCCAGGAGGCGGATGTCGCCGGTGCGGTCTGCATCACCGCGTCTGAGGGCATCGGCGCGTCATGGCTTGCGCCGCGGCTCGGGGCCCTGCGCGCGCAGCACCCGGCGCTCGTGATCAACCTGGAGCTCTCGACGCTGACGCGCGACGTCGCCGCCGGCGATGCCGACGTCGCGCTGCGGATGGGCGAGCCGGGCGACGATGCGCTGGTCGGCCGCCGCATCGCGACGATACCGTTCTGTCTCTACGCAGCGCGGGGCTACCTCGCGGCCCACGGCGCGCCGCGGGACTTCGAGGACCTGCGCCGTCACCACATCATCGAAAGCTCCGGGCGTCTCGAGCATGTCCCGCAGGCGCGATTGCTGCGAGATATCGCCAACGGCGCCGTCACCGTCGCCGCGCTGGACAACATCTTCGCGCAGACCGCGGTCGCGAAGGCCGGAGCGGGGCTGGTGGGGCTGCCCTGCTACCTCGGGAAGAACGACCCCGACCTGACCCCGATCCTCGAGAACGACTTCCGTATCGAACTGCCCGTGTGGCTTCTGACCCGCCCCGACCTGCGCAGCACGGCGCGGGTGCGCGCGGTGCTGGACTTCATCGTGGCCGAGGCCCTGCGCACGCTGCCTCAGCCCGGGCAGTTTCTGATGCGTGAAGCGGTCTGACGTTCAGGGAGGCCGCGCCCGCCCGCTTGCGCCCGGACCGCGGCGGCGGCGACCGTACTCAGTTCGCCTCCACGTCGAAGCGCGCCTTCAGCCATGCGGCCGCCGCCGCACGCGATGCTCCGTCGATCGCCGTCGCGACGGCCTTCATCCGCTCAGCCGCCGGGCCCAAGACCTGCTCGCGGGGGCCAAGCGCCTCGGCCCGACGGGCGAGATGCTCCGGATCGGACCCTGCGCTCGTCAGCGCCTCGTCATGGGCCGCACCGATGTCCGCAGGCGTCGCGGCCGGCAGGCTGAGCAGCTTCTGCGCGCCGAAGCCGGCGGCGAAGAACGACATGCGGACTTCCCCAGCCGCGCCGGACCGCGCCTGGCCGTCCACCATCTCATGCACCTCGCCGAAGTGCGGCAGGTCGGGGACGGCGGGATCGCGGATCCGTCCGCCGTCCTTGTCGAGCACGCCGACCGGGAAGATCGGCCCGGCCCGGCCCATGGACCTCGGCGCCCCAAGGCGCCGTAGCCGCATATGCGCGCGCGCCCCGGAGCGCGTTGACATCGGTGACGTGGCGGACCAATCGCGTGAGAGTGCCGGACCAACGGCTCATGGCGCAGGACTCCGAGCGGCGGATCGCCCGGCTCCACGTCAGAGGCGCCGTCCTGAACCACTTCGCCATCCCTGGCGCGCCTGTCGCCGGTGTGATGCAACAGGTATTTCCGGGCGAACGTCGAAGTTCGGCCGAAACGCGATCGGCGCGACAGGGCCCCTCCGCGCCGCAAATCTTGCGCACGACTCGACCAGCGCCTGGCCGTCCTCCTGCTCGCAGGCGGCCGTCACGACGCCGCCGCGAACGCGGGCGGACGCTCCCAATTATTACCCGGAGGTGCGTACTTCCTCCCCGGAAAGGCGCCAACTACGCTCGACCCGCTGAATGTCAAAAAGAAACAACCGGGAGGTGCAACGCAATGACCATGGGCATGATCACAGATTCCGACGCCGGCAGGATCGACCGGCGTGACGTGCTGGGCGGCGGCGGCGCCGTTATTGGCGGCATGGTTTCCGGGCTGTTCGGCGGCGCCCGGCCGGCGCGCGCGCAGGCGATCTCGGGCGGCGTCCCCGAGGTGGACCGCGCCACCGTCAGGGTGGTGACCGACAACTACCACTTCGCCCTCAGCCCCAGCGGCATGATCGGCGACGTCGAGGTGGGACGCACCGGCTTCGCGCTTTCCGACGCGCCGCCCGAAAAGGCCCTGCAGAGCGAGTTCGGGCTCTCGCTTCACCTCGAGACCCAGCGCGCCGCCGAGACCCGCAAGATTCTCATCGATTTCGGCTACTCGTCGCCGACTCTGCTCAACAACATGGCGATCCTGGGCATCGACGCTTCCGAGCTCGACGCCATGGTGCTGAGCCATGGTCACTTCGATCACTTCGGGGGGATGGTCGGGTTCTTCACCGCAACGCAGGGCAAGCGCAGGCCGGGACTGCCGTTTTACCTTGGCGGCGAGGAATGCTTCTGCACGCGGCAGCTGACCGTCGGGCCGTCGCCCAAGAACTTCGGCGCACTCGACCGGCAGGCGATCGATGACGCGAACCTCGAGGTTCTGAACGCCGAAGGGCCCTCGATCCTGGCGGATCACGCGTTCGTCACGGGACATATCGGCAAGGCCACCTTCGAGCGCGTGCTGTCGCCGACCCGGATGAAAGTCGGCGTCGATGGCGGTCTCGGCTGCTTTCCCGACCAGATGCCCGCCGATCGTCGCGCCGACGACTGGGCGCCGGACGAGTTCGGCCACGAGATATCCACCTGCGTCAACGTCAAGGGGCGCGGGCTGGTCGTGACGACGTCGTGCGGCCACCGCGGCATCGTCAACACCGTCAAGCGCGCGATGGCGGTGTCGGGCGTCAGGAAAGTGCACGCCGTGCTCGGCGGCTTCCACCTCGCGCCGCACGACGAGGCGTATGTGCGCAAGACCATCGATGAGCTCGTCGCCCTCGATGTCGACCACATCATTCCCATGCACTGCACCGGAGAGATGTTCTACGAAATCCTGAAGGCCGAATTGCCGAGTAAGCTGATCCGCTCGTACACCGGCACCAAGCTGGTGTTCGGGGCCTGACATAGGCGGCGCGGCAAACAACTAACAGGATCTCACATCATGACGAATTTCATCGCCGAGCGGATTCCGATCTCGGTCCTGACCGGTTTCCTCGGCAGCGGCAAGACCACGCTGCTGTCGCGCCTGTTGCGGCATCCGGCCATGTCGCGCACGGCCGTGGTCATCAACGAGCTGGGCGAGGTCGGCCTCGACGGCGCGCTCGTCGAGGCCGTGGACGAGGAGATGGTCGTGCTCGACTCGGGCTGCATCTGCTGCACGGTGCGCGGCGATCTGGTCGAGACGCTGGGCCGGCTTCGGGAGGCCCGCGAGAACGGTCGCGGGCCGGCCTTCGAACGCGTGCTTGTCGAGACGACCGGCCTCGCCGACCCGACCCCGATCCTGCACACGCTCATGACCGATCCGGCGCTTGCGGCAGGCTACAGGATGGACGGCGTCATCACGACGATCGACGCCGTTCTTGGCGCCGATCAGCTCGATCGCCACACCCAGTCCGTGAAGCAGGCGGCCCTTGCCGATCGCCTCGTGCTGACCAAGTCCGACCTCGCCGATCCCGAGACCGTGCAGGCGCTGACGGCGCGGTTGCGATCGATCAACCCCGCCGTCGTCCCGATACGGGTCGTGCGCGGCGCGGTCGATCCCGATGCGCTGCTCGGCGCGGGCCATCCAGATCTCGCCTCGCGGACGGCGGACGTCCGCGCATGGCTCAACGAGGAGGCAGCCGCGCAGGATGGCCATGGGGGGCATGGCCACGACTGCGCGTCCGGCTGCGATCACCACGGTCCGCATCATGGCGCCTTCCGCCACGACGACCGCATCGCCAGCTTCTGCCTGAGCGGCGATGCGCCGATGGACTGGGCCGATGTCGATGAGGCCTTCGGCCTGCTGCTGCAGTTGCACGGCGAACAGGTTCTGCGCGTGAAGGGTCTGCTCGACGTCAGGGGGAGCGATCGCCCGATCGTCATCCATGGCGTTCAGCACCTGTTCTCCGAGCCGGCGATGCTGGCGGCCTGGCCGGACGGCATGAACGGGACGCGCATCGTGTTCATCACGCATGATCTCCCCGAGGCGCGTGTGCGCCAGGTGCTCGAACCCTTCCTGCCGATCGCACGCGGCGCCGAACCGGGCCGGCGCGACCATGGCGGCCATCCTCCGCCGCCCGTAACGACGACGCATCCGCATGGAGAACCGTGACGGCCGCTGAACTCACGCGGCTTCGGGGGCGCCGCTCCGGACTGCCGCGAAGACGGCGAGGATGCTCCGGAAGCGGCGCGTCCAGCGCATCTTCCGCGCCGACCGGATCAGTCGGCGACCAGAGCTCCGCGCTACGGTGACGGCATGGAGCGGCGGACCTGACGCAGTTAGGTCGAACGCCGCTCCAGTGCCGCCGTCAGTCCGCATCCTCGGCGGCCCGGCGCCGCTGCTCCAGGATGGCGGGGTAGTTCTCCACAACCCATTGCTCCATGGCGCGCGCCAGCGCGCTCAGGGATCTGCCGAGATCGGTGAGCCGATACTCGACCCGGGGCGGCACTTCCGGATAACTCGTGCGCTCGACGAAGCCGTTGCGTTCAAGCGCGCGCAGCGTCTGGGTCAGCATCTTGGGCGAGATGCCGCCGATGGCGCGATGCAGGGCCCCCGTCCGCACCGGCCCCTGCTGCAGGCAGCACAGGATCAGGATCGCCCATTTGCCGGCGATCAGGTCGAGCATCTCGCGCGACGGGCAATCCATGTTGTAGGGGTCTGCCGGGAGAAACATCGCATTTATTACCATAAGGTGCGTACTATCCTGATGGCAGTGTACTGATTAGGTTGCCAACCATCAAGCAGCCAAGCAGGGGATACCCGTCATGTCACAGCCCACCCGCGTCTTTCTCTATGCCGAATTCCAAGTTTCCGCGCCGTTCACCGAGGGCGTCTGGGGCGAGGTCAATCCCGCCATGAAGACCGTCCCGGGCCTGCGCAGCAAGACCTGGCTGAGCGGGATCAACACCCACACCGTCGGCGGCTTTTACGAGTTCGACTCCGTCGCCAACGCCCGCGCCTATGCCGAGGGCATGCTGGCGGGCTTCGCGAAGGCGGTCGACGCCAGCCTCACCGTCAAGCTGTTTGACGGCGACGTGGTCGCCGAAGCGAGCCGGGGCATGCAGTCGCCATTCTTCGCGGCCTGACCACCCTGGGCGCTGAACGTCTCTGGCGCCACCGACGCGGCATCGCATCGGTGGCGCGACGAAACCGCCCTTCGCGCCCCGGCTTGGGGCCGGTCCCCGAGAACGCCGCCCGCGATGGGTCTTCCCGGGACTGGCCGGAACCGTCGCGCGATCGCTGAGTCCTCGTTGGTCCCTGCCGGCGCTGCGCGCGGCGCGCGATCCCCCGTCGGGCCGCATGAAGGACGCTCGACGTTCTCAGTCGACGCGCTCTGGCCGGATGGTCGATCCCGGAATGAGGGCGTAGCCCACGTCTCTGACGGGCTCGACCGGTTCGCCCGAGAGCCGCCCGACGAGCATTTCCGCCGCCACGCGCCCCAGCTTGAGCGTGGACACATGCATGGACGTGAGCCGATGGCTGAGCACCGAGGCCACGGGCATGTCACCCCAGCCCACGATGCCGATGTCGCCAGGAACGTGCAACCCGATCCGCTGGCAGTATTGCAGCCCGCCGAAGGCCATCGAGTCGTTCTGGTAGAAGACGCACTCCGGTTCGCAGCCCGACGCGAGCAGTTGCTCCGTGCCGTAGTAGCCGGGATAGAACGTCGCGGTGTCGTGCAGGCAAAGCTGCCGCGCGACCGTTCCGCCGCCGTCCGTCACGGCCTTGGCGAAGCCTTCCAGCCGCGCCGTCGCCGCATTCGCGGTGTCGTGCGAGGTGCCGACATAGCCGACCCTGCGATACCCGCGGCCGACGAGGAAGCGCCCCATCTCGAAGCCGCAGTCGTAGTGGTCGAGGCCCACGCACATGTCGAGCGGGCTCGAGTTCAGATCCCAGATCTCCACCACCGGCAGGCCGCTGCTCCGCAGCATCTCGACGGCGCGGGGCGAGTGCGAGCGCCCGGTGAGAATGAGGCCCGCAGGCCGCCATGACAGCACCGTGCGGATCCAGTCCTCCTCCTCCGCCAGCGTGTGCCGGGTGAGGCCGAGCACGGTCTGGTAGCCATGGAGGCCAAGCTTGTCGCCGATGCCTTCGAGCACCCGGGCGAAGGCCTCGTTGCCGAGGTCGGGGATCGAGACGCCGACGAAGGTGGTGCCCTGATCGCTCGCGAAGGCGGTCGCGATGCGATTCGGCACGTAGCCGAGACGCTCGACCTGGGCCATCACCTCGGCGCGGGTCTTCTCGGAATAGCCGCCCCCGCCGCGCAGGACGCGGCTTGCGGTCATCTTCGAAACGCCTGCGGCGCGGGCGACCTCCGCAAGGCTCACCTTGCCGTTTCCGCCCCGGTTTTCAGACATGGGCGACTGGCGTGCGTTACCGGTAACATCATCTATTGACAGGGCCGTGCTCCGGGAGAAGACTTCGCTGCGTTATCGGTAACGCTACCGGCGAGCGGCGGCCGCAACAAGGGAGGATCCATGACGGCGCGCCAGCACAAGGGGCTGTTCTTCGACCGCATCGACAAGCATTTCGGCGGCGCCCACGCGCTGCGGGACGTGTCGCTGGCCGTTGGCCGGGGCGAGATCGTCGCGCTGCTGGGCGAGAACGGCGCGGGCAAGTCCACCCTGATCAAGGTGCTGGGCGGGATCCACCGGCCCGACTCGGGCCAGGTGCTTATCGACGGCAGGCCCTACGAGCATCGGCCCGCGGGCTTCGGCGAGCGCCAGAAGGTCGCCTTCATCCACCAGGATCTCGGGCTCGTGGAGTGGATGACGGTGGCCGAGAACATCGCGCTCGCGCTCGGCTACAGGCGGCGGGCCGGCCTCATCGACTGGGGCGCGGCCGAGCGCTTCGCGGCGGCGGCGCTTGCGCGCGTCGACTGCGACTTCGACCCGACCACGCGGGTGGAGAACCTGACGCGAACCGAGAAGTCGCTCGTCGCAATTGCGCGGGCGCTGGCGGTGGACAGCGAGTTTCTCGTGCTCGACGAGCCGACCGCCTCGCTGCCGGCCGACGAGGTCGCGCGCCTTTTCGCCGCGATCCGCCCCCTGCGCGAAAAGGGGGTCGGCATGATCTATGTCAGCCACCGGCTCGACGAGATCTTCCGCATCGCCGACCGCGTGGCGGTGCTGCGCGACGGCGAGATGGTGGGCGTGCGCGCCATCGGGCACACGACGCCCGAGGAGCTGGTGCAGAAGATCGTCGGCCGCAGGACGCGCGAAACGGTGAAGTCGAGCGAACCTCCGGGGGCGCCGATCCTCGAGCTTCGGCGCTTCACGGCGGGTGCGGTGGGGCCGCTCGACTTCACGCTGCGGCGCGGCGAGGTCGTCGGGCTCGTGGGCCTGCGCGGCGCCGGGCACGAGGCGGTGTCGCGCGCGCTGTTCGGCGCCCATCCGCACGCGGGCGAGGTGCGGCTGAACGGGCGGACGCCCGACCTGTCGTCGCCTCTGCGCGCGATGCTGTCGGGTTTCGGTCTCGTCGCGAAGGACCGCACCGAGGAGTCGGTCGCCATGAGCCTGACGATCCGGGAGAACACCTTCCTCAATCCCGCAGCCGTCGGGCGCGGGCTCATGAACCTCCTCACGCCGGCGCGCGAGGCCGCGCAGGCCGCGGCGATCGGCGCGGACCTCGGTCTGTCGCCCAACGACCCGGGCCTCGCCATCGAGGCGCTGTCGGGGGGCAATCAGCAGAAGGTCGTGATCGGGCGCTGGCTCGCCACGCGCCGGGCGCTGCTGATCTGCGAAGACCCCACGGCGGGCGTGGATGTCGGCGCCAAGGCGGAGATCTACGCGCTTCTCAATCGGGCGCTGGCGAACGGCGTCGGCGTGCTGCTCGTCTCGACCGATTTCGAGGAGATCGCCGCGATCTGCCACAGGGCCATCGTCTTCAGCCAGGGCGCCATCGTCGACGAGCTGGCGGGCACGCGGCTGACGACGGAGAACCTGATCCAGTCCGCGTCGGCGGGCGCCGTCGCCCCGCAGGGAGAGACCGCCCATGCAATCGCTTGAAAGCGGCGCGCTGGAGCCCACCAGGGCCGAGCTGAAGGGGCTCTCCGCCGCGAGGAAGGCGATGCGGCTCCTGCCGGTCTACGGGCTCGTGATCCTGACCGCGCTGCTGATCGGGCTGTTCTCGATCCTGCTGCCGGACACCTTCCCCACCATGCTGAACCTGCGCGCCATCGTGTCCGACAAGGCGATCATCGCGCTCCTGTCGCTCGGCGCCATGATCCCGATGGCGGCGGGGCGGATCGATCTGACGGTTGGCTACGGCATCGTGCTGTGGCACATCCTCGCCATCAGCCTGCAGACGACGCTCGGGCTGCCGTTTCCGGCGGCGGTGGCGATCGTCCTGATGCTGGGCGCGCTGACAGGCTTCCTGAACGGGATGCTGGTCGAGGTCGCCCGGATCGACAGCTTCATAGCGACGCTGGGCACCGGGACCGTGCTCTATGCGCTGGCGCTGTGGCACACCGGCGGGCGGCAGATGGTGGGGGAGCTGCCGCAGGGCTTCTTCGACCTCTCGACCACCTTCGTCTTCGGGCTGCCGATCACGGGCTACTATCTTCTGGCGATCACGCTGGCGATGTGGGTCGTGCTCGAATACACGCCCGTCGGGCGGTATCTCTACGCCATCGGCGCCAATCCGCGCGCGGCGGCGCTGAACGGCATCCCGGTCCGCAAGTATGTGATCGGCGCGTTCATGGCCTCGGGCGTGATGACGGCGCTGGCCGGCGTCATCCTCGCGTCGAAGCTGCGCATCGGGCAGGCGTCGGTGGGGCTCGAATTCCTGCTGCCCAAGCTTGTGGGCGCGTTCCTCGGCTCCACGACGATCAGGCCGGGGCGGGTGAACGTCTGGGGCACCATCGTCGGCGTCGCGATCCTCGCCGTCGGCATCTCCGGCATCCAGCAGTTCGGCGGCTCGTTCTGGGTCGAGCCGCTGTTCAACGGCGTGACGCTGCTGATCGCGATCGGCATCGCCGGCTACGCCCAGCGCCGCAAAGGCGCGGCCAAGCGCTGAAGGGCGCGGACCCAACAGGAGGAAACAGGAATGCACAGCAGATCAATCGTCGCCGCGCTTCTGATCGGCGCGGCCATGGCCAGCGCGTCGCAGGCCGAGGGCGTCTGGGACGGGCCGACCACCGGTCCGGGCGGCGCCGAGGGCAAGTCGATCGTCGTGCTCGCGGCCGACCTCAAGAACGGCGGCGTCCTCGGCGTGACGACGGGCGTGGAGGAGGCCGCCAGGGTGCTGGGCTGGCAGGTGCGCGTTCTGGACGGCGCCGGCTCGATCCAGGGCCGCACGGCGGCGATCGGGCAGGCGCTGGCGCTGCGGCCCGACGGAATCGTGATCAACGGCTTCGACGCCGTCGAGCAGCAGGCGGCGCTCGAAGGCGTCGCCAGCGCGGGCGTTCCGATGGTCGCGTGGCATTCGGGGCCGAAGATCGGCTGCGACGCGCCGGGCGGCATCTTCGCCAACGTCTCGACCGACGCCATGGCCGTCTCCGAGGTCGCGGCGCAATGGGCGATGGCGGACGGCGGCGACGAGGTGGGCGCCGTCATCTTCACCGACTCGACCTACCAGATCGCCATCGACAAGGCGGACCGCATCCGCGAGACCATCGAGGCGATGGGCGGCGCGGTGCTCGAATACGTCGACACGCCGATCGCCGACACCTCGACGCGGATGGGGCCGCTCACGACGTCGCTCCTCCAGAAATACGGCGACCGCTGGACCCATGCGCTCGCCATCAACGACCTCTACTTCGATTTCATGGGCCCGGCGCTGGCCGCGGCCGGCATCGGCGGCGCTGACGGCCCGCAGGCGGGGTCGGCCGGCGACGGGTCTGAGGCCGCGTTCCAGCGCATCCGGACCGGCGGCTACCAGACCATCACCGTGGCCGAGCCGCTGAACCTGCAGGGCTGGCAGATCGTCGACGAACTCAACCGCGCGATCCAGGGACAGCCATGCTCGGGCTACGTCACCTCGCCCGCGCTCGTGACGCGCGAAGGTCTCGAGAAGATGGGCGCCGGCAACCGGTTCGACCCCGATATTCCCTACCGCGAGGCCTACGCCGCGATCTGGGGCAGGTAAGGGCGTCAGCCGCGGGGCCCGAAGTTCGGGTTGAGCGCGCCCGGCCGGAGAACCCCGGTTCGCCGCGGCCCCGATCCGGGAAGGACGGTCATCGCGATCGCGCCCCTCACCCGCGCGACGCCGCGCTTCCGGCGTCCCGTGGCGGCGGGACGGCGCCGGCGCGTGCGTCTCCGCCGCTCGCCGGCTCAGGCGCCGGCGATCTCCGCGGCGATGGCGCGGGCGGCGGCGGCGGGGTCGGCGGCGGCGGTGATCGGGCGACCGACGACGACGTGATCCGCGCCGGCGCGGATCGCGTCGGCCGGGGTGGCCACGCGCTTCTGGTCGTCCGCCGCCACGCCCGCGGGGCGCACGCCGGGAGTGACGATGAGGCGGCCTTCGGCCTCCGGCAGCGCGCGGATCGCCGCGGCCTCCTGCGCGCTGGCGATCACGCCGTCGGCGCCGGCGAGAAAGGCGCGGCGCGCCCGCTCCACCGCGATGTCTCCCGGCGCGCCGGGCACGATCATGCAGTGGTCGAGATCGGCGCGGTCGAGGCTCGTCAGCACCGTGACGGCGAGAATGCGGGTCGCGGAGCCGCCGCGCCCCGCCACCGCCGCGCGCACCACATGCGGGTCGCCGTGAACGGTCAGGAAATCGAGATCGAACTGCGCCAGCCCGCGCGTCGCGGCCTCCACGGTCGCGGGGATGTCAAACAGCTTCATGTCGAGAAAGACGCGCGCGCCGGCCTCCTTCAGCGCCATCGCCGCCGCAAGGCCGCCGCCGGTCAGCATCCCCAGCCCGATCTTGTAGAAGCTGGCCGCGTCGCCGATGCGGGCGGCGAGCTCCTGCGCCGCATGGGCGTGGCCGACGTCGAGCGCGACGATCAGGGCGTCGGGCCTCGCCCCGGCGCCGCTCCGCGCCGCGCCGGCCGCTCCGGGCTCAGCCGACAAAGGCGCGCTCGATGACGAAATGGCCCGGCTTGCTGTTGGCGCCTTCCTCCAGCCCCGCCCCTTCGCAGAGCGCCTTGCAGTCCTGCAGCATCGCCATGGAGCCGCAGATCATCACCCTGTCCTCCCCGACGTTCAGCAGCGGGACGCCAAGTTCGGCCGCCAGCCTGCCGTCGCGCAGCAGGTCCGTGATGCGGCCGGCCCGCTCGAACGGTTCGCGCGTGGCCGACGGGTAGTGGACCAGCTTGACGCCGGCCTCCTCGCCCACCAGCTCGTCGGACTTGGCGGCCTCGGTGATCTCGAAGCCATATTTCAGCTCGGCGACCTCGCGGCAGGTGTGGCAGAGAATGACCTGATCGAACTTCTCGTAGGTCTCCGGCTCGCGGATCAGCGAGGCGAAAGGCGCGATCCCGGTGCCGGTGGAGAGCAGGTAGAGACGCCTGCCCGGCAGCAGCGCGTCGAGCACCAGCGTGCCGGTCGGCTTCTTCTTCATCCACACCGTGTCACCCGGCCTGATCTTGCTGAGCTCCGAGGTCAGCGGGCCGTCGGGAACCTTGATCGAGAAGAACTCGATCTCCTCGTCCCAGGACGGGCAGGCGATGGAGTAGGCGCGCCACACCGGCTTCTCGCCGGGCAGCCCGATCATGACGAACTCGCCGGAGCGGAAGCGGAAGCTCGCCGGCCTGGTCATGCGGAACATGAACAGCCGGTCGGTGTAGTGCTTCACCACGGTCACGGTCTCGGCGAAGGCGCTCGCCGGCGCTTCGAACTGGATGGCGGGCATCACGGTCATGGCCTGCTCCTCGGTGTCTGTCATGGCCGCGTCTAGCCCGGCGATCCGGCATTTGGAAGCGACGCGCCGCGCCGCAACCCCGCGCCGCAGCGTCGCGCGACCCGGGCCGCGCCGCCTTGACCGCGGTCAACGGGAGGCGGACGCTTGCGCCAGACGTCGCCACGGGAGGTGCTGGCCATGCGCGGAGTGGAGGTGATCCTGATCATCGAGGATGTCTGGGGCGGCCCGCCGCGGCGGGTCCGCTTTCCCGACGCGCCCACGGAAGGCGGAAGCAGGCGCCTCACCATCGGCCGCTCGGCGGACTGCGACATCGCGCTCGACGACCCCGGCAGAACATTGTCCCGCCGCCACCTCGAGCTGGACCGGCGCGCCGACGGGCTGACCGTGACCGACGTCAGCCTCCTGGGAAGCTGGCTGGGCGGGGCGCGGATGCCCGCCGAACTGCCCCTGCCGCTCGATCACGGAGACGTGATCGATTTCTCGCATTTCCGCATCTCGATCCAGGTGGCGGGCGGCGATTCGGTCGATGCGCTGCTGGCCGAGCTGGAGACCGTGCCCGACGCGCCGCCCCCTGCTCGCGCAAGGCGGCCTGCGCGGCCCGCCGCCGCGCCGCCGCCTCCGGCCCCGCCGCAGGCGCCGACAGCCGCAGGCGGAGACGCCGCCGACGAGGTCGATCTCGACGCCCTGCTGAACAAGGAGTTCGTGCGTCGGGGCGACTGACGCCGGCTCAGCCATGCGCTCCGCGCAAGGCGGCCCTTCTCTGGACCCCGCCGATCTCGGGGCGCATCACCGTCGCTCAACAGCGGGGGCTTTCGGAGCATGGGCGAGTTGATCGCCAGCATGGCCGGCACGCCTGAGGGCGAGGTGCTGGCGGTCGCGCTGGCCCTGCTGTCGGCGCTGTCTCATGCGGTGTTCGGGGCCATCAACAAGGGTGGGCGCGACCCCTACCTCACCCGCGGCGCCATCAACGTCTGCTACGGGCTGACGGCGCTGCCGGTGGCGCTGTTCGTCGTTCCATGGCCGACGCCGACGCTCTGGGCGGTGCTGGCCGGCGTCTATCTCATCCACATCGTCTATGAATGGCTGCAGTCGCGCGCCTTCGAGATCGGCGGCTTCACCGTCGTCTATCCCATCGCGCGCGGCACCGGGCCGCTGCTGACGGCGGTGTTCGCAAGCCTGCTCTTCGGCGAGGCGTTCGGCGCCGGCCAATGGGCGGGCATGGCGCTGCTGACCGGCGCGATCTACGCGCTGGCCTGGGCGAACCTGCGGGCGCTGGGCGTGACCGACCTCGCCGCGGCGCGCACGCTGCGCGCGGCGATCCTGACCGCGCTCGTCACCGGCGCGATGATCTCGGTCTACACGCTCTATGACGCCTGGGGCATTCGGCTTGCGGCGAACCCGTTCACCTTCCTCGCCTGGTTCTTCGTGCTCGGCGGCTGCGGCTTCCCGCTGATCGCGCTGGCGCGGTGGCGGCGGCTGCGGCCCGAGCAGCGGCCCGAGCCGCGCGAACTGGCCGTGCGCGGCGTGTTCGGCGCGCTGATCGCCTTCTTCAGCTTCGGCGGCGTGATGCTGGCGATGCGGCTGGGGGCGGTCGGCGAGGCCGCGGCGATCCGTGAGACCTCCATCGTCTTCGCCACCGCGATCGGCGTGCTGATCTTCCGCGAGCGCATCGACGCGCTGCGGCTGTGCCTGATCGGGCTCGTCGCGTTGGGGGCGGTGCTGGTGAAACTCGGCTGAGCTTGGCGCCGCGCCGCGGCCCGGTCTATGTGGACGGCCAGAGGCAGGGAGCGACGCGATGAACCCGTGGATCAAGATTGCGCTGGAGATCGGCCCGCTGGCCGTGTTCTTCGGCACGTTCCAGTGGCTGAAGGGCGCCCCGCTTGAGATCGGGGGCGTCCTCTATCAGCCGGTCGTGGTCGCCACCATCGCCTTCATTCCCGCCATCCTCGCCTCGCTGGCGACAAGCTGGGCCATGACGCGCCAGCTCCCGCGCATGGCGGTCGTCACCGCGATCGTCGTGGTGATATTCGGCGGGCTGACCGTCGCGCTCAACGACGACACCTTCATCAAGATGAAGCCGACCATCGTGAACGGCCTGTTCGCCGTCGGCCTCGGCGTCGGGCTGCTGCAGGGCCGGAGCTACCTCAAATATCTGATGGGCGAGACCATGCCGCTCGACGATGCGGGCTGGATGATCTTCACGAAGCGCTGGGCGCTGTTCTTCGTGTTCCTCGCCCTGCTCAACGAGGCGATCTGGCGCACGCAGTCCACCGAGTTCTGGGTGAACTTCAAGACCTTCGGCAACCTGCCGCTGACGCTGGCCTTCATCGCGAGCCAGTGGCCGATGCTGCGCCGCCACGGGCTCGGCGAGGAGAAGTAGCGCCGCACGCGTCGCGGTGACGGCGGCGCCGCGGCGTGCTACCTCCCCGCCATGACATTACCCGACAAGCAGGCGGTGCTCGCCTTCATCCGCGAGAACCCGAGGAACAACACCAAGCGCGACATCGCGCGCGCCTTCGCGCTGAAGGGTGCGGACAGGGTGGCGCTGAAGCGCCTTCTGGCCGAGCTGACCGAGGAGGGGCACATCGAGCGCGGCGCGCGGCGCTATTCGCCGCCCGGACACCTGCCGCCCGTGACGGTGCTCGTCGGCGACCGGCTGACGCCCGAGGGCGAGCTGATGGCGCGGCCGCAGGGCTGGCAGGGCGAGAGCGACCCGCCGCAGGTGCTCTACCTCCACCGCCCCGGCGAGCCCGCGCTCGGCCCCGGCGACCGCTTCCTCGCCAAGCTGACGCCGAGCGGCGAGGACGGCGGCGTGATCTATCACGCAAGGCTGATCCGCAAGCTGCAGGCGGCCGCGCCGCGCGCGCTCGGCGTCTTCCGCATGACCGACGGCGGCGGGCGCATCCTGCCGCTGGAGAAGGGCGCCGACGAGATGCGCGTGGAGCCGAACGATCTCGGCGGCGCGCAGGACGGCGAGCTGGTGGAGGTCGAGGCCGCCGGCTCGCCGCGGCTCGGCCTGCGCCGGGTGCGGATCATAGCGCGGTTGGGCGACCCGGGCGCCCCGCGCGCCGTCTCGCTGATCGCCATCCATCAGCACGGCCTGCCGACGGCGTTCTCCGACGAAGCGCTGGCGGAGGCCGAGAAGGCGAAGGCCGCGCCGATCCGGGGCCGCGAGGATCTGCGCGCCCTGCCGCTGCTCACCATCGACCCCGCCGACGCGCGCGACCATGACGACGCGGTGTGCGCGGTGGAGGAGGCCGACGGCGGCTTCACCGTCTGGGTCGCAATCGCCGACGTCGCCTTCTATGTGCGGCCCGGCTCGGCGCTCGACCGCGACGCCCGCGAGCGCGGCAACTCCGCCTATTTTCCCGACCGCGTGGTGCCGATGCTGCCCGAGCGGCTGTCGGCGGAGCTGTGCTCGCTGCATGAGGGCGTCGACCGCCCGGTGATCGCGGTCGCGATGCGGCTGGGCGCCGACGGGCGGCGCGTCTCGCACCATTTCGTGCGCGGCATGATGCGCTCGGCGGCCTCGCTGACCTACGAGCAGGCGCAGCGCATCGCCGACGGCGAGGGGCACCCGCTCGGCGGCGCGGTGCGGGCGCTTTTCGCCGCCTACGCCTGCGCCGCGAAGGCGAGAGACGCCCGCGCGCCGCTGGACCTCGACCTGCCCGAGCGGCGGGTGGAGCTGAGCCCCGAGGGCCAGGTGACGGCGGTGCGGTTCCGCGAGCGGCTTGAGGCGCACCGGCTGATCGAGGAGTTCATGGTGCAGGCCAACGTCTGCGCCGCCGAGACGCTGGAACACAAGCGCCGCCAGCTCGTCTACCGCGTCCACGAGGAGCCGGCGGCGGAGAAGATGGAGGCGCTGCGCGAGCAGGTCGAGACGGTCGGTCTGACGCTGGCCAAGGGCCAGGTGCTCCAGACCCGCCACCTCAACCGGCTGCTGCGCGAGGCGCGCGAGAGCGAGTTCGCGGAACTGGTGAACTACGCGGTGCTGCGCGCGCAGACGCAGGCCTACTACGCGCCGCAGAACTTCGGCCATTTCGGCCTCGCGCTGAAGTCCTACGCGCATTTCACCTCGCCGATCCGCCGCTACGCCGACCTTCTGGTGCATCGCGCGCTGATCGCGGGCCATCGCTGGGGCGTGGGCGGGCAGACGCCCGAGGAGGTCGAAGCGCTGGCGGAGACCGCCCAGCACATCAGCCGCACCGAGCGCCGCGCCATGGAGGCCGAGCGCGACACGACCGACCGCTACCTCGCCGCCTATCTCGCCGAGCAGGAGGGCGCGGAGTTCGCGGGGCGCGTCTCCGGCGTGGCGCGGTTCGGGCTCTTCGTGAAGCTCGACGACACCGGCGCCGACGGGCTGGTGCCGATCTCGACAATCGGCCACGACTACTGGCGCCACGACGCGGACAGCCAGACGCTGACGGGCGAGCGCAGCGGCAAGGTCATCGCGCCGGGGATGCGCGCGCGGGTGCGGCTGGTCGAGGCCGACCCCGTCGCCGGCGGCCTGCGCTTCGAGCTGCTGGAGGTGGACGGCGCCGGGCGGCTTCCCTCGCCCAAGCGCGGCAAGGGCGGGATGAACCCGCAGCGCAAGCTCGGCCGCGCCAAGCTCGCCGCAGCCAAGGCCAGACGGAAGACGAAGCGCGCGCGGGCCTAGGGCCGCGCGCGCGACGGGTCAGGCGGCGGCGGCCGTGGCGCCGGCCTCGGCCTGCTCAAGCTGGCGCGAGTATTTCAGCACCATCATCGGCGTCCAGACCCCGCGATAGAGCGCGCCGATACCCGTCTTCGGCGTCTGGTAGTAGGCGTGCAGCGAGAAGTTGTGCTTGATCCCGGTGGCGGCCAGCAGCGCCTTCGCGACGATGTAGGAGCAGTTCACCCTGAAGAAGCTGTAGCTCGGCACATTGGCCTGCAA
The DNA here is from genome assembly GCF_900107585.1 of Rubrimonas cliftonensis. GTDB lineage: Bacteria > Pseudomonadota > Alphaproteobacteria > Rhodobacterales > Rhodobacteraceae > Rubrimonas > Rubrimonas cliftonensis. The sequence goes on along the minus strand of NZ_FNQM01000020.1, from coordinate 20,485 downwards.
CTCGTTGATGTAGGCTGTTGATTTCCACGCGGAACTGCCCCGGGATTTCCATTGAGAAGTGACCCGGCTGGATATTGCTCCTCGCGGTTCAGGCGGGTGTCAAGGTGGCTGCGGCCTCCTTCTTTTTCCGGGTGGCGGCAGCGGTGCTCGCCTTGAAGCGGAAGCTGTCGTTTCCGGTCTCGAGGATGTGGCAGCGGTGAGTGAGGCGGTCGAGGAGCGCGGTGGTCATCTTGGGGTCCCCGAAGACCGTGGCCCATTCGCTGAAGCTGAGATTGGTGGTGATGATCACGCTGGTCCGCTCGTAGAGCTTGCTCAGGAGATGGAAGAGCAGCGCGCCGCCCGAGGCGCTGAACGGCAGGTAGCCCAGCTCATCCAGGACCACGAGGTCGAGGCGGATCATGCCTTCAGCGATCTGGCCGGTCTTTCCCCGGGTCTTTTCCTGCTCGAGGGCGTTGACGAGTTCGATGGTCGAGAAGAAGCGGACCTTGCGGCGATGGTGCTCGATGAGCTGGACGCCGATGGCGGTGGCCACGTGCGTCTTGCCGGTGCCGGGTCCGCCGATCAGCACGACGTTCTCGGCAGCGTCGAGGAAGCTGCCCTTGTGGAGCTGGCGCACCGTGGCCTCATTGATCTCGCTGGCGGCGAAATCGAAGCCGGTGAGGTCCTTGTAGGCCGGGAAGCGCGCCGCCTTCATGTGATAGGCGATGGAGCGGACCTCGCGTTCGGCGAGCTCGGCCTTGAGCAGCTGGGACAGCATCGGCACGGCGGCCTCAAAGGCCGGCGCGCCCTGCTCCATCAGCTCAGTGACCGCGTGGGCCATGCCGTGCATCTTGAGGCTGCGGAGCATGATCACGATGGCGCCGCTGGCGGGGTCATGACGCATGGCGACCTCCGGCCGTCCGGGCCCGCAGGGCGTCGTAGCGCCCGACGTCGGCCTTGGGCTCGCGGCGCAGGGCCAGCGCCTGGGGCGTGTCGATGTCCGGGCCGGCGGCCGCCTTTCCATCCACCAGACGATGGAGGATGTTCAGCACATGGGTTTTGGTCGCCACCCCCTCGGCGAGCGCCAGCTCCACCGCGGTCAGCACCGCCTCCTCGTCGTGGTGCAGCACCAGCGCCAGGACGTCGACCATCTCGCGATCGCCGCCGATACGGCGCAGCATCAGGGTCTGCAGCCGCCTGAAGCCGTCGGGCAGCTCGGCGAAAGGTGCGCCGTTGCGCAAGGCGCCGGGCTTGCGCTGGATGACCGCCAGATAGTGCCGCCAGTCATAGAAGGTTCGCGGCGGGAGGTGATGTGACCGCTGGATGATGCGCTGGTGCTCACACAGGACCTGCCCCTCGGCCACCACCACAAGCCGATCGGGGTAGATGTGCAGGCTGACAGGCCGGTTGGCGAAGGACGCCGGCACGCTGTAGCGACTGCGTTCGAAGGTGATCAGGCAGGTGGGCGACACCCGCTTGGGCATCTCGACGAAACCGTCGAAGGCGGGCGGCAGGGGCATCAGCGCCGCCCGCTCCGCAGCCCAGACATCGGCGATGGCGCCGGGCTGGGCGCCGTGCTCGGTCTCCCGCCACAGCGCGATGCAGCGCTCTTCCAGCCAGGCGTTCAGGGCGTCGAGGTCGGGGAAGGCCGGCATCTGCCGCCACAGCCGCGGCCGGGCGTCCTGCACCCCCTTCTCGACCTGGCCCTTCTCCCAGCCCGAGGCCGGGTTACAGAAGGTCGGCTCGAACACATAGTGGTTCGCCATGGCGAGGAACCGGGCGTTGACCTGGCGCTCCTTGCCGCGGCCGACCCGGTCCACCGCCGTGCGCGATCGTCGGGCGATTGATCCGCAGGATCAATCGCTGATCCTCCTCACTGTCGTAGATCCCCCGGGCCGGGACGCCGCCGAGAACGCGGAACCCGCGCCAGTGGGCGTCGAACAGCATCTCGTGGGTCTGAAGCAGATAGGCCCGCGAGCCACGAAGGCCCGGCTGTGCGACAGCTTCATGTGGGCCACCTGGAGCTTGGTGCGCTCGCCGCCGATGATCACGAAATCCTCGCTCCAGTCGAATTGGAACGCCTCGCCCGGCCGGAACAGCAGCGGCACGAAGATGCCACGGCCCGCCGTCTGCTCCTCGCGCTGGCGCCCGGCGCGCCATTCGCGGGCGAACGCCGACACCCGGCCATAGGAGCCGGTGAAGCCGAGCGCGACCAGATCGGCATGCAGCTGCTTCGCCGTCCGGCGCTGCTTGCGGCCCTTGGCGGCCTCCGTCTTCAGCCAGCTGGCCAGCTTCTCGGCGAAAGGGTCCAGCTTGCTCGGGCGCTCCGGTGTCGCGAACTTCGGCTCGACCGCGCCGGACTTCAGGTACTTCCGGATCGTGTTGCGCGACAGGCCCGTCCGCCGGGCGATCTCGCGTATCGGCGGCTGCTCCCGCAGCGCCATGCGTCGGATGACGTTCTGATCCCGGAGGCCCCATGACCGACGCAATTGCTTTCGCCCTGATCACGCTTCTGATCGCGCAACACCCTGAGCGTCCTCCCGAGCAGGCCCTCGCGCCCGCGGTAGAGCGCCCGTCGGCCTCCGCCCCCGCCGACGCGGCCGGGGACGATGAGGCCGCGCCGGCGCTGCGCGTCGCCCTCGCCGGGACGACGTCGACCGAATGAGCCCCGCCTGCGGCTGGGCGCCCGCGGCGGCTCAGCCCCAGCGTGCGGCTGCGGCGTCGTCGGTCTCGCGCGCATCGACCCAGCGCGCGCCCTCGGCGGTCTCCTCCTTCTTCCAGAAGGGCGCCCTGGTCTTGAGGTAGTCCATCAGGAATGCGGCGGCGTCGAAGGCCGCCTGCCGGTGGCGGCTCGCGGTTGCGACCAGCACGATCTCGTCGCCCGGCGCCAGCCGTCCGACGCGGTGGATCACCGTGCAGCCCGCCACCGGCCAGCGCGCGCAGGCCTCCGCCGCGATCTCGCGGAGCGCCTTCTCGGTCATGCCCGGATAGTGCTCGAGCGTCATCGCCGAGCCCTCGGGCCCGCCCATGTCGCGCACCAGCCCGGTAAAGGTGACGACCGCGCCGACGTCGCCGCGGCCCGCGCTCAGCGCGCGCGCCTCCGCGGCGAGATCGAAAGGCGCCTCCTGCACGCATACTTTCGCCGAAACGTTCATCGCGGCGCCGGCGGTCGAGCTGGTCATCTCAGCCCCCCGTGACGGGCGGGAAGAACGCCACCTCGCGGGCGCCGGCCAGCGGCGCGGCGAGGTCGGTCGTCTCCTGGTCCACGGCGACGCGCACGGCGCGCATGTCCGCGAAGGCCGCGGCGTAGCGCGGCTCGCGGGCGCGCAGCTCCTCCACCAGATCGGCGACCGTCGCGGCCCCGGTCTCGATCTCCTCCGCGCCGAGGCCGACGCGCTCCCGCAGCCACGCGAAATACATCACCCTCATCGCATCACTCCTCGCGCTGATCGACCTTCCTCAGATGGTCGAGGCTGCGCGAAAAGTAATCCCACCCGGTCAGCGCCGTCAAAAACGCCGCAATCCACAGCAGCGCGGCGCCGGCGACCTGGAGCGCGTCCGCCGCCGCGCCGGCCGCGCCGGCCCCGAGCAGCAGCGCGATGGCGGTCATCTGCGCGGCGGTCTTGAGCTTGGCGGCCTTCGTCACGGGCAGCGCCAGCGCGCCGGCGAGGTGCTCGCGCAGGCCAGCCACCGCCGTCTCCCGCAGGACGATCACCGCCGCCGGCGCCGCGACGCTCCAGTGCAGGGCGTAGGCGCCGCAGAGCGCGGCCAGCGCGATGGCGACGATGGCCTTGTCGGCGATGGGGTCGAGCATCCGGCCGAGCGCGGAGAACTGCCCCCACGCCCGCGCCAGCGCGCCGTCCAGCCAGTCGGTCAGCGCCGCGAGCACGAAGATCGCGCAGGCCGCGGCGTCGGCGGCCGGGCGCGGCAGAAGCGCGAAGGCCAGCAGCACGAAGGGCGCGGCGATCAGCCGGCCAAGCGTCAGGATGTTCGGGATGGTCCACATCGCGGGGCTTCCTCGGCGGAGGTCGTCGCCGGGCGCTAGCACGCCTGCGCGCCGCGCGACAGGGCGGGGAGAGGGCGCTGCGCGGCGGGCGCCCTCAGAGCCTCTGCCCGGCGAGAAATCCGTCGACGGCGGCCCAGGCCGCCGCCTGGCGCTCGGGCGTTTCGAGAAAAAGCTCATGGCGCCCGCCGGGGATCGTCTCCAGCCGCATGCCGTCGCGCGCCGCGCGGGCGGCCATCGCCTTGGGCGACGTCACCGCCTCCCCGCCGCCGACGAGCACCAGCGACGGGACCGGGCAGGCGACGCGCTCGAGCGCCCGCATCTCCCGGAACGCCGCGCGCAGCCAGCCATAGGTCGGGCCGCCGAGCGCGAGGTCGGGGTTGGCGCGGGTGAGCGCGGCGAGCGCCTCGGCCTGCGCGGGGTCGGCGGTGAGCACGTTGGGGTCGGGATCGGTCTCGGCGTAGCTCGCCGGCCCGCCGCCGGGGCCGTAGCGCTCGGCGCAACGCAGCCGCGCGGCGACGAAGACGACCGCCTTGGCGACCGCGCGGGCGGGGCGGCTGAGAGCGAGGCCCCACATGGGCGCGGAGAACACCGCCGCCGCCGGCGCCAGCCGACCCTCGACAAAGGCGCGCAGGGCGATCGCGCCGCCCATGGAGTGGGCCAGCGCGAGGCGCGGCGGCCCGGCCCCGGCGTCCGCCGTCGCGGCGAGCAGCGCGTCGAGGTCGGCCTGATACTCCGTGAAGCCGCCCACATGCCCCTTGCGCGGGTCCGCGAGCGGGCGCTGCGAGCCGCCCTGCCCGCGCCAGTCGATCGTGGCGACCGAGAAACCCCGCGACTTCAGCGCCTGCGCGACCTGGGCGTACTTCTCGGCGAATTCGGTGCGGCCCTGCAGCAGCAGCGCGCAGCCGCGGCCGCCGCCCTCCAGCATCGCCGCGCGCAGCCGCGTCCCATCGGCCGCCGTCAGCTCCACGGCGCGTGAGCCGGGGCCGAGCGGAGCCGCGCGCGTCGGGATCTCCGGCGAGAGCGTCACGCGAGCCGCGCCTGTCGATCAGCCGAGCAGGCTTGCCGTCTTCATCGCCATGCCCATGTCGCCGTCGATCTTGATCCGGCCGGTCATGAAGGCGGCGGTGGGGCTGAGGTCGCCGTCGAACATCGCCTTGAACGTGTCCAGATCGGCGCTGATGGTGCAGTCGGCCTCCGAGCCGTCGTCCAGCCGCGCGCCCTGCTGGTCGATGCGCAGCGCCCCGAGCTCGGTGAAGTCGAACCTGATTGCGCCGTCGATCGTGCGGTCGCCGACCTTTTCCTGAAGCGCCTCGAGCGCCTGCGCCAGTGCGTCCTGCATCCCAGCCTCCCACGGCGCCAGGCGCCACCATCTCCCGGGCGCGCAGCGCCCGCCACCATCTCCCGCGAGCGAAGCGCCCGCCATCCCGCAAGTCGAACCTTCGCCGTTCGGCCGCGCGCGTCGGGGGCGACGCGTCAGGGTTGCCGAAGGCGCGGCCCCGCCCCACACTGATGAGGCGTAACCCGGCGTATCGGAGGTGGCAATGACGAGATCGGTCGCGATCGCCCCTGTCCTGGAGGCTGTCATCCGCGCGCTGCGCCTGTGCGGCGTCGCAGCCGCGCTCTGCTTCTCCGGCGTCGCCGCGGCGCAGCAGCCCGAGCCGCGCCCCGGTCCCGAAGCCGGGGAGGACGCGCGGGCGGAGGGCGCCGAGACCACGCAGCCGAGCGGCGAACCAGGGCCGCAGACGATCGAGGAGCGTCTCGACGCGCTGTTCACGCAGTTGCGCGACAGCGAGGGGCCGAAGGCGGCGGGCGCCGCTCACGGCATCCAGAATCTCTGGTCGCAGTCGGGTTCCGACAGCATGGACTTTCTGCTCGGACGGGGCCGCGAGGCGCTCGACGCGGAGGATTACGACAAGGCGGTGGAGCACTTCACCGCCCTCGTGACCCTCGACCCCGACTTCGCCGAGGGCTGGAACATGCGCGCGACCGCGTATTTCCTGAACGACGAGCTGTGGCTCTCCATGGCCGACATCCAGCGCACGCTTGCGCTGGAGCCGCGTCATTTCGGGGCGCTCTCGGGCATGGCGGCGATCTTCTCGCGCATCGGGGCGGAAGACGCGGCGCTGGCCGCCGCGCGCGCCGCTCTGGCGGTGAACCCGCACCTTGAGCAGGCGCGGGAGCTGGAGAAGACCCTTGCGCCGAAGGTGGACGGGCGCGACATCTGACGCGCGGGAACCGGCGCGGCGGCGGCGTCCTTCCCATCGATCCCGGCCCGCCGCGCCCGGATCGGCTCCGTCCTTCACAAAGCCCGCCGGCCGCGCCCTGCGGCTGGCCCCGACAAGGGCCAGACCCCGATGACCCTGCACACCGATCTCTCCGACGCCCGCGCGGCCGCGCGCGACGCGACGGTGACGGCCGTGCTCGGGCCGACCAACACCGGCAAGACGCACTACGCCATCGAGCGGATGCTGGCGCACCGCTCCGGCGTGTTCGGCTTCCCGCTGCGGCTGCTGGCGCGCGAGGTCTATGATCGGGTGGTGGCGCTGCGCGGCCCCCGTTGCGCCGCGCTGATCACCGGCGAGGAGAAGATCGCCCCGCCCGACGCGCAGTATGTGCTCTGCACCGTCGAGGCGATGCCGCTCGACTGGGGGGCGGAGTTCGTGGCGGTCGACGAGATCCAGCTCTGCGCCGATCTCGACCGCGGCCACGTCTTCACCGACCGGCTGCTGCGCGCCCGCGGCAGCCACGAGACGCTGTTTCTCGGCTCCGACACCATGCGCGGGCGCATCCAGGCGCTGATCCCCAAGGCCCGATTCGTCTCGCGGCCCCGTTTCTCGACGTTGAGCTACGCCGGCTCGAAGAAGGTCTCGCGGCTGCCCCCGCGCTCGGCGGTCGTCGGCTTCTCGGTGGAGAACGTCTACGCCATCGCCGAGCTGCTGCGCCGGCAGAAGGGCGGCGCGGCGGTGGTGATGGGCGCGCTCTCGCCCCGCACCCGCAACGCGCAGGTGGCGCTCTACCAGAACGGCGACGTGGAGCATCTGGTGGCGACGGACGCCATCGGCATGGGCCTCAACCTCGACCTGCGCCATGTCGCCTTCGCGGGGGTGTCGAAGTTCGACGGCCGCCGCCACCGGCGGCTGGAGCCGCACGAGCTGGGCCAGATCGCGGGCCGCGCCGGCCGTCACGTCACCGACGGCGCCTTCGGCGTGACCGGCGAGGCGCGGCCGCTCGACGAGGACGTGGTCGAGCGCATCGTCGAACACCGCTACGACCCTGCGCCAAAACTGCAATGGCGCTCCTCCCGGCTGGAGTTCGGCACGGTGGAGGCGTTGCTGCGCAGCCTCGAGGCCCCGCCGAAGCACGCCGATCTGATCCGCGCGCGCGAGGCCGACGACGTGGCGTCGCTGCGGCTGCTGCACGGCGACGAGGACGTGCGCGACGCCGCGCGCGGCGGGCCGCAGGTCCGGCTGCTGTGGGACGTCTGCCAGACGCCCGACTTCCGCAAGACCTCGCCGACCGAACACGTCGCGCTTCTGTCGCGCATTTATCGGTTCCTGCTCAGCGACGCCGGCGCTATACCGTGCGACTGGATCGAGGCGCAGGTTGCGCGGCTCGACCGCACCGACGGAGACATCGACGCCCTTTCGAAGCGGCTGGCCCATGTCCGGACATGGACCTACGTCGCCAACCGGGGCAAATGGCTTGACGACCCGGCCGGCTGGCGGGAACGGACGCGCGGTCTCGAGGACCGGCTCTCCGACGCCCTCCACGAGCGCCTGACGCAGCGTTTCGTAGACCGGCGCACGAGCGTGCTCATGCGCCGGCTCAAGCAGAAGGAGAGGCTCGTGGCTGAAGTCGGCGACACGGGCGAGGTGACGGTCGAGGGCATCCATGTCGGGCGGCTGGAGGGATTCCGCTTCCGCCCCGACGAGGAAGGCGGCGCCGAAGGCCTCAAGACGCTGAAATCCGCCTCGCTGCAGGCGCTGCAATCGCATTTCAGCCACCGCGCGGACCGCTTCTACAACGCGCCCGACACCGAGATCGACGTCACCGACCAGGGCGGCCTGATGTGGGGGACGGACGCGGTGGGCCGGCTGGAGCCGGGCGCCGACCAGCTCTCGCCGCAGGTCCGCGCCTTCGTCGACGACAGCTGCGACCCCGCCATCGGCGAGAAGGTGGCGCGGCGGCTGGGCCATTGGGTCGAGCGGCGGGTGAAGGCGCTGTTCGAGCCGCTGCTCGGCCTGCGCGACGACCCCGCGATGACCGGCCTTGCGCGCGGCGTGGGGTTCCAGCTCGTCGAAGGGCTCGGGGTGCTCCAGCGTCGGGCGGTCGCCGAGGACGTGAAGGCGCTCGACCAGGAGGGCCGCGCGCTGCTTCGCAAGCACGGGGTGCGCTTCGGCCAGCACCACGTCTTCATGCCCGCGCTGCTGAAGCCGGCGCCGACGCGGTTCCGCCTGCTGCTCTGGGCGCTGCACGCGAAGATGGACGATTTTCCCAGCGCGCCGCCGCCGGGGCTGGTGACGATCCCGGCCCAGCCAGGGGCGCCGGAAGGATTCTATGTGCGCGCCGGCTATCGGCTGGCGGGGCCGCGGGCGCTCCGGATCGACATGCTGGAGCGGCTCGCCGACATGGTGCGTCAGAAGGACGTGCGCGCCGGCTTCGAGGCGACGCCGGAGATGCTGTCGATCACCGGCTGCACGCTGGAGCAGTTCGCCGAACTGATGGGCGGGCTCGGCTACGCCGCCGAGCGCGGCGAACGGCCCAAGGCGACCCGCGTCGCCGCCGCCGCGGCGGAGAAGCCGTCTCCCGAAGCCGTCGCGCCTGAGCAGGCCGGGCCCGCCGAGGCCGCCGCCGAGGCCGATGCGCCTGCGCCGGTCGGGGCCCTTGACGGGGCGCCGGAGGCCGCTTCGGGCGAGAGTGCGCCGGCGGAAGCGGCGCCGACGATTGCGGAGCCCGTGGCGACCCCGGAAGCAGCGGCGTCGGAAGCAACGGCCCCGGAAGCGGCGGCGTCGGAAGCGGCGGCCCCGGAAGCGGCGGCGTCGGAAGCGGCGGCTTCGGACGCCGGCGGCGAAGCGCCCCCGGAAGCCGGCGATGCGGCGCCGGAGCCCGCCGCGCCGGTCGAGACGGGCGCCGACGACGCCGCGGCGACGACGACGCGGGAAGAGGAAGCGGCGGTCGGCGAGCAGGCCGCGCCGGCGGAGCTGGAAGTGTTCTACACCTTCACCCTCGCGCCCCGACGCGGACCCCGCGACCGTCCCGCGGGTCAGGGGCGGCGGGACCGCGGCGGCGACGGCGCCGAAGGACGCGGCCCCCGTCGCGGCGGCCAGCGGCGCGGCGCGCCCGGCCAGAATGACCAGGGCGCCCCGGACGCCGGACGCGCCGAGGCGGCGCCGACGAGCACGGCCGCGCCGGGGGGCGCTCCCGGGGGCGCTCCCGTGGCCGCCGCCGGCGCCGCGGCAGGGGACGCCCCCCGGCTTGACGCCGGCCACGGCGGCGCCTCGCCGTCGGGGGACGCGCGCCCCCCCCGCGACGGCCCGCCCCGCGACGGCCAGCGCCACGGCGGCAAGCCCGAGGGTGGCAAGGGCTTCGGCGGCGGCAAGCAGCGCGGCGGCAAGCCGGGCTTCGACGGCAAGGGCGGCGGCAAGGGCGCCCCCAAGCCGCGCCGCGACGAGGGCCCGCGCGTGCTGAGCGCAGGGCCCGACAAGGACCGGCGCACCGCCGACGCCGACAGCCCCTTCGCCATTCTCAAGCAGCTGCGCGACAAGCTGTGAGCGCGTCCGCGTGAGCGGAGGCGGGGAGGCGGACGTCAGGGCCGACAAGTGGCTTTGGCGCGCGCGTTTCTTCAAGACCCGCAGCCTCGCCGCGAAAGCCGTGAGCGAGGGGCTGAGGATCAACTGCCGGCGCACCGACAAGCCCGGCGCGTCGGTCAGGCCGGGCGACGTGCTGACCTTCGGCCAGGGGCCGCATGTGCGCGTCATCGAGATCGTCGCGCTCGGCGAGCGTCGTGGCCCGGCGCCGGAGGCCCAGGCGCTCTACGCCGACCTGAGCCCGCCGCCGCAAACGGCGGCGCAGGAACCGGAGCCTGGCGCGCCGACACCGGGGCCGCGCCCCGACCGCCGGGCCCGTCGCGAGGGCGCCGCCGCGCGACGCGGCGCCCCTTGAAGGGCTCGACGCCGCTTTCTAAAAGGCAGGCCGAGCGGCTCGACGCCTCGCGCGTGAAAGCAGGGACTGACGCATGACCTATGTGGTGACGGACAATTGCATCAAGTGCAAATATCTCGACTGCGTGGAGGTGTGTCCGGTGGACTGTTTCTACGAAGGCGAGAACATGCTGGTCATCCATCCCGACGAGTGCATCGACTGCGGGGTGTGCGAGCCCGAGTGCCCGGCTGACGCCATCAAGCCCGACACAGAGCCCGGCCTTGAGAAGTGGCTGGAAATCAACACCAAATACGCGTCTCTCTGGCCGGTGGTCACGGTCAAGCGCGACGCGTTGCCTGACGCCGAGAAGTTCGACGGCGAATCGGGGAAGTTCGAAAAGTATTTCTCCGAGGCGCCGGGGCAGGGCGACTGACGCTGCGGCGCAGCACGCTCGCCGCGCCATAGGGCTCTGATATCTTTAGTATATTGTTTTCGCACGGCGGGCAGGCGTCGCCGCGTCGCCGAAATTGTGGCGAGGCGGTCGAGAATCTGTTATAATCTCAATCCACACGGAATGACGCAGACCGTGTCTGGTCGAGCGACCCTCGCGCAACAGGCTGACGTACACCGTGAGAGACATCTGACTTCGCGCACATCGGCCTATCCCGGCGCCGCCGTCAAGAGGCGCCTGGATATCGTTTTGCGTGTCGCATACTCATCGCCGCTTCGGCGCGCGGCGGTGCAACAGAACAGGAGACGGGATGACCAAGAAACCCTCGCTGAAGCGGCCCGAGTTCCACCCCGACGACTACGTCGTTTATCCGGCGCATGGCGTCGGCAAGATCATCTCGATCGACCGCCAGACCGTCGGCGGGTTCGATCTTGAGATGTTCGTGATCTCGTTCGAAAAAGAGAAGATGACGCTCCGGGTTCCGACCGCGAAGGCGAGCTCCATCGGCATGCGCTCCCTGTCCTCGCCCGACATCGTGCTGAAGGCGCTGGAGACCCTGAAGGGCCGCGCCCGCACCAAGCGCGCCATGTGGTCGCGCCGCGCGCAGGAATACGAGCAGAAGATCAACTCCGGCGACCTGCTGTCCATCGCCGAGGTCGTGCGCGACCTGCACCGTGGCGACGACCAGCCCGAGCAGTCCTATTCCGAGCGCCAGCTCTATGAGGCTGCGCTGGAGCGGCTGACTCGCGAGATCGCCGCGGTCGAGAGCCTCGACGACCCGACCGCCGCCGCGCGCATCGAGACCGCGCTGGTGCGCCGCGCCGCCGCCTGACCGGCGCAGCGCGGGCCGGACATGAGCCGGCGGGGCCCTTGCGGCGCCGCCGGCTTTTTCTCGCCGATCATCGCCCGAACTGGCGCGCCGATCCGCCGATCCGCCGCGGAGGAGGTCCCGCAGCGCCATCGTCGACCGCTGCGCGTCCAGCGCTGCGGCCCCGCGGACCTGTAGCAGGTCGCTGTCGGTTCCGATCGGTCCAGGTTGCGCCGCCGGCCGCGTCGGGGAAAGCCGTCCTTGCAAGAGGCGGGCCGCCTCCTGCCGAAGGATCGGGCGACGCCGACCGCGCGACTGCTTGAGGTCGGGCGGCGCAGGCGCGCCTCGTTCAGGATCGACCGGAGGAGAATGGTGGGCGGTACTGGGCTCGAACCAGTGACCCCAGCGATGTGAACACTGTGCTCTACCAACTGAGCTAACCGCCCGCGACACGGCTGATAGGCGCGGGCGCGACGCCAGTCAAGAGGCGCGCGTCAGGCGCAGAGGCGCGCGGCGAGCGCGCGGGCGTGGGCCGGATCATCGCTTGCCGGCGGCATGTCCTGCGCATAGGCGGCGCCTAGAAGGGATTCGAACCACGGATCCAGAGCGGCGCCGGCGCCGGTCGCGACCACCGGGCTCTCCGCCTGAAACGCCGTGTCCGACCACAGCGCCATGCTCTGCGCCGCCTGCGACAGCGCCAGCAGGGGGAATGGCGCGGCGCGCAAATCCGCATCCCCGCGCAGCAGGGTGATGCAGATGCGGATCGCGCCGGCCTCGTCGAAGCCGAAGATGCGATACTGGTTGGCGCCGGTCGCCTTCAGCACCGAGACGAGCTTCTCGAGATCGGGCACCAGCCGGTCGAGCCCCGGAATGCGGGGCAGTTCGCCCCAGGCGCCGCACATGAAGACGAGACAGTTGCGCCCCAGCTCAGGGTCCGCCTCCACAACCGCGAGCCCGCAGGCGCGCGCCGCCTCCGCCAGCGCCGCCGCGTAGCGCGGCTTCTCGATTTCGCTGAAGCCGAAGAGCGCCGGCGCCAGCGGCCGACCCCAGCGCGCAAAGCGGTAGCCGCCGGAGGAGCGGGAGAACAGCGCCGTGACGCGACCTGCGTCGCCGCCGCTCACGCCTGGGCGTTGGCTTCGCGGATCTTGTCGGCGGCGGTCTTGTCGAACGTCACGCCCTTGTCGGCGAGCAGCTGATCGAGCTCGCCTGAGAGCGTCATCTCCGTGATGATGTCGCAGCCGCCCACGAACTCGCCCTTGACGTAGAGCTGGGGGATGGTCGGCCAGTCGCTGAACGTCTTGACGCCGTCGCGCAGCGCGGCGTCGGCCAGCACGTTCACGTCCTTGAAGTCGATCCCCATGAAAGTGAGGATCTGCGTGACGCGGGACGAGAACCCGCACTGCGGCATTGTCCTCGTGCCCTTCATGAAGAGCACCACGTCGTTGGCGGCGATGTCTGCCTTGATCTGCTCGTGGGCGGCGTCGGTCATGGCGTGTCCTCTCGATGTCTGTTCAGATGCGCTGCTTTAGGGTCGGTACGCCCGGGGCGCGTTCCGGTGCTCGCACTCAGGCCGGAGCGCTGGTGGTCAGCGCCAGGGCGT
>NZ_FNQM01000020.1:0-2500 GCF_900107585.1 Rubrimonas cliftonensis | reverse complement strand
TAAAGATAGCGTAACAGCTCACTGGTCTAAATAAGTTGTCCTGCGGCGAAGATGTAACGGGGCTCAAGCCACGAGCCGAAGCTTCGGACTCCTTCGGGAGTGGTAGCGGAGCGTTCTGTGAAAAACCCGGTCCGTCTTGCGTCCATGCTCCGGTATGGGCGGCGGACGGAATGGGTTTGACTGTGAAGCCGGGGCGCAAGCCATCCGGTGGAGTGATCAGAAGCGAGAATGCTGACATGAGTAGCGATAAACAGGGTGAGAGACCCTGTCGCCGAAAGTCCAAGGTTTCCTGCTTAAAGCTAATCTGAGCAGGGTGAGCCGGCCCCTAAGGCGAGGCCGAAAGGCGTAGTCGATGGGAATCAGGTTAATATTCCTGAGCCAGGAGGATGTGACGGTTCTCGACTGTAGTTCGATCTTAACGGATTGATCGGGCTGCTTAGAGGATCCTGGAAATAGCCCTCCATATGACCGTACTCCAAACCGACACAGGTGGACTGGTAGAGAATACCAAGGCGCTTGAGAGAACTGCGTTGAAGGAACTCGGCAAAATACCTCCGTAAGTTCGCGAGAAGGAGGCCTCGTTCGTGGGCAACCATGGGCGAGGGGCACAGACCAGGGGGTGGCGACTGTTTACTAAAAACACAGGGCTCTGCGAAGCCGCAAGGCGACGTATAGGGTCTGACGCCTGCCCGGTGCTGGAAGGTTAAGTGGAGGTGTGCAAGCACTGAAATGAAGCCCCAGTAAACGGCGGCCGTAACTATAACGGTCCTAAGGTAGCGAAATTCCTTGTCGGGTAAGTTCCGACCTGCACGAATGGCGTAACGACTTCCCCGCTGTCTCCAACGCAGACTCAGCGAAATTGAATTCCCCGTGAAGATGCGGGGTTCCCGCGGTCAGACGGAAAGACCCCGTGCACCTTTACTACAGCTTCACACTGGCATTAGGCGGAGCATGTGCAGGATAGGTGGTAGGCTATGAAACCCGGGCGCCAGCTCGGCGGAGCCACCCTTGAGATACCACCCTTGCTTCGCTTGATGTCTAACCGCGGTCCGTCATCCGGATCCGGGACCCTGTGTGGCGGGTAGTTTGACTGGGGCGGTCGCCTCCTAAAGCATAACGGAGGCGCGCGATGGTGGGCTCAGAGCGGTCGGAAATCGCTCGTTGAGTGCAATGGCATAAGCCCGCCTGACTGCGAGACTGACAAGTCGAGCAGAGACGAAAGTCGGCCATAGTGATCCGGTGGTCCCTCGTGGAAGGGCCATCGCTCAACGGATAAAAGGTACGCCGGGGATAACAGGCTGATGATGCCCAAGAGTCCATATCGACGGCATCGTTTGGCACCTCGATGTCGGCTCATCACATCCTGGGGCTGGAGCAGGTCCCAAGGGTTCGGCTGTTCGCCGATTAAAGTGGTACGTGAGCTGGGTTTAGAACGTCGTGAGACAGTTCGGTCCCTATCTGCCGTGGGTGTAGGAGACTTGAGAGGAGCTGCCCCTAGTACGAGAGGACCGGGGTGGACGCACCACTGGTGGATCGGTTGTCGCGCCAGCGGCACAGCCGAGTAGCTATGTGCGGACAGGATAACCGCTGAAGGCATCTAAGCGGGAAGCCCCCCTCAAAACCAGGTCTCCCTGAGGGCCGTGGAAGACCACCACGTCGATAGGCTGGAGATGTAAGCGCCGTGAGGCGCTCAGTTGACCAGTACTAATCGCCCGATAGGCTTGATCCGAGCCAGAAGTCGGATGACTTGAATACTTGGAAACGCATGATCTGCTCAGGTCTGGTGACCCTAGCGCGAGCGAAACACCCGATCCCATCCCGAACTCGGCCGTTAAGCGCCGCTGCGCCAATGGTACTGCGTCTCAAGACGTGGGAGAGTAGGTCGTCGCCAGGCCTCAGCAGGTCATGCGCCGCATCTGTATAACGATGGACCCCAACGCGGGGTGGAGCAGCCCGGTAGCTCGTCAGGCTCATAACCTGAAGGTCGTAGGTTCAAATCCTACCCCCGCAACCAACGCCTCGCACTTGGATCCGGAGTTCGACACTTCCGGCCCCGATTTTCGGGCACCCGGACCGTTAGCCTCTGGGTAATCAATAACTTAGCCTTTGCCCGGGGGTGATTTCAGCGAAGTTGTGTTGTGGCACGTCATCGGTATTTCACGATGGAAAGCAGTTTTCTGCCGTGATATCGTTGCGGCATGTACACGAAGATCACCCGGTCGGGCGGACGACGCTATCTGCAGCTGGTCGAGGGCTATCGTGATGATGCGGGAAAGGTTCGCCACCGCGTGATCGCGAACCTGGGGCGGATCGAGGATCTCACGCCCGAGAAGCTGGATCCCCTGATCAGTGGGCTCAACCGCGTCCTGGGCCGGGCGGAGAACACCGCCTCGCACCTCACCCACGAACCCGCGCAAAGCTACGGCGACGTCTTTGCGCTGCACGAGCTGTGGAAGGATCTCGGCTTCGACCGGGCGCTGAGCCGCGCGCTGCGCTCGGG
>NZ_FNQM01000038.1 GCF_900107585.1 Rubrimonas cliftonensis | reverse complement strand
CTGATCGAGGCCGGCGACAGCTCGATCCTCGTCAACTCCCAGCGCTTCGGCGCGCTCGACGTCGCCGACTTCACAGGCGACGTGCTGCTGTTCGGTTGAAAGCACGACGGTGTTTGACAAGGGGATCGTCAACTTATTGACACCGCTGCGCCCGACTCGTGGCGCGCGGCCATGACCGACGCTCACTCTCGGCCGCGCCTCAAGGGCCATCGCTTCCCGCACGAGATCATCGCCCAGGCTGTGCGCCTCTACCTTCGCTTCAATCTCAGCCTACGCGACGTGGAGGAGCTGCTGGCCGAGCGTGGCGTGGTCGTATCCTACGAGACGATCCGGAAATGGGTGGCGAGGTTCGCGCCGCAGTTCGCCGCCGCGGTTCGGCGGGCTCGGCCGGCGCCGAATGACCAGTGGCACCTCCATGAGATGGTCATCCGCATCCACGGCGAAACCCATTGGCTGTGGCGCGCGGTGGACGCCGGTGGCGAGGTGCTCGACATGTTGGTGCAGTCGCGCCGCAACGCGAAGGCGGCCGAGCGCTTCCTGCGAAAGCTCATCCAGCGATGGGGCCGGCCGCGCGTGATCGTCACGGACAAGCTCGGCAGCTACGCCAGCGCCATCGGCGATCTCGCGCCTGGCCTCGAGCACCGCCGGCACAAGGGCATCAACAACCGAGTTGAGGCTTCGCACCGCCACACCCGGCGGCGCGAGAAGGCGCTCGGGCGGTTCAAGTCCCCCGGGCAGGCGCAGCAGCTCTTGTCCGCCCATGACCAATTCGCCGTTCCGTTCCGCCCCAAACGCCACCGCCTCTCCGCTCGCTCCAATTGTAACGAGTTCTTGCAGACTTGGGGTTGTTCGCAATGCTTCTGATCAATTCTCATCAAATGCGTGAATTGAGCAATATTTCTCTTAGAAAATATAGCGTACGGCTACGTGGATACCTTGATCGGCATCTTCCAGAAAATGGACTTAATGAAAGCGAACTTTTTAATCTGATTGCAATTTGCGTGAGGACTGCTAGCCGATTTGGGATGCCCGACGAGAGGGGAATAACCTGTATTGTATATATTTCACTACTTACCGAGGCGGATTTCTCAGAAAAAAGTGAATACTATTTAATACAAGCAGCGCTCCGCAATCCGCTCTTGCGTCCTGATGACCGTCGCCGGCGCGCCCTTCATATCGCCCAGTTGTCTTCCCCCCCTCTCTGAGCTTCAAGTCATGTGCGAAAAATACGAGCCAATTGTTCTTTCTGTACCTGATGGCTATCTTCAAAGGCTTGCGCCTTACGATCGTGACGCCGCCTGGGCTGCCATCCTCGTTGCGATTGAGCGGATAGGGGCCAGCGCCGCGGCGCAGGGTCTCAACGCACCAGATCTTATTACCGCGGTGCCTGCCGGCAGTCCACCGTTGCCGGGCTGCAGCCGCGCTGGTCGGGAGGCAATTACGCCCGAAGGCCATGCCCAAGCCTTTGACATCTATTACCGCTATTTGCGGGTCAGCCCGGGGGCGAGCCAGGCCGCATCAGCTGCGGACGATCTGGAAGCATCCTTCTCAGCCACTTCGCAACCACAGAGTTCCTGCGAGACGTGCCCGCTGAACTGGGTAGAGGTTGCACTGGTCGAGGAGCCGCCGAACAGCGACACCCTGGCCGTGCCCTATCGGATATATGACGACACGACGGACGTGCTTCTCGTGACCGGGACGTTAAACACCGAAGGTGTTTCAGAGCGCCATGCACTCCCGACCGATGTGACGCGGCTCCAAGTTGTATTCGGAACCGAAGGCGCCGAAGAACAGGCGAGTGAAAATGAGACCATGGCTCAGCTGCGCGCGAGCGCGCTGCCCGAATGGCACGGGTTTCCTGCCGGCCTGAGCGAGGAGGAATTCATAGGCCGGTTCGATGCGCGGCACCTTACTCCGAACGAGCTTGGTGCGCTCATCACCTATGAGCCGCTCGGTTCAGGATATGTGGACAGTGTCCGGCAGCTCGTGCTGGCCTGGGTAGATGTGGCGGAGGCAGGAAGTTACGAAGGGGCCAACTGGCTAGCGTATCTGAGGAACCGACGTGGGGCTTTCGCGGAGTACCAAATCGTTACAGGGGCGCGGCCCGCGAGCGCCGCGGAAAGTTTCGAATCCGGCGTCGATCAGGGCCTCACCTTTGGATTTGGCGACGAAATTTTCTCTCGTCTCGATGCCTGGCTCATGTCGCGCGACTACGAGGACGCGCTGCGGGAGCGCCGACAGCTTATGGAGCAGGAGGAGACCAGCAACCGCGGCTACTTCATCGCAGGAGAGCTTGCGGGCAGCGTTCCGACAATCCTTATCCCGGTAGGCGGACAGGTGCGTGGGGCGACAACGGCAGCGAGGATGAGAAGCGCCGGGGGCACCGGCGCGACCCTAGGCGCGATTTCGGGCGCCGGCCATGACAAGGGCGATCTAGCCGAACGCATTGATGGGATAATCGTCGGTGCGGCGACCGGGGGGATAGGCGGCGCGCTCCTCACCGGCGCAGGAATCCTTGTGGCCCGGGGATTGTCCCGCACCCGGATCGTCGCGTTCGTCCGCAAATTGTCGCGCCGCCCCCGTTCCCCTCGCCCTCCGCATATTCCCGACGAAGCCGCGGATCGGTTGTTCTTCTCGGGTTTCGTCGATGACGTGGCCGAACGCACGGCGGATCAGGCGGTGCTGGACCCAAATTTCATGGGCTATCTCGAGGGCGGGCGGGCCGGGATCACTAACGCGGGCACCCGGTACCACACTCTCGCCCGGTGGGAGGTGGACCGTGCCGTTCAATCGGGTAGTGTGCCGAACGGTTACAGGGTTTTAGCCGAGCACACAGTAAAGCCAGGTCAGGGCGGAAGTCGACTCGACGTTTTCATCGAGTCGCCTGCAGGACGGCTATACGAATGCGATTGGAAAACGAGCATTCTTAGTGGACTCGACAGCCGTGTGCGAAACGACGAGATGCTGCGGCATGCGGCGGCCGTCCTCGACCGATATGGTCGCCCGCTGGCAGAACAGCAAAGCAGGAGTTGGGGTCCTGAAGTCGTGCGTGCGCTCCGAAGGGGTGGACTTCTACAGTCTCTTACCACCAATCAGCGCGCCGCGTTAGCCCCTTGGCTTTAGCGAAAGGGCTATTCTCCAATGAATAGGCCCATCGGGAAGGCCGCAGCCTGAGGCGGCGATTCTTCGTCCATATTCGTCATGGAGGCAGTGGCAACGGCTGTTGGCCTTCGCCTCCGAGGCCAATACTCTGTGACGGGATTACCGTAACCAAACTGCAGAAACTTACCCTACCGGGTGACCTACAATGCTTTGAAATCACGCAGGTTGTTTGGGAAGGCCTTCGTAACTCTCTGATTTTATTGTCAACAGCCTGAGCTTAGGGCAACGCAGCCGCCCCATCTGGCGGCGTCCAGGCCAAGATCAGACAGGTCCCTTTCTCGCCGGGCTCGACACGCAAGGCGGCCGGCAGCGCCGCCGCCCGGCGCGCCATCGACCGCAGACCGACGCCGCCGTCCCGCGCCTCTGGCGTGAAGCCGCGACCGTCATCGGCGATCTCTATTGCGTCGCGGTCGATGCGCACGCGCACGCGCGTCGCCTCGGCATGCTTCAGCGTGTTGGTGAGCGCCTCCTGCACGATGCGCAGGATATGCAGCGACGTCGACGGCCCCGGTTTCGGCGGCGCGGGCGGCGCGGCGACCGACCACGCGACCTTGACGCCGCGAGCCTCGAACACCGGCGTCATTCTGGCGCGCAACAAGGCCAGCAGAGCAAGGACGTCCTCGTCGGCCTCAAGGCTGTCCATGGTCAGGTTCAGATCGGCGAGGCAGGCGTCGAGCGCGCCGCGCAGCAGATCACGGTCACCCCCGCCATGCTCCAGGTAGCTCAGCGCCGTCACCAGCTGGCCTCCGACGCCGTCGTGAAGGTCGGTCATGATGCGCTCGCGCTCGGCCAGCACCGCTTCGGCGCGTCGGCGCTCGGCCAGTTCCGTATAGGTCGCTTCCAGTTCCGCCGCCTTTTCGTCGACGCGCGTCTGCAGGGTTCGCGCCAGCGCCTCGGCCTGACGGATCGCCCCGACCAGCTGGCTCATCATCGCCCAGCCGCCGAGCGACAGCATCAGCAACGGCATGAGCTGCGTCACGACCGTTCCCAGCGCGGAGGCGCCGTCCACGAACAGTCCTCCGATCCCGCTGGCGAGCATCAGCGCGAAGACCGCCATGAGTGCGCGCGTGTCCACCATTTCGAGATTGCGCCGGTTCGGACAGAACAGGACGACGAAGGCGACGGCCGGCGCGATGCTGAGGATGTGGGTGGCGGTCGAGACGGTTTGCGTCAAGTGCGGCGGCGCCAGCGCGAGGGCCGCGATGCAGGCCGCCGCGAAGCAGCCGTAGAGGCGCTCGAACCGCGGGGCGCGCACGTCGACAAGGCGCAGCAGGAAGAGGGCGGCCGCCACTGCGTAGAGGCGGATCGCGGCCTCCGACATCAAGACCCACGCATGGACCGGCGCCGGGGGCGTCGAGACGGCGAAGGCCGCCGCATAGACCGCGGCCGCCAGGGTGGCCACCGCGAGCCAAGCCGTCGCCGCGCTGCGCCGCAGCCCCGCCAACAGGACGAAAGCCAAGCTCAGGCCGCATAGCACCAGGAAAACGGCCTGAGCCAGGCTTGCCGTCAGGGCGTGGCGCCAGGCGTACGCCTCCGCCAGAGACCGTCGCGGCCCGACCCAGACCGGGCCAAGCCGGCCCCCCGCCTGTGGATGCGCCGCGACAACGATCTCAAGGTCGGCGGCTTCAGGACCGATCGCATTCTCCGGCAGCGTGAAGAGCACCGGCCGGTTGCGATTGAGCGTGGATGGCGGACCAGGCCGCAGCACGGCAAGCGCGCGCGCATCGAGCGCCAGGCTGAGCGCGTCCGCATAATCGGGCAAGTAGATCGCCTGCGGCCCGACCCTCTCGCCCGCCGGAACCGTCAGACGAAAGCGCGCAAGGGCGAGGTCGTCGCCGGGTCGCGCGGAGAAGCGATACGGCAGACCAACCGGACGACACTGCGCCGGCGGATCACAAAGCTCGGCGCGCGAAAGGCGCACGCCTCCCTCGGGCGGCGCGTCGACGACGCGCCCGGCTGCGACCAGCGCGACGGTGAACAGCGCAGTAAGCGCGAGGATCTGAACCAGAGCGCCGAGCTGAGCCCGGGTCACAGCAGTCCGAGGCGGCGCGCCGCCGACACGGCTCCTGTGTTCGACGCGACCTGAAGCTTGCGATAGATGCTGTGGATGTGATTGCCGACCGTGCCGATGGCGATCCCCAGCGCCTCGGCGATCTCGCGCCGTTGCAGCCCTTCCGACACCAGCTGGAGCACCTCGTGCTCTCTCGAACTCAGGGGAACCGCGCAGGGCTTCCGTTGCGCCGGTTCGCCACGGGCGACGCGGCGCAGGATCCTGCGCGCGACGCCAGGACTGATGGGGCTGCCGCCTGCGAGGGCGTCGTCGATAGCGCGCGCGACCTCGGCGGAGCGCGTGGCCTTCTGCAGATAGCCGATCGCGCCGGCTTCGATCGCGCCGACCACATGACGGTCGTCTGCAAAGACGCTGATCACGATGCTGTCGCAGGGCCACGCGACGCGGCTTGCGACGCGGATTAGATCGAGGCCGCTGCCATCGGGAAGACCGAGGTCGACGAGAACGACGCGCGGCTGCGTTCGCTCCAGCAGAGCCAGGCCTTGTTCAAGCGTCCCGGCGACGCCGACGAGATGCAGATCGGTCGCATGGTCGACTGCCTGCGCGAGATGCCGCGCGGCGTGCGGTTGATCCTCGACCACGAGAACGCGGCACGGTCGAGGCGTTTCCTCCGTTGGCGTCACCTGCGGCATAGATGGATCCGTGCATGGGGCGGCGGCCTGATCGGCGGTAGCGTAAATGCATCGTTGTCTAGGCTCATCGTTTTTTTGCACGCGATGCGGGAGCGCCCTCGTATGTCAGACCCCTTCATCGGCGAGTTGCGTCTCTTTGCGCTGCCTTTCGCGCCATCGGGCTGGGCGGCTTGCGACGGACAGGTGCTCGAGATCGCGCGCAACGAGGCGCTCTACTCCTTGATCGGCGCGACCTTCGGCGGCGACGGGAAGACCACCTTCGCATTGCCCGACATGCGAGGCCGGATGCCGATCGGCGTAGAGGCCGGCGCGGCGCATCTCGCTCTCGGCGCCCGCGGCGGCGCGGAGCGCGTTGCGCTGAGCGTCGAGACGATGGCGCCACATCGCCACGGACTTCGCGCCGCACCCGCCGCGCCCGCCGTGGTTGCGCCGACGGACGCCGCCTTCGCGCCGCTGGCCGGGGGCTATGTCAGCGCGCCGTCATCCGCCGTCGCGATTGCAGGGGCGCTTGCGGAGGAGGGGGCGGGCGCCGCGCACGACACAATGCAGCCCTTCGCGGTCCTCCAGGTCTGCATCGCGCTCGGCGGTCTCTATCCGGCGCAGGCTTGAGGGAGAGCGAACGACATGCCGACGCCCATGCTGGGAGAGATAAGGCTCATGGCGGGCGACCAGACGCCCGCCGGCTGGGCCGCCTGCGACGGCGCGCTGCTGCCGATCGCCAGCAACGAGGCGCTGTTCTCGCTGCTGGGCGTGACCTATGGCGGCGACGGGCGCACGACCTTCGCGCTGCCCGACCTGCGCGGTCGCGTGCCGGTCCATCGGGGACAGGGGCCGGGGCTGAGCCACCGCAGGCTGGGCGCGGAGGGCGGCGCGGAGGCCGTCGCCCTGGCGGCCGAGAACCTGCCGCCGCACGGCCATGACCTGTCCGCGGACGCCGCCGACGGCGACACGCCTGATCCGGCCGGCGCGCTGATCGCCGCGTCGACGGCGGCGCAGCGCTTTCGCGCGCCCGCCGCCGTGGCGGCGCGAATGGCGGACGGCGCCGTGTCGGAGGCAGGCGATGGCGCTCCTCACGAGAACATGGCGCCCTTCGCGGCTGTGGCGGTGATCATCGCGGTGACGGGCGCCTACCCGTCGCGGTCGTAGGGGGGCGGAATGACCGACGCGTTCATCGGGGAGATCCGGCCTTTCGCCTTCGGCCACGCGCCTCGGGACTTTACGCCATGCGACGGCCGGCTGTTGCAGGTGTCCGATGCGTCGCAGTTGTTCGCCGTGATCGGGGCGCGCTTCGGGGGCGACGGTCGGACGACCTTTGCGCTGCCGGACCTGCGCGGTCGCGCGCCGCTGGGCGAGGGGCGCGGCCCGGGGCTGACCGCCAGGACGCTCGGCGAGAGCGGCGGGACCGCGGCCGTCGCACTCACGGCGGCCCAGTCGCCCCGTCACGCGCATGCGCTTCTGGCCACGCCGCTTCCGGCCAACGCGGGACCCGCCGCCGACGCGTTGCCGGCGCGCGCCGGCGCCCGCGCCTACGCCGAGGCCGTGCCCACGGTCGCCATGGCCGACACGGCGATCGAAGAGGCCGGCGGGGGCGCGGCCCATGAGAACCGTCAGCCCTTTCTCGTCGTCGCGTTCCACATCGCCGTTCAGGGAGTGTTTCCGTCATGAGCCTCGCCCGCATCGCCCTCGCGCTCGGCCTTCTCGCCAGTCCCGCCTCAGCCGCGACCACGTTCGACGTCGTGGTCCCGGGCCCCTTCGTCCACGCCGCAGTGGACGCAGGGGGCTCCCTCACGGGCTTCTTCACCGTCGACGATGAGAACGGCGACGGCCTGATCCAGGCGAGCGACGTCATCGCGTGGTCCTTCACCGGCGCGGGCTTCGCCGACGACGTCTTCAACGCCACGCTGTCCGCCGACGACCGGGGCAGGGGCGTCGTCACGAACAGCAGGAAAGGCGCCGTAGACATCGGCGCGGGGCTCGCGGTTCAGACCATCGCGTTCACGGGGAGCGCCCCGGCTCTGCGCGTCGAGATCGACTTCGTCCGGGGCCTCGACGTCGCGTTCAGCAGACTCGCCGGGCCGGGGGAGACGGTCGCGTCGTCGGACCTGTCCGTGACGGAGCGAACGCCGCCGGTGCCCATCCCGCTGCCCGCCACGCTGCCAGCGCTCGCCGCCGCGCTGTTCGCGCTGGGCGCGGCGCGCCGGCTGCGCCGATGATCGCCGCGGCGGGCGGGCGCGGGGCCCGCCGACCCGTTCGCGTCATCACGGTCCCCATCATCGTTCAAGGAGTGTATTCGTCATGAGCCTCGCCCGCACCGCCCTCGCCCTCGCCCTTGTCGCGAGCCCGGCCGCCGCCGCGACGACCTTCGACGTCGAGGTTCTGGCGCCCTTCATCGACATCGCCGACGGCACGCAGGACGACGCGGGCGTCATCACGGGTTTCTTCACCGCCCACGACCTCGACGGCGACGGCGTGGTCGAGGCGGAGGATCTGGGGCCATGGTCCTTCTCCGGCGCAGGCTTCGCCGACGACGCTTTCAACCGGACGCTCTCCAGCGCCAGCGCCGACGCCGGCGTTCTGGTCAACGCGCGCACCCCGGTCGACATCGGCGCCGGGTTGTCGGCGGAGGTGCTCGACTTCTTTCAGAACGGTCAGCTACTGGGCGTTCAGATCGATTTCCGGTTGGGCGACGAGGTCGACTTCTTCAATTTCAACGAGACGGGAACCGTCTTCACGTCGAGCAACTTCTCGGTGACGCCGCGAACGCCGCCGGCGCCCGTTCCGCTGCCCGCCACCCTGCCCGCGCTCGCCGCAGCGCTGGCCGCGCTGGCCCTCGCCCGCCGCCGCGTCCTGTCGCTGCTGTTTCTGGCGATCTTGGGGCGGCCTCGACGAGGGTGAGCATGCGCATCGCCGGCGCCCACTTGATGCGCCCAACGCCTGTTGAAGACGTGCTTGGAGAGCGCCATGGCGTCAAAAACCGTAGAATGCCCTTCTTGCCAGCACCAATTTGTGGCGCATGATCTCACCTTCAAAAGAAAAAATGTACAATGTCCCAACGCGTCTTGTAAAATAGTGTTCCAAGAAAGGATTGGCTTTGGCACTGTAGTGAACCGCTATCGTGGCGTCAGCCTGGGTCAATCCGAGCGTCGCACCGTGATGGCCCGCCGAAACATCATCCATGGCCGATCGCGCTCGGCGCCGGCGCGGACGATATGGCCGGGTGACGACCTCAACGACGCTGTCCGCCATGTTAAGGATTTGACCGATCGCAACTGGACCAACTCGGGGGCGAGAGACGTTTGTCTCGCCTACAAGGGTCTCGACACCCGACGGCTAGGTCAAACCGAAGGATTGATCATCGACTGCCCGAAAGCCGTGAACGATGACACGGCGGTCGCGCACTTCCAGAAGGTGAAAGAGAAGCTCCAAGCAGCCCAAAAGAACACCGACGTCACGGAGGCGACGGGCGAGGCCGCGGCGGCGCTCACGATGCTTTCCCGCAACACTTTCACAAGCGCCCGCGGCGGCTCGCTCACGCTCGCGGGGTTCCAGATGGCTTGGGGCATGAAGGAGCACAGCGGCCCCGGGTTCGACCAGATATGGATACGTGCGCTCCGAAGCGGTCGCACCGTGACGACGCAGTATCTCATCGTGGAGGCGAAAGGCGTGGGCGCCACCCTCAACACAAACAGCTGGATGCCGGATGACTTCGAACAGATGGGGACCCGCTGGGTCTGCCACAATCTCAAGATGATGGAATCGGCGGGGCATGACCTGGGCGACGAGATCATTAAGGGTTTGAAGCTGGATCTTCACATTCGTTGGGGAAATTTCGACGGCGCGTCGAAGAACTATTACGGCTGCCGCGGCTACGTAGGGTCACGCACCGCTCCCCCCGACAACGTGCAACTCTACGGCGTCGTCATCACGGCCAACTGGCAGCCCGACGGCATGCTCAAGGGCAAGGTCTCCGGCTTCCGACGCTACACCAATTTCACGTATTAGGCCCGACGATCGCGGAGCGGCCTGACGGGGTCGGCGGCCTACCCCGCGGCAGTCTCCCACGAGGGTTGCGCCAGACGGGCTGGCGCCAAACCTGAAGAGTTGTGCCCATCCAGTGAGAGCCGTGGCTAAGCTGCCTTGGGGACGGAGTTTTCTCAGGCAGCCCAGTTGAAGTCAGCACGTGATCTGAAAGGCGGCTCCTGCGCGAGTCGTCCACATCATTCGACCGGCCGTTTTTGGCGCAGAAGTGCCGTCAGGAGGGACTACCGTCATGGTGCCCTAATCGATGCGACTCTGCGAGAAGCTACCAATCGTGGCGCCATTATTCGTGCGACATCGATGATCTGCTCGAACGCGCGCGGTCCCAAAGTCGAGAATATTTTCGTCGCGGCGATGGAGTGTCGATGATCTCAAATCGTGTGCGAGTATAACTCCTCGATCAGTCATTCCGCTATCTTGGACGCCATCCCTCGATCAATGATACCACCGCACGAAAAAGGGCACCATGAGATCATTGTAACTAAACGAAAATTTATGGGCATGAGTCGCACGATTTAGGGCACCATGACACGGGGCGTCATCGTCAGCCGAGAGGCAATCCGGCTGTGGGTGAACCGCTTCGGGGCGCAGTTCGCCAGTTGCATCCGGCGCGACCGCCCTGGCGCCGCAGACAAGTGGCACATCGACGAGGTCGTCCTCGCGATCAACGGCGTGAATCACTGGCTGTGGCGGGCTGTCGACGCTGACGGCGACGTGCTGGACATCCTCGTCCAGCCGCGGCGAAACGCGAAGGCAGCCAAGCGTTTCCTGAAGCGGCTGATATCTCGGTTCGGCGATGCGCGCGTCGTCGTCACGGACAAGCTGCGCCGCTACACCAAGCCGATCAGGGACCTGACCCCGAACGCCGAACATCGCGCGCACAAGGGACTGAACAACCGGATCGAGGGGTCGCACCGCCCCACCCGAAAGCGTGAGAAGGTCATGGGCCGGTTCAAGTCGCCGAGGCAGGCGCAACGGTTTCTCTCCGCTCACGACCAGATCGGCGTCGTCTTCCGCCCCCGCCGCTATTGTCTCTCCGCCACCTCTTGGCGTCATGCTCGAGCCGACGCATTCCGCCTCTGGGATGACTATGCCGCCGAACTGAAGGCCTGAAGCCCAAGCCCGCAGACAAGCGCGTCTTGATTGCTGCAACTTGGCAATGCCCTAGGACGAGTCGGAGAACACATCAATTCTGCATGCCTTCGCGGAACTCGAGAACGGGAAACGCCCGAAACCCGGTCACGCGTGCCGAGCGCAGCCGCGCAACCAGCTCGGTGTGAACGAAGAAGTTCGCATTGCGCACGCCCTCAAGACGGAAGATGAGGCGCGACTCGCGAGGCGTCGCGGCAAGCGCCGTCTCATCCAGTCGGTAGCGCAGAACGAACACCCGCCGCGCTGACGGATCGCTCGAGCGCCCGGGCATCAACTCCGACGCGTTTCGGTCTAGCCACGGCCGCTCCAGATGCAGGTTCGCATACCAGTAGTCATCATGGCGCCCGCCATTCGCCGCGTCGAAGATCATCGGGTGGAATTGCAAGCCCTCGATTGCGAACGGCTCAATCAGCTCTCGCACCCGATCCCGTACGCCGAACGTCTTTCCATCGAAGAGCATGTCGTCGAGCCTCTCTTGCATTCCCGTCTCGAGCTGGTCGGCGAATCCGTTGGAGAACCGGAGCGGGCGGCCGGGCGCCAGATGATGTGACAGATAGTGCCGCGCACTCGTGTCCCGATCCGGCGCAAGCATTACCATGCCGGGGGTGAAGGACGGAAACAGGAGACTGTACTCGCTCGCGATGCCAGTCATCTGCCCACCCTCAGGTTCCAGATCCGCGCGGCCGCCGAGATCCCCTCTCGGCCGCGATGGTCGCGCCCCTCCGGGCATTCGGGCGCCTGTCCCGCCTCCAAGAGCCGCGCGGCCGCTGGCGTCGCGTCCTCGCCGCAACAGCCCGACCTCGTGATCGGCGCGAAACTCTCGTGGATCGACGTGAGCGGGATCACGAACGTCTTTATCGCGTCGAGCATGGTCTCGCTGAGCTCGTCGAGTTCATCCTGGATCGTGGCCGCCCTCCTCATGCACAGTCTGCCCCTATTGCGGTCGAGGCGGATGTCGCCGAGCAAGGTCACCACAAGGGCGTGGTAGCTGAGCCCGTGGTAGCTGTCCGCGTCGTCGTCGTCATCGCCGCTAAGGATGTCTATGTCCGCGGTCGCGGTGTGGTTTCCGCGGTGAAGCTGCACCTTGAGATGACACGCGCCCTTGAGCGTGCAAGGCAGGAGCACGAGGTTCTCCTTGACGTTAATGTCATAGCCGAGGTGCTCGAGATCGGCCTTGAGGCCGCTTATCCGCACGCCGCTTTTTGAGAGAAGATGGTGGGCCTGCATCTTCACGCCGTTCCAGATCGGATGGCGGCGGTCGGTACGCACCGCCCCGAGAATGTTCTCGCGATAGCCCACGCGGACCTCCTCAGACGTAGTCGACCTGGCCACGCCGCGGGATCGGCGTGGCGTGGCCGCGATTGCCGCAGACTCGACAGCGGCCGTCCCGCTCCTCGGTGTCGCGGCGGTGGCGTAACGTGGATCGCGTGCCGCCGCGCTGCACCGATCGTCGCCGCGCCATGAGCAGCCTGTCCTTGAGCCGGTCGATGTCGGTGATGCTGTCGCGAAGGGCGTCGAACATGCGGATCGTGGCGCGCACGGCGTCCATCACCTTGTCAGCCGCCTGACCAAGGCGCCCGGCTGTCGCGGCGAAACGGCCGAGCCGGGCGGTGATCACCGCGATCCGCGCCGCCGCGCCGGCGCCGCCCAGCAGCGCGCCGATCACCAGCAGGACCACCTCCACCAGAACGTAGAAGCCCGCCCGGCCGTAGATGTGGTGCCAGAAGTTCGGCGGCGTCGCCGACAGGAACAGGCTCAAGTAGGTCGTGAACAGGGCCGCGGTCTCGCCGTCATGCAAAAGCTCGATGCTGCTCTGCCACGTCTTGTCATAGCGCATCTGCGCCGCGAGGTCTGGGTCGATGTCGGCGAGCGCGGTGTCGATGAACCGCTCGATGCCGTCGACGTCGCCGGCCACCACGAGATCAGGCAGGGCCATGATCGCATCGCGCTGGCGGAACACCGCGGCCGCCGCCCGCGAAGACCTCTCCATCGCCGCGGCTCCCTCGCCGATCGTCGCGGCGAGGTCGGCCGCGGTCTGGCGGGCGCTATCGACGGTCTCTTCCCCCTGACGCCACCACCAGTCGCCGTCGATGAAGTTCTCGCGGTTGTCGTAGATCTCGTCAGCCAGTTCCAGCGCGCGACCTCCGGCGGCGCGCGCCGTGTCGAGCGCCCCCGAACCGAGCGTGGACAAGCCCTCGCCGATCTCGGACCAGTATTGGGTCGTGAACAGGTCGCCAAGGCCTACGGCCCACTCCTCGGCGCTCTCCGCGAGTCCCTGCGCCTGGGCGATCGGGAGGCTGAGATAGCCCCAGCGGTCCCACTGCTCCTGATAGGGGCGCATCTTGTCCTTGAGCGCACGGTAGGCGCCGTCGAGCCTAGCGCGCACCGCCTCGGCCAGCTCATCGACTTCCTGTTCGGCGGAGGAGTCGCGGATGATCTCCGCGCGCGCATCGCCAGGTTCGCAGTTGCGGTGCTCGAAGGTGCCGAGCCTAGCATAGGCCTCGCGCTCGGCTTCCGAGCCAGGCGGGCGTCCCGGGGCGAGGCCGACGTCGGGATAGTCGAGCAGACGGCCCGCGCTGACGACCCTTGCGTCGTTGACGTAGAGATCGAACTCTGCGCCGGCCATCGGGGTGCGCCACCGATCCGCGTAGCGCGCTTCTACGATCACGAAATCGCGGCACGGCTGCTGCGGATTGTCGACATCTCCGCGCTGGGCGCTGGCTGACTGCCGCGTCCGCGTCTCGATATCGTAAGCGTCGGTCATCGGTCCGCAGCCCGCATGACGGCTCGGCGTGCGAGCGCGAAGCGCCAATCCTCTGGTTCGCCGTTCGCCAAGGCCTCCCGAAGGGCTGCCTCAGTCTGAGCGTCAGGCGTCGGCGCCTCCGTCAGAAGCGACCACGCCACGAGCATGTGGACGTGCTCATGGCGGCGAAATCCGAGCTCGAGAAACCGCGCCACCTCCGAGCGCACCCGCGCCCCGAGATCGGCGGGGCTGCGGTCGGAAAGCGCTTCCGGAAAGTCGCGCAGGAGGGCGAGGCGGATGTCGTCGGCGCGATAGGGCGTCATGGCCGCGCCGATGACGGACACCTGCGAGGCGGTGAAGCGAAGTGCCATTGCGGCCCCTCCCGGTCCATCACCCACGCGCGGGGCTTAGCGCGATTGATAGTGATGGTGCGGCCGCCGTCAATTCTGTTCGCTGCGCGTCGCACATGGGTCTCCGTGACCGCAGCCAGCTTCGCGCAATCAGCCGCGACACACCCGGCCCCGCCACAACTATTTGAGAAAGCGGCGAAATGCCCGCTTGCGGTGGCGTCACTTTAACTATATCCGGCGCAGATCCGCGTCGGTGTCCAAACCGGTCCGCCACACGAGTTCAAATTGTGGCATCGGTTTATAAAACCGCTCCTCAGACAGCGCAGGGAACACACCCGTCTACTCCAACTTTTCTCTGCAATCCTGCGTCGCTGCCGCGTCAGTCCGCCCAAAGCGCGCCGAGACCGAACCCCACAGCGTCGAACGGCGCCACGCGCACTTCGGCGTCGTCATGAAGGGCGGCGATCAGCACCCAGGCGCCGTTCTTCAGCGCGAACGCCTCCAGCGTGCGCGCCGCAGGGTCGACGAACCAGAGCCATGCGACGTCCTGCTCGCGATAGACGTCGCGCTTCTCGGTGAGGTCATAGGTGCGGGTGCTCGGCGACAGCACCTCGCAGACCCAGTCCGGCGCGATCGTGATCC
>NZ_FNQM01000013.1 GCF_900107585.1 Rubrimonas cliftonensis | reverse complement strand
GTTCCTTGGCGACGTCCTCGCTCATCGCCTGCGGCTTGCGCAGCAGCAGATCGACGATCCCCCTGCCCGTCCGCGTGCGCTCGACGTCGAAGGCCTTCGCACGCCACTCCATGAGGTCTTCGACGAGCGCGGCGCATGTCCGGCAGCTCTCGGTTACCGCGCAGCACCAGCGCGTCAGACGGTCCGCCGCGTCGAGGCCGGAATCGAGCGGCCTCGGGAGTGGGCGAGCTGGTTCCAGGCCGTGACGCCGCGCACCACCGGCTTCAACACGCTCGACATCGGCGCCCTGCGCGACAGCACGACGCTGATGAAGATGACGCTGCTGCTGGCCACCGTCGCCTTCTTCCGCCGCCAGCAGGCCCTCCACGCCTTCGGGCGCAGCCCAGGCGCGATGGACGTGATGAAGGTGCTGGCGCTGACGACGGTCAGCATGCTGATGGTGCTGAGCGGGATCTTCCTCGTGGCCATCCACCATGACGGAGAATTCCTCGACCTGGCCTTCAAGGTGACGTCCGCCTTCGGCCGCGTGCTGATGATGGTGTTCATGTTCTTCGGCCGGGCGGGGCCGCCGACGCTGGGCTTCTTCCTCGCCACCCGCTCGGTCCCGCGGCTGCGCTACCCCGCCGGTCAGCCGCATCTGGGCTGAGCGGGCGGCTTGCGCCGGGGCGCGCGGCCGGTGCAAGGCTGCGCCTGCAGCGAACCAGGGAGAGCGACATGAAGATGAGCGCGCGGAACCGCTTCAAGGGCACGGTCGTCGAACTTCGGCCCGGGGCCGTCAACGCGGTCGTGAAAGTCGACATCGGCGGCGGCAACATCATGACGTCGGTCGTCACGCTCGAGGCGATCGAGGAGCTCGGCCTCGCCGTCGGCAAGGAGGCTCATGTGATCGTCAAGGCCTCCGAGGTGATGCTCGGCGCCGACTGACGCGCCAGCGTCGGCGCGCAGACGGCGCGGCCGCTCTGCGTGCGCTCCACGACGACGGGAACGCCGTAGACCTCGCTCAGCGCCGCGCTGGTCAGGGCGTTCTCCGGCGCGCCGCGGGCGACGATGCGGCCGGCCTTCATCAGCACGACCTGCGCGTTCAGCGCGAAGGCCTGGTCGGGGTCGTGGGTGGTGAGCACGACGGCGCGGCCGTCGCCGCGCGCCGCGCCGGCAAGCGCGGCGATCTCGGCGAGCACGCGCGCCTGATTGCCGAAATCGAGGCTGGCCGTCGGCTCGTCCATCACGATCAGCGGCGCCTCCTGCGCCAGCGCGCGCGCGATCAGCACGAGCTGGCGCTGGCCGCCCGACAGCTGCGAGTAGTCGCGCGCGGCGAGATCGCCGATCCCCAGCCGCGTCAGCGCCGCCAGCGCGGCCGCGCGGTCTGCGCGGCCCGGCTGCCCGAAGGGCGGCAGCCGCGCCGTCCGCCCCATCAGGACGATCTCCAGCGCCGTGAACGGAAAGGGCGGCGCATGGGCCTGCGGCACATAGGCCGCTCGGCGGGCGATCTCGGCGCGGGAGAGCCGCTCCAGCCGCTCGCCGCCCAGCGAGACGCCCCCCGCGAGCGGCGGCAGCAGGCCCAGCAGCGTCCGCAGCAGCGTGGTCTTGCCGCAGCCGTTGGGACCGAGCAGGCACAGGATGTCGCCGGGGCCGACCGCGAGCGCCAGGTCATGACCGACGGCGCCGCCGGGATAGCCGATGGCGAGCCCTTCGGCCTGAAGCCTCACAGCCAGCCCCTGCGGCCGCGCGCCAGCAGCCAGATGAAGAAGGGCGCGCCGATCACCGCCGTGAGGATGCCGAGCGGGATCTCCACCGCCGCCATGGTCCGCGCCAGCGTGTCCACCACCAGCAGATAGCCCGCGCCCAGCGCCGCGGCCGCAGGCAGCAGGCGGCCGAAGCCGGGACCGACGAGCATCCTCGCCACATGGGGGATGACGAGGCCGACCCAGCCCACCACGCCGGCGAGCGCGACCACGCTGGCGGTGGCCAGCGTCGCGGCGGCGACGACGACGAGGCGCAGCCGCCCCGCCTCCACGCCGAGCGCGCGCGCCTCCTCGTCGCCGAGCGACAGCACGTTGATCCGCCAGCGCAGCAGCGCGAGCGGGACGAGGCCCAGCGCCACGGCGGGGGCCGCCGGCGCGAGGTCCGCCATCGTCACCGAGGCCAGCGAGCCCAGCAGCCAGAAGGTGATCGCCGGCAGTTGGTCGTAGGGATCGGCCATCACCTTCAGCAGCGACGTGGCGGCGCCCGCGAGGGCCCCGACCACGACGCCCGTCAGCACCAGCGCCAGCGTCGGGTCCGTCCCGCGGACGGCGCGGGCGACGAGGCCCACCAGCGTCACCGCGCCGAGACCGCCGAGAAACGCCATGCCCTGGATCGCCGCCACCGGCAGCGACAGGAAGATGCCGAGCACCGCGCCGAGCCCGGCGCCGGCGGAGACGCCCAGAATGTCCGGCGACACAAGCGGGTTGCGAAACAGCGCCTGATAGCTGGCGCCCGCCGCCGCCAGCGCCGCGCCCACCAGCAGCGCCGCCGCGACGCGGGGTAGGCGCACGTTGCGCACCACGATCTGGGCCTGCGCGTCGCCGAAGCCCAGCAGGGCGCCCAGCGTCTCGGCCGGCGTGAGCGGATAGGGCCCCAGCATCAGCGCGCCGAAGCACAGTCCCGCCAGCGCGACCGCCACGCCGGCCCAGAGCGGCGGGGCGGCGAGGCGCCGGGCCGGCCGCGCGGCGTCGATCCGCGGCGCGCTCAGGGGTTTGCGAGGGGCGGCGCGCGCCCCGCCGCCCATTCGAGCAGCCCGTCCAGCTCGGGCTCCGTCAGGTCGACGTGGTAGTAGAGGCTGTAGAAGTCGCGCGTCTCCTCGCGCAGATCGCCCTCCCAGCGGTCGGGCCAGAGCAGCCCGGCCATCCAGCGCAGGCCGATGATGCGGTTCACCGAAGGCGGCCGGTCCACCCAGCCGAAGGGCGCCGTCGGCGACAGATACACGCGCCCCTCCCGCACCGCCCCGATCCCCGCCCAGAGCGGATCGCTCCAAACCCGGTCGTAGAAGGTCCGGTCCCAGGTGACGATGATCTCGGGGTCGGCGACGATGACCTGCTCGATGGAGGCCTGCACGAGCCCGCGCCTTCCGTCGCCGCTGTCGGCGACGTTGCGCCCGCCGGCGCGCTCGATGATCTCGGTGTTGATCGACCCCTTGAGACCCGTCTCCAGCCCGTCCGGCCCGCGCGCGAGGTAGACGCTGGGGCGGGACTCCTCGGGGATGTCGGCGAGCAGGGCGTCGATGCGGGCGAAGGTCGCCTCCACGTCGGCGGCGAGGGTCTCGCCGCGCTCGGGCTCGCCCAGAACGTCGCCGATGAGCCGCAGCGCCGCCGGCGTCGCCTCGAAGCGGCCGTCGATCAGGATGTAGGGAATGCCGGTCTGCGCCTGCACGCGGGTCGCAAGGTCGGCGTAGGTGTCGCGCACCGAGCCGAAGTCGAGAATCAGGTCGGGCGCGACCTTCAGCACGGTCTCGAGGTTCGCCTCTCCGCCCCGCCCCGTGAGCCGGCCGTGCTCGGGCAGGTCGCGGAACGGCTCGGCGATATAGGGAAGCTCCTCGGGATAGGGGCGGCGGGGCCAGCCGGTCATCGCCTCCGGCTTCATCACGTAGAGCAGGATCGAGGCCGGCGGGCCGGCGGCGAAGACGCTCTCGATGGTCTCGGGCACGTCGACGGCCCTGCCCGCGCTGTCGGTGATCGTCCGCGCCTGAGCCGCGACGGCGCAGAGCAGCGCGCCGCAGAGCAGGACCATGTCGCGCAGCATCGGAAGCCTCCAGACGTCCTTCGGCGGCGGCGACAGCCCCGGCGGCGCACGGGCGCCGGGTCTCGGGCCGCCTTGCTAGCCAGCGCCGCGCCGCGCGCATTTCCACGCGAAAATATGCGAAACGCCGCGTTTGATGTCGAGCCCGACGTTGCGGCGGATCGAACGTCGCGCACCGCACCGCCGCGGCGCCGGCCGTCAGGCCAGGTTGTCCGGGCCGAGCGCATCCACCGAACAGGCGCCAACCTGCGCGAGCGTGAGGCTCGTCTCCTCCAGCAGCACGCCCCACAGCGCGTTCAGCCCGGCCTCGCGCCGCGCCGCCATGGCGAACTGCAGCACGCGGCCGAAGAAGACGAAGTCGGCGCCGGCGGCGTAGGCCTTCACCACGTCCTCCCCCCCGCGCAGACCGCTGTCGTAGAAGAGCGGGAAGCCCTCGCCCACCGCGGCCCGGATGCGCCGCAGCGCGAGGATCGGCGGCGGCGCGGCGTCAAGCTGGCGGCTCCCGTGGCTGGACACCTGGATCGCGTCGGCCCCGGCGTTCTTGAGCCGCAGAGCGTCCTCGGCGTCGAGCACGCCCTTCACGACGAGCCTGCCCGGCCACGCGTCTCGCAGGTTCGT
Source organism: Rubrimonas cliftonensis (assembly GCF_900107585.1). Classification (GTDB taxonomy): domain Bacteria; phylum Pseudomonadota; class Alphaproteobacteria; order Rhodobacterales; family Rhodobacteraceae; genus Rubrimonas; species Rubrimonas cliftonensis. The sequence goes on along the minus strand of NZ_FNQM01000013.1, from coordinate 102,319 downwards.
GAACCAGCCCCAGTCTGCGGCGGCGCGGCTCTCGGTGCGGTCGAAGGCGTAGTCGACGCCGTCGAAGTTCGCCAGCGTCGGCGCACCGGCGCGCAGCGTCCGCAGCGACCATTCCGGGTGCAGCGCGAAGTCGACGAACTGCTTCAGGCCGATGCGGAAGGGCATCCGGAACGCGTGGCGCAGCTCGCGCGGGCGGCGGCCGACCTCGGGCACGTCCACCGTGAGGATCAGCGTCGCGTATCCCGCTTCCTGCGCCCGGCGCGCCAGCTTCATCGACCCTGCGCCGTCGCCGCTGAAGTAGAGCTGGAACCAGGCGTGGCCCTCCGCCGCCTCGATCACCGTCTCCATCGGCGTGGAGGAGACCGTCGAGAGGCAGTGCGGCACGCGCCATTTCGCCGCCAGTCGCGCCAGCATGAGGTCCGCGCCCGGCGTGGAGAGGTTGCACATGCCCATCGGCGCCACGCCGAAGGGCGCGCCCTGCCGCTCGCCGAACACCTCCGCGGAGAGGTCGCGCCGGCTGACGTCGACGAGGCAGCGCGGGCGCAGCCGGATGTCGCGCAGAGCCGCGCGGTTGAGGTCGGCCCCGTGCTCCTCCCCCGCGGCGCCGTCGATGTAGTCGAAGATCATCCAGGGCAGCTTGCGCCGGGCGAGCCGCCGCGCATCGGCGCTGCAATGGATCTCGCCGCCCCCCATCATGCCGGCTCAGCCGTCATGGCGTGGAATCAGGATGATCTTGGGCGCCGCCGCGCGCCCGGCGCGGATATCGGCGAAGGCGGCGGGGCCGTCGCCCAACGGGCGTATGTCGGTCCAGTCGAGCGCGCCCATGTGTCCGTCGAAGATCGCCGCCGCGGTCTCGCGGAAGTCCTCCGCGGTGTAGGTGTAGGTTCCGATGAAGGCGATTTCCTGCAGCGTCATCCGGCGCACGTCGAGTCCGCCCTCGTCCTCGCCGAGGCCGATGTGGACGATGACGCCGCCGGGGCGCGTCTGGCGCGACGCGCTGGCGCGGGTGGCGGCGAAACCCACGCCGTCGATCACGACGTCGAAGCCGCCCGCCGTCTCCTGCGCCACCGCGCGCTGGCCGCAGCGTTCGATCAGGACGGTCCGGCGCAGGGCGTTGGGCTCCACGATGGTCACGTCCTCCACCCCCTGCGCCGCAAGGCTGAGCGCGGCGCCGAGGCCGATGGCGCCGCCGCCGAGCACCAGCGCGCGGGAAGCGGGGCCGTCGCCGGCGGCCGCCAGCGCGCGCCGGGCGAGCTTCACGCCGTGCCAGCCGCAGGCGAGCGGCTCGGTGAGCGCGGCCGCCTCGGTCCGCACGTCCTCGGGGATGGCGACAAGGTTGCGCGAGGGCATCGCCACCCAGCCGGCGAAGGCCCCTTCGCGCGGCGGCATCGAGATGATCTGCCGCGACGGGCAGAGGTTGTCGCGCCCCGTGCGACAGGCCGGGCAGGCGCCGCAGGTCACGAGCGGGTTCACCGTGACGCGCAGCCCGTCCCGCGGCCCGCCATCGATCACGCCCGCCGCCTCGTGGCCAAGGATCAGCGGCGCCGGGCGGCGCGGGTCATGCCCCAGAAACGCATGCATGTCGGAGCCGCAGACGCCGACCGCCTCGACCCGCACCAGCTCCTCGCCCTCGCTCGGGACCGGGCGCGAGACTTCCAGAACTTCGAGCCGCTCCGGCCCCAAGTAGACCAGCGCCTTCATTTCGCGGTGAACCCCCCGTCGACCATCAGCACCTGCCCGGTCACGAAGGCCGAGGCGTCCGAGCAGAGAAAGAGCACCGGACCGTCGATGTCGGCCGGCTCGCCGTTGCGGCCCACGCAGGTCTGCGCGGCGTTGCGGGCGGCGCGCTCGGGGTCGGCGAAGACCGGCGCCGTCAGTTCGGTGCGGAAGAAGCCGGGGCCGATGGCGTTGACGTTCACGCCGTGGCGCGACCAGGCCTCCGCCATCGCGCGGGTCAGCTGGGCGATCCCGCCCTTCGAAGCGCCGTAGGCGACCCCGCCGGGGAAGGCCCGCCAGCTCTGCAGCGACGCGAAGGTGACGATGCGGCCCCAGCCCTCCGCCTTCATCCCCGGCAGCAGCGCCTGACTGAGAAAGAAGGGCGTCGCGAGGTTGAGGTCGAGCGTCGCGTCCCAGCCCTCGGGCGTCACGTCGTCGGCGGTCTGCCGCGTGTTGATCCCGGCGGCGTGTACGAGGATGTCTGGCGGGCCGAACGGCGCGCAGGCCCGTCGCGCGAGGTCGGCCAGACCGCCCCGGTCGGCGACGTCGGCGACGAGCGCGGCGGTCTGGCCCGCGCTCTCCTCCCGCCAGGCCTCCAGCGCCTCGGCGCGGCGCGCCACGCCGACGACCTTCGCGCCCGCCGCCGCCAGAGCGCGCGCCGCGCGCCGGCCGAGCCCGCTGCTGGCCCCGGTCACGCAGGCGACGCGCCCCTTGAGGTCGAACAGCCGCGCCGGTGCTGGAGCGGCCTCAGTCATGGGCGGAGAGGTTGAAGTTCTCGCCCGGGTAGTACTTCGCGAGCCGGACGTCGGCGCTGCGCGCGTGGCCCTCCATCCCCTCCAGCCGCGAGATGCGCGCCGTCGCCTCGGCCACGCGCCGCGCGCCGTCGCGGGTGCTGCGCTGCCATGTCACGAGCTTCATGAACTTGTGCACCGAGAGGCCGCCGGTGTAGCGCGCCGCGCCGGAGGTCGGCAGGACATGGTTGGTCCCGGACGCCTTGTCGCCATAGGCCACCGTCGTCTCCTCGCCGAGAAACAGCGATCCGTAGCAGCTCAGCCGGTCGAGCCACCAGTCGAGGTCGGCCGCCTGCACCGTCAGGTGTTCCGGCGCGACGTCGTCGGAGACGCGCGCCATCTCATGCCGGTCGGAGCACAGGATGACCTCGGCGTAGTCGCGCCACGCCGCTTCGGCGTTCCTGCGGTTCAGCTCGGGCAGCTCGGCGATGAGCTGCGGCACGCGCGCCATGACCTTCTCGGCAAGGCCGCGGTAGGTGGTCACCAGCCACACCGGAGAGTTGTAGCCGTGCTCGGCCTGTCCGACGAGGTCCACCGCCGCGATCTCGGGGTCTGCGGTCTCGTCGGCGATGATCAGGCTGTCGGTGGGCCCTGCGAACATGTCGATGCCGACGCGCCCGAACAGCATCCGCTTGGCCTCGGCGACGAACTGGTTGCCGGGGCCCACGAGGATGTCGGCCTTCGGCAGCCCGAACAGGCCGAACGCCATCGCCGCGACGCCCTGCACGCCGCCCAGCGCGAGGATGCGGTCGGCGCCGCACAGATGCGCGGTGTAGACGATCGCCGGGTGCACGCCCTGGCCGGGGCGGGGCGGGGAGCACGCGGCGATGTGGCCGCAGCCGGCGACCTTCGCCGTCGTCACCGTCATCAGCGCCGAGGCGACATGGGCGTAGCGCCCGCCCGGCGCATAGCAGCCCGCCGCCGACACCGGGATCGCCTTCTGGCCCGCGATCAGCCCGGGCGCGATCTCGAGCTGCGTGTCGCCGATGGTGGCCTTCTGCGCCTCCGCGAAGCGCCGCACGTTGTCGTGCGCATAGCGGATGTCGTCCTTCAGGCGCTCGGGCACGGCCGCCGCCGCCGCTTCGATCGCGTCGTCGGTCAGCACGATGTCGCCCTCGTACTTGTCGAAGCGCGCCGCGACGGCGCGGGCGGCGGCGTCGCCGCCCTTCTCGATCTCGTCGAGGATCGCCTTCACCGTCTCGCGCACGTCGCCGCTGTCGTCGGTCGACCTGCGCGCGGCCTTCTTGAGGTATTCGACGGTCATGGGTTCCTCACTGGTAAGCTGCGGGCAGGAGCGTGGTCGAGAGCGCCGGCCAGTAGGCGATCATCAGCACCACGATCATCATGAAGAAGACGAAGGGAACGGCGTGCACGGCGATCTTCAGGATCGACTCGCCCGTCAGCCCCGAGACGACAAAGAGGTTCAGCCCCAGCGGCGGGGTGATGAAACCGACGCCGAGCGCGGTGATCATCATCACGCAGAACTGGATCTCGTTCATGCCGATCTCCAGCGCCAGCGGATGCAGGATCGGCGCGAGGATCACGATGTTCGGCGTCGTCTCCATCACGCAGCCCGCCGCGATGAGGATGAAGATCATCAGGAGGATCAGCAGCATCGGGTCGTCGGTCAGCGACGTGACCGAGGCGACGAAACCCTGCGGCACGCCCAGCGCCGCCATGGTCTGCGCCAGAGGCAGGGAGAAGGCGATGATCGGCAGGATCACGCCGTTGACCTTGGCGGAGGAGACCATCATCGCCGGGAAGTCCGAGAGCTTCAGCGTGCCGATGACGAAGCCGATGACGATGGTCACCACCACCGCGGTCGCGCCGGCTTCGGTCGGCGTCAGCCGCCCCGAGAAGATGCCCCAGAAGATGACCCCCGGCACGATGAAGGCGTACCAGCCGCGCGCAAGCACCCGGCCGAGATTTGCCGCCCAGTCGCGGAAGCTGATCAATCCGCCGCCCTCATAGGCGCGCCGCCGGTTCACGACGATGTTGGTGACAAGGATCGAGCCGAGGATCAGTAGGCCCGGGATAAGCGCCGCCTGGAACAGCGTCGAGGCCGAGATGCCCAGCACCAGCCCGATGACGATGTAGGCGATGGAGGGGGGAATGAGGATGCCGGTGCAGGCCCCCGCCGCCACCAGCGCGCAGGCGTAGGGGCGGGGATAGCCGCTCTCCACCAGCCGCGCGATGGTCATGCGCCCCACCGCCGCCGCGCCCGCCGCGTCCGACCCCGAGATCGCGGAGAACATGCCGCAGACCAGCACCGTCGCGGAGCCGAAGCCCCCCTTCGCCCAGCAGGTCAGCGCCTCCGCCACGTCGAGGAAGCGCTTCGAAAGCCCCGTGCGCACCAGCACGTCGCCGGTGAGGATGAAGAGCGGCACCGCCGTCAGCGCGAAATGGTCGATGCCGTCGAACAGGCTCTCGCCCAAGAGCGACAGCGGCAGCACCTCCGAGACGACGAGCATCGCCACCGCCGCAGCGCCGATCGCCGCCCACACCGGCACGGCGAGCGCCACCAGCGCCACGAAGAGCAGCACGGGGCCGTAGAATTCCCAGCCGATGGCGACGGCTTCCTGTTCGATCTGGCTCCAGAGCATGGCCTCGCCCCCTCAGTCGAAGAGCTGCGCGCCTTCGTAGGGGGCGCGCCCCGCACGAAGGTCGGCGATGTCGCGCAGCAGCGACTGGACGAGCCGGAAGATCATCAGACCGAACCCGACGGGCACGGCGGCGAGGAACCAGACCATCGAGACGCGCAGGCCGTGGCTGACCGAGCCGAAGCGCCACGAGACCGAGACGACCTCGAGAGACCAGCGCACCGCGAGCACCGCGATCGCCAGCATCACGAGGTCGCCGAAGATGTAGAGCGCCGCCTTCGCGCGGGGCGTGACGTAGTGGAGCAGCACGTCGATGCGGATGTGGGCGCGCTCACGCACCGCGGACGCCGCGCCGATCCACGCCAGATAGATGAAGGCGTACCGCACGACCTCCTCGCCCCAGATCGAGGAATAGGCGAACATCTCGCGGCGGATCACCTCCACCGCCATGGTCGCCACCAGCAGCGTGTAGAACACCAGCAGAGCCCAGCGCTCGGCGTTCTCGTCCAGAAGCTTGAGCATCGAGCCCTCCCTGCCGGCGGCGCAAGAGCGCGCCGGTTGCGGAACCTCTTTTCGGAGCGTCGGAGGAGCGGCCGGCGCAAGGCGCGCCGGCCCGCCGGTCAGGCGTCGTGGACGTAGGCGCGGGCCTGGGTGTCCGCGGCCTCGGCCAGCTTGTCGAAGGCGGCCATCGAGCCTGCGAGCTCGGTCTTGAACCCGTCCCACTCGCTGCGCTGGTAGCCGCCGGCCGCTTGCCACTGGGCCATCTCGTCGGCGGTGGGCGCATAGAACTCGACGCCTGACTTGCGCAGCTCGGCCATCGCGTAGTTGCGCGCCGCCGGCACCTTGGCGAGGTTCTGCGCCGCGGTGATCTCGGAGGCGAAGTCGACGCCCTCGCGCACGTCGAGCGGCAGCGCGTCGAACCATTCGAGGTTGCAAGAGAAAACCTGGCTGTCGGGCACCGCCTGCGTGAACGTGACGTAGGACAGGATATCCTTGAAGCCGAAGACGTAGAGCGCGCCCACCGAAGGGTCCAGCGCGTCGGCCACGCCCTGCTTGATGGCCGAGGGCGTCTCGCCCCACGCGACCGGCGTCGGGTTGGCGCCCACCATGCGGTAGTACTGCTGGAGCATCGCGGAGCCGGGGACGCGGAACTTCACGCCGTCGAGGTCCGCCGGCGTCCTCACCGGGCCGTCGCCGCCCCGGCGGATCGCCACAACCCGCGGATCGATCACCACATAGTAGAGCGGCTTGAAGCCCTTGGCCTCGACCTGCGGCGTCACCGTCGCATTCCAGTGGTCGGAGGTGACGAGGTTCACGAAGCGCTGGTTGGAGCCGCAGAGATAGGGAAGGTTGATCAGGTCCACGACCGGCGCGAAGGGCGCGAAGTTCGACAGCGAATGCTGCGCCGCCTGGATCGTGCCGCCCTGCACCTTCTGCACCAGCGCCCCGCCGGCGCCGAGCTGCCCGGCCGGGGCGAGCTTGACGTAGATGCGCCCGCTGGTGGCGTTCTGGATGTTCTCCTTGAAGTCGAGCTGCATGATCGGATAGCTGCGGTCGGCCGAGAGCGCGTAGGCCGTCGCAACCGTCATCACATGGTCGGCCGCCCGTTCGCGCTCGGCCTCCTCCTGCCGGGTCTGCGCCACGGCGCGGTCAGACCACAGGACGCCCCCGGCGCCGGCGACGACAGCCGCCGTGAAGGCGCCCGAACCGGTCAGCTTGAGGAAGTTCCGCCGTTCGGCCGAGGCGATCTCGCACCGCACCTTCCAGTCAGTCATGAACTTTTCCTTCCCTGGATGTCTTTTTTGTTTTCAGCCGCTTCACGGCAAAGCACGCCGGCCACGAAGAGGATCGACGCCGCCAGGAGCATGAGCATCTCCGCCACGTCGCCGAGAAAGCCCTGCATCCGCATCGCGCCGAAGGCCACGTCCGCGAAGAACGTCGCGAACGCCGCCAGCGCGAGCAGAAGGCAGGCTCCGCCTGGTCCCGGCATGGTCGATCCTCCGCCTGCGGCGCGCTCTCCCGGCGGCCCTGATGACAATGTAAGCGCTTGCACGAAACAAATGCAAGCGCTTACATCAGGTGTGTTGAACAAGCTTAGGCATAGGAGCCGTCTCCAGCGCCGTCGCCCGGAAGGAACCTCGTGCTCGCCGCCTCAACGCTCGCCGACGTCGCCCGGCTCGCCGGGGTCTCGACCGCCACGGTCTCGCGCGCGCTGAACGCGCCGGCGCGGGTTCGGCAGGCGACGCGCGAGCGTGTCGAGGCCGCCGTCGCGGCGCTGGGCTACACGCCGCATTTCGGCGGCCGGGCGCTCGCCTCCAACCGCACCAACACCTTCGGGGCGATCATCCCCACCATGGAGAACGCGATCTTCGCCCGCGGCATCCAGGCGATGGAGGAGGAGTTGTCGGAGCGCGGCGTCACGCTGCTCGTCGCGACGTCGCATTACGACGTCGCCGCGGAGGCGCGAAAGGTGCGCGCCCTGCTCGCCCGCGGCGTGGACGCGATCGCGCTGATCGGCCACTCGCGCCCGGCGGAGACGCTCGAACTCCTCAACGCGCGGCGCGTCCCGCATCTGCTTCTGTGGGCGACGTCCGAGGCGGCCGGCGCGCCCTTCGTAGGGTTCGACAACCGCGCCGCCGCGCGGCGCATGGCGGAACTGGTGCTCGACCACGGCCATCGCCGGATCGCCATGCTGTCGGGGCTTACCGCCGACAACGACCGCGCCGCGGCCCGCGTCGCGGGGGTGCGCGAAGCGCTGGACGCGCGCGGGGTCGCCCTCGCGGCGGAGAACCTCCTAGAAATCCCCTACGACCTCGACGCCGCGGCGGCCGCGGCGGTCGCGCTGCTCCGGCGCGCGCCGCGACCCGGCGTCGTCGTCTGCGGCAACGACGTGCTGGCCGCCGGCGCGCTGATCGGGGCGAAGTCTCTGGGGCTCCGCGTGCCGGCGGACGTCTCGGTGGTGGGCTTCGACGACATCGATCTCGCCGTCGCCGTCGATCCGCCGCTGACCACGATCCGCGTGCCGCACCGCCGGATGGGCCGCGCCGCGGCCCAGATGCTCTGCGCGATGGTCGACGGCGAGACGGTCGAGAGCCGCGCCATCGACGTCGAGCTGATGCTGCGCGGGTCGCTGGGGCGCGCCCCGGCCGGGAGCTGAGAGGGCGCGGCGCCGCGCTCAGCATGTCCGCCCCCGGCGCTCGATCTCGGCGCCCGATCTCGGCGCCTGATCTCGGGGCGCTGCGGCCGCCCGGCGCCGCCTTTGAGGTCAGCAGACCCCGGACCCCCCCCTTTTCGTGCGCAATGCGCTCGCATGGGCGCGATTGCATGCTAGCGTCGAGGGGCCAAGGGAGAGAGGGTTTGACAATGACCGAGGAAGCGAAACCGGGCGACGAAACCGAAGCGCGGCGCGGCGCAGGACTGGAGCGGCGCAGCCTGCTGTCGCTCGGCATCGCCGGCGCAGCCGCGGCGTCGCTGGCGACGGCGAACGGGGCGAAGGCCCAGGCGACCGGGGACAGCAAGCTCTACGCGATCAAGGATCGCGGGCGGCTGATCGTCGGCACCGGCAGCACGAACCCGCCCTGGCACTTCCAGGACGCCAACGGCGACCTCGCCGGCATGGACATCGACATGGCCAGACTGCTGGCCAAGGGCCTGTTCGACGACCCCGAGGCGGTGGAGTTCGTCATCCAGGGCTCCGACGCGCGCATCCCGAGCCTCATCACCGACAAGGTCGACATCGTGGTGCAGTGGATGACGGTCACGCCGGGCCGCGCCCAGCAGGTCGAGTTCACGATCCCCTATTACCGCGAGGGCGTCGGCCTGATGCTGCTGGCGGACAGCCAGTATGCCGACTTCGCCGCGCTGAGGGCCGCCGGCTCCACCATCACGGTCGGCGGCATGCAGAACGTCTTTCTCGAGGACTGGATCCGCAAGGCGCTGCCCGAGGCGAGGATCGACGCCTACGACAGCCCGGACGCGACGATCCAGGCGCTCAACGCCCGCAGGGTCGACGCCACGCTCTCCGACCAGTCCGCGATCCGCTGGATGATGCAGCAGGCGCCGGGCCGCTTCGCCGATTCGGGCTATGGCTGGCTGCCGAACTCCTACGCCTCGGCCGTGAAGCCGGGCGACCCGACCTGGCTCAACTGGGTCAACACCGTCTACAAGGAAGCGATGATGGGCGTCGATTTCGACCTCTTCGCCGCGTCCTACAAGAAGTGGTTCGGCGTCGATCTCGAAGTGCCGAAGGTCGGCTTTCCGGGGGAGTTCGCCTGATGCGGCGCGCCGGCGGCGCGGCGCCTGCGCGCCGCCGGCGCGGCTTCGCCCCGGTCGGGGTCTGCTGACGGATGATCGACTACCATTTCGACTGGACGGTGATCACCCGCAACGCCGGGTTCCTGGCGGATGCGCTGCTGCTGGGCCTCGGCCTCGCGGTGGCGTCGCTCGCGATCGGCTGCCTGATCGGCCTGCTCGCCGCCTATGCGCGCCTGTCGCGCTGGCGGCTGCTGTCGGGCGCGGTCTGGATCTATGTCGAGCTGATCCGGTGCATCCCGCTGCTGCTGCTGATCTTCTTTCTCTATTTCGGCCTGCCGGAGCTCGGCGTGCGCTTTCTCGACAAGTTCGAGACCTTCGTGGCGGCGCTCTCGATCTACGCCGGCGCCTACATGTGCGAAGTGTTCCGCGCCGGGCTGGAGTCGATCCCGCGGCAGTATGTCGAGGCCTCGAAGGCCATCGGGCTCAGGCCCTGGCAGCGCCAGCGCTACGTCGTGCTGCCGGTGATGTTCCGCATCACGCTGCCCTCGATCAGCAACAACCTGATCTCGCTCTTCAAGGACACCTCGCTCGCCGCGGCCATCGCGGTGCCGGAGCTGACCTTCGCCGCCCGCCAGATCAACGCCAACACGTTCCGCGTGATGGAGGCGTGGCTGACCGCGAGCGCCCTCTATCTGCTGACCGCCTACGCCATCGCCATCGCGCTGCGCCAGGTCGAGCGCCGCTACGCAGCCATCCGCTAGGAGCCCGCCCTGGACCTCGCGCTCACCCCCGGCACTTTCGCGTTCGAACTGTGGAACGCCCGGTTCGGCCTGTTGTCGGGCCTCGGCGCCACGCTGCTGAGCTCGGCGCTCAGCATCGTCATGGCGACCGTGCTGGGCGTGCTGCTCGGCGTCGCGCTGACCTATGGCTGGATCGGCCTGCGGCTGGCGGCGCGGCTTTATGTCGACGTGCTGCGCGGCATCCCGCTGCTGGTGCTGATCCTGTTCACCTATTACGGGCTGGCGCTGTTCGGCGTGAACGTCTCGGCGTTCTGGGCGGGGGTCATCGCGCTCGGCGGCTTCGCGACGGCCCATGTCGCCGAGAATTTTCGCGGCGCGGTCAGCTCGATCCCCTCGGGCCAGATGGAGGCCGCCAAGTCCATCGGCCTGCCCTTCGTGAACCGGCTGCGCTATGTCGTGCTGCCGCAGGCGTTCCGGCGGATGCTGCCGCCCTGGGTGAACACGGCGCTGGAGATCGTGAAGGGCACCACGCTGCTCTCGATCATCGGCGTGGTGGAGCTGCTGCTGGCGTCGCAGCAGGCGATGGCGCGCAACTACATGATCATCGACTTCTACCTGTTCACCGGGTTGGTCTACGTCGCGATCAACTTCACCCTGTCCCGCATCGGCGCGCGCCTGGAGCGCCGGTTCACCTTCGCCCGAAGCTGACCGGAGCGCCCCGACCCATGACCGATCCGATCCTGCTGCAGGCGCGCGGCGTCACCAAGAGCTTCGGGGGCGTGAACGTCCTGAAGGGCATCGACCTCGACGTGCTGCAGGGGCAGGTGGTGTCGCTCATCGGCGCGTCCGGCTCGGGCAAGACGACCTTCCTGCGCTGCGTGAACCTGCTGGAGGAGCACGACGGCGGCGAAATCCTGCTCGACGGGGAGCCCATCGGCTACCGCGACCAGGGCGGCCGGCGCGTCAGGCTGAGCGAGGCGCGCGTCTCCGCGCAGCGGGCGCGCATCGGCATGGTGTTCCAGCAGTTCAACCTGTTCCCCCACCTCACCGCGAGCGGCAACGTCACGCTCGGGCTGACCAAGGTGCTCGGCAAGAGCAAGGCGGAAGCGCAGGAGATCGCGGAGCACTGGCTCGACCGGGTCGGCCTGTCCGCCCACAGCGCGCGACACCCCTACGAGCTTTCGGGCGGCCAGCAGCAGCGCGTGGCCATCGCGCGCGCGGTGGCGATGCAGCCGCGGCTGCTGCTCTTCGACGAGGTGACTTCGGCGCTCGACCCCGAGCTCGTCGCCGAGGTGCTCACGGTGATGCGCAGCCTCGCCGAGAGCGGCATGACCATGCTGCTGGTGAGCCACGAGATGCTGTTCGTGCGCGAGGTCTCCGACCATGTGCTGTTTCTCGAACAGGGCAGGGTTGCGGTCGAGGGCCCGCCGTCGCAGGTGTTCGACCAGCCCGAGAACGAGCGCCTGCGCAGCTTCCTCGGGCGGTTTCACGGACTGTTCGGCGCCAGCTCGGCCTGAGCGGCGCGCGAAGCGACATCCGGCGCCGAATTCTGGGAGGATCCAGCGATGGCTGAGGCGACGATGGCGGACGTGCTGGTGATCGGCGGCGGCGTCGCCGGCGTGGGCGCGGGCGCCTTCATCGCCGCGGACGCGCGGGTGGTCGTGCTCGAGCGCGAAGCCGCCATCGGCTACCACGCCACCTCCCGGTCGGCGGCCGTCTACATCCGCAACTACGGCAACGCGACGCTGAGGGCGCTCAACGCCAGCGCCGAGCCCTTCCTCACCGAGCCCGAGGGCGTCTCGGACCGATCGCTGCTGTCGCCCCGCGGCCAGCTGATGATCGCGCGCGAGGACGAGACATCGGCGCTCGACGCCTATCTCGACGGCGCGTCCGGCATCGCGAGGATCGCGCCGGAGGACGCCGTCGCGCTGTTTCCCATCCTGCGGCGGGAGGGTCTGGCGGCGGCGGCCCATGAGCCCGCCGCCAGCGACATCGACGTGGACCGGCTGCTCCAGGGGCTTGCGCGCCTGCTGCGCGTCCGCGGCGGGCTGATCGTCACCGGCGCCGCGGTCGGCGCGCTGGCGCGGTCGGGCGGCGCATGGCGGGCCGAGACGCGGCAGGGCGTCTTCGAGGCGCCGGTGGTCGTGAACGCCGCGGGGGCCTGGGCCGACACCGTGGCGGCGCTGGCCGGCCTGCGCCCCGTCGGGCTGACGCCCTATCGCCGTTCGGCGGCGATCCTGCCCGCGCCCGACGGCTTCAACGTCTCGCGCTGGCCGCTGATCGTGTCGGCGGCGGAAACCTTCTACGCCAAGCCCGAGGCGGGCCGCCTCATGGTCTCGCCGGCTGACGAGGACGCCGTCGAGCCGCATGACGCCTGGCCCGACGAGATGGTGCTGGCGGAGGGCCTGCACCGCTACGAACAGGCGGTGACGACGCCGGTCACGCGCGTCGAGCGGAGCTGGGCAGGCCTGCGGACCTTCGCGCCCGACCGCACGCCGGTCGTCGGCTTCTCGGCGGCGGCGGAAGGGTTCTTCTGGCTCGCCGGTCAGGGCGGCTACGGCGTACAGACGGCGCCCGCGCTTTCGCGGCTCGCTGCCGACCTCGTCGCCGGCCGCGCCGCCGCGCTGCCGGAAACCGTCGTCCGGGCGCTCGATCCGGCGCGTCTTGCGGCGCCGGGGCCGGGACGCGCCGCATGAGGCCTGCGTCCCGGCTGTGAGAACGGGGCGGCGCAACTCCCGCCGCGGCCGCCCGGTCTTCGCCCGAAGACGCGGCTGATCCCGACCGCCCGACCGGCGCCGACTTGCGCGACAGGCTGACCGCGTCGCCAAGACGCCACATGCGTCGCATGCGGGCAACAGTCGGGCGCGGAGCGGTCGCCGCGCGCCGGCCCGGGCAAGAACATGTCAACCTCGGCCCGCCAGTTTTCGCCGAGTGTTCCAGTTGTACGAGTGTGCCCATGTCCCATTCCATCATCACCCGGCGCGTCCTCATGGCCGGCGCAGCGGCCGCCGCCTGTTCCGCCTGCGCCCGTGCCGAGTCTCCGGCTCCGGCCGCACCCCCTGCGCCGGTCGTCGCGGCGCCTCCGGCGCCGCCAGAACCTCCGACCTATGCCGACAGGCTGTCCGCAATGGGCCTGAACTGGGCGCCGCCGGCCGTGGGCAAGGCGGTGCTGGTGAACGTGCCGAGCTTTGACGTCATCGCCTTCGAGGACGGCGAGCCGGTGCTCACCAGCCGCGCCATCGTCGGCGCGCCCCGGACGCCCTCGCCGATCGGAGAGGTCCGGTCCGGCGTCGTGCGCTTTCGCCCGACCTGGCGGCCGACGCCGCGGATGGTGCGCGAGGGGCTCTACGAGGATGGCGTGCGGCCGCCCGGCCCGGGAAACCCGCTCGGCCTCGCCGCGATCCGCTTCGACGAGGGCGGCACGATCTACCTCCACGGCACCAACAAGCCGAAGCTCTTCGAGCGGGAGCGGCGCGCGCTGTCCTCCGGCTGCGTGCGGGTCGAGCGCATTGCGGAGTTGAGCGCCTTCGTGCTGGCATGGGAGCATGACGAGGTGCTGGCGGCGATGCAGGGCCGGCGCAGCTTCGACGCGCCGACGCCCGGCCTTCCCATCGTCTTCACCTACGCCACGCGCTTCGCCCTGCCGGGCGCGGAGGAGCGCGAGTGGCCCGACGTCTACGGCCGGGCCTGAGAGCGAACCCTCGCACGATATGGCGGCGCGCGGCGGCGGACGGGCCGCGCGTCTCACCCCTTCGGCGGACGCTCCGGCAGAAGGCCCTCGGGGCGGAACCGCAGCACGAGCTGCAGCGCCAGCCCGATCAGGAAGACGCGGAAGTACTTCGCCTGAATCGCGTACTCCGCAGGCAGGCGGTCGGTCAGCATCTCGCTCATCGACCAGATCGACCAGACCACGACCACCCCGAGGATGGCCCCTCGGTTGTTCCCCGAACCGCCAAGGATCAGCATGATCCAGACGAGGAAGGTCGCCACCATGGGGTCGATGGCCTCCGGCGTGATCGAGCGGTTGAAGTGGGCGAAGAGCGCGCCGCCAAGGCCCATCAGCGCGGCGCCGAAGACGAACGCCTCCATCCTCCGGGCCTCGACGTCCTTGCCCATGGCGCGGGCGGCGGTCTCGTTGTCGCGGATCCCGCGCATCATCCGCCCCCAGGGCGCGCGCAGCTGGCGTTCGACCGCCAGATAGGCGGCGAGCAGCAGCGCCAGCACGATGGCGAGATAACCGAGATTGCCCTCAAGCGCCGCGGCGGCGCTGCCGCCGGGCCCGGCGAGCGGTCGCGGAAGGTTGGCGATGCCCGAGGCGGCGCCGGTCAGCCAGCCCTCCGACCGGGCGACAAGGCGGATGATCTCGGCCACGCCAATGGTGGCGATGGCGAGATAGTCCGACCGCAGACGCAGGCAGACCCGTCCGACGGGCCAGGCGACCAGTCCCGCGAACGCCATCGCCGCCAGCCAGCCGACCGGCGCCGGCAGCTCGAATCCGCCGATCCGCGAAGGGTCCGCCGCCGAGGTGAAGATCGCCGAGGCGTAGGCGCCGACGGCGAAGAAGCCGGCGACGCCGGCGTTGAACAGGCCGGCGAAGCCCCACTGAATGTTCAGGCCCAGCGCCAGGATCGCATAGACGCCCATGAACACGGCGAGCTGGCTGGCGTAGGTGGCGAGGCCGATCCACTCCATCAGGCCGGCTCGCCGAAGAAGGCTTCCAGCGCGGCGGCGGTCTGGTCGGGGGCCTCCTCCGCGGGAAAGTGGCCGCAGTCGACCACCCTGCACCGGAAATCCTGCGCGAAGCCAGCCCAGTGCGCCGCTGGGTCGCCGCTCGCCGCAGGGAAGCCGCGCTCGCCGCACATCAGCAGAACCGGCGCGGCGATGCGTCGGCCGGCCGCCAGATCGGCCTCGTCATGGGCGCGGTCGGGGCCCGCGCCGGCGCGGTAGTCGGCGCAGAAGGCGGCGATGCGCTCAGGCGGGGCGAATGCCTCGCGGTAGGCTGCGATCGCGCCGTCGAAGGCGGAGAGATCCTTCGATTTCGACCAGTCCCGCAGCAGCGTTTCGAGAAAGAAGACCGGGTCGGCGCCGATCAGCCGCTCCGGCGTCGGCGGCTTCTGGGCGAGAAACGGCCAGTGCCACGCCTTCAGCGCCATCTCCGCCGAGAAGGCGCGCCAGAACATCGCAGTGGGCGCGATCTCCAGCGCGGCGAGGCGCTCGACCGCAGCCGGCCAGTCGAGCGCCAGCCTGTAGGCGACCCGTCCCCCGCGGTCATGGCCGGCGAGCGAGAAACGCCCGAAGCCCAGGGACCGCATCGCCTCGACCATGTCGGCGGCCATGGCCCGCTTGGCGTAGGTCTCGTGATCGGGGTCGTCCGCCGGCGCGTCCGACCGGCCATAGCCGCGCAGGTCGGCGGCGACCACCGTGAAACGGCGCGCGAGGCGGGGGGCGACGCGGCGCCACGCCTCATGGGTCTGCGGAAAGCCGTGCAGCAGCAGGAGCGGCGGCCCATCGCCGCCGATGCGCGCGAAGATCTCCGCGCCCCGGCCGGGCAGCCGCGCCTCGCGGAACCCGCTCCAGCTCATAGCACCTTCCCCCTGAAGAGCCCCGTAGGCCGCACGCTCAGCATGAGCAGCAGCACGGCGAAGGCCATGGCGGACTTGTACTGCGCCGGGATAACGAGCACCGCGCATTCCTCCAGCACGCCCACGACGAGCCCGCCGACAAGCGCCCCCTCCACCCGGCCGACGCCGCCGAGAATGGCCGCGGCGAACATCGGCAGCAGAAGCTGCCAGCCCATCATCGAGCGCAGTTCGGTGTTGAGGCCAAGGAAGAAGCCCGCCGCCGCCGCGAGGGCCCCGACGATCCCCCATGTCAGCGCGGTGACAAGGCCGGTGTCGACGCCGGACAGCCGGGCGAGGTCGGGATTGTCCGACATGGCGCGCATCGCCTTGCCGAGCCGCGTGCGCGCGAGAAACTGCGTCAGCGCCAGCACCAGAAGGCCGGCGGCCAGAAGCGTGAGAAGCTCCCGGTCGCGCAGGCGCACGCCGAAATAATCGTCGGGGCGCACGATCCCGCGGACATAGCTCTGGCTGTCGACGCCGAAGCCCATCTGCACCAGCGAGCGCAGCATCAGCGCCACGCCGAGGGACGCGATGACGGTGAGGATCAGCGGGCGGCGGCGCAGATGCGCGTAGAACAGCCGGTCGGCGCCGATGGCGACGCCGGCGGCGAACGCCATCGCCGCCGGCAGGCCGAACCAGGGATTCAGGCCGGTCCCCCACACGACGGCCAGAGCGATGAAGGCGCCCAGCGTGGCCAGATCGCCATGAGCGAGATGGGCGAAGCGCATCACGCCGAACACCAGCGTCACGCCGATGGCCCCGAGCGCATAGATCGACCCCAGCACCAGGCCGGGGACGATGTGGAAGTTCACGAAGTCGAGCAGGGTCATCGCGGGGCGCGCCTCAACGGTTCAGAACCTCGCGGATCTCGACCATGTTGGCGCGGGCGCGCAGCATGTTGGCGGCCATGGCCGACAGGTGGTCGGGCGTGAAGATGCTGTCCTCGCGTCCGTTCGACACGATGAGCGGCTCCAGCGAGGCGCTCTCGGCGACATGGGCCTCCATGCGGTCCCAGATCTGGCCGAGATTTGCGTCCCGGATGACCGTGCTGAAGTCGGACCGCACGGCCTGAAGATAGCCGTGATAGGCCCACATCAGGCCATGCGCCTCGTAGAACAGGTTGTCGGCGCGGAAGTCGAAGAAGCCGCGGTTGTTGCCGGTGGCGGGGACCATCGCCTTCTGCTGGACGTCCCACGCGTCGCCCTTGCTGCGGCTGGCGAGCTGGTCGGTCATGCCGCCGATCTCGTTGGCGATGCGGTCGAGCAGCTGGAACAGGTTGTCGCTGCGGCTGTCGTAGAGCGCCTCGCAGCGCCGGAGTTTCGCGTTGTACGCCTCGTAGTTCCCGATGGCGGATCGGTAGGACGAACCTGCCGCCGTCGAGATCAGCGGCAGCCGGGAATCGAACGGGTTCACGATCCACGACCGCTCGTTCCACTGCACGGAGCTGCGCGCGTCCTGCAGATCGACGTCGGCGGCGGAGGTGCCGCGGGCCCGGCCGAGGATGTCGACCATCTCGATCGACATGCGCCGCACCGCCCTGAGCGCGCCGATCTGGAAGCTCGCCTTGTTGTCGAAGAATGGCCCCGGCGCGAAGCTGACGACACCGAACCAGCCGATCTTGTATTGCGGATCGGCCGGCGCCCAGGTGTTCTGGTTCACCAGCACGTCGAGAATGTAGCCGCTCATCGCCGCCACCGCGCTGTCGCCGCAGCCGCCGTCTGGCGCCTCGGTCCCCGGCGAAACGGCGGGCCGGTCCGCGGTCAGCACCACTTGCGGATAGCCGAGGTCGTCGCCGTGGATGATCGTCAGGCGGCTCACGAGCGCGGCGATGTAGATGATCACTACCAGCGCGACGAGCGGCCGCATAAAGTAGAGAATGCGGCGGATCCGACCGCTGTCGGCGAGGTCGGCTGCGCGTTTGGACTTTGCAAGCCGATCGAAGCCCGCCATGCGGCGAAGCCGATCCCAAAACTCAACAGCCCAGTCGAAAAGGCGGTTCATGGCGGTCATCCTCCAAGAAAGAGCTGGGCGATTTCAGGGTCTTCAAGCAACGCGGCGCCGGTTCCCTCGCGCCGGTTGCGCCCCGCCGCGAGCACATAAGCCCGGTCGGCGAGCGCGAGCGCCTGGCGCGCGTGCTGCTCGACCAGCATCACGGACACGCCAGCGGCGCGGATGTCGCGGACGATCTCGAAGATCCGCTCCATGTAGAGCGGGCTGAGCCCTGCGGTCGGCTCGTCGAGCAGCAGCAGCCGCGGATCGAGCATCAGCGCCCGCCCCATCGCCACCATCTGCCGCTGCCCGCCGGAGAGCCGCCCGGCCAGCTCGCGCCGCTTGAGGGCGAGGTCGGGAAACAGGGCGTAGACGCGCTCGAAGGCGGCGGCAACGCCGTCGCGACGGATGAACGCCCCCATTTCGAGGTTCTCGTGCACCGTCATCTCACGAAACACGTTGTCGACCTGCGGCACGAAGCCGACGCCGTGGCGCACGATGCGGTCGGCGCCCCATCCGGCGATCGGCGCGCCGTCGAACCAGACATGACCGTGACGGATGCGCAGCAGGCCGATGACGGCCTTCATCGCGGTCGACTTCCCGGCGCCGTTGGGACCGACAACCACGACGATCTCACCGCGGCCGACGGTCATCGAGACGTCATGGATGATGTCCGCGTCGCCGTAGCCGCCGGTGACGCGCTCGACGGAGAGAATCGCGCTCATGCGTCCACGCCCACAGGCACGCGCTCGCCCAGATAGGCTTCGAGCACGCGCGGATCGTTGCGCACGGCGGCGAAGCCGCCCTCGATCAGCAGCCGCCCCTCGGCCATGCAGACGACGTGGCCGCACAGGCGCTCGATCATGCCCATGTCGTGCTCGATCAACAGGAAGGTGTAGCCGTGTTCGCGATTGAGGCGGCGGATCGTCGCCTCGATGTCGCGCAGCAAGGTGCGGTTCACGCCGGCGGCGGGCTCGTCGAGAAGGACGAGCCGCGCGTCGCTCATCATGGTGCGACCGATTTCGAGAAGCTTCTTCTGCCCGCCCGAGAGGCCGCCCGCCGGAAGATCGGCGACATGGCCGAGGTTCAGACTGTCCAGCACGGCGTCGGCCCTCCCGCGCAGGCCGGCCTCCTCGGCGCGTACGGCGCCCCAGCGCAGCCAGTTGGCCGCAAGGCTCTCGCCGGACTGGCCCGACGCGGCGAGCATCAGGTTCTCGCGGGCGCTCAGGCGGTGGAACTCGTGGGGTATCTGGAAGGTGCGCACGAGGCCGCGCCGATACCGCGCATCGGGGCTGAGTCGCGTGATGGCCTCACCAAGGAACCGCACCGCACCCGCCGTCGGGCGCAGGGCGCCGGCGATGACGTTGAAGAGCGTCGTCTTGCCGGCGCCGTTCGGGCCGATGAGCCCGGTGATCGACCCGGCCTCCACGGAGAAGCCGCACCCGTCGACCGCGGTGAGGCCGCCGAAGCGCATCGTGATGGCTTCAAGTTCCAGCATGACCGCACAAACCCGCCCGTCGCCGCGCCCCCAGCCGCGAAGCCGCCCGGAAGTCATAGCGCCCAACGGGGCGGGCGCGAAAGGCTTGGCCGCGCGCCATCGACCTGAGCTTCCCGACTGAAGAGCGCCATCTGGCTTTCCGCCCCCATCGGCGCGCGCCGAACGCCGAGATCCGTGCAGTTCACCGCATAGGCCGTCCGCGACGCGACCCCCTCGCACCAGCTCCGGAACCGTTGGCGGCCCCACTCGAAGCGATGCCCGGGGTGGCGGAATCGCCCCCGCGGCACGCCGAGCGCATCGTTGAAGTCGGCGTTCGGCGTCGTCATCACGACGAAGCGCGGACGCGCCGCCCGAAAGACGGCCCGCTCCAGGGTCGAGAGCCGCTCGGGATCGACATGCTCGATCACCTCGACGAGCGTCGCGACGTCGAAGCCCGCAAAGGCGGGGCCCAGCGCCGAGATCTGGCCGTGATGAAGGACCACCGTCGCGCCGCGCGGCGCCGCACCCACCTCCGCCTCGGCCCGCCTCGCCTGCAATCGCTCGAGCGCGTCCCGCGAGACGTCGACGCCCTCGATGCGCTCCACGCCGGGCAGACGGGCGAGCTCGATGATCAGATCACCGTCGCCGCAGCCGAGATCGAGGACGGTGCGGGCCTGCAGCCGCATGACCGTCTCCCTCACGACCCGCAGGCGCTCGGCGTGAAGCGGCGTGGTCATCGGCGGAAACGACCTCTCGCGGGCGCCCGCCGGCGAGGCGCGGCGGCGACGTTCCACAGGAAGATGGGGAAAAGCCGGGGGCGGGCGGGCGCCGACGCTGTGAGCGGACCGCGCGCAGCGATGATCCGCAGCGAAAGGAGCGCTGCGCGCCGGGACCACCCCCGAAACCTCGCCCTTCTCCCACAACCAGGCGGACGCCTGTCCCCGGCGATGCGGCGATTGTGCGCGACTCGGCCCATGTGGGCGGACTCCGCATGGATCGGCCTGCGACGCAAGAGCGCTGGCCGGGCCCATGTGCTTGAAACCGAACGGCCCATGCCGGAAACAGTTGTCTGCGGCGTGGCATGGGGCCTGCCGCCGCTGCGTGGGACGGTTCTGGATAACTCTGTGCGCAGAGTGTGCGGCGGCGATAATCCCCATGACCCACAGCCCATCTACGACTCCATCCTTTCCTAAAAATCCTTGAACGGAGAAGGCATGACCACCGGAAAATCGCTCCTGCGCGTTCTCTCGGGAGAGAGCCTTGCGGCGCCGCCGGTGTGGCTCATGCGACAGGCGGGCAGATACCTGCCGGAATACCTGGCGACGCGGGCGCAGGCAGGGTCATTCCTGGATCTCTGCTACTCGCCCCAACTTGCCGCGGAAGTGACGCTTCAGCCCATCCGCCGCTTCGGCTTCGACGCGGCGATCCTGTTCGCCGACATCCTGCTCGTGCCGCACGGTCTTGGCCGGAAGCTCTGGTTCGAGACCGGCGAAGGGCCGCGGCTGGAGCCGATGACGACCATGGAGGAGGTGGAACGGCTCGCCGACGTCGCCGCGATGCATGAGTTCCTTGCTCCGGTCTACGAGACGGTCCGCATTCTTCGCGGCGCGCTGCCGAAGGAGACGACGCTCATCGGTTTCGCCGGCGCGCCGTGGACCGTGGCGACCTACATGATCGCCGGTCGGGGGAAGGACCAGCAGGCCGGCGCGCTTGCGCTGATGCGCGGCGCGCCGGAAGTGTTCAGCGCGCTGATGGCGCGGCTGGAGACCGCGACGACGGCCTATCTGATCGCGCAGATCGACGCCGGCGCCGAAGTGGTGAAGCTCTTTGACAGCTGGGCGGGCGCGCTGGCGCCGAACCCGGCGGTGTTCCAGCGCTGGTGCGTCGACCCGGCCGAGCGGATCGCGGCGGCGGTGCGCGCGGCGCGACCGGGCGCGCCGGTGATCCTGTTCCCGCGCGGCGCCGGGGAACTCTACGCCGACATGGCGCGGGGAACCGGCGCGCAGGCGCTGGCGATCGATGAGGGCGTCTCGGCGACATGGGCGCGCGATGCGCTGCAACCGCATGTCGCGGTCCAGGGGAACCTCGACGCGCGGCACATGGTGACGGGCGGCGCGGCGCTGGACGATGCCGCGCGCGGGTTGTTGTCGACGCTCGGCGGCGGGCCGTTCATCTTCAACCTGGGTCATGGAATCACGCCGGACGCCGACCCCGCCAATGTGGAGCGTCTGCTTCGCGTGATCAGGGGTTGAGCGATGTACGAGACGGTCAAGACGATCCACATCCTGGCCTGGACAAGCTGGATGGCAGGCCTGTTCTACCTCCCGCGCATCTTCGTCTATCATGCGGAGTCGGCGACGCCGGGCGATGCGACGTCCGAGACGTTCAAGGTCATGGAGCGCAAGCTGCATCGTTTCATCATGGGCCCGGCCATGATCGCGACCTGGATCACGGGTCTGTGGCTGGCCTGGATGCTGTGGGGCAGCGTCGCCACTTCCGGATGGTTCTGGGTGAAGGTCGGAATGGTCGCCGCGATGACCGGATTTCACCACATGGCCGGGACGTGGGTGAAGCGCTTCGCCGCGGACGCGAACACGCGGCCGGGCAGGTTCTACCGCATCGCGAACGAGGCGCCGACATTGCTGTTCGTGGTGATCGTGATCATGGTGATCGTCAGGCCGTTCTGACGCTCACCATTTGACAACGCTTTCCATACATCCATATACACGTCATCCCCGGCGACGGCTCGATGTTGCGCCCCTCCCATATCTCGCCAATCACGGACAGTCCCTTCCTGTCCCAGAGGCGATCCTCCACGGACCAGTTATGGAAACCGATTATCTGAAGCTCTCGGAACTCAAGGCGAAATCGCCTACCGAACTTCTGGCCTTTGCTGAAGAACTTGAAGTCGAAAATGCCAGCTCCATGCGCAAGCAGGACATGCTTTTTGCGATCTTGAAAGAACTTGCAGAGCGTGAAGTCGAAATTCAAGGAACGGGTGTTCTGGAAGTACTACAAGACGGCTTCGGATTTCTGCGGTCGCCTGAAGCAAACTATCTGCCTGGCCCTGACGACATCTATGTTTCACCGTCTCAGATCCGGCGGTTTTCGCTGCGCACCGGTGATACGGTCGACGGGATGATCCGTGCGCCCAAGGACGGTGAACGGTACTTCGCGCTGCTCAAGGTCTCGACGATCAACTTCGAGGACCCGGAAGCGGCCCGGCACAAGGTGCACTTCGACAACCTGACGCCGCTCTATCCCGACCAGCGCTTCAACATGGAGATCGACGATCCGGCGGTTAAGGACCGCTCGGCGCGAATCATCGATCTTGTGGCGCCGCTCGGCAAGGGTCAGCGCGCGCTGATCGTCGCGCCGCCACGCACGGGCAAGACCGTGCTGCTGCAGAACATCGCGCATTCCATCGAGCGCAACCATCCCGAGTGCTACCTCATCGTGCTGCTCATCGACGAGCGCCCGGAAGAGGTGACGGACATGCAGCGCTCGGTGAAGGGCGAGGTTGTGGCCTCTACGTTCGACGAGCCCGCGACGCGCCATGTCGCCGTCAGCGAGATGGTCATCGAGAAAGCCAAGCGGCTGACCGAGCATGGCCGCGACGTCGTGATCCTGCTCGATTCGATCACGCGACTCGGCCGCGCCTATAACACCGTCGTGCCCTCCAGCGGCAAGGTGCTGACAGGCGGCGTCGACGCCAATGCGCTTCAGCGGCCCAAGCGGTTCTTCGGCGCGGCCCGCAACATCGAGGAGGGCGGCTCGCTGACGATCATCGCAACCGCGCTGATCGAGACGGGTTCGCGGATGGACGAAGTGATCTTCGAGGAGTTCAAGGGTACCGGCAACAGCGAGATCGTGCTCGATCGGAAGGTCGCCGACAAACGCGTGTTCCCGGCGCTCGACATCCTGAAGTCCGGCACCCGCAAGGAAGAGTTGCTGGTGCAGAAGAGTGAGCTCACCAAAATCTTCGTGCTGCGGCGCATTCTCAACCCGATGGGAACGGCGGACGCCATCGAATTTCTGCTAGGCAAGCTCAAGCAGACGCGGAGCAACAAGGATTTCTTCGACTCGATGAACACCTGACGCGGCGCAGACGGCCACCGCTGCGGTTCGACGGGCGTTGCGGCTTTGACGCGGGCGCCCTTCATGCTAAGCGCCTCGCAGCCGCGCGCAGCCCGCCTCGGGGTTCTGCGCGCGCGCCCAGAAACGCTGTCCAGCACGCCCGTCGCGCGTCGCCGCAAGGAACCAGAACATGACTGTCGAACGCACTCTTTCGATCATCAAGCCCGACGCCACCGCGCGCAATCTCACCGGCGCGATCAACGCCAAGTTCGAGGCCGCGGGCCTGCGGATCGTGGCGCAGCGCCGTATCCGCATGACGTTGGACCAGGCGGGCGCCTTCTACGCAGTGCACGCGGCGCGTCCGTTCTATGACGAGCTGCGCAGCTTCATGGCGTCGGGTCCGGTTGTCGTGCAGGTGCTGGAGGGCGAAGGCGCCGTTGCGAAGAACCGAGAGGTCATGGGCGCAACGAACCCCGCCGAGGCGGCCGAGGGAACGGTTCGCAAGGAGTTTGCGCTGTCGATCGGCGAAAACTCGGTGCATGGCTCGGACAGTGCGGAGAACGCGGCGACCGAGATCGCGTTCTTCTTCAGCGGCCTTGACATCGTCGGTTGAGACCCCCCGCGGCGGCGACACGATTTTCGCCGCCGCGACGCCTCCCGGGCGGGGAGCGATCGCCGTCATTCGCATTTCAGGTCCGTACGCCCACGACGCATTGGCGATCTTGACGGGCGGATGCGTTCCGGCGGATCGGGTGATGCGTCTGAGGCGGCTTCTCGGCCGCAGCGCAGACGATGTTCTCGACGAGGCCCTCGTCGTCGCATTTCCTGAAGGCGCTTCAGCCACCGGCGAACGCTGCGCGGAACTGCATCTGCACGGCGGCCCCGCCGTTGTTCGGGATGTCCTCGCGCGGCTCACGGAAGTCGACGGTCTTCGGATGGCCAGACCCGGAGAGTTCTCGCGTCGTGCGCTTGAGGGCGGACGCCTCGATCTCGTTCAGCTTGAAAGCCTCGCCGATCTGATCGAAGCCGAGACGTCCGCACAGCGCCGTCAGGCCATCCGGCTTGCGTCCGGCGCATTGACCGACGTGGCGACGCAATGGCGGTCGAGCCTGATCGGCACCATGGCTCTGTTCGAGGCCGTTATCGATTTCGCGGACGATGTTCCTGACGAGGTGGAGGGCGCCGCGCGCGAGCAGGTGGCTGCGGTGGTCGCCGCAATGGATGCCGCTCTTGCGGCCGCCAAAGGCGCAGCGCTTGTGCGCGACGGTTTCGAAGTGTCCCTGATTGGCCCGCCAAATGCGGGAAAGTCGAGCATTCTCAACCGCATCGCAGGGCGCGAAGTGGCTTTGACCGACGCGCTTCCAGGCACGACCCGCGACGTTATCGAGGTCCGATGCACTCTTGGCGGGCGGCTTGTGACTTTCGTCGATACGGCCGGGAGGCGTGAGTCCGAGGATCGCGTCGAGCGGGCCGGTGTGATGTGGGGACTGCGCCGCGCGGCGTCGTCGGACATGAGGGTGGCGGTGGCGTCATGGGACGCCCCGGAGATCGTCGAGTCCGATCTCTGCGTCTGGAACAAGGTGGATGTGGCGCCTGCGCCGGGCGGTTTCACCGGTGTGCCCGTATCCGCCGTCAGCGGGCACGGCGTGGACAGGCTTCTGGCGGAGATCGAGTCGCGCCTTGACGGGTTGGTGGGCGAGAGCGGCCTGCTCGCGCAGGCTCGACATGTCGCAGCGGTGGGCGAGGCCCGCAGTCACCTGGTTGCCGCCATCAGCGAAAAGGCTGAATTTGCGGCCGAGGAGCTTCGGCTCGCCGTGAGGGCGCTCGACATGCTGCTCGGGCGCGTTGACGTCGAGGCGGTTCTGGACGAAGTGTTTGGCCGGTTTTGTCTCGGGAAGTAGGCCTGCGGGCCGGAGCGGGCGTCTCAATGTTTCACGTGAAACATCCACCATGCGCAGGTCACGTCGTGATCGTCGGCGGGGGCCATGCAGGGTGCGAAGCCGCCCATGCCGCCGCGCGAGCGGGCGCAGCCGTCACCCTTGTGACGCACCGGGCCGACCGGATCGGCGAGATGTCGTGCAATCCGGCGATCGGCGGCCTCGGCAAGGGCCACCTTGTCCGCGAGATCGACGCGCTCGACGGATTGATGGCGCGTGTCGGCGACGCGGCCGCCATTCACTATCGCCTCCTGAACCGGCGACGAGGGCCCGCCGTCCAGGGGCCGCGAGCGCAATGCGATCGCGCGCTCTATCGCGCGGCAATGCAGGCCGAGCTCAGGAACGTCGCGACGCTGACGATCGTGGAGTCGGCCGTCGACGACCTGCGCCACCGTGGCTCGCGGGTCGACGGCGTCATTCTACACGATGGGGGCGTGATCGAGGCCGATGCGGTTGTCCTCACCACGGGGACCTTTCTCGGCGGCGTGATCCATATCGGCGACATGCAGCACTCTGGCGGGCGGCAGGGTGAAGCTTCGGCAAGCGCCCTGGCTGCACGATTGCGGTCCTCCAGCCTGCCGATGGGGCGTCTCAAGACGGGTACGCCACCCCGTCTTGATGGTCGGACGATAGACTGGGACAGGCTTGAGCCGCAGCCCGGCGACGACGCACCGGTTTTCCTGTCCGACGTGACCTCTGCGACGGCGGCCAGGCAGGTCGATTGCTTCATCACCCATACGAACGAGACCACGCACGACGTCATACGAAGGAATTTCGACCGGTCGGCGATCGCCCTTGGCGCAATCGCCGGTTCGGGGCCGCGTTACTGCCCCTCGATTGAGGACAAGGTGCGCCGCTTCGGCGACCGTTCAAGGCACCAGATCTTTCTTGAGCCCGAGGGACTGGACGATCCGACCGTTTACCCCAACGGCATATCTACATCCCTGCCTGCGGACGTTCAGAGACGGTTCCTCAGAACCATTGTCGGGTTGGAGGACGCCCATGTTCTGCGTGACGGCTATGCAATCGAGTACGATTATGTGGATCCTCGCGCCCTGACGCGAGGCCTGTCGCTGCGGGCCTTCCCCGGCCTGTTTCTCGCCGGTCAAATAAACGGCACCACCGGATATGAGGAGGCTGCGGCGCAGGGCTTGATCGCCGGTCTGAATGCGGCCCGCATGGCGCAGGGGAATGATGAAGTCGTTCTGCAGCGGTCGGATGCGTATATCGGCGTCATGATCGACGATCTGGTTACCCGGGGCGTGACCGAGCCATACCGCATGTTCACGTCCCGCGCGGAGTTTCGTCTGTCGCTGCGCGTCGACACGGCTGGTGAGCGGTTGACCCCTCTTGCGGAACAATGGGGCATTGCGGGCGCTGAACGTCTGTCGAGACACGCGGAGGTGATGGCCCTTGTGCGGAAGGGCCGGGCCGCATTGGAGGCGCTGCAGGTAACGCCGCACCAGGCGCAGGCGATGGGTATGGCTGTGAAAGCCGATGGTGTGCGCCGCAACGGCTTCGATCTCCTCGCGCAGGAGGCTGTGGAGTTTGGCGATCTCGTCGGAGTCGCGCCCGAACTGAAGGATCTGCCGAACTCAATCGCTGCGCGCCTTGCGGCGGACGCCCAGTATTCCCGGTACTCCGAGAGGCAGGCGCGAGACATCGCGGCTGTCCAGCGAGACGAAGCGATTGAACTGCCTGGAACACTTGATGTCGGGGCGATAGCAGGCCTCTCGTCTGAGCTTCGGGAGAAGCTTCAGCGCGTCAGGCCGGCTACATTGGGACAGGCCGGACGCATCGAGGGAATGACGCCTGCGGCCCTGCTGCTTCTGCTGGGCGCTGCGCGGCGGCTTTCGCGTGAGCGGGCATGAGCCGATGGCGAAACGGGCGACCTGGCGCTGCGCCTCGGCTTGCGGCCCGCGGGGCGGGTTCGGCGCAGAGAATGGCTGAGCGAAGGGCCAAGGGCGCCGGCGCCCATGAGGTTGACGACAGTGAGCGGGAGCCGATCTTGCGCGCTCTCGATGTTTCACGTGAAACAGAGCTGCGCCTGAACGCCTTCCGCGACATCGTGCTCAGGTGGTCGAGCGCAATCAACCTTGTGGCGCCTGGAACTTTACCGCAGTTCTGGACCCGACATGTGCTGGACTCGGCGCAGTTGATCCTCCATGCGCCGGCAGGCGCCGAAAGCTGGCTGGACCTCGGTTCAGGCGCCGGCTTCCCGGGCCTCGTCGTCGCCGCGCTCGCGAAGGAGCGGGCGCCGTCAATGACCGTCACGCTGATGGAAAGCGATGCTCGAAAGTGCGCCTTCCTGATTGCGGCGGCGCAGACGATGGAGGTGGATGTCGTCATCTTGCGAAGGCGTATCGAGTCGGGTCCGGCGTTGGCGAGCGATATCGTCTCGGCCCGCGCCCTCGCGCCCTTGCCGAAGCTGCTGGAGCTCGCTGCGCGTCATGTCGCGCCGCGCGGCGTCGGTCTGTTCCTTAAAGGCGCCGGCGTCGATGACGAATTGGCTCTCGCCGCGCGCGAGTGGCGGTATACAGTGACACGGGCGCCGAGTCTCTCCGATGATGGCGGCGCAATTCTGAAGATGAAGGAGATCGGCCGTGTCGGCAGCGACTGAGGCGCGTCCCGTTTCCGGCGGCCGCCGCGTGGTGGCGGTGGTCAATCAGAAGGGTGGCGTCGGCAAGACAACGACGGCCATCAATCTCGGCACCGCTCTTGCCGCGGTTGGCCGTAAGGTTCTTCTGGTGGACCTAGATCCCCAAGGCAACGCGTCGACCGGTCTCGGCGTGGCGGTGCGGGACAGGGCGGTGTCGAGCTACGATATGCTCGTCAACGATGTGGGAATCGAGCGCGTCGCGACGCCGACCAAGGTTCCGAATCTCTGGGTCGCCGCAGGTTCGGTCGAGCTCAGTGGCGTCGACATCGAGCTGGTGGATGCTCCGGATCGGGCGTTGCGGCTGCGCAAGGCGCTCAATGCCGCCGAGTCGCTCGACTTCGACCATGTGCTGATTGATTGCCCGCCGGCGCTTAACCTGTTGACAGTCAATGCAATGACCGCGGCTGACGCCGTCCTGGTGCCATTGCAGTGCGAGTTCTTCGCCCTGGAAGGACTGTCCCAGCTCCTCAAGACCATCGAGCGCGTGAAGGCCTCGCTCAATCCGCATCTCACGATCGAAGGCATCGTCCTCACGATGTTCGACAAGCGCAACAATCTCTCGGCGCAGGTGGGAGAGGACGTCCGCGCGACGCTCGGCCATCTCGTGTACGAGACGATGATCCCGCGCAATGTCCGTCTGTCCGAAGCGCCTTCACACGCCCTGCCTGCGCTGGTCTACGATCACGCCTGCGCCGGAAGTCAGGCGTATCTGCAATTGGCTGGCGAGATGCTGCGCCGCAGCAAACCGGCCGTGGCGGCATGATGATGTTCCCCTTAAGGAGATGTCGATGAGCGACGCACCGCGCCGGAAGGGCTTGGGCAGGGGGCTCGCAGCGCTGATCGAGGATGTTCGGCCCGATCCCGCCGAGCCAGCGCGCGCAGAGGCGACGGCGCCCATAGATCGCGTGCGCCCGAACCCCGATCAGCCGCGGAAACGCTTTGACGAGACGGAGCTCGACGCGCTGGCGCAGTCGATCCGAGCGCGCGGCGTCGTCCAGCCGCTCATCGTGCGGGCGGATCCGAATCACCCGGGCGACTGGCAGATCATCGCCGGCGAGCGGCGCTGGCGGGCAGCCCAGCGCGCGCAGGTGCACGACGTGCCGATCGTCGTGCGGGAGATTGGCGACGCCGAGGTTCTCGAAATCGGGATCCTTGAAAACGTCCAGCGCGCCGATCTCAATCCGATCGAGGAGGCGACGGGCTACGCCCAGTTGATCGAGCGGTTCGGGCATACCCAGGAGCAGCTCGCCTCAGCGATGGGAAAGAGCCGGAGCCATATCGCTAACCTGTTGAGATTGCTGCAACTGCCGGAAGACGTTCAGCGCATGACGCGTGAGGGTCGCCTCACGGCCGGCCATGCCCGCGCGCTCGTGACCGCGGATGACCCGTGCGGGCTCGCCCGCGTCATCGAGACCCGCGGGCTTTCGGTCCGGGAGACCGAGCGGTTGGTGAAGGGTCCGTCGCCGGCCCAGCCGGCGCCGCGCACCGCGTCCGCTCCGGTCAAGGACGCCGACACCCGCGCGCTGGAGGCCGATCTCACGGCGGCGCTTGGCCTGTCGGTCCAGATCCAGCATCGCGGCGACGGCGGAGGGGAGGTGCGCCTGCGCTACCGCGACCTCGAGCAGCTCGACGGCATCTGCCAGCTTCTCGCGCGCTGAGGCGGCGGTCCGGTGGCCCTCGATCAGCCCGCCATCGCGGCCAGCCGCAGCAGCGCGCGCTCCATGAGCGCGTGTTCTGGGGCTGCTGAGCCGCCGCGCAGACCTGCGTCCGTCTCCAGCATCAGGCGCAGTCCCTGTTCGAGGCGCGCGGCGCCCCAGTGTCGGGCGAGCGCCTGCGCTCTGTCGGCGGCGTCAGGTGCGCGCAGACGCGCCAGCGCCGCGGCCTTCGGCGCCCCGCCCACCGCGAGCGCGTGGAGCTGACGCAACCGGCGCGCCGAGGCCAGAGCGACGCTCACGGGCGACGCGCCGCGCGCCGTGAGCCGGGCCAGCTCCGCGCGCACCCGCGCCGCCTTTCCGGATAGCGCGGCCTCGACGGCGGCTTCCGCGGCGCCGCCCATCCCGTCGTCGGATGAGGGCGGGGCGCACGCCTCCACCGTGGCGAGGTCCACCGGTCGGTCCGCTCCGGAGTGGTGGAGCGAGACGACCTCGACAAGTCTGGCGAGAGAACCCCGATCCATGCCGTGCGCAACGGACTCCAGCGCCGAAAGCGCCGCGTCGTCCGCTCCTCCCGCGACGCCGACCGAACGCAGCATGTCCCGCAGCGCGCCGCGGTCGGGAGGGTCCGGGTAGAAGGCCGCCGCCACCCGCCCCTCGCCGGCTTCAAAGAGCTTTCGCAGGCTCGATCTGGAGGGAAGCACGCCAGCCGTGATCAGCAGGAACGCCTCCGGCCCCGTCGCCGCGAGAGCGGCGGCGACGGTCTCGGCGTGCTGGTCGCCGGTCTCGTTCACGACGACGGCCCTGCGCCCCGGGAAGAAGCCCTGCGCCCTCAGCGCCGCGTCCAGCGCGGCCGGATCGCTGCGAAGCCCCTGCGCCTGAAGGACGTCGAGACGCATCTCTGCTTCCGCCCCTGGCCCCAGGAGACCAAGCAGCAGCGTATCGCGCGCCGCGGACACCTGCGAGGCGTCTTCGCCGTAAAGCAGCGCGGCGGAAACTCCTTCCGGCGGGTTGGCGCAGAAAGCCGTTGCGCGAGCGCCGCCGAGCTTCACGCCGATGCCCGGCCCGCGCGACCGCTCCTCTGTCTGCGCGTCGCCCTAGCCGGCATCGAGGCGCGCCGCGGCGAGCTGGGTGAACACGCGGTCTGCAAGATCGACCGCTACTCTGCGCCGCGCGTCGCGCTCGGCGATGCGCGTGGCATAGGGCGAAGCCAGGGTGCTGTAAGCGGTTGCGCTCCGCGCCTCGCCCTTCGCGATCTCGGCGCCGTCTCCACGTCGCCTCAGAACGTAACGGGCGCGGCCGGTCACGTCATAGCGCGTCGTCGCGTCGTCCGGCGTGATCGCGAGGCCGATCTCCTCGATCGCGATTTCGGTGGAGAGCGTGTACTCGGCGTCACCCGACGCTTCGCCAAGTCGCCTCCCGAGCCGTTCGCGATAGGCGAAGTCCACCCGGCTGCGGGAGTTCTCCAGCGCCACGCGCCCGCGCAATCCCTCGCTGGCTTCGCCGTGGAGCGGCGTGAAGCCGCAGGAGGGGCCGAGCGACAGCGCGACGACGGATGCGATCAGCGCGCGCCGCCGCATCTCAGACGACGACATTGACGATGCGTCCCGGCACGACGATCACCTTGCGCGGCTTGGCGCCGGCGAGCGCGCGATGGACGTCGGCGTCGGCAAGCGCCGCCGCCTCCACCGCCGCCGGGTCCGCATCGGTCGGCACCTCGATCTCGCCGCGGCGTTTTCCGTTGACCTGCACCGGAAGCCGCAGCGTGTCGGCCCTCAGGAGGGTGGGATCGGCTTGCGGCCAGGGCGCCTCCGCAGCCAGCCCGCCAAGACCCAGACGCGCGCGCATTTCTTCGGCCAGATGCGGCGTGAACGGCATGTGCAGGAGGGCGAGCGTCTCAAGGGCCTCTCGCCGCGCCGCCGGCCCCGCAGCCTCGCCCGACTGGCCGATGGCGGCGGCGAACTCGTAGAGCCGCGCGATGGCCTTGTTGAAGGCGAACGACTCGATGTCGGCCGTCACGCCGGCGATGGCGCGATGCGTGGCCCGCCGCAGGGAGATCTCGGCGTCGGCGCCGATGAAGGCCGCCTGACCCAGCGCGTCCGCCGCGCCGTCCACGAGCCGCCAGACGCGCTGAATGTGCCGCGCGGCGCCCTCGACGCCGGACGCGGTCCATTCCACGTCGCGCTCCGGGGGGCTGTCCGACAGCATGAGCCAGCGGGCGGCGTCGGCGCCGTGGGTTGCGACGATGGCCTCGGGCGAGACGACGTTCTTCTTCGACTTGGACATCTTGATCGACGGGCCGACCGAGACCTCGGCGCCTGTCGCGCGCTCCACCGTCGCGCCGTCGCGCCGCTCGACTTCCTCCGGCGTCAGCCATCGGCCGTCGGCGGCGCGATATGTCTCGTGGCAGACCATTCCCTGCGTGAACAGCGCGTCGAACGGCTCGGCGCAGGTCGCCGGCAGCCAACCGGTGCGGATCATCGCGCGGGCGAAGAACCTTGCGTAAAGCAGGTGCAGGATCGCGTGCTCGACCCCGCCGATGTACTGGTCGACGTTCATCCAGTAGCCGGCTTCGTCGCGATCCGTGGGCGTCTCCGCGTGGGGCGCGGTGAAGCGCGCGAAGTACCAAGACGAATCCACGAAGGTGTCCATCGTGTCGGTCTCGCGACGCGCCTCGGCGCCGCAGGCGGGGCAGGCGACCCGCGTCCATTCCGGCATCCGGTCGAGCGGGTTGCCGGGCTGGTCGAAGCTCACCTTCTCCGGCAGGCGTATGGGCAGGTTTTCGCGCGGGGCGGGCAGGACGCCGCATGTCGCGCAATGGATCACGGGGATCGGGCAGCCCCAGTAGCGCTGCCGCGACACGCCCCAGTCGCGCAGGCGATAGTTGACCCGCGCCCGCCCGCGTCCGGTCGCGGCGATCCGCGAGATCACCTCCGCCTTGGCCTCCTCGATGGTCATGCCGTCCAGGAAGCGCGAATTGATCAGCCGTCCCGGTCCGGTGTAGGCCTCGGCGTCCACCGTGAAGTCCTCGTCCGCGTCGGAAGGGGCGACGACCGGCAGGACGTCGAGCCCGTATTTCCGAGCGAAATCGAGATCGCGCTGATCATGCGCCGCGCACCCGAAGATCGCGCCGGAGCCGTAGTCCATCAGGATGAAGTTCGCGATCCAGACCGGCAGTTCGCGGCCGTCGACGAAGGGGTGACGGGCGCGCAGGCCGGTGTCGACGCCCGTCTTCTCCGCCGTCTCAAGCGCCGCCTCGGTCGTGCCACCGCGCCGCGCCTCCTCGCAGAACGCCGCCACCTCCTGGTTCTGCGCGGCGATCGCCTTCGCGAGCGGGTGGTCCGGCGACAGGCCGAGGAAGCCCGCGCCGAAGATCGTGTCAGGCCGGGTGGTGTAGACTTCGACGCCGCGCCCGTCGCGCCCGGTCCATTCCGGCGCGCGCGCGTCGGGCGTCAGGTCGAAGCGCAGCTCCAGACCTTCCGAGCGGCCGATCCAGTTGCGCTGCATCGCCCGGACCTTCTCGGGCCACTTCTCCAGGCTGTCCAGCCCCTCGAGCAGCTCGTCGGCCATGTCGGAGATGCGGAAGAACCACTGCGTCAGCTCGCGCCGCTCAACCAGGGCCCCCGACCGCCAGCCGCGCCCGTCGATCACCTGTTCGTTCGCGAGCACGGTGTTGTCGACCGGGTCCCAGTTGACCATCGACGCCCGTCGGGCGACGAGGCCGGCCTCCATCATGTCAAGAAACAGCGCCTGCTGCTGGCCGTAGTAGTCGGGTTCGCAGGTCGCGATCTCGCGCGACCAGTCGAGCGACAGCCCCATCAGCGCGAGCTGGTCCTTCATTACGGCGATGTTCTCGCGCGTCCAGCCGGCCGGCTCGACGCCGCGCTCCATCGCCGCGTTCTCCGCAGGCATGCCGAAAGCGTCCCACCCCATCGGATGCAGCACGGTGAAGCCCGTCGCGCGCTTGTAGCGGGCGATCACGTCTCCCATCGCGTAGTTGCGCACATGGCCGATGTGGATGCGCCCCGACGGGTAGGGAAACATCTCCAGCACATAGTATTTCTGTCGAGCGTCGTCCCGGGACGCGCGAAAGCAGCCGGCTTCGTCCCAGGCCGCGCGCCAGCGCGCCTCGACGGCCGCGGCGTCGTAGCGCGAGGGTCCGCCCTCGTGGCGGCCCGGATTGGAGGCGTCGTCGGCTGGGCTCATCTATCGAGGGCTCCGAAGCTGCGCTGGCGACCAGAGTGGTGATTCTGCGCCGTCTTAGGACGCGGCGTCACACCCAGCAACGCCGGCGGTCAACCGGCCTCGGCTTCGGCGACGCGCAGTTGGCGCGCGCGCACGAGGATCGAGTCCTCGAGCTGTCTGGGCGTCTCCTGGGCGACCGGCGCCGGCGTCCAGACGCCGCCCTCCGCGCGGATCTCGCGAAACACCGCGACGCGCAGCGCCTGCGGCGTCAGCGCGGTGTCCGTGACATAGGCCGTCACCTTGAAGCGCTCGCCCTGCACGCCGGGCGCCGCGCCCCAGTCGGTCGCGATCACGCCCGTGAACGGGTCCGTCGAGGAGATGGGCAGGAAGTCGAGCGTCTCGAGCGAGGCCTGCCAGAGATGCTTGTTCACCGCCCCGGCGAACGCCTCTCCCCGGTCTCCGCCGATGGAGATCGCAGCCGAGCCGCCGACGATGTCGAGGATCGTGCCGTCGGCGCCGTACCGCTCAAGATTGCCCTTGCGCCCGCCGACCTCGCTCGGCGGCGGCGCGTCCTCCGCCGTCTGCCGATAGCCGCCGCCAGAACAGGCCGCGAGAAGCAGGGCGGCCGCCGAGAATGCGGCCGCGCCGCCCGAAAGGCGGCGAAACTGACGAGACATGTCTTCTTCTCCCCGTGCGGCCGACGCTGCGGCCAGACCCCTCATATGCCGGCAATCCAAATCTTGGGAAAGCACCCTTGTGCCTCTTTGGCCACATACGTTCCATCGTGTCATGGCGCATCTGCTTGTAGCTTGACGGTAGAAGGCCCGCTCAAGATACATGATGATGCTCGTGACGAAACGCTCACGACCTGAAATCGCTAACGATGCGAGGGACCGAAATGAAAAAGATTCTGCTGGGCGCTTCGGCGCTGTCCATCGCCGGCTTCGCCGGCGCCGCCTCGGCTCAGGAAGTGACGGCCCAGATCGGCGGCTTCATGACCTCGGGCTTCGGCTACTTCGATACCAGCGAGGATGTGCCCGACGCGACGAACTTCACCGTCATCAACAACGCTGAAGTCATCTTCAACTTCCGCCTGGTCGCCGACAACGGCATCACCTTTGGCGCGAAGGTCGAGTTCGAGGCCAGCGGCACCTCCGAGAACGCTGACGAGTACGTCGGCACCGTGCGCGGCTCCTTCGGCACCATCGAAGTCGGTCGTGAAGACGGCGCGGGCGACCGTCTCGCCGGGGCCGCCGCCGGCGCCACCGCCTTCACCGCCGCCGGCGATGCCGCGGGCATCCTCTTCGACTACAACGACAGCCTCGTCGGCGTCGTGTCCACGGACGGCGGCGATACAGGCGACCAGTTGAAGGTCACCTACTTCACGCCGACCTTCGCCGGCTTCCAGGCGGGCGTCTCGTTCACGCCGGGCGGCGACAGCCGTTCGGGCCGCGCTGCGGGCCAGGGCGAAGTCTCGACCAACGAGACCGACAACGACACGGCCGCCTTCGAGCTCGGCGCCAAGTACTCCAACGACTTCGGCGGCTTCGGCCTCGACGTCGGCGGCGCCTATATCGCTCCGCTCGAGTCGGACACGTTCGGCCATGACGGCGCTTTCATCGTCTCCGCGAACGTCGGCTTCGGCGGCTTCACGGTCGGCGGTATCTATGGCCTGCAGTTTGACGGCGCGACCAGCGCCTCCGGCGCAGCTGAGGACACCGGCGGCTACGCGATCGGCGCCAACTACGAGACCGGCCCCTGGAACTTCGGCCTGCAGTGGGCGCAGGGCGTCGACAATGCTGACGACGTGATGGGCCTCTCGGCCGGCGCCGACTACGCGCTTGCGCCGGGCGTCACCGTCGGCGTCGTGCTCGAGTACGGCGAGGACGACACTTCGGTCGCCGAGGAAGCCTACGCCGGCGGCGTTTTCATGAACCTCGACTTCTGATCATCCGATCATCGATTGACTTGCAAGGGCGGTCCGCATGGGCCGCCCTTGCTAGTTTTAGCGGCGAGGCGCCCGGTCACCGCCCGGTCACCATAAGCATGTCAGGCGGCGAGCGCCTTCAGGATCGCGTCCCCCATCTCCACCGTGCCGACCTTGCGGCCGCCGCCGACCGTCATCAGGTCGCCGGTGCGCAGGCCGTCGGCCAGAACGCTCTGAACCGCCGCCTCGATCTGGTCGGCTTCGGCGCCCAGATCGAAGCTGTAGCGCAGCGCCATCGCGAAGCTGAGGATGCAGGCGATCGGGTTCGCCACGCCCTGCCCGGCGATGTCGGGCGCCGAGCCGTGTACCGGCTCGTAGAGCGCCTTGGGCCGCCCGTTGGCCTGCGGCGCGCCGAGTGACGCCGAGGGCAGCATCCCCAGCGAGCCGGTCAGCATCGCGGCGATGTCCGACAGGATGTCGCCGAACAGGTTGTCGGTCACGATGACGTCGAACTGCTTGGGCCAGCGCACGAGCTGCATGGCGCCGGCGTCGGCGTACATGTGGCTGAGTTCGACGTCGGGATAGTCGGCGTGGACCTCCGTGGCGATCTCGCGCCACAGAACACCGGACTCCATCACATTCGCTTTCTCCATCGAGCACAGCTTGCCGCCGCGCTTGCGGGCCAGCTCGAACGCGGCGCGCACGACGCGGTCGATCTCCGCCTCGGTGTAGCGCTGGGTGTTGACGCCGACGCGCTGGCCGTCATTGCCCGTGGTCACGCCGCGCGGCTCGCCGAAATAGACGCCGGAGGTCAGCTCCCGGACGATCATGATGTCGAGCCCGGCGATCACCTCGCGCTTGAGGCTCGAGGCGTCGGCCAGCGCCTCGAAGCACTGGGCGGGGCGCAGGTTGGCGAACAGGTCCATCTCTTTGCGCAGCCGCAGCAGCCCGCGCTCGGGCTTCACCGAGAAGTCCAGCTTGTCGTATTTCGGGCCGCCGACCGCGCCCAGCAGCACCGCGTCCGCCTCCTGCGCGCTGGCCATCGTCTCGTCCGAAAGCGGCTTGCCATGGAGGTCATAGGCCGCGCCGCCGACAAGATCCTCGCTCACGTCGAAGCCGATGCCGCGATGGGTCGCGAACCAGTCGATCACCCGGCGCACCTCGGCCATGACCTCCGGGCCGATGCCGTCGCCGGGGAGAATGAGGAGTGAGCGATCGGCCATGGTCGGCCCCTTTCGTGCTTGTTGATTGAATGCGCCATGCGGCCAGCGAGCTAGAAACCACCGCGCGGAGGGGGTCAAGCCGGTCGGCGCGACGGTCTCAGGGCAGGACGACGTCCACCCAGACGAGGCGGTGGTCGGAGCTCACGATCTTGCCCGGCCCGCCGACGAGCCGCGCGAGCGGCTCGTCCGGGGCCGGCCAGAACACGCCAGAACCAGTCACCGCCAGCTCGGCGGAGGGGAGCGCGTAGTCGACGCGCAGCGCGCCCGGCCCGCGCGCCGTGCGCCAGTCCGCCGTGTCGCGACCGGGCGGGCCGGCATGGTCGGGCGAGGCCGCCGCGCGCCCGCCCGCCGAGATCGGAGCGGGATCCTGCAAGACCGGGTGCGAGAGCAGCGCGCGGATCGCCTCGCGCCGTCCGTCGCCGTCCTCGGGGTCGGCGTTCAGGTCGCCGAGCAGGACGAAGGGGCCGCCCGCATAGCCGCCACTCACGCCGGCGTCGTCAGCCATCCAGCCCGCCCCGTCTAGGTAGTCGCCCCAGAAGCGCAGCTCGTCGGCGTTGCGGCGGCCGTTGGCGTCCTCGGGTCCGTCGAAGACCGGCGGCGTCGGGTGGCTGGCCAGCAGCCGCAGCCGCCCGCCGTCCACGCTCACGTCCCAGTGGCTCTTGGAGGAGAGCCGCAGCATGGGCTCAGCTTCGGGCGGGTAGTGGCCGCGCGGGATCAGCGCCTCCGGCGCCGCCGCCCAGCGCAGCATCCGGAACGTGCGCGCCGGCCCGAGCGGCAGCCGGCTCAGCAAGCCCATGCCGTACTGACCCGGAAAGGCACCCCAGCCCCAGGCGTCGCCCGGCCCGCCCGTCTCGCCGTCGCCGTCGAGGTCGAAGCCGCTCTGCACGCCCGTGTTGACCGGGGCGGTGAAACGGTGGGGATAGTCGAGCCCTTCGGCGCCGTTGCGCCCCGCCCGCAGCGCCTCGGCGACCAGCCGCAGCGCCTCGCCGTCAGCGTCGTGGTCGATCTCCATCAGCAGGATCACGTCGGGGCGGACGCGCTGGACCACTTCCGCCACCGCCGCCACCTGACGATCGTCTCCGAGACGAAGGGCCTGCACCAGCGCCCCCGGGGCCCTGCGCGACAGCGCCGTGTTGTAGGCCGCGACGCGGATCGCGCCGGGCGCGGGCGGCGCCGGGTCGGACTGGGCTGGAAGCGTAGCGGCGGCGCAGAGCCCCGCCGCGGCTGTCAGGCGGCGGAGGAGCCGGCCAGCCAAGGGGTCGTCCGGGCGCGCTTCGCCTCGAAATCCGCGATGGCGTCGGCCTTCTCCAGCGTCAGCCCGATATCGTCGAGGCCTTCGAGCAGGCAGCGCTTGCGGAACGGGTCGATGTCGAAGCTGATCGAGCCGCCGTCGGGGCCGGTGATGGTCTGATTCGGCAGGTCCACCGTCAGCACCGCGTTGGCGCCGCGGCCGGCGTCGTCGAGCAGCTTGTCGATCTGCTCCTGCGGCAGCGCAATCGCGAGGATGCCGTTCTTGAAGCAGTTGTTGAAGAAGATGTCGGCGAAGCTCGTCGCGATCACGCAGCGGATGCCGAAATCGAGGATCGCCCAGGGCGCATGTTCGCGAGAGGAGCCGCAGCCGAAGTTCTCCCCCGCCACGAGGATCTTCGCCTCGCGATAGGCCGGCTTGTTCAGCACGAAGTCGGGGTTCTCGGAGCCGTCGGCCCGGTAGCGCATCTCGTCGAACAGGTTCTTGCCGAGGCCGGTGCGCTTGATGGTCTTCAGGAACTGCTTGGGGATGATCATGTCGGTGTCGACGTTGATTTGCGGCAGGGGCGCGGCGACCCCGGTCAGCGTTTCGAACTTTTCCATGCGCCTGCTCCCAAACCCGCCCGGCCGATCCCGCATCGACCAATTCCATCGATCGCCTGATACGCCCGCGCAAGCCTTCTATGCAAGCGGCCCGCTGGCGCGCCGGGCCCCGCGGCGCTAACGCTGGGTGATGCGAACACTGGGTTTCATGCGCCAGAACGCGCGCTGGCTCGCGGCCGGCGGCGTGCTGACCTTCGCCTCGAGCTTCGGGCAGACATTCTTCATCGCGCTGTCGGGGCCGGCGCTGCGCGCAGAGCTCGATCTCAGCCACGGCGAGTGGGGCGGCGTCTATACGCTCGGCACGGTCGCCTCCGCCGCGCTGCTGACCTCGACGGGCTTTCTCGCCGACCGCTTCCGCATCCGGGCGCTTGCGGCCTGCGTCTTCGCGGGCCTGGCGGGCGCCTGCGTCGGCATGGCGTTCGTCGGCGGCGCCGTGGCGCTGGGCTGCCTGATCTTCTGCCTGCGCTTTCTGGGGCAGGGCTATTGCAGCCATCTCGCCTTCACCGCGATGGGGCGGTGGTTCAGCGCGCAGCGCGGCCGCGCGGTGGCGCTGGCTGCCATGGGCTTCTCGCTGGGCGAGGCGCTGCTGCCGATCACCGCCGTCGCGCTGACCGGCCTCATCGGCTGGCGGGGCGTCTGGCTGGCGGCCGCGGCGCTGCTCATCGCGCTGATCCCGCCGGTGCTGTGGCTGCTGGGCCGAGAGCGTACGCCGCGCCAGCTGGCCGAGACCGAGAGCGCGCCCGGCATGATGGGTCGGCACTGGACCCGCGGCGAGGCGCTGCGACATTGGACTTTCTGGGCTTTGACGCCGGGCCTGCTCGCGCCGCCGTTCATCGGCACCGCGGTGTTCTTCCACGGCGCGCACCTCTCCACGGTGAAGGGCTGGA
Source organism: Rubrimonas cliftonensis (assembly GCF_900107585.1). Lineage (GTDB taxonomy): Bacteria > Pseudomonadota > Alphaproteobacteria > Rhodobacterales > Rhodobacteraceae > Rubrimonas > Rubrimonas cliftonensis. Next base: position 62,733 of record NZ_FNQM01000013.1, on the reverse strand, counting down.
GCCTGACGACCGTGGCGGCGGCCTTCCCGTTCTACTCCGTGGCGACGATCGCGATGAGCTTCGTGGCGGCATGGGCGGTGGACCGTTTCAGCGCGCGGCGTCTCCTGCCGCTCTACCAGGCGCCTCTGGCGCTCGGCGTGGCGCTTATCGGCCTGTGGGACGCGCCGGCCGCCGCGTTCGTCGGCTTTGCGCTGCTCGGCGCGACGCAGGGCGCGGCGGTGGCGGTGATCGGCGCGCTATGGCCTGAGGTCTACGGAACGCGGCACATCGGGGCGATTCGCGGCGTTGCGGTGGCGATGATGGTGTTCGCGACCGCGCTCGGGCCCGGCGCGACCGGCGCGCTCATCGACCTCGGCGTGGGGGTGGAGGCGCAGTTCGCGGCGCTCTCGCTCTGGGGCGCCGGAACCTGCCTTTTCTACTGGGCGGTGGCCGCGCGCATCCGCGCGGCCATGGCGCCTCAGCCGAGCTTCTCCTCGAGCTCCGGCACGGCGTCGAACAGGTCGGCGACGAGCCCGTAGTCGGCGACCTGGAAGATCGGCGCCTCCTCGTCCTTGTTGATCGCGACGATCACCTTGCTGTCCTTCATGCCGGCGAGGTGCTGGATCGCGCCGGAGATGCCGATGGCGATGTAGAGGTCCGGCGCGACGACCTTGCCGGTCTGGCCGACCTGCCAGTCGTTCGGCGCGTAGCCCGAGTCGACCGCGGCGCGGCTTGCGCCGATGGCGGCGCCCAGCTTGTCGGCGACCTTCTCGATGATCGCGAAGTTCTCCTTCGAGCCGATGGCGCGGCCGCCGGAGACGATCACCTTCGCCGAAGTCAGCTCGGGGCGGTCGGACGCGGCGACCGTGTCCTCGACCCATGAGGAGAGCCCCGTATCGGCGGGCGCGGCGACGGCCTCGACCGGCGCGGCCGCCTGCGCGCCTGCGACCTCGAACGTCGAGGTGCGCACAGTGACGACCTTCTTGGCGTCCGCGCTCGTCACTTCCTGGAAGGCGTTGCCGGCGTAGATCGGGCGCACGAAGGTGTCGGGACCTTTCACCTCCGAGATGTCCGTGATCACCATGACGTCCAGCAGCGCCGCGATGCGCGGGCACACGTTCTTGCCCTGCACCGTGGCGGGTGCGACGATGTGTTCGTAGGCGCCGGCCAGCGAGACCACGAGATCAGCGATCGGCTCCGCCAGCGAATGAGCGAAGGCCCGCGCGTCGGCGCACAGCACCCTCGCCGCGCCGTCGAGTTTGGCGGCGGCTTCGGCCGCGCCGGCGCAGCCTTCGCCCGCCACGAGGATGTGGACGTCGCCGCCCATGGCCTTGGCGGCGGTCAGCGCCTTCGCGGTGGCGTCGGCGGCTAGATCCGAGCCGGACATTTCTGCGATCAGAAGAACGGCCATGGTCAGATCACCCCCGCTTCGTTCCTGAGTTTCTCGACGAGTTCATCGACCGAGCCGACCTTCACGCCGGCCTGCCGCACTGGCGGCTCGGTGACGGTCCTGATGCTGAGCCGGGGCGAGACGTCCACGCCATAGTCGGCCGGCGTTTTGACGTCGAGCGGCTTCTTCTTCGCCTTCATGATGTTGGGCAGCGACGCGTAGCGCGGCTCGTTCAGGCGAAGGTCCACCGTCACGACCGCGGGCGTCTTGACGCGGATGGTCTGGAGGCCGCCGTCGACTTCTCGCGTCACGACCGCTGCGCCGTCCTCGATCTCGAGCTTGGAGGCGTAGGTCGCCTGCGCCCAGCCGAGCAGCGCGCTCAGCATCTGGCCGGTGGCGTTCATGTCGTTGTCGATGGCCTGTTTTCCCATCAGGACGAGACCTGGCGCCTCGTCCGCGACCACCTTCGCGAGCAGCTTGGCGACGGCCAGCGGTTCGATGTCGGTCTCCACCGTCGCGGCCGCCTCGATCAGGATCGCGCGGTCGGCGCCCATGGCGAGCGCCGTGCGCAGCGTCTCCTGCGCCTGCCTGACGCCGATGGAGACCGCGACGATCTCAGTCGCATGGCCGGCCTCGCGCAGGCGAATGGCCTCCTCGACGGCGATTTCATCGAAGGGATTCATCGACATCTTGACGTTGGCGAGATCCACGCCGCTGCCGTCCGCCTTCACGCGAACCTTCACGTTGTAGTCAATCACCCGTTTAACGGGGACGAGCACCTTCATGGATCGAGCCTCCTGCAATCGAATCAATCGCCGCGTCACACGCCGAACTGTCTAGCGTCTCCACCGCATCACGGCGAGAAGTGAGCCGGAACCGGTTCAGCCGGGAAACAAATTTGAGGCAGTCGGCGCCATGATGGCGTGCATCCCCTTCCATGCGCCGATTTTGCCCGGGTTGGCTGCAAGGTCATCGATAATTCACTTGAGGCATTCGCTGCAGTGCGGCATCACATTTCGCGTAGGCGTGGAGTTGAAGCGATGATCCAGGGTGCCGTTGCTATCGTGATCGTGGCCGGAGTCGCGTTCAGTGTGAGCGCGGCTCCGCTCATTGACCCAGCCTTTCTGATCGGCGCGGCGTCCAGCCAGATGCTTGCCGGGCTCAGCGGGCTTGGCGCGCTCTGCGGCTTGGCACATCTCTCGCGGCGCGAGCGCTGAGCGGGGCCATCAGCCGCGGGTTGCTCCCGGAACCCAGAGCACGTCGTCTGCGCCATTGTCGTTGGCGATGCGGCCGGCGACGAAGAACCAGTCCGAGAGACGGTTGACGTAGCGACAGGCCGCGCCACCGACGACTTCTTGAGCCGACAGCGCAGTGACCAGCCGCTCCGCCCTGCGCGACACGGTGCGGCACATGTGCAGATGCGCCGCCAGCGGCGAACCGCCTGGCAGAATGAAGCTCCTCAGAGGCTGAAGCGCGCCGTTCATGGCGTCAATCTCACGTTCGAGGCGTTCGACCTGGCTCTCGACCATCCGAAGCGGAGGATACTCCGCCTCGTCATCCTTGCCGCGGTCCGGCGTGCAGAGATCAGCGCCGAGATCGAACAGGTCGTTCTGGATGCGCCCGAGCGCCGCGTCCATGTCGCCCTCGGCATGGAGCCGTGCGAGGCCGATGACGGCGTTGGTCTCGTCCACCGTTCCGTAGGCGTCGACCCTCAGCGAGAACTTCGCCACGCGCATGCCATCGCCGAGGGCGGTTTCGCCTGCGTCTCCGGTGCGCGTGTAGATCCGGTTCAGAACGACCATTTCACTGACCTCCGCGCATCGCCCAGGCGAGCGCAACGATGATGACGACGGCGGCGAACTGCGCGATCACCCGCGCCTGCATGATCTTGTTGGACCACCGCTTGCTGAAGGCGCCGCCGCGCCCGAACGAGAACAGGCCGAGCACCAGAACGCCCAGCACGACGAGACAGGCCGCGATGGCGACAGTGGTCAATGCTCCAGTCATAGGGCGTATCTAGCGCGCGCCGCGGGCGCGGGCAAACCGTTCACGCCGCGCGCCCGGCCAGCGCCGCCTGGAACTCCCGCCATTCGCCTGCGCTCATGCCCGAGCTGTCCTGCGTCACCGCCTCGCCGGCGAGCATGCGGCGCAGACACGCCATCGCCGGGCCGGAGAACGTCTCGGCGTTGAGGCGATAGTCCTCGAAGGCCGCCCATGCCGCCGGAACCCAGTCTCGCACCACCTCGCAGAGCGCCTCCGCATAGACGCGGATCTCGTACTGCGCATGGGGGTCCGCGCGCAGGCGCAGGAAATGAAACAGGTTGTGCAGGTCGGTCTTCCAGTACCACTGGGTGTAGGCCGACAGCGGCAGCGCCATCCGCGCCAGCTCGCGCGCGAGGCCGGGCCGGTCGCCGCCATCGCCGAGCAGCCGCTCATAGGCGTCGAAATCGCGCGTCGCCTCGTCGCGCAGCAGCCGCAGCGCGGCCTCCGCGTCGTCCCCCGCCAGCACCGCGCCGCGGCCCTGCCGGTTGCTGGCGGACTGGGCCGCCAGGTGCTCCGGCGCGGGCGTGTAGAATTCGCGGTCGAGGATCGAGTACCGCGCGGAATACTCGTTCACGTTGGCCGTGCGATGCCGGATCCACTGTCGCGCGACGAAGATCGGCAGCTTCACATGCAGCTTGATCTCGCACATCTCGAACGGCGTGGAGTGCCAATGGCGCATCAGGTAGCGGATCAGCCCGGCGTCGTCGCGCGCCGACTTGGTGCCCCGGCCGTAGCTGACGCGCGCCGCCTGAACGATGGCGGCGTCGTCGCCCATGTAGTCCACCACGCGCAGGAAACCGTGGTCGAGCACGGGGATGGCGGCGCCGAGCCGCGCCTCCATGGCGGGGGCCGTGGCGCGACGGGTCTCTCCCGCGTTCTCTGGCGCGATCTCCGGCTGGCCTCGCTCGTCCAATGCGTTACCATCCATCGCATCGCTCCCGTCCGCTGAACGCCGCGACTGAATCGGAAATATGCGCCTCCCGCAATGCGACGACGGTGGACCTGTTGTGGACAAGACTGTGGATGGACCGCGGACAAGGCCGGGATTGAGACTGCGCGGCGGTGAGCGCAACGCCAAAAGGGACGTGACATCATGAAGATCGAATACCTCCACACCATGGTGCGGGTGAAGGACGTCGAGGCGTCGAAAAAATTCTACTGCGACCTCCTCGGCATGGAGGAGATCCGCAGGGTCGACAGCGAGCAGGGCCGGTTCACGCTGGTCTTCCTCGCCCCGCCGGGCCAGCACGACCGCCCCATCGAGCTGACCTACAACTGGGACGGCGACGAGCAGTATCAGGGCGGCCGCAACTTCGGCCACCTCGCCTATGGCGTCGAGGACATCTACGCCATGTGCGACAGGCTGCAGAAGGCGGGCGTCACGATCAACCGCCCGCCGCGCGACGGCCGGATGGCCTTCGTGAAGTCGCCCGACGGCATCTCCATCGAGTTGCTTCAGATCGGCGAGTCGCTTCCCAAAGCCGAGCCCTGGTCCGGCATGGAGAACACCGGGACGTGGTGAGCCGCGCCGCCGCCGCAGCACTGCTGGCGCTCGCGCCCGTCGGGGCGCGTGCGCTGGACTGCACGGCGGCCCTCGTGCTCGCGCTGGACGTCTCCTCCAGCGTCGACGCGGCCGAGTACGCCCTGCAGATGCAGGGTCTCGCCGCAGCGCTGCGCGACCCGGCGGTGGTGGAGACGATCCTCTCGCCGCCAGGGGCGGGCGTGATGGCGAGCGCCTTCGCGTGGAGCGGCTTCCAGCACCAGGAGCTGCTGATCGACTGGACCTGGCTCGGGGACCGGGCGTCCATCGAGGCCTTCGCCGCCAGTCTAGCAGCCGCGCCGCGCCGATACGACCACTGGCCGACGGCGCTGGGCCGGGCCACCGGCTTCGCCGCGGCGCTCCATGGCGAGAACCCGGTGCCGTGCCGCCGCCGCGTCGTGGACGTTTCGGGAGACGGCGCCAACAACGACGGCGTCGGGCCGCAATGGCATCGCGAGAGGGGGGCCTTCGAAGGCATCACCTTCAACGGGCTGGTGATCGCGGGGGCCGATCCTGACCCGGTGCTCTACTATCGCGCCGAAGTCCTGCACGGGCCCGGCGCGTTCCTCGAAGTGATCCACAGCTACACGGACTATCCCGGCGCGATCCTGCGCAAGCTGCTGCGGGAGCTCCAGCCGCCCTTCGCGCAGCGCCAGCCGTAAATCTGGCCCTCGGCCGCCGGCTCAGTCGCCCTGCGCCACGCCCTTGCGCAGCAGCCGCGCCCGACGCGCGCGGTAGGACGGCAGCAGCACCAGCGCCGTGGCGATCACCAGCAGGCCGATGGTCATCGGCCGCTCCAGGATGAAGCCGAACCCGTCATAGAGCTGCATCGCGCGGGCGAAGTTGTCCTCCAGCATCCGGCCAAGGATGAACCCGATCAGCAGCGGCGCCAGCGGATAGTCCGCGAAGCGCAGCACCGTCGCCGCCAGCCCCAGCCCGACGAGGATCAGCAGTTCCGTCGCGTTGTTCTGGCCGATGTAGCTGCCCATCAGGGTGAAGAACAGGATGAACGGAATCAGGTAGTTGCGCGGTATGGCCAGCAGCTTCGCGATGTAGGGGATCAGCGGCAGGTTCAGCATCAGCAGCACGAGATTGCCGAGATACATCGAGATGATGACGGACCAGAAGATGTCCGGCTCGTCGATCATCAGCCGCGGCCCGGGCGAGACGTTGAGCGACATCAGCGCGCCGAGCAGGATCGCCGTCGTGCCCGAACCGGGGATGCCAAGCGTCAGCAGCGGCACGAAACTGCCCGAGCAGGCGGCGTTGTTGGCCGATTCCGGCGCGGCGAGGCCCTTGATCGAGCCCTTGCCGAACTCCGCCTGCTCCTCCTTGGTGGCGAGGTTGCGCTCCACGGCGTAGCCGAGGAAGGAGGCGATCGTCGCCCCGGCGCCGGGAAGAACGCCGATGAAGAAGCCCTGAAGCGACTGCCGCCCGATCACCGGCGCTATCGTCCAGGCCTCCTCGCGCGTGATGCGCATGTCCCTGATCTCGCCGCCGCCCTCGCCCGCCTTGCCGGAGCGGTTGGGGTCGAGCACGAGATACAGCGCCTCGGGCAGGGCGAACATCGCCATGGCCAGCGTGATGAAGCTGAAGCCGGACTGGAACTCCTGCACGCCGCCGGTGAAGCGCGGCGCGTTGAAGAGCGCGGCCTCGCCCACGGTCGCCATGATCAGCCCCAGCACGGTCATCATCAGCGCCTTGCCGACGCTGCCCGACCCCGCGAAGGCGGCGATGGCGGAGAGGCCCAGCACCATCAGCGCGAAGTACTCCGCGGAGTGGAACAGCAGCGCGACGGAGGAGAGCGCCGGCGCGAAGGCCATCAGCAGGATCGCGCCGATGGTGCCGCCGCAGAACGACGCGATTGCCGCGATGGTCAGCGCCTTGCCGGCCTGCCCCCTGCGCGCCATCGGGTAGCCGTCGAAGGCCGTCGCCACGGTCGAGGCGACGCCCGGCGCATTGATGAGGATCGACGACGTCGAGCCGCCGAAGATCGCCCCGTAATAGACGCCCGCCAGCAGGATCAGCGCCGAGGACGGATCGCCGATCGAGATGGCGATGGGGATCATGATGGCGATGATCGACATCGGCCCAAGGCCGGGGAGCATGCCGATCAGCGTCCCGATGATGCAGCCCGACACCACCATGACGATGTTGAACGGCGAGATCGCCGTCATGAGCCCCTGCAGCATTCCTTCCATCATGGCGCGGCGCTCCCGAGGCGATCAGAGGAAGGAGGGCAGGGGACGCAGGAAGATGCCGAGCACCTCCTGCACCAGCCACCAGACCGAGAGCGACGCGGCCAGCGCCACCGGGATGAGGATGTGCAGCTTGCGTTCGCCCAGCGTCATCGCGCCGGCGATCAGGAAGCCCGCCGTCGAGCCGATGAAGCCGAGCGGCCGCAGCAGCAGCGCATAGGCCACCATCAGGCCCATCAGCAGCAGCGCCTGGCCGAGCTTGTAGTCGGTGAGCCGGCGGTAATCGATGTCGCCCTCCTTGGGGGGCGCGGGCGGCGGCTGGGTCAGCACCACGGCAAGGCCGATCAGCAGGCCGACGATCGACAGAACCTTCGGAAAGCTCGACGGCCACACCGGGTTGCGCCGCATGAAGGGCGGCAGCGAACCGTCCATGCCGAACCAGGCGGTCCAGCCATAGACGAGGCAGATCGCGATGAAGACGAGGGCGATGCAGCGGTCGAGCGCCATGGGCGGGCCTTCCGTGAAGCGCCCGCGCGAAGGGTTTTCCCTCCGCACGGGCGGGGGGCGTCAGAGGAAGCCCAGCTTGGTCATCAGCGCCTTCATCTCGGCTTCCTGCTTCTCCAGGAACGCCGTGAACTCGGGGCCCGAGTTGTGGATGTTCACCCAGCCGTTGCGGGCCCGCACCTCTTCCCACGCCTCGGTCTCGTACATCGCCGCGATGGTCTCGCGGTAGGCCGCCGCCTGATCCTCCGGCAGGCCCGGCGCCGCGAAGAAGCCGCGCCAGTTGACGAACTCCATGTCGACGCCCTGCTCCCTGAAGGTCGGCGCGTCGGGATAGGCGGGCACGCGCTCGGTCGCCGTGATGCCGATGATCTTCACCTCGCCGGCCCGCGCCAGCTCGATGGCCTCGGAGAGCCCGGTCGAGAGCGCCTTGATCTCGCCCGACAGCAGCGCCGCCATCGCAGGGCCGCCGGTGTCGTAGGGAATGTACTTGACCGCCAGCGGGTCGGCGCCGGACGCCTGCATGATCATCGAGGTGATCAGATGGTCCATCCCGCCCGGCACCGAGCCGCCGCCGATGGCGACCTGGTTGGGGTTGGCGTCGTAGGCGGCCTTGAGGTCGCCGAAACTGTTGATCGGGCTGTCGGTGTTGACGACGAGCGCCGCATAGTCGCCGACGACGCCGGCGATGTTGGTCAGGTCGCGGAAGGTCTGGTCGACCTCACCGTTTAGTCCGCGGATGATCATCGGCGTCGAGTTGACCATCAGCACGTTGTAGTTGGACCGGGCGTTGTCGATCAGCCAGGTCATCGCCTTGCCGCCGCCGCCGCCCGACATGTTCTCGAACGATGCGTTTCCGACGAGGCCGGCCCTGGTCAGCGCCTCGCCCACGCCGCGGGCGGTGCCGTCCCAGCCGCCGCCGGCGCCGCCGGGAATGAGGAAGTGCACGCTGCCGATCTTCGGCTCGGCCTGGGCGACGCCGCCCAGCGAAAGCGCGAAGGCTGCTGCGCAGGCGGCGAGCCCGCGGCGCGTCAGAAGGATGGTCATCTTGATCACGTCTCCCCGGATGCGGCTCCGTTGACGCAAGCCTGCGCCGGAACCGGTTTTGAACCGCCACCCTGCCACGCCGACCGCCATTTGCAAGCCGCGCCCGGCTGCGACGCCGAGCCGCGCATGTCCGGCGGCGCTTGACCTTCCACTTGCTGGAAGCCCCATCTCCGCTCCCGACGGTGCGGAGGTGACTAGATGGACGGTTCGACCCCCCCTGAGGACGCCGACCGCGGCGGGCGGGCGGGCGCGACCGATGACGGGCGCTCCGCCGCATTCGCCGTCGAGGGGATGACGTGCGGCGGATGCGCCGCGCGCATCCAGCGGTCGCTCGATGCGGCGCCGGGCGTGGCGTCGGCCTCGGTGAACTTCGCCGCGCGCCGCGCCACCGTGACTTTGACGCCCGAAGGCGGCTGGGCCGCCGTCGAGCGCGCCGTGCGAGACGCGGGCTACGCCCCCGGGTTGACCGAAGCGAGTTTCGACGTCTCGGGCCTGCGCTGCGGGGCCTGCGTCGGGCGGCTCGAGGCCGCCCTCGCCGCGGCGCCTCGGGTCAGGGATGTCTCGGTCAACCTCGCGACCGGGCGGGCGAAAGTGCGCAGCCTCGGCGCAACCCCGCGCGAGGCGCTGTCCGCAGCCGCCCGGAAAGCCGGGTATCCGCTTGTGGAGGAGCATGTTCCCGGAGCCGCCGCCGATCGCGGCGAGGGGGCCGCGGCGCGCGAGACGGCGGCGCTCGGCCGACGCGCCGCGCTCGCCGGCCTCGCCACGGCGCCGCTCGTGGTCCTGGAGATGGGCGGGCATGCGTCGCCCGCCTTCGGCGCGTGGGCCGCGTCCGCGCTCGGCGGCTTCGCCGGATGGCTGGCGTTCGCGCTCGCTAGCGTCGTCCTGTTCGGGCCGGGGCGGGCGTTCTTCGTGGACGGCGCTCGGGCGCTTGCGCGCGGCGCGCCGGACATGAACGCGCTGGTGATGCTGGGCGCAGGCGCGGCGTGGGCCTATTCGACGGCCGCGCTGATCGCGGCGGGGCCGACGGCGGAAGCCGCGGGCCATGTGTACTTCGAGAGCGGCGCCGTGATCGTGACGCTCATCCTGCTCGGCCGCTGGCTGGAGGGCCGGGCGCGGGGCCGCGCCGGCGCCGCCATCCGCAGTCTCGTCGCCTTGCAGCCGCCCACCGCGCTCGTGCTGCGCGAGGGCGTTCCGGTGGAGAAGACCGTGGCGGCGCTGGCCGTGGGCGAACTCGTGCTTCTGCGCCCCGGCGCACGCGCGCCGGTCGACGGCGTGGTGACCGAGGGCGAGAGCTGGATCGACGAGAGCATGGTGACGGGTGAGCCGGCGCCTGCGCGCAAGGGCCCCGGCGACGCGGTGACGGGCGGCACGGTCAACGGCGCCGGCGCGCTGACCTTCCGCGCCGAGCGCGTCGGCGCCGACACGCTGCTCGCCCGGATCGTCGCCATGGTCGAGACGGCCCAGGGCGCCAAGCTGCCGATCCAGTCGCTGGTCAACCGGGTGACGCTGTGGTTCGTTCCGGCGATCCTCGTCGTCGCGGCGCTGACGCTCGGCTTCTGGCTCTGGGCGGCGCCGGAGCAGGCGGTGTCGCACGCCGTCGCGGTGCTGATCGTCGCCTGTCCCTGCGCCATGGGTCTGGCGACGCCGATATCCATTGTGGTGGGGACCGGGCGCGGCGCCGAGCTTGGCGTGCTTTTCCGGCGCGGTGCGGCGCTTCAGGCCCTGCGCGACGTCGATGTGGCCGCCTTCGACAAGACCGGCACGCTCACCGAAGGCCGTCCCGCGGTGACGGAGGTGACGGCGCTCGACGGCGACGGCGCCGCGCTTCTCGCCGATGCGGCGGCGGTGGAGGCCCTCTCGGAGCACCCCGTCGCCCGCGCCGTGCGCGAGGCCGCCGCGGCGCGGGGCCTTGCCCCTGCGTCGGCCGACGGCTTCCGGGCGGAGACGGGCCGCGGCGTCTCGGCGACCGTTGCAGGAAGGCTCGTCCTCGTGGGCTCTGCGCGGATGCTGCGCGAGGCGGGCGTCGACCTCGCGCCGCTCTCGGCGGCGGCCGCGCGCGCTGACGAAGCCGGCGCGACGGCCCTCTGCGTCGCCGTCGACGGCCGGCCCGCCGGGCTGATCGCCGTGGCCGATCCGATCAAGCCGGGCGCCGGGGCGGCGCTCGCGGAGCTTAAGGCGCTGGGCCTCAAGCTCGTGATGGTCACCGGAGACGCCGAGGCCGCCGCGCGCGCCGTGGCCCGTCAGCTCGGGCTCGAAACGGTCCATGCCGGCGTGCTGCCCGCCGAGAAGGCCGAGGTCGTCGCGGCGCTTCAGACGTCAGGCCGCCGGGTCGCCTTCATCGGCGACGGCGTCAACGACGCGCCCGCCCTTGCGCAGGCCGACGTTGGTGTGGCCATCGGGGCAGGAACCGACATCGCCATCGAGAGCGCGGACGTGGTGCTGATGGCGGATGACCTCGCCGCCGCGGCGAAGGCCGTGCGCCTCTCGCGGGCGACGATGGCGAACATCCGCCAGAACCTCGTCTGGGCGTTCGGCTACAACGCCGCGCTGATTCCCGTTGCGGCGGGGGTGCTGGCGTCCTGGGGCGTTACGCTCTCGCCGATGCTGGCGGGCGCGGCGATGGCGCTCTCGTCAGTCAGCGTCGTCGCCAACGCGCTGAGGCTGCGCCGGGCGGGCTGAGCCGCCTGGCGGGCGCGCCCCGTCAGACCATGGCGCGCAGCGCGGCCATCTGGTCCGCGACGAGCTTGACCGCCATTTCGTCGGTGAGCCTGCCGTCCTCGAACGCGCTCATGGCGCCGCCGACCATGATTTCCGGCCCGAGCACGATGCGCGGGCGGAACGCCACGAGGCAGTGACGCAGCGTCATCTGCGCCCGCGCGCCCCCCGCCTTGCCGGCGGCGGCGGACATGATCGCGGTCGGCTTGCCGGCGAAGGCCATCGGCGGAATCCGGCTGACCCAGTCGAGCGCGTTCTTCAGCACGCCGGACAGGCCGGCGTTGTATTCCGGCGTCGAGATGATGATCGCATCCGCCGCGCGGATCTGGTCGACGAGGGTCGTCACCTCCGCCGGCATCCCCCTGTCCTCAAGATCGCCGTCGTAGAGCGGCAGGCGCAGGTCGGCGAGCGTGAAGTCCGCGTCGCCGAACGCCTCGGCCGCGACGCTCACGAGCTGCGTGTTCAGGCTGTCGGCCCTGAGCGAGCCGGAAATGCCGAGCAGGTTCATCTGCTGTCCCTCATGACGATGTGTTGCAGCGCCACATAAGCAGGATTTCCCGCCGCGTCAGTGCGCGACGGGAAACGGATCGTTCACGCCTGACGATTTTCCCGCTTCCGGCGGGCCGTTTCGCCTCAGCCGTGGATCGGCCCGTCGCCGCAGGCCATCGCCGCCTCGCGCATCGCCTCCGAGAAGGTCGGGTGCGCGTGGCAGGTGCGGGCGAGGTCTTCGGCCGAGGCGCCGAACTCCATGGCGACGCAGACCTCGTGGATCAGGTCGCCCGCCATCGGTCCGATGACATGGGCGCCGAGGATGCGGTCGGTCGCCTTGTCGGCGAGGATCTTCACGAAGCCGTCGGTGGCGAAATGCGCCTTGGCGCGGCCGTTGCCCATGAAGCTGAACTTGCCCGCCTTGTAGGCGCGGCCCGCCTCCTTCAGCTGCTCCTCGGTCTGGCCGACCATCGCCACCTCCGGCGACGTGTAGATCACCGACGGGATCACGCCGTAGTTGACGTGGCCGTGCTGGCCGGCGAGCTGCTCGGCCACCGCCACGCCCTCGTCCTCGGCCTTGTGGGCGAGCATCGGACCGGCGATCACGTCGCCGATGGCGAGCACGCCCTCGACGTTGGTGCGCCAGTGCGCGTCGGTCCTGACGCGCCCGCGCTCGTCGAGCGCCACGCCCAGCGCCTCCAGCCCGAGCCCCTTGGTGAACGGGCGGCGTCCGGTGGCGACCAGCACCACGTCGGCGTCCATCTCGTGGGCGCTGTCGTCCTTGCGCAGGCTGTAGGCGACCTTCAACTTGGTCTTGAGCTTCTCCACGCCCGAGACGGCGGCGCCCATGACGAAATCGATACCCTGCTTGCGCAGGATCTTCTGGAAGGTCTTGCACACCTCCAGGTCCATGCCCGGAGTGATCTGGTCGAGATACTCGATCACCGCGACCTCGGAACCGAGACGCTTCCAGACCGAGCCGAGCTCCAGCCCGATCACGCCGGCGCCGATGATCACCAGCTTCCTGGGAACTTTCGGGATGTCGAGCGCGCCGGTGCTGTCCACCACACGCTCCTGATCGACCTCCACGCCCTTGAGCGGCGACGGCTCGGAGCCGGTGGCGATGACGATGTTCCTCGCCTTGTGGACGCCCGCGTTCTCGCCCTCGACCGTCACCTCGCCTTTTGCCGAGATGCGGCCCCAGCCCTTGATCCAGTCGACCTTGTTCTTCTTGAACAGGAACTCGATGCCCTTCACGTTGCTGTCCACGACGGACTGCTTGTAGCCCAGCATCTTGGGCACGTCGACGCTGACCGACTTCGCGTTGATGCCCATGGCGGCGAAGTTGCCCTCCGCCTCGTGCGCGAACTCGGAGGCGTGCAGCAGCGCCTTGGACGGGATGCAGCCCACGTTGAGGCAGGTGCCGCCGAGCGCGCCGCGGCCCTCGACCACCGCCGTCTTCAGGCCGAGCTGCGCGGCGCGGATCGCGCAGACATAGCCGCCCGGGCCGCCGCCGATGATGATGACGTCGTATTCGGCCATGGGGTTCTCCTAGAACAGCGCAGCGAGCAGCATGAGGACGGTGGCGAGGAGCCCGACGGCCCAGATCGCCGAGCGCCATGGCGCCCAACCGTAGGCGTAGGCGGGCACATAGACCACCCGCGCGAGCAGGTAGGCCCAGGCGCAGGCGGCGGTGAAGGCGGTCGACTGCCCCGAAACCGCGACGACCAGCGCGGCCGGCGTGAACAGCGCCAGCCCCTCGATGTGGTTCTGGAAGGCGCGTTGCAGTCGGGCGGTGCGGCCTTCGAGCTTCACGCCTTCGTCGCGCGGCCCGGCGAGATATCTCGTGCCGATGTCCCTGTTCGCCGGTACGGCGAACAGGAACAGCTGGGCGATGGCGAGCAGCAGGGCGAGCGAGAGGACGGTGAGTTCGGGGGTCACGGGAGGGCCTCCATCATCGGTTCGAGCGTCCCGCCTGCGCCTCCGGGGCCGGTGAACGTCGCGACGACGCCCGCCGCCCCTTCGGCTATCGCGAAAAGGTTGGCCGCGCCCAGCGCCGCCATAAGCGCGCGGAGGCGTTCGGGCCTCGGCGTGCGCAGCGTGACGCCGGCGCAGCGCAGCCCGGCGTCGGCCATGCGGCCCGCCGGATGCGGCCCCGCCGGCCACTCGATCAGCAGCGGCGCGGCGCCGTCCTCGGCGGGCGCGCCGTTCGCGGTCACGGCGAAGCGCCAATGCAACTCGCCCCGCCTCAGCGCCTCCGGCCGGCCAAGGTCGAACCCGGCGCGCGCCGCCGCCGCCAGCGCCGCGTCCAGATCGTCGGTCGCGGCGACGAGGAAGGGGCGCGGGCCATGCGTCAGCGTCTCCGGGCGGTCGAGACCGAACCAGCGCGGACGGGCGGGGGGGGCGCCGGGGTCGGCGGCGATCACTTCCAGGAAGCTGTCCGGTCCCGTCGCGCCGAGCAGGTTGTGCGTGCCCATCAGCGGATGCGCTCCGCCCGGCCCGATTTTGACGCCGAGCCGCGCCCGGACAAGGTCCGCGCCCGCCTCCAGCGTGTCGGCGGCGAGCGCGATGTGGTCGAAGCGGATCACGGGCGGCTCATGGGGCGGCTCACGCCGTCACAGGTCCATCAGCAGGCGGCGGGGATCTTCGAGGCTCTCCTTGACCCGCACGAGGAAGGTGACGGCCTCCTTGCCGTCCACGATGCGGTGGTCGTAGCTGAGGGCGAGATACATCATCGGGCGGATGACGATCTGACCGCCGACCACCACGGGCCGCTCCTGGATCTTGTGCATGCCGAGGATGCCCGACTGCGGCGGGTTGAGGATGGGCGAGGACATCAGCGAGCCGTAGACGCCGCCGTTGGAGATGGTGAAGGTGCCGCCCTGCATCTCGTCCATGGTCAGCTTGCCGTCGCGGGCGCGCAGGCCGAAGTCGGAGATGGTCTTCTCGATCTCGGCGAAGCCCATCTGGTCGGCGTCGCGCACCACCGGCACCACCAGCCCGTTCGGTGTGCCGACGGCCACGCCGATATGGCAGTAATGCTTGTAGACGATCTCGGTCCCGTCGATCTCGGCGTTGACGGCCGCGACCTCCTTGAGCGCATGGGTGCAGGCCTTCACGAAGAAGCCCATGAAGCCGAGTTTGGTCTTGTGCTTCTTCTCGAACAGTTCCTTGTATTCGTTGCGCAGGCCCATGACGCCGGACATGTCCACCTCGTTGTAGGTGGTGAGCATGGCGGCGGTGTTCTGCGCATCCTTCAGCCGGCGGGCGATGGTCTGGCGAAGGCGGGTCATCTTCACGCGCTTCTCGCGCGCGGCGTCCGCCACCGCGACCGGGCCGCGGGAGGCGGGGGCCTTGAGCGCCGCCTCGGCCCTGGTCCCGAGTTCGGCGACCGCCTTGAGCACGTCCTCCTTCATTACGCGCCCGTCGCGGCCGGAGCCCGCGACCTGGTCGCGGGAGAGGCCGGCCTCCGCCATCGCCTTCCTGGCCGACGGCGCGTCCTCCACGTCGGCACGGTCGGGCTTCGAGGCCGGCGTGGCGGGCTCTGGCGCGGGCTCTGGCGCAGCCTCCGCCTTCGGCGCGGGCTTGGTCCCGCCATCGGCCGCGCCGGCGCCTTCCTCGATGGTGGCCAGCAGCGCGTTGACGCCCACGGTGTCGCCCTCCGCCGCCACATGCTCGACCAGACGCCCCGCCGCCGGCGCCGGCACCTCCACCGTCACCTTGTCGGTCTCGAGCTCGCACAGCATCTCATCCACGGCGACCGTGTCTCCCGGCTGCTTGAACCAGGTGGCGATCGTCGCTTCCGAGACCGATTCGCCCAGCGTCGGCACGCGCACTTCCGTCGTCATCGTCGTCTTCCCCTCGAGGTTGCTGCGCTCAGCCGGCCAACGCCGCGTCGATCAGATCAGCCTGTTCCTGCTTGTGGCGCGAGGCGAGGCCTGTCGCCGGCGACGCCGACGCCGAGCGGCCCGCATAGCGCGGCCGCGTGGTCGCGCAGCCGATGCGGCCCAGCACCCATTCCAGATTGGGCTCCACGAAAGTCCACGCGCCCTGGTTCTTCGGCTCTTCCTGGCACCAGATCACGTCGGCCTGCTTGAAGCGCCCCAGCTCCTTGGTCAGCGACATCGCCGGGAACGGGTAGAACTGCTCCAGCCGCAGGATGTAAACGTCGTCGAGTCCACGCCTGTCGCGCTCCTCCAGCAGGTCATAGTAGACCTTGCCCGAGCAGATCACGACGCGGCTGATCTTGTCGTCCGCCTTCAGCGTGATGTCGGCGCCGCCCAACTCCGCATCGTCCCACAGAACCCGGTGGAAGCTGGAGCCGTCGGCCATCTCCTTCAGCTTGCTCACGCATTTCTTGTGACGCAGCAATGATTTGGGCGTCATAAGGATCAGCGGCTTGCGGAAGCTCCGGTGCAGCTGCCGCCGCAGGATGTGGAAATAGTTCGCCGGAGTGGTGCAGTTGGCGATGATCCAGTTGTCCTGTGCGGAGAGCTGCAGGAACCGCTCCAGACGCGCCGAGGAGTGCTCGGGCCCCTGCCCCTCGTAGCCGTGCGGCAGCAGCATCACGAGGCCCGACATGCGCAGCCACTTCGCCTCGCCCGAGCAGATGAACTGGTCGATCATGATCTGGGCGCCGTTGGCGAAGTCGCCGAACTGCGCCTCCCACAGCACCAGCGCGTTCGGCTCAGACAGCGTGTAGCCGTATTCGTAGCCGAGCACCGCGTATTCGGAGAGCATCGAGTCGATGACCTCGTACTGCGACTGCCCCTCGCGGATGTGGTTGAGCGGGTAGTGGCGCTCCTCGGTCTCCTGATCGACGATGCCGCTGTGGCGCTGGGAGAAGGTGCCGCGCGTGCAGTCCTGCCCCGACAGGCGAACAGGGTAGCCTTCGAGCAACAGCGCGCCGAAGGCGAGCGCCTCGGCCGTCGCCCAGTCGATGCCCTCGCCGGTGTCGATCATCTCGCGCTTGGCCGCCATCAGCCGCTCGATGGTGCGGTGGGGCGAGAAGCCTTCGGGGATGGTCGAGATGCCGCGGCCGATCTCGCGCAGCGTCTCCATCGCCGTGGCGGTGTCGCCGGGCTGGTAGTCGCCCTGCCCGCTTTCGAGATGCTTCCAGCGCCCGTCGAGCCAGTCGGCCTTGTTGGGCTTGTAGTCGCGCCCGGCCTCGAAGGCGGCGTTCATGCGCTCGGCGAACTCGGCGCGCGCCTCGTCGAGTTCGGTGCGCGAGATCAGCCCGTCGTCGATCAGCCGCTGGCCGTAAAGCTGCAGCGTGGTCTTCTGCTTCTTGATCGCCTTGTACATCAGCGGCTGGGTGAACATGGGCTCGTCGCCCTCGTTGTGCCCGAACCGGCGGTAGCAGAAGATGTCGATGACGACGTCCTTCTGGAACTTCTGGCGATATTCGGTCGCGACTTTGGCGGCGTGCACCACCGCCTCGGGGTCGTCGCCGTTCACGTGGAAGATCGGCGCGTCGACCATCTTGGCGATGTCGGTCGGGTAGGGCGAGGAGCGCGAGAAGGCCGGCGAGGTCGTGAACCCGATCTGGTTGTTGACGATGATGTGCATGGTGCCGCCGGTGCGGTGGCCGCGCAGGCCGGAGAGGCCGAAGCACTCCGCCACCACGCCCTGCCCCGCAAAGGCGGCGTCGCCGTGCAGCAGCACCGGGATGACCTTGGTGCGGTCGCGCCCCGCCTGCTCCTGCTTGGCGCGGACCTTGCCGAGCACGACCGGGTTCACCGCCTCTAGGTGCGAGGGGTTGGCGGTCAGCGAGATGTGGACGCTGTTGCCGTCGAACTCGCGGTCGGAGCTCGCGCCGAGATGGTATTTCACGTCGCCCGAGCCGTCGACGCTGTCGGGCTTGAAGCTGCCGCCCTGGAACTCGTTGAAGATGGCGCGGTAGGGCTTGCCCATCACCGCCGCCAGCACCGAGAGCCGCCCGCGGTGGGGCATGCCGAACACCAGCTCCTGCGCGCCCAGCGCGCCGCCGCGCTTGATGATCTGCTCCAGCGCCGGGATCAGCGCCTCGCCGCCGTCGAGCCCGAAGCGCTTGGTGCCCTGGTACTTGACGTGCAGGAACTTCTCGAAGCCCTCCGCCTCGATCAGCTTGTTGAGGATCGCGCGCCGGCCCTCGATGGTGAAGCTGATCTCCTTGCCGTAGCCCTCGATGCGGGACTGCAGCCAGCTTTTCTCCTCGGGGTCCTGCAGGTGCATGAACTGCAGCGCGAAGGTGCCCTGGTAGGTGCGCTTCACCAGCGCGTGGATCTCGCGCATGGTGGCGGTCTCAAGGCCCAGCACGTTGTCGATGAAGATCGGGCGGTCGAGGTCGCCCTCCCTGAAGCCGAAGAACGCCGGGTCGAACTCGGGGTGCGCCGGCATCGGGTTCAGCTTCAGCGGGTCGAGGTCCGCGCCGAGATGGCCGCGCGAGCGGAAGCTGCGGATGAACATGATCGCACGGATCGAATCGAGCGAGGCGGCGCGCATCTGCGCCGGCGTGACCTCGACGCCGGCCGCGTCGGCCTTCGCCCTGATCTTCTCGCCGATCTTCGCCGCCGCCGCCTCCGGCCACTGGCCGTCGAGCGCGGCGATCAGCTCGCCGTTCATCTGCGGCGGCCAGTCGGCGCGCTCCCAAGGGGCGCCGGCGGCTTCCTCGCGCACCGCCATGTTCTCGTCGCCCAGCGCGGCGAAGAACTCCCGCCAGCCCTCGTCGACGGCGTTGGGGTTGGCCGCGTAGCGGGCATACATCTGCTCGACGTATTCCGCGTTGCCGCCCTGCAGGAAGGAGGTGGAGTGGAACGCGTCGTTTCCGCTCTGATCGGTCATGGCTCACGGGGGCGCCTTGCGGCGTCCAGGTCCCTGATTGAGGCGCCGCGACCGTCGCGACGCTCAGCGCAAACTCGCACCCTGTTGGCCCCTGGGGCGCCAAAAGTCGATGCGCACAGAAGCCGCGCCCCCGTCAGGCGGGCGGCGGGCCGTAGGCGTTGGTCTCAGTGTCGCCCCGGCTTGCGAGCCAGTAGATCAGTAGGATCCACAGGACGAGAATGACGAGTCCGAGAACGAGGCCGAGCGCCCCGCCGAGCGCCGGCGCCACCGAGAAGCCCGCCGCCGACAGCACGACCGTCAGCAGCCCGGCGCCGTTCGGCGCCACCAGCCACCAGCCAGAGCGCCCCGTGTCGTGCAGCCTGCGCCAGCCCACGGCGAGGAAAGGCAGGAACGTCAGCAGCGAGACGACGAGCGCGAAGGGGCTGGCCGACTGCTGCGCCGCGGTCATCTCCATCGTCCGCGTCGTGCCGTCCGCCAGCGACTCCGTGCGCTCCACCTCGATCATCTCGACGCCGAAGAACGTGAGATCGGCGGCCGTCGCGGCGATGTTCAGCGCCACCACCACGAGCGCGAACCACCAGTATTCCGGCCGCGCCGCGCGCCCCGAGAACGTCGCGTACTTGCGCAGGCAGGTCGAGACGGCCTCAAGGACGCCCATCTCAGCCTCCGATCGCCTTGATGACGGCCTCGCCGAGACCCGCCGGGCTGTCGGCCACGACGATGCCGGCGGATTTCATCGCCTCGATCTTGTCCTCCGCGCCGCCCTTGCCGCCGGCGATGATCGCGCCCGCATGGCCCATGCGGCGGCCCGGCGGCGCGGTGCGGCCGGCGATGAAGCCCGCGACCGGCTTGCCGCGGCCGGCCTTCTTCTCGTCGGCGATGAACTGGGCGGCGGTCTCCTCGGCGTCGCCGCCGATCTCGCCGATCATGATGATGCTCGTCGTCTCGGGGTCGCGCAGCAGCCACTCGATGGCGTCGAGATGCTCGGTGCCCTTGATCGGGTCGCCGCCGATGCCGATGCAGGTGCTCTGGCCGAGGCCCGCATCGGTGGTCTGCTTCACGGCCTCATAGGTCAGCGTGCCCGAGCGCGAGACGACGCCGACCGAGCCGCGGCGGTGGATGTGGCCGGGCATGATGCCGATCTTGCAGGCGTCCGGCGTGATGACGCCGGGGCAGTTCGGCCCGATCAGCACCGACTTCGAGCCCATCAGCGCGCGCTTCACCTTCATCATGTCGAGCACGGGGATGCCCTCGGTGATGCAGACGATCAGCTCCAGCTCGGCGTCGATGGCTTCGAGGATCGCGTCGGCGGCGAAGGGCGGCGGCACGTAGATGGCGGAGGCGTGGCAGCCGGTCGCCTCCTTGGCCTGAACCACGGTGTCGAACACCGGCAAGCCGATATGGTTGGAGCCGCCTTTGCCCGGCGTAACGCCGCCGACCATCTTCGTCCCGTAGGCGATGGCCTGCTCGGAGTGGAAGGTGCCCTGCGCGCCGGTGAGGCCCTGGCAGATGACTTTGGTGTTGGCATCGACGAGAACGGCCATGGGGTTCCTCTCTGGTCTACATTCTCAGGATGATCTGCGACGTCCCGTCCTCAACGCAGAGCGGGTCGTTGCCGGCGTTGCCGACGGAGACGGCGATCAGCCTCTGGGGCGCAAGAAAGTGGTAGCCCGAACATTCGGCGTTCCGGCCCTCGGGGTCGCTGGGACGAATGTTGCGGCCTTCGGGGGTTCCCTCGGCGATCTGGCCGGTGAACAACCGGCCGAGCGCGGCGCGCGCAAGGGGGAGCGCTTCGCCGACGCCGATGGTCTGCGAACTGATCGCGCAGAAGCGTTCCTCGGGAGAGACCATCGCCGAGACGTCGCCGCCGGGAACGGCGAACCAGTGGTGGACTTCGCCGCCCCCCCAGTCCTCCGGGCGGTAGTCGAAGCCCGCCGCGTGGAACGCCGGCAGCATGCGTTCCGGCGTCAGGTAGTTCGTGACGCAAAGCTGCATCGCGACGCCGATGTTCGCCTCGGCCGCTTCTCGCGCGGTCTGCGCCGCCGCCGGCCCCGCGAGCAGGCCCAGCGCGATGATCAGAGCGACCCGCATCGCCCGATCAGCCCTTCACGGCCGCGACGATCTTCTGCGCGGCGTCGGCGAGGTTGTCGGCGGCGATGACGTTGAGCCCCGACTCGTTGATGATCTTCTTGCCGAGTTCGACGTTGGTGCCCTCCAGCCGCACCACCAGCGGCACCGAGAGGCCGACCTCCTTCACCGCGGCGATGGTGCCCTCGGCGATGACGTCGCAGCGCATGATGCCGCCGAAGATGTTGACGAGGATGCCCTTCACCTTCGGGTCGGCGGTGATGATCTTGAACGCCTCCGTCACCTTCTCCTTGGTCGCGCCGCCGCCGACGTCGAGGAAGTTGGCGGGCGAGGAGCCGTAGAGCTGGATGATGTCCATCGTCGCCATCGCCAGCCCGGCGCCGTTGACCATGCAGCCGATCTCGCCGTCCAGCGCGATGTAGTTGAGGTCGTACTTGGAGGCCGCCAGCTCCTTGGGGTCCTCCTCGGTCTCGTCGCGCATCTCCAGCACGGCCTTCTGGCGGTAGAGGCTGTTGCTGTCGAAGTTCATCTTGCAGTCGAGGCACTTGAGGTCGCCCTCGCCGTCCACGATCAGCGGGTTGATCTCCAGCAGCGAGACGTCGCGCGCCATGAACAGGCGGTAGAGCTTCTCGATCAGGTCCACGCACTGGCGGATCTGCTTGCCTTCGAGGCCCAGCGCGAACGCCACCTTGCGGCCGTGGAAGCCCGAGATGCCGGACGCCGGGTCGACGCTGAAGGTAAGGATCTTCTCGGGGGTGGAATGCGCCACCTCCTCGATGTCCATGCCGCCCTCGGTGGAGACGATGAAGGCGACGCGCGAGGTGGCGCGGTCCACCAGCATCGAGAGGTAGAGCTCGCGCTGGATGTCAGAGCCGGCCTCGATGTAGACGCGGTTGACCTGCTTGCCGGCCGGCCCGGTCTGGATCGTGACCAGCGTGCGGCCCAGCATCGCTTCGGTGAAGGCCACGGCCTCGTCCACCGACTTCGCGAGGCGAACGCCGCCCTTCTCGCCCGCCTCGGCCTCCTTGAACGAGCCCTTGCCGCGGCCGCCGGCGTGGATCTGCGCCTTCACGACCCAGAGCGGGCCGCCGAGGCTCTCGGCGGCGGCGCGGGCGTCGGCGGCGTCCATCACGGCGACGCCGGCGGAAACCGGCATGCCGAATTCCTTCAGCAGCGTCTTGGCCTGGTACTCGTGGATGTTCATGGCGGTCGGTTCCCCCCCGGACAGCGGCGTGCGCATCACCCTCTCGGGGGCGCGTTACGCCCTTTCGGGTGGTGGGACAACGGGGCGCCGCGCCGCAGCATCGCGCGGGCGGCCCCGGCTCAGACCACGCGGAGCCATGTCGTCATGCCGCCCGCCGCGTGCTCCAGCATGTGGCAGTGGATGAGCCAGTCGCCCGGATTGTCGGCGACGAAGGCGATTTCTGCGGTCTCGCCGCGCGCCAGCAGCGTCACGTCCCGCAGCGGGCCCGGGGCGCCGTCGGCGCCGAGCCGTCGGAAATGGGTGCCGTGCAGGTGGATCGCGTGGGGCCATGCGGTGTCGTTGACGAAGGACAGGCGCAGCGTCTCGCCCAGCGCCGCCTCGATCAGCGGCGCCTCCGGCATGTCGGCGCGGCCGTTGAAGGCCCAGACCTTGCCGGCGGCGGCCAGTTCGCGCGGCCCCATGCGCTCGCCGCCCAGCATGGCGTGGCCCATCCCCCCCATGGCGCCGCCCTCCATGCGCACCGTCGCGCGACGGGCGGCGGCGAGATCGCCGAGCGGGGGGACCGGATTCGGCTGCAGCGGCGCGGGGTCCGGGCGCCGCGCGCCGCCGGCGGCGACCGAAAGCGCGCCCAGCGCGAAGGCGCCTTCGCGTTCGAAGGAGATCAGCAGCGCCTCCTCGCCCGCCGCCGCCGTCACGTCCACCAGCAGGTCGGCGCGCTGGGCCGGCGCCAGCGTCAGCCGGTCGAACGCCTCGGGCCGCGCCAGCGGCATCCCGTCGAGAGCCGCCACCCAGCCCTCCAGCCCCTGCGCGCCGACGCTCATCACCCGCGCATTGGCGGCGTTGACGAGGCGCAGCCGGAGCCGATCGCCCGCCCTGGCCGCTCCCCGCCATTCCGGCGCGCCGTTGACGGTGATCCAGTTCCCGATGCGCCCCGCATGCGCCGCGTCGTGCAGCGCGCCGAAGCTCTCCACGATCTGCGCGTCGTCGCCGAGGCGCCAGTCGTCGAGCATCAGCGTCGCGTCGCGGTCGACGTCCGGCGGCGCCGCCTCCTCGACGATCAGCGGGCCGTAGAGGCCGCGGGCGACCTGCTCGAAGCTGCGCGCGTGGCTGTGGAACCAGAACGTCCCGGCGTCCTGCGCGACGAAATCGTAGAGGAAGGCGCCGCCGGGCGGGACTGCCTCCTGCGTGAGATGCGGCACGCCGTCCATGGCGTTGGGCAGGCGCAGGCCGTGCCAATGCACCGCCGAGGGCTGCGGCAGGTCGTTGACGAAGCGCCGGGTCACGCGGGCGCCCTGCGCGACGCGGATCTCGGGCCCCGGAACGGCGCCGCCGAAAGCCCATACCGCCGTCTCGGGCATGTCCGCCGGCGCCAGCCGCGCCATGGCCGGGGCGGCCCGCAACTCTACCGCGCCCCCCTCGGCGCGCGTAAGGCGGGGCCGGAGCGCCATGGCGGCGCCAAGTCCCGCTGAGCCTGTCAGAGCAAGCAGCCGCCTGCGGTCGATCATCGGAACTCCCCCCGGACCAGCCTGATCGAACGGCGCACTGCGCGCGGCGGTCTGTCAACCCCGCGCGCGCCGCGCTCACCCTTGCGCGAGCTTCGCCGCGATGCGCCTGAGATCCTCCTCGATCGGATCCCAGGCGAATTCGGCCCGGATGATGCCGTGATCGATGGTCCCGGTCTCGTTGCGGATGCGCTTCTTGACGCTGTCGCTCTCGTCGGCCAGCGCGAGGTGGTCGTTGAACGCCTCCATCTCGACGAAGGACCAGTGGCGCTTCTCGGAGTGGTCGTAGAACTCCTCCGAGACGAGGATGTGGTCCAGCGTCTCGATCTTGTTGCGGTAGATGTAGGAGTAATAGACGTTCCGATCGCTGCGATACTGCTGCAGCGTCTCAACGGAGTAGAGGCCGCGGTCGGAGCGGGATCCGGCGCGCGAGG
Source organism: Rubrimonas cliftonensis (assembly GCF_900107585.1). Classification (GTDB taxonomy): domain Bacteria; phylum Pseudomonadota; class Alphaproteobacteria; order Rhodobacterales; family Rhodobacteraceae; genus Rubrimonas; species Rubrimonas cliftonensis. Next base: position 38,781 of record NZ_FNQM01000013.1, on the reverse strand, counting down.
ACGCCGCGAGCCGGTAGCTCGGCTGGGCGGAGATCACCTCGGTCGATACCGCGTAGGTGGCGTCGTTGAGGTCGCCCATCACCACGGTGGGCGACAGGGCGGCGTCCTCGCTCTCCCGCATCGCGGCGTCGAGCATCGCGCGCAGCGCCCCGGCCTCGACCATCCGGCGGACATGCGAGACGACGGCGCGCGCGATGCCGCCGTGCTCCATCAGCACGGGCAGGGTGCGGTCGGTGGTGATGCGCGCCGGGGCCTTCGACTTCAGGTGCGCCACGAACACGGCGATGTCGGGCGGCTTCGCGCCGGAGCGCACGGGCGGGCGCACCACGGCCTTCAGCACCGGACGCGAGAAGGCGGCGATGGAGATCGACACGATCTCCTCCGCGTCGCGCTGCTCGCGCAGGTTCTCAAGCCGGTAGGTTTCGGGAAACTCCGCCGTCCACTCCGGCTCGCCCACCAGCCAGCCCTTGCGGATCGCCATGGCGACCTGCGGCTTGCCCGGCCCGAGCGCGTCGCGCGCCGCCAGATCGTAGTCGTCGGCGAGACCGGCCGCCTCGAAAACGTCGCGCAGCGCCGCGACGCTCCACAGCTCCTGAAAGCCGATGACGTCGGCCTGGAGCAGGCGCACCGCCTGCGCGAGCCATGCGATTCGGGCCTCATAGGCGGCGCGGTCCGGGAAGGCCGGCGCGCCGTACACCCGGCCGTCCGCATCGTGGAGGTTCAGCAGGTTGATGGTGGCGAAGGTGACGTCGCGCTGGTTGGCCATTCTGGCGCCTCCGTGGCTGTCGGTGGCGCAGGATAGCCCGGACGACCGGCCCTTGCGCGCCCGAAGATGCGTGAACGGCGCGCCTTTCGGGTCGCCGGAGACGCGGGCCCGGTCGCGCTGCGCCGCCGCGAGGTCGCGTTTCCGGGCGGATCGCGCTATGCGGGGGGGCGACGATCCCAATTCGGAGCTGAAGGTTTGACCCAAGCGCCCCTGATCGACCCCGCACAGGCGGCCCGCATCGCCGCCGCCGACGTCCCGGACGCCTTCGCGACCCTCGGCGCGCATCCCGACGACGGGGCCTGGGTGGTCCGGGCGCATGTTCCGGGTGCGGAGGCGGTCGCGCTGGCGGGGCGGGACGGCGGGGCGGAGATCGCGACGCTGGAGCCCGCCGGCGCGCCGGGCCTGTTCGCCGCGCGCCTCGCCGAGCGTCCGGCCCCTTGGCGGCTGCGCGCGCGCCGCGGCGGCGACGTGTGGGAGATCGAGGATCCCTACCAGTTCGGCCCCGTGCTCGGGGCGCAGGACGAGCATTACATTTCGGAAGGCGCCCACATGCGACTCTGGGAACGCCTCGGCGCCCATCCGACGACCCATGAGGGCGTGGCGGGCGTGGCCTTCGCCGTCTGGGCTCCAAGCGCGCGGCGGGTCTCCGTCGTCGGCGCGTTCAACGACTGGGATGGGCGGCGCCACCTGATGCGCCCGCGCGGCGCCTCGGGAATATGGGAGATATTCGCGCCCGGCGTGGAGGCCGGCGCCCTCTACAAGTACGAGATCATGGCCGCCGACGGGCGCGTGCTGCCGCTCAAGGCCGATCCGGTCGGCTTCGGCTCGGAGCATCCGCCCGCCACCGCCTCCATCGTCCGCGACCTCTCGGGCCGCGACTGGCGCGACGGCGAATGGCTGGCCGCCCGCGCCGCCCGCCAGCGCCGCGACGCGCCGATCTCGATCTACGAGACGCATCTGCCGAGCTGGCGGCGCGCCGAGAACAACCGCCCGCTCAGCTATCACGAACTGGCCGACCAGCTCGTTCCTTACGTCCGCGACATGGGCTTCACCCATATCGAGGCGCTGCCGGTCAGCGAATATCCTTTCGACGGCTCGTGGGGGTACCAGCCGGTCGGGCTCTACGCGCCGACCATCCGCCATGGCGCGCCCGGCGAGTTCCGCGATTTCGTCGAGGCCTGCCACGCCGCCGGGATCGGGCTTATCCTCGACTGGGTGCCGGCGCATTTCCCCGTCGACCCGCACGGGCTGGCCATGTTCGACGGTCAGGCGCTCTACGAGCACGCCGACCCGCGCGAGGGCTTCCACCCCGACTGGAACACGGCGATCTACAACTACGGCCGGCGCGAGGTCTCGAACTTCCTCATCGCCAACGCGCTCTACTGGCTGAAGGAGCACCATGTCGACGGGCTGCGCGTCGATGCGGTGGCTTCAATGCTCTACCGCGACTACAGCCGCAAGGAGGGCGAGTGGATCCCCAACCGCTACGGCGGGCGGGAGAACCTCGAGGCGGTCGAGTTCATCCGCCGCATGAACCAGACCGTCTATGGCGAGGACGCCTCGGTGATGACGGTGGCGGAGGAGAGCACGGCCTGGCCCGGCGTCTCCAAGCCCGTCGACGCCGGGGGCTTGGGCTTCGGCTACAAGTGGAACATGGGGTGGATGCACGACACCCTCACCTATATCGGCAAGGATCCGATCCACCGCCGGCACCATCACCACCAGATGACCTTCGGGCTCGTCTATGCGTTCAGCGAGAACTTCATCCTGCCGCTCAGCCATGACGAGGTGGTGCACGGCAAGGGCTCGATGTATGCTCGGATGCCCGGCGACGAATGGCAACGCTTCGCCAACCTGCGCGCCTACTATGGCTTCATGTGGACCCATCCGGGCAAGAAGCTGATGTTCATGGGCCTCGAATGGGGCCAGCGGGCGGAGTGGAACGCCGACGCGGCGCTCGACTGGGCGGCGCTCGACAATCCGCTCCACAAGGGCGTACAGACGCTGATCCGCGACCTCAACCGCCTCTACCGCGAGACGCCGGCGCTGCATGCGAAGGACTGCGAGAGCGACGGCTTCCAGTGGATCGAGGCCGATGCGGCCGACCAGTCGCTCTACGCTTGGGCGCGCTTCGGCGCCGCGGGCGACGCGCCCGTGCTGATCGCGGCGAACTTCACCCCGGTCCCGCGCGAGGGCGTGCGCATCGGCGTTCCGGCGCCGGGGCGCTGGCGCGAGGTGCTCAACACCGACGCCGTCGCCTATGGCGGGTCGGGGTACAGGCCGAACAGCGCGCGCGACAGCGAGGCCGTCGCGGCGCAGGGTCGGGAGCATTCGCTGACGCTCGACCTGCCGCCGCTGGGTCTGACGGCGTTCGTCCTGGAGAAGTGAGGCGGGCGCGGTCTCAGCGCCAGCCGAAACCGGTCGCCTTCTCGACCACCAGCGCGTCGTGGCGCCGGCGCAGCGCGTCGAGCGCGGCCATGAGTTCCGGGTCGGCCAGCAGCGCGGCGTAGTCCTCGCCTTCGGGGGAGGCGTCCCAGTCGTTCGCGACGAAGCGCGCGTAGGCCAGCCCGGCGCCGGCCACGCCGAGGTCTGCGCCCGGGAAGCGCCCGGCGGCGAGACCGAGCCGGGCGGCGAAGGCGATGTCGTCGAGCCCGCTGTAGGGCGCGCCGTCCGCGTCGCGCATGTTGAGGAAGATCATCGCGTCGCCGAACGCCGTGTAGCCGCCGCCGAGCCCCGCGTCCTCCGCGACGGCGGCCTCGAAGAACGACTGCGCCAGCGCCGGCGTCAGGACGTCCTCGGGAAAGTTCACGACGACGTAGCCGGTGTCGCCGCCCTCCTCCGCCAGCGCCGTCACGAGCACGCTCCACTGCCGCAGGACGTAGCCCAGCGCCGCGGCCAGCCGTGCGGCCTGCGCCTCGTCGGCGAAGATCTCGGTCTGAAGCGAGGCGTTGGTGCGCAGGAGATAGCCGCCGGGCGTGAGCTCGGTCGTCGCGGTCGCAGGGTCCAGCCCGGTCGCGCGGATGACGTCGGCCACCAGCGCGGTGTGGACGGCGTCGGTCAGTTCGGCGCGCTGGGCGTAGTCCGCTCCGTCGAGGTCGAGCGCGAGCTGCGCCGAGGGGATCGCCTCGTAGCCGAGAAGCCGCGTCTCGTCCTTCGCCGCCCCGGGACCGGAGAAGAAGCCGAGAGCGGCCGACAGGACGAGAAGCATGGCGGGTCGCATGTCGATCTCCGAGGCCGAGGCCCATCGGCGGGCGCGCCCGAGGCTGCCGCGTCCGGCGGCCGCCCGCAAGCGCTTCCCCGCCGGGGCGCTCGATGCTATGCGGCGCGAGCGTCCAGATGTCCGGAGACCGCCGAGATGAAAGCCCGCGTCACCGTCACCCTCAAGCCCGGCGTGCTCGACCCGCAGGGCGCCGCCATCGCGCAGGCGCTGGGTGGGCTCGGCTTCACGGGCGTGCAGGGCGTGCGGCAGGGCAAGCTCATCGAGATCGATCTCGCCGAGGGCGACGCCGCCACGGCGCGCGCCGAGGTCGAGGCGATGTGCGAGAAGCTGCTCGCCAACACCGTGATCGAGACCTACGCGGTGGAGATCGCATGAAGGCCGCGGTCGTCGTCTTTCCCGGCGCGAACTGCGATCGCGATCTCGCGGTCGCGCTGCGCGCCGCGGGCTTCGACGTCGCGATGCACTGGTGGAAGGACGCCGGACTGCCGCAGGGGCTCGACGTCGTGGGCCTGCCGGGCGGCTTCTCGTTCGGCGACTACCTGCGCTGCGGCGCCATCGCGGCGCGCGCGCCGGCGATGGACGGGGTGCGCGCCCACGCCGCCCGCGGCGGCCTCGTGCTCGGGATCTGCAACGGCTTTCAGGCGCTGATCGAGGCCGGGCTGCTGCCCGGGGCGCTGATGCGCAACGCCGGGCTCAGGTTCGTCTGCCGCACGGTGGGGCTGGAGACGGCGGGCCGGAGCCCGTTCACCCACGGCGTCCCCCCGACCCTGCGCCTGCCGGTCGCCCACCATGACGGCTGCTTCGTGGCCGACGACGAGACGCTGGCGCGGCTGAAGGGCGAAGGCCGGGTCGCGTTCCGCTATGCGCCGGGCGAGAACCCGAACGGCTCGATGGACGACATCGCCGGCGTGCTGTCGGAGAACCGCCGCGTGCTGGGGCTGATGCCGCACCCCGAGCGCGCCGCCGACCCGGCGCTCGGCCCGGCCGACGGCGCCGCGCTCTTCGCCGCGCTGGCCGGCGCCGGCGCCGGCGCGCCCGCCTGAGCCGGGCGCTCGCTCCGCCGGCTCGGCTCAGCCTCGCGGGCGCGCGGGCGCGACGCTGACCAGCGTGACGCCTAGGGTTGCGAGCGCCACCGCCGCGAGCGGACCGGCGCCGGGCGCCTCGCCGAGAAACAGCCAGCCCATGAGCGTCGCCAGCGCCGGCACCAGCGCCGCGGAGCCCGCCGCCCGCGTCGCGCCGAGTTCGCGGATCGCCACCGCATAGGCCGCGACCGACAGCACGCCCGACACCAGCCCATGCGCCGCGAACCAGCCGAGCGCCTCCGGCGGCGGCAGCATGTGCAGGGTCAGCCCGCCCATCGCCCCGCCGAGCGCCAGCAGCGCGACCAAAAGGCTCGACCAGAAGCCGACGATGGCGGTGGCCTCCACCGGCGTCAGCCCCGAGCCGCGGTAGCTCAGCGTGTAGACCGCCCAGCCGATCGCCGCCGCCGTGACCCAGGGCGCGCCCGCGAGCGTCTGCGGCGCCGCGGCCCAGAGCGCGAGGGCGACCGCGCCGCCGATCATCGCCAGCCCCGCGACGGCGAGCCTTGAGAAGCGCGCGCCGAAGAACATCGCGGCCAGCAGCGCGGCCCAGAGCGGCATGGCGCCGGGGGCGAGCGCGGCGAAAAGGGCGGCGTCGGCGCTCTCCAGCCCTTTTGCGGCGAACAGGGCGAAGGGCGCGCCCCAGCCCAGCGTCATGCCCATGAGCCGCCAGCGCGCCACGCCCGCGGGAACCGGCCCGCGCCGCAGCCACACCGGCGCCAGCGCCAGCGCCGGGCCGGCGTAGCGCAGCGCGGCGACGTCGAGCGGCGTCAGCGCCGAGGCGGCGGCGCCGGCGCGCGTCAGCACGATCCACCCCGCCCAGACCAGCACGGCGAAGGCGGCGGCGGCGTAGCCGAGGGCGGGGCCGGCGAGGCGCGGGGAGGCTGGTCGCATCGGGGCCATCGGCGTCCGCTCCTCCTCGCCGGCGGCGCGCGCCCGCGAGGGCAGGCTAGCCGGGCGTCGCGCCGGGCGACAGGGGGGCGGCGAGGCGCGCCGCGAGATCGCGGGCGGCGGGAAGCTGGCGCTCGAGGGTCGCGGCCCACGGTCCATGCCCGCCCGCGCGCAGCGCCGCCGCCGCCTCCGCCAACTGCGCCGCCGCCCGCGCCGCCAACGCCGCGTCGCCGGCGCGCTCGGCCAGCGAGACCATCGCCACCGCCTGATTGCCGCGCGCGTTGGCCCAGTCGAGGGGGACGCGCTCTCGGGTCCATTCCTCCAGCGCGGCGCGGTAGGCTTTGATGGCCTGCTCCAGCCGCTCGGTTCCCGGCTCGCGTTCGCCGAGGGTCCAGAGCGCGATCCCGAGGTTCATCTGGGTCCTGGCCCAGTCGAGGGGGACGCGCTCGCGGGTGTATTCCTCCAGCGCGGCGCGGTAGGCTTGGACGCCCTGCTCCAGCCGCTCGGTTCCCGGCTCGCGTTCGCCGAGGGTCCAGAGCGCGATCCCGAGGTTCATCTGGGTCCTGGCCCAGTCGAGGGGGACGCGCTCGCGGGTGTATTCCTCCAGCGCGGCGCGGTAGGCTTCGACGGCCTGCTCCAGCCGCTCGGTTCCCGACTCTCGCGCGCCGAGGGCTTGCAGCGCGTTCCCGAGGTTCATCTGGGTCATGGCCCAGTAGAGGGGGACGCGCTCTCGGGCAAGCTCCTCCAGCGCGGCGCGGTAGGCTTCGACGGCCTGCTCCAGCCGCTCGGTTCCCGCCTCGCGTTCGCCGAGGGTCTTGAGCGCGGTCCCGAGGTTCATCTGGGTCTTGGCCCAGTCGAGCGGGACGCGCTCTCGGGTGCGCTCCTCCAGCGCGGCGCGGTAGGCCTGGACGGCCTGCTCCAGTCGCTCGGTTCCCGGCTCGCGTTCGCCGAGGGCCGCGAGCGCGTTCCCGAGGTTTATCTGAGTGCTGGCCCAGTCGAGGGGGGTGCGTTCGCGTGTCCATTCCTCGAGCGCGGCGCGGTAGGCTTCGACGGCCTGCTCCAGCCGCTCGGTTCCCGGCTCGCGCTCGCCGAGGATCCTGAGCGCGGTCCCGAGGTTCATCTGGGTCATGGCCCAGTCGAGGGGGGTGCGTTCGCGTGTCGATTCCTCGAGCGCGGCGCGGTAGGCTTCGACGGCCTGCTCCAGCCGCTCGGTTCCCGCCTCGCGCGCGCCGAGGGTCGTGAGCGCGGTCCCGAGGTTCATCTGGGTCATGGCCCAGTCGAGGGGGACGCGCTCTCGGGTGCGCCCCTCCAGCGCGGCGCGGTGGGCCTGGACGGCCTGCTCCAGCCGCTCGGTTCCCGGCTCGCGTTCGCCGAGGGTCTGGAGCGAGACGCCTAGATCGTTCAGGGCGGCGCCGCGCTGGTCGGCGTCGACCGCCTGCGCATGGGCGATGCGGGCGAGGTCGGCGGCCACCGCCAGATCGAGGTTCAGGCCCTGGTCGCGGCCCCGCATATGCCATTCGTCCCATCTCGCCCGCAGCGCGGCGAAGCGCGCCGAGGCGTCGGGGGTCTCCAGCGCGATGATCTCCGCAATGCGCGTCGCGGCGCCCGACGCGTCGAGCCGGGAGAGGGCGGCGGCGATGGCGCGGCGCTTGGTCGCGACATGGGCGGCGGTCATCGCCTCCTCCTCGGCCTCGATGTCGCGGCGCCGCGCCGCCAGCGCCGTCAGCGCCGCCGCCTCGCGCCGCTCCAGTTCGGTCACGAGGATCCAGAAGCGCTCCACGTCGTCGGCGTCATGCGCGGCCTGCGCGTCGGCGCGCAGGGGGCCAAGGTCGGGCGTGAGGTTCGACAGCGCGCCGCCGTCCGCCCGTCCGCGCGCCGCGCGCCACTCCACGGCCATCTCGAACAGGGTCGCCTCGATCTGGTCGGGCGCGACCTCCCGCTGCGCAGCGGTGCGGATGAAGCCGAGGATGAGGCGGTCGCGCGCGCCCAGTTCGCCGCGCAGCCGCTCGACCGCCGCCTCGACCTCGCGGCGGATGGCGGCGGGCAGGGCGTCCAGCGTCTCGCGCAGCCCGTCCACCGCCTCGAACAGGCCGCGCCAGAGGTCGGGGGCGAGGCGGCTGGTGAAGTCCGGGTTGGCGAGCAGGCGGGCGTAGGCGCGCGTGCAGACGTGCAGCAGGAAGCTGCGGGCCAGATGCGCCTCGGCGTTGCGCGGGTCGGGGTCGGCGTAGGCGACGGGCAGCGCGGTCTGGGCTCGGGCGAGCATTGCGCGGGCCAGCGCCCCCGCGTCGAGCCGGCGGCCGACGATCTCGGCGGGCGCGGGGTGCAGCCGGTCGATCACCAGCGCGAAGGCGGTGCGGGCGCCGGTGCGAGCCTGCTCGCCGGCGCCTGTCTCGCTCTCAGCCCATGATCGCCAGTCGTCGCAGAGTTCGGCCGACAGTCGGGTGATGACCGCGTCGCGGTCGCTTGCCCGTTTGCCGCTCAATCTGGAAAGCAGGCCGGCGCCGCCCGTCGCGGCCTCCCCGACCCCTGCGGGCAGGGCGACGCCGGTCGCGCCGAAAGCCGCAGCCGCCGCGCCCACCGCGATGATCGCCAGTTTCTCGCGGCAGGCCTCGTCGTCCAGCAAGGGGCGCCCCTTTCCAATGCGCGCCGAGCGTAACCGGCGGCGGCCCGGCGCGGCTAGGCCAAACTCGCCCCCCTCGCTTGACAGGCGCCGCGGCCCGCGCGAGACGGCGGCTGTCGGGCCGGAGGGGATGAGGGACATGGACGCCGCAGACGCTCTGGAGCCGCAGGTCACGCAGGGGCTCGCCGCCGACCACGGGCTGAAGCCCGACGAGTACCGGCGCATCCTCGACCTGCTGGGCCGCGCGCCGAGCTTCACCGAGCTGGGCATCTTCTCGGCGATGTGGAACGAGCACTGCTCCTACAAGTCGTCCAAGCGTTGGCTGCGCACGCTGCACACCGAGGGGCCGCAGGTCATCTGCGGGCCGGGCGAGAACGCCGGCGTCGTCGACATCGGCGCCAACGAGAACGGCGTCCGGCAGGCGGTGGTGTTCAAGATGGAGAGCCACAACCACCCCTCCTACATCGAGCCCTATCAGGGGGCGGGCACCGGCGTCGGCGGCATCCTGCGCGACGTGTTCACCATGGGCGCGCGCCCCGTGGCGGCGATGAACGCGCTGAGCTTCGGGCGGCCCGAGCATCCGAAGACCCGCAGCCTCGTGGCGGGCGCGGTGGCGGGCATCGGCGGCTACGCCAACGCCTTTGGCGTGCCGACCGTGGGCGGCGAGGTGCGGTTTCACGCAGGCTATGACGGCAACTGCCTCGTCAACGCCTTCGCGGCGGGCGTGGCGGACGCGGACGCGATCTTCTACGCCGCCGCCTCGGGCGTGGGGCGGCCCGTCGTCTATCTCGGCGCCAAGACCGGCCGCGACGGCGTCGGCGGCGCCACCATGGCCAGCGCCGAGTTCGACGAGACGATCGAGGAGAAGCGCCCCACGGTGCAGGTAGGCGACCCGTTCACCGAGAAGCGGCTGCTGGAGGCGTGCCTGGAGCTGATGGCGTCCGGCGCGGTGGTCGCCATCCAGGACATGGGCGCGGCGGGGCTGACCTGCTCGGCGGTGGAGATGGGCGACAAGGGCGGGCTCGGCGTCACGCTCGACCTCGACGCCGTGCCGTGCCGCGAAACCGGCATGACCGCCTACGAGATGATGCTGTCGGAGAGCCAGGAGCGGATGCTCATGGTGCTGCACCCCGAGAAGGAGGCCGAGGCGCGCGCCATCTTCGACAAGTGGGACCTCGACTTCGCCGTGGTCGGCGTCACCACGCCGGAGGACCGCTTCATCGTGAAGCATCGCGGCGCGGTGAAGGCCGACCTGCCGCTCGCCGCGCTCTCGGGCAGCGCGCCGGAATACGACCGGCCATGGGAGGAAAGCCCCGCGCCGCCGCCGCTCGGGGCCCTGCCGGAGATCGACCCCGCCGAGGCGCTGCTGAAGCTGATGGCGCACCCCAACCACTGCTCGCGGGCGTGGGTGTGGGAGCAGTATGACGGGCAGGTGCTCGCCGACACGGCGCAGCTTTCGGGCGGCGACGCGGGCGTGGTGCGCGTGCACGGAACGGCGAAGGGCCTCGCCTTCACCTCCGACGTCACGCCGCGCTACTGCTTCGCAGACCCGGTGGCGGGCGGGCGGCAGGCGGTGGCGGAGGCTTGGCGCAACCTCTGCGCGGTGGGCGCCGAGCCCCTCGCCTGCAGCGACAACCTCAATTTCGGCAACCCCGAGAAGCCGCGCATCATGGGCCAGCTCGTGGGCTGCGTGACCGGCATCGGCGAGGCCTGCCGGGCGCTCGGCTTCCCGATCGTGTCCGGCAATGTCAGCCTCTACAATGAGACCGACGGCGCCGCGATCCCGCCGACGCCGACCATCGCGGGCGTGGGCCTGCTGCGCGATCTCTCCTTGATGCTGACGATACGGCCCGACCCAGGCGACGCGCTGGTGCTGCTGGGCGATACCACCGGCTGGATGGGCCAGTCGGCGCTGCTCGCGGACCTCTTTGACCGCGCCGAGGGCGCGCCGCCGCCGGTCGATCTGGCGGCCGAGGCGAGGGCCGGGGGGCTGGTCCGGGCGCTGGCCGGGGCGAAGCTGGTCTCCGCGGCGCATGACCTCTCCGACGGCGGGCTCGCGATGGCGGCGGCGGAGATGGCGCTGGCGGCGGGCTGCGGCGCGGCGCTCATGGCCGATGCTGGCCTGCCGGCGCTGGGCTGGTTCTTCGGCGAGGATCAGGCCCGCTATCTCGTCGCGGCAGCCGAGGCCGGCCCCGTGCTGGCGCTGGCCGCCGAGCACGGCGTCCCGGCGTGCCTGGTCGGCCGCATGGAAGGCGACGCCATCGCGCTCGACGCCGCCGCCGTTCCGCTCGCGACGCTGCGGGCGGCGCATGCCGGCGGGTTCGCGCGGCTGATGGGCGAGGGCTGAGGCGGCTTCAGAACGCCGGCGCTGCGTCGTCGAGCTGCAGCTTTACTCGGCGGCGGCCCTTCCAGTCGTCGAGCATCAGCCGGCCCGCGAGGTGCGCGCGCTCCCCCGCGCGGCCGAGAAGGAAGTCGCCGAGGCTGTCGGCGCCGGGCCGCGGCGCGTCCAGGGCGCCGAAGGCGATGGCGTCGAGGCTCGCGGCGCCGTCGCTCAGCCGCAGCGCCACATGGCCGGCGCCGACGATGCGCGCCGAGGCGATGCGCACGGCGGGGGCGGCGAAGCGCGGCGCGGGGGCCGAGGCGCCCCAGGGGCCCGCCTGCTCCAGCGTCTCCGCCAGCGCCACGGTCGCCGCGCCGGGGCCCACGGCGCCGTCGAGCCGGAGGTCCGACGGGCCTTCGCGGCCGGCGCCCTGCCGCGCCAGCAGCTCCGCCAGCCGCGCCATCGCAGGTTCGACCATGTCGCCGGCCACGCTCAGCCCCGCCGCCATGCGGTGTCCGCCGCCCTTCAGCAGCAGCCCTTCGCGCGCCAGCGCGGCGATCGACGAGCCGAGGTCGACGCCCTGCGTCGAGCGGCCAGAGCCCTTGCCCTCACCCTTGCCGTCGCCGGCCGCGTCCAGCCCGATCACGACGGCGGGGCGGTTGAAGCGCTCCTTCAGGCGGCTCGCGACGATGCCGACGACGCCGGGGTGCCAGCCCGGCCCGGCGGCCCAGACCAGCGGGCCGTCGGCGCCGCGCGCCTCCGCCTGCGCGAGCGCCTGGGCGAGAACCTCCGCCTCGATGGCGCGGCGCTCCTCGTTCAGCGCCTCCAGCCGCGCGGCGACGGCCTCGGCCTCGCGGACGTCCTCGGTCGAGAGCAGCCGGGCGCCGAGCCACGCCTCGCCGACGCGCCCGCCGGCGTTTATGCGCGGGCCGAGCATGTAGCCTAGATGGAACGATCCCGGCGGGCCGCTGAGCCGGGCGACGTCCGCGAGCGCGCGCAGGCCCGCGTTGCCGCGCGCGGCGAGCACCTTCAGCCCCTGCCGCACGAAGGCGCGGTTGAGCCCGGTCAGCGGGGCGACATCGGCGACGGTCGCCAGCGCCACGAGGTCGAGCAGCGGCAACGGGTCGGGCGTCGCGACGCCGAGGCGCCGCAGCGCGCGGTTGGCCGCGACGATCAGCAGGAACGTCACGCCCGCCGCGCAGAGCGGGCCGAGCCCCGCCGTCTCGTCCTGCCGGTTGGGGTTCACCACCGCCAGCGCCTCCGGCAGCGTCTCGCCGCAGAGATGGTGGTCGGCGATCAGCACGTCGGCGCCCGCGGCGCGGGCCGCGGCGACCGGCCCATGGCTGAGGCTGCCGCAGTCGACGCAGATCACGAGGTCGTGCACCGCGCCCAGCGCCGCCATCGCGGGGTCGTTCGGACCGTAGCCCTCGTCGATGCGGTCGGGGATGTAGAGCGTGGCGCCGACGCCGAAATGGCGCAGCCAGCGCGCCAGCATGGCCGAGGCGCAGGCGCCGTCCACGTCGTAGTCGCCGAACACCGCGATCCGCTCGCCATCGCGCGCGGCGCGGGCGAGGCGCTCGGCGGCGGCGTCCATGTCGCGCAGGGTGGAGGGGTCCGGCATCAGCGCCTTGAGCGAGGGCGCGAGATAGGCTCCCGCCTCCTCCGGCGCCACGCCGCGCGCCGCGAGCACGCGGCCGACGATCTCCGTCACGCCAGCCCTCTGGGCGATTGCGGCGCCCATCCGCTCCACCGCGGCGCTCGGACCAACCCAGCGCCGCCCGCCGACCGAGCGCGCCACCCCAAGATATGCCGCTGCATCCAACATACGACATCTATGGCGCAAGACGCAGCCGAACGCCAGATGCGGTGCGCCGCAGCTGCGCAGTTGTTTCCGCTGCGGGGGCAATGTGTGCTGGCCAATGACCGGGTTGGCGCCAAGGTCGCCGGTGGCCTGAGGGCGCGCCGCTGGACCCTTGGCCCATGCGACCAGCACGGGCCGCGCCCTCCCGCCGGGGTTCCGCCCGTTCGCCGTTGAAAACCCTCCCCCGGAGGGTTTTCCGGGCGCGGCTCACCCCCCAAGGGAGGGCGCGCTGCAGCGGCGCAACCCGCTGAACCGATGAAGTTGTTTGCGCCATGAACCACGCCGTACAGCCGTCGCGAAACGCCCACCCGAGGGAGGGCGCGGCCCTCATCGCTCAGCAGGGCGGCAGGGCGAAAGGCTGAAATTCGGGCATTCCGGCCGTTCTAAACAGAAGCCGCTCCCTGAAATCGCAGCGGTTTCACGTCTCCAGCACCGAGGGATGGAACAGCTCCTCCGGCGTGACCCGGCGGGGCGAGAGGTGCTGCTGAACGGAGTAGCGGCACATCGCCTCGATTTCCGCGCGCGCGCCGGCAAAGCCGTAGCGCCACCAGTCCTCGCCCAGGGCGGCGCGCGTGCGCTCGACGGAGGCGTTCAGCCAGGGCAGGCTGAGCCGGTTCGCGGAGCCTAGCCAGACGTCCTTCAGCCGCTCGAGCGCCAGGTCGCGGCCAGCCCCGAAAGCCTCGTAGAGCGCGCGCGGAAGCCAAGGATGGGCCTCGGCCAGCGTCCGGCGCACCGCGATGACATGCATGATCGGGAAGAACCCGGTGCGGGCGTTCCACTCGCGCTCGGCGGCCTCGAAGTCGGGGAAGATCCGCTCGATGCGGTCGTCGCCGTCGAGGAAGGCCTGCGGCGGCTTCGGGGCGAGAAGCCCGTCGATCTCGCCGCGCAGCAGCATGGCCTGCAGCGTGTCGCCGTCCTCGATCGGCGTGATCGACAGCTCCGGCGGCGGGGTCAGCGCGAGCCGCTCGCGACGCACGCCAGCGTCGAGCGCGCCGTTGCGCCACGCGACCTCATGCGCGGCCACGTCGTAGTCGTCCGCCATGATCCCGCGCATCCAGAGCGCGGCGGTCATCTGGTATTCGGGCACGCCGACGGCGCGGCCCCGGAAATCGGCGAGGCTCTCTATCCCGCAGCCCTTGCGGCGGTAGAAGCCGTTGTGCCGGAAAGCGCGGGAGACGAAGGCCGGCACGGCGGTGTAGGCCGGCTCCCCGCGCGCGACCTGCAGGATGTGTGTCGAGAGCGAGAACTCGGTGACGTCGAAGCGCGCCTCCTGCGCCGCGATGGCGAAGAGCTGCGTCGTCGGCAGGATCGTGGGACTGACCGCAACGCCTGCGACCGGAACGCGGCCGTCCAGCACGGGAACGGTACGGTCATGGTCCCAGGTCGCGATGGAAAGCTCAAGGGGATCGGCGTCGCTCATGCTCTGGCGTCCTTCGGGCGGGCCGGCGGCGGGGCTGATCCGGCGCAAGCCGGTTCGGCGCAATCCTGAACAGGCTTACGCGACGCCGCGGCGCGAAGCCATGGCGGCGGGTCGCGCCTCGAACGCGCGGCCGTGCGCCATCTCCGCCGACCGCTTCAGCGACAGTCGCGCGCCGCCCTGCGGACTTCCTCGGCGAAGGCCGCGACCAGCCGCGACGGCGGCGCCTCCTTCCGCGTCAGCAGCATGCAGGGCGCGGAGATCGCCGGCAGAAAAGGCCGTGCGACGAGCGCGCGCCTGTCGACGAAGCGCGCCGTGAACTGGTCCACCACGGCGACGCCGAGCCCGGCCTCGGCGAGCACCGCCGCAGTGTGGCAGTAGCGCACCTCGACGCGCGGCGCGTAGGGCGCGCCCGCCTCAACGAAGGCGCCGCGCAGCAGTCGCCCAAGCCGGGACCCCGCGTGCAGCCCGACGAAGCCCGCCGCCGCGGCGTCCGCGGCGCCGACGCGCGGGGCGTCGGCGAGCGGGTGGTCCGGCGGCGCCAGCGCCACCATCGCCGCCGCCTCGATCACCTCGGCCTCGACGTCCGCGCGGTTCTCCATGCCGAGCACGAGGCCCACGTCGGCGGCCCCGAACGCGACGGCCTCGATGACGGAGTCGGCCCGCCGCACGTCATAGTCGACCGAGACCTGCGAGCGGCCGTCGAGAAACCGCTTCAACGCCACCGGCGCGACCGTGTGCCCGAGCGGCGGCGTCGCCAGCACCCGCAGCCGCCCCGCCGAGCCCGAGCGCAGGTCGCGCGCCCGCGCCTCGATCCCGTCGAGCATGATGAAGACCGGCTCGATCTCGCGGTGGAGGCTCAGCGCCTCGGCGGTGGGGACGAGGCGGCGATTGCGACGCTGAAACAGCGCGAAGCCTAGACGCTCCTCCAGCGCCGCCAGCGCGGTTGAGACGGAGGACTGCGACACGCCCAGCGCCTCGGCCGCCCTGACCGTGGTGCGCTCGCGCATCAGGGCGGCGAATACCTCCAGCAGGCGCAGCGGCAGCTCCGGGCCGCCGGCGACCCGGCTCACGCCCGGCCCTCCGCCCTGCGCGCCGCCGCCCGCACGCTCAGCCCGCCGGCGGTGTCGCGGCGGTCTGCCCGCAGATGCGCCCGTAATGCTCGATGCGGCGATGGCGGGCGAAGTCGAAGATCGTCGTCTTGCCGAAGCGCGTCGCGTCCATATCGCAGGCGTGGACGAGCAGCTCGTCGGCCTCGGTCTCCGCCCGCGCGACAACGAAGCCGTCGGGGTCGACGATGATCGAGCCGCCCATCAGCGGGTGGCCGTCCTCGTCGCCCGCCTTGGCGACGGCGACGGCCCATGTCGCGTTCTGGTAGGCTCCGGCGCAGACCGAGAGTTCGGAGTGGTAGAGCCGCTTCTCCAGCCCCTCCTCGCCCTGCTGGCTGTTCACGCTGGGGGTGTTGTAGCCGAGGATCGCGAGTTCGACCCCCTGCAGCCCCAGCACCCGCCACGCCTCCGGCCAGCGGCGGTCGTTGCAGATCATCATGCCCGCGACGGCGCCGCCCATGTCGGCCGGCAGGCGCCAGACCGGGAAGCCGAGGTCGCCGGGCTCGAAATACCGCTTCTCGAGGTGCTGGAAGGCGCGGTCGGGGTCGTGCTCGCTGTGGCCGGGCAGGTGGACCTTGCGGTACTTCGCGACGATCGCGCCCTGCCGGTCGGTCAGGATGTGGGTGTTGAACCGTCGCCCCTCCGGCGTCAGCTCCGCGTAGCCGAAGCTGATGGCGACGCCGAGGGCCCTGGCGCGGTCGAAGAGCGGCGCGGTGGCGGGGTTCGGCATCTCGCGCTCGAACCAGTCGTCCACCTCGGCCCAGTCCATCAGCCAGCGCGGGAAGAAGGTGGTCAGCGCCAGTTCGGGATAGACGACCAGCGTGCATCCCCGGCCATGGGCCTGCTCCAGCAGGTCGATCATCCGCCGCACGACCGCCTGCCGGCTGTCGGCCCGCTGGATCGGCCCCATCTGGGCCGCGCCGAGGACGATTTCACGCATGGGGTCGCCTTTCATCGTAAAGAGGTTTCGGGGGCATGCATCGAAGTGGGAATCGTCGGATGCGGGTGGTTTTGCTGGCGCTGGCCGGCTGCGACACGATCGACTGGCGCGGTTCCGCCTAGCACATGGCCGGGAACCTGTGCGACGAGCCAGGCGCCTTCTCGACCTCCTGTCGGGAGCGCGCTGTCGGGCCGGCGCCGCGCGGCTGCCGCTGAGCCGGTCACGACGCCATCCGCCGCTCGAAGCGCCCGACCAGCCGCACCAGCGGCCACAGGATCGCCAGATAGATCCCCGCCGCCAGCACGATCGGCGAGGCGTTGTAGGTTACCGAACGCGCCAGATCGGCCTGGTGCAGCATCTCCGACAGCGACACGACCGAGGCGAGCGAGGTCAGCTTCACCACTTCCACGGTGTTGGAGACGAGGTCGGGCAGCACGTTGCGCACCGCCTGCGGCAGCACCACCCACGCCATCGCCTGCGCCTGCGACAGCCCCGTTGAGCGAGCGGCCTCCATCTGCCCCGGCGGCACCGACTCGATGCCGGCGCGGTAGATTTCGCCGTAATAGGCGGCGTTGTTGAGCAGGAAGGCGAAGGCCACCGCCACGAACGGGTCTAGCCGCACGCCGGCGAAGGGCAGCCCGGAATAGACGAAGATCAGCAGCACCAGCGGCGGGAGGGCGCGAAAGAGGTCGATCAGCGCGATGGTCGGCCAGCGCACCCAGCGCTTGGGCGAGAGCGCTGCGAGCGCCACGAGCAGCCCGCCCGCCAGCCCCATCGGCACCACAACGGCGCAGAGCGCGAGCGTCATCCACAGCCCCTCGATCACCATCGGCAGCGCCGCGGCCATGATCGAGAGGTCGAAGAACTGGGCGGCCAACGCGTCCATCTAGAGTCGCCGCCACTGGAAGCGCCGCTCCAGCCGCCGCGAGGCGATCACCAGCGGCAGGAAGATCGCGACATAGGCGAGCGCGGCGAGCGTCAGCGGCGAGGCGTCCCCGGAGAAGGAGACGGCGGTCGTCGCCTGGTTGAGGATGTCGGGCACGCCGATCACCGTGCCCAGCGCCGTCATCTTGGTGATCGCGATGGCGCGGTTGGTCAGCGGCGCCACCGCCATGCGCGCGGCCTGCGGCAGCACCACCCACAAAAGCGTTGACCGGAAGCCGAGCCCGGTGGAGCGCGCGGCCTCCCACTGGCCTTTCGGGGTCGCGGCGATCCCGGCCCAGAAGATCTCCTCGGCGAAGGCGGCGAGCACCAGCGCCAGCACGGTGAACAGCACCATGAAGCTCGACAGCGAGACGCCGACGTTCGGCAGCCCGAAATAGGCCAGCAGGATCAGCGCCAGCGGCGGCAGCGCGCGGAACACGTCGGCGAAGATGACGATGGGGATCGACAGCCGGCGCGAGCCCGTCGCCCGCAGGCAGGCGAGCGCCAGCCCTGCGGCGGTCCCGGCCAGCACGATCAGCACCGCCAGCGCCAGCGTCACGCCCATGCCGCTGAGGATCGACGGCGCGTAGCGGGCGATCACCGCCATGTCGAGGAAGGCGTCGGCGAACCCCATCGCGTCAGGCCCTGCGCGAAAGGAAGGCGCGCAGCCGCTCGGAGCGGGGCGCCTCGAAGATCCGTTCGGGCGGGCCCTGCTCGACCACGGCGCCGCGGTCCATGAAGACCACCCGGTCCGCGGCGGCGCGGGCGAAGCGCATCTCGTGGCTGACGACGAGCATCGTCATGCCGGCGGCGCGCAGTTCGCGCATCACCGCGAGGACCTCGTCGACGAGTTCCGGGTCCAGCGCGGAGGTCGGTTCGTCGAACAGCATCACCGCCGGCTCCAGCGCCATGGCGCGGGCGATGGCGACGCGCTGCTGCTGCCCGCCCGAGAGCTGGCCGGGCATGTTGCGCGCCTTGTCGGCGAGGCCCACCCGGTCGAGCGCCGCCATGCCCCGCGCCTCCGCTTCGGCCCGCGGCAGGCGCAGCGCCTTGCGCAGCGCCAGCGTGACGTTTGCGAGCGCGCTCAGGTGCGGGTAGAGGTTGAAGGCTTGGAACACCATGCCGATGCGTTTGCGCGCGGCGTCGAGGTCGACGCCGCGCGCGGCGATGTCGCGCCCCTCCAGAACGACCGCCCCTTCGTCGGGCCGCTCCAGCAGGTTGCAGCAGCGCAGCATGGTGCTCTTGCCCGAGCCCGATGGCCCGAGCACGAACACCAGCTCGCCCGGCGCCACCGACAGGCTGACGTCGGCCAGCGCATCGAGCGCGCCGAAGCGCTTGCGCAGGCCGATCAGCTCAAGGATGGGCGGCACGGCGGAGCCGCGGCTCAGCAGGAGGGTTTGTGGCCGCCATCCTCGTATCCGGGAAAGCCCGGCTGGCCGAAGCCCGGCTGCGGCGTGACGGCGGCCGAACCGGCGGCAGGCGTGACGCCGAACCACTTCTCCGAAAGCCCCGCGATGGTCCCGTCGATCTTCAGGCACTCGATGACGGCCTCGACCTTGTCGCGCGTCGCGGCGTCGTCCTGGCGGAACGGCATGCCCCAGACCAGCCCGGTCTCGTGCAGGTAGCTCAGCTTGACTGCGGAGTTCTTCTTGGCCGCCCAGGCGGAGACGGTGTTGCCCGCCACGTTGGCGTCGGCGCGCCCGGCGATCACCGCTTGCACCGCGTCGGTGTTGGTGCCGTAGCTTTCGACCGTCCAGCCGATCTCCTCGGCCAGCCCGCGCGCCCAGCTGTCATAGGCGGAGCCCTTGTTCACCGCGACGGTCTTGCCGGCGAGCTGCTTGAGGTCGGTGACGTCCTCGGCGTCGGCGGGGATCAGGAACTGGAAGTCGGTGTTGAGGTAGCCCTCGGAAAACAGCAGGTTTTCCGCGCGCTCCTGCGTGATCGTCGTCGGCGCGACGACGAAATCATAGGTGCCCGCCTGCAGGCCCGGCAGGATGCCGGAGAACTGCGTGGCGACGATGTCCATCTCGACGCCCAGCCGCTCGCCGATGAGGTTGGCGAGGTCGACGTTGAAGCCCTCGACGCCGCCGCCCAGCTTCGGCATGGCGTGGGGCGCGAAGGTGCCGTCGAGCGCGACGGTGTATTTCTCCTGCGCCACGGCGGCGCAGGCGAGCGCGGCGAGGGCCGCGCCGATCATGATCTTCCTCATTTCCCGTTCTCCCTGTCGGCTGGCGCCTCGCGCGAGGCTTGTCGCGGAGGAAAGCTTACGGGGCGCGACGCGCCACGAACCAGAGACAATCGATAACCCTGAGCAGTTTTTCGGGCCTCATCCATCGCCTCGCCGATAGATCGCGCAGCGTGCCGAAATTTTGAGCGCGCGTCGAAAGGCCCGATGTCCCGCGGATTAGCGGGCGCTTAGGCTTCAACCGCCTATCGATGGGGCGCGCGCGGCGACCCATAGGCTCAGTTCCAGCGGCTCAGGATGCGGTTCAGGCAGGTTTTGCGAGACGGACTGGCGCCGGCGGGGCAGCTGGCGCTGGCGTGCGCCGTCGCGACCCTGAGCGTTCTGCTGGCCGACATCGTCGCGCCGGACGGGCCGGGGCGGCTGGCGTTGCCGCTGTGGTCGGGCGTGGCGCTGGCCTGCGCGCTGTCGCTGCGCGGTCCGGGCGTACTCGCCGCGACGACCGGGGTCGCGGTCGGCCACCTTCTGCTCGACGCGCCCCTTCAGGAGATCGCGGCGGCTGCGGCGGGCGCGTCCGCGGGCGGCTTCCTCGGCTGGCGGGCCATGCGCGCCGCCGTACGTGCCCGGCCTGCGTCCCCGCGCATCACGCAGTACCTCGTGTTCCTGGCCTGCGGGGCCGCCGTGACGGCCGCCTCCGCCGGAGCGGCGCATGCGCTGATCGGCGGCGAGACCGGCGCGACGGACGTTCTCGCCGCCAGCGGCCTGAACGCCGTGGGCGCGCTCTACGCCACGCTGTGCCTTGTGGCCGTCGCATCGAACCTTCGCGAGTGGCGCGGCATGACCCGCGATCTCGCCGTCGCGCTCGTCACGGGGTTCGGGATGCTGGGCACCGTCATGCTGCTCTATTTCCTCGTCGCGAGCCGCGGCGGCGGCGAGAACCCGGCGGTCTTCGTGATGATGCTTTCCTTGCCGATGGCGGGCTGGATCCTGCTTCAGCCGCACAGTCTCGTGGGCTCGATCGCGGTTCTGGCGGGCACGTTCTCATCGCTCGCCATGATGGCGCAGGAGGACGGCGGCGTGTGGTCGAGCGCGTTTCTCTACACGCTCGCCTATCTCACCCTGCTCATCGTGTCGTGCCATACGGTCCACGCGGTCAACCTCGACCGCCTGGCCTCCATGGCCGACGCGGAGACGGGCCGCCGCGAACTTGAGCGGCGCATCGACGAGCGGACAGCGATGCTGCGCGGCATGACCGAGCGCGCCCTCGCGGCGGACAAGGCGAAATCCGAGTTCCTCGCCGTCATGAGCCATGAGCTGCGCACGCCCCTGAACGGGGTGATCGGGCTTAGCGACCTGCTCTCGCACACGACGCTGGACGGCCGTCAGCGCTCCATGGTGCGGCTGATCAAGGAGACGGCGATCTCGCTCGGCGGCGTCATCGGCGACATCCTCGACTTCTCGCGCCTAGAGGAGCGGATGATGGAGCTGCGCGAGGAGCCGTTCGCGACGGAGGCGCTCGCCGGAGAGCACCTGACGGCGCTCGCGATCGCGGCCCGCAGGAAGAAGCTGCGCTTCCTCGTGAGGGTGGAGCCGACGGCGCCGCGGCTGCTGAGCGGCGACTTCGCGCGCCTGCGGCAGGTCGTCGTCAACTATGTCGGCAACGCGCTGAAGTTCACCGAGAAGGGCGTCATCCGGGTCGAGATCGGCGGGC
Organism: Rubrimonas cliftonensis; assembly: GCF_900107585.1. Classification (GTDB taxonomy): domain Bacteria; phylum Pseudomonadota; class Alphaproteobacteria; order Rhodobacterales; family Rhodobacteraceae; genus Rubrimonas; species Rubrimonas cliftonensis. The sequence goes on along the minus strand of NZ_FNQM01000013.1, from coordinate 17,741 downwards.
GGTGGCGCGAGGACGGGCGGTGGATCGTCAGGATCGCCGTGAACGACACCGGCATCGGCGTGGCGCCCGCGCACATCGAGACGATCTTCGGGCGCTTCGAGCAGGTCGACGCTTCGGCCACGAGGCGCTCGGGCGGGTCGGGGCTGGGGCTCGCCATCTGCCGCGGCCTCGCGACGATGATGGACGGCGAGCTGGGCGTGGAATCGAAGCTGGGCGTCGGCTCCTCGTTCTGGTTCGAGGCGCCTCTCGTCGCGCTCGACCGGCGGCCGGTGATCACGCAGACGGCGGCGGGCGCGACGGCGGTCGTCAAGGTGGCCGACCCCGAGGAAGCCGCCATCGTCGCCGAGGCGCTCGCCGCCGCCGGCTACCGCACCGGCGCCGGCGCGCCGCCGCCCGTCGCCCTCGCCATCACCGACGACGCCGGGTTCGGCGGCCCGCATGTGCTCAGGCTGGCCTGGATCGACGAGGCGGAGGCGGCCCCTGGCGCAGGCGTCGTCGAACGCCCGTTCCGCCCGGCCGCCCTGCAGGCGCTCGACCCGGCCGGCGTCTCTGGCGGCGGCCCTGCACCTGAGCGAGACCCGCCGGCCCGGTCGACGGTCGACGAGGCGGCCGCGGCGCGAAAGGCGCCCTGAACGACGCGCCGGGAACCCGCGGCCAGCTCGCCGCCGGCCAGCGTCAGCGCGCCGGCGTCAGTCCGCACCAGCGCGCGATGAACAGCGCGATGGTGCGCGTCACGCGGCGCACGGACTCGATCTCCACCGCCTCGTCGACGCCGTGGATGTCGCGGCAGTTCGGGCCGTAGCAGAGCGCCGGGATGCGGTCGTAGAGCGCGTGAACGCGGCTGTCGAGATAGGCGGGGCTCGTGAAGCTGCGCAGGGGCGCGGCGAACACGTCGGCATGGGCGCCGGCGAGCGCGGCCTCGGCGTCGCCGCCCGGCTCCAGCACATAGCCCTCCGCCATGAAGCCGTGCCATGTGACGGTCGGCGGGCGGTTGGCGAGCGCCGGGTCGGCGGCCGCCGCCTCGGCCACGCAGGCCTCAACCATCGCGCGGGTGTCTGCCGCGCGCTCGCCGGGATAGAGCGCGAAGCGCGCCTCGAAGCGGCACCAGGCGGGCGCCATCGACGCCCAGTCGCCGCCTTCGATCCGGCCGATGTTGAGATTGAGCGGATGCTCCAGCGCCGCGAAATGCGGGTGCGCAACGCGCTCGGCGTTGCGCCGCGCCTCCAGCCCCCGCAGCGCGGAGATCAGCCGATAGGCCAGGTCGATGGCGTTGACGCCCTCGCCCATGACGCGGGTGTGCGCCGGCCTGCCGCGCACCTCCACCGCGAACCAGACGACGCCGGCGTTGGCGCGGACGAGCATCTCGTCCTCCGGCTCGGGGATCAGCGCGGCGTCGGCCGCATAGCCGCGCAGGTGGGTCGACAGCGTCCCGTTGCCGGTGCTCTCCTCCTCGACCACCGATTGCAGGTGGACGCGGCCCGCGGGCGCGAAGCCGGCGGCGCGGATGGCGTCGAAGGCGAAGAGGTTGGCGGCGTGCCCGGCCTTCATGTCCGCCGAGCCGCGCCCGTACAGCCAGCCGTCGCGGATGACCGGCTCGAAGGGCGGATCGGTCCACATGTCCTCCGGCCCGGTCGGCACCACGTCGACATGGGCGTTGAGGATCAGCGACCGCCCGCGCTCGACCTCGGGCCGCCAGGTGCCCACCACGTTCCACGCGTTCTCGTAGGAGACCGCCACCGGCGAGAAGCCGGGATGTGCGGCGATGTCGGCCTCGCGCACGCGCCAGCGGTCGACGGCGAGGCCGCGGGCGCGATAGGCGTCGTGCACGAAGTCCTGCACGGGCGCCTCGGCCCCGCGCAGCGAGGGGCGGCGCACAAGCTCCTGCGTGAAGGCGATCTGGGCGTCGAAATTCCGGTCGACCGCGGCGAGGATCGCGGCTTCTGCGGGGTCTTGCGTCATCCGGGCGAACTCCTGTGGCAGGTCCATCTGGTCGCGCCTGGCCCCGCGCGTCAATCGGGCGCCGACGTAGCCGCTGCGCAGCATGCGTGCTTCCTCGCGGCGGACCGGAGCCGTCCCGCGCCGCCGCCCATCGGCCAGGCGCAAGAAAGCTGCGCTTTTCTGCCTGAAAATCAGGCGAAAACATGTTCGGCAGTGGTTTTTGAGCTCACCGCCGGCTACAGCAGTTGCAGTGCGCAGGAGTCCTGCTCTTCTCCGCACCGGCGGCGCGTCCGTCACAACGAAAAAACTGCGACGACAGGAGAGACATCCGATGAGAAGCCTCATGCTCGGCGCCGCCCTGGCCGCCGCCGCCGCATCCGCGTCAGCTCAGGAGAGCGGCGGAACCATGGTGATGGTGACGCAGCCCGAGCCGCCGAACCTCGCCTCCTATCTCTCGACCTCGGGCCCTATCGGCCAGGTCGCGACCAAGGTCTACGAGGGCCTTGTCACGCTGGGATGGGACTTCGAGATCCAACCTGCGCTGGCGAAGTCCTGGGAGGTCTCCGAAGACGGCCTCACCGTGACGTTCAACCTTCAGGACGGCGTCACCTGGCATGACGGCGAGGCGTTCGACAGCGCCGACGTGCAGTTCTCGATCATGAACGTCCTGCGCGAGGTTCACCCGCGCGGCGGCGCCACCCTTTCGATCATCGAGGCGGTCGAGACCCCCGACCCGCTGACGGCCGTGCTGAAGCTCTCCGAACCCGCGCCCTATCTCATGGTGGCGCTGAACGGCTACGAGTCGCCCATGGTCGCGCAGCACGTCTTCGAGGGAACCGACATCCGCGCCAACGAGACGGCGAACGCCCCCGTGGGCACCGGGCCGTTCAAGTTCGTCGAGTGGCAGAAGGGCCAGTACGTCCGGCTCGACAAGAACGAGAACTACTGGCGCGACGGCCGGCCCTACCTCGACCGCGTCGTGGTGCGCTTCATCGCCGACGCCTCCACGCGCACCGCCGCGATGGAGAACGGCGAGCTCCACTTCGCCGCCTTCGGCGCCATCCCCAACATCGACGTGCCGCGTCTTGAGGAGATGGACAGCATCGAGGTGACGACCAAGGGCTACGAGTACTTCGCGCCCATCATGCAGCTGCAGTTCAACGTCGACGCCAAGCCCTTCGACGACCCGGCGGTGCGCCGCGCCGTCGCCACCGCGATGGACCGCGAGTTCGTCGTGGAGAACATCTGGTTCGGCTTCGGCAAGCCGGCCACCGGCCCGATCAGCTCGAACTTCGCCGCCTCCGGCATCTACACCGCGGACGTGCCGAGCTTCGAGGTGGACGACAGGATCGCCGCGGCCAACAAGATGCTGGACGACGCCGGCTATCCGCGCGGCGCCGACGGCGTGCGCTTCTCGATCGTCCACGACATGACGCCCTACGGCGAGGAGTGGCGGCGCTTCGGCGAGTACACCAAGCAGGTGCTCGCCGAGATCGGCGTCGCCGCCGAGCTGCGCTACGAGGACGTCGCAACCTGGCTGAAGCGCGTCTACACCGACTACGACTATGCGCTCTCGTCCAACTGGCTGTTCAGCATGCCCGACCCGGTGCTCGGGGTGCACCGCCAGTACCACTCGAACCAGATCCGCCCCGGCACCGTGTTCGTGAACGGCACCAAGTGGTCGAGCCCGGAGACGGACGCCCTGATGGACGCCGCCAAGACCGAGACCGACCCCGCGGCCCGCGCCGAACTCTACGCGAAATTCCAGAACATCATCGTGGAGCAGAGCCCGATCGTGTTCATGCACGAGCTGGAGTTCACGACGGTCTACAACACGAAGCTGCACAACGCGGTCTCCGGCCCGCTCGGCGTCTACAACTCCTTCGCCGACGTGTGGCTGGAGCAGTGACCCGTCCGCGCTGATCTTCGAACCCGGCCGCCGCGCTGCGAGGCGCGGCGGCGCAAAGAACACGAGGACGCAATGCTCGGGGCACGGCTGGCCTTCATCCTCCGGCGAACCCTGCAGGCGATACCGATCCTGCTGGCGATCGTCGTGATCAACTTCCTTCTGCTGAAGCTGGCGCCCGGCGACGCGGTGGACGTGCTCGCGGGCGAGGCGGGTTCGGCGACGCCGGAATACATGGCGGAGCTGCGGGCGAAGTTCGGGCTCGACCAGCCCCTTCCGGTCCAGCTCTTCAACTACATGGCCAAGGTCGCGGTCGGCGATTTCGGCTGGTCCTTCCGCCACGAGATGCCGGTGGCGGAACTGGTGCTGCAGCGGCTCGGCCCGACGCTGATCCTGATGGGCGCCACCATCGTCACCGCGGTCGGCGTCGGCTCGCTGCTCGGCCTGCTGGCGGCGACCGGGCTCAACACCTGGCGCGACACGCTGATCTCGGTGCTGGCGCTGGTGAGCTACGCCACGCCGCTGTTCTGGGTGGGGCTGATGCTGATCCTGGTGTTCTCGGTCAATCTCGGCTGGTTCCCGACTTCGGGGATGGAGACCATCGCCGCCTTCCACACCGGTTGGGACAGGGTTTGGGACATCCTGCACCATCTCGTGCTGCCGGCGACGACGCTCTCGCTGTTCTACCTCGCGCTCTACGCAAGGCTGATGCGCGCCTCGATGCTGGAGCAGTCCGGCATGGACTATGTCACCACCGCGCGCGCCAAGGGGCTGAGCGACCGGCGTATCGTCTATCGCCACGTCCTGCGCAACGCGCTGCTGCCCGTGGTGACGATGGCGGGCGTTCAGGTCTCCTCGCTGATCGGCGGCTCGGTGATCGTGGAGACGGTGTTCGGCTGGCCCGGCCTCGGCCAGCTCGCCTTCGAGAGCCTGTTCGCGCGCGACCTGAACCTGCTGCTCGGCATCTTCCTGCTGTCGGCGGTGCTGGTGCTGGTGGTGAACCTCGCCGTCGACATCCTCTACACCGTGCTTGACCCGAGGATCGAACTGCGATGACCGATCTCTCCGAAGCCCCGCACGGACAGGGCGCGCCGACGACGCGAGGGCGCGCGGCCGACTTCTGGCGGCGCTACGTCCGCAACCGTTCCGCCGTCGCCGGGCTCGTGATCCTTCTCACCGTGATCGCCATGGCGGCGCTGGCGCCGCTGCTCTACCCGGCCGATCCGTTCAGCCTTGCGGGCAGGCCGATGTCGCCGCCGATGACCGGCCAGTTCCTGCTGGGCTCCGACACGCTGGGGCGCGACATTGCCGCCGGCATGGCCCATGGCGCGCGCACCTCGCTGCTGATCGGCGTGGTGGCGACGCTGGTGGCGGTCGGCCTCGGCGTGCTGATGGGTGGGCTGGCCGGCTATTACGGCGGCTGGATCGACGACGTGCTGATGCGGCTGACGGAGGTGTTCCAGACCATCCCCTCCTTCATCTTCGCCATCCTGCTGGTGGCGGTGCTGACGCCCTCGATCGTCAACATCATCATCGCCATCGCGGTGGTCTCGTGGCCGGCGCTGGCGCGGCTGGTGCGCGGCGAGTTCCTGTCGATGCGCAACCGGGAATTCGTGCAGGCCAACGTCGTGATGGGCATGGCGGACTGGCGCATCATCCTCGTGCAGATCCTGCCCAACTGCCTCTCGCCGATCATTGTCGCCGCCTCGCTGCTGGTGGCGACCGCCATCCTGATCGAGAGCGGGCTGTCCTTCCTCGGCCTCGGCGACCCCAACGTGATGAGCTGGGGCTTCCAGGTCGGCGCCGGGCGCACGGTGCTGCGGCGGGCGTGGTGGATCGTGACGTTTCCGGGGCTTGCGATCATGCTGACGGTGCTGGCGATCAACCTCGTCGGCGAGGGCCTTAACGACGCGCTGAACCCGCGCCTGCGGGAGCGCGCGTCGTGAGCGGCCCGCTGCTCGACATCCGCGGCCTGCATGTGGCGCTGCCGCCGGGCTCCGACCGCGCCTTCGCGGTGGAGGACGTCTCGTTCACCGTCGGCGAGGGCGAGATCGTCTGTGTCGTCGGCGAGAGCGGCTCGGGCAAGTCGCTGACCGCCCGCGCGGTCATGGGCCTGCTGCCTGAACCGAAGGTGCGCGCCTCGGCGGGGCGCATCGACTTCGAGGGCCGCGACCTGCTGACGCTGCCGCCCAGTGAGCGCCGCGCCCTGCGCGGCGAACGCCTCTCGATGATCTTCCAGGAGCCGATGACGGCGCTCAACCCGCTGATGACGGTCGGCCGGCAGATCGAGGAGGTGCTGATCGTCCACGCCGCGAAGCTGACGGCGGCCCAGCGGCGCGAGAAGATCCTCGCGCTGCTCGACGAGGTGCGGCTGCCAGACCCGCCGCGCATGGCGGCCTCCTTCCCGCACCAGCTCTCCGGCGGCCAGCGCCAGCGCGCCATGATCGCCATGGCGCTGATCCTCGACCCCAAGCTGCTCGTCGCGGACGAGCCGACGACTGCGCTCGACGTCACGACGCAGGCGCAGATCCTCAGGCTGATCGCGGAGCTTCAGGCCCGCCACGGCGCCGGCGTGATGTTCATCACCCATGATTTCGGCGTCGTGGCCGAGATCGCGCACCGCATCGTGGTGATGCAGCATGGTCGCGTGGTGGAGGCGGGAACCGCCGACAGCGTGCTGAACCGCCCCGCCGCGCCCTACACAAGGGCCCTGATCGCGGCGATCCCGTCGCTGACGCCGGCCCCGCGCCGCCCCGCGACGTCGGCGCGCACGGCGCTGCGCGTGACCGGGCTCGGCAAGACCTACCGCATGGGCGGCGGCCTGTTCTCCGCCGCCCGCGCCGTCCATGCCGCCAAGGCGGTCTCTTTCGAGCTGAAACGCGGCGAGACCATGGGCATCGTCGGCGAGAGCGGCTCGGGCAAGACCACCGTGGCGCGCTGTCTCGTGCGCCTGCTGAAACCCGATGCGGGGTCGATCGACCTCGACGGGGTGGACCTTGCGCCGCTGTCGCGCGGCGCGCTCCGGCCCTACCGCAAGCGGGTGCAGATGGTGTTCCAGGACCCGTTCGCCTCGCTCAACCCCCGCCGCACCATCGGCGACATCCTCGCCGAAGGGCCGATCGTGCACGGGCTGGCGCCGGCGAAGGCGCGCGCGCGGGCGCGCGACCTGCTCGGCCTCGTCGGGCTCGACCCGAAGGTGGCCGAGCGCTACCCGCATGAGTTCTCCGGCGGCCAGCGCCAGCGCGTCGGCATCGCCCGCGCGCTCGCGCTGGAGCCGGAGGTGCTGGTGGCCGATGAGCCGGTCTCCGCGCTCGACGTGTCGGTGCAGGCGCAGGTGCTGCGGCTGATCGCCGACATCCGCGAGCGGCTCGGCCTCTCGATCGTGTTCATCACCCACGACCTGCGGGTGGCGGCGCAGGTCTGCGACCGCGTCGCGGTGATGCATCGCGGCGAGGTGGTGGAGCAGGGCGTGACGGCGGAGGTCTTCGCGGCGCCCCGGCACGCCTACACCCGAGAGCTCTTCGCCTCGGTGCCCGGCCGCGACTGGATCGCCCCCGCGCTGGACGCGCCGGACGGGGCTGCGGCGCAATGACGGCGCTGCCGCCAGACTGGGCCGCCGCGCTCCGGGCGCAGGGCGTGCCCGGAGCGGAGATCGACGCCGCCCGCGCCGCGGCGCGCGCCCAGGCGGAAGCCGCCGACGCCGCCCCGCAGGATCCGACCTCCCCCGCCGACCCCGCCGCCTTCATCGCCGCGCTGCGCGAGGGCGAAGGGTGACGGCGCCGGCGGCGACCGTCGAGGAGGCCGTCGCGCGGGTGGCTTCCGGCGAGAGCCGCGCGGCGCTCGCAAGAACCCATCTCGACGCGCTGGAGGCCGCAGGCGCCGCACTCAACGCCGTCGCCAGGCTTGAGCGGGACGCTGCGCTGGCGCGCGCGGCGGAGCTGGACGCGGCGGCGCGGGACGGCCGGCCTTCCGCCGGCCCGCTCGACGGCGCGCCGCTCGCCCACAAGGACCTCTACGCAAGGGCCGGATGGCGACTGGAGGCGGGTTCGTCGATCCTCGCCGGAAACGTCGCGTCCGACACTGCGACAGCCTGCGCCCGGCTCGACACCGCCGGCGCGCTCGACCTCGGCAGGCTCAACACCGTCGAGTTCGCGCTCGGCGCGGAGGGCCTCAACGCCCATACCGGGCCCGTCCGCAATCCGTGGAACCCCGCCCATGTCACCGGCGGCTCGTCGAGCGGTTCCGCCGCCGCGGTCGCCTTCGGCGCCGTTCCCGCCGCGCTCGGCTCGGACACCGGCGGCTCGATCCGTCTGCCCGCGGCGGCCTGCGGCCTCATCGGGCTGAAGCCCACGGCGGGCCTCGTTGGCCGCTCCGGCGTCTTTCCCCTGTCGGGCTCGCTCGACACCGTGGGGCCGCTCACCCGCACCGTGCGCGACGCCGCGCTCATGCTGAACGCGCTGGCGTGCTTCGACGCGGGCGACCCTCAGTCCGCCCGACGCGCGCCGCGCGACCATCTCGCGGGCGTCGAGGACGGCCTGCGGGGCCTGCGCATCGGGGTGCCGCGCGGCTACTTCTTCGCGCCGCTCGCCCCCGCCGTGGAGGACGCGCACGAGGCGGCGCTGCGGCTGCTGGAGGCCGAGGGCGCCGCGCTCGTCCCTGTCGAGACGCCGGGAATCGAGACCGCCAACCGTCTCACCATGCTCATCATCGCCGTCGAGGCCGCGGCGCAGCACGCGCCCTGGCTCGCCGCGCGCGCCGCCGACTACGGCCCCGTCACCCGCCGCCGTCTCTGCGCCGGGTTGTTCCAGGACGCCGGCGCCTACCTGCGCGCGCTCGGCCGCCGCGCCAGCCTCCTGCGCGCGATCCTGTCGGAGACATTCGCCGACATCGACCTCCTCTATGCGCCGACTTGGACCATCGAGATCCCGACCATCGCCGAGGCGGAAGCCGCCGCGGGCGGCTCAAGCCCCATGATCGAGGATCTCGGCCACTGCTCGCGCCCGGTGAACTTCCTCGGCCTGCCCGCCGTGACCGCGCCCTGCGGGCTGACGCCGAACGGCCTGCCGGCGGCGTTCCAGCTCATCGGCCGCCCGTTCGCGGAGCCGACGCTGCTGCGCGCCGCGCGCGGTTTCGAGCGTGCGCGGCGCTTCCTCGAAGATCACGCCCCTGCGCTGCGGGCCGGCGCCGTCTAGCCCGCGAGCCGCGGCGCAACCTTCGGCCTCCATCCGCGTTCACCTGCCGAGAGGCGCCGCGGGCGCCCTCGGAAATCCGGAATTCGGGAGGATGGCAATGTCCATCGCCGCACGCCGCATCGAAGAGCGGGACCGTCGCTTCACCACGATCGACCCGAGCAGCGGCGAGCCGCTGTCGCATTACGACCTGATGAGCGACGATCAGGCGTTCGCCGTCGTCGAGCAGGCGCACGCCGCGTTCGGCGCGTGGAGCCGCAGGTCCATGGAGGAGCGCGGCGCCGCCGTCACCCGGCTCGGCGAGACGATCCGCGCCGCCGCCGACGAGATCGCCGACCTGATGAGCCGCGAGATGGGCAAGCTGCGCTCGGCCTCCGCCGACGAGGTCGCGGCCTGCGCCGCGATCTGCGACTACACGGTGGGCGAGGCGCAGACCTATCTCGCCGACGAGGAGCGGCCGCTCGCCGATGGCGGCGTGGGCCTCGTGACCTATCGGCCGATCGGGGTGATCTACGGCATCCAGCCGTGGAACTTCCCGCTCTATCAGGTGATCCGCTACGCCGTGGCGAACGTCGCCGCCGGCAATACTGTGCTGCTCAAGCACGCCGAGAACGTCACCGGCTCGGGCCTGCTGATCGCGGAGCTGTTCCGCCGGGCGGGTTTTCCCGACGGCGTGTTCAGCGTGCTGGTCATCGACCATGACCAGTCCGACCGCATCATCGAGCACGCGCACGTCCGCGGCGTGACGATGACCGGCAGCACCAGGGCCGGCGCCCACATCGCCGCGAGGGCCGGCGCGGTGGTCAAGAAGACCGTGCTGGAGCTCGGCAGCAACGACGCCTTCATGGTGCTGGAGGACGCCGACCTCGACCTCGCCGTGGAGAGCTGCGTAAGGGGCCGCGTCTACAACAACGGCGAGACCTGCATCGCCGCCAAGCGTTTCGTGGTGGTGGATGCAATCTATGAGGCGTTCCGTGATCGCTTCGTCGCCCGCATGGAGGCGATCCGCTGCGGCGACCCGTTCGACGCCGGGAGCGAGCTTGGCCCGATGGCGCGCGAAGACCTCCGCGACGGCCTGCACGAGCAGGTGCGCCGGTCTGTCGAGAAGGGCGCCAGGGTGCTCTGCGGCGGCGAAATGCCCGGCGGCCGCGGCTGGTACTATCCCGCGACGGTGCTGGAGAACGTCGCCCCCGGCATGCCCGCCTATGACGACGAGCTGTTCGGCCCGGTCGCAGCCCTGATCCGCGTGAGCGACGAGGCCGAGGCGATCCGCGTCGCCAATGACAGCCGCTACGGCCTCGGCGGCGGCATCTTCTCGCGCGACGTCGACCGGGCGCGCGCCATCGCGCGCGACGCCTTCGAGACCGGCATGGTGTTCATCAACGGCTACGACCTCGCGCAGGCCAACATGCCCTTCGGCGGCGTGAAGCAGTCGGGCTACGGCCGCGAGCACGGCGGCGCCGGCATCCGCGAGTTCGTGAACGTCAAGGCGGTGAACATGCTCGGCTGACGCGCCGGGTGGAGGCGAAAGAAGCGGCGGCCTGCGGGCCGCCGTCAGCTGTCCATCTTGAGCGCCGAGATGAACGCTTCCTGCGGGATGTCCACCTTCCCGAACTGGCGCATCTTCTTCTTGCCGGCCTTCTGCTTGTCGAGCAGCTTGCGCTTGCGGCTTACGTCGCCGCCGTAGCACTTGGCCGTCACGTCCTTGCGCAGCGCGCGGATGGTCTCTCGCGCGATGATCCGACCGCCGATGGCAGCCTGAATCGGCACCTGGAACATGTGCTGCGGGATCAGATCCTTGAGCTTCTCGCACATCGCGCGACCGCGCAGGTCGGCGCGGTCGCGGTGGACGATCATGCTCAGCGCGTCCACCGGCTCGGCGTTGACGAGGATCTGCATCTTCACCAGCGCGTCGGCCTGGTAGCCGTCCATCTGGTAGTCGAACGAGGCGTAGCCCTTGGTCGCGCTTTTCAGCCGGTCGTAGAAGTCGAACACGACCTCGTTGAGCGGCAGGCGATAGACGACCATCGCGCGCGAGCCCGCATAGGTCAGCGTGTCCTGCACGCCGCGCCGCTCCTGGCACAGCTTCAGCACGTCGCCCAGAAACTCGTCGGGGACCAGGATGGTGGCCTTGATCCACGGCTCCTCGATGCGGTCGATCTTCATCACGTCGGGCATGTCGGCGGGGTTGTGCAGCTCCGTCATCGTCCCGTCGGTCATGTGCAGGTGATAGACCACGCTGGGCGCCGTCGTGATCAGGTCGATGTCGTATTCGCGCTCGAGCCGCTCGCGGATGATCTCCAGATGCAGCAGCCCCAGAAAGCCGCAGCGAAAGCCGAAGCCGAGCGCCGCCGAGGTCTCGACCTCGTAGGAGAAGCTGGCGTCGTTCAGCGCCAGCTTCTCGATCGCGGTGCGCAGATCCTCGAAATCGGCGCTGTCCACTGGAAAGAGCCCGCAGAACACCACTGGCTGCGCCGGCTTGTAGCCCGGCAGGGCCTTGGCGCAGAGCCGCTTCTCATGGGTGATCGTGTCGCCCACGCGCGTGTCGCGCACCTGCTTGATCGAGGCTGTCAGGAAGCCGATCTCGCCGGGGCCGAGTTCCTCGACATCGACCTTCCGCGTCGGTCGGCAGACCCCCACCTTGTCGACCTGATAGGTCGCGCCGGTCTGCATCATCCGCACGCGGTCGCCCTTGCGCAGGACGCCGTCATGGATGCGCACGAGCACGACGACGCCGAGATAGGGGTCGTACCAGCTGTCCACCAGCGCTGCCTTGAGCGGCGCGTCGCGGTCGCCCTTGGGCGCCGGCAGGCGCTTGACGATGGCCTCCAGCACGTCCGCCACGCCGAGCCCGGACTTCGCCGAGATCAGAACGCTCTGCGAGGCGTCGATGCCGATGACGTCCTCGATCTGCTCCTTCACGCGGTCGGGTTCGGCGGCGGGCAGGTCGATCTTGTTCAGGACCGGCACGATCTCGTGATTGGCGTCGATGGCCTGATAGACGTTCGCCAGCGTCTGCGCCTCGACGCCCTGCGACGCGTCGACCACGAGCAGCGAGCCCTCGACCGCCCGCATCGACCGCGACACCTCGTAGCCGAAGTCGACGTGTCCCGGCGTGTCGATCAGATTCAGGACATAGGCCTCGCCGTCGGCGGCCGTGTAGTCGAGCCTTACGGTCTGCGCCTTGATGGTGATGCCGCGCTCGCGCTCGATATCCATGGAATCAAGCACCTGCTCCTTCATTTCGCGCTCGGAGAGCCCGCCGGTCAATTGAATGAGCCGGTCGGCGAGCGTGCTTTTTCCGTGGTCGATGTGCGCCACGATGGAGAAGTTGCGGATGCGCGAAAGCTCTGTCATGGGCGAGGGTTATGGGGCCGCCCCCCGGCGCGGTCAATCGCCTGCGACAAGCGCGCCGCAGCGGTTTGCGCGAAGCGCGCCGGGCGGCGCTCTTGACGACGCCCGCGCCTGCTCTTACGCACACCTCTCGCATCGCGAAGCGATTGGGGAATAGTTTAACGGTAGAACAGCGGACTCTGACTCCGTCGGTCCTGGTTCGAATCCAGGTTCCCCAGCCATGTTCACCGAAAATCAACTGCTTTCAGCGACTTACGCCGCCGAATGGGGCGGGTTTTTCGCTGACGAGTCCGACTGTCGCACAATCTGCGACACAGGGCGCCGCACAACGCCGCCGGCCGCGCGCCTGCGGCTGCCGGCGCATCGTCCGTGCTGCGGCGAACGGCCCACCCTCCACCTGACGCGCCGCGGCGGCGTCTGGCATCACCGCAGGCGGACGCCGGAGCCGCTGCGGGCCCTCGGTCTGCGGACGGTGCGCGCGATCTCGCTGCGCACCGACCGACTCCCCGAGGCGATGGTGCGGGCGCAGGGCCTCGACCGCGTCCTCGAGGCGGCGTGGGAGCGCATCGCAATGGAGACGGCGTCGGCGCGGCCCCTGACCCCCGGGGCGATCGACCAGATCATCGACGAACTGCTCGTGCGCGAGCTGGCGCGGATGATCGGCGAGCACGAGGAGGGTCTTGCGCGCACCCGCGCCGAGGCCGACGCCGCGCTGAAGGCGCGCTTCGCCGAGCAGGCGGCGTTCCGCGAGGAGGCCCGCCTGCGCGACTACGAGCGCGCCAAGCCCGTCTCGGCCGAGATCACCGCGAGCCTCGGCTACGGGCCGTCGCCCGACGCGGGCGTGCGCCAGACGCTCTACGCGCGCACCTTCACCGCGCTGCGCCAGCTGAACCAGACCGAGGTCCAAGTCGAGGAGGGCGCGTCCGTGGATGAGGCGGCGGCCTCAGCGAACATCGCCGCCGCCGCCGTCGTCAGCGCCCGGCAGGCTGCGCGCGGTCAGCGCATCACCGTGTCCCAGGCGTTCGAGAAGGCGCTCGCCGTCGAGAAGTCGGCCGACAACCGCCACCACATCGCCTCGGCGATGCGGGTGGCGCTGGCCGCCTGGGGCGACGCCCCGCTCTCGGCGATCGGGCGCGAGGAGTTCCTCTCGCTCCTGCTCTTCGCCCGGCGGCTGCCGATTGACCACGGCCGCAAGCACGGCCGGAACCGCTACAAGAGCGACGGCGTCGAGATCAGCAAGCACGACGAGATCGCGCGCGCCGACCGGCAGGACGCTGAGCTGCGCGCCACGCTCGACGCGCTCGAACTTCAGCCCCGCGAGCGCGAGGCGCGCCTGCAGGCCGGCCTGACGCGCCGGCTGAACGAGAAGACGCTGAAGAAGGTCCATTCCTTCGTCCGCCTCGCGTTCAGGGTCGCGCGCAATCATCTCGGCTACGCCGGACCTGAGCTGCCGGCGGTGCTCGCCGATTTCCGCGTCCGCGCGAAGACGGCGGCCCAGATGGAATACGAAGCCGGCGCGGACATCGCGCAGCGCCAGCGCGTGCGCGCCTCGTGGTCGGACGAGCGGCTGATGGCGCTGTTCAACAGCCCGCTCTATCGCGGGCATCAGCCGAAGCGCAGGCACACGGCCGGCAAGCACCTCACCCGCGACTCGCTCTACTGGACGCCCCTGATCGCCGCGACGATGGGGATGCGCCCGCAGGAGATCCTGCAGCTGCGCAAGCGCGATGTCGTCCGCCGCAATGGCGTCTACGCGGTCCTGGTGGCGGAGGACGCCGGCACGACCGTCAAGACCGAGGCCGGCCGCCGCTATGTGCCGGTGCCCGAGGTTCTGCTGAAGCTCGGCTTCATCGCGTGGGTCAATGAAAAGCGGCGGGAGGACGGACTGTTCCTGTTCGACGACATCGAGCCGGGGGCGGCGTCGGACCGCCTGTCGGGCATCTTCGGCGGTCGCTTCACCTCGATCCGCAAGGGCCTCGGCATCCTCGACGAGAACGAGGACTTCTACGCGCTGCGGCGGACCTTCAACTCGCGCCTCGCGGCTCAGGATGTGAAGGACAGCGATTGCGCGGCGCTGCTCGGCCACAAGCAGAAGGACATCACCAACCTCCACTACACCGACCGCGAGATCCGGCGACTGAAAACGCTGGTCGATATGGTGAACTACCACTTCGAGATCGCGCCGAACTCGGAGTGGGGTTTCCCCGTGCTCACCGGCTGTCGCCTCGACGAGCGCGAGAAGGTGGCGGTCACCGTCGAGCGCTATGACGATGGCAACCCGATGCGCGTGACGATCTTCGGTGGCGACGCTCCATTCAGCGTCACGGTCGCGCCGGTGGCGAGCTGGCCGTGTTTCGACGCCGTGACGCCGCCCAACGATGCGCTTGCTCCTGAGGCGGCTGCGGGGGCGCTCATCCATTTCCTTGGCGATCGAGCGGTGAAGTTCAGCGATGCCGAAGACGCTGCAGCATGGGAGCACTTGATGAGCCATGCTTTCGTAGACGATTAACGCAGGTAATAGTCGCACTAGCGGGGTGCGGCGCGGTTGGTGTTGGCAAGGGGGAGAGCGGCAAGCGCGAAAGAGGCGTAATCATGCGGGTTGCTTTTTTCGACTGGTTAAGGTGTTGATTGTGCAGGTGGGCGAGCTGGCGGTGGGAATGCATTGACTGAAAAGCTAGAGCTTCGCTTTGATGGCGGTCGCGCCGTCAGCCACCAGCTGCCCCTTCTGGAAGGTGGTGAGAGTATATCTAATATTGGTTTGTGCTTTGCGCGTAGCAGTCACTATTTGATCAACGGTAAGGTTAGGTTTAGGGCTCCATATGACAGTAGGGCGCAACTTGTCATGCGGCCGCCGCAGTCAGGCTCTGTAGTTTTTGACGCGCTTGCTATTTTATCTCATCCTGGACCAGTTTCGATGGGTGGGCAGATTGGTCTCGCCGTTACTAGCGGGCTTTTAACAGCAACTTTGATTTGGCTGATCTCCAATTGCGTCGGCGATAGCCGCAAGCCACCTGAGGAGATCAATGAGCTCGTTGAGAGGAGGCCTGGCGATTTTGCAGCGTTGAGGCAAGCATTGCGCCCACCCCTTAAGAGGGCTCACAATGTTGTCAATAACGGATCACACAATATAACAATAATTGGAGATCACGCAAGAGTTGTTCTTAACGCGGATACAAAGAAGTTTCTTTTGGAGATGAATGACGATCATGAGTATGTCTGGATGGAGGCATCTGTAGCGCGACTTAATGCCAATGATCGATCTGGTGGTGCTTTCTTTCCGGAGCTTGGTAGGGTCGTTTCAATAGATATAGCAAAGAATATGCCTTCCCAAGCGGTATCCATCTTGCTCGACAGCCATAGTCGATATTTCCTTCAAGGAAGGGACTCGTCAAGTTGTGAGATGCTTGTGCAGCGGCGGACTGATCCTGATGGTGAGATACTGTCATTTCAGGTAAGGGATGCGCGGCGAATAGAAGACAAGTAAGATATTTTTATATTTCTGGAGAGACCGTAGAATAAATTATTCTGTATTTATTTTTTTCGTATGTCCTCTGATGGAATGTAAAATAATCACTAGCTGCAGCAACGGATTTAGGTGAGTGGGGGCGCATTCTGCGCCCTAGCTTCTCTACTTGTTTGGCTTTTCACCGCCCCCTGAGCTTCTCGCCCAGCCGCTTGCCGATCAGCTCGGCCATCTTGCGCAGGTTGCGGTCCTGCAGGTCGTCGAAGCCCTTGACGATCGTCGCGCCCTGCTCGCCGTGGGCGACCATGCAGAGGACGGCCGCGCAGTTGTAGGCCCGCCTGTGCATGATCGCGCCGCCGCGGTCGTGCATGTCGAGATCGACCGGGGCGCCGGGATACCACTGGTCGTTAGGCAGCGCGCTGTAGGAAAAGCCCTCCACGCACGCTCGGGCCAGCGTCTCCAGCAGGCTCGTCATCGCCGGCAAGCCGTAGCGCTCGTCCTCGCAGTCAGAGTTGAGGTTGTTGACAAGCCAAAGACGCATGCCGTCCCAGACGGCAGGCGAGCAGTATGCGGTGTCCATCGCCTCGGCGACGGCACCAGCGCAGGCGGTGGCCAAGGCCTCGACGATGTCGTTGCGCGTCTCCTCGGCGACCTCTTCATCGAGGGAACGGATCACGGTGTTGAGGTCGAGCATCACGCTGCTCCCTTGCTGGCGGCGGAAAGTTTGTAGGCGCCCCCGCGCCAGATGACGGGCACGCCCTGCTCGGTGACGCCGCGGCGCTCGTTGCGCCGCTCGGCCGCCATGTCGCGCTCGGCCCAGATGCGGGCGCGGACGGCGTTCATCCGCTCCAGCCCGGCGTCGTCGAGACGGCCGATGACCGGCGTCTTGCGGCCCCTCGGCATGCGGAAGAGCGTGCTGTCGAGGGTCACCGTCACCCGGCGAAAGCCCACGAAGCGGGTCGGCTGGTCGAGTCCCGCCATCGCCATACCGGCGACGGCGCCGATGTGGATCTCCCAGCCGCGATTGGCCTTGCCGGTCGCGGTGGTGCCGTAGGCGATCTCGGCGAACGCGTGATCGGCGACGCGGCCGACCTCGAGCACAAGGCAGGGCCGGGCCTTCACCGGGCCGTCGTCGGCGCAGGGGAAATTGAAGAGAACCACATCGCCACGCTGCAGCGTCTGGGTCCACGGGGTCGCCGCCGCGATGGCGGTCATGGTGTCGAGCATCGGCTCGCTCCTTGCTGTTGGAGGAACGACGCTTCCCGTCTCACCCCACACCCACCGGGCGGTGGCGCTCGACGCGCGCGTCACAGACGGTGCGTGCGTCGAACGCCATCGCCCCAGCCTCCGGCCGCCGCAGGTCAGGCTGGGGCTCCCGCGTATCCGCTGCCCACCATCGCAGTCTCTCGGCCGTCCCGTCGCCGCGCGCGCAACCGAAAGGTGCGCGCGGCAACGGGACGGCCGCGCTGGAGGGGATCGGGGAGGGCGCCGGCGCCTCCCCGGGAGCGAGGGGGTCTCGGGGGCGTGCGGAACGGCCCCCGAGCCGTCGGAGACGCCGTGGGGGAGTGTCGAGGGGGCGTGGCGAACGAACCCTCTCGACCCCGCCGGGAGGCGCCGAGGGGTGCAGGGGATCGCGGCGAGCTTCCCCCTGCCGCCCGCTGCGCAGGCGCCCCGCGGGAGGCGCGGGTCCAGGGCGGCGCCCTGGCGAACGGGCAGATCGAACGGATGCGCCGCAGGCGCAGGAGTGCGATCTGTTTAGTGAGTAAAGATCCCTACACCCCAGCTCGCGCTCTGCACGGCAACCGACGCTTCACCCTCGCCACGCATGCTCCTCCGCCCGAACCCAGCGGACCACAGCATGATCATCACGCAGTCAGCCACAGGACACCCC